>NZ_VYQE01000001.1 GCF_008710275.1 Histidinibacterium aquaticum
GCTTCTCGACAACCCGCAGGACGAGCGCCTCAAGCGCTTCCTCAGGCGTGTCGGCTAGCGGTGCGTGGCGTGGTGCCCCCAGAGAGACTCGAACTCCCGACCCACTGATTACAAATCAGTTGCCCGCGTGATCTGTTGATTTTGCGCGTTAGGCATTGTTTCGCACCTAAGCGCTTACCCATCTTGCTTTTCTCTGCCGTTCTGGCCCATCAATGGCTCTCGTGGGATAACGCTGAAAAACATTCATCTGTTACCCCTCTGTTACCCCGTGCGACCGACTGATTGCGGCGCCGGACCAATTGTTGGGGGTGTGAATGGCGTCGAAGAGGTTCACCGCGAAGGGTGTGGAACACATGAAGCCGGACCCGGATAAGCGGCGAGAGGTTCCCGACCCTGCGCTTCCTGGGCTCTATCTCATCATTCAGCCGAGTGGCGCAAAAAGCTGGGCCCTGAGGTATCGGCATTCCGGCAAGCCGAAAAAGATGACGCTCGGCCGATGGCCCGTCATGGGGCTGGACTATGCTCGCACCGCGGCGACCGAGGCGCTCCAGCGGCTCGAGGATGGCACCGATCCGAACAACGCAGGGCAGGCCGAGAAACGGGCGATAGCGGCGGCGTCGGAGACCTTCGCTAAGGTTGTTGAGGACTACAGCGCTAGACACCTCGCGAAGTTGAAAAGCGGCGCGCATGTCACGCGAGAACTACAGCGGCACGCGGTGGCGCGATTTGGCCATCGACAACTAGGCGAGATCACTCGGCGGGACGTGCTCGACCTTCTGGAAGAGATCGCCGCGACGGGCAAGCTCACAACCGCCAACCGGCAAAGGGCTTATCTGGGAAGGCTCTTCGCTTGGGCGCTCGAGCGCGACATGATCGAGTCGTCTCCCGTAGCCGGCACGAAGCCAGTTGCACGGGAAAGGCCGCGCGAGCGCGTCCTGAGCCATGATGAAGTGCGGTGGTTCTGGCGGGCTTGCGAGCGTATCGGCCCACCCTTCGGGCCGATGGCGCGGCTGCTCCTGCTTACCGGCCAACGGCTGGGTGAGGTAGTCGGAATGACCAAGGGCGAATTGCGCAGCGACCTCTGGCACCTTCCCGCCGAAAGGACGAAGAACCGCCGGGCCCACGAAGTGCCACTGTCGCCGGCCGCGCTCGAGGTTCTGGCCGAGGCGCCACGGATCGCCAACGCGTCCGGGCTGGTATTCTCGACTACCGGCGTAACGCCGTTATCAGGTTACAGCCGCGCTCGAGATCGGATCGCGGTAGAAATGGAGCGACTCGCCGCGTCTGAGGTGGGCGAGCCAGTAGAGATTTTGCACTGGTCTTTCCACGACTTGCGGCGCACGGCGGCGACCGGCATGGCGCGGCTGGGCATCCCGGTGCGCACGACCGAGGCGGTGTTGAACCATGTGAGTGGCACGGGCGGCGGCATCGTCGGTGTATATCAAAGACACGATTTCGCCGTGGAGAAGCGCCGTGCCCTCGAAGCGTGGGCCGGGCTAGTGGCGGAGATTGTCGAGGGCGGCGGCGCCGCGAAAGTGGTCGGGTTGGAGGTGAAGCAATGAAGCGGAACCAGCGACAGACTATCTTGGAAGCGATCTCAGGTGACGGGGCTCGCCACTTTGCCGGACTGGTTGAAAAGGTGGAACGTGTTCGATGGGCCGAGAAACGCCTTGGCCTAAGATACGCCACCAATGATGGCGAGGCGAGAATCAGCGCTGCGGAGGCCGGAAACCTTGAGCCGTTGCGCCTTGCGCTGATCGATATTAGTTCGCCCCTCTCGGTTAGAGAGCGCTGGGCCATCTCTTACTTTCTTGAAGACACACGGAGGAGCGCGGGCCGCCCGGTCAACGTCAAAGCAGACTTAGACTCCGTGCGGTTGGTCTGTTGGTTCGAATTGGCCGAAGGCAAATCGCGCGAGCTCGCCGTCGAAGACGCGGCCAAGATCCTCCGTCTTTCCGTTCGCGGCCTCAGAGATCGGCTAAGGCGGTTCGAACGTAAACATGCCCAAGCGACGGAAATGATTCGCTGGCTTTGCGTAGCCGCTTGGCTGCATCCGGAACACGCCGAGACGATCAGGCGGCTCGCGCTTGGTGGCCGCCTCAGCCAAGAAATTAAGGCACTCGGCAAGTAACACCGAATTATTGCCGAAAACATCTTTGGCTTTTCGTTGGCCGTCGTGAGAATTGGTTTGCCGTCCCAACAGTGGAGACGGCAATGCCCGATGACCGACCCCACCACGCCTGCAAGCTTCTAACCGCTGATCAAGTCCGGCATCTGTTCGGCGGGGTCAGCGATATGAGCTTGTGGCGCTGGACCCAGGATTCAACTCTGGGTTTCCCCCAAGCAATCTATATTCAGCGGAGGCGGTACTGGCGCGAGGCCGACGTGCTGTCCTTCATAGAGCGCCGCGCTATGGCCAGCGCCGCCGAGGGCGAACGGCAAGCCGGGGGCGCGCCGTGAACTGTCCCCGCATGTCCCTTGAGGCCCGTGACTTCCTGAGCGTGTTCCGTGATCTGCGCGGCCATCACGCGAAGCCCACCGAGCTGACCGAATGTTCTGTCGTGACGCCGGTGGAGCTGCACGGCGCCGCGCGCGAACTGACAAATGCAGACCTCCTGCGCATCGAGTGGCGGAATGCCCCGAACACCGGGCAGCCTGGGCCGTTTCGGTGGCATCTTATCTCGAAAGAAATCACACGAAGTTAAAGGGTTAGACCCCGGCGCGGGTAAGCGGCCGGGGCCTCAGCAGTCGTCTTTCACGGGTTAGGCGGGGCTTCTGAGGTAGAGCGATACCGTGGAACGGCGCACATCGCACGGGCAGCTATTCCGCCACTGGCGGTCTCCCCACGCCCGAAGCGCCCACTGCCACCCTCTGGCGGTGAAAATCGGGGAGCGGACCAAGCCGAGGGAAAGGCAGGTCTGACCTAAGCGGCGGCCCGGCTCCGGTGAGCAGGCAAGATCGCGGCAGTCAGGGCGGGAGGCGGGGTTTCATCCCCTGCCCAGTAACCCGCTTTCTGACCGTCACAACGACCACTCACCAGTGAGCAGGTCAAGCGAGTAAGCACGAGGTCATTGTGACAAATACGGCTACCGAGATTGTTACAGCGCTGGAGAATGGGCCTTCGACTGCTCGGGAGCTGTCACATCGGCTGCACAGGATTGGCTACGCGAACCTGCGCCAGGCCCTGTCTAGGCTGGCGAAGTCCGGCATAGTGATCAAGCTGGGTCGCGGCCTCTACGCTCTGCCCTCGAGCGTAACACCGCCGGCCTGTTCTGCGTTCGTACCACAACCGAATGAGCGGCTGTCCAAACCGACCAAGAAAAGCGCAAACGAGGCATGGGTTGCCGACTGGCGCAGCCGAGTACAACAAGCGTTCGAGGACTACGAAGCTCTTGACCATCTGGGCAACCCGGAGGCGTTCGCACATCCGAAGCCGGATCGATAAACACATACTTTCGACATTAACGAGCGGATCAAGCGACGCCGTATAGGTCACTCACGAAGCTTTCACGCGGAACGCTATTTGCGCTTTTCCGTGCTCTTGGCGGGCCTATCACGCGCGCAGGCTGACCGTTGGTTCGGCGAGGGCGAGCTAGCCGGCGGTGGTCTGAGTTGCCCTTGTATTTTATTGCTAGGGCAATTCGGTCCGGCAACTGCTCCAGCTTCAAATTCCATCGAGCTGCCGGCCAATTTTGTCTGGCGGATCTAAGAGAGCATCTCTGCAAACGCTCAAGTGATTGATAAACCAAACAGGGCAAGCGCCAAGACGTCCGGAGACGCATGGCGGCGACAAGTGCTAAGAACTGAACGCATATCCCTCCGAGTATCGGAAGATACCCATTCGACGACCGCTCGAAGTCTGCGATCAAAGTTTACGGATTGGTGGAGCCGTCCTTGTCGCCGATCTGGAGTTGAAGCTCGTTCGACCTCAGCCACGCTGAAAGGAGGTCGGCAGTGGCCATTACCTGATCCGGTTTCCGGAGAGTGCACTCCCATACAGTGGCTAAGCGCCAACAGTCTTCCAGAAGCTTCTCGCGGACCGCTTCGTCCCGAGCGACATTGGCCTGAAATTTCTTCCGCCAGAACTCTTCGCGGGTCGATGGGGTCGTAGCGAAGCGGCAGCCCTCGTGGCGATGCCAGAAGCAGCCATGTACGAAGACAGCGGCGCGATACTTCGGCAGAACAAGGTCCGGTCGCCCGTAAACTTTCTTGGAATGGAGCCGGAAGCGGAAACCGCGCGCGTGCAACGCCCGCCTAAGCGCAAGCTCAGGCTTCGTGTTTTTTCCCCGGATCCTCGACATCATTCGGGAGCGGGTCTGCTGATCCACGATATCTGTCACATGCGTCCTGGTTTTTGTCCCTTAACCGAGTATACACCGATTGAATGAAGTTCGTCAGGAGCCTGATTTGCCTTCGACTTTCGGCATCGTTGATCTCTTCGCCGGCCCCGGCGGACTTGGCGAAGGGTTTGCGTCCCTTGTCGAGGATGCCCATGCGCCATTTCGGATCGGCATCTCGGTCGAGAAGGAGGCATCGGCGCAGCGGACCCTCATGCTGCGCGCGTTTCTGCGCGAGTATCGGTCGCGTCATGGCAGCTTGCCGAAACAGTTCATCGATTTCCATGCGGGAGATGCTGCTGAACCGGACTGGTCGGACATCGACGCTTCTGCTTGGGGATTGGCTGTCGAGGAGGCCCGCGGTCTCGAGCTCGGCACCGAGACCGCAGCAACAGCGATCGATGCCACCATCGAAAAACTGAAGTCGGCATACGACGATACGATACTAATCGGCGGCCCGCCGTGTCAGGCCTACTCCCTCGTGGGTCGGGCTCGGTCGAGGGGCAAGGTTGGCTATGTGCCGGAGGAGGATGAAAGGCACTACCTGTTTCGGGAGTACATCAGGGTGCTCGAGCGGCTCCGGCCGGCAGCCTTCGTGATGGAAAATGTTAAGGGTATGCTTTCCTCGACGGTCGAGAGCCGTCTCGTGTTTGAGATGCTGATGGACGATCTTTCATCGCTCGGGACCGGCCATGGCCATAAGTACGAACTGCGGGCCATCCGAGTCGACGATGGGAAGGCCAGCCTGAAGGAGGCTGCGCGACCTTCTGACTTCATCGTGCGGGCCGAGGACTTCGGAGTTCCGCAGCGGCGTCACCGGGTGATTATCGTGGGGATCAGGTCTGATCTGGCTCGAAAGGCGGCGGATGTCGATATAGCCGTTTCGAGGCCATCTCGAACTGTCGACGACGTCATTGGCTCGGTGCCTTCATTGCGTAGCGGCATAAGCCGCGCGCCAGACAGCGCAGTTGAATGGCACGATACAGTTGTTGATGCTGCGCGCCTGCTGACACGAATTCATGCCGGGAAGGATAATGAACCGCTCCGCGAGGCATTCAATTCGGTAGCACGGCGCATGGCGACGGAGGCTCCGAGACGTCGGACTGAAACGCGACTACCTGAGACCTACGGCAATTCGGACGACGAACTTCTAAATTGGCTGGAGCGTGGTGAACTCCGGGCAATCGCACAGCACGAGACGCGGGGACATATGGCGGCTGATCTGCGCCGCTACCTCTTCGCCTCCGTTTTTGGGGCCGTACGCGGCTACAGCCCGAAATCCGCCGATTTTCCGCTCGTACTAAGCCCGGATCATCGCAACTGGCACAGTGGCGCATTCAATGACCGGTTCCGGGTCCAGCTGGCCGATGAGGCTTCAACCACTGTGACGAGTCACATTTCGAAGGATGGCCATTACTTCATCCATCCCGATCCTCTGCAGTGTCGCAGCCTGACGTTGCGTGAAGCGGCAAGACTTCAGACATTCCCTGATGACTACCTTTTTATGGGCAACCGGACCCAGCAGTACGTCCAGGTAGGAAACGCTGTGCCGCCATTCCTGGCACGTCAGATCGCGGAACTGCTGCTGTCTTGTCTAGGTTAGCTCTGATTAATTGGCATGCATGAGTTAGTCTGCGATTGCATGCCGGAGGTTGGTCACGTGTGTTGTCAGTTCTGGCAAGGCAGAACAACGCTCAAGGAGATAATTCAAGGCATTACTTTCTGATCGATCAAGCTTCACGTTGCCTTCTCCAATCCTTGCCAGCGCGCGACATGACTTGGGTGATAACCAGTTGCGGCCTGCCGCAATCTTGCGGATCTCAAGGGCCGAGAAACCGATCGCCTCCTGCGTAGGCCGTGTTGCTTCGACAGGCAGCTTTGCTCTCTGCGCCTCAAGTTCGCTGGCGACGTTGGCCGCGGTAGAACCGTCGGTTTCGACCACGCTCTCCTCCCAAGCCGGCTCGGGTCTATCTTTGGGCATCTGAGCCATGGCCAGAAATTTTCTAAGTTCTTGGGAGTCACCTCGATGGAGAGCCAAGGTGTCGGCGACGTTCAGAACATGCTCGATTGCAGCTCTCTCACGCTTCGAGAGCCTTCCGGAGTGCGTCGAAGCCTTGCTCAGAGCTGACGCTGCAGCACGCCAGCGCCTTTTCAACGCAAAGGTTTGCAGTCGCTCAAAGGCAACCTTAGCGCTAGTTTCGTTTGCATCGGCTCCTTTCGAATGTCCTCCCTCAGAGGAATTCCCCGAAATACTCTGAACAGCGAATTTCGCAGGCGGATCGAAGTCGAATTCCTCAAGGCTCCAATCTGCTTCTGCGTGGTCCCAGCGGACCCTGTCTATCTCTTGGAATACTCCTCGCGCCGCCTCCGTCGTATTGGCCTTAAAGTAACTCTCTGCCGTTGCCTCCGCTTCGAAATCGAGGTTTGGGAGAAACTCCGGAACCACTTCGTTTTCCGACTCTCTGCTCCGCACCTTGGTACGCTGAGGTGTTTGTTGAGCATCAGTAGCTTGCGAGAGGGGCGTAGACCCTTTTCTCCTACCCGTCTCACTAGATAGAAGAGTTTCTTCGCGTGTGATCAGCTGTTCCGCGTCGTTTTCCGATCCGAAGGCAAATCGATGAACCACGGATCTTAATTTGCGAAGCAAGATCAGTTCTCCACTTGGCATTAGCGACTAACGGTCGTTTCTCGCTTCATCCTGAGGCATGCTCTATGTGCCTTGTTTCTCGCAACTCTTGAATGGAACCGTGTGGCGCGGGGAATTGAGCAGATCGCATTTTCGTCCAAGTGTCTGCTCGTTTCGCCACCTCCGAAATCTGCTGGCCTGGAGCAATCCTATTGAACTCATCGTTAACTATTACTGCCCACTCCCACAGAAGATTCCGCAGACCAACGGAAATCCCTTGCCGCAGCCATATTTGCTCGAGATCGAGCCGATCACCAAGTCGGTCCGCGACTATCGACACGACATACGTAGCAATATTTATCCACCCTTGGCGGAATGTCTCCTTGGCTTCCTTAGTCTTGATCATACTTTCGATTGCCTTGAACAGAATCACCTTGGCGATCATCCTACGATACCAGCGGACATCGAGCGGACTGGGCACAATGGTCGGATCGTCGTCGATAGCAGCCATGAAGGCCGCAAAGTTCTTTTCACCCGCCATTGCGACTTGGTTTGGCTTGCAACGCCATGCTTCATGGTACTTGGCGATGTCATTCTTGGTCAGCTTCCGTTTCGGCGGTATGATCTCCTTCAGATTTCGTCTCTTTGCTGGTGTGCTGCCTTCTCTCAGCAGCATGACGTTGTAGGCGCCAGCTGCACGCTCGTAGAACCATCTCGTCGCGCCGTCGGGGCACCATGTTTCGTTCGCGAGTTTCTCAAGTTCTCGATGAAACGGGCGGTTCGCCGACAGGTCGGACATCTTCACTGCGTTCTGACTGTTCGCATATCTGGAGACGTTGCTGATCAATCTTTCCCTAGCTTCGTCCTCGGAACCCTTGAGGATAATGATCTTCGCGGGAACCATAACGTGGCTGAGATCGATGGTGCGATCGTCGCGGGACGAGAAGTAGATAGTCGAGGTCGTCTGGCCGCCGTTGACGATCTGCAGCCCCTTCAGGAAGGACAAGCCCAGATTGCCGTCGTCAGTCCGCTCGAAGGCCGCTTGGTCGCAGACCAGCACGAGGCCATTGTTGAAGGCGAGAAAGTGCTCAGGCTCCTTTCGCAGCGTTTCGATGATGCCTTTATTGACTGCACGCTTGTTTCCCAGAAAGGTACGGATGTTGGCCTCTAGCAGAGTCGTGCCAAAGCGAAGATAGAGATCTCGGATGAGCTGTCCTGGAATTGCGGTAAGGGCGTATTCGTAATCTGCATCAGGGTCTGGCACGTGTACGCAGGGTAGTGCCCGACCGATCGATTGTACGAAACTCACGGCCAATTCGTCTCGCGGCTTGCCCTCGGTGTGACGGAACAGCCTCTCAATATCCATGGCCTCGACGTGCACCATTTTCTGATGAACTTCTTTGTTCGAGAACCGTTTGGTCTTGGTCTTGCCATCGGTAATAACGAAGACACGAAGACGATCTATGTCGCCCCAGCGAGATCGAATGGTTGCGACGAGGTCCCGGACCGGATGTACCGGATCGATCTTTGCGTCGAGTTTCCCGCTTGCCGCCCTAAAGAGAAATCGAATGCCCTCGCTTGCGGTCCCAGCGGCGTCTGAGTCCCTGAGATCGGACAGTTCTTCGGTTCCGAAATAGTGGGTCACGAACAGATCGAGAGCCGTTTCATCGGAGCTTAGCGCGTAGCCTGTGATGCGAAGCCTTGCGTTGCCGACCTTGCCGCTCCAGTGGCAGACCGTAGGTGCCTGGCAGATACCGGTTTCTGCGACATGCTCCATCACCATTTCAGCAAAGACGAGCTCATCCGAAGGAAATGGGCCTTCGCCAGCCTCCACACGCTCAGCAATGACTGTCTGCAGGTCGGAACGAAAGTTTCGGTGGAATTCTTCGAGGTTCATGTCATTCCAATCCAAATTCATTTAACAGCTCCGGAACCCCAATAGATGGGACTTCTAGGGCATCGAGGTCGAGTACATAGGCGGCGGAACGGATAGCGGCTGGCAGGGAGGCACGGATGAGGCGTGGCATGTCACCGTCCGAGCTGAATATCCTTGCATCCTTAATTGCCAGGGTTCGGCTGTAGAGCTGTGCATGCTCTTCGAGGTATCCCATCACCATGAGCAATGCCTCGAAGCCGCGCTGAACTCCAGCCAGTCGAAACCTCTCGCGGAGTTCGGACACGAGATCGACAAGCGAGATCCCGTCCGTATCTTCCTCAAAGCGGTAGGCGCAAAGGAAGATGGGAGCCCTATCGCAATCCAGTTGCTCAATGCTGTTGATCCGCGCCAGGAAGCTGCCGGTCCGGACAGTGCTCTTCACCTCTATCGCGCCACCCCGGACGTGGAAGTCCTGTGCAGTCCGCAACGGTCCCTGCCAGCAGTCGAGAGCACCTGCTCCGAGTGAGGTGTCCGTGAGCAGGCTGAGCATCCAGAGTTCGCCGAGCAGGCCGATCTGCGCATCGGACGAAAGAGGGCGGTGCGTTCGGGACATGAAAGCCTGCCACTCCTTGACCCGTTCGAGGAAGGTCCCCATGACATCGCGGCCCCGACTGTTGGCCGCTGTCTCCAGAGTTCTCAAGACATCAACGGCCATGATGGCGAAGATGTCGGGAGAGCCCTCTGACCGCCTGACGAGAGCAATCGCCGTCTTACCTACGAATACGGACTGACCCTCGATGCGGGAGACGTCGAAGCCCTTGCCTTCAGGAAGCCTTGCCGGGTTCACTGGCCACGATCCAGGAAAGGAGACGATCAAAGCCTCCCGTCCGAGGGGGAAGTGACACCCCGCCTCGACCGAGACGGCGCCCATCTTGGTGAGATGCACAAATCGCCAGTCTTCCGCCGCTTCCTGTCTTGCGAGCGCTCGCCAGGCGCGCGCTATCCCGTCTTCAGTCCACCCAGTCATTGAGTCCTCCCCAAAGTACGCTGTTGGCGATGTACCTCGAGTTGGAGACCCTTCTCTCGGAAGTACTTGACGGAAAACTGATTGCCCAAGCGACAACGGGATCGGCATTCTTCAGTTCATTGACCCCCGAACCCTCGGGATCGAGCAGATAGAGCATGAGCAAGCCGCGTTCGCGGCGAGGCGGAATGCCCGCTTCGGCGACGCCTTCTCCGAGTACATGACGGATTTGTGGGCCTCTCGGTTCGGACGGAGGCTCCTTGCCTTCGTTTCGATCCGTGTCGTTACGCCAGGTTTTCTGACTGAGATCGAGCGCAGCCTTCCATTCCGCCTCGGTCAAATCGATGGCCTGATCGCGAGGCGAGATCAGGGTCTTGATCGAGTATCGATCCGCATGTTCAGTCGTGCGTTTGCGCTGGAGCATGTTGACCGAACAACCACCTACCGTGCGAGGCTTGTCATCCGGGCCGCTGTCCTTCCCGATCAGTGCGACTGTCCAGTTTGTTAGCTCACGATCCTTTTTCATCTCCTCGATGAAGTCCGCGATCAGGGGACTCATGATCCGGAAGCTGGCGGGGTGGGTCCTGTATTCCCTCAGGAACGAGATGACGCTAAGAGCTGGTACATCTCGCCAGAGGTGACCGTTCCACTTCTGACCTTGTGGAAGGAAATGCTGATCGTTCAGATCCGTCGACGGACCAAGTGCGTCGATGAACCGATCTGTAGCTTCGAAGTTCGCCGTGACGTCCTCCTTGCGGTTGGGAAAGACGATCGTCTGCAGAAGGTCGCCCGAATAGGTCAGCTGCATCGCGCGAGCGTTTCTCATCTTGGCCCGAGAGGTGACCGTCAGCACCGAATGCGATTTCACCCGCAGACCGAACTGTTTTGGTGTGGCGCCGGCCGCGACCATGTTGTCGAACTCTTGGCGCAACTCTTCTGCGGCATCGGCGATGTGGCCGAACCACTCCACCATTTCCTGCGATGTGTAGAGGCGACAGACATCGAGGTAGCCGTCACGATAGCCGAACCATCGCCCCATTTGCATAAGAGTGTCATACATGCGCGCGGTTCGAAGGAAGTAGCTTGTGCAAAGACCTTCGAGCGTCAGGCCACGCGCCAGCTTATCGCCGCCAACGGCAATCACCTTGAGACCAGTGCCATCGTTTTCGGCGTAGTCGAGCGCATCCTTGGCAGTGCCATTGATCTCGCGAACGCGAATGTCGGACAGTACGTCGGGCAGGACGACACGAATTTCCGCCCAAGAGAAGTCCTCGAGAGTCTCACCTTCGACGAGGGAGGAACGGATACTCATCATTCCTGGTAGAAAGACCTCTTGATACTCAGTGCACATGGACGCTTCGAGGTCCGCCAGCGCGATGCCGCGGGTGTAGCGGCCTTTCAGATCGCGCACGTAATCTGCGACCTGGTTGACGACAGCGTTCTGTACCGAGGTGAAGCGGGTCACGTGAATGAGCATCGAGGAGTGTTTGCTGCCCTGTCCGCGCAGCTTTCTCACGGCACAGGCATAAACGAAGGAGCGGATCGCCTCTGCGAGCGAGTCCGGCACACGATCCTCTCCCTGCCATCGCGGCCGGTAGCCGTTCTTGTGTCGTGGCGGAATCCACGGCTGAAACTCTTCGTCCGACAGCGGGCGCACTAGGGGCAGGTCTTCCGCCGTGCTTGAAGACGAACCAAAGACGCGACCTGGCCCGATATAATTCGATGGCGCCGCAAGGCTGGTGATGAAGGCTGCCGGGAATAGATCTGGTCCGTGTTCCTGCGTCTCGCCGCGGTCATGAATGAAAATGTTCGCGAAGGGCGTCGCCGTGTAACCGACATAGGCCTTCCGAGAGAAATGAAGGAGGACAGAGCGAATTAACCTATTGATCGTCTTGGGTTCATGTTCGAGATCCGGATTGCCGAATTCGTCCACCACATCCTCACCAGTGTCGACCGATCCGTGGTCCGACTCGTCGTCGATCACCAGCAGCGGCAGATTAGTGACGAGCTTCTGACCAGTTTCAGGGTCGACGTGATTGGCCACACGGTTGCGGATCCAGTAAAGGAGCCGGTCAAGCACCGTCTTGTTCTTCTTGACCACAAATAACCACGGCCGCTGTTCTGGGCTGATGTTCATCTTCGCGGCGACGGCTGTATTGAAGTCGCCCTTGTCGCTCCGATTTGTGGCGGCGTTGGGACGGACTGACATGTCCGAGTCGATCAGTCCTACGCCTACTGCTGGGAGCTCCTCAGCATCCGCGATCGTAGCAAAACCGAGAAACCCCTCGTCCAGGCGGATCTGGGTCTGTGCTCTCAGGTTGTTGTGGAGGCCAGCCAGCACGATGATGATCTTGTAGCCGGCGTCAGCGGCCTTGCAGATCAGTCCGGTATAGTTGCCTGTCTTGCCCGACTGAACGTGGCCCACGACCAGTCCGCGACGATCCCAAGCGCCTTCCCGAGACGGGTCCTCGAGCTGTGAAAGAACCTCGTCAGTAGCGTCATCGAGGGCATCGAGGGCCGCCCAAGGGATGCGCGCTTCCATGTACTCAGAGTAACGCTGCCAATAGGTCCAGCCCTTCTTCCTTTCCGCATCAAGCCAAGCGACATGGTCCTTGCCGCTCGAAAGGGTGGCGTTCGCGCCCACGGTGCGGCTTGAACGGCGGATCAGTTCATCGACGAGCGCGTCCCGATCAACAAGGGTGAAATCGTCCTCCATCATGATCGACAACTTGGTCAACTCATTCTCGATCATTTCTGGCGTGACGGGGCTTTGAGCACGTTCCGCAGCGAGGCGGAGCATGTTCTGAGCCATTGAAAGGATTGAATCGAAGGCTTTCTGGTTTGAAATCGTCATTCCGTTTCTTCCGCTTCAAGCGCTGCAACTAGATCGAGGTGCCGATCGAATGGGGGCGAACGGCCAAGCCGCTCGCGCGCCTCGGTCGGGCTAAGCCCGCGGAATTTGACCAGTGCTTCAAAGATCGAGGACAGGGTTTCCCTGACTTCGTTGTCCGCCGCTCCGGCGAAACCGGTTCTCGGCGTCTCTTTGTCTTCCGCTGTATCCAACCAGATGCGCTGCACGGGAACTGTCTCTTCGATCAGCCGCAAGAGAGCGAGGATGTCGGCTTTGAGTGGACCGGCGCGATCTAGGATCGAGGCAACAAGGTCATGGTCACGAGCGATCCGGTATGACGTGCCTTGTGCCGAGCGCCTCGTTTGCCAAGCTTCGGCAATTGCGCTCGAACGCGTACCTGAGGACGGGGTGACGTGGCCCCGATGGGCGAAGACGCGCCGCGCCGTTTCGCGTGTTTCTGTTGCGAGACGGTGGAGCTGGGATCGAAGGCGTACCGGGGGGCTGGCTGTCGATTTTAGGACATTGATCTTCCAATCGGCATCCGCACTGTTCGGTATATCGAGCCGAATACGGGCGAGTCTGTGTGCTTCATCGCGGGGCCATGGCTTGCCGCCATCGCCTAGGCCAAGCCAGCCACCTGCGAGAAGTAGACGCCTGTTGCGGTAGACATAAAAGCCCTCCTGCTGGGTCCATCCTCCGGGCCCCGCCGCAGTTTCTTGTTCGGCAGGCTTGAGCATGTCGCGGTGCGGAAGGACATGGCATTGCACAGTCACACCGGTGGTGTGGAGGATCCGATACTCGGGGCTTTCGAGCGCCTTGCCGGGATGACCAAGGAGGTACGGGTCCCAAGGCTTCAATCCTCGGCCATTGAGAGCCAAGCGTAGCTTGGGCTGTTGGCCATCGAGGAGCCGATGAAAGGTCATCGAAAGATGCGAATCCACGCGATCCGCGAGCTCGATCATGTCGGTGGCCGCGAAGCCATCGGTTACTATACGGTCCAGCTTTTCCCAGAGAACAACTGTGCCGTGATCCATTTGGTCCAGCGGCCCGAGCAGATGCTCTGATCCCAGCGCTGGACCCTCGAAGAGCGGCCATTCGGCGCCGGGTTCCTGACCGATGAGATCGAGGTCCCAGCGCAAGCAGACGACCTGACCACCTTCCTTCCGACTAGCGACGGTCAGGCGACGAGCCTGAGAGAAGCTGGCCGTCTTCAGGCCCAGCCCGAAGCGCCCAAGGTCAGTGGCTGCTCGTTCAGCCCTCGGATCGCGAGCGCCAAGGCGCATGCCGGCCTCCAGAGCCGCGTCATCCATGCCGTCGCCGTCATCGACGATTCTTACCCAGCTATCTGAGCCGGCCCACTCAAGATGAACGGCGATATCGCGTGCATTTGCCGCGATGGAATTGTCGATCAGATCGGCGAGTGCGGTGGGAGGCGCGTACCCAAGCCCACGTAAAGATTCGAGCATCGAACCGGCATGCGGGGGAGCATTTCTCACAGTCATTGGCATTGCTCCCGGTCGGAGTCTGCTAGACCGAGACGGTTCAGCTTGCCAATCACTGCATTCCGGCTGGTTCCGCCCAGTTCCTGGACAATTTCACTTGCGCTCATACCGGCTGCCCAGAGTTCTCTGAGACGATCAACCCGACTTTCGGACCACGACATAAGTGATTGACGTTTCTTTCTAGGTTCCACGGAGCTTTGCTTCTTTCGCGTGGTCGAAGGCGAAGCTTTTGACCTGCGGCTACTGTCGTAACCCAAGAACTCTTCGAGCCGACGCTTGCGGCTGGGATTGCAAAGTTTTTCAAGGCCCTTCGCTTCTATCTGACGAATGCGCTCGCGGGTCACGCCGTAGATCTGTCCGATTTCTTCGAGTGTCATGTCAGAAGCGCGTCCGATTCCAAATCGCATCCGGATGACATCAGCCTGACGCTCAGGCAGTTCAGCCAGTGCATCTGCTACAATCTTTTCTGTTTCTTCTTGGTCGAAGACCTCAACTTCTGAAGGCTCGGGCAGCAGTTTGTCCCAGTCATCAAGGCTTGCGGGATATTCGGCTTCACGAGGGATGCCGCGGAACAGTCTGACCTCGTCGATGGTCCACTCCAGCGCTTCGGAAAGTTCGTGGTCGGAGACGGCGCCACCGATCCGAATGTCCAGCCTCTCTAAGGCGCGATCAAGCCTATTAATCTTCTCGTTCCGATGCACTGGGATGCGAATGGCCGCGCCTTCATCGGCGCGCCATCGCTGGATGGCCTGTCGCATCCAGTAGGTGGCATAACTGAGGAAACGATAACCACGCTCGGGATCAAACCGCCTTGTGGAGCGCTGCAGACCCATGAATGAGACTTGGAACACGTCCTCTGGATGCTCGCCGTCCTCCACGTTACGAGAGGCAAAGCGCCGGACGTATGGCAGATGCTCGCGAATAAGGTGCTCGGTAGCAGTTTCGGAGATCAAAATTTCGGCTTCCAGCTGACTAGCTTCGGCTTGGCACGCCGGGATCCGCTGCAGTCTGCGGACCAACTCTTTGTAAAATGCCAAGGTGAGATCCAATGCCTCGAGCGCCGCGAGCGCTTCTCTTCGTCGTTTGCCGTCCATCACCCGGCCATCGGCGTGCCACGACCTCAGGGCGTCCGCCGCAGCCAGTACTTCGGACGTCTCTCTATTGCCCGGGCGCGAAGGAATGATGGTTCGCAGTGAGACTGAGTCGGGGTCTCGCGAACCGTCCCGGACGCGGTCCATTTCATCAAGGATCATTTCAACCCCAGTCTCGGAGGCCAAGATAGCGAGATGGAGTTCCTGCTTAGCCCGCATCATTGACTCAAGCAGCTGCAGCTCGTCTGACTTGTCCATGAGGAAACGCTGTGTGCCGGGCAAATGCGTCCGACGAGTAAGTGTCGTCACTACCGCGTCAACGAGGTCATCGCACGAAATGTCCGAAACGGCGCCCCAAAAATCCGCACCATGCCCCGGCATCTGATCGAAGTTGAAGCCTGCTGCCTCTAGATTGCGCTGGAGATTGGTGCGTAGTTCCACAAGATCACCATTCCCTTCGCAATGGGCGACAAGGCTGTCGATATCATCTAGGGAGCAATGTCCTTTGGACAGAATGTCCTGTGCCCAGCTGAAGCAGAGGTCCGGGTCGATCGATACCCGCGTACCGATCTGGATGACTGCTCGTTTGACCGATTGTCGGCCGCGGTTGCGGACCTGCAAGAAATCATTCTCTTCACCCTGATCGGTGGCCGCAGCTCCGGTGGTGCCGATGCCCTCGCCGGCGATCGGTGCGGGGGAAAGGTCGAGTCCCCATTCGCCTTCCTCGCAATCCGAAACCAACGGAGACGGAGTGACAAGCGCTACAAATGTCCCTGATGCCGTGTCGCTCGGATGTTGATCGAAGTATTCCTTCGGCTCTGCCTCAGCCTCGAAATTCAGCAGGTCATCGAGTTCATCAGTCGTGTCGGCTGGTTCCGCCACCGAGTCCACGCTGAAGCGGTGTTCTCGAACTGCGTCGGATCCGGCAGCGACAGCCTCGACATCAGATGTAGCCGCGCCTTCGTTGACCCACTCCGCTCCTGTCTCCGCCAACTTGCCGACAAGCGAAGCGAGAAGCTTCGCGGCGAGACCGTGACCTTCGGCAAATGCCACATCCGCAGGTGTCTGTCGGTCGTGGTTCAGTGTGCTTGGGTCGGCACCCGACCGAATGAAGAGATCGCAAACGGCCAAGTTTCCCATGCGCGCGGCAAGGTGGAGTGGTGTATCTCCCTTCGGGTCGGTAGCCTGAAGGCGAGAAGATGCGGCAAACTCGCCAAGCTTTTCGAGTTGCCCTTCGGCGATCAAACGGATCTCAAACGGGCCAAGAACATGGCTTTCCAGTTCGCTCATGTCGCGTTGCGACTGCCAAGGAACCCGTCGGCGAACAAGCTTAGCTGCACGAAGGAGCGGCTTGGATCGGGCTCGAGGAGCTTGACCGAGCCGCGGACATTGGTCCGCGCGGTCTTGTTGTAGGCCAAGTTGTCGGGAGTGAGACCGATATCGCGGTTCATGACGGTGGGCGCTTGGTTAGCAAAGGTTGCGCACTGGTCCATCCACTTACAATGATCCATATTTTTCGCGCAATCAAACGGTGCCACAAACCAAGTCTTCAAGTCGTGAGTTAGGCTGACACGCCAATGTCGATCTTGCAAGTCCACTTACTCGAACGCCGTCTATCAGAGCCCAACGCGCTTAACTGGAAGGTGGATGATGGCAACTACCCAGACTATTGCTCTCGGCAAGACATGACCTGTTGGCCCTGCTCATGGGGAGAACTGCGCCGAAAGCGCAAATAGACCTTTTCAATCGTAGTCGTTGAATAAAATTTCTGAAGAAACCTCTATCCAAATATGAACATCTGTATAAGAGAAAGCATGCCTAGTTTAAGCAGCCGCCTTTCCGCATTAGAACGCTTAAGACCAGAATCTGAGGTGGCGATAGAAATTGACCTGCCGCCCGATCTCGAGGCTCGCGTCCGCGAAGCGAAGGACGCAGGCACCTTCCCGAGGTCATTATCGACAGATGATCTGCTCTGCATTGGGCGTGCATTCAGAGAGGCGCGAGGGAGTGCATGAGCCGTAAGAACGGCCAAGATACGGGCCGAGGAGCAGATGGTAGGTTCGGGCCAGGCAATCCAGGTCGCCCCAAGGGCTCTCGCCATCGGATTACTCGCGTCGCCCTCGAACTGCTTGACGGGGAGGCTGAGGCCCTCACGCGCTGCGCGATAGAAGCGGCCTTGGATGGCGACGCAAGAGCGATGAGGCTCTGCTTGGAACGCATTGTTCCACCGCGTCGAGAGGCGCCCGTCGAGTTCGATTTGCCAGCAATTCAAACTTCACGGGACGCGTCGCTGGCCGCCGGAGCAGTGCTCGATGCAGTCGCTAGTGGGAACCTGACGCCCTCTGAGGGTGCACACGTCATGGCGCTCGTGGAGGGGTTCCGTAGAACCCTAGAGACCACAGAACTTGAGGCGCGGATCGTCGCGCTAGAGAGATCCGAAGCTTAGGCGGATTTGTCGGCCGTCGCTGGGCGCGTGCAACGATGCCCGACCGCTTCTACCGAAAAGGGCAAAGCATGAAAGCTGACGACATGACCGATGACGAGGTAACTGCTGAGATCTTGGCGATCTACCGCGAACAGGACGCGTTCGGCCGGGCGGTGATGCAGCTCGAGGTCGCGGCGCTTACGCGCGGGGACCGAGACCTGTGCGAAGCGCTCTCGCAGTTGAGACTGGTGGGGGGCGGGGGCTTCGGGGACATGCCCGATCTCGTTCTTCTGGAGTGCCTAGGAAGGCTGCCTGACGAGGGCGAGCGGAACGCTTGGGGGCTAGCCTTCAACCTGAGCTACGAGGCCGGAAACCACGAGACCTTGGCGCGCCTCGAACGGCTGGCGCAGCGGCGGCTGGCCCACTGAGAGCGGGCAGCAACGCGGTCATGTTCCAGACGGGAAAATTAGGGCGACCCCATCCGATCTCGGCCTGCCCCGTACGGATGCCCCTGAGGGTCCGGTGTTGATTGAGACCGAGACCAATGGACCGGTTTTCAGATCGCGTAGCGGATGGCCTGGCGCCATAGGCGGGATGGGACGCTATCCTCCCAGCGTCTTTGCAAGTGCACCGGCGATCTCGCCAAGCAGCTGACCAGCCTGAGTTGCGTCGATGCGATTCTCTCGAGCCTCTACTGCCGCTTCGGAGATCGACATCTGGCCGTCACCGAAATCGATAGCCTGTCCGAGAGCAGCAAGGCCCCGGGAGGTTAGACAAACACCCGTGGAGGCTGCGTGGCCCCGCTGAGACTCGAAATAGACTAGTCCTTCTCGGGCCATCCACAGAAAAGCGTCAAGGAAGAGCTTCGTCTCCCTCTTGGCTGCGATTTGGCCTGCCGGAAGCTTGCGGCGCTCGATCCCGTCTCAGCGAGTTCGAGCAGAATTCGACCGACCATACGGGCTTGGTCTTTATACCTATCCGAGAGATTCAAGTCTGATCCCTTCACGACAATGTACGGTGGCGACGACGCTGCGCGAGCGAAACCAAGTGCGAGCCTATACCGTTACCCCTCTGTTACCCCCAAAAAATCTGGGTAACTCGGAAGCCCGGCTATCTGCGCCCAAGTTATTGATTTTTTTGGTGCCCCCAGAGAGACTCGAACTCCCGACCCACTGATTACAAATCAGTTGCTCTACCAGCTGAGCTATAGGGGCACGCATCGCCGTCTAGCACGCCGTTCTCGCGCGCGGCAAGCGCCTCAGCGGTTCGCCCGGGCGAGAAGAGCGACGGCGATCAGGCTGACCGCGGTGATGGTGAGAGCCGCCGGCGCCGCCTCAGCGATATTCTCCAGCGAGGCCTTCTCGTGGACGCGCGTCGCCAGCGTGTTGTAGTTGAACGGACGCAGGACCAGCGTGGCGGGCAGTTCCTTCACGCAGTCCACGAAGACCAGCAGCAGGGCCGATCCGACCGAGGCGCGCACCAGCGGGACGTGGACCGCGCGCAGCGTGCCCCCGGCGCTCCGCCCAAGGGACCGCGCCGCCATGGGCAGGCTCGGCGGCACCCGGCCCAGCGCGGCGTCCGACGTGCCCTGCGCGATGGCGAAGAAGCGGACCACATAGGCCAAGACCAGCGCCGCGGCCGTGCCGGTGAGCAAGAGCCCCGGATCGTAGCCCGTCAGCGCGAGGATTCCGTCGGCGATCCGGTTGTCGAAGGCCGCGAGCGGGATCAGGATTCCAATCCCCAGCACCGCCCCCGGGGCCGCGTAGCCGATCGCCGTTACGGGCATCAGCAGGACCGGCAACCGCTTCCCCGTGAGGCGCACGCCATAGACCATGAAGAGACCGCCCGCGACGCAGATCACGGCGGCGAGCCCGCCCGTCACCACCGTATGCAGGAAGGCCCGGCCCAGTCCCGGCGCCAGCCACTGGTCGGCATCGGCGGCATGGCCGGAGATCACCGCCACCGGCAGGACGAATCCCAGCAGGACCGGGAAGAGGCAGGCCGCGCTCGCCGTCCAGGCCTTCGCGCCGGAGAGCGTCTCTCCCTCGATCGGCCGGACCTGCCGTGCCGTCTGGAAGACCCGGGACCGGCGGCGGGAGAGCTTCTCCACCAGCACGAGCACCACGATCAGCGTGAGCGAGAGGACGGCGATCTGCGCCGCGCCGCCCACGTTGCCGGCCTGAAGCCAGACGGAGAAGATGCCGGTCGTCAACGTCTGAACCGCGAAGTAGTCGACCGTTCCGAAATCGTTGATCGTCTCCATCATGACGACCGAGACACCCGCGGCGACCGCCGGCCGGACGAGAGGCAGACCGACACGGACGAACCGCGCGACGGGCCCCGCGCCCAGCGCGCGCGCGACCTCGAAACCCGCGCCGGACTGCTCCCGCAGCGCCGCCCGTGCGAGGATGTAGACGTAAGGGTATAGCGCCGCCGAGAGCACGATGATCGCCGCGCCCCGTGTCCGGATCTCTGGAAACCAGTAGTCGCGCGAGGTCTCCCATCCCATGGTGCCGCGCAACCATGTCTGCACCGGTCCCGCGTATTCGAGGAAGTCCACGAGCGCGTAGGCGCCCACGTAGGCGGGCACGGCCAGGGGCATCAGCAGCGCCCACTGAAGCCAGCTTCTCCCCGGAAAACGGTACATGACGACGAGCCAGGCCGCCCCCGTTCCGACGGCCGCCGTCAGGGCGCCGACGGAGAGCATCAGCACCACGGTATTGCCCAGGTATCGCGGCAGGGTCGTCGAGACGAGATGCGGCCAGATGTTCTCCGTGGGCGTCAGGGCGAGCCAGAGGACCGCGCCAACCGGCAGAAGCACGACGGCGGCGATCAGCAGCGCACCGAGGGACCAGCCGTCGGGCGCGAAACGTGGCCGACCGGCCCCCTTGGGAAGCTGACTCGTTTGCTCGGACATCGACAGCGCCGTAGCCGAAAGCGGTTTGCCTGTCGAGTGAGCGGGGACTAGTCTCCCCGGCGGGCAAGGACCGGGGGCAGCGTGCAGATCGTCTATCATATCGGCGCGAATTGCACGGATGACGACCGCCTCCTTCGATCGCTCCTCAAGAACGCGGACACCTTCGCGCAGGAAGGGATCAAGGTGCCCGGGCCGGGAAAGTACCGGCGGCTGCTGCGCGAGACGATCCAGAATCTGAACGGACGTCCCCCCAGTCCCGACACCCGCGACATCCTGCTCGACGCGATCCTCGACGACGAGGAGGCCGACCGGCTGGTGATGAGCCATTCGGAGTTCATCTGCGTGCCGAACCGGGTCTTCCTCGACGGCGGCTTCTACAACCTCGCCGCGTTCAAGGTGGCTTCCCTCGCGCGGCTCTTCCCGGAAGACGCGCTGGAGCTGCACCTTGCCATCCGGAACCCGGCCACCCTGATACCGGCGCTCTACCATACCGCCCACTCGGGCGACTTCAGCGGCTTTCTCAAGGGGGCCGATCCGCGCCAGCTGAGCTGGTCGGACGTGGTGATCCGGATCAGGTCCGCGGCCCCCAACGCACCGCTGACGGTCTGGTGCAACGAGGACACCCCGCTGATCTGGGCGCAGCTCATCCGGGAGCTCTCGGGCGTCGACCCCACGACCCGGATCGCCGGCGGCTTCGATCTGCTCAACGCGATCATGTCCCCGGCGGGCATGCGCCGGCTGCTCGGCTACCTGAAGACCAATCCGCCCCGGACCGAAGCCCAGAAACGCCGGATCATCGCTGCCTTTCTCGACAAGTACGCGATCGACGAGGAAATCGAGGAAGAGCTCGACGTGCCCGGCTGGACACAGGAAATGGTCGAGGACCTGAGCGACGCCTACGAAGAAGACGTGGAGCGCATCGAACGGATGCCGGACGTCAATTTCATCTCCCCGTGACCACATGACCGACCGCGTCCGCGCCCAGTACGAGGCCTATCCCTACCCCACCCGCGATCCGCGCGACGAGGCGACCCGGCTCGTGTCCGGCTCGCCCTCGGACCCGGTCGAGATCGATCACTTCCTCTTCGGCGGCCGCAGGGACTGGTCGCAGGGCACCCGTATCCTGGTGGCCGGCGGCGGGACCGGGGACGGGCTCGTGCAGATCGCCCAGGTTCTCGCCTGGGCCGGCGTCGAGGCCGAGATCACCTATCTCGACCTGTCCGAGACCGCGCGCGAGATTACCGAGGCGCGGGTCGCCGCACGCGGGCTCACGGGCGTCCGGTTCGTCACGGGATCCCTCCTGGACGCGGCCGAGCTGGGGCGCTTCGACTACATTGACTGCTGCGGGGTGCTGCACCACCTGCCCGACCCGCCCGCGGGATTCGCCGCGCTCCGCTCTGCGCTCGCCCCCGGTGGCGGGATCGGCTTCATGGTCTATGCGCCGCTTGGCCGGACAGGTGTCTATCCGCTGCAGGAGGCCTTTGGCGAGCTATTCGGCCGAATGACCGAAACCGAACGGCTGTCCGCCGCCCGAGAGGTCATGGAGCGGATCCCGGCCGGCCATCCGTTCCGCCTCAATCCCCATCTCGGGGACCATCTCTCGAGCGATGCGGGGTTCTACGACCTGCTGCTGCACAGCCAGGACCGGTCCTACAGCGTCACCGAGCTTCTCTCGACGCTGGAGGCGACCGGGCTGTCCCTCGTTTCCTTCGTGCCCGAGGGGCTCTACGACCTGGAGCGCTTTCATCCCGTTCCGGAGGGGATGAGCGCGGCGCGGTCCATGGCGCTCGCCGAGGCGCTCGACGGCATGATGAAGGTCCATGTCGGCTACGCCGTCCCTCAGCCCGAGACGCGCGCGCCCGCCACCGCAAGACCGGACCTCGTGCCGCATCTCGAGGGGCCGGCGGATCGCATCGCCGCCGCGCTCGCCTCGCGGGGCCGGATCGGCCTTCGCGCCGCCGGGCGGGCGGTCACAGTGGCACTGCCGACGCAGGACGCAGCCTATGTCGCGCGGATCGACGGCAGGGCCTCGCTCGGCGAGATCGGCGCGCCTCCCGAGACCTGGTCCCGGATCGAGGCGGCCTTCAGGCCCTGGAACCTGCTGCGCTATTCCTCGCTGCCGCCGCGCCCGGAGTGATTCACATCCCCAGCGCGGACTTGTACATGTCCAGAACGGCCTCTTCCTCGGCGATGTCGTCTGGCTCGCGCTTGCGCAGGGCGATCACCTTGCGCATGACCTTGGTGTCGTAGCCGCGCGCCTTGGCCTCGGCCATGACCTCTTTCTGCTGGTCGGCGAGGTCCTTCTTCTCCGCCTCCAGCCGCTCGAACCGCTCGATGAACTGGCGCAATTCGTCGGCGGTCACGCGATAGCTGTCGGGTGCGGCATTGTTGTCGACCACGGGTGCATCGGACATCGGCTGGCCTTCTCGGATGGTGGCTGAGGGGCCTTTGCTAGCCCGCCGCAGAGGCCGCTTCAAGGGCCGATGGCGGCTCGGCCCTTGCACCGGCGGCGAGGCTCGGGCAAGTGGCCCCGGACCGAACCGGAGGACGGCATGGACTGGTTGATCTGGATTGGCGCGGCGCTTTCGGTGCTGGGCATTTGCGGCATCTTCCTGAGCATCGTGAAGGTCAGCCGGGCCCGCCGGGCGGGCCTCTCCGACGAAGAGCTGCGGAAGAGGCTGCAGGGAATCCTGCCGCTCAATCTCGGCGCGCTCTTCCTGTCCGTTATCGGACTAATGGCCGTGATCGTGGGCATCGCCCTCGGCTGACCGGCCCGGACGATCGTCCGGTATCGAATACCTGTCCTAGTGCCGCGGGAAGACGAAGCAGCGCTCGCGCCGGACCATCAGCCAGAGCGGCATCCCGACCCGCGGAAGAAAGACCGACGGCACCCGCGCCTTCAGGATCGAGCCGTCGAAGTCCATCTGGAACTCGACGAGGCTCTCGGCTCCCATGAAACGGGCCCGCCGCACGATCCCGCGGGCCGGCGTACCCTCCGCCGCCGTCGGATTCGGACCCCGCCCCCCGCGGTCGAAGTCGATCTTCACGTGCTGCGGACGAAAGACGATGTCGACCGCCGTCCCGTCCGGCACGCCGGGCGCGAGGAACTGGCCGAAAGGCGTTTCCGTAAGGGCGCCCCTCACCACGCCCTCGATCACGTTCACGTCCGAGAAGAAGGCCGCCGCCGCAAGGTCGGCCGGGGCATTGTAGATGTTGTAGGGCGCCCCCTGCTGGACGATGCGCCCGTCGCGCATGAGAGCGATCTCGTCGGCCATTCTCATGGCTTCGGCGGGCTCGTGGGTGACCAGCAGGACCGCCGTCCCCTCGGCCTTCAGCACGTCGAGCGTCTCGTCGCGGATCTCGTCGCGGAGCCGGTCGTCGAGGCCGGAAAAGGGCTCGTCCATCAGCATGATGCGGGGTCGCGGCGCGAGGGCGCGGGCCAGCGCCACCCGCTGCTGCTCGCCCCCGGAAAGCTCGTGCGGATAGGCCGAGATATGGCCCGTCATACCGACCCGCTCCAGCAGCTCCTCGACCCGCTCCTGCACGGCGCGCTTCGGGCCGGTCAGGCCGAAGGCCACGTTCCGCGCCACGTCGAGATGGGGAAAGAGGGCGAAGTCCTGGAACATGAGCCCGATGGAGCGATCCTCGGGCGGCACCCAGAGCGCGCCGTCGCAGACCGTGCGGCCGTCGACGGTGATGCGGCCGCTGTCCGGTCGCTCCACCCCGGCGATCATCCGCAGTGTCGTGGATTTGCCGCAGCCCGATGGCCCCAGAAGACAGGTCACCTGGCCCGCCATGACGGAGAGCGACACGCCGTCGACCGCGGTCCGCGCACCGAAGCGGCGCCGCAGGTCGGCCATCTCGAGCCGGGGCATGGGGGTCTCGGGTTTCATGGCGCCGCTATTCCGACCGGTCCAATCAGGATCGACGCCCGGAGATAGACTCTCGGACCGGCGTGGACAAGCGTCCGCCCCGGGGACGGACGCCTGTCCGGAACCGGACGGGCGATCAGATCGTCGCGTTCACCGCGCCGCCGTCGAGCAGCAGGTTCTGACCCACGATGAACTTCGCCTGCGCCGAGCAGAGGAAAGCGCAGGCCGTGCCGAAGTCGCCGGGATCGCCGTAATCGCGCGTCGGGATCGTCGCCTTCCGCTTGGCGCGGGCCTCGTCGAAACTGATGCCCTCCGACTTGGAGACTCCCGTGTCCAGCGCATCGGCCCGGTTGGTCGCGTGGATGCCCGGCAAGAGATTGTTGATCGTGACGCCGTAGGGCGCCACCTGCCGCGCCGTGCCCGCCACGTAGCCGGTGAGGCCCGCGCGGGCGGAGTTGGACAGGCCCAGCTGCGGGATCGGCGATTTCACCGACTGCGAGGTGATGTTCACCACCCGGCCCCAGCCGCGGTCCATCATCGCGGGCAGGCAGGCCTTCATCAACGCGATCGGCGTCAGCATGTTGGCGTCGAGCGCGGCGATGAAGTCGTCCCGCTCCCAGTCGGTCCACATGCCGGGCGGCGGACCGCCCGCGTTGGTCACGAGAATGTCCGGCTTGTTCGCGGCCTCGAGCACCTCGGCCTGCCCCTCGGCGGTGGTGACGTCGGTGGCGACGGTGGTGACCGAAACGCCGTATCTCCCGCGGATCGCTTCCGCCGCCGCCTCGAGCGCCTCGGCGCCCCGCGCGTTCATCACGAGGTCCACCCCGGCCGCCGCCAGCGCCTCGGCGCAGCCGAGTCCCAGCCCCTTCGAGGAGGCGCAGACCAGCGCGCGCTTGCCCTTGATGCCCAGATCCATTTGTCCGTCCTTTCCTTGTCGTTCGTGCAGAGATGCACCAAACGCCCGTGCGGGGCCAGAACGTTGACCAAGTCTCGCCCCATTCGTAGCCTAGCTCCTCGGGCCGGACCGGCCCCAAGGAAGACCCAAGCCCCATGTCCCTCGCCGACCCCATCCACGCCGTCCAGACCCTGCCGGTCTTTCCCGCAGAGGCGTTCCGCGTGGAATCCGGCGTGGCGGAGGGGGACGCGATCTCCTTCGCCGACGAACTGGTGATGGACGACATCTACCACCTCGGCACCGGCGCGGCCCGCAAGCGGCTGACCATCGCGCTCGGCGAGGCCGAGCGGACCTTTACCGTCGCATCCGGCTCCGAAGTGGGCCACGCCGGCAACCTGCTCCACCTCGACAGCTGCCTGACCTTCATGGCGGGCGACGGCTCGACCTACGAGGCTCTCGTCCTGGTCGAGGTCGAGGCCGACACGGCGGCGGGCGTCTACCTCCTGCCGCTGGCCACGCTGAAGGAGAAGCTGGACTACCGACTGGTCGGCGTCGACCGGAAGACAGCCTCCACTCGCTTCGCCGAAGTGGCCTGCGTCTCCTTCACCCGGGGGACGCATATCACCATGGCCAGCGGCGAGCAGCGGCCGATCGAGCGGCTCAAGATCGGCGATCGGGTCCTGACCCGCGACGACGGGCCCCAGGAGATCCGCTGGGTCGGGCAGAACACGCTCCGGGCCGTCGGCGCCTTCGCCCCGGTGGTCATCACCCGCGGCACCCTGCACAACGAACACGATCTCGTCGTCTCTCCCGATCACCGGATCTTCGTCTACCAAAGGCGCGACCGGCTGGGCGCGGGGCGGGCCGAGGTGCTGGTGAAGGCCCGCCACCTGGTGAACGGGACGACCGTCTACCAGCAGGACGGCGGCTTCGTGGACTACTTCCAGCTGCTCTTCGACGACCACCAGATCATCTATGCCGAGGGAATCGCCGCGGAGAGCCTGCTGGTGGACCCGCGCACCCGAGGCGCCCTGCCCGCCGACGTCCGCGACGGCATGGGCGCCGGAGACGCCTCCCACGCCCACCGGCCGCATCTCGACTTCGAGGTGCGCGACGAGCTGCTGGCCGGGCCCGACGCGGTGGAGGTCCTCAGGCGCGCCTCCTCGAGCGGCACCTGATCCGGCGGAGCGGCCCTCGTGGGCCGCGCTTCGTCAGCCCGGGATCGCCGCCGGCGATCCCGGGCGGTCCCGGGGGCTCCGCCCCCGCTTGCGCCCCCGGGGGGGGGGCGCAATTCTCCCCCGGGATATTTGCCCCCAGAAGACGGGCGCGATTGTGCTTCGCCCCGGGCCGGGATAGATCGCGGCCCATGTCGAACCGCCCTGCCCTGCCCCCGGAAATCGGCCGCCGCCGGACCTTCGCGATCATCTCGCATCCCGACGCCGGCAAGACCACGCTGACCGAGAAGTTCCTCCTCTACGGGGGCGCCATCCAGATGGCCGGACAGGTGCGCGCCAAGGGCGAGGCACGGCGGACGCGGTCGGACTTCATGCAGATGGAAAAGGATCGCGGCATCTCCGTTTCGGCCTCGGCCATGTCCTTCGACTACGACCGGTACCGCTACAACCTCGTCGACACGCCCGGTCACTCCGACTTCTCGGAGGATACCTACCGGACGCTCACCGCCGTCGATTCCGCGATCATGGTCATCGACGGGGCGAAAGGCGTGGAGAGCCAGACGCGCAAGCTCTTCGAGGTCTGCCGGTTGCGGGACCTGCCGATCCTGACCTTCTGCAACAAGATGGACCGCGAGAGCCGGGACACCTTCGACATCATCGACGAGATCCAGGAAAACCTCGCGATCGACGTGACACCCGCCTCCTGGCCGATCGGCATGGGGTCGGATTTCGTCGGCTGCTACGACCTGCTGCGCGACCGGCTGGAGCTGATGGACCGGTCGGACCGCAACCGCGTGGCCGAGAGCGTGAAGATCGAGGGGCTCGACGATCCCAAGCTGGCCGAGCACGTCCCGGCGCACCTGCTGGACCAGCTCCGGGAGGAGATCGAGATGGCGCGCGAACTGCTGCCGCCGCTCGACCACCAGGCGCTGCTCGAGGGGACGATGACGCCGATCTGGTTCGGCTCCGCGATCAACTCCTTCGGCGTGAAGGAGCTGATGGACGGCATCGGCCGCTACGGGCCGGAGCCGCAGCCGACCTCGGCCGAGCCCCGCCAGATCGCGCCGGAAGAGACCAAGGTGACGGGCTTCGTCTTCAAGGTCCAGGCGAACATGGACCCGAAGCACCGCGACCGGGTGGCCTTCGTCCGGCTCTCCTCGGGGCATTTCGAGCGGGGCATGAAGCTGACCCACGCGCGTTCGAAGAAGGCGATGACGATCTCGGCGCCGGTCCTCTTCCTCGCCTCCGACCGCGAGCTCGCGGAGGAGGCCTGGGCGGGCGACATCATCGGCATTCCGAACCACGGCCAGCTGCGCATCGGCGACACGCTGACCGAGGGCGAGGCGCTGAAGGTCACGGGCATCCCCTCCTTCGCGCCGGAGCTGTTGCAGGGGGTCCGCGCTGGCGACCCGATGAAGGCCAAGCACCTGGAAAAGGCGCTGTTCCAGTTCGCCGAGGAAGGGGCGGCAAAGGTCTTCAAGCCGGCCTTCGGCTCTGGCTACATCGTGGGCGTCGTGGGGGCGCTGCAGTTCGAGGTCCTCGCGAGCCGGATCGAGATGGAATACGGCCTGCCCGTGCGCTTCGACGCCTCGCAGTTCACCTCGGCCCGCTGGGTCCATGGCCCCAAGGCGAAGGTCGAGGCCTTCACCCAGGCCAACAAGCAGCACATTGCCCACGACAGCGACGGCGACGTGGTCTACCTCACCCGGCTTCAGTGGGACATCGACCGCGTTCAGCGGGACTATCCCGACATCACGCTTTCGGCGACGAAAGAGATGATGGCGTGATGGGCCGGGCGCGGCGCTCGGCGCGCGGCGCATGACCGGCGCCACGGACAACCCGATGACAGAGGGCGCGGCCGGGCCCGAGCAGGTGGACGATATCGTCTCGACCCTCGACGATCTCGCCCGGGAGAACGACGAGGTGAGCTTCGGCGACATCGTCGAGACGCTCGGCGCCAAGGGCTACGGACCACTGCTGCTCGCGCTCGCGGCGCTCATGGTGCTGCCGGTGGGCATGATCCCCGGCGTGGGCGGCGCCATCGGGCTCGTGATGGCGGTCATCGGGCTGCAGACACTACGGGGCCGAACCGGCCTCTGGCTGCCGAAAACCATCCGCGACCGTTGCATCGGGGCGCAGCGGATCCGGGGCGCGGCCGACCGGCTTCGGCCCGCGGCGCGCTGGCTGCGCAAGCGGCTCAAGCCGCGGCTGGTTATCCTGGCGGAGGGGCGCGTTTCGCTGACGGTCATCGCGCTGCTGCTGATCGCGCTCGGGCTTTCAATGACCGTGCTGGGGGCGATCCCGGTCCTCGTGCCCCTGGCGGGGCTGCCCGTTCTCTTCTTCGCGCTCGGGACCGTGGCGCGCGACGGGGCGGCCGTCGCGGCGGGATACCTGTTGCTGATCCCGCCGCTCTGGGTCGGTCTGGCCTGGGGCTAGGCGAGCTTCGCCTCAAGGCCGATATCGCAGCTCAGCACCTTCGACACCGGGCAGCCCTTCGAGGTGGCCTCGGCGATCTTCTGGAACTCGGCGTCGTCGATCCCCGGCACCGTCGCGGTAACCGAGATGTCGGCCTTCGTGATGGCGAAACCGTCATCCACCTGCTCGAGCGAGACGGTGGTCTTGGCGTCGATGTTGTCGGCGGTGTAGCCGGCATTGCCCAGCTCGAGGCTCAGCGCCATCGCGAAGCAGGAGGCATGGGCCGCGCCCAGCATCTCCTCGGGGTTCGAACCGGGCTCGCCCTCGAAGCGCTTCTGGAAGCCGTAGTTCACGTTCTTGAGCGCACCGCTCTCGGTCGAGACGGACCCCGTCCCCTCCTTCAGCGTGCCCTGCCAGTTCGCCGTGCCGTATTTGCGGATCATTGCGCTCTCCTTCTGGATGATTGTCCGACTCGGGAAACGGTCGGAGGGGCCAAGCCGTTCCGAGGCGCGACTTTCTTGACCTCGCGTGTCAGGCCGCGTATGGCGACGCCTCAAGGGGACCCCCGGCAATCCGGCCCGGGGTCGGCCGCGCGAGGATGCGGCCGTTCATGCCGCAACCAAGCGAAAGGCATCCATGACAAAATTCTCCGAGCTGAACCTCAATCCGAAGGTTCT
This sequence comes from Histidinibacterium aquaticum, assembly GCF_008710275.1. Classification (GTDB taxonomy): domain Bacteria; phylum Pseudomonadota; class Alphaproteobacteria; order Rhodobacterales; family Rhodobacteraceae; genus Oceanicola; species Oceanicola aquaticus. The sequence goes on from NZ_VYQE01000001.1 coordinate 29,684, forward strand.
GAAGGCCATCGAGGAAGCCGGCTACGAAACGCCGACTCCGATCCAGGAGGGCGCGATCCCCCCGGCGCTCGAGGGCAAGGACGTGCTGGGCATCGCCCAGACCGGCACCGGCAAGACGGCCAGCTTCACGCTGCCGATGATCACCCTGCTCAACCGGGGGCGCGCCCGCGCCCGGATGCCGCGGAGCCTCGTGCTCTGCCCCACGCGGGAGCTGGCGGCGCAGGTGGCCGAGAACTTCGACGTCTACGCGAAGTACACCAAGCTCACCAAGGCCCTGCTGATCGGCGGCGTGAGCTTCAAGGAGCAGGACGCGCTGATCGACAAGGGCGTCGACGTGCTGATCGCTACGCCCGGCCGCCTTCTCGACCATTTCGAGCGCGGCAAGCTGCTGCTGACCGGGGTCCAGATCATGGTGGTCGACGAAGCCGACCGGATGCTGGACATGGGCTTCATTCCGGACATCGAGCGGATCTTCGGCCTCACGCCCTTTACCCGGCAGACGCTCTTCTTCTCGGCCACCATGGCCTCGGAGATCGAGCGGATCACAAACACCTTCCTCTCGGCGCCCGAGCGGATCGAGGTGGCCCGCCAGGCGACGGCTTCCGAAACGATCGACCAGTCGGTGGTGGTCTTCAAGCCGACCCGCCGCGACCGCGAGGGATCCGAGAAGCGCGCCGTGCTGCGCGCTCTGATCGAGAGCGAAGGCGCGGACTGCCGCAACGGCATCATCTTTTGCAACCGCAAGGTCGACGTGGATGTCGTGGCGAAGTCCATGAAGAAGTACGGGCTCGACGCCGCGCCGATCCACGGTGATCTCGACCAGTCGCAGCGCACCAAGACGCTCGACGCCTTCCGCGACGGGTCGCTGCGGTTCCTCGTGGCCTCCGACGTCGCCGCCCGCGGGCTCGACATCCCGAACGTGAGCCACGTCTTCAACTACGACGTGCCCAGCCACGCCGAGGACTACGTGCACCGGATCGGCCGCACCGGCCGGGCCGGGCGCGAGGGCCGGGCCATGACCATCTGCGTGCCGCGCGACGACAAGTATCTCGAATCGATCGAAAAGCTGGTCGAGAAGGAGATTCCGCGCCGTGAGAACCCGGTGAAGCTGAAGGGTCCGAAGGACGACGCGCCGAAACAGGACGCAGCTCCGAAAGACGACAAGGCTCCGGAAAAGCAGGCCGCGCCGAAACCCGACGACAGTCCGAAAGAGGACAGCGGGTCCAAGGGCAAGAAGCGCTCCTCGCGTGGCGGCAAGGGCCGCGGCTCCGACAAGCGGGACGAGCCCGTCGTCGGCATGGGCGACGATGTCCCCACCTTCATCGCTCAGAGCTTCGAAGAGCGTCTCGTGAGCTGACCGGATCGCAACGGCCGTCCCCGGCCGTTGCTGCTCCGTCTCGCCCGCCCCCGTTCAGGCCAGGCGGCTGATCACCACGGTCACTTCCGGCTTCTTGCCGATCTCGTTCTGCGAGGTCCGCCGTACGATCGTGCGCAGCTCCTTCTCGAGCGCGCCGTCGTCCGCGAGCGTCTTCTTCGCCGCCCGCCCCACGAACTGGTCGAGATCCGCCTCCAGGACTTCCACCAGCGGCGTGCGAGATTGCCCTTCTTCGGCGAGACCCATGGTCTCGCACCAGGGCTCGCCCAGCGGCGTGCCGTCCTCGTCGATGATGAGCGTGACCAGCACATGGCCGTTCAGCGCCATGCGGATGCGGTCGCGCACGACGCCATCAAGCGCCCCGATCTGAACCGACCCGTCGAGATAGGTCCGCCCGGTCTCGATGAACTCCGCCACGCGCGGCGGCTCGGCGGAGAGATCGACCATCGTCCCGTTGACCGCCAGCAGCCCGCGCATACCGCCGGCCTCGGCAAGGCGCACGTGCTCGGTCAGGTGGCGGTGCTCGCCATGCATGGGCACCAGGCAGTCGGGCCGGACGACCTCGTGCATGGCCTGCAGGTCGGGCCGGTTGGCGTGGCCGGAGACGTGATAGAGGCCGGAGCTGTCGTCGATCACCTGGACGCCCTTCTCGGACATCTGGTTCATGATCCGGATCACCCCCCGCTCGTTGCCGGGGATGGTCTTGGACGAGAAGAGGAAGGTATCCCCCTCCTTCATCTCGAGCCCGAGGTACTTGCCGTTGGCGAGTTGGGCCGAGGCGGCGCGCCGTTCGCCCTGGCTGCCAGTCACCAGCAGCATCAGACTCTCGCGCGGGATGTCCTGCGCGTCTTCTGGCGTGACGGTCCTGGGGAAGTCCGTCAGCAGCCCGGTCTCGACCGCCGCCTCGACCATACGCCGCATCGCGCGGCCCAAGAGGCAGACGGAGCGCCCTGCCCGCTCGGCCGCGGTCGCCAGCGTCTTCAGGCGCGCGATGTTCGAGGCGAAGGTCGTTGCGACGACCATGCCCTGCGCCTCGGTCATCAGCCGCTCGATCTCGGGGCCGACAGAGAGCTCGGACCGTCCGGGATGATGCGAGAAGACGTTTGTCGAGTCGCACATGAGCGCGCGCACCCCGTCCTTCGACACCTCCGACCAGAGATCACGGTCGAAGGCCTCGCCCACGACAGGGGTCAGGTCGATCTTGAAGTCGCCGGTGTGCACCACGCGGCCCGCGGCGGTGTCGATCGCCAGGCCAGCGGACTCGGGGATGGAATGCGACACGGGGACGAAAGAGACGGAGAACGGCCCCGCCTGCACCGTCTCGGGCCAGGGGGAGACGGTCTGCACCGCGGCGGGATCGACCACGCCGTACTCTTCCAGCTTCCGGCGCGCGATGTTGGCCGTGAAGGCCCGCGCGTAGATCGGCGCCCGCAGGCGATGATAGAGGTGTCCGACCGCGCCCACGTGATCCTCGTGCGCGTGGGTGATGAAGACACCCTCGATCTTGTCGCGCCGGGCCTCGAGCCAGGCGATATCGGGCAGGATGAGGTCGACGCCGGGCGTGCCGTCCATGTCGGGAAAGGTCACGCCGAGGTCGACGACGATCAGACGCTCGTCGCCAGGCGTGCCGTAGCCGTAGACGTAACAATTCATCCCGATCTCCCCCGCGCCTCCGAGGGGGAGGTAGAACAGTCGCTCGCTCATGAATTTTCCTTGTTGTATCGATGGATGACCTTCAGGCCATGCATGGTCAGGTCGCTCTCGACCCTGTCAAATAGCACATCGGCCTGATCGAACAACGGCGCCAGGCCACCTGTCCCGATCACTCTCATGGGCCGGTCGTATTCCGCCTTGATCCGCCCGGTCAGCTCACGGACGAGGCCGACGTAGCCCCAGAAGATCCCCGACTGCATGCAAGCGACGGTATTGGTCCCGATGACCGCCTGCGGCTTGGTGATATCGACATGCGGCAGCGCCGCCGCGGCCTGGTGCAGGGCCTCCAGCGACAGGTTCACGCCGGGCGCGATGACTCCGCCCACGTAGGCCCCGTCCTCTGCCACGACGTCGAAGGTCGTCGCCGTCCCGAAGTCCACGACGATGAGGTCGCCGCCATGCCTGTCGAAGGCACCGGCGGCATTCACGAGACGGTCGGAGCCCACCTGGGTGCCCGCGTCGACGCGGGGATCGGTGGGCAGCAGGCAGTCCGGCTTGCCCACGACGAGGGGGCGCGTGCCGAAATACCGGTCGGAAAAGACCCTGAGATTGAAGACCACCCTCGGCACCGTGGACGAGATGATGACGTCGGTGATGCGCGGCTCGATCCCGTGATGGGTCACGAGGGTCGAGAACCAGACGAAGTACTGGTCGGCAGTCCGCTGGTGCTCGGTCGAGGTCCGCAGGGTGCAGATGAACTCGGTGCCGTCCCAGATCGAGAACACCGTGTTGGTGTTGCCGCAGTCGATGCAGAGCAGCATGGGCGCCTCAGAAATAGATGTCGGCGGCGGGGATCGCGCGCGGGCCGTCCGGCGTCACGAGGACGAGGTTGCCCTCGCTGTCGACCGTCTCGAAGGTGCCCGTCACGTCCTCGCGCCCTGTCCGGGCCGTGATGACCTCGCCCAGCCGCGCGGCGTGCTCGAGCCACTCCTCCCGGACCCGGTCGAAACCGAGCGCCTCGAGGATGCCCTCCTGCGTGGCGTAGTTCGACGCGAGGACGGTGAGGAACTCCTCCGGCTCCACCCGCTCTCCGCCCTGGTCGAAGAGCGACACCGGCCGGAAGGCCATGTCCGGCTCGTCCGCCGGGGCGTCCACGAGGTTCACGCCGATGCCGATGGTCAGCCAGTCGACGTAGGGCGCGCCGCCGCTTTCCAGAAGGATGCCGGCGACCTTGCCCTCGTGCAGCAGCACGTCATTGGGCCACTTGAGCGATAGCGCATCCCGGTCGACGTAGATCGCAAGCGTCTCGAAGAGGGCGTTGGCGGCCAGGAAGGAGCGGCGGGCGGCCTCCGGGGCCGTGCAGGCGGGCTTCATCACGAGGGTCGCGGCGAAGTTGCCCGCCGCCATGGCCCAGGCCCGGCCGCGCCGGCCCCGCGCGCCCGTCTGCCGGTGCGCGAGGACCCAGGTCGGCCTTGCGATCTCGGGGGCGAGACGGGCCGCCTCCTCCATCGTCGAGCGGCACTCGTCCAGGATCAGACGGTCGTGTCCCTCGGGCCAGAGGGCCCCGGTGTCCCCACCCTCAGTTGACAAGCGTTTCCGCCGCGGCCGCGGCCAGCGGCTCGATCCCGAAGAGGTTGACCACGCCAAGGACCATCACCGCCGCGGAGCCGACGAGCAGGGTCCAGAGAACCGCGTTGCCGCCCTTGTCCAGCGCCTCCCGCTCCTCGCCGAAATACATGTAGTAGACGATACGGAGGTAGTAGAAGGCCGCGATGACGCTGGCGATCACGCCGGCGACGGCCAGCCACGCGAGCCCGCCGTCGTAGGCCGCGCGCAGGACGTAGAACTTGCCGAAGAAGCCCACCAGCGGCGGCACGCCGGCGAGGGCGAACATCAGCACGAGGAGCGCCAGCGCCTTGAGCGGTTCGCGCGCGGAGTAGTTGTGCAGCGCGTCGATGTCCGTCACGGGGCGTCCGTCCTTCTCCATCGAGAGGATGAAGGCGAAGGTGCCCACGTTCATCACGATGTAGATCACCATGTAGACCAGCATCGCCTGCACGCCGAAAGCCGTCCCCGCCGCGAGCCCCATGAGCGCGAAGCCCATGTGGGTGATCGAGGAATAGGCCATCAGGCGCTTGATGTTGGTCTGCCCGATCGCCGCGATCGCGCCGAGGAACATCGAGACCACCGAGAGGAAGGCCACGATCTGCTGCCAATCGCCGGTCACGCCGCCGAAGGCGTCGAACATGACCCGGGCGAAGAGGCCCATGGCGGCCATCTTGGGGGCCGTCGCGAAGAAGGCCGTAACCGGGGTCGGCGCGCCCTCGTAGACGTCGGGCGTCCACATGTGGAAGGGCGCGGCGGAGACCTTGAAGGCGAAACCGGCGGAGAGGAACACCAGCCCGAAGAGCAGGCCCAGCGGCACCTCGGTCGAGGCCGCCTCGATGATCCCGGAGAAAAGCGTGGTGCCCGCAAAGCCGTAGGTGAGCGATGCGCCGTAGAGCAGCAGGCCCGAGGAGAGCGCGCCGAGCACGAAGTACTTCAGGCCCGCCTCCGTCGACTTCACGCTGTCCCGCCGTAGCGAGGCCACGACGTAGAGCGCGAGCGACTGCAGCTCGAGGCCCATGTAGAGCACGATCAGGTCCCCTGCCGAGACCATGACCATCATCCCCACCGAGGCGAGCGCCACCAGCATCGGGTACTCGAACCGAAGCAGATCGCGGCGTGCCATGTATTCCTGGCTCATGACCAGGACGAGGGCGGCGGAGACGAGGATGACGACCTTGGAGAACCGTGCGAAGCCGTCGTCGATGAAGGAACCGCCGAAGGCCACCCGGGTCTCGTCCGGCCCGTAGCCGATCCAGACGGCGCAGGCGAGGAAGACCGCGGCCGTCGCCCAGACCAGCGCACCCGCAACCTTGTCCTTGCCGGTGTAGACCGCGCCGATCAGACCCAGCATCGCGTAGACGGCGATCACCAGCTCCGGAAGGGCGACTTGGATATCCGCAGAGATCATGGCGCGGTTACTCCTGGATTTCGGCGATTTGCGTGGCCGGCTCGTAGGCCGCCTGCGCGGTTTCCACGTTCGAGATCAGGTTCTCGACGGAGGGGCCGATGATGTCGGTCACGAGGCTCGGGTAGACGCCGAGCAGGATGGTCATCACCACGAGCGGGGCGAAGATCGCACGCTCCCGGCCGGTCATGTCGGTGATCGACTTCAGGCTTTCCTTGATCAGGTCGCCCATGACCACCCGGCGGTAGAGCCAGAGCGCATAGGCCGCGCTGAGGATCACGCCCGTCGCGGCGACCGCGGCGACCCAGGTGTTGACCTGGAAGACGCCCATGAGCGTCAGGAACTCGCCCACGAAGCCCGAAGTGCCCGGCAGGCCCACGTTCGCCATGGTGAAGAGCATGAAGATCAGCGCGTAGGCCGGCATCCGGTTCACGAGGCCGCCGTAGGCGTCGATCTCCCGGGTGTGCATCCGGTCGTAGATGACGCCCACGCAGAGGAAGAGCGCGCCGGAGATGAAGCCGTGGCTCAGCATCTGGAAGATCGCCCCGTCGATACCCTGCTGGTTCACCGCGAAGATGCCCATGGTCACGAAGCCCATGTGGGCGACCGACGAATAGGCGATCAGCTTCTTCATGTCGGCCTGCACCAGCGCGACGAGCGAGGTGTAGACGATGGCGATGGCAGACAGCCAGAGCACCAGCGGCGCCATGACATCGGTTCCGATGGGGAACATCGGCAGCGAGAACCGCAGGAAGCCGTAGCCGCCCATCTTCAGCAGGATCGCCGCCAGCACGACCGAGCCCGCCGTGGGCGCCTGGACGTGCGCGTCCGGCAGCCAGGTGTGCACTGGCCACATCGGCATCTTCACCGCGAAGGACGCGAAGAAGGCCAGCCAGAGCATCGTCTGCAACCCGCCGACGATCTGGATCCCGAACAGCGGGAAGGTCTCGCTCGCGAAGTTGTAGCCGAGCAGGCCGGTCACGCCCTCGGGACAGGCGCCGATACAGGTCGTGCCCGACTGCGAGAACATCACGACCATGGCCACCAGCATCAGCACCGAGCCGAGGAAGGTGTAGAGGAAGAACTTGAACGAGGCGTAGATCCGGTCCTTGCCGCCCCAGATGCCGATGATCAGGAACATCGGGATCAGGCCGCCCTCGAAGAAGAGGTAGAAGAGCACGAGGTCCAGCGCCATGAAGACGCCGAGCATCAGCGTCTCCAGCACGAGGAAGGCGATCATGTAGTCCTTCACGCGGTGCGTCACGTTCCAGCAGGCCGCGATGGTCAGCGGCATGAGGAAGGTGGTCAGCATGACGAAGAGCACGCTGATCCCGTCGACGCCCATCCGGTAGCTCAGGCCCAGCAGCCAGTCCCGGTCCTCCACGAACTGGAAGCCCGTGTCCTGCGGGTCGAAGCCGAACAGGATGAAGAGCGAGATGATGAAGGTCGCGACCGTGGTCGCCAGCGCGACCCACTTGGCGTTGGACTGCGCCGCCGCGTCGTCGCCGCGCAGGAAAAGCGCGAGGATCGCGGCGCCCAGCAGCGGGAAGAACGTCGTGAGCGAAAGCAGGTTGCCCATCAGTTGGCCCCCCCGAAGATCGTCATCCAGGTGATGAGCAGCGCGATCCCGATCACCATCAGGAAGGCGTAGGTGAAGATGTAGCCCGACTGCAGCCGCCCGAGCTGGCGGGTGAAGAAGGGCACGATACCCATGGCGATGCCGTTGATCCCGCCGTCGATGACGCCGCCGTCACCCCGCTTCCACAGGAACCGTCCGAGCCCAAGGGCGGGCCGCACGAAGACCGCGTTGTAGAGCTCGTCGAAGTACCACTTGTTCAGCAGGAACTCGTAGAGCGGCCGCTGATTTTCGGCGAGCTTGCCCGGCAGATCGGGGCGGCGGATGTACATCAGGTAGGAGACCCCGAAGCCCAGGAGCATCGCGATGAAGGGCGAGACCTTGACCCAGGTCGGCGCGTGGTGCGCGCCGTCCATCACGTGGTTGTCGGGGCTCATGTAGATCGCCCCCTCGCCCGGCGCGGCGTAGCTCGCCTCGGCATGCTCCTCGTCGGTGGGCTCTGTCACGGCCTCTCCCGCCGCCTCGACGTCGCCCTCGGCGAGTTCCTCGACAGCAGCGCCGACGCCGACGCCTTCGGCTACTTCGCCCTCTTCGCCGCCTGTCTCCTCGACGGCCTCGTGGGTCGTCGGGATGCCGAAGAAGCGGTTCACGCGGTCGTGCTCGCCGAAGAAGGGCGCGTACCAGATCATCCCGGCGAAGACGGCGCCGAGCGCCAGCACGCCGAGCGGCGCGGTCATGACCGTCGGGCTCTCATGCGCGTGCTCATGCGTATGCTTGTCGCCACGCGGCTTGCCGAAGAACGTCAGGAACATCAGCCGCCAGGAGTAGAAGCTCGTGAAGGCCGCCGCGATGACCAGCGCCCAGAAGGCGAAGGCCCCGCCGCCGGCCCAGGCGCTCTCGATCACCGCGTCCTTGGACAGGAAGCCGGCGAAGCCGATGTGCGTGAGCGGGATGCCGACGCCGGTGATGGCCAGCGTCCCGATCATCATCGCCCAGAAGGTATAGGGCATCTTCTTCCGCAGGCCGCCGTAGTTCCGCATGTCCTGCTCGTGGTGCATCCCGTGGATCACGGAGCCCGCGCCGAGGAAGAGCATCGCCTTGAAGAAGGCATGTGTGAAGAGGTGGAACATCGCCACCGAGTAGACGCCCACGCCCGCGGCCACGAACATGTAGCCGAGCTGCGAACAGGTCGAATACGCGATCACGCGCTTGATGTCGGTCTGCACGAGACCCACCGTCGCGGCGAAGAAGGCCGTCGCCGCGCCCACCACGGTGATGAAGCCCGTGGCCCAGGGCGCGAATTCCATGATCGGCGACATGCGGCAGACCAGGAAGACGCCCGCGGTGACCATGGTCGCCGCGTGGATCAGGGCCGAGACCGGCGTCGGGCCCTCCATCGCGTCCGGCAGCCAGGTGTGCAGCAGCAGCTGCGCCGACTTGCCCATGGCGCCGATGAAGAGAAGGAAGGCCACGACCTCGGCCGCGTTCCAGTCGGACCAGAGGAAGGTCACGACGGTCTCGGACAGTTCGGGCGCCGCCGCGAAGATGTCGTTGAACTGGATGCTGTCCACGAGGAAGAACAGCATGAAGATGCCGAGCGCGAAGCCGAAGTCGCCGACACGGTTCACAACGAAGGCCTTGATCGCGGCGGCGTTGGCGGAAGGCTTGCGGTAGTAGAAGCCGATCAGCAGGTACGAGGCGAGGCCCACGCCCTCCCAGCCGAAGAACATCTGCACCAGGTTGTCGGCCGTCACGAGCATCAGCATCGCGAAGGTGAAGAACGACAGGTAGGCGAAGAAGCGCGCCTTGTAGTGCTCGCCGTGCCGGAAGTTCTCGTCGTGCGCCATGTACCCGAAGGAATAGAGGTGCACGAGCGCCGAGACGCTGGTGATGACGATCAGCATGATCGCCGTCAGCCGGTCCAGCCGGATCGCCCAGTAGGTGTCGAGCGTGCCGGACGAGATCCAGCGCATGATCTCGATCTGCTGGGTCTCCATCGGCAGGGTGAAGAAGATGATCCAGGAGAAGAAGCAGGCGACGAAGAGCAGGCCGGTGGTGACCCACTGCGCGCCCTGCTCGGTGATGATCCGCCAGCCGAAGCCCGCGATGAGCGCGCCGATCAGCGGCGCGAAGAGGATGATCTGCGCCATGGTGTCAGCCCCGCATCACGTTGATGTCTTCCACGTCAATCGTGCCGCGGTTGCGGAAGAAGCAGACGAGGATCGCGAGCCCGATCGCCGCCTCGGCCGCGGCGACCGTCAGGACGAAGAGCGTGAAGACCTGGCCCGTCAGATCCTCGAGGTACGAGGAGAAGGCCACGAAGTTGATGTTGACCGACAGCAGCATGAGCTCGATCGACATCAGCAGGATGATGACGTTCTTCCGGTTCAGGAAGAGGCCGAAGATCCCGATGACGAAAAGCGCCGCCGCCACCGTCAGGTAGTGTTCCAGTCCGATCATGTCCCTGGTCCCTCTTCCGTCCGCTTCAGAGGCTGACGAATCCGCCGATGATGAGAATGGCCACGATGACCACGACGAGAATGATGGTGTTGCGGCTCATGACCGGTCTCCCCTTGCCCGCTGTGCGATCCCTGCACTCTGTCCCATCTGTCCCTCGTTCACTTGGCGGCTCTCTTAACCGCCGGAAAATCCATTTGCCACCGCTACCCCGACGACGATCGCGACGATCACCGCGATGGCGGGGCCGGCCTTCATTCCGGCGGCTGCCAGGGCGTCAGCCCCTCGCCCGCGTCGGGGTAGAAGGCCGCGCAGCCGCAGTTCTGCCGCTCGCTCTGGCGCACCTGCGCGGGGGCGCCGTTCGCCGTTAGGCGAAAGGCGATGTCCTGGCCGGAGAACTCCACCTCCGAGGCCAGCGCCTCCTGCATGAAGCCCACGATCTCGTCGGACGTCCGGCGCTCGCCATTCGGCAGCTCCGGCTGAGCAGCGATCAGGAGAAAGCCGCTCTCGCACTCTGTGAAGACCACGAAGGGATCGGGAACCTCTTCGCTCGCCGCGTCCGTGTAGGCCTGCGCGACGAAGCCCTGCCCCAGGTCCTGCGGCACCTCCGAGAGCGCCTCGTCCCCGGACATGGGCACGCAGGCCTCGGGCGCGGGCGCCTGCGCCGCGGCCGAGCCGGCGGCGAGGATCAGCGCGGGCGCGATCCGGGAGAACGAGACGAAGCGCATCAGAGCCCCTGCCCCGACTTCACGTCCTTGAGCTCCATCGACTTGGCCGGATCGCGGTAGATCTGCGCCAGGATGTCCTGCCGCTTCACGTCCTCGCGGTGGCGCAGCGTCAGGACGATCGCCCCGATCATCGCGACCAGCAGGATGAGACCCGCCAGCTGGAAAAGCAGGATGTAGCGGTCGTAGAGCACGAGGCCGAGGCCCGTGGTATTCTGCACGCCGCCCTCGACCGGCACGGCGCGGCGCATCTCGGCGCCCTCGCCGAAGGTCCAGACGCCAAAGGCCAGCGCGAGCTGCATCAGGATCACGACACCGATCAGCAGCGCCAACGGCATGTACTTTGCCATCTCAGCCTTCAGCGCGGCGAAGTCGATGTCGAGCATCATGACCACGAAGAGGAAGAGCACCGCGACCGCGCCGACATAGACGATGATCAGCAGCATCGCGACGAACTCGGCCCCGAGCAGGATGAAGAGCCCGGCGGACGAGAGGAAGGCCAGGATGAGCCAGAGCACGGAGTGCACCGGGTTCCGGGCGATGACGGTAAACAGCCCCCCGGCGACCGTGGCGGTCGCGAAGATGTAGAAGGCGATGACGGCTGGGGTCATTGATCCTCGTCCTTTCCCTCTTCCATGACCTCGTTGGCGAGTTCCATCGCCTTGGTCATGGCCGGTACGCCGCCGAACACCGCGGCCGTCGCGATCGTCTCGGCGATCTCCTGTTTCGTCGCCCCCGCCTCCCGGGCGTGGCGCACGGTAAGCCGGACCTGGCTCTCCGCTTGGGCTCCCATGATGGTCAGACCCTGCAGCGTCAAGAGCAGCCGTGTCTTCGCATCGAGCCCCTCCGGATTGAAGGTCTTGCCGAGAAAGCTCTCCATCATTCCGGCGGGCATCGTCGGCCACATCTGCTCGAACCCCTTGGGCGTGAAGGTCTCGAGCGCGGGATTCATGGCCCGGGCCCAGTCCTGGCCCATCTTCATCATCGCCTCGAAGGGGTTGCTCTGATCACTCATGGCGTCTCCGCGAGACGGCGGGATGTCTGTGTCCCGCCTGTCCGCTCATCGGTAGGGCGCGTCGATTTCCAGGTTGCGCGCGATCTCGGCTTCCCAGCGCTCCCCGTTTTCCAGGAGCTTCTGCTTGTCGTAGTAGAGCTCTTCCCGGGTCTCGGTGGAGAACTCGAAGTTCGGTCCCTCGACGATCGCATCGACCGGGCAGGCCTCCTGGCAGAAGCCGCAGTAGATGCACTTGGTCATATCGATGTCGTAACGCGTGGTCCGACGGCTGCCGTCCTCGCGCGGTTCGGCGTCGATGGTGATGGCCTGAGCCGGGCAGATCGCCTCGCAGAGCTTGCAGGCGATGCAGCGTTCCTCGCCGTTGGGGTAGCGGCGCAGCGCGTGCTCGCCCCGGAAGCGCGGGCTCAGCGGGCCCTTTTCGTGCGGGTAGTTCAGCGTCGCCTTGGGAGCGAAGAAGTACTTCAGCCCCACCTTGAAGCCGGCGAAGAAGTCCTGAAGCAGAAAGTACTTCGCGGCGCGGGTGTAGTCGATCTGAGTCATCTCAGCCTCCAATCGCCCAGCGGGCCCAGAACCCGCCGAGGACCTCGAATTTGGCAAGGAAGGACACCAGCACGACCCAGGCGAGCGAAATGGGCAGGAAGACCTTCCAGCCCAGCCGCATCAGCTGGTCGTAGCGGAACCGGGGCGTGATCGCCTTCACCATGGCGAAGATGAAGAAGCAGAAGAGCATCTTCAGCGCCATCCAGAGCACGCCGTCTGGCAGGAACGGGATGGGCGAAAGCCAGCCGCCGAGGAAGAACACCGACACCAGGGCGCACATCAGCACCACGGCCATCAGCTCGCCGATCATGAAGAGCAGGAAGGGCGTCGAGCTGTACTCGACCTGGTAGCCGGCCACGAGCTCGGATTCGGCCTCCGGCAGGTCGAAGGGCGGGCGGTTGGTCTCCGCGAGGGCCGAGATGAAGAACAGGAACATCATCGGGAAGTGCGGCAGCCAGTACCAGTTGAAGATCCCCCAGTCGCCGTCCTGCGCCATGACGATGGCGCTGAGGTTCAGCGAGCCGGTCGAGATGATCACGCCGATGATGATGAGGCCGATGGAGACTTCGTAGGAGATCATCTGCGCCGCCGAGCGGAGCGAGCCCAGGAAGGGATACTTCGAGTTCGAGGCCCAGCCGCCCATGATGATCCCGTAGACCTCCAGCGAGGAGATCGCGAAGATGTAGAGCACCGCCACGTTGAGGTCGGCCAGCACCCAGCCTTCGTTGAAGGGGATCACCGCCCAGGCGACGATCGGCACGATGAAGGCGATCATCGGCGCGAGGAAGAAGACCGTCTTGTCGGCGCCCGCCGGGACGACGATCTCCTTGACCACGTACTTCAGGAAGTCCGCGAAGCTCTGCAGCAGGCCCCAGGGCCCCACCACGTTGGGGCCGCGGCGCATCTGCACAGCGGCCCAGACCTTGCGGTCGGCGTACATCAGGAAGGCCAGGCTGATGAAGATCGGCAGGATCACCAGCAGGCACTGCCCGAGGACCAGCAGCACGATCCCGAGATTGGTGGTGGTGAAGAACTCGACCATGCGTATGTCCTCTCAGACCGTCGGTACGCCGGCGCGCTCGCAGGTCTCGACCGTGAACGCGGCGTCAATGGTTTGCAGGCCTGCGGGCAGGCCCGGCGAGATGGTGTAAACAGCATCCGCCAGCCAGATTCCACCCTCTTCCTCGACGTTCGTGCGCAGGTGACGGGCGTACTGGTAGCCGCGGATGAGCGTGTACTGCGCCGCGGCGCATTCGGCGTAGAGCCGCAGGTCCACCGGCCCCTCCGCATTGCGCATGGCAACGCGGAAATTGACCAGATCGCCGTCCAGAAGACGTGTCTCGATGCCCTCGTAGACCGGCGGAGGGCCCTCGGGCGCCTCCGCGTCGGGGGCGTCCTGCGGCGCCGCGCCGCAGGCGGCGAGCAGCGGCGCGAACAGCACCGGGGCCAGGGCGAAGCGGCGCATCGCGCTCACTCCGCGGCGATCCGGTCCCCGCCGCGCGCCTTGGCGCCCGCCGCGAGCTCACCCATCAGGGCGGAGGCGCGGGCGATCGGGTTCGTGAGGTAGAACTCCTCGATCGCGTAGGCGAAATCGCCCTCCCCAAGCGAGGTGTCGCCCGCGGGACCGGGCTCGATCGGCTGAAGCTCGTCGAGATCGCCCAGGTGCGGCAGCTCGCCGATGAGCGCCTGCCGCAGCTGCGCGAGGCTGTCGAAGGGCAGAACCTGGCCCACCTCGGCCGAAAGCGCCCGCAGGATCGCCCAGTTCTCCTTGGCCTCGCCAGGTGGGAAGGCCGCGCGCAGCGCCAGCTGGGGCCGGCCCTCGAGGTTCACGAAGAGGCCGTTTTCCTCGGTGTAGGCGGCGGCAGGCAGGATCACGTCGGCGCGATGCGCGCCGCGGTCGCCGTGGCTGCCCTGGTAGATGACGAAGGGACCGTCCGGGATCTCGGTCTCGTCGGCCCCGAGGCTGTAGACAACGTCCGCCCCGTCGAGCGCGGCACCCAACCCACCTTCGGCGTGGCAGCCGGCGTCCAGCGCGCCGACGCGGGCCGCCGCGGTGTGAAGGATCAGCAGCTTGCCGCCCGCGGCCTCGGCCATCTTGCGGCAGGTCGCCAGCACGCCAGCGGCGTCCGGGCCCATGAGCGCGCCCATGCCGAGCACGATAATCGTACCTTCGGTGCCCGACAGGTCCTGCCCGGCCAGCTTCGAGAGCGCCGCCCGGTCCGCGCCGAGCTCGGCCACGTCGTAGGTCAGGTCCACCGGCGCGCCGATCCGGCTCACCGCCGCGCCGCGCAGCCAGGCCTTGCGGATACGGGAGTTGAGCACCGGCGCCTCGGCCCGGGGGTTGCTGCCCACGAGAATGACGTGACCGGCGGTGTCGAGTTCGGCGATCGTGGCGTCGCCCACGTAGCCGGACCGGTCCGACGTGCCGAGCATCGCTCCGTCGACCCGCGCCTCGACCGCCCCGCCGAGCGAGCCCACGAGGCCCTTCAGAGCATAGGCAGCCTCGACCGGGGCGAGATCGCCCACGAGGCCCGCGACCTTCTTCGCGCCCTTCAGCGCCGATGCCGCCTTTCCGAGCGCCTCGGGCCAGGTGGCCGGGCGCAGCTTGCCGTTCTCGCGGATGTAGGGCCGATCGAGCCGCTGGCGGCGCAGACCGTCGATCACGAAGCGGGTCTTGTCGTCGATCCACTCCTCGTTGATGCCGTCATGGTTGCGGGGCAGGATCCGCATGACCTCGCGGCCCTTGGTATCCACGCGGATCGCCGCACCCATGGCGTTCATGACGTCGACGCTCTCGGTCTTCGTCAGCTCCCAGGGCCGGGCCGTGAAGGCATAGGGGCGCGAGACCAGCGCCCCCACCGGGCAAAGGTCGATGATGTTGCCCTGCATGTTGGAGTGAAGGGTCTCGTTGAGATAGCTGGTGATCTCGGCGTCCTCGCCCCGGCCGGTCTGGCCCATCTGGTGGATGCCGGCCACTTCGGTCGTGAAGCGCACGCAGCGGGTGCAGGAGATGCAGCGCGTCATGTGGGTCTCGACCAGGGGCCCGAGATCAAGGTCCTCGGTGGCGCGCTTGGGCTCGCGGTAGCGCGAAAAGTCGACGCCGTAGGCCATCGCCTGGTCCTGCAGGTCGCATTCGCCGCCCTGGTCGCAGATCGGGCAGTCCAGCGGGTGGTTGATGAGCAGGAACTCCATCACCCCCTCGCGGGCCTTCTTGACCATCGGCGAGTTCGTCTTGACGACCGGCGGCTGGCCCTCGGGACCGGGGCGCAGGTCCTTGACCTGCATGGCGCAGGAGGCGGCGGGCTTCGGCGGGCCGCCGACCACCTCGACGAGGCACATGCGGCAGTTGCCGGCGATCGACAGCCGTTCGTGGTAACAGAAGCGCGGGATCTCGATGCCGGCCTCTTCGCAGGCCTGGATGAGGGTCATCGCCCCCGGCACTTCGACCTCTTTTTCGTCGATGACGACCTTGCGCAAATCGGACATGGGGATGGGCCCTTTCGATCGCTCGCTGCGCGCGCCGCCGCTCGCGGGCGCACCCGTTTTGCCGCTACCTATCGCGCACCGGCAGGCAATGCCAGTGGGGAGGCGGCGGCAATCCGGCGAAAAATCGACGCGGGGCCGGGCCCTGCCCGATCCTAGCGCAGAAGCTGGCCGATGGTCGTGCCGGCCGCGATCTCGGCGCGCCCCACGGCGCAGTGGCTCTCGGCGATGCCCTTGACCGCGCCCTTGGCCGCGAGACGGGCGCGGGCCTCGGCCTCCAGCCGGTCGGCCTCCGCGTCGTCGTCGAGGAAGGCCTCGATCTCGGCGCGTGTGTAGCCCAGCTCCAGAGCCGTGCCGCGCAGCTGCTCCAGGTAGGCCAGCCCGCGCAGGAGACGCGCGTCGAGACTGTCGCAGACCTCGCCGATCTCGTAGGCGATTCCCGCGGCGATGAGGCCCTCGCGGATCACCCGTTCTTCGGCGAGCGGTGCGGCCTGGGCGGCGCTCGCGGCCAGGAGGGTCAGGGCGGTGACTGTCTTGCGCATGGATCGTGTCCCGGTCTGCTCTTGTTATGGGCCAGAGATCGGCCCGGGGGCGCGGCTATGCAATAGCAAGCCCCGGCGCTCGGCGGGCAGATGCCGGAACCCGCCCGCCCCGCCGGGGGTTTTTGGGGACGAATTTCCTCGCAACGATCAGGAGGCGCAGATGTCTCTCGTCCGCAGTTTCGTCCGCCGTGCCGCCGTGCTCGGCGTCACCGCCTACCTCGGCGCCAAGTTCCGCAAGGCCATGGACGGCGACGGTCGGTCCCGCGGCTACGATCACCCCCACCCCTCGCCCGACGAGCGCCGCAGCTCGCCGACCCCCGACGGCGAGGACTGGCGCGACTGGTCCGAGCAGGACGAACGGCTCGACGAGACCTTCCCGGCCAGCGACGCGACGGCGAAATACTGACCTGACCCGAGGACGCGGAGCGGCCTGGCGGCCGCGCCTTGCAAGCCCGGTGATCGCCGATGGCGATCTCCGGGCGGCTTCGGGGCGCTGCCCCGCCCGCGGCCCGTGGCCGCGGACTCCCCGGGATATTGGGGCCCAGAAGACAGACAAGCCCCGTCAATCTGGCGGGGCTTGCATAGACATTTCAATGACTTGAGGTGGCGTCCAAATTTGGACGCCCCGGCTTACTCCGCGGCGATGGGGACGCGGCCGGACTTGAGCCTCTCCTCGATCTCGTCCCGGAAGTTGCGGATGAGACCCTGGATCGGCCAGGCCGCCGCGTCGCCGAGCGCGCAGATCGTGTGGCCCTCGACCTGCTTGGTGACCTCGAAGAGCATGTCGATCTCCTCGACCGCGGCCTCGCCCTTCACCAGGCGGTCCATCACCCGCATCATCCAGCCCGTGCCTTCGCGGCAGGGCGTGCACTGGCCGCAGCTCTCGTGCTTGTAGAACTTCGAGAGCCGCCAGATCGCCTTGATGATGTCGGTTGACTTGTCCATCACGATCACCGCCGCCGTGCCGAGGCCGGAGCCCAGCTCGCCGCGCAGGTAATCGAAGTCCATGATCGCGTCCTTCATGTTCTCGCCGCGCACGCAGGGCACGGATGACCCGCCGGGGATCACCGCCTTGAGGTTGTCCCAGCCGCCGCGGATGCCGCCGCAATGGGTCTCGATCAGCTCCTCGAAGGAGATCGACATCGCCTCCTCGACGACGCAGGGATTGTTCACGTGGCCGGAAATCGCGAAGACCTTGGTGCCCGCGTTCCGCTCGCGCCCGAACCCCGCGAACCAGCTCGCGCCGCGGCGCAGGATGGTGGGGACGACGGCGATCGACTCGACGTTGTTCACCGTCGTCGGGCAGCCGTAGAGGCCCGCGCCCGCCGGGAAGGGCGGCTTCATGCGCGGCATGCCCTTCTTGCCCTCGAGGCTTTCCAGCAGGGCGGTTTCCTCTCCGCAGATGTAGGCGCCGGCGCCGTGGGTCAGGTAGAGGTCGAAGTCCCAGCCGGACCCGGCGGCGTTCTTGCCGAGCAGCCCGTCGTCGTAGGCCTCGTCGATGGCCGCCTGCAGCGCCTCCCGCTCGCGGATGTATTCGCCGCGGATGTAGATGTAGCAGGCATGGGCGTTCATGGCGAAGCTGGCGATCAGGCAGCCCTCGATCAACGTGTGCGGATCGTGGCGCATGATCTCCCGGTCCTTGCAGGTCCCGGGCTCGGATTCGTCGGCATTGACCACGAGATAGGCCGGGCGACCGTCGCTCTCCTTCGGCATGAAGGACCACTTGAGGCCGGTCGGGAAGCCCGCGCCGCCACGGCCGCGCAGGCCGGAGGCCTTCATCTCCTCGACGATCCAGTCCTTGCCCTTCTTGATGAGATCGGCGGTGCCGTCCCAGTGGCCGCGCGCCTTGGCGCCCGCAAGGGTGCGGTCGTGCATCCCGTAAAGGTTGGTGAAGATGCGGTCTTCGTCCTTGAGCATGTCCGGTCTCCCGCGGGAACGTCAGCGATTTCGGGTCTTTTGCCAGATGCGGACCGTGACAGCCAGTGCCCAAATGAACGCAGCCAGTGCGACGAGATAGAGCAGGATCTCGTAACGTGGGGGCACCCCGGTCAGGCGGACGAGAAAGGGCGCGAGGATGGCGAGGAGCCCCCCGCCCGCGATGGCGAGCGCCGCCTGGCGGGCCTGCCGCGCGATGTGCCGGTCGTCTTCGTCGCTCATAGGGCCCCGCCCGGGAAGGCCACCAGGGTCACCTCGGCGCTGCGCGCGTGCCGGCCCGGCGGACGGTAGGTGACCTTTGTCTTTCTGGTGGCGGCCGTCTTCGGTGCCGGAGGCGTCGTGGGCCGTATGAGCCCGGCCGCCATCATCGGACCCGCCAGGGCATGACGCCAGAGGACGAGGCCGGGCGCCAGTGCGGCACCGGCGAAGACGGCCGCCGGTGCCATGTGCCTGGCGAGCAGCGGAATCGGGTCGGCGCCGGTCATTGGCCCTCGGCGAGGACCGAGGCCGCCTCGACCCAGCCGCCGCGGCTGGCGCGGCCCGGCGGGCCTTCGAGGTTCTCGTCGATCCAGGCGACCTCCGCCTCGCTCCAGGCGGCGATCTGGTCGAAATGGTGAATGCCGAGCGCACGGAGCTGCTGGGCGAGCTTCGGCCCCACCCCGTTGAGCAGCGTCAGATCGTCCGCGACGCCACCGCGGGGGGCGTCGAGCCCTGGCGGGCGGTGCGGACCCTCGGGTGTCTCCTTGGTTGCCGCCTCGAGATCGGGCGCGGGCTCGGACCTGGCGCCGGGCTGAGCAACCTCGTGGAGGGCGTCGGTGTCCGGCTCGTCCGACGGGACCAGCGGCTCGGGCGTCGCATCGACCGCCACCGCCGCGGGCGTCCGCATCAGCGGGGCGGCACCGCGCAGGGCGAGCATCGGCCCGGCCAGGCTCATGCGCCAGATGTAGCGCTGCATGGCGAAGGCGCCGGCCATGCTCATCGCGACGGGAAGGCCGAAGGGCATCATGGCGGTCGCAGGGATCATTCCGGGAAATGCGGGAGCGGAAGAGCTGGTGGCAGTCATCGGTCGTCACTCCTGGTGATCGCGGACGCCGGGCGGTGGCGCCCGGCTCCGATCCTGACTCAGACGCCGCAGCGCAGCAAGAGCCGCCTAGGGGGTGCCGCCCTGTGAGAGCGTCTTCGCCTGCGAGACCCAGTCGTCGCGCGTCACGCGGCCCCGGAAGCCTTCGAGGTTGTCGTCCACCCAGGCCACCTCCCTGTCGGACCAGTTCGCGATCTGGTCGTAGTGGTAGAAGCCCATGCCGTGCAGCTGCTGCTCGAGCTTGGGGCCGACACCCTTGATCTTCTTGAGGTCGTCCGGGCCGCCGGCCCGGGCGGAAGAAAGCGTCTCCGGCTTGTCGGATTCCTGCGGCGAGAGTCCGCCCGACGGCGTGGCGTCGGCCTCGGAGGCCCCAGCGACGCCCGGAGCGGGTTGCGGCGTCGGGTCGGAGGCGGGTCCGGCCTCGGCTTCCGATGTCCCGGGAGCGGAAGCGGCCGTCGCGCTGGTCGTTGGTGCGGCCGAGGCCCCTTTCGCCGACGAGGACCGCCCGTACTCGGTGCGCGGCGAGAAGGAGCCGCTGCCAGAGCCCCCGGAGCCAGAAGCGCCCGTATTCCCCTGCCCCACCGTGGCGGCGGTCGTCTTGCTGATCGTCTCGCCGCCCATGGGCTGAGACTTGGGGCAGACGACGAGGCTGAGGAAGATGGCGATCCCGATCGCCAGCAGGATCCCCAGGAAGATGCCGCCGGTGACGGAGATGCCGCCGAGAAGCGGCAGCATCACCGCGGCGATCAGGCCCGCCGCGCCGCCTGCGGCCCAGCATCCGGCCTGGCACCTGAGGTGTCCGGTTTGATTCTCCGCCATCGCAAACTCTCCCAGTTAACCGGGCGCCGGCGAGTGGCGGCGCCTCTCTCAGGAGGAGAATAGCGGTTTTGTGGCGTCTGAGAACCGTCTGCGCGTGAGCGGGGCCCGATGGGCCCCTGGCTCAGTTGCGCTTCGCGAGGTCCCGGGCCTGGGAGACCCAGTCGTCCCGCTCGATCCGGCCCTTGAACTTGAGCCGGTTGTCGACCCAGGCGATCTCGCCCGGCCCCCAGGAGGCGATCTGGTCGAAATGGTAGAAACCCATTTCGTTGAGGAGCCTTTCCAGCTGCGGGCCGACGCCCCGGAGCTTCTTGAGGTCGTCCTTGTCGCCCCGCGGCGCATCGAGCGTCTCCGGCTTGACCTCTTCGGTGTCCGGTGCGCCGGGTGCCGGCGTGTCCTCGCCCTCGGCGTCGGCTTCGAGGCGGGCCTCTTCGGCCTTGGCGCCGGTGTCTTCCGAAGGGGCCGTGCCGGCGCGCTCGGCCGGGCGACCGGTCGCCTCGCTGCCAGGCGCCTCGCCGGGAGCTTCGGAGACCTTGTCGCTCGCCTCGCCCCGGTCGCGCGGCGCGGGACCTTCGCCCTTGCGGCGACCGCCCTGCCGGCCGGTCGGACCCTCGGGCCCCAGAAGCTCGTCGCGGGAGGCCTGGCCGGTCGGGGCCGCGCGGCCACCGGCATCGCCCCAGGGCGCCCGCAGCGGCACCTCGGTGCCGTCGATGCGCTTGACCGTGTCACCCAGTTCCTGAGCCAGGGCGACGGAGGCATTGGCGGGACTCTTGTCCGCCTCGTACTCCTTCAGCGAGGTCAGACCCGCAGCAGGCTCGGAGGCATAGCGTCCGGTCTGCGGTCCGGGGGTCGGCACGCGACCCGCGGCAAGCTCGTCGATGATCCAGGCGAGTCTCTCTTCGGTGAGATCCTCGTAGTAGTCCTTGCCGATCTGGGCCATGGGCGCGTTGGCGCAGGCGCCGAGGCACTCGACCTCTTCCCAGGAGAACTTGCCGTCGTCCGACAGAGTATGCGGCGCGGGGGCGATCTTTTCCTTGCAGACCGCCATCAGGTCCTCGGCCCCGCAGATCATGCAGGAAGTGGTGCCGCAGATCTGGATGTTGGCCACCGACCCCACGGGGTGCAGCTGGAACATGAAGTAGAAGGTCGCAACCTCGAGCGCGCGGATGTAGGCGAGCCCGAGCATCTCCGCGACATGTTCGATCGCCGGCTTCGTCAGCCAGCCTTCCTGTTCCTGCGCACGCCAGAGAAGCGCTATGATCGCCGAGGCCTGGCGGCCCTCGGGATACTTCGTCATCTGCGCCTCGGCCCAGGCCTGGTTCTCGGGCGTGAAGGCGAAGCTCTCGGGCTGCTCGGGGTTGAGGCGTCTCAGCATCGGGTCAGGCTCCCAAATCGGCGCTCGGGGCCCGCGCGGGGACCCGGTTCGGCGACGGGGTAGCGCCGGGTGCGAGGGGGGTCAACCTGTCACGCGGTGACGGCGCAGGGCCCGGAGGTCAGTACGAAACCCAGTGGAGAGGTCTCGCGCATTTCCCCGGAGGCGGCGAGGTATTCCGTGATCGCCCGAAGCTTGTTGTCCTCGAACCCCGTGCGGGCTTCGACGATCTCCGCTTCCCGAGGCCCCCCGACGCGACAGCCGGCCTGGGCCACGGCCGAGCGGAAGAGCGCGAGGTCGGCGTCGGTCACGCCCGCCGGACGCTGGGGCGGCTGCGGCGCCGTGGCGCAGGCGGAGACCGCCAGGACGGCGAGCAGGGCTGGAAGCGATTTCATGGTCGGTCCTCCTGGGCTGGCGTCGGGAGAGCCTAGGGCGGGGACCGCAGCGGCGCAATGTCAGCCCCTGCCCTGCCGCGGCAGGACGGGCGACCTCTCGCCGGTGCGGTCCCCTCTATTCCGGCAGCCCGGCGGCGAGCAGGACGCCGGGCGCCTGGACCATCACCGGTCGACTTCGCCGAAGACGATATCGATAGAACCGAGGATGGCCGAGACGTCGGCCAGCTGGTGGCCTTTGCAGAGGTAGTCCATGGACTGAAGGTGCAGGTAGCCCGGCGCCCTGATCTTGGCGCGGTAGGGCCGGTTCGTGCCGTCGGCCACGAGGTAGACGCCGAACTCGCCCTTGGGGGCCTCGACACAGGCGTAGACCTCGCCCTCGGGCACGTGGAAGCCTTCGGTATAGAGCTTGAAGTGGTGGATGAGGGCCTCCATCGAGGTCTTCATCTCGGCGCGCGGCGGCGGCGTCAGCTTGCCGCGGGCCAGCACGTCGCCCATGTTCGCCGGGTCCTTCAGCTTCTCGCAGGCCTGCAGGATGATGCGGCGCGACTGCTCCATCTCGGCCATGCGGACGAGGTAGCGGTCATAGCAGTCGCCGTTCTTGCCCACGGGGATCTGGAACTCGAACTCGTCGTAGCACTCGTAGGGCTGAGCACGGCGGAGATCCCAGGCGAGGCCCGACCCGCGGACCATGACGCCCGAATAGCCGTGATCGAGGCAGTCCTGCTCGGTCACGATGCCGATGTCGACGTTGCGCTGCTTGAAGATCCGGTTCTCGGTGACAAGCTCGTTCATGTCCTCGAGAAACTTCGGAAAGTCCGTCGTCGCCCAGGCGGCGATGTCGTCGATCAGCTTGCTCGGCAGGTCCTGGTGGACGCCGCCGGGGCGGAAGTAGGCCGCGTGGAGCCGCGCCCCGCAGGCGCGCTCGTAGAAGATCATCAGCTTCTCACGCTCCTCGAAGCCCCAGAGCGGGGGCGTCAGGGCGCCCACGTCCATGGCCTGCGTGGTCACGTTCAGCAGGTGGTTCAGGATGCGGCCGATTTCGCAGTAGAGCACGCGGATGAGCTGCGCCCGGCGCGGAACCTCGACCTTGGTCAGCTTCTCGATGGCCAGGACCCAGGCGTGTTCCTGGTTCATGGTGCCGACGTAGTCGAGCCGGTCGAAATACGGCAGATTCTGGAGGTAGGTCCGGCTCTCCATCAGCTTCTCGGTGCCCCGGTGGAGCAGGCCGATATGCGGGTCCACCCGCTCGACGATCTCGCCGTCGAGTTCCAGCACCAGCCGCAGCACGCCGTGCGCCGCCGGGTGCTGGGGACCGAAGTTGATGTTGAAGTTGCGGATCTTCTGCTCGGACGTCTCGACGTCGTCGAAGCCCTTGGTCGGCGTGCCGTCCATCATTGGGACTCCCCTTCCTTCTCGTCCCCCGGAAGGACGTAGTCCGCCCCTTCCCAGGGCGACATGAAGTCGAACTGGCGGTATTCCTGAACGAGCTTCACCGGCTCGTAGACCACGCGCTTGGCTTCCTCATCGTAGCGGACCTCAGTGTAGCCCGTCGTCGGGAAGTCCTTGCGCAGCGGATGCCCGCGGAAGCCGTAGTCCGTGAGGATGCGCCGCAGGTCGGGATGGCCCGAAAAGAGCAGCCCGTAC
The DNA here is from genome assembly GCF_008710275.1 of Histidinibacterium aquaticum. GTDB lineage: Bacteria > Pseudomonadota > Alphaproteobacteria > Rhodobacterales > Rhodobacteraceae > Oceanicola > Oceanicola aquaticus. The sequence continues at coordinate 53,306 of NZ_VYQE01000001.1, forward strand.
ATGTCGAAGACCTCCCGCTCGAACCAGTCGGCGGCGGGATAGACGCCGGTCAGCGAGGGGACCATGTCCTCTTCCCGCACGGCGGTTTTCAGGCGAATCCGGTGATTCCGGTACATCGAGAGGAAGTGGTATACGACGTCGAACCGCTTGGCGCGGCCCGGGTAGTCGACCGCGGTGATGTCCACGAGGGTCGAGAACCGGCAGGTCTCGTCGGTCTTGAGGAAGTCGGCGAAGCCCACGAGGTTCGCGAGCGTCACGTCGACCGTCAGCTCGCCGAGCGTCACGTTCCAGTCGACGACGCAGTCCGAGCGCTTGGCCTCGAGGTACGCGCCGAGCTCTTGCATCGCGGGGGTCAGGGCCTCGTCCAGCATCTCTGTCCGTCCTTCTGGGGCGTCCGGCAAGGGACGCGTGTCGTCTGGCTACCGGGTGATCGTGCCGGTGCGCCGGATCTTCCGCTGCAGCTGAAGCACGCCGTAGAGCAGCGCCTCCGCCGTCGGCGGGCAGCCGGGCACGTAGACATCGACCGGCACGACGCGGTCGCAGCCGCGCACCACCGAGTAGCTGTAGTGATAGTAGCCCCCGCCATTGGCGCAGGAGCCCATGGAGATCACGTAGCGCGGCTCGGGCATCTGGTCGTAGACCTTGCGCAGAGCGGGGGCCATCTTGTTGGTCAGCGTGCCGGCCACGATCATTAGGTCGGACTGGCGCGGCGAGGCGCGCGGCGCGGTGCCGAACCGCTCCAGGTCGTAGCGCGGCATCGAGACGTGCATCATCTCGATCGCGCAGCAGGCGAGCCCGAAGGTCATCCAGTGCAGCGAACCAGTGCGCGCCCAGTTGATGACGTCCTCGGTTGAGGTCAGCAGGAAGCCCTTGTCCTGCAGTTCCCGGTTCAGGTCCTGGGTCGCGACCTCGCGGTCGGGGCCGGCCTGAAATTCACTGGTCGCTACTCCCATTCGAGAGCTCCCTTCTTCCATTCGTAGGCGAAGCCGATGGTCAGGACGGCCAGGAACACCATCATCGACCAGAACGCCGCCATGCTCAGTTCACCGAAGGCGACGGCCCAGGGGAAGAGAAAGGCGATCTCGAGGTCGAAAATGATGAAGAGGATCGAGACAAGGTAGAACCGCACGTCGAACTTCATCCGCGCGTCGTCGAAGGCGTTGAAGCCGCATTCGTAGGCGCTGACCTTCTCCGGATCGGGATTGCGCACCGCGACGATGGCCGCGGCAAGGAGGAAGACGAGGCCCAGCGCGATGGCCAGCCCCAGAAAGACGACGACGGGGAGGTATTCCCTCAGAAACTCTTCCATCCGCGGTTCCTTCGGCTGCTGTCGGGCTCGATCTATCCCCCGCGCCTGCCGGGGTCAACGGGCGCGCCCCTGTGCCGCGCCTCGTTAACGCAGGCTTTACGTTGCGTGCTTGGGAAGCGGGCGCCGGCAGGACGCTCCGCAGCTACTCCGCCGCCTGCCCCGCTTGGTGGACGGCGGAGACCTCCGACCGGATGATCCGCGCGATGAGGGCGCAGTCCTCGGTCGTGAAGGTCAGCGGCAGACGCATGTCCAGCAGTCCGGCGAGAACCCTGTCGGTTCTCGGCAACTCCGGCACCGGGGCGTAGCGCCAGCTGTCGTACCGCGAGGTGAAGGCCACCGGTTCCGCGTCGCCGAACCATTTCAGCTCGACCCCGCGCGCGGCGCAGCGCGCGACCACGGCGCGGACGTTCGTCTCGTCCCAATCGAGCAGGAGGAACTGGAACGACGACGCGACGTAGCCCTCGGCCTCCGGTCGCCCGACCAGCGTCAGGCCGGGCGTGTGGCGCAACCCCTCCTCCATCGCGCGATAGAGCGCATTCCAGCGGTGCCCTCGTTCGGTGAGCGAGCGCAGTTGCGGGCGAAGGATGGCCGCGCGCAGATTGTCCATCCGAGACGAGACATTCGGGACCTCGAGCCGAACCTTCCGGAACGCCTCTTCCGGCGGCGCGGCGAGGTGCCGACCGTAGAGCATGTAGCTGCCCGATCCGATGACCGCCCGCGCCATGACGTCATCGTCGTCGGTGACGAGGAAGCCGCCCTCGCCTGAATTCAGATGCTTGTAGGTCTGGGTCGAGTAGCATCCCACGAGACCGTGGCGGCCGGAGGGAACGCCGTTCCAGTGCGCACCCATCGTGTGGGCACAATCCTCGATCACCCGCACCCCCGCAGTCCGACAGATGTCCATAAGCCGATCCATGTCGCAGATGTGGCCGCGCATGTGGCTGAGGAGCAGAACCGAGGCCTGTCCGATCTTGGTCTCGAGAACGTCGAGATCGATCACGAGGTCTTCGGTCACTTCGACGTAGACGGGCACGGCGCCCACCGCCGCGATGGCGCCGGGCACGGGCGCGAGGGTGAACGCGTTGGTCAGGACCGGGTCGCCCGGCCCCACGCCGATCGCCCGCAGCGCAGTGGTCATGGCCGCGCCGCCGGAGGCGAGCGCCAGGCAGTAGCGTGCCCCGACCGCCTCGGCGAAGTCCCGCTCCAGCAGCGCCGTCTCCCCGGGGTCTCCCGGGACCGTGTTGTACCGGTGAAGCCGGCCGCTGCGCATGACCTCCACCGCGGCGGCGATTCCCTCTTCGGGGATCGGTTCCTGCTGCGTGAAACTGCCGGTGAAGCGCTCTGTCATGGCGACTTGATGGGGGTGGCTGGCCGCGCGGTCAATGGCAGCGCCTAGAGCGCGAGCGCCTCGACCGTTCCCGGAAGCTCGTCGAAATGAGCGATGGTGGCTTCCGGCAGAAGGGCGTTCACGCGATCTCCGGAGGGGCCGAAGGCGACGAGGATCGAAGGCACGCCCGCGGCCGCGGCGGTCTTGCGATCGGTCTCGGTATCGCCGACGAGGCAACTCCGGCCGGGGTCGCCCCCCAACCTCCGAACGCAGTCCGAAAAGGGACGCGGGTCCGGTTTGCGGACGGGAAGCGTGTCCGCACCGACGAGAGCCCCGAAGGCGTCGCGAATTCCGAGCGCGTCGAGGAGGTCGATAGCGAGGCCCTCCGGCTTGTTGGTGCAGATCCCCACGGCGTAGCCCTGCCCCTTCAGTCGCTCGACGGCGTCCATCGCCCCCGGATAGAGCTGCGTCTCGACACAGATCGCCTCTCCGTAGGCATCAAGGAGACGTGGATACTGGCGGTCGATCTCCTCCTCGCCATGCGAACCGGTCCGTTCGAATCCCAGCGTCAGCATCGCCCGACCGCCCCGGAACGCGGTTTCCGCATCGGCGTGCGGGTCGAGCACGTCCCCGAGACCGAGGTCCCGGAAACAGCTGTTCGCCGCGGCGATGAGATCGCGGCTGGTATCGGCGAGAGTGCCGTCGAGATCGAAGATGACGCTGCGCATGGCGGGGCTGTAATCCGTGGACAAAGATTGTGAAAGGGCGGGCGCTTGCTACCGGGAAGGCGTCCGGTAGAAGAAGCGCGATTAACCAAAGGGGCAAACATGGGCACGTCACTGATCCTGCTCGCGGCAGGGAAAGGCACAAGGATGAACTCCGACCTGCCCAAGGTGCTTCACGAAGTTGCGGGAGCCCCCCTGCTCGCCCATGCCCTGAGGTCCGGCCAGGCCCTTGATCCCGAACGGATCGTCGTGGTCGCTGGGCACGGGTCCGAAAGCGTCCGCGTGTCCGTCGAGGACTGGGCCCCCGAGGCGACCGTCGTCGTCCAGGAAGAGCAGCTCGGGACGGGCCATGCCGTGGCGCAGGCGCGCGACGCGCTGCGCGGCGCCGAGGGCGATGCCGTGGTCCTCTACGGCGACACGCCCTTCATCAGACCCGAAACACTGCAGGCCATGGCCGAGGCGCGAGCGACACACGACATCGTCGTACTCGGGTTCGAGGCGCGCGATCCCGGCCGCTACGGACGCCTTGTCACAGAGGGCGACGACCTAATCCGGATCGTGGAATTCAAGGATGCCTCGGAGGAGGAACGCGCCCTAAACCTCTGTAATTCCGGCCTTCTCTGCGCCAAGGCAGATCTGCTGCTGGAACTGGTCGGCGAGCTTTCGAACGAGAATGCCTCCGGTGAATACTACCTGACCGACGTCCCGGCCCTGGCCCGAGAGCGCGGCCTGAGCGCGACGGTCGTCCGGTGCGACGAGGCGGAGACCATGGGTGTGAACAGCCGCGCCGATCTCGCCGCCGCCGAAGTCGCCTATCAGGACCGCGCCCGGCAGGACGCGCTCGAGACGGGCGTCACCCTGACCGATCCCGCGACGGTTCATCTGGCCTTCGACACCGTGATCGGGCGCGACACCGTGATCGAGCCCAACGTGGTCTTCGGCCCCGGCGTGACGGTCGAGTCCGGCGCTCGAATCCGGGCCTTCTCCCATCTCGAAGGTTGCCACGTCAGCCGCGGCGCCGTCATCGGCCCCTATGCACGACTTCGTCCCGGCGCCGAACTCGGAGAAGATGTGCGCGTTGGCAATTTCGTGGAGGTGAAGAACGCCGTGATCGGGGAAGGCGCGAAGGTCCCTCACCTGAGCTACATCGGCGACGCGGACATCGGTCGGAGATCGAACATCGGTGCAGGATCCATCACCTGCAACTACGACGGCGTCTTCAAGCACCGGACACGTGTCGGAGAGGGCGTGTTCGTCGGCTCCAACACGATGCTCGTCGCCCCTGTTACGCTCGGGGACCAGAGCATGACCGCGTCGGGCTCCGTCATCACCCGCGACGTCGCCCCCGGCGACCTCGCCATCGCGCGGGCGCGGCAGGACGCCAAGCCCGGCTTCGCTCAGCGCTTTTTCGAACGCCTGCGGGCGAAGAAAGCCAGCCAGAAAGGATAGAGAGATGTGCGGAATCGTCGGTATCCTCGGAGGCCATGAGGCCGCACCGCGGCTGGTGGAGGCCCTGAGCCGCCTGGAATATCGCGGCTACGACAGCGCGGGGATCGCCACCCTGCACGAGGGCCGGCTCGATCGCCGCCGCGCCGTCGGCAAGCTGGTCAATCTCTCCGACCGACTGGTCCACGAACCGCTCTACGGGCGCGCCGGGATCGGCCACACCCGCTGGGCCACCCACGGCGCCCCGACCGAGCGCAACGCGCACCCGCACCGTGCCGGACGCGTCGCCGTCGTTCACAACGGAATCATCGAGAATTTCAGGGAGTTGCGCGACGAACTTCAGGCCGCGGGCATCGCGCACGAGACCGAGACCGACACTGAGACGGTCGCCCTGCTCGCCGAGCGCTACCTGAACGAGGGCCTCTCCCCCCGCGATGCCGCCGAGCAGACCATCGCGCGGCTCGAGGGTGCCTACGCCCTCTGTTTCCTCTTCGAGGGCGAAGATGACCTCCTCGTTGCGGCGAGGAAAGGCTCGCCCCTGGCGATCGGCCACGGCGACGGCGAGGTCTTCGTCGGCTCCGACGCCATCGCGCTGGCCCCCATGACCGACCGGATCACCTATCTCGACGAGGGCGACCACGCCATCATCTCGCGCACCTCGGTCGAAATCCGGGACGAGGCCGGGCAGATCGCGAACCGTCCGGTCAAGATCGTGCATCTCGACGCGGCCAAGATCGACAAAGGCGGCTACAAGCACTTCATGGCCAAGGAGATCGCCGAGCAGCCGAATGTCATCACCGACACGCTCGATGCCTACCTGACGGAGACCGGGATCGCCCTGCCCCCGCCCGGCCTCGATCTCCGCAAGGTCGATCGGCTGACTCTGGTGGCCTGCGGCACGGCCTTCTACGCCTGCATGACGGCGAAGTACTGGTTCGAGACACTCGCCCGGCTCCCGGTCGACGTCGATGTCGCCTCCGAGTTCCGCTACCGCGAACCGCCCGTCTCCCCGGAGAGCGTGGCCCTCTTCGTCTCGCAGTCCGGGGAGACCGCCGACACGCTCGCCGCCCTGCGCTATTGCTCGGGCAAGGCCGCCTCCATCGGCGCCGTCGTCAACGTCGTCGAGAGCTCGATCGCGCGGGAGAGCGACCACGTGCTGCCGCTCTATGCCGGGCCCGAGATCGGCGTCGCCTCGACCAAGGCCTTCTCCTGCCAGCTGACCGTCCTCCTGATCCTGGCGCTGAAAGCGGCGCATGATCGCGGACATCTGTCCGACGAGGGGCTCGCGGAGAAGATCGCGCAGCTCCGCACGCTGCCCGGCCTGATGAACCAGGCGCTGACCATCGAGGAGCCTGCCTCGGCGCTCTCCCGTCGCCTCTCCGAAGCACGGGACGTGCTCTTCCTCGGGCGCGGCCAGATGTTCCCGCTCGCCCATGAGGGCGCCCTGAAGATGAAGGAAATCAGCTACATCCACGCCGAAGCTTACGCGTCGGGCGAGCTGAAGCACGGCCCCATCGCCCTCGTCGACGAGCATGTCCCGGTGATCGTCATGGCCCCGCGGGACCACCTCTACGACAAGACCGTCAGCAACATGCAGGAGGTCATGGCGCGCGGCGGCAAGGTGCTCCTAATCTCGGACAAGTCTGGCATCCGGCAGGCCGGCGACGGGCTCTGGGCCTCGCTGACCCTGCCCGAGATCGATCCCCTGCTTGCGCCGATCCTCTACGCGATCCCGGCGCAATTGCTCGCCTATCATACAGCCGTCGCGAAGGGGACCGATGTCGACCAGCCCCGCAATCTCGCGAAGTCCGTGACGGTCGAGTGATCAGGACCGGAAGACGGTCAGCTCCACGATCTCGGTGAGCGGTGCGCCGATCAGGCGCATCGCGGCCAGGCTGATCTGGCTTCCCGATCCCGCCTCGCCGCCCGAGGGGCGCAGCTCGATGTTGACCGACTCGCCCTGGTACTCGACCCGCCCCATGACCGTTTCCTGCACGAGAGGCGTCTTGAGCCAGATGCCCGGATCGGAGGCCGACCCCAGGGTGGCGAGCGTCGTCCCGAGACCGGCCCCTTCCGAGGCCGGCGCCGCGAGCGCCTCCGCCCGGTCCTCTTCGCTCGTGGTGTCGAAGTCCTCGACGGTCGTCGCGGCCGCCGGCGGAGGCGGCGGCGGATCGGGATCCAGCGTCTCGGGCTCGGCCGACGCCGAGGGCCCCTCGGTGGGCGCCGACATCGCCGTGGGCTGGAGGCTTTCTTGCAAGGAAGGGCTCTCGCAGGCGGCGAACGTCAGGGGGCCAAGAAGCAGGAGATATCTCATGCGGCCGAGGCTAGGCCCGCGACGCCTGTGGCGCAAGCGCTTGCGCCAAACCCCGCCCAACCATAGATTCAAGACATGAACGCGCCCCTCGTCGATCCCTTCCAGCGGGCCATCCGCTATCTTCGGCTTTCGGTCACCGATCGCTGCGACTTCCGCTGCGTGTACTGCATGTCCGAGAACATGACCTTCCTGCCGAAGAAGGAACTGCTCACGCTCGAGGAGCTCGACCGGCTGTGTTCGGCCTTCGTCCGGCTGGGCGTGGAGAAGCTCCGGATCACCGGGGGAGAGCCGCTGGTGCGCCGGGACATCATGACCTTCTTCCAGGGGATGTCGCGTCACCTCGAGAGCGGCGCCCTCCGCGAGCTCACCCTCACGACGAACGGCTCCCAGCTCGAGCGGTTCGCGGGGGCCCTCGCCGCAGCGGGCGTGCGGCGCGTCAACGTCTCGCTCGATACGCTGGACGAGGAGAAATTCGCCCGCGTCACACGCTGGGGCCGCCTGCCACAGGTGCTCCGGGGGCTCGACGCCGCCCAGGCCGCGGGCCTCCGGGTCAAGCTGAATGCCGTTGCGCTGAAAGGGTTCAACGAGGACGAGCTGCTCACCCTGACCGAGTACTGCGCCGAGCGCGGCATGGACCTGACCTGGATCGAGGTCATGCCGATGGGCGACATCGGCAACGAGGACCGGCTCGGACAATACTGGTCCCTGCGCGACCTGCGCGCGGATCTCGCCCGGCACTACACGGTGACCGACCTGCCCGACGACACCGGCGGCCCGGCCCGCTACGTCCGGCTGGAGGAAACTGGCCAGCGCATCGGCTTCATCACGCCGCTCAGCCACAACTTCTGCGAAAGCTGCAACCGCGTGCGCGTGACCTGCACCGGCGAGATCTACACCTGCCTGGGTCAGGAAGGGAAATCCGACCTGCGCGCGCCCCTCCGCGGGTCCGAGGGCGACGGCCCGCTCGAGGAGGCGATCCGCGCGGCCATCGCGCTCAAGCCCAAGGGGCACGACTTCGATTATTCCCGTCAGTCGGTCGACGGGCGCGTCTCGCGCCACATGAGCCACACCGGCGGCTGATCCCCCCGACTCTTCTGGGCGAAAATATCCCGGGGAGTCCGCGGCGCAGCCGCGGACGGGGCAGAGCCCCGCGCCGCCCGGGCATCGCCGGAGGCGATCCCGGGCAAACAACGAGCGGCCCGAAGGGCCGCACCGCATGCCTCAGAAGGGAACGTCGTCCGCCTGTGCGGCCGGGACGACGAAGCGCGCGACGACCTTCTTCGCGCCGGCCTTGTCGAACTCGATCTCGAGCTTGTCGCCTTCCAGCCCCATGACCTCGCCGTAGCCGAACTTCTGGTGAAAGACGCGATCCCCGACCGAGTAGGCCGAGACAGCCTCGAGGTCGATCGTCATGGTCCGGCTCTCCTTCGGCTGCGCCATGGGCCGCTGCTGCGCCCTGGACTGCATCCGTTTCCAGCCGGGAGAGTTGTAGACATCCGCCCGCGAGGCCTTCTCGTGCAGGTTCGAGCCCGCCATCCCCTGCAGCACAGGTGAGGCCGCGGCCATCCCTGCCGCGCCGTAGCCGCCGCCGTAGAGGCCGGGCGGGGTCAGGACCTCCACATGCGCCTCCGGGAGTTCGTCGATGAACCGCGAGGGCAGCGCGGACTGCCACTGCCCGTAGACCCGCCGGTTCGCGGCAAAGGAGATGGTGCAGAGCATTTCCGCCCGGGTGATCCCGACGTAGGCCAGCCGCCGCTCTTCCTCGAGTCCCTTGAGGCCGCTCTCGTCCATCGACCGCTGCGAGGGAAAGAGCCCGTCCTCCCACCCCGGGAGGAAGACCGCCGGGAACTCCAGGCCCTTCGCCGCGTGCAGCGTCATGATCGAGACCTTCGCGCCTTGCTCCTCGCTGCCATTGTCCATGATGAGCGCCACGTGCTCGAGGAAGCCCTGCAGGTTCTCGAATTCTTCGAGCGCCTTCACGAGCTCCTTGAGGTTCTCAAGCCGCCCGGGCGCCTCCGGCGTCTTGTCGTTCTGCCACATGGCCGTGTAGCCGGACTCGTCGAGGATCATCTCCGCGAGCTCGACGTGGGTATCTGCCTCGGCGGTCACCTGCCCGTGCCAGCGGTCCAGGGACTGGACCAGGATGCCGAGCTCCTTGAGACCCTTCCCCTTCAGAAGCCCGTTCTCCACGCAGAGCCGCGCGCCCTCCACGAGGCTCACGCCATTGTCGCGGGCCGCGCGCTGGATGGTCTGGATCGCCTTGTCGCCGAGGCCCCGCTTGGGCGTGTTCACGATCCGCTCGAACGCGAGATCGTCGTCCGGCGAGACGGCGAGCCGGAAGTAGGCCATGGCGTCGCGAATCTCCATCCGCTCGTAGAAGCGCGGACCGCCGATGACGCGGTACGGCAACCCGATGGTCAGGAACCGGTCCTCGAAGGCGCGCATCTGGTGCGATGCGCGCACGAGGATCGCCATGTCGTCCAGGCTCATCGGATCGAGGCCGCGGGTGCCACCCTGCATCGCCTCGATCTCCTCGCCGATCCAGCGGGCCTCCTCCTCGCCGTCCCAATGGCCGATGAGCCGGACCTTCTCGCCGTCCTCGCCCGCCGTGTAGAGCGTCTTGCCCAGCCGTCCCTTGTTGGCGGCGATCACCCCGCTGGCAGCGGCGAGGATATGGCCGGTCGAGCGGTAGTTCTGTTCCAGGCGGACGACCACCGCCCCGGGAAAATCCTTCTCGAATCGGAGGATGTTGCCCACCTCGGCGCCGCGCCAGCCGTAGATCGACTGGTCGTCGTCGCCCACGCAGCAGATGTTCTTGTGCCCAGCCAGAAGCCGCAGCCAGAGGTACTGGGCGACGTTGGTATCCTGGTACTCGTCGACGAGGATGTACTTGAACCAGCGCTGGTAGCGGGCGAGCACGTCCTCGTATTTCTGAAAGATGGTGACCATGTGCAGCAGCAAGTCGCCGAAATCCACGGCGTTCAGCTCTCGCAGGCGGGCCTGGTACTCGGCGTAGAGGCCTTGCGCGCGCCCGTCGAAGGCCGAGGCCTCCGCCGCCGGGACCTTGTCCGGCGTCCAGGCGCGGTTCTTCCAGTTGTCGATGATCCCCGAGAGCATCCGGGGCGGCCAGCGTTTCTCGTCGATGTTCGCGGCGACGATCAGCTGCTTGAGCAGACGCTGCTGATCGTCGGTGTCGAGAATCGTGAAGTTGGACTTCAGCCCGACCAGCTCCGCATGTCGGCGCAGGAGCTTCACGCAGATCGCGTGGAAGGTGCCGAGCCAGGGCATCCCCTCGACCGTCTGCCCGAGCATGCGTCCGATCCTGGACTTCATCTCGCGCGCGGCCTTGTTGGTGAAGGTCACCGAGAGAATCTCGTCCGGGCGCGCCTTGCCCTGCGCCAGCAGGTGCACGATCCGCGCGGTCAGGGCCTTGGTCTTGCCGGTCCCCGCGCCCGCCAGCATCAGGACCGGCCCCTCCAGTGTCTCCGCCGCCTCGCGCTGAGCCGGGTTGAGATCGTCGAGGTAAGGGGTCGGACGTGCGGCCGCGGCCCGCTGGGAAAGCGGAACGGCGCCCTCGAAGGCGTCTTCTTCGCTGAAACTGCTCATGCAGGGACAGTACCGGAAAGCCGTCCCCGAGGAAAGCGCCCGTTCCCGGTCTGTTCGCTCAGCTCTCCGTTAGATCGAAGCGCTCTCCACCGTTTCGTCGAAGCCTTCCAGAAAGCCGATCAAATCCCGAATGACCGCGTCCCTGTCCGGCCCACCCGGCCCATCCAGCCCGACGACCTCGGTGAGTCGCTGCACCTCCCGGGCGAGCGCCGGCGACAGATCCTCCGGCGTGGCGTATCCCATGCCCCAGCCGTCGAAGACGCGTGTGGCGGCCGGCACGGCGTCGACCATGGCTACCTCCCAATGGCGCCAGTCCGCGAGAATTCGGTTGAACCGGCCGAGGACTGCCGGCTTCGGCCCCTCCAGAACCTGGAAGAAACGGCCGGCGTGATAGATCAGCAGCCCCCCGACGCCGAGCGGAGTGTTGTTGCGACGCGAGCTGCTCAGGATGTCGTCCAGGTGATCGATCCCGAACCTCGGATGCGCGAGGCTCACGTAAATGAGACGGTAGATCATGACCGGTACTTCGTTCTGACAAACCACGGCGCGAGTATTGCATCTCCGGTCTAATCGTCCGGTTAATTCCGCGGTGTGTCCTTTCACATCGCGCCCTGCTCCGACGCCGAGGTGAGACCGAGATCCCACAGCACTGCAGTGCTTCCCGGAGAGGCAGATGCCCGAAAACTGGCCGGTCCCAGCCCTGTCAGGCACCGGCGAACCGTTTACCTCCGCCGCGACGGGCCCTAAGACTTTCTGCACATGCGAAGACAAGGAGGCCGCCGGATGCCCGACTTCAAGAAGATCCTCGTCGCGAACCGCGGAGAGATCGCGATCCGCGTCATGCGGGCGGCCAACGAGATGGGCAAGCGGACGGTCGCGGTCTACGCGGAGGAGGACAAGCTCAGCCTTCACCGGTTCAAGTCCGACGAGGCCTACCGGATCGGCGAGGGCCTCGGCCCCGTGCAGGCCTACCTTTCCATCGAGGAGATCATTCGCGTCGCCAAGGAATGCGGCGCCGACGCGATCCACCCCGGCTACGGCCTGCTGAGCGAGAACCCCGCCTTCGTCGATGCCTGCGTCGAGGCCGGCATCACCTTCATCGGCCCGCGGGCCGAGACCATGCGCCAGCTCGGCGACAAGGCGAGCGCTCGCCGCGTGGCGATCGAGGCCGGCGTCCCGGTCATTCCCGCGACCGAGGTTCTCGGCGACGACATGAAGGCCATCCGCAAGGAGGCCGAGGAAATCGGCTACCCTCTGATGCTCAAGGCCTCCTGGGGCGGCGGCGGACGCGGCATGCGGCCGATCAACTCCGAGAAGGAGCTCGAGGAGAAGGTCCGGGAGGGCCGGCGCGAGGCGGAAGCCGCCTTTGGCAACGGCGAGGGCTATCTCGAGAAGATGATCACCCGCGCCCGGCACGTCGAGGTCCAGATCCTCGGCGACAAGGAGGGCAATATCTACCACCTCTGGGAGCGCGACTGTTCGGTCCAGCGCCGAAACCAGAAGGTCGTGGAGAGGGCCCCTGCCCCCTACCTCTCGAGCGCCCAGCGCGAGCAGCTCTGCAACCTTGGCCGCAAGATCTGCGCGCACGTGAACTACGAGTGCGCCGGCACGGTCGAGTTCCTGATGGATATGGACACCGGCGAGTTCTACTTCATCGAGGTGAACCCCCGTGTGCAGGTCGAACACACCGTCACCGAAGAGGTGACAGGCATCGACATCGTCCGGGCGCAGATCCTCATCGCCGAGGGCAAGAGCCTGGTCGAGGCCACCGGCTGCGCCTCGCAGTATGACGTGAGCCTAGAGGGCCACGCGCTGCAATGCCGCGTGACGACCGAAGACCCGATGAACAACTTCATCCCCGACTACGGGCGAATTCAGACCTATCGCTCGGCGACGGGCATGGGGATTCGCCTCGACGGGGGCACGGCCTATTCCGGCGCCGTCATCACCCGCTACTACGACTCGCTGCTGACCAAGGTCACCGCCTGGGCGCCGACGCCAGAGGCCGCGATCCGCCGGATGGACCGCGCCCTGCGCGAGTTCCGGATCCGCGGGATCAGCACGAACATCGACTTCGTCGTGAACCTGCTGCAGCACCCGACCTTCCTGAACAACGAATACACCACCAAGTTCATCGACACGACGCCCGAGCTCTTCGACTTCAAGGGCCGCAAGGACCGGGCCACCAAGATCCTCACCTACATCGCCGACATCACGGTGAACGGGCATCCAGAAACGGAAGGCCGCGTAAGACCGCCCGCGGACATCAAGGAACCCGTCGCCCCGCGCCCCGACGGCAAGGAGCCGCCCGCCGGTACCCGGCAGATCCTCGAGCGAGAGGGTCCGAAGGGCGTCGCCGACTGGATGCTCGACCAGAAGAAGCTGCTGATCACGGACACGACCATGCGCGACGGTCACCAGTCCTTGCTGGCGACGCGGATGCGTTCGATCGACATGGTGCGGGTCGCCCCGGCCTACGCGAGCTCCATGTCCGACCTCTTTTCGGTCGAATGCTGGGGCGGCGCGACTTTCGACGTGGCCTACCGCTTCCTGCAGGAATGCCCCTGGCAGCGCCTGCGCGACATCCGCGCAAAGATGCCCAATATCCTGACGCAGATGCTGCTCCGCGCCTCGAACGGCGTGGGCTACACGAACTACCCCGACAACGTCGTGGAGTACTTCGTCAAGCAGGCGGCCGAGTCGGGCGTCGACGTCTTCCGCGTCTTCGACAGCCTGAACTGGGTCGAGAACATGCGCGTCGCGATGGACGCCGTGATCGAGAGCGGCAAGATCTGCGAAGGCACGATCTGCTACACCGGCGACCTCTTCGACCCGGACCGGTCCAAGTACCACCTGCAGTACTACGTCGACATGGCCCGCCAGCTCGAGGCTGCGGGGGCCCATGTCCTCGGCCTCAAGGACATGGCCGGGCTGCTCAAGCCTGCGCAGGCGACCGCCCTCGTCTCGGCGCTGAAGCAGGAGGTGAGCCTGCCGATCCACTTCCACACCCACGACACCTCGGGCGCCGCGATCTCGACGATCATGGCCGCACAGGCCGCGGGCGTGGATTGCGTGGACGCCGCGATGGACGCCCTTTCCGGCAACACCAGCCAGCCGACGCTGGGCTCCATCGTCGAGGCGCTGCGCTTCCAGGAGCGGGACACGGGGCTCGACATCGCCGCGATCCGCGAGATCAGCAACTACTGGGAGCAGGTCCGCGGCCATTATACCGCCTTCGAGAGCGGCCTGCAGGCACCCGCCTCCGAGGTCTACCTGCACGAGATGCCGGGCGGCCAGTTCACCAACCTTAAGGCCCAGGCCCGCAGCATGGGACTCGAGGAGAAGTGGCACGAGGTGGCCAAGACCTATGCCGACGTGAACATGATGTTCGGCGATATCGTGAAGGTGACGCCCTCTTCCAAGGTGGTCGGCGACATGGCCCTGATGATGGTCAGCCAGGGCCTGACCCGCGCCGACGTGGAGGATCCGAACCGCGACATCTCGTTCCCGGACTCGGTCATCGACATGATGAAGGGCAACTTGGGCCATCCGCCCGGCGGCTGGCCGGAGGGCATCCAGAAGAAGATCCTGAAGGGCGAGAAGCCGCTGAAGGACCGGCCCGGCAAGCACCTCAAGCCCGAGGACATCGAGGGCGCCCGGGCCAGGGCGGCGGAGGAGACCGGCGTCGAGATCGACGACGAGGATCTCGGCGGCTACCTCATGTATCCCAAGGTCTTCACCGACTACGCCAAGCGCCACGAGACCTACGGGCCGGTTCGCACCCTGCCCACCTCGACCTTCTTCTACGGCATGGAGCCGGGCGACGAGATCTCGGCCGAGATCGATCCCGGCAAGACGCTGGAAATCCGCCTGTCGGCCCTCGGCGAAACCAACGAGGAGGGCGAGGTCCGCGTCTTCTTCGAGCTCAACGGCCAGCCCCGGACAATCCGCGTGCCGAACCGCAAGGTCGCCGGGACGAGCGCCCAGCGCCCGAAGGCCGATCAGGGCAACCCCGCGCACCTGGGCGCCCCGATGCCGGGGGTCGTGGCCTCCGTCGCCGTGTCTGCGGGCAGCGAGGTCAAGGAGGGCGACCTGCTCCTGACGATCGAGGCCATGAAGATGGAGACGGGCCTCCATGCGGAACGGAGCGGCAAGGTCGCCGCGGTCCACGTGTCCGCCGGCGCCCAGATCGACGCGAAGGATCTGCTGGTCGAGTTCGAGTAAAGGCCTGCGGCGTCACATCGACAGGCGCCGCTGCCCCCCGTCCCACTTGAGCCCGGACCGCGGGACGAGCTTCTCGCGGATCGCATGATCGAGCTGCCGGTCGCTGGCCAGCTTCAGCCAGGCGTGGATCGGCACGAGCGTCCAGAGCCCGAACCCGTCGACCAGCACGAAGGTGTCTTCCCGCTCGTCCCAGACCACGTTCTCCGGGTGCAGGTCCCGGACGACGACCCGCAACTCGTAGAGCCGGGAAATGAAGTCGTTGAGCTTGTCGAGGGCCGCCGCGTCGAACCGGCCGTCGCGCATCAGGGCCCCGAGCGTGGGCGCGAGACCGTCCGGTCCGTCGATCCGCTCGCAGAGCTGACCCACCCCGGAACTGGTCATCACGAGCCCGAGCGCCTCGACGAGAGGCAGCCGCCCGGCCTGCCCGCTCGCGCGGCGCCCGGTCCGGTAGACCATGTCGATCTCCTGCAGGAAGACGTCCGAAAAGTCTGGCTTGCGCAGCCGGTCGTAGCGGGACCGCGCCGCCTCGTGCTGGCGGCGCGCGAGATTGATCACCTTGATGAGCAGGCCGGAGTCCTGCGGGTGGGCGTAAATGTCCCGTACGGCTCCCCGCGCGACGGGTTCCAGTCCGGTTAGATCGATCATCGTGACACGGCTCCCTCGGCACCAAGGCCACAATGTAACAGGTCGATGACGGAACGGGTCCCCCCAGCGGGACCGCAGACGGATTTATTTCGCCCGTCTCGGTACCGGGTCGGGTTCGGCCGCGTTTGGAGGCTCAGGTGATCGCCCTTCCGATCACGCCTACGAAAACAGGCGCACCATGACCGAACTCCTGTCCGACCCCGCCGTCTGGGCCTCCTTCGCGACGCTCACGATCCTCGAGATCGTTCTCGGCGTGGACAACGTCATCTTCATCTCCATCGCCTCGTCCCGCCTGCCGGAGGCCCAGCGCCCCCGGGCGCGCATCATCGGCCTCGCGGGCGCGCTGGTGCTGCGCGTCCTCCTGCTCTTTTCCATCGCCTGGATCGTCGGGCTGAGCGCGCCCTTCGCGACGCTCTTCGGCTTCGAGGTCTCCTGGCGCGACCTCATCCTGCTCGCCGGGGGGCTGTTCCTCATCTACAAGGCCTCGACCGAGATCTTCGAGGAGGTCGAAGGCGACGCGCACGAGACCACGCCGCAGGCCGTGGCCAAGGCGACCTTCACCAGCATCATCCTGCAGATCATGCTGCTCGATCTCGTGTTTTCCATCGACAGCGTCATTACCGCGGTCGGCATCGCCGACCACATCGAGGTCATGGTGGCCGCGGTCGTCGTCGCGATCGGCGTGATGATGATCGCGGCCAATCCCATCGCGACGTTCGTGGAGGCGCATCCCTCCACGAAGATGCTCGCGCTGGCCTTTCTCGTCATGGTGGGCATGGCCCTCGTTGCCGACGGCTTCCACGTCCACGTCGAGCGCGGCTTCATCTACGCGGCGATGGTCTTCGCCGGCGCGGTGGAGGTCCTGAACCTCTGGCGGCAGAAACGGAGGGCCCGTCACGCCGAAGTCCTGCCGGAGTGATGGAGGCGGGATCCGACGCCACGGAAAGCCGAAATTTCCTCTTGCAGCCCCCCGCCGTCCTTTGTATCTCCCGCCTCACCGAACGGACGCGGGTGTAGCTCAGGGGTAGAGCATTACCTTGCCAAGGTAAGGGTCGTGAGTTCGAATCTCATCACCCGCTCCAGTTCGGCCTTTCCCAGACATTCTTGACGGGTGCGAGCTTCCAGGCTGCCGCGACCTGCCTGTCGTCAGGCCGCCGCGCTCTGGCCTTCGGTCACGAGCGCCAGCGCCTCCTCGACGACCTCCGGCCCGGCTGCCTTGGCCACGGCATTCTCGCTCAGGTGGCGACGCCAGGCCCGGGCACCGGGGAGGCCGGCAAAGAGGCCCAGCATGTGGCGGGTGATCTGGTGGAGCCGGGCGCCCTTTTCCAGCTCGCTCTCGATGTAGGGCAGCATCGCACCCACGACCTCCGCCCTGTCCCGAACCGGCCCCTCGCCGAAGATCCGCTGGTCCGCGAGCCTCAGGATGTTTCCCGGATCGTGGTAGGCGGCCCGGCCGATCATCACGCCGTCGAAGCCCTCGGCGAGGAACGCCTCCGCGGCATCGAGCGAGGTGATTCCACCGTTGATCGACAGCGACAGCTCCGGGAAGGCCTCGCGCATCTCGCTCACCAGACCGTAGTCCAGCGGCGGCACATCACGGTTTTCCTTGGGTGAAAGCCCCTGCAGCCAGGCCTTGCGCGCGTGGACGGTCACCCGCCGGACGCCGGCCTCACGAACGCGGTCCAGAAACCTCGGGAGGGCGTCGCGCGGCTCCTGATCGTCCACGCCGATCCGGCACTTCACCGTCACCTCGCGCGGCTGGGCGGCGATCATGGCCGCGCAGCACTCTGCCACCCGTTCGGGGCTCTTCATGAGGACCGCGCCGAAGGTGCCCGACTGCACCCGGTCGCTGGGGCAGCCGCAGTTGAGGTCGATCTCGTCGTAGCCCGCCTCGGCCCCCAGCCGCGCGGCCTCCGCCAGTTCCTGAGGATCGGAGCCGCCGAGTTGCAGAGAGACCGGATGCTCTTCCGGCGAATGCTCGAGCAGGTGCAGCGCCCCGCCGCGGACGAGCGCGGGCGCGGTCACCATCTCGGTGTAAAGCAGCGCGTCGCGGCTCAGCTGCCGGTGAAAGTACCGGCAGTGGCGGTCGGTCCAGTCCATCATGGGTGCCACGCTCAGCCGCTGGGCCGGGTAGTCTTGACGGGTCTCGGACATGTTCGGCACTTCGCGTCTTCTCGGTCGGTGGGCTGGGGTCGCGACACACCAGATAGCGACTTCGCGCCGGAGTTTCAGCCCCAAAGGGAGTCGGAAGACCCGCGGCGGCGGTCCGGCACAGAGCACATTTCCGACCTTATTGGTCGGATACCCTTGCAGATCCCGACAAATCGACTAGGGAATAAGGGAGTCAGCGATGAGTTCACCATGTCCCGATCCGCGACTACCGGTTCCTGTCGCCTCTCCGTCGAGCAAGTCTCCTCGGGCTACGGCGGCACGACCATCGTACAGGACGTCTCGCTTGACGTTCCGGGCGGGGCGCTGACGATCCTCGTCGGTCCGAACGGCTGCGGAAAATCCACTCTTCTCAAGACGATGGCGCGCGTTCTGCCCACCTCCAGGGGCCGTATCCTGCTCGACGGGCGTCCGGTTCACGAGACGCCGACGCGCGAGGTGGCGCGGCGGCTGGCGCTCCTGCCACAAGGGCCCGTGGCCCCCGAGGGTCTTCGCGTGCGCGAGCTGGTGGCGCAGGGACGCTACCCGCACCAGTCGCTCATGCGGCAATGGTCGCGCGAGGACGCCCGGGCGGTGGAGCAGGCCATGGAGGCTGCGGACGTCGCCCAATTCGCCGACCGCCCGGTCTCGGACCTCTCCGGCGGGCAACGCCAGCGCTGCTGGATCGCCATGGTGCTGGCGCAGGAGACCGACATTATCCTTCTGGACGAGCCCACGACCTTTCTCGATCTCAAGGTACAGGTGGAGCTCTTGCAGCTTCTCCGCCGCATCGCTCACGAGGAGGGGCGCACGCTCGTCATCGTCCTGCACGAGCTCAACGTGGCTGCCGCCTTTGCCGACCTTCTCGTCATGATGAAAGGCGGGAGGCTCGTCGCGCAGGGCCCGGTCGGGACGGCCTTCACCTCCGAGGCGCTTCGGCAGGTCTTCGGCCTCGAGGCGAATGTCGTCCCGGACCCGGTGAGCGGCCGCCCGGTCTGCGTGCCCGTGGTCTCCGCCGGCTTCGCTCTCGCAGCGCAATGACCACCGGCGTTCTACCTCGGCACCGGTCCCTGGTCTGGGCCGGACCGGCGGCGGGGATCGCCCTGCTGCTCCTGGCCTTCGGCTGGCACATCTCCGTGGGCGCCAAGACGATCCCGCTGCCGACGGTGGCGGAGGCCCTTGTCGCCTACGATTCCTCCGTCTTCGACCACGTGGTGATCGTCGACCTCCGCCTGCCGCGGGCGGTCTTCGCCGTCCTGGTCGGAGCGGCGCTCTCCGTCGCGGGCGCGCTGATGCAGGGCGTGACGCGGAACCCGCTGGCCGAACCGGGCCTCCTCGGGCTGCTCATCGGCGCCTCCTTCGCGGTGGTGATCGTCGTCGGCGTCTTCGACCTCGCCTCGCCTGCCCTGATGCCGCTGGTGGCGGCGCTGGGTGCACTCGTCGCCGCGGTCGCCGTCTGGGGCATCGCCACCGCGGCGCCCGGCGGCGCAACGCCGCTCACGCTGGTTCTGGCGGGCGCCGCCGTCACCGCCTTCCTCGGGGCGCTGGTCACCGTGGCGAACCTGCTGGACGAGCAGACCTTCGAGGAACTCCGCGTCTGGCTGACCGGCTCGCTCGCGGGCCGCCGGATCGAGGTCATGTGGTGGGCCCTGCCCTGGCTCGCCTCGGGCCTCGCGGTGGCTCTCGCCACGGCCCGGCAGGTCACGGCGCTCGCCATGGGCGAGGAGACCGCCGTGGGCCTCGGCATGAACGTCGGCCGGCTCAAGGCGCTGGTGCTCTTCGCCGTCATCGCGCTCACGGCTTCGGCGGTCGCCATCGCCGGGCCGATGGGGTTCGTCGGCTTGGTCGTGCCCCACGCGGTGCGGCTCTTCGTCGGGCAGGACTACCGGCTGGTCGTGCCGTGGTCGGCCATCGCGGGCGCGGGATACCTGCTGCTGGTCGACATTGCCGCCCGCATGGCCCTGGCGCCGGTCGAGATTTCGACGGGCCTCGTCACCGCGCTCCTCGGCGCGCCGATCTTCGTCTGGCTGGTGAGGGCGCGGCTGTGAGCGCGGGGACCCTCACGCGGCTCGACGGGCCGATCACCTTCACGCTTCCGGTCCGGGCGCTCGCCCTGCTGGGGGTGATGACCGCTAGCGTCATCTTGCTCCTGGTCCTGAGCCTGATGACGGGCAGCTACCCCCTCGACGTCCCCGGCGTGCTCTCGACTCTCTTCGGCGCGGCGCCCTCGGAGACGGCGGAGACCGTCGTCTGGCAGTTCCGCTTTCCACGCACCCTCGCGGCCTTCTGCGCGGGCGCGCTGCTGGCTCTCTCCGGCGCGACGCTCCAAAACGTCACCCGAAACCCGCTGGCTGACCCCTCGCTCGTGGGCGTGAGCCAGGGCGCGGGCCTCGCGGTCGTCGCCGCGATCGTCGCGTTTCCGGAGCTGCCGCAGGTGCTGCGCCCCGCCCTCGCCTTCGCCGGGGCTCTCGCCGTGGCCGCGTTGATCCAGTGGATCGCGATGCGCCGAACGAGCGGCGCCACGATGCGCTTCATCCTGACCGGCATCGGCGTGGCAGCCTTCATATCGGCGGCGACCTCGGCGCTGCTGACCTACGGCCAGCTCGACCGGGCCATGTCCGCGCTGGGCTGGCTCGCGGGATCGGTCCACGCCGCCGGGTGGAGCGATGTGGCGGTCCTTGCCCTGGCGCTCGCGGCGCTTGTCCCGGCGCTCTTCGCCGCCTCGCGGCCCATGGCGGCGATGCGGCTCGGGCCCGAGATGGCTGCGGGCCTCGGCGTGCGGGTGGTCCGGGCGCGCGTCGCGCTCATCACGCTCGCCGTGGCGCTCGCGGCCGCGGCGGTGGCGATGGTGGGGCCGCTTGGCTTCGTGGGCCTTGTCGCGCCGCACATGGCGCACCGCCTGGCCCGGTCCGGCGTGGGCCTGCATCTCGCGCATTCGGCGATGACCGGCGCGGTGCTCGTCGGTGCCGCCGACCTCGCCGGACGGGCCCTCTTTGCCCCGGTGCAGATCCCCGCGGGGCTCGTCACCGCCGTCATCGGCGTCCCTGTCTTCGTCTGGCTGATCCTGCGGACGCAGGGGCGCAGTCAGCTCTAGGCCCTAGGCCGAACCGGAGGTCCGGCGTCTCGAGACCCCCTCCCGCAGGGCGGCGACGATGCTCGACAGGCAGAACATGACGGCCACGACGCAGACGATGGTCGGACCGGTGGGCGTGTCGAAACTGTAAGAGAGCCTCAGCCCGCCCCATGCCGCGGCGACGCCGACGACGGAGGCAAGCCCGGCCATGATCTCCGGCGTGCGGGAGAACGGCCTCGCGGTGGCTGCCGGAATGATCAGGAGCGCCGTGATGAGCAGCACGCCGACCACCTTGATCGCCACGGCGACCACGATGGCGAGCGACAGGGTCAGCACAAGCTGCTCGCGCCGCGGGTCGATGCCGGCGGCCCGGGCGAGGTCGGGATTGAGGGTCGAGACCAGAAGGGCCGACCAGCGCCAGCCCACCAGCGCCAGAACCAGCGCGGCCCCGCCCCAGATCACGGCGAGATCGCCGCGAGAGACGGCGAGAATGTCGCCGAAGAGGTAAGCCATGATGTCGATCCGCACGTTCGTGAGGAACGACACGGCCACGAGGCCGAAGGCCAGCGCGGAATGCGCCATGACGCCCAGCAGCGTGTCCATCGCGTAGCCGCGTCCCGAGAGCAGGGCGACGACCGTGGCCATGACGAGCGCGACGACCATGGCCCCGGCGAAGACGGGAAGGGAGAGCGCGAGCGACAGGGCGACCCCGAGGATCGCCGCATGGGCGGTCGCGTCCCCGAAATAGGCCATCCTCCGCCAGACCACGAAGCACCCCAGGGGGGCCGCCGCGAGCGCGGTCCCGACCCCGGCGAGCGTGGCCCGGACCATGAAGTCGTCAAGCATCGGCCGCGGCCTTTCGGGTCTGCTCGGTTGGCCCGTCGTGCGAATGACCGTGGGCGGGACCGTGGTGATGGTCGTGGTGGTGCCGGTAGAGCGCGAGCGCGCCCTTCGTGCCCTCTCCGAAGAGCGCCCGGTAGACCGGCGCTTCTGCCACGACCTCCGGGGTGCCCTCGCAGCAGATGTGGCCGTTGAGGCAGATCACCCGGTCCGAGGCGCTCATCACCACGTGCAGATCGTGGCTGACCATCAGCACGGCACAGCCGGTTTCCTTCCGGACCTCCTCGATCCGGCGGTAGAAGGCGGCCGCCCCGGGCTGATCCAGCCCGGCCGTCGCCTCGTCGAGGATCAGCAGGTCCGGGCTCTCGAGGATCGCCCGGGCCAGCAGGACCCGCTGGAACTGTCCGCCGGAGAGCGCCGACATTTGCAGCCGCCCGACGCCGGGCACGCCCGCGTGGTCCAGCGCCACTTGCGCCGTCTCGCGGGAGACGCGGCGCGGCAGACCGAGGAAGCGCCGGACCGTCATCGGCAAGGTCGCGTCGAGCGAGAGCTTCTGCGGCACGTAGCCCACCCGAAGGCCCGGCGCGCGCCGGACGCTGCCTGTACTCGGGCGAACCCCGCCGATCAGCGCATGCAGCAGCGTCGACTTGCCAGAGCCGTTGGGCCCGACCACCGTCACGATCTCTCCCCGGTCGATCCGGAAATCGACGGAGTCCAGCACCCTGTTGGCCCCGAAGCTCACGCTGAGGCCCTTCATCTCGACCAGTGGCGTCAAGCCGTCACCCCTTGCGTACAATCCGGGCAGAGCCCCTCGGCCTCGCGCACGGTGCGCTCGATCACGAAACCCGCCGCGGCGGCAGCGCGGGACAGCTCCCCCGCCCCCGGGTCGATCTCGGCCTCAACGACACGCTCGCAGGAGCGGCAGATCAGGAAGGCCGGCGCGTGCTGTTCGGAGAGGTGCGTGCAGGCGATGAAGGCGTTGCGCCGCTCGATACGGTGGGCGAAGCCGTGCGACACAAGGAAATCGAGCGCGCGGTAGGCGATGGGCGGCTGCGATCCCAGCCCCTCCTCGCGCAGCCGGTCGAGCACCTCGTAGGCCCCCATCGCCCGATGCCCTTCCAGCAGGATCTCGAGCACGCGGCGGCGCACCTTGGTGAACTGCAGCTTGTTCTCGGCGCAGTGCCGCTCGGCCGCGGCGACGCCGTCGGCGATGCAGCTGTGGTGATCGTGGGGCTCGAAGGCGTGGCTGGTCATGGCGCGTCCGGTCGATCCAGGTCTTGCCCTGTTATAATATTGCATGTAGTTCTGCTCGTCGACTGTTACATAATCACAGGAACTCGACATGTCCATCCGCCTGGCCGCCTCCCCGATCCTCGCAGGCCTCCTTGCCTCCACCGCCGCCCTGGCGGAGGTGCCGAGCGTCGCCACGGACATTCCGCCGGTCCACTCGCTCGTGGCGCGCGTGATGGGCGACCTGGGAGACCCCGGCCTCATCGTGCAGCCCGGCTCCTCGCCGCACGGCTATTCCATGCGGCCCTCGGAAGCCCGCAGCGTGCAGGATGCCGAGGCGATCTTCTGGATCGGCCCGGAGCTGACGCCCTGGATGGACGAGGCTCTCAAGACGCTCGCGCCCGAAGCCGAAGTGATCGAGCTGCTCGAGGTGGACGGCACGCAGGCTCTCGAGTTCCGGGAGGGCGCCACCTTCGCGGACCACGATCACGCGGATCACGAGGACGACCACGACGCCGAGGAGGCAGGCGGGGAAGACGCGCACGAGGGAGAAGAAGATCACGGGCACGAGGGGATCGACCCCCACGCCTGGCTCGACCCGGAGAACGGCAAGGTCTGGCTCGACAGCATCGCCACGACGCTGGGCGAGCTCGACCCGGAAAACGCGGCGACCTACGAGGCGAACGCCGAGAGCGGCAAGGTGGAGATCGACGCGGCGGCGGCCCAGGCGCGCGAGCTGCTCGCCCCGCTCTCGGACCTCCAGTTCGTCGTTTTCCACGACGCGTACCACTACTACGAGTCCCGCTTCGACCTCTCCGCCGCGGGCGCCATCGAGCTGAGCGACGCCACCGACCCCTCCCCCGCCCGCATCGAGGACGTCCGCGACACTGTCCGCGAGCTCGGCGTTTCCTGCGTCTTCTCGGAGCCCCAGTTCAACCAGAGCCTCATCGGCACCGTGACGGAAGGCACCGAGGCACGGCGCGGAATCATCGACCCCCTGGGAACCGAGATCGCACTGGGCGTCGACTTCTATCCCGAACTGATCGTGAAGATCGCCGAGGAAATCGCCTCCTGCGCGGAGTGATGGCGCCGGCACCGTCTTGCGGCAAGAAGCGGCAAGACGATGCCGTCGCGGCGAGCGATGGGCGGGCGAAAGTCGGTCCGGGCGGCAACGATGCCCTTTCCGGTCAAACCGCGTATATCAATTTCCCCCGATGATTGCAGAGCCGTGTGCCATGAGCTCATTAAGCCTACATCCGACCGGGAACTTCAGCGAGATGGTCAGAGCCCTGGCCACAAAGGCAATCTTGACTAAAGGTAAACTTCGACATATCAAAAGATGGCTGCCCAGAATTACCGGGCTGCTCGAAAGCATTAAATTCTTATTACTACCAGAATAGTCTAACTACAGTTCCGGGGGGCGTCCTAGTTTGCCACTAGGGCGAATGTAGAAATGACGCATAGTCCTACTCTGTTGTTCATCGGGGATTCGTTCTTTTTCACACCAAGGTTGCTTCAAGGCGTCCGGTCAGAGCTTCCCGGACTCGAGGCTGTGCTGGTCGGGGACCTGTCCGACGCCATGCTCAAGGTCGAAGAGCAGGGCGCGTCCTCGATCGCGGCGGTCATCTTCCAGAGCTCGCTCACGAGGGGGCTGCTGTCGGATGGCGAGCGCTTAGCGCTGCTTGTCGACCGTCTCCCAGTTGCCTTCTGCTACGGAAAGATGAGCGAAGCCCGCTACGTCATGGCCGAACTGCTCCGCCAGAAACGGCTGAGGGACGTATCGATCATCCCGCTCTCCATCCCTGTCGACGTCTGGATCGCGACGCTTCGCAGCATGCTCTGCGGCAGCATGTTCCTGCCCTCGGAATTGGCTGCGGAGGCGGCGGCGATGCCTTTCGCCGAGGCCCGCCGGGGCCGCGTGCTGGAAACCACGGCGACGCCTCCCGCCGCGGAGGGGCAGCGGCCGTCAGAGCGCAATCCCGGACAGGCTGTGCTGGACAAGCTGACGGCGCGGGAGAGCGAAGTCCTGACGCTCGTCTCGCGCGGCCTCAACAACAAGCTCGTGGCGCGCGAACTTGGCCTCTCGGAGCATACGATCAAGCTGCACATGCACCACATCCTGCGAAAACTCGGCGTATCGAACCGGACGGGCGCGAGCATGTGGTACTTCGCGCAGTCCAAGTAGCGCCGCGGTTCGGGCTTTCCCTCCGACCGTGTTCGCGGGCCCAGGAAACGCGGGGCGTCGGCCGGATCGGCGACTGGCAATGAACCCCGGCCAGGGCCCCGCGACCCGAACGCTGTTGCACTCTTGCCATCCTGCCCGAATTTTGATCCCTGCCCTCCGAAACTTTCCGCCAAGGATGTTCGTTGCTCGGCTCGTACGCCGGACTCGGCTTGGAGGTCGGATCGGCATTTCTAGCCTCGTGGGACCCCAAAACCTCATATGACTGCGCACTCCGATGACCAGCCGAGCGCCGCGCTCCGGCGTTATTTCGACCGCACGACCGTACCCCTCGCCCTATCGGGAACGGAGGGCGACGTTCCGCTGATGCTCGTAAACGACGGCTTCTGCAGCCTGACGGGCTACGACGCAGAGGACGTGGCCGGGCGGAACTGCCGCCTGCTGCAGGGCCCGGAGACCACGCCGGAGTCCAAGCAGCAGCTGCACGACTTCATCCATGACGACAGCGTCCTGTCCGGCCGCTTCGAGGTCCTGAACTACCGCAAGGACGGAAGCACCTTCGTGAACCTCGTCTTCATGACGCGGCTGCGCGACAAGACGAACGCCACCCGCTTCATTCTGGCCTCCCAGTTCGATATGACTCGCGCGCGCCGGTCCCACCTGCAGGCCAACGACACGGAGCTCTCCCGGAACATGGCCGACATGCAGGCGACGGCGCACGAATTCGGGCTTGCCATGGCCGGATCGGCAGAACTCATCTCCGACTCCATCGCCACGATCGCGAGGCTGTCGATGGACGAGGAAGATTGATGAACGATGAAAGCGACCGGCCCGCCGAGCGGCGGGCCGCGGCGGACGAAGTGGACGCCTCCCGGCTGTGCATCGTCGGCATCGGGGCCTCTGCGGGCGGGCTCGAGGCGATCAGCGACATGCTGGCCATGGCCGACCCCGACAGCAATCTCGCCTATGTGGTGATCCAGCACCTAGACCCCGATCACGAAAGCCTGCTGGCCGAGATCCTCAGCCGCAAGACCAGGCTCGAGGTTCACCAGTCGGCGGGCGGCGAGACCGTGGAACGCGGCCGTGTCTACATCATCCCGCCGGGCCACGGCATGACGATCGTGGACGGACGGCTCCGGCTGACGGAGTTCGCCCAGCCCCGCGGCCTGCGGCGCCCCGTCGACGACTTCTTCGAGAGCCTCGCGGAGGACCAGGGCCGCTACGCCGCTTGCGTCATCCTCTCAGGCACCGGCGCGGACGGCAGCGCGGGCCTGCGGGCGATCAAGGAGAACGAGGGGCTCTGCATCATCCAGGACCCGGCCTCCGCGCGCTACGACGGCATGCCCCAAGCGGCGCAGGCCACCGGCCTGGTGGATTTCATCCGCTCACCGACCGAGATCTTCGACTGCCTGCAGCGCTACTACTCGCACATGATCATGACCGAGACGGACTCCGACCTGCAGGAGGCCGTCCGGGACAACATCAGCGAGATCTGCTCGGTCCTCATGTCGAGCTCCGGGCACGATTTCAGCGACTACAAGAAGACGACACTCGTCCGCCGCATCGAGCGCCGGATCAAGGTGCTCAACCTGCAGGACGCCGGCGACTACCTCGACCGGATCAGGGCGGATCCGGAGGAGGCCAACATCCTCTTCCGTGAACTGCTGATCAACGTCACCCGGTTCTTCCGCGACCCCGAGCAGTTCCAGATGCTGCGGCAGAAGGTGATCGCTCCCATCGTCCGCAGAAAGACGGACGAGCCGCTCCGGGTCTGGGTGGCCGGCTGCTCCAGCGGCGAGGAAGCCTACACGCTCGCCATGATCATCGCCGACGAGCTGAAGGCGCAGAAGAAGACGCTGGACGTCTCCATCTTCGCCACGGACATCGACGAGCAGATGCTCCAGAACGCGCGGGAGGCGATCTACCCGATGTCCGCCCTCGTGGACGTTCCCGAGGAGCTGCGCGAAACCTACACGATCGCCCGCGAGGGGCATTTCCAGATTCCCGCCCGCATCCGGGACATGGTCCGGTTCTCGGCCCACAACGTCACCCGCGATCCACCGTTCTCCAGCGTCGACCTGATCTCCTGCCGGAACCTGCTGATCTACTTCGACGACCGGCTTCAGAAGGCCACCCTGCCCACCTTCCAGTACGCTCTACGGCCCGACGGCTACCTGTTCCTCGGACCCTCGGAGACCATCGGGCGGTTCGATAACCTCTTCACTGCGATCGACGACCGCTCGCGCATCTTCCAGCGCACCAAGCAGAAAGTGGAGTATCCCAAGCATCTCCGGACGAGAAAGATCGATCCGCGGGACACGCAGTCTGGTGTGAGCGTCTCGCGGGGCCGCGTCCAGTCGAACACCATGCCGGGCAACGTCGCCGAGCGTGTCCTGAACACCTACGCGCCGCCCACCGTCCACGTCAGCCGGGACGGCGAGGTGCTGGCCTCTTCGGGATCGCTGGGGCGCTATCTCAAGCTCTCGCTCGGCCGGGCCGAAAGCGACTACGTCCAGTCGGTCGCCCTCCCCGGCGTGAGGGAGGCCGTGTCCAGCATCCTGCGCGAGCCACTCCGGCTCGGCCGGCGCCGCAAGATCACGGGCCTGAGGGCCCGGAGCGAATTCGGCACCCAGGAATTCGACCTCATCGTAGACGCCATGGCCGACGGCACGGTTCTCCTCGTCTTCCTCGAACGCGCGAAGTTCGAGGCCATCGAGGACGACGACATCGACGAGTTCGAGCCGAGCGACAGCCACGTCCAGAACCTCGAACACGAGCTACAGCAGACCCAGTCCCGGCTCTACACGACCGTGGAAGAGCTCGAGACGGCGAACGAGGAGCTCAAGAGCTCCAACGAAGAGATGATGTCGATGAACGAGGAGCTCCAGTCGGCGAACGAGGAGCTCTCGACGGTCAACGACGAACTGAAGTCCAAGGTCGACCAGCTGACCCGCGCCAATGCGGACCTGTCGAACTTCTTCGCCTCGACCGACCTGCCGCTGGTGGTGGTCGATTCCGAGATGCAGATCAGGAACTACACGGAAGCGGTGGTCGACATCTATCCCTTCCGCGGCGCCGACAAGGGACGGCCGCTGAAGCAGGTCACCTCATCTCTCGAGCAGGACAAGAAGGTGCTGGACGCGGTGTGCGAGGTCATGGAGAGCGGCGAGGTCCGCCAGCTCGACGTCAACGACCGCGCCTCCGAAGGGGCCAGGAACTGGTCCCTTCTCATCACGCCCTACCGCACCAGCGAGGACAAGGTCGACGGCGCCACCCTCGTCTTCACCGACCTGACCGAGGCCACCCGTCTCAAGACCGCGCTGGACATCGAGGGCGAACGCCTCAAGCTCGCCCTCAGGGTCTCGGAGCTCGGCGTCTGGGAGTACGATCCCGAGACCCGTGAAATCCGCGTGGACGACACGGCCGGGCGGCACCTCGACGCCGATCCGGAGCGCCACGGCATCCTGCCCATTTCCTTCATCTCGGACCGCTTGAGCCGGTCGGAGACGGCGACCATCGACGAGGCCTACCGGGCCTCCGCCGAGCAGGGGGAACTCTTCGAGTTCGTCTTTTCGGTGACCGACCGGAGGGGCGCCGAGCGTCACCTCCAGGCCGTAGGCCGCCACGTCACGACACAGGGCGAAACGACCATGCTCGGCGTGCTCTTCGACGTGACCAAGGCCAACGAGGCCGCGCAGATCCGCGAGCTCATGCTCCGCGAAATGAACCACAGGGTGAAGAACCTGTTCTCGATCATCTCCGGCATGCTTCGAGTCGTCGGCCGTCACGCCGAGACCGCGCGCGAGGTCGTCGAGGGCATGGAGGACCGCATCGAGGCCCTCGCCCGGTCCCACGACCTGACCCAGAAAAAGGAAGGCAGCCGCGCCGTTCTCCTCGAGGAGACCGTTCGCGCCGCGCTGGAACCCTACGCCGGACACGCCCGGACCCTAGTGTCCGGCCCGCGGATCACCGTGGCGGACACGGAGCTCACGTCACTGGCCCTCGTGCTCCACGAATGGGCCACGAACACCTCGAAGTACGGCGTGCTCGGACCGCTGAGCGGACGCCTTGAGGTGACCTGGAAACCACAGGATGACGGATCGGTGAAACTCGAATGGAACGAGTTCTACGATGAGCGGTTTGAACCGTCAGAAGAACGGGCCGGCTTCGGAGCGACCCTCGTACGGATCGCCGCATCGCAGCTCAACGGCGCCGTGAGTGTTGATCAGACGTCCGAGTTCAGAAAAGCGGTGCTGGAATATGGCAAAGGACATGACTTTCATGGATGACGGACGTCGCAAGACCGTTCTGATCTGCGAGGACGAGGCGATCGTCGCGATGGACCTGGGGTTCATCTTCGAGGACCTCGGCTTCGACGTGATCGGCACCTTTGCCACCGTCAAGTCTTCGCTGCAGGCCATCGAGGAGGGCCGCATCCCGGACATCGCCCTGCTCGACGTACGGCTCGCCGACGGGAACGTCTTTCCCGTGGCCGACGCCCTCGCCGACCACGATGTCAGCCTGATCTTCCACTCGGGCCATGCCGGCCTGCAGGAGATCAGCCGCGAGTACCCCGACGCCTCCTGCTGTCCCAAGCCCACCACGGCCCGCACCATCGAGGGCTGCGTGGAAAGCCTTGGCATGCTGACCCGGACCGCCTGAGCCGACCTCCGAACAATCGGAAGACGGGCGCCCTGCCCTCTTGGATGCGGCGCGCGAACCTGCTCCGCCGCGGCCGGGACGGCGGGCGCCGTCCGCGCCCTGCCGCGCTCGATCACGGTCGGAGCGATGTGGGATCAGCGAGGTGACGGGCCCGGCGCCGCGGTCGCCGGGACGAGGTCCGACAGCGCCGCCGCACGGTCACTCTCGGAAGTCATCGTAGTCGTAGGCCCCCAGGGTGCCCGCGCCGTCGAAGACGAAGAAATCGACCGTCTCCGAGGCGTGCTCGGTTTCGTCATCCTGGCTCTCGTCCTCCTCGACGAAGATTTCGAACGCCGTGTCAGTGCTGCCCCTGCCGCGCGCCCAGGCGGTGTTTCCACCGGCGAAGCTGGACAACGCGGCGATCACGTTCACTCCGCCGTCCACGCGGGCCCCGAGGCCGACCGAGCCGCCCGAATGCGTGACGCCCGAGCCGCGGCCGGAGAGCCAGCTGATATTGCCGGACCGGCCGCTGCCCGCTTCGATAGCCACCCAACCGAGCCTTTCGGCCGTGTGGCCGCCGTCGTTGAGCGCCTCTTCCTCCTGCATCGTCAATTCGAAACCGGTCGCATCTGCGTCGCGCTGCCGGGTCGTGACGAAATCGGGACCGTTGGAGGTCTGCACCTGGCTGAGAATGACGGGCGTGCCGTCGAAGGCCGCGTCGAACTGGACCGTCTTGAACCCCTGAGGTGAAAGCAGGTTGCTGTCCAGGACGCCGGCCTCGATGAAAGTGCCGTCCGGCAGGATCCAGGTCCCCGCCTCGACCACGAGGTAGTTCACCCTCTCGTCGGCATGGGTCCCGTCGAGGTAGTTCGGCTCCTGCAAGCGCAGGGTCAGGTCGTTGCCGCTCGCCTCCGTCACCCGCACGTTCACCGGTTGCCCACCCCGCTCGGTGGCCACGAAGGCGATCACGACGGGGGTCTCGTAGCTCTGCTGCAGCGTCACTGTCTGTTCGTTGTGGTCCAGCGTCAGGGTGCCGGTTTCGGCGAAGCTGCGGATGGGCGCCGCGGAGATGGTCTCCTCGCCGAGGAGGTCGTCGAGACCGCCCGCGAGGCTTGCCATCGCGATGACGTCCCGGCTGGCCCCGAGCTGCTCGAGACAGGGAACGGCGGCGCGAAGCGCGTCCTGGGTCTCGCCGCGCTCGATCAGGTCGACGATCTGGATCACTCTCTCGTAGGAGGTGCAGGTCGTGCGGCCTGCCTGTTGTTCGCCCTGCGTCATTGCCTGCAGTTCAGGGCGCGGCTGCTCGGGGAGCGGAGCACCCGCGCGGCGTTGCCCTTCCCCAACGGCGGCCAGCCGGCGCGGCCGCTGCGGCGGGATCGGCGAGATTCTCGGTGCCAGCATACTCGCCGAGCTCGCTGAGGCGGCCTGCGTGCCCGGCTCGACGAGGCGTCCTTCGTAGATCACGTCGGGAAGGTCGGTGATCACCGTGATGGGGGTCCCCGGCGCGGCGCGCAACGACCGGTCCTTCGTGACGGGCGACGCTCCGGAGTCCTGGGCGACGGCGGCCAGCGGCAAGAGGGCGAGCGCCGCGGCGCACAACGGTTTCAGGCTCATGTCGGCTCCTCGTGGTCCAGGCTGTGGTCCTGCTCTCTGAAACGCGCCTCATGCAGCACCGGTCCCGGCTAAACACTCTCCGCCGACTGATATCGAATAGCAGTCGCCCGGGCCGCTCGAACCGGCAGTTTCACGCTCCCGAGCCCGGCGCGACCATGTGCTGATGCCATGCGCGGCCGCGCCACGGCCGAACATCCGCCTTTCTCCGACCCGGCAAAGGTTCCGCGGTTAAAGGGGCCGGGCCTCCGACGTGCCGGCTCGACAGGGGGGCGACCGCCTACCCGTGGGTGGGCTTCGGAACACGCGGGGCGGGGCCCGGCGACGGGGTCGGTGGGACGGCCCTCGCACGGGAGGGCGCGTTTGCGCGTTCTCGGGTCTCGTTCAGGCGGTGACGCTCGGCCTCGATCTGCGCCTTGCCCGCCTCGAGTTCAGCTTTGTCGCGGTCGCAATCGGGGTCGTCCAGCGCTTCGGCAAAACTGTCGATGATCGCCGCCTCGCACCGGTCCAGGGCCTCGACGAGCATGCGGTCCGTGCCATCGAGCATCGCGCCGATCCGGCCGAGGAACTCGCGCCCCTTCTCCATCGCGTCGAAGGTACGGACTTCGCCGCCCGCCTCCTCGACCCGCCCCGAAAGCTCCTTGGCGATCGCGTCGTGGGTTTGCGCCTGCTCTCTGAAGGTCGCCGCAGTCGCGGAAGACCGTGTCTGCTTGCCGGCCTTGCGGTAGAAGTCGGCCCCGGTGGTCAGTTTGCTTATTATCTCGTTCAGGTGGTTCAATCGCTGTGACATCTGTCTTCGATCCGCTCTGGTTAAAGAGCGAAAACAGGTGACGCATACTGCCAGTTCCGGGCCCTCCGGGAGCGGTCGGCAGGATCATGCCAGCCGCATCACGGCGTCGAAGCCCGAAAGTTCGATAATCTGGATGAGGCTCTGTCGCGGGGCTAGTGGCGGAGAGGAAGGGATTCGAACCCTCGAGACGGTTTCCCGCCTACACACTTTCCAGGCGTGCGCCTTCGACCACTCGGCCACCTCTCCGCCGCGCGGTCTAGACGATGTTCGGAGGGGGATGCAAGGGGGCCCGACGCGATCAGTCGGAGCGGCCTTTCGGCCGCGCTGTCTGCGCCGGGTCACCGGCTGCGCCGGAGCCCCGGCAGCGGGGGGCTGTCCGCCCCCGCCGCGCTGCCGCGCGACTCCCCCGAGGATATTTCGCCCCAGAAGAGAGAGGCGCCCATGAGAAAGCGCCGCGAGGGTTCCCGCGGCGCTTTCCTTTCAACATCAACAACTTGGCGGTGCGTCCAAATTTGGACGCCCTGCCCGATCAGAAACCGGCCTTGATCAGCTCGAAGGTCTCCGACTGCTTTTCGCGCAACTCCTGGCTCATCGGCAGCTGGGCGAGGACCGGCACGTCGATATCCTCGAGACCCGCGGCCTCCAGCTCTTCCTGGCTGATCTCCTCGGTCAGCGCGGCCTGGTTCGAGGTGCCGAAGCCGGCCTCGAGCAGCGGCATCGCGCTGGAGGGATCGAGAAGCGCGTTGATGTAGTCGTAGGCCTTCTCCTCCGATCCCGGCGCGTCGGTCATGTTGACGTAGCCGCAAAGCCAGAGCGAGGAGCCTTCTTCGGGCTCGCGCTCGAAGGCGATCGGCCGGTCTTCCTCGACCATGGTCGGATAGGTCTCGTTCCAGGCCCAGCTCACCAGCACCTCGCCGGTGGAGAGCAGCTGCGAGAGCTCCGCGGGGTCGGTCCAGTAGGTGCGCAGGTTCGGATGGATCTCGCGCAGCCAGTCGGAGGCCGCCTGGAATTCCTCGTCCGTGGCGTCCTGCCAGTTGGTCACGCCGGTGGCGAGATAGGCGAGCGCATAGGCGTCGTCGACGTTGTCCGGGATCGTCAGGCGGCCCGCGTAGGCCGGGTTCTTGAAGACCTCGAGCGTCGAGACGTCCTCTTCCGGCACCTCGTCGGGATTGTAGGCGATGGCGGTCGAGCCGAAATCCGTCGGGATGAAGTAGGCCTCGGCATCGCCGGAGGCCACGTCCTCGCCGGTCAGGTCGGAATTGAGGTCCGAGAAGGCCTCGATCTGGGAGGTGTCCCAGGGCTCGATGATCCCGCTCTCGACCCACTTGGTCACGGAGCCCGCGCAGATATGCGTCACGTCGGCCTGGAAGCCCGAGACGAGCTTCTGGAAGGCCTCTTCCTCGTCCCCGAAGAACGAGAAGGCCGGGCTCTCGCCGTAGGTCTCGACGTAGGTCTGGTGGTAGGCGGGGTCCTCGAACCCCGGGTAGTCGAAGACCAGCAGATCGCTGTCCTGCGCGGCGGCGGCGCCGGCGAGCGCGATCCCGGCGGCGGAGCCGAGAAGCAGCTGTTTGGTCATAAGTCGTCTCTCCCTAGTGGACGTTTTGAGGGAAACGCTAACACGGGTCCGCGCGTCCGCAAGGGGCGAATGGCTTGCGCCCCGCGGCCGCGGCGGCCAGTCTCGCCATGGCGGCGCGGACGCCCGAAAAAGCGCCGCCGGTGCAACGCAGCGAGGGACACGGCGATGATTTCGCCCGACTACTGCCGCCTCATGGCGCGCTACAACGCCTGGCAGAACGACGGCCTGCGCGGGCTCGTGACGGAGATGCCGCGCGAGGTCTACGAAGCCGACCGGGGCGCTTTCTTCGGCTCGATCCGCGCGACGCTGAACCACCTGCTCTGGGCGGACCGCGTCTGGATGAGCCGGATCGGCGATCTGGATCCGCCGGGCGGCGGGATCGCGGAGAGCGTCGAGATCACGCGCAATGCCGCCGACTGGGTGGCAGAGCGCTACCGTGTCGACGGGCGCATCCGGGTCTGGGCCGACCGCCTGCGGGCGGTGGACCTCGCCGGCCCGCTCACATGGTGGTCGGGGGCCTCGGGCCGCGAGGTGACCAAGCCGCGCGCCCTCTGCATCGCCCACATGTTCAATCACCAGACCCATCACCGCGGCCAGGTCCACGCCATGCTCACGCAGGCTGGACTTCAGCCCCCACCGACCGACCTCTTTCTCATGCCGCAGGAGGCATGACGCGGTCCGGACCCCAGGAAGGAGACACCCGATGTTCAAGGCGCTGGTCGTCGAGAAGGACGAGAACGGCAAAACCCATGCCGGCGTGCAGGAGCTGCCCGACGACCGTCTGCCCGAGGGCGAGGTCACGGTGCGGGTCGCCTACTCCACCCTCAACTACAAGGACGGCCTCTGCATCGGGCCCGGCGGCGGACTGGTGAAGGACTACCCCCACATCCCCGGCATCGACTTCGCCGGGACCGTCGAGCAGTCGGACGACGAGCGCTACAAACCCGGCGACGAGGTGATCCTCACCGGCTGGCACGTGGGCGAGCGTCACTGGGGCGGCTACGCCGAGAAGGCGCGGGTCAAGGCGGACTGGCTCGTGCCGATGCCGGACGGGCTGACGGCACGCCAGGCGATGGCCGTGGGCACCGCCGGCTTCACCGCCATGCTCTCGGTGATCGCGCTGGAGGAGCACGGGCTGAAGCCGGGCACCGGACCGGTGCTCGTCACAGGCGCCTCGGGCGGCGTCGGCTCGGTCGCGACGGCGCTGCTGGCCGAACTCGGTCACGAGGTGGCCGCGGTAACCGGCCGGCCGGAGAACGCGGGATATCTCAAGGACCTGGGCGCCACGCAGATCGTGGACCGGTCCGAGATCGCCGAGGCGGTCAAGCGCCCTCTGGAGAGCGAGACCTGGGCCGGCTGCATCGATGCGGTTGGCGGCGAGATGCTGGCGCGGGTGCTCGGGCAGTTGAAGTACGGCGGCTCCCTCGCCGCCGTCGGGCTCGCTGCGGGCCCGCAGTTCCCGGGCAACGTCGTCCCCTTCCTGCTGCGCGGCGTGAACCTGCTCGGGATCGACAGCGTCACGCGCCCCTACGCGGATCGGGTCGAGGCCTGGCAGAGGATCGCGCTCGACCTGCCGATGGAAAAGCTCGAGGCCATGGTCGAACCTGCGACGCTCGAAGATCTGCCGGAGCTCGGCGCCTCGATCCTCAAGGGCGGCGTCAAGGGCCGCGTGCTGGTCGAGGTCCAGCCGGACTGACCCCCGGGGCACCTTTTCGCCCCCGACGGGTTCCAAGGAGCCTCACACTGCTGTTACCATTGCTCTACTCAGAGGCCCCGGACGGCTGTCCGAGGGCCCCGATCTTCTGAAATTGAGGGGGTAGTTCAATGTTTTCCAAGATAATGGTCCCGGTCGATCTCGCGCATGTGGACAAGCTCGGGCGCGCTCTGTCGGTCGCAGGGACCCTCGCCAAGGAGAACGGCGCCGAGGTCGTCTACGTCGGCGTAACCGGATCGCATCCGTCCTCGGTGGCTCACACCCCCGAGGAATTCACCAAGAAGCTCGAGGCCTTCGCCGCCGAACAGGGCGCGGCCCACGGGCAGAAGACCTCCTCGTTCTCGGTGCACAGCAACGACCCCGCCGCCGACCTCGACCACAAGCTTTCGGAGGCGGCGGAAGAGACCGGCGCGGACCTCGTCGTGATGGCGACGCATGTGCCCCAGGCCGGTGATTTCCTCGGACCGAACCACGGCTCCGCTCTGGCGCGCCACTCGCACATCTCGGTCTTCCTGGTCCGTGGCGGCTGACACCGAAACCGGGACTTCGCGACGTTCGCGGAGAGGACGATTTCAAGCCCCTGGGGCGCAGGTTTTGCGTTTCCCGCCGAGGGGTGGCATGACTCCGCCGATCGGCGCCCTAGTTAACTCGGCGTCGAGTAGCTCACCGATACCAAATCAAAACCGAAGGGAGCGTCAATGAGCGACCAAACCAACGATCAGTTGGACATCCCGTCACCATCGGGTGAGGTCAACACGATCGACACAGATTACGAGGTCGGCCAGGACAACTTGCAAGGCAAAGTTGGTCCCGTCCTCTTCGACATTCACAACCCCGTCTTCCTGGTGTCGTCGCTGACGATCCTCGTTTTCGTGGTCTGCACGCTGCTCTTCCAGGAGACGGCGAGCGCGGCCTTCGACTGGATTTTCACCTTCGTCACCACGACCTTTGACTGGTTCTTTCTGAGTGCCGCGAACATCTTCGTTATTTTCTGTCTGGTTCTCATTTTCACGCCCATGGGCAAGGTCCGCCTCGGCGGCACGGACGCGAAGCCGGACTTCGGCTACATGTCCTGGTTCGCCATGCTCTTCGCCGCCGGCATGGGCATCGGCCTGATGTTCTTCGGCGTTCTCGAGCCGGTCTACCACATGCAGGTCAGCCAGCCGCTGGGCCTTCAGGGTCCGATCGGCGAGGACGGCAGCATCGACCAGAGCCTGGTCGAGAGCGCACGCAACCACGGTCTCGCCGCGACCATCTTCCACTGGGCCCTGCACCCCTGGTCGATCTACGCGGTCGTGGCTCTCAGCCTCGCGCTCTTCACCTACAACAAGCAGCTTCCGCTCTCGATCCGGTCGGCCTTCCATCCCCTCTTGGGTGACCGCGTCTGGGGCTGGCCGGGGCACGTGATCGACACGATCGCGGTCTTCGCCACGCTGTTCGGCCTTGCCACCTCGCTGGGTCTGGGTGCGGAACAGGCCAACGCGGGTCTGAACTATGTCTACGGCATCGAGCAGTCCCGGATGACCCAGGTCATCATCATCGCCTGTGTCACCGCCGTGGCGCTGGGCTCGGTGCTGCGCGGCGTCGACGGCGGCGTAAAGGTGCTGTCGAACGTCAACATGTTCTTCGCCGCCGTGCTCCTGGCCTTCGTCTTCTTCGTCGGGCCCAGCCTGACGATCCTGGGCGATGCCTGGGCCGGCCTGAGGACCTATGCGACGGACGTCTTCGCCCTCTCCAACCCGGTGGGCCGCGAGGACGACAGCTTCCGCCAGGGCTGGACCTCGTTCTACTGGGCCTGGTGGATCAGCTGGTCACCCTTCGTCGGCATGTTCATCGCCCGCGTCAGCCGCGGCCGGACGGTGCGGGAGTTCATCACCTGCGTGATCCTCATCCCGTCGCTCGTCTCGGTCTTCTGGATGGCGACCTTCGGCGGCACGGCCATCGAACAGGTCGTGACCAACCCCGAGGCCTCTGGCGTGAAGGAGAACGTGATCGACAGCTACAACGACTCGATTGCGCTCTTCGCGATGCTGGGCGAGCTGCCGCTGACGGCGATCACCTCCACGCTGGCCATCGTGCTCGTGCTGGTGTTCTTCGTCACCTCCTCGGACTCCGGGTCGCTGGTGATCGACACCATCACCGCCGGCGGCAAGACCGAGGCGCCGACCTCCCAGCGTATCTTCTGGGCGGTCATCGAGGGGGTCGTGGCGATCGCGCTTCTCCTCGGCGGCGGCCTCACGGCCTTGCAGGCCATGGTGAACGCGACGGGGCTCTTCTTCACGATCGTCCTGCTCTTCCTGTGCTGGGCGATCTGGGTCGGTCTCAGGAGCGAACAGAAGGGCACCTGAGCCCGCCTCAAACCTTCGAGACGATGAAGGGCGGCGCCACCCGGCGCCGCCCTTTCTCTTTTGCCGCAGGAGCCTTGTCTCGCGCCGCCCCGTCCTAGCTTTGCCGCCATGACCGACAGCCCGATCCTTCTGTGGTTCCGCCGCGACCTGCGCCTCTCGGACCACCCTGCCCTCACCGAAGCCGCCGAGAGCGGCCGCCCCGTCATCCCCGTCTTCCTCCTCGACGAGGTCCTCGAGGATCACGGCGCGGCCCCGAAATGGCGGATGGGCCTCGCCGTCGAACGTTTCGCGGAGCGTCTGTCGGAGAAAGGCGCGCGCCTGATCCTGCGGCGCGGCCGGGCGCTCGAAACCCTCCGCGACCTCGTGGAGGAAACCGGCGCGGGCGCCGTCTGGTGGACCCGCCTCTACGATCCCCTCGCCCGAGACCGCGACGAGCGGGTGAAGGCCGGGCTCAAGGATGACGGAGTCGACGCGAGATCCTTCCACGGCCACGTCCTCTTCGAGCCCTGGACCGTCGAGACCAAGACCGGCGGCTACTACAAGGTCTACACGCCCATGTGGCGGGCCGTCCGCGATCGGGACCCGGGCCGCGCCCTGCCCGCCCCCAAGGAGTGGCGCCATCCCGGGACATGGCCCGACAGCGACCGGCTGGAAGACTGGAAGCTCGGCGCCGCCATGAACCGCGGCGCGGCCGTTGTCGCGAACCACGTCACCGTGGGCGAGGACGCCGCCTCGCACCGCCTCGGCGCCTTCATGGCCCACAAGATTGACCATTACGGCGAGGCCCGCGACATCCCCGGCACCGACGGCACCTCCGGCCTCTCCGAGAACCTGACCTACGGCGAGATCGGCCCCCGCTCCTGCTGGGAGGCCGGCCGCCGCGCCATCGAGGAGGGCAAGAAGGGCGCCGAGACCTTCCTGCAGGAACTGGTCTGGAGGGAATTCGCCTACCACCTCGTCTACCACACGCCGCGTCTCATGACCGGCAACTGGAAAGAGGACTGGGACGCCTTCCCCTGGAACGAGGACGAGCGGAAGGCCGAGGTGAAGGCCTGGAAGAGGGGCCGCACGGGCATGGAGCTGGTCGACGCCGCGATGCGCGAGATGCACGTCACCGGCACCATGCACAACCGCGGCCGGATGATCGTGGCCTCCTATCTTACCAAGCACCTGATGACCCACTGGAAGATCGGCTGCCGCTGGTTCGAGGAGCACCTGATCGACTGGGATCCGGCCTCGAACTCGCTCGGCTGGCAGTGGTCGGCGGGCTCGGGCCCGGACGCCACGCCCTACTTCCGCGTCTTCAACCCGGAAACCCAGGTGGACCGCTTCGACAAGGACGGCACCTACCGTCGCGCCTGGATCGCCGAGAACCGGGGCAACCCGGCCAAGACCGCCCTGGCCTTCTTCGACTGCATTCCGCGCAGTTGGAACATGTCGCCCGAGGACGACTACCCGGAACCCGTCGTCGGCGCGAAGGAGGGCCGGCAGCGGGCGCTCGACGCCTACGAGAACCGCCCCTTCTAGAAACGACGAAGGCCGGGCTGCGGGCCCGGCCTTCCGATCCATCGATCCTCTGCGGGTACTACTGCACCAGCCGCGAGCGGGCGGGCACCGGCTCTCCGCTGTTCCGCCAGGTCGGCGGAATGGTCGCCAGCTCGTAGTGGCTGTCCAACTCGAAGCTGCAGGGGTTGCCGTTGATGCTCAGGTCGCCGCCGAGCGGCGTGGAGCTGTCCTGCCCCTGCACGCCGGTCTCGAAGTAGACGTTCCGGGCTTTCATGTTGCCGCCGGGGTTCCAGCTGGGCGATGCCGCCACGACACCGTTGGTCGAAACGCCGTTGTTGCTCCAGCCGCCCATCTGCAGGCTCTCGAGCCCGAAGAGATAGACCGAGAAGTAGTCCTTCTTGCACTGGGTGCCCTTCTCGCCCCAGGTCACGTCGCCGGCGAGGCCGACCTGGCGGCCGAAGATGAACACGTCCTCGAAGTGCAGCTTCCGCCCGCCGCCGGTTCCGAAGTAACCGTTCACGATGAAGGCCACGTTGGTCGCGTCCACGTTGCCGGAGAACTGGGCGCCGCCGTTGACGACATAGATCGTCCCTTCCTCGAGGTCCTGTTCGCGCACGGTCCACCAGCCCTCCATGACGACGACCTTGGCCGGGCCGTTGTCGTAGAGGAAATCGGGGAGCAGCGCGCCCTGGTAGGTCTCGGGAGGGTTGCCGTTGTTGTAGAGCGTAGCCCACAGATCGGCGTGCATCTCCTGCAGATGCGGCAGGATCGTCGGCTGCAGGTCCCGGCCCATCCGCAGATGCTCGACCGGGATTTCGCTCGGCCCGTAATGGTTGATCGTCACGTCGCTCTCGTTCAGCGCCGAGAAGGTGACTTCCATGTCGTAGTGATCGCCGCCCCCGGTGAGCACGCCGGTCTGGCCGTGGATGCAGACCCCCTTGTTCAGGTGGTTGCCGCCGCCTGTGTCGACGCGGCCGTAGGAGATGACCGTCATCATCTCGCACTCGGGCCCCACCGGCTCGTTGGTCTCGGGGTCCTTCGCTCCGGCGGAGGGCTCGTCGATGACGAGGGTCTGTGCGCCCATCTCCCAGCTGTTGATGCCCACGAACTTGAGCAGGAAGGTCGGCACCGCGTCATTGCCGGCCTTGGTCAGGTCGGCGGAGACCCGGACGGCGTTCACCACCTCCGGGTCGCTGCTGAGCGTGAAGGTGCCGGCAGCCTGGTCCCAGCTGCCGAACTCGACGTCACTGGCATTGACGATGCCCGAGCGACCCAGGTTCTCCTCGGCCACCTCGAGCGCCAGGCTGCGGGCGGAGTCGAAGTCCTCCAGCTTCGTGCCCGCAGCGAGCGCGGCGGCATCCGTCGCGACCTGCAGCCGGGTCTGCGACTGCCAGGCATGGGCCTGGTCGAGCGCGAGGCCCGCGAGCGCCAGGGCGGCGACGGTGAAGAAGAGGCTGCTGATCGTTGCGGCCCCGTCCTCTTCTTTTCTGAAGCGGGTCAGGAAAGTGCTGAAGGGCATTGAGTTCAAACCTCTCGTCATCCTAGCTCCCTGCCCCCGAACCGGAGGCGATCGAGGAAGGAGCCTCGACATACATGGTGACCGCCGCGGTCAGGTTGCCGCTGGCCAGATAGCCGGAAAATGCCGTGATCGAGCTGAACGGCGCGCTGACCGCCGTGGTGACGAAGCCGTCGGCCATCGTCACGCTCGCGTCGAAACCGGTGTAGCGGGAAAAGCCCTGCTCCACGAGCGTCTCGGCCTCCGAGGCGGTCTTCGCCCCGACCGCGACCAGCCGCGAGGTGTCGCGGGCGGCCACGTAGAACTGGCTGCGCTGCTGGAAGAGCATCGTGGCATCCACCGTCAGCGTCATGATGAGCAGCCAGACGGGAAGCCAGAGAACGTATTCCAGGGTCACCGACCCCTCTTCCCGCCGCATACGGCGCCAGAGGCGGCTCAAGGCCGGAAGAACGTGCTGGACTCGGGACATGACAGCTTCCCTAAGGTTGGCATCGCCAGTAACTGCCGCTGAATTCAGGCAGAATTGGGACGGGCCTTGGGCCTTTGAACGACGGAAACCATGAGATCGAAGGGGGTTGAGCGCGCCCGGGCGCCGCCCTATATCTGGGATGTCCCGCAAGGGACTATGGACATAAACGCGCACGTAATAAGCGGATCGGACCCGGGGGCAGTACCCGGCGGCTCCACCAAAACACCCGGTCGTTGGCGGGTCATGGGGCCGAACTAGGATCGACGAACGTGTAAAGGTGTGGCTTTGTCCCGGTGAGGTACCACCGTTATCGGTCCGTAAAGCATAATTGCCAACGACAATCGTGCTCCGATCGCCGTTGCTGCCTAAGCAGTAACGAGATCGAAATCTTAAGCCCTTGCGCCTAGCAGCGTAAGGCGGGGTTCGCAGGCACCTGGCAACAGAAGCCTGCACTTTCCCCCTATCCGCAGCGCCCAAGGCGGTTCGAACCGCCGTCTTGAACGCCCGTCCACGGACGTTGCCCAAGCGCGTTCGAACGCGCTTGCCCAAGGGCCTTTGAAGGCCCTTGCCGCGCTTGCCAGCCCGCGCGCCGCGCGACAGTCTGGCCTCATGCACCGGCTCGCACTCTGCCTCGCCCTGCTGCCCCTGCCCGCCCGGGCCTGCGAGACGGCTCTCCTGCTGCTCGTGGACGTCTCCAACTCCATCGACGTGGCCGAGTACCGCCTCCAGGTCGATGGTCTGGCCGACGCGCTGGCCGATCCCGAGATCTCCGAGGAGCTGGTTCGCGGCCGCTCTGCCCTCGCGGTCGTGCAGTGGTCGGGCGCCGACAAGCAGGAGCTCACGATCCCTTGGCGGCAGATGTTCAGCCCGCTCGACGTCCGCGGCCTCTCGAACGAGACCCGGACCATGCCCCGCGCCTTCGTCCTCTCCGACACCGCGCCCGCAGAGGCGCTCGCCTTCGCGCTCGACCAGTTCGCGACGGCGCCGGACTGCAAGCGGCGGATCATCGACGTCTCGGGCGACGGCACGCCCAACGCGGGCTCCGACATCCGCCCCCTGCCGCGCCGGGCCGAGCGCATGGGCGTCACCATCAACGGCATCGCGATAGAGGGCATGGGTCTCGCCATCACCGGCTTCTTCCGGCGCTTCGTCATCACCCGGGACGGCTTCGTGATGACCGCGCGGGGCTACCGCGACTACCCGCGCGCCATCCGCGAGAAGATCCTTCGCGAGGTCTCGCGGGTCTTCGGCTGACCTGTGACACTTCCATGACAACGCCGATTGCCGCTGGACGCCGCCATCCTCCCTGTCGGAAGCAGGGGCCATGACCTTCGCCGCGCTCTTCACCGTCTTCGGACGCATCGGCTGCCTCTCGTTCGGCGGCCCCGCCGCGCAGATCGCGCTGATGCACCGCGAGCTGGTCGAGGAGCGACCCTGGCTGACCGAGGACCAGTTCCTTCGCGCGCTCTCCTTCTGCATGCTACTGCCCGGCCCCGAGGCCATGCAGCTCGCCACCTATGCGGGCTGGCGGCTGAAGGGCATTCCCGGCGGCCTGCTGGCGGGCGGGCTCTTCGTCCTGCCGGGGGCCATGGTCATCGCCGCGCTCGCCGCGGCCTACGTGGCCTACGGCGATGTCCCCGCCGTCGAGGCGGCCTTCCTCGGCATCAAGGCGGCCGTGGTCGTGATCGTCCTGCAGGCGATCCAACGACTCGCCTCCAAGGCGCTGAAGACGCGCGACGCGGTGGCTCTCGCCGTCCTCGCCTTCATTGCCCTCTTCGCCTTCGACCTGCCGTTCCCATTGGTCGTCGCGCTCGCCGCCGCCTGGGGTGCGCTCCGCGCGAGCGGCGAAAGAGGCAGCGCCCCGCCGCGCTTCGACGCGGCCCGTCTCGCACTGGTCCTGCTGGTCGGCGGCGCGCTCTGGGCCGCTCCCGTGGCCCTCGCCGCGCTCGCGGGACAGGAGCTGCTCGTTCAGCTCGGCGTCTTCTTCTCCAAGCTCGCCGTCGTCACCTTCGGCGGCGCCTACGCCGTCCTCGCCTACATGACGCAGGAGGTCGTCTCGGGCTACGGGTGGCTCACGACCGAGCAGATGATCGACGCGCTGGGACTGGCGGAAACCACTCCGGGCCCACTGATCCTCGTCACGCAGTTCGTCGGACAACTGACCGGTGCGCTGCAGGGCGGGCCGGGTCTCGCGACGCTCGCTGCGCTGATGACGCTCTGGGTGACCTTCGTGCCCTGCTTCATCTGGATCTTCGCCGGCGCCCCGCTGATCGACTGGCTGGAGCACCAGCCGCGGATCTCGGGCGCCCTCTCGGCGGTGACCGCGGCCGTCGTCGGCGTCATCGCGAACCTCTCGGTCTGGTTCGCGGCGCATGTCCTCTTCGCCGAGGTCGGCCTCCTCTCGGCGGGCCCCCTGTCCGTGATCGCCCCCGACCCGCGCAGCTTCGACCCCGCGGCCCTCGCCCTGGTCCTTCTCGCCGCGGCCCTCCTGCTCTGGTGGCGCTGGCCGCTCCTCGCCGTGATCGGCAGCCTCGCGCTGGCCGGTCTCGCGGTCGGAGCGACGGGGGTCGCGTGACCCCCTTTCCCTCGCTTCCGAATCTCGTATGCTTCAATCATCAGTCGGAAGGAGCAGCCTCCGTGAGTCAGTCCATCGACTACGGCAACCTGATGCATCGCGCGATGCGCGGCCTCATTCGTGAGGTCCTGGAAAGCGTGCGCGACGAAGGTCTGCCGGGGCAGCATCATTTCTTCATCACTTTCGACACGATGCACCCCGACGTGGAGATCGCCGACTGGCTCTCAGACCGCTACCCGGACGAGATGACCATCGTCATCCAGCACTGGTTCGACAATCTAGAGGTCACCTCCGAGGGCTTCTCGATCACGCTCAACTTCGGCGATAGCCCGGAGCCGCTCTACATCCCCTACGATTCCATCCGCACCTTCGTGGACCCGTCCGTCGAGTTCGGCCTGCGCTTCGAGACGCAGGAAGAGGACGACGACGAGGAGGACGACGAAGAAGCGCCGATGGAAGAGATGGCCGAGGACGACGGCGAGGCGGAGAAGCCCAAGGAGGCCGAGGTCGTCAGCCTCGACCGCTTCCGCAAGTAGCGCCCTCCCCCGGCCCGTCAGCGCAAACAGCTCGATTCACGGCATTCCGCCCGTTGCGGCACCCGCCCGGCGGGTCTATCCGGTGTGCGAAGGTATACCAGGGAGAGGACGCATGACCGCCACCCGCACCGAGACCGACAGCTTCGGCCCGCTCGAGGTCCCCGCCGACCGTTACTGGGGCGCCCAGACGCAGCGCTCGCTCAAGAATTTCCCCATCGGATGGGAGAAACAGCCCGTGGCCATCGTCCGGGGGCTCGGCGTCATCAAGCAGGCCTGCGCCGAGGCGAACCTAGAGCGCGGCAAGCTCGACCCAAAGATCGGCGAGGCGATGATCCAGGCGGCCT
Source organism: Histidinibacterium aquaticum (assembly GCF_008710275.1). Classification (GTDB taxonomy): domain Bacteria; phylum Pseudomonadota; class Alphaproteobacteria; order Rhodobacterales; family Rhodobacteraceae; genus Oceanicola; species Oceanicola aquaticus. The sequence goes on from NZ_VYQE01000001.1 coordinate 98,001, forward strand.
CCGAGGTCGTCGAGGGCAAGCTCGACGACCACTTCCCGCTGGTGGTCTGGCAGACCGGCTCGGGCACCCAGTCCAACATGAACGCCAACGAGGTCGTCTCGAACCGCGCAATCGAGATCCTGGGCGGCGAGATGGGGTCCAAGGACCCGGTCCATCCCAACGACCACTGCAACATGGGGCAGAGCTCGAACGATACCTTCCCGACCGCCATGCATATCGCCGTGGCAATGACGGCGCATGACGTCACGCTGCCGGGCCTCGCCAAGCTGCACGCCGCGCTCGAGCAGAAGGTCGTGCAGTTCGACGGCATCATCAAGATCGGCCGCACCCACACGATGGACGCGACGCCCCTCACGCTCGCGCAGGAGTTCTCGGGCTACACCCACCAGGTCGCCATGGGGATCGAACGGGTGAAAGCCGCCCTGCCCCGGATCTACGAGCTGGCCCAGGGCGGCACTGCTGTGGGCACGGGGCTCAACACGCCGAAGGGCTGGGGCGAGACGGTCGCGGCGAACATGGCGCGGATCACCGGCCTGCCCTTCGTCACGGCACCCAACAAGTTCGAGGCCCTGGCGGCGCATGACGCGCTGGTCGAGATATCTGGCGCGCTCAAGACCGTGGCCGCCAGCCTTTTCAAGATCGCCAACGACATCCGCCTGCTGGGCTCCGGTCCGCGCTGCGGGCTGGGCGAGCTGATGCTACCGGAGAACGAGCCAGGCTCCTCCATCATGCCGGGCAAGGTGAACCCGACCCAGTGCGAGGCGCTGACGCAGGTCTGCGCGCATGTGATGGGCAACGACGCCGCCGTCGGTTTCGCGGGGTCACAAGGGCACTTCGAGCTCAACGTCTACAAGCCGATGATGGCCTACAACGTGCTGCAGTCCATGCAGCTTTTGGGCGATGCCGCGACGGCCTTCACCGACAACTGCGTCGCGGGAATCCGCGCCAACGAGGAGCGGATCGCCAAGATCATGGGCGAGAGCCTGATGCTCGTGACCGCGCTCGCGCCTGAGATCGGCTACGACAACGCGACCACGGTGGCGAAGACGGCGCACAAGAACGGCACGACCCTGCGGGAAGAGGCGGTGAATCTCGGCTTCGTGACGGCCGAGCGCTTCGACGAGGTCGTGCGGCCCGAGCAGATGATCGGGCCGAAGTAACCTCTCCGGCGGTTTTGTTAATCATTCCAGGGCCCTGATGTTTCGCGCGCGAAACATCAGGGCCCTACCCTTTGCGGCTTCAGGAGATCTCGCAGCCGCGCCCGGAGAGCTGGCCGATGGCGGCGCTCGACCCGCCGAGCGGCACCTCGGTCAGCGGTCCGCCGCGGTAGAGACCGAGGTCGAGCACCTGGCCCGCCCGCAGTTCGGCCAGCAACCCGAAGACCGCGTCCAGCGAGTCGAAATCCATCATGCAGACCGAGGCGTTGCACTGCGTGGTGAAGAGCAGGTGCTCGGGCCTGTCGTCCACCGAGGCGACGAAGGCGGGCTCCATCCCCTGCGGCGGAGTGTAGCCCTCCAGCAGCACGGCCGGGTAGCCGCCGTTGCCGCATTCGACCACGAGGCTGTAACCCGCCGTCCCCGGCCCGATCGCCCGGCCTGCGGGCATGGGACCGGGATCGTAGCGCCATTGGGCAGCGGCGGGTGCGGCGAGACAGGCGAGCGCGAGAGCGTAGCGGACGACGGACATGACAAACCTCCGGGTACTGAACATGCCCCGGAGGCTGCCCGGCGAAGCTACTCTGCGTCAACCTTCGGTGCAGGCGAGCTCCGAGAGGGCATCGTCGGAGCCGCGAAGCGAAATGGTCTGGAGCACCTCGTCCTCCGAGACCACGGCACGCAGTCCGGCGCGGAGCGCATCGGTCAGGTCGGTCGCCTCCCTGCTCGCGTCCAGCGCGCAGGTCTCGCCGTCGCAGTCCGCCTCGAAGGGGCCGAAATCCGTCCCGTCCACGCTAACGGTGAACGCGCGCGGCCCGGGCGCGCCCTGCACCAGCACGCCCGCGAGATTGAAGGCCGGGGCCTCGTCCTCGCAGGAGACGCGCATCGAGAGCCCGAAGGGCCCCGGCCCGAGGGCGATGGGGTCGGCCTCGTCGGTCTCCAGCGACCAGTCCGCCGACGCGGCGGCGGGCAGGAGGAACGTGAGGGCAAGGGCGCAAATCCAGCGTGGCATGGGCGGGGGCACTCCGGTTATGGATGGGTCGTGATTTCCCGAGGACGTGTCACGATGAAGAAGGTCGTCAATCTCCGCCAGGTCCGCAAGACGCGGGACCGTGCCGAGGAGAAGCGCCGCGCGGACGAAAACGCCGTCCGTCACGGCCGGAGCAAGGCGCAACGCCTGCTGGAGACGGCGCAGGCCGAGGCCGCGAAACGGCGGCTCGACAGCCAGAAGTTCGAGGATTCCGATGGCTGACACCGCCGGGCGACCGGTGAAGCGGTCGCTCACCCTGCGGGGGCACCGGACGAGCGTGTCTCTGGAAGAGCCCTTCTGGACCGCCTTCCGGGGCATGGCTGAGGCGCGCGGTCAGACATTGAACGGACTGGCGACGGAGATCGACGAGGCACGCGGAGCGGAGGTCGGCCTGGCCTCGGCGATCCGGGTTGCGGTACTGCGCGACCTGCAGCGTCAGTCGGAGTAAAGCGCCGCGCGGACGCGGGCGAGGTCCTCGGCATCCTGCTGTTCGGCGGTCAGGCTCTTCGGCGGCAACGGCTCGTCCCGTCCGGAGGTCGAGAGGTCGGCGCTGAAGAGATCCTTGATCTCCTTCTCGTCCACGGCACGGCGCTGCGCGGAGCGCGAGGCCGGTGCGGGCGGCTCGCCGCGGGACTGGCGCACGATGTTCATGACGCTCTCGAGGGTCTTCACAAGACCCGGCGTCGGACGCGGCTTGCTTTCCATCTCGTGGGCGAGGGCCATGAAACCTTTCTCCTGTCGTAGGTCGCTCCGCGGTGCAGCACCGCGGTATTCCGCCGATATAGCATGGACCCGGTGCGGGTGAATGCCCCGGAAGCGCCGCAATCGGCGCCTTCCCTCTGCCTTAATCTGCCTCAAGGCCCTGTATTCATTGCATCTCGCGGCACTCACCCCGCCCGAAAACGGCCTGAATGTCGCGCCGCATTTCGGCCGGAATGACACGACATACTGGAGTCTGAATTTCCCGATCAGATGCAATCCGCGGGATCTGGCGGAATCGTTTCCGCCGGCCCTCGCCGCCACGCAGAATCAGGCGTCGCGCGGCGTGAGCCTGAGCCAGATGCCGTCCCTGGCCCGAACGGTGAGATGCGCGACCGGCACGGGCTCGCGTCCGTCCACCGGTTCGATCCTGAACGCCCGCACCACGAGCGCGAGCAACAGCACCCCCTCGACCATGGCGAAGCCCGCACCTGTGCAGACCCGGGGACCTGCGGAAAAGGGCATGTAGGCCTCCCGCGCGCTGCACTTGCCGCTCTCGGTCTGCCAGCGGGCCGGGTCGAAATCGTCGGGCGCCTCCCAGAGCCGCGACTGCCGGTGCAGGTGCCAGGGCGAGAGCACGACCTGCGCGCCGGGCCGCACCGGCCGCTCGCGGAAAGTCTCGTCCCGAGTCGCCTCGCGCACCATCATCGGCACCGGCGGATAGAGCCGCAGCGCCTCGCGGAAGACGTCGCGCGTGACGCGGAGCTTCGAGACGGAGCCGAAGCTGTCGCTCGCCTGCGCGCCCTCCCCGGCCACCTTCTCCTGCCACTCGGGATGGGTCGCCAGCAGGTAGAGCGCCCAGCCAAGGGCCGAGGCCGAGGTCTCGTGCCCCGCGAGGAAGAAGATCGCCACCTGGTCGACCATCTCCTCGACGCTGAAGCGCGCGCCCGTCTCGGGGTCGGTCGTGGTCATGATCTTGGTGGCGAGGTCTTCGGGCGCGCGGCCCGCCTCAATTTCGGCCAGCCGCTCGGCGGTCAGGCGCTGGATCAGGCGGCGGATGCGTTTCGCGGAAGCCCGGGTCTCGCGCCGGAAGAAACGCGGCATCCACCGGGGGCCGGGCACGAAGGCGGCGAGGTTCAGGATCGGCTGGCTGCGCTGGTAGGCACGGAACTCGTCGAAGACGGCGCGGGCCACCTCGTTCTCGATGGGGATCGAGAAGAGCGTGCGGAAGATGACGTCGGCGGCGGCGTGCGAGGTCTCCGCCTCGATCTCCAGCGGCATCCCGTCCGCCTGCGCGCCGAGTCGCGCGACGGCCGCCTGCCCCGCCGCCCACATCGCAGGATACGTGTCGCGCAGCCTGCCGCCCTCGAAGGCCGGGTCGATGATCCGCCGCTGCCGCTTCCAGGCCTCTCCGTTGGTCAGGAAGACCGAGTTGCCGAGCAGCGGCCGGAGCCCCGCCCCGATCCGGTCGGACTTCGGAAAGTCGTCGGGCCGCTCGTTCAGCACCCGCCGCAGCAGCGGGGGATCGTTCACGAGGTAGGACCGGAAGAACGGCGTCCGGAACTCCGCCATCCAGGCGCGGTAGAGCTTCTCGGGTTGCGCCGAGAGGATGTCGGCCCGGAAGAGGCGCAGGTAACGCCAGAGCGACACGCGCTCCGGCCGCGAGGCGGGCTTGGGCGGCCTCATGCGGCGCGGCTGGTGTATTTCGAGGCGGGCCGCCGGATCAGGCTCTTCGACGGCGGCCGGTCCGCGTAGCGCTCACGCAGGGTGAGCGGTCCGGCGGTGATCCGGAAATAGTCGTAGTCCTTCGGCCGATCGAAGGCGCAGAGGTACTGGAAGTGCAGCCGGAAGAACCGCCAGCGCAGCTCTTTCCACCGCTCCGGGCTGAGCGTCTGCGTGAAGGCGGCGGAGAAGACCAGCGGCCATTTCTGCCCGGTCTCGGGCGCGACGCCGGAGACCGCCACCGGATCGCAAAGCGCGAAGGCGCAGCCGTCGCCGGGGGCGGTCACGTCGACCCAGGCCAGCTCGTCCCGCGTGCAGAGGTAGGCGAGATCGGCCCGCAGCCGGTGCGCCTCGGGCAGGAACGAGACCATAGGCACCACCTGCCCCAGCGAGAGGAAGGCCAGCGCCGGACCGTTGGCGGGCACACGGCCGTCGCGGATCAGGTCGGCGAGGATCGAGACCCCGAGATGCGCGCCGGAGGAATGGCCGACGACCAGCACCTCGTCGCAGGGCTCCGTCAGGGCCTCGGCGACGCGGTCGCCGAACTCGGCCATCCGCGCCTCGAGGTCGGGCGGGTTCGCACCCTTCCAGTGCGCGGAATAGGCGTAGTCGTGCATCAGGTAGTAGGCGAAGAACTTGCCGTCCTTCTTCTTGAACCACCTCAGCAGGGTGACGGCGACCAGCGCCCAGACGCCCAGCCGAAGCGCCAGGGTGATCGCGGGCAGCTCCGCCACCTGCGAAACCGCGGCCGAGACCAGCGCCCCAGCCGCCGCGCCCAGCCCGAGGGCCACCGCGAGCTGCAGCAGCAGCATCCCCACCGGGTAGAGCGCCGCGATCACCGGGCCCTTCCGCAGCCACATGAGCCTCCGCAGCGTGCCGCTCGCGATATAGGTCCATGCACAGCGGACCAGTTGGAGATAGGTGCCGGCGATGGTCGAGGACATGGAGCCGCGCACGATGTCTGACCAGACGAGCACCTCGACGTCGGCCTCAACGGCCTCGCCCTCGATCTCCGCCGCGACGTGCCAGCCGTAGGGACCGCCGCCCGCCGCCTTGGGAGAGAGGGCGATGCGATAGCCCGAGATCTCCGCCTGGGCCGCGCCCTCCTTGCGGTAGAGCTCGCGGTAGCGGCGCGGGTGGATCGGGTCGTAGCCCGGTATGTAGAAGACGCGCCTGCGGCGCACCGGCCCGGTCATGGCCCTGTCCCTTCGGCTCCTCGCCAGAGAGGCTAGCCGATCCGATGGGCGAAAATAAGCCTGCCCTGAGGCCCCTCCGGGCCGGGGAAGGGGCTCAGCCGTGGTAGGCCTCGGCCGAGGGAGCGCGGTCGTAGACGAGGTGGAATTCGTCGAGCTGTGGCGGCGCGATGCCCGCCTCCTGCAGCTGGACATGGGCCTGTCCGCGATGGTGCACCTGGTGCTGCAAGAGATGCAGCAGAAGCGCGTCCACCCGCTCGGTCACCGGCCCCTCGGCGCGCTCGGTCTCGCGGGTGGCGGCGAGCGTCTCCTCGGTCAATCCCATGCAGAATTGGGCCAGCCGCATGTCCGCGCCCGCCTGTTGCTCTCCGAGCTCTGACGCGGTGCCCTCGATCCGCGCCTCGCGCAGGGCCCGGCCCTGTCCGCCCTCTTCGAGCGCGTCGAGGTAGTAGAGGTCGACCTCGAGGATATGGCCCATCGTGGCGGCGAGCGAGGGAAAGAAGCCCGGGCGCGGCGCGGTGAACTCGGCCTGCGGCAGCTCCAGCAGCGCGCCGTAGAGCGTGGAATTGGCCCAAGCGTTGTTCAGCGCCATCCGCAGGTAGGGATGGGCCGCGCCGCTCATCCGAGCTGCGCCAGAACGGGGAAGGTCTCCAGCAGCCAGTAGGAGAAATCCGAGAACTGGCCGGTTAGCATCATCAGCCCCACCGTCCAGAGCAAGACGCCCGAGACCCGCTCAATCCGGTCCATGTGCCGCCGCATCCAGGCCATCGCGCCCTTGAGCCGCGGGAAGAAGGCCGCGACCAGCAGGAAGGGGATGCCGAGCCCCAGGGCGTAGAAGGCGAGCAGCGCCGAGCCCCGCGCCATGTCGGCCTCGGACGCCGCGAGCCCGAGGATCGCGCCCAGGATCGGCCCCAGGCACGGCGTCCAGCCGAAGGCGAAGGCGAGGCCGAGCACGAAGGCCCCAAAGGCCGACCCGCCCCGGTCGCCCGCGTCCACGCGCGCCTCGCGGTCCATGAAGCCGATCCGGAAGACCCCGATGAAATGCAGGCCGAAGATCATGATGACCAAGCCCGCGCCGGTCACGAACCAATCCTGCACCGAGAGGAACAATCGCCCCATGGCGGAGAAGGCGAAGCCCAGGAGCAGGAAGACCGTCGACAGGCCCATCACGAAGAACAACGCCGAGAGCGTCACCCGCCGCCGCGCGCTGCGGGTGCCGTCGAGCTCGGTCACGCTAACCCCGCCCATGTAGGCGAGGTAGGGCGGCACGATCGGCAGCACGCAGGGGCTGAGGAAGGACAGCAGGCCAGCCGCCATCGCGATGAAAAGCGCGGGCAGCAGGGTCGCGTCGAGAAGGAGACTCGTGTCCATGGCTCTCTCTTAGGCGAAGGCGCGGGGCGCGTCACGGGGGCGGGCTGTCACGCCTGAGAGACCGCGCGGTCGGACCGGGCGTGACTCGAAGCCCGCAAGGCGCTAGCCAATCGCCATGAGCGAGGGCGAAGTCGAGATCGATACGCTGGGGCTGCTCTGCCCCCTGCCCGTCCTGCGCCTGCGCAAGCGGCTCCTCGGGCTCGCGCCCGGAACGCTGGTGCGCTGCCTCGCCGACGATCCCGTCGCGCTCATCGACATCCCGCATTTCTGCGCCGAGGCCGGACATACGCATCTTTCGGTCGAGGAGGACGGGGGCGTGCAGCACCACTTGATCCGGCGCGGCGAGGCCCCGAGCGACGGCTGAGGCCCCGAAGCGAAAAGGCCCCGCACTCGCGGGGCCCTCTCTTCAACTCGTGCCGGGTCTCAGCGGCCCAGCGACCACCAGCCGCGGCGCTTGGGCTTGGACGGTTCGTCGTCGCCGTTGGCTCCCACCGTTTCGCGCTCCTCGGTCTTCTCCTCGGGCGCGGCGGTCGGCTCGAGCTCGGGGGCCGGCTCGGGCTGCGGTTCCTCGGCGACCTCTGGCTCCGGCGCAGGCTCGGGCTCCGCTGCGGGTTCCGGCTGGGGCGCCTCGGCAACCTCCGGTTCCGGCGTGGGCTCGGGCTCCGGCTCGGCGGCGGGCTCGGCGGCGGCCGTAGGCTCGGGCTGAGGCTCGGGAGCCGGCTCCGCCTCGGGGGCGGGTTCGGCGGGGGTCTCTGCCGTCTCGGCGGGCTTCTTCCGGCGGGTGCGGGTCCGCTTCTTGCGCGGCGCCTCTTCGGCTTCCGCCTTGCCCTCGTCGGCCGGCTTGGCCTCGTCGGTGGCCTTGGCTTCGGTCGCCGCCTCGGCGGTATCGGCCTGCGCCTTGTCGGACTGACCGTCGGAGGCCGTCACGGCCTCGGACTGCTCCGGCTTGTCGGAGTCGCCCTGCTGTTGATCGCCGTTCTCGGAGCCGTTCTCACCACCACCGTTCGACTTGCCGCGACGGCGGCGACGGCGACGGCGCTTCTTGGGCTTCTCCTCGCCCTCGGCGGCGGCCTCCGGCTCCGGCGGCGGTTCGGGAACCGCCTCGGGCTCGATGGCCTCCTCGGGTTCGTCGGCCAGCAGGGTGCTGTCGGAGGAGATCACCGGAAGCTCGACCTCGGCTACGACGCGGGTCGCGGTCTTGAACTTCTCGAGGTGGAAGTCGGGCGAGGTCATCCCCGGATCGGCCTCGATCCGGACGGCGAGGCCGTAGCGCGCCTCGATCCCCGCGACATGCTCGCGCTTCTGGTTGATGAGGTAGTTGGCGATGGCCACCGGCGCCTTGACCAGCACCTCCTTGGAGCGGCCGCGCACGCCCTCTTCCTCGATCTGGCGCAGGATCGCGAGCGCGACGTTGTCGTCGGAGCGCAGCAGGCCCGTGCCGTGGCAGTGCGGGCAAGGCTGGGTCGTCGCCTCCAGCATGCCGGGACGGAGCCGCTGGCGGCTCATCTCCAGCAGGCCGAAGCCCGAGATCCGGCCCACCTGGATACGGGCGCGGTCGCTCTTGAGCTTTTCCTTGAGACGCTTCTCGACGCTCGCGTTGTTCTTGCGCTCGTCCATGTCGATGAAGTCGATGACGATCAGACCGGCAAGGTCGCGCAGGCGGAGCTGGCGGGCCACCTCCTCGGCGGCCTCGAGGTTGGTCTTGAGCGCGGTCTGCTCGATCGAGCCTTCCTTGGTGGCCCGGCCCGAGTTCACGTCGATGGCGACCAGCGCCTCGGTCACACCGATCACGATGTAGCCGCCGGAGGGCAGCTGGACGGTCGGGTTGAACATCGAGGTCAGGTAGCTCTCGACCTGGTGGCGGGCGAAGAGCGGCAGCGCGTCGTGGTAGTGTTTCACGTTGCGGGCGTGGGACGGCATGATCATCTTCATGAAGTCCTTGGCCACGCGATAGCCGGCCTCGCCCTCGACGATGACCTCGTCGATATCCTTGGAGTAGAGATCGCGGATCGACCGCTTGATGAGGTTGCCTTCCTCGTAGATCGGCGCGGGGGCAATGCTCTTGAGCGTGAGCTCGCGGATCTGCTCCCAGAGGCGCTGGAGGTACTCGTAGTCGCGCTTGATCTCGGTCTTGGTGCGCTGCGCGCCCGCGGTCCGGATGATGAGACCGGCGCCGAGCGGGACGTTCATCGAGGTCGCGATTTCCTTCAGCTTCTTGCGGTCGGCGGCGCTAGTGATCTTGCGGCTGATGCCACCGCCGCGGGCGGTGTTGGGCATGAGCACGCAGTAGCGGCCTGCGAGGCTGAGGTAGGTGGTGAGGGCGGCGCCCTTGTTGCCGCGCTCTTCCTTGACGACCTGGACCAGCATGATCTGCCGGACCTTGACCACTTCTTGGATCTTGTACTTGCGCGGCCGCGGTTTCCGGGTCGGGCGGACCTCGTCGGTGTCGTCGTCGGCGACGGACTCGATCTCGGACGCGCGGTCGTCGCCGCCCTTGTCCTTGGCGTAGTCCTTGGCCGCGGGCGTCTCTTCGTCGGCGCTGTCCTCGGCCGGAGCCTCGGACTCGGCGGAGCTTTCCGGTGTCTCGACCGGGGTCTCGGGGACCGTCTCCATGTGGCTGCGCGCCTCGGCGGAGTCACCGCCCTCGTCGAGGTCGATGGTCTCCATCCCCGAGGGATCGGAGGAGGTCTTGGCGTCGTCGGTGGAGGTCTCCGCCGGCTTGGAGCGCGAGCGGCGCGTGCGCTTCTTGGGCTTCTCGTCCGGCTCGTCCTCGTCCGCCTCGCTCTTGGCGAGCGCCAGTTCCTCGGCCAGCAGCGCCTCGCGGTCGGCGACCGGGATCTGGTAGTAGTCGGGGTGGATTTCCGAGAAGGCCAGGAAGCCGTGGCGGTTGCCGCCGTAATCGACGAAGGCTGCCTGGAGCGAGGGTTCGACCCTCGTGACCTTTGCTAGATAGATGTTCCCGGCGAGCTGACGCTTGGCCTGGGCTTCGAAGTCGAATTCCTCGACCTTGTTTCCGTCGACCACCACGACGCGGGTCTCTTCCGCGTGGGTGGCGTCGATGAGCATTTTCTTTCCCATGGTGTCCGTTCGCACGCCCTCCCCGGCGGCGCCCCGGGGGGCGCGGACGTGGAGGTGGCGTGTCTGATTGTGGCGTGAAGCGGTGCGCGGACGACCACGGAACCCCTCGGGGTCCTGCTCTGTTCTGGTCTCAGCGTCGCGCGCCTCATCGCGTTTCTTCTCCGGCCCCCGCGCGCAAACCGTCGGAGACCATTTGGGCCGGGGCGTGTCGCCTCCGGCAGGTCTTCAAGGCCCCTAGGGGCTTGATATTTCTGTCAAAAGCCGCGAAGCAACCTGCCTCGTCCCTGCCAGTGACAGCGAATTCGTTCGGCCGCCGGACCCTGTCACGGTAGCGATGGCCGTTCTTCTAGATAAAGGAAGCGTACGGCGAATGACAATGGTCAATCGCGGGCCGTAGGCCGCCGCCACACGCACAGCGCGAGTATCGCTGCGAAATTCGCCTGTGCCGGACGGGTGGTTGCCGTCCGGCACGACGGACCGTCAGAGGTAGTCCTGGCGCTGCAATCCGTACTTGGCCATCTTCTCGTTGAGGGTGCGCCGGGGGAGCTGGAGCTCTTCCATGACGCCGACGATCGAGCCCTTGTGGCGGCGCATGGTGTTGTCGATGAGCATGCGTTCGAAGGCCTCGACGAACTCCTTGAGCGGCTTGCCCTCGGTGGTCATCGTGGTCTCGCTCTCGGCGTTGTCGGCCATCAGCAGCGAGGCGATGGTGCCGGTGCCGCGGCGGTTCTGCAGGACCGCGCGCTCGGCCACGTTCACCAACTGGCGGACGTTGCCCGGCCAGGGCGCCTGAAGCACCTGCGCGGCCTCCTGGGCGGAAAGCTCGGGCGCGGTGCAGCCGTATTCCTCGGCGAACTGTTCCGACAGCCGGGTGAAGAGCGTGAGGATGTCCTCTCCCCGCTGGCGCAGGGGCGGAACGGTGACCCGCAGGGCGGCCAGCCGGTAGAAAAGATCGGCGCGCAGCACGTCCTCGGAGGTCTTGCCCTCGTTCTGCAGGTTGGAGACGGCGACGACGCGGGTCTCGGCCGGTGTCCCCTGCTCGTTCAGCGCGGTCAGGAGGCGGGCCTGAAGCGCGGGCGTCAGCGCCTCGATGTCCTCGAGCACCAGCGTGCCTCCGCGAGCCTCCTCGATGGCGGGGATCGGATCGTCCTGTTCGGCAGGTCCGAAAAGGCGGCGCGTCAGCGAGTCCTCGTCGAAGGCGCCGCAGGAAATCAGCACGAAGCGCTTGTTGGCCCGCGCGCCGACGGCGTGCAGCGCGTGGGCCACGAGGGTCTTGCCGGTACCCGTCTCGCCCTCGATCAGCACGTGGCCGTCGGCCTGGCCAAGGTCGAGGATGTCCTCGCGCAGCCGCTCCATCACCGGGGAGGAGCCGATCAGCTTGGACATGATCGCCGAGCCGTCCGAAAGCTCGCGCCGCAGGGCGCGGTTGTCGAGCGTCAGGCGGCGGGCGTTGGTCGCCTTCTTCGCGAGCTCGGTCATCCGGTCGGGATTGAACGGCTTTTCGAGGAAGTCGTAGGCGCCCATCCGCATGGCCTCGACCGCCATGGGGACGTCACCGTGACCGGTGATCATGATCACCGGAAGAGTGCTGTCCACGCCCTTGAGTTTCCTCAGGAATTGCATTCCGTCCATGCCCGGCATCTTGATGTCGGAGACGACGATGCCCGGGTAGTCCGGCCCGAGGCCCTTCAGGGCGTCCTCGGCACTTGCGAAGGTCTCGGTGTCGTATCCCGACAGCGCCAGCCACTGGCTGATCGACTGCCGCATGTCTTTTTCGTCGTCGATGATGGCGATCTTCATAGCCTGGGCCAATGGCCTCACCTCACTCCGCTGCATCCAGTTCCGCGTCGCGGTCGGTCCAGACAGGAAGCTGAACCTCGAAGACCGCGCCGCCGGCCGCGGCGTTGCGCGCCGTCAGCCGTCCTCCGAAATCACCGACGATCCCCGAGGAGATCGCCAGGCCCAAGCCGACCCCGTCGCCGGGCTGCTTGGTAGTATAGAAAGGCTCGAACAGGGCATCGAGGTCCTCGATACCCGGACCATTGTCACGAACAGTGAGCCGCACGGTCTCTCCCGCGGCGAGCAGGACGTCGATCTGAGGCTCCTCAGCGGACTTGGTGGCATCAACGGCGTTGCGCAAGAGATTGATGATAACCTGTTCCAGCCGGAGACGGTCGCCGAAGATCAGGACAGGTTCGCCCGGAAGCGTCTTGGTGATCGCAACCTCCTGCGTCTTGAGCTGCGGTTCCATCATGCTGAGAGCGGCCTCGACGGCGGCGCGGGCATCGACCGGCTCGAACTCCTGCCGGCCCTTGCGGGCATAGGATTTGAGCTGCCGGGTGATCGCCCCCATCCGCTCGATCAGGTCGTCGATCCGCTGGAACGAGGCCGCCGCCTCGTCGGTGCGTTTGCGCGAGAGCAGCAGCTTGGCGCCGGCCAGATAGGTCTTCATCGCGGCGAGCGGCTGGTTCAGCTCGTGGCTGACGGCGGCCGACATCTCGCCCAGCGCCGCGAGCTTGGAGCTCTGGGCGAGCGTCTGCTCGGCCACCTCGAGGTTCTTCTCGACCTTCTCGCGCTCCGCGATTTCCCTTTGCAAACGCTGGTTTAGCTGCCGAAGCTCGTGCGACTCGCGCTGGAAGAACAGGACCCGGCTCGCCGCCTTGCGGTTCAGCAGCCAGAAGACGCCTGCGAGAAGGATGGCAAAGCCCATGATCTCGAGCGCGAGGACGCCGTTCACCCGTTCCCGGACGCTGGCGTAGGTGGTAAAGGTCACCATCCGCCAGCCGCGGAAGGGGACGCGCGTCTCGACGCGCATTACCGCCTCGCCGCGCAGGTAGGCGTCAATCGGCAGTGCGGTCCAGTCCTGGGTCATGCGGATCGCGCGCTCGATGGCCGAAGGGGCCGACTGACGCTCCAGCGCCTCGGCCTCCTGGAGCCCGCGCCACCGCGGCTCGGTCGAGAGGATGATCCGGCCCTCGCTGTCGGCCACGAAGACGGCGTCGGCCACCCCCGCCCACTGCCGTTCGAGCTGGGCGAGGTCGACGGCCACGGCGATGACGCCGAGCGTCTGGCCGCCCTCGTCGATCTTGCGGGAATAGGTGTACTGGAAGCCGCCCGACTCCCGCTCGGTCACCGAGAAGACGGTCGAGGAGGCGCGCAGCGCGTCGACGAAGTAGGAGCTCTGCGGATGCGTCTCGCCCAGGCGGTTGCGGTCGGTGGCGGCCACCATCCGCCCCTCGCGGTCGAGCAGCATGATCTCCGCCGCGCCGATCTCGTCCACGAAGGAGAGTAGCCGCTGGGTGGACTGGGTGTAGTCGCCCGAGTTCAGCGCGCCGATCAGCTGCGGGTCGCGCGCGAGCAGCTGCGGCACGATGGAGGCCCGCTGCAGCTCGCTCATCAGGTTTCCGACGTAGAGCGTCGAACGGACCTCGGAGCGGTTGCGCGTGGACTCGGTGAAGCGCTCGGTCAGGAACTGGTTGGTGACGTAGACGACGATGATCGCCAGCACCACGAGCACGCCGAAGGCGGTGCGCATGGGCCAGCGCGCTCCGGCGCGGGAAAGGGACGGCGTTTCCGTCGACATGGGCGCGAATCTACGGGGCGGGACTGCCGGTCACAAGCGCGGGGCCTCAGGCCTCGGCCAATGCGCCGACAAGGGAGCGGAAAAACGCCTGCCCGTCGGTGCCGCCGTGGCCCGCGTCCACCGCCCGTTCGGGGTGGGGCATCATGCCCAGGACGCGGCGGTTCGGGCTGAGGATGCCGGCGATGTCGTCGCGGCTGCCGTTGGGGTTCTGCGCATAGCGGAAGGCGATGCGGTCCTCGCCGCGCAGCCGCTCCAGCGTCGCGTCGTCGGCGTAATAATTGCCCTCGTGGTGGGCGACCGGGATCATGATCTCCTGCCCCGCCCGGTAGCCGGAGGTGTAGTCGCTCTCGGTCGTGGCGACCGTCAGCGGCAGGGTCTTGCAGATGAACTTGAGGCGGGCGTTGCGCATCAGGGCGCCGGGCAGAAGGCCGGTTTCCGTCAGGACCTGGAAGCCGTTGCAGACACCGAGGACGTATCCGCCCCGCTCCGCGTGAGTCTTCACCGCCGCCGCGACGGGCGACTGCGCGGCGATGGCGCCGCAGCGCAGGTAGTCGCCGAAGGAGAAGCCGCCGGGCACCGCGACGAGGTCGAGGCCCGCGGGCAGCTCGGCCTCCTTGTGCCAGACCATGGAGACCTCGGCGCCCGCCTGGCGCAAGGCCACCGCGATGTCGCGGTCGCAGTTCGATCCGGGAAAGACGATGACGGCAGCCTTCATCGCGCGGTCTCCTCTCTGGGAATGGGCGGCAGGAACCACAAAAGCGCAGCGGTGTCCATCCGGGCGGCAAGGGCCTTCGAAGGCCCTTGCGCAAGCGGCTTCGAAGCCGCTTGCGCACGCGATTTCAAATCGCGTGCGGCGCTAGTGCCGGAAGTCCGTGACGACCGCCACGCCGGGCGCGGTGGGGCCTTCCATCGCGGCGAGCTCGGCGGAGACCTCCGAGAGCGCGATCTGCCGGCCGATCATCGGCGTGAGGTCCACCGCCCCGCTCTCGATCAGGCTGAAGAGCTGCGGGTAGCGGTGCGCCGGCATTCCCTTGGAGCCGTAGACCGCGAGGTTCTTCATGAAGACGCCGTTGAGGTCGATCTCCATCCGCGCGGTATGGCCGATGGGCATGCCGCACTGGACGTGCCGCCCGAGCGGCCGCAGGCAGGCGATGGAGCCGTTCAGCGTAGGCTCGATCCCCACGGCTTCCAGCGAGACATGGGCCCCGCCGCCGGTGATCTCCCGGATCCGCTCCGCCGCGCCGGGCTCGGAGGCGAGGACGGCGGCCTCGGCGCCGTGGGCCAGGGCGTGGTCGAGCTTCTCCTGCACGAGGTCGACCGCGACGACGCGCGCGCCCATGGCCCGGCCGAGGAGCACCCCCGCGAGCCCCACCCCGCCGGTGCCGTGCACCGCCAGCCATTCGCCCGGCTGCAGCGCTGCACGGTCGGTGAGCCCGTGCCAGGCGGTCATCACGCGGCAGCCCAGACCGGCGGCGAGCACCGGGTCCATGCCCTCCGGCAGGCGTTGCAGGTTGTGGTCGCGCGGGACGGCCACGTACTCGGCGAAGGCGCCGTCCGTGCCGAGGCCGGGGTAGAGCATGTCCGGGCAGGTATGCTCCTCTCCTGCCCGGCAGGCCGGGCAGGCGCCGCAGCTCAGCAGGAAAGGCGCCACCAGCACGTCGCCCACCGCCCAATCAGAGCGCGGCCCGGCTGCGACGACCTCGCCGCAGTACTCGTGCCCGCCCACGGCACCGGGCTTGACCCGAGGATGCTCCCCGGCCCAGGCGTGCCAGTCCGACCGGCAGACGCCGCAGGCGATGACCCTGAGGACCACGCCGTCCTCGGGGCAGTCCGGCTCTGGCCGGTCCTCGAGCGCAAGCGGGGCGCGGTAGTCGCGCAGGACGGCCGCGCGCATCAGCTCTCGATCCGGTAGCTCTCGATCACGGTATTCGCGAGAAGCCGTTCGCACATCTCGCGCACGCGCTCCTCGGTGGTGCCCTCGGCCAGGTCGAGCTCGATCACCTTGCCCTGGCGCACGCCCTCGACCCCGTCGAAGCCCAGCGCGCCCAGCGCGTGGCGTACCGCTTCGCCCTGGGGGTCGAGCACCCCCTCCTTGAGCATGACCGTGACTCGCGCCTTCATGGCGTCCCCCGTTCGCTTGGTGCGGGCCGGGGCGCGCGGCCCCGCCCGGTGTCAGTTGATGAGCGTCGGCTTGGTGATGTGCGTGGCGTTCGTCGGCATCACACCCAGCCGGCGGGCGACCTCGGCGTAGGCGTCGGTCAGGTTGCCCAGGTCCCGGCGGAAGACGTCCTTGTCGAGCTTCTCGCCCGACTGGAGGTCCCAGAGCCGGCACGAATCGGGGCTGATCTCGTCGGCCACCACGAGCCGCTGGAAGTCGCCGTCCCAGATGCGCCCGACCTCGATCTTGAAGTCGACGAGCTTGATCCCGACGCCGTACATCGCGCCCGACATGAAGTCGTTCACCCGCAGCGCGAGGCGCACGATGTCGTCGAGGTCCTGCTGCGAGGCCCACTGGAAGGCGATGATGTACTCCTCGGGGACCAGCGGGTCGCCGAGCTTGTCGTCCTTGAGGCTGAACTCGATGATCGGCTGCGGCAGGGCCGCGCCCTCTTCCATGCCCAGCCGCTTGGCCATCGAGCCCGCGGCGAAGTTGCGCACGATGATCTCGAGCGGGATGATCTCGACCTGGCGGACGAGCTGCTCGCGCATGTTGAGCCGGCGCAGGAAGTGGGTCGGAATGCCCACCTGGGCGAGACCGGTCATGAAGAACTCGCTCAGGCGGTTGTTGAGCACGCCCTTGCCCTCGATCACCGCGTGCTTCTCGGCGTTGAAGGCGGTGGCGTCGTCCTTGAAGTACTGGACCAGAGTGCCTGGTTCGGGGCCTTCGTAGAGAATCTTCGCCTTGCCTTCGTAAATCTTCTTGCGGCGCGCCATGAAGGGTCCTCGAAATGAGATGGGTCCGCGGAGGGAGCCCCTTGCGGACGGTGCGCCCCTCTTATGGCATGGCCCCCGCTTTGCCAAGCGGCGGGCCCGTCCCGCGACACGGGCGCAGTTGCGCCGCGCGGGAGGCTGCGCCATATGGAGGGAAGAGGGAAATCCAACCGGCAGGAGAGGTCCGATGGCCAGCTTTGAAGACCGCGAGCATGCCTTCGAGGCGAAATTCGCGCATGACGCCGAGATGCAGTTCAAGGCCGAGGCGCGCCGCAACAAGCTCGTCGGCCTCTGGGCCGCCGGGCTGCTGGGCAAGGAAGGCGCCGATGCCGACGCCTACGCGCTCGAGGTGGTGAAGGCCGATTTCGAGGAGGCGGGCCACGAGGACGTGGTGCGCAAGCTCGTCGGCGATCTGGGCGACAAGGCCTCCGAGCAGGACATTCGCGCCAAGATGGTCGAATGCCTGACCGAGGCGAAGGCGCAACTGGTCCAAGAGGTCGGCTGACCCGCCACCCGGCCAGCAAGCGTTAACCAGGGGCCGCGCGAGCGGCCCTTTTTTCGTGTGGCCCTGCCCGCCTTGACCCGCCGTTCACGGCTCGCCCGCTATCCGTCGCCCGGGCCGCTTTGGCCGACGCTCTCAAGGGATCACCGACATGCCGCTCCGCCTTTCGCCCTGGCAGGCCCTTGGCCTGGCCGTGGGGCCTGTCCTGCTCTGGATGCTCGCCCGCCGGCTGGACCATGTGGACCTCGGCGAGGTCATGGCGGCGCTCGGCCGGATCGGCCCCGGGGCCCTGCTGCTCGCGCTCGCCGCCACGGGGGCGAGCTTTCTCTGCCTCGGCGCCTACGACGCCACGGTGCAGGCCGCGCTGGGGACCGGCGTGCCCCGGGGCCGGGCCGCGCGGGCGGGCCGCCGGGCCGTCGCGATCGGCCAGGTGACCGGGCTCGGGACGCTCGTCGGCGCGCTCGTCCGGTGGCGGGCGCTTCCGGAGCTTTCGCTCGCCGCCTCGGTGCATGTCTCGGCGCTGGTCAGCCTCAGCTTCCTCGCAGCGGCGGCGCCGGTCACGGTGATGGCCGCCCTGGTCTGGCTGCCGGACATGCCGCTGCGCACGCCGGTCGCGGTCGGCGGGGCGCTCACGCTGGTGGCGGTCACGGCGCTGCCGTTGCTCGCGCCGCGGCGGCTCCGGGAGCTCGTCGGCGGACTGGACCATGGAAAGGGTCTGCGGCTCGCGCTCTGGGCCACCGCCGACACGGCCTTCGCGGCGCTCGCCCTCTGGGCCTGCCTTCCGGCGGGGGTCGAGATCTCCTTCGGCCCGCTCTTCGCCGCCTATCTCGCCGCGCTCTCGGCTGGACTGCTGACCAATGCGCCCGGCGGCCTCGGGGCCTTTGAACTGGTTCTGCTGGCCCTCCTCCCCGGAGTGGCCGCGCCGGACCTGTTGGCCGGAGTGCTGGCCTTCCGTGCGGTCTACTATGCCCTGCCCGCCCTCGTCTCTCTGCCGGGACTGGTCGCGCCGCGCCGCCCGGCGGAGGGGCTGACGAAGGCCGACCCGGTCCGGCGGGCGCGCGAACTCGCGACGCCGCCCTGCCCCGAATGGGGCCTGGCCCGGCAACAGGCGGAGATCTGGACCGCCGGCCCGGACCGTGCGCTCTGCCTGTCCCGCGCGCCGAGGGTGCTTGCCGCGCTCGGGCCGGTGAGGGGCGGCGTGCCGCTCGCCGAACTCGCCCGCCGTGCGCGCGTGGAAGGCCGGTGGCCCGCGCTCTACAAGTGCGACGCGCGGACGGCCCTCGTGGCGAGACAGGCGGGCTGGACCGTCCTGAGGGTCGCGGCCAATGCCCGCATCGACCTCTCGCACTGGGACCTCGAGGGACCCGCCCGCCGGCAGCTGCGGCGCAAGTTGCGGCAGGCGGAGAAGGCGGGCGTCCGGATTTCCGAGGCGGGCGAGCTTCCGCTGGAGGAGATGCGCGCGCTGGGGCGGGCGTGGGCCGAGGCGCATGGCGGCGAGCGCGGCTTTTCCTGCGGCACGCTCACCGCATCGCTGGTGCGGCATCAGCGGGTCTTTCTCGCCCACCGCGACGGCCGGCTCATGGCCTTCGCGACCGCCCACGCGACCCCCGGGGCCTGGGCGCTCGACCTGATGCGGCACGGGGAGGATGTGCCCGCAGGGACCATGCACGGCCTCGTCGCCGCGATGATCGGGACGGCCCGCGCCGAGGGCGCCGCGCACCTCTCCCTCGCCGCGGTGCCCGACCTCGCGCCACCCGCGCAGGAGCTCGGCCCGCGTCTCTGCCCCGGCCTGCGCCAGTTCAAGGAGAGCTTCGGACCAGCGTGGCAGCCGCTCTACCTCGCCGTGCCGAACCGTCTCGTGCTGCTGCCCGTCGTCGCGGCGCTCGTCTGGCAGATCCGACTGGGTCACCGGCTCACGGCGGGGAACATCGATGCGATGCAGGACGATCTTGAGGAAAATGCGATTGCACTCGCTCCGGGTGCATGCAACGCGCCTTGGACGCCCTAAGCAAAGTTACTGGCCCAACGGCACGAGGATACCATGACCGACGCCCTCAGCGCGCTTCTCGCCGACCGCGACTGGCTCCTCGCCGACGGGGCCACGGGGACCACGCTCTTCAACATGGGGCTCCAGTCCGGCGAGCCGCCGGAACTGTGGAACCTCGATCACCCCGACCGCATCCGCGCGCTCTACTCGGGCGCGGTGGAGGCCGGGTCCGACCTGTTCCTGACCAACTCCTTCGGCGGCAACGCCTCCCGTCTCAAGCTGCACGACTCTCAGGACCGGGTCGGTGAGCTGAACCGCGCCGCCGCCGGCATCGGCCGCGAGGTGGCGGATGCCTCGGGCCGCAAGGTCGTCGTCGCGGGCTCGGTGGGGCCCACGGGCGAGATCATGGCCCCCATGGGCAGCCTCACCCACGAGAGTGCTGTCGAGATGTTCCACGAGCAGGCCGAGGCGCTGAAGGAGGGCGGCGCCGATGTCCTCTGGCTCGAGACCATCTCCTCGCCCGACGAGTACAAGGCCGCCGCCGAGGCCTTCGGCCTTGCGGACATGCCCTGGGTCGGGACCATGAGCTTCGACACCGCGGGCCGCACGATGATGGGCGTGACCTCCGCCGACATGGTGAAGATGGTCGGCAAGCTCGCCCATCCGCCGCTCGCCTTCGGAGCGAATTGCGGCACCGGCTCCTCGGACCTGCTCCGCACGGTACTGGGCTTCGCCGCCGCCGCGCCGGAGCGGCCCATCGTCGCGAAGGGCAACGCGGGGATCCCGAAGTACGTCGACGGCCACATCCACTACAACGGCACGCCGGAGCTCATGGCGGACTACGCCGTGATGGCCCGCGACGCCGGCGCCACGATCATCGGCGGCTGCTGCGGCACGACGCCGGAGCACCTCGTGCTCATGCGCGAGGCGCTGGAGACCCGGCCTCCGGGCCCCGCTCCGACGCTGGAGCAGGTGACGGCGGCCCTGGGAGAGTTCTCCTCCGCCGACGACGGCACAGGCGAGACCACCGGCCCCACCCGCCAGCGCCGCGGCCGCCGCCGGGGCTGAGCGCCTAGAAGAGCGAAAGCTGGTCGCCCGGCCGCGGCGGCACGCGGAAGAGGTCGGTCCTCAGAGGCGGCAGGTCCTCGCTGAGGCCGGTGCGCGCCAGCGCGACCTTGAAACGCTTGCGCATGAGGTCCGCCCAGACCCCCTGCCCCGTCATCCGCTGACCGAAGGCCGGATCGTAGTCGCGCCCGCCGTGCAGCTCGCGCACGCGGCCAATGATCCGCTCCGCGCGGTCGGGATAGGTCTCCGCCACCCAGTCGCGGAATAGCCCCGAGACCTCGCGCGGCAGGCGCAGCACGATGGAGGAGGCGGCGACGGCGCCAGCCTCCGCCCCCTGCTCGAGGATCGCCTCCATCTCGTGATCGGTGAGCGCGGGCACGACGGGCGAGACCATGACCCGCACCGGCACGCCCGCCTCGGCCAGTACGCGGATCGCGCGCAGCCGCCGGGCGGGCCCGGGAACGCGCGGCTCCATCGCGCGCGAGGTGCGCGGGTCGAGGGTCGTCACGGAAATGCCCACGCGCGCCAGCCCCTCGGCCGCCATCTCGCCCAGGATATCCGCGTCGCGCTCGATGATCGCGCCCTTGGTCACCACCGAGACCGGGTGCCGGAAGTCCCGCAGCACCTCGAGGATGCGGCGCATGATCCCCTGGTCCCGCTCCACCGGCTGGTAGGGATCGGTGTTCGTGCCGATGGCGATGACCGCCGGGCGGTAGCCGGGTTTCGAGAGCTCCCGGCCCAGGACCTCGGGCATCTCGGGCCGTGCGATCAGCCGGGTCTCGAAGTCGAGGCCCGGGGAAAGCCCCAGGTAGGCGTGGCTCGGCCGCGCGAAGCAGTAGATGCAGCCGTGCTCGCACCCCCGGTAGGGATTGAGCGACCGGTCGAAGCCCACGTCCGGCGAGGTGTTGCGCGTGATCGCCCGGCGCGGCCGCTCGATGCTGAGCTCGGTGCGCAGGGGCGGCAGCTCTTCCCGCTCCCAGCCATCGTCGACCGCCTCCGTCGCCAGCCGCTCGTAGCGGTTGGTCGCGTTGGTCAGCGCGGCGCGGCCTCGGCGGCGGCTTTCGGGAATCGGCAGGCTCTCGGACATGGGCCCAATCTAGAACAAATTAGGAACATGTGAACCCTCCTCACGGTATGCATGCCGCGAATTCATTTGTGTCCAAGTCGGTTGCGGGGCACTTGATGTCGCAATCCGCGCAGCCCGACCGCCCACGTCAAGGCACACCGCGACAAACTGCCTCTGGAGAGGACGCCTGCCATGGCCGACGAAGACGACGATCTCATCCTGTCGGAACTCGACGACGAGGAGCTCGTCGCGCAGATGTTCGACGACCTCTACGACGGTCTCAAGGAAGAGATCGAGGAAGGCGTGAACATCCTGCTCGAGCGCGGGTGGGAGCCCTACCGCATCCTGACCGAGGCGCTCGTCGGCGGCATGACCATCGTCGGCAAGGACTTTCGCGACGGGATCCTCTTCGTCCCCGAGGTGCTGCTGGCCGCCAACGCAATGAAGGGCGGCATGTCGATCCTCAAGCCGCTGCTGGCCGAGACCGGCGCGCCGCGCATGGGCAAGATGGTGATCGGCACGGTCAAGGGCGACATCCACGACATCGGCAAGAACCTCGTCTCGATGATGATGGAGGGCGCGGGCTTCGAGGTGGTGGACCTCGGCATCAACAACGCGGTCGAGAAATACCTCGAGGCGCTGGAGACCGAGCAGCCCGACATCCTCGGGATGTCCGCCCTGCTCACCACGACCATGCCCTACATGAAAGTCGTGATCGACACGATGAAGGAGAAGGGCATCCGCGACGACTACATCGTGCTCGTCGGCGGCGCCCCCCTGAACGAGGAGTTCGGCAAGGCCATCGGCGCCGACGCCTACTGCCGCGACGCGGCCGTGGCGGTGGAGACGGCGAAGGACTTCGTCGCGCGCAAGCACAACCAGATGTCGGCGCAGGCCTGACCGGGCCCGCCTTCCGCCGCGCGGCCGGTCTTCCTATATCGGGAGGACCGCCTCGCGCGGGCTGAAAGGAGCCGTCATGCCGCTCGACCGTTTCGTCCTGATCCTCGTCGCCGTGGTCGCCGCCGCGGGTGCGACCGTGGTGATCGCCACGCTGCTGCTGGGCACCTGGCTCTCTCCAGGGCTCGGCCTCGCCGCCGCGATCCCGGTGCTGCTGGTGGCCTATGTCCTCTGGCGGGTCATCTCCCACCGGATCGCCGAGGCTCCTGACGACCGCTACGACGGGATCGACAACTGATGCTCGTCTGCACGACCGAGGGCGTCGCGGGACGCGAGGTGGCCGAGACGCTGGGCCTCGTCCGCGGCTCCACCGTCCGGGCCAAGCATCTCGGGACCGATATCGTCGCCTCTCTCAAGAACCTCGTGGGCGGCGAGATTGCAGGCTATTCCTCGATGCTCGGCGGCGCGCGCGAACAGGCCATCGACCGGATGGTCGAAGAGGCGCGCGGGCTCGGCGCCGACGCCGTCGTCGGAGCGCGGCTGGAGACCTCGACGGTGGCCAGCAACGCCGCCGAGATCGTGGCCTACGGCACCGCCGTCCGGCTGAGATGATCCCCGACGACGCGACCCTCACCACCACCGGGACCGCCCCCGAGGGCGGGGGCCGCGTCCTGATCCTGGCCTGCGGTGCGCTGGCGCGGGAGATCACCGCGCTGATCCGGCTGAACGGCTGGGACCACATCGACCTGCAGTGCCTGCCCGCCATCCTGCACAACCACCCCGAGCGGATCGCCCCCGCCGTCGACGCGGCGCTTGCGGACCATCAGCCCGAGTACGAACGCGTCTTCGTCGCCTATGCCGACTGCGGCACCGGCGGTGCGCTGGAACGGGTCTGCGCGGAGCGCGGCGTCGAGATGATCGCGGGGCCGCACTGCTACGCCTTCTTCGAGGGGGTGGAGGCCTTTGCCGACCGGGACGAGATAACCGCCTTCTACCTGACCGATTTCCTCGCCCGCCAGTTCGACGCCTTCGTCACGCGGCCGCTCGGCCTCGACCGCCACCCCGAACTGAGAGATGCCTATTTCGGCCACTACGAAACTCTCGTCTACCTCGCCCAGACCGACGATCCCGCGCTGACCGAGAAGGCGCGCCGGGCGGCGGAGGCACTGGGCCTCGCCTTCGAGCGGCGGTCCACCGGATACGGCGATCTCGCGCCTGCCCTCGCCGCCGCCGCGCGCGGCTGAGGCTTTCGCGCGCCGCCCCCGGCCCAATCGCCTCCGGTCCGGTTTTCCCGCGACCGGGGCCTGCCTATAGTCCGCGCGAACCGCAGCGAGGGACCGCGCGATAATGGGCACCGCCCCCGCCTTCAACATCATGGTCGTCGGCCAGTCCGGCCGCGTGGGCTACGAGGCCCTGCTCTTCGCGGCCTCCCTGCGCGCCAGTTCCCCGAAGTTCGCCGGGCGGCTGATCGTGGTCGAGCCGCAGCCCGGGCCGCTCTGGCCCGGCGATCCGCGGATGCCGGGCGACCTCCGCGGCGCGCTGCAGGAGCTGGGCGCGGAGATCCGGCCATTCGAGTCCCGCGACTTCGGAGCGGCCTATCCCAACGGCAACAAGATTGAGGGCCTTCTCGCCCTGCCGGAGGGAGAGCCCTTCGTCTTCTTCGACAGCGACACGCTGGTCACAGGCGAACTCCAGGAGGTGCCCTTCGATTTCGACCGGCCCGCCGCTTCCATGCGGCGCGAGGGGACCTGGCCAGAGGAAGAGCTCTACTGGCCGGGCTACACCGCCACCTGGCGCGCGCTCTACGACCGCTTCGGGCTTGAGTTCGAAAGCTCGCTCGATCTCACGCAGCCCGACGAATACTGGCAGCGCTACCTCTACTTCAATGCGGGCTGGTTCTTCGGCGCCGATCCCCAGGCCTTCGGCACGCGGTTCCGCGACTATGCCACCGAGATCCGCAACGACCCGCCGGAGGAGCTGGTGCTGCAGTCTCTCGATCCCTGGCTCGACCAGGTGGCGCTGCCGCTGGTGATCCACTCCTTCGGCGGCGGTCGGCCCGGGCCAGAGCTCTCCGGGCTCGACGGGGACGTGACCTGTCACTGGCGCGTCATGCCGCTTCTCTACGCGCGGGAGAGCGACCGGGTGGTCGAAGTGCTGGAGGAGGTCACCGCGCCGAACCGGATCAAGAAGGTCCTGAAGGGGCACGAGCCCTTCAAGCGCTTCATCTACCAGGGACGCGGGCGAAAGGTTCGTGCCCTCTTCGACCAGTCGAACCTGCCCCGGCCCGAGCGCAAGCTGCGCAACCGGATCAAGAAGGAGGGCTTCTGGATGCGCTGAGGCGGGACCCGTCGCGCGGCCCGCCGCGTTCTGAGCCCCATGAGCGCCGACATGTTCTTCCAGGGGTGGTCCGGCATCCTCCGCGTCCTCGTCGTGGGCGCCCTGGCCTATGTGGCGATGGTGCTCTTCCTGCGGGTCTCGGGCAAACGGACGCTGGCCAAGCTCAATGCCTTCGACCTCGTGGTGACCGTGGCCCTCGGCTCGACGCTGGCCTCGATCCTCCTTTCCTCCTCGGTCGCACTGGCCGAGGGCGTGGCCGCGATGCTCACCCTCATCGGCTGCCAGTACATCGTCGCCTGGTCCTCGGTGAGGTCGCGCCGCGTGGCGCGGCTGGTCCGTTCGGAGCCCACGCTGCTGCTGCGGGACGGCGAGATTTGCGAGCGGGCCCTGCGCGAGTGCCGGATGACGGAGGCCGAGTTGCGCACGGTCGTCCGGTCCAACGCCAATGCCGAGCCCTCGGAGGTGGCGGCGGTGATCCTGGAGTCCGACGGGTCCTTCAGCGTGATCCCCAGCCCGGAGGAGGGCCGCGCCTCCTTCGCGGAGACCGGCCTGCGCCTCTGACGTTGTGCCTGTCGCCCCGCCCCGGTAGCCTCCGCGCAAACACCGAGGAGGACCACATGGCCGACACGAAACAGGGCTTCGACACGATCCAGATCCACGGCGGCGCCGTGCCGGATCCGTCGACGGGCGCGCGCCAGACGCCGATCTACCAGAGCACGTCCTACGTCTTCAAAGACGCCGACCACGCCGCGCGGCTCTTCAACCTCGAGGAGGTCGGCTTCATCTACTCGCGGCTGACCAACCCGACGATCAACGCGCTGCAGGACCGGATCACCGCGCTCGAGGGCGGGGCCGGCACCGTATGCTGCTCCTCCGGACACGCCGCGCAGATCATGGCGCTCTTCCCGCTCATGGGGCCGGGCAAGAACGTGGTCGCCTCGACCCGCCTCTACGGCGGCACGGTCACGCAGTTCTCCAACACCATCAAGCGCTTCGGCTGGTCGGCGAGCTTCGTTGACACCGACGACCTCGACGCCGTGCGCGCGGCCATCAACGAGGACACCCGCGCGCTCTTCTGCGAGAGCATCGCCAACCCGGGCGGCTATATCACCGACCTGCCGGCCATGGCCAAGATCGCCGAGGAGGCGGGCATCCCGCTGATCGTCGACAACACCTCGGCCACCGCCTACCTCTGCCGGCCCATCGAGCATGGCGCGACGCTCGTGGTGAACTCGCTGACCAAGTACATGACCGGCAACGGTACGGTCACCGGCGGCTCGATCACCGACTCGGGCAAGTTCGACTGGATGGCCTCGGACAAGTTCCCTTCCCTCAGCCAGCCCGAGCCGGCCTACCACGGCCTGACCTTCGGCGAGGCGCTGGGTCCCATGGCCTTTACCTTTCACAGCATCGCCATCGGTCTGCGCGACCTGGGCATGACGCTCAATCCGCAGGCGGCGCACTACACGCTGCTGGGGCTCGAGACGCTCAGTCTGCGCATGAAGAAGCATGTCGAGAACGCTGAAATCGTTGCGAAATGGCTGGAAGGCCATCCTGCGGTCGAGGCGGTGACCTATGCCGGTCTCGACAGCTCGCCCTACAAGTCGCGCATGGCGACGGTCTGCCCCAAGGGCGCGGGCGGACTTTTCACTTTCGCGATGAAGGACGGCTACGACGCCTGCGTGAAGTTCGTGAACGCACTCAAGCTCTTCTCGCACGTCGCGAACCTGGGCGACACGCGCAGCCTTGTGATCCACTCGGCGTCGACCACGCACCGCCAGCTCACGCCCGAGCAGCAGGCGGCGGCGGGGGCGGCCCCGAACGTGGTGCGCCTCTCCATCGGCATCGAGGACAGCGACGACCTGATCGCGGACCTCGACCAGGCGCTCAAGGCCGCGTCCTGAGGGTGGGCGGCGCGGCCAACCGAGCCGCGCCGCACACCTTTACTCGCCGGAGAGGGAATAGCTCAGCGAGACCTGCGCGCTGATCGTCATCTCTCCGGCCGGGACCGGGACGGATTCCATCCGCGCGTCCATCATCATCGGCTGCGGTCCGCCCCCGCCGGTTTGACCTTCGGTCAGGAACATCAGGTCGCCCAGCCTGACCCCCGCGGCCTCGGCGAAGACCTGCGCCTTGGCCTGAGCGTCGGCCACGGCCGCGCGCCGCGCCTCGGCCAGCGCCTCCGACCGGTCGGCGAGATCGAAGCTCACGCCGTCCACCCGGTTCGCGCCCTGCCGCACCACGGCGTCGAGCACCCCGCCCAGGTCGTCGAGGTCGCGCACGGTGACGCTGAGCCCGATCTCGGCGGCAAAGCCGGTGACCCGCATCCCCTCGCGGGATTCGTAGGAGCTCAGGATCGGATCGACCCGCAGCGTCCCGGTCGAGATGTCGGCATCCGCGACCCCGGCCTGCGAGAGCGCCGAGAGCACGGCCTCCGTGCCCGCGGACATCCGGTCGACGGCCTCCTCGGCGGTCTCGGCCTCTACCCGTACGCCCAGCCGGACCACGGCCATGTCGGGCTTCACGTTGACCTCGCCCTGCCCGGTCACCTGCAGCGCCGGGGGCTCCACCACCTGCGCCGCGGCAGGCCCCGCGAGCAGGACCGTCGTCGCCAGCGCCGCGCAGGCGGCGCGCGTTGCGTTTACCAAATCTTTACCTCGTCTCGACAGCATCACGCCCTCCTTAGGCACGCCGTTTCTTTCCGCTTCGCCACATGTGACGCACTCCGCCGGCTCTGCCTTGGTCATTCTTTGCCTCGGCTTTCATTGGGCGGAAAGCTGCTGTAGTTTCGCGCCGCTCGGCCGGCGCGCTTGCACCGATCCGACCACCTGCTAGAGCGAGATCGAATGACACCGAACTTCGCGCTTTCCCTTGGTTTCGACGCCATCCGCCTTCTCGCCCGCGACGAGGCCGGCTGGCTCCTTGTCGGCGAAGTGCCCCTCGCGACCGAGGACATGCACGCCGCCCTCTCCGACCTCCGCCGCCGGGGCGAGGCCCTGGAGAAGGGGCCCTTCGAGACCAAGATCCTGATCCCTAACGCGCAGATCAGATACCTGGCGATCGACGGCACCATGGCGACCGACGATCAGATCCGCCAGGCGGTCGACGAGGCCACGCCCTACGCGCTCGAGGATCTGACCTGGGACGTCACGCGGGGCGGCGGCCGGACCTATGTCGCCGCGGTGGCCCGCGAGACGCTGGACGAGGCCGAGAAATTCGCCCGTGATCACGACATGGCTCCCGTGGCCTTCGCGGCCGCACCGGAGCCCTTCACCTTCGTCGGCGAGGTCTCCTTCGGCCCGGTCACCGGGCCCGGCGGCCGCGACCTTCCGCGCGAAGCCGAACCGGTGCAGGTCGTGGGCACCGCCCGCCTGCCCCAGGGAGCCACGTTGACCGCCGCGCCGGCCGCCGCCGAGGCGCTGAGCCCCGGCGTAGCGGATGCTTCGACCGAAAGCCTGGCCGGTCACGAGGGCGCCGGTGCGGACAGGCCCGTTCCCGAGCCTGAGCCCGAGCCCGAGACGGCCTTCGCCGCGCAGGACACGCCAGAGCCGCCGCCCGGCCCCTCCGTGGCGGAGCCGTCTCAGGCGGACGACGCGGACCAAACGGAGGCCCCGGAAACCCCGGTAGACGCAGCAGCGCTCTCTGAGCCTGAGCCTGAGCCTGAGCCTGAGCCTGAGCCTGAGCCTGAGCCTGAGCCTGAGGAAGAGACGCCGCCGAGCGAGAGCGCGCAACCCGCGCCGCTCTTCGCGACCCGTCACCAGAGCGGCCCGGGCCACGCGGCGCCCCCCGTCAGCGCCCCACCCGTCACACCCCAAGCCTCGCACCGGCCCGCCGATGACCGCGCCATGAGGGAGGAGCCCTCCCTGAGCTTCCGCCGCAATCGGACCGAGACCGGGGCTGATGGCCAGGCGGCACCGCCTACCGCCCCCGAGACGCAACCGGCCTTCGGTCAGCCGATGCCGGTCATGTCGCGCCGGAGCGAACTCGACGAGGCCCCGGCCGCGCCGCCGACGGCTCAGGAAGACACGCCCGCCGGGCCCCAGCCCGCAATGGACGAGCCGCCGGCCAGCGCCGGGGCCACCCTCCCGGACCATGCGGCCCCCTCCGCCGCGCCGACCGAGCGGGCGGCCTTCGGGACCCGGACGCCGGATCCCGCCGCCCAGACACCTCCGCCTGCCCCCCGCGCGACGCGCGGGACCGGCACCCCGCCCGCCGAGACCGAGGAGCCCAAGAGCTCCTGGCGCGGCGCGCTCTCGCGGCGCTGGAAGAAGGGGGAGCGCGAAGGGCCCGTGGCCTCCACGGCCCGCAGTGCGCCGCTCTCCTTCAACCGGCAGGAATCGCCCGCCACCGGGCCCTCGCTCGGCAAGGCCGCATCCGCGACGGCCGCTACGGCTGCCGCCACCTCTGCCGCCGGGACCGCCGCACCGGAGCCTCAGCCCGCAGCCGGAACCGGCACCCCGCCGCCCGAGACGGACGCCGGAGACCTCGGCCCCGTGCGAGAGACGCCCGCGGTCGGGACCTCGCCGGAGACCAGGCGGCGCAGGGCTCCCGCCGCCCCCGCCCGCACGGCTGCCGCCGACAAGGAACGGGCCCAGATGACCGTCTTCGGCGCCCGTCGCGAGGAAGAGGCCAAGCGCTCCCGCGGCGGCCGCCCGCTGCTCGGGCTGGTGCTGACTGTCCTCCTCCTGCTGGGGCTCTTCGTCGTCGGCGCGCTCGCGGCGGTCGGCCCCGAGGGGCTGTCCCGCCTCTTCGGCCTGGACGGCGACCGCACCGAAGTGGCCGCCGCGCCGGAGGCGGAGACCGCCACGGACACCCAGGCCCAGGGCAGCAGCCTGCCCCCGGCCTCCGTCCCTGCTTCGCCCGATGCGCCCACCTCCAGCGGCAGCGCTCTCCCCGAGGGACCCGAGGTCGCGGCCACGGCCCCCAACACCGCGACGGATCCCGATCTGCAGGCCCTCCCCGGCCAGCCCGAGGCCGAGGCGCCGGTGGCCAGCGCCGGATCGCCCACCTCGGTCGGCCGCGTCCTGAGCCCGGCCGAGGCGCAGCGCATCTATGCCGCGACCGGCGTCTGGCAGCGAGCACCACGCCTCTCCGTCACTCCGCGCACCGAAGACGCGAGCGGGGTCGAGGCCGATCCCGCCGCCGGCTTCGAGCGCAGCCCGCGTCCAGAGGGCCCGATGGAGCTCCCCGCCGAGGCGATGGATGTCCGCATCCCGACGCCCGCCGATCCCCCGCCCCCGGGCTCGACCTTCGAGCGGGACGAGGAAGGCTTCGTGCTCGCCACCGAAGAGGGGTCGCTGACCCCGGCCGGCATCCTCGTCTATGCCGGTGCGCCCACGCTGGAGCCGCCGGTCCGCCCCGGCACCGAGCCGCCGCAGCCCGACCCGACCGACATCGCCCCCGAGGGCTCCGAGCCGCAGGTCGCCAACGGCACCGTCGTGATCGCCGGCCTGCCGGACCTCCTGCCGCCGACCCGCCCCGGCACCGTCACCGAGAGCGCCGCCGAGACCGATCCGGTCGAGGCCGTCGCCGCCGAGCTCGGGGCCGAACTGGCGGAGGCCGCTGACGCGGCGCCCGAGGACGAGGCAGCGGCCGAAGAGGTGGCCGCGGCACCCGCCCCGCCGCAGATCCGGATGCTCGACCGCCGTGGGATCATCCCGCCGACGCGGCCCGCCGGCTTCGGCCCCCGGAGCCCTGCCGAGGCCACCCTCGAAGCCGTGGCCTCTGCCTCCGTCGAGGCAGAGGCCGAGATCGATGCCGCGCCCGGAGCCGAACTCGCCGCAGGCGAAACCGCTGAACCAGAGGTGCCGGTCATCGAGGATCCCGCCGTCGATCCTGAGCTACGCCCGGCGGATGCCGAGACCGAAGACGCGACCGCCGCGCCCGAGACGCTGGTCAACCTCGTCGCCGCGCCGGGCATCGTCCCGCCGAGCCGGCCCGAGAGCGTCGTGACACCGGCAGACGACGCCGCGGCCTCCGCCCCGCCCGCCGAGAGCGACGCGCAGGAGAGCGGACCGGCAGACGTCCTCACCGTTTCCGACCCCGCCGTGACGCCGCCGACGCGCCCCGGAACCGAGCGGTCGCAGGCCGCGCCTCCCGCCGGCCGGACCGAGAGCGAGATCGCCCTGCTCGACACGCCGCGCGTCGATCCCCCCAGCCGTCCTGCGGCGACCGAGGCTGCGCCCGCGCAACCGTTGGAGGCCGTCGCACTGCTCGATGCCATCGACTTCGACCCGCCCTCGCGGCCCTCCTCGGTCGTCCGGGCCTCCGCGCCGCAGCCCGCGCCCGACGGGCCGCGCCCCAGCCTCGCCGCCTCCCTGGGCGGCGTGTCCCTGTCCAGCCTCTCGCCCCAGCTTCGCCCCGCGAGCGCCGAGGTTCCGACGGCGGACCTCGATCCGGCCGACGGTCCGCTCGCCACGGCGGCCAGCCTGCGCCCTCGGTCCCGGCCCGCTTCAGCCGCCCCCGCCGACGACGAGACCGAGACAGCAGAGGCCGAGGAGGTCGAACAGGCGCCCGACCGCCGCGAGGACCTTCAGGCGGCCCTGACCGCCGCGGCAGCGGCGCTGGAAGGCACCGTGCCGGCCAACGCGACCAATCTCGCCGTGGCCTCCTCCGTCCGGCCCGACAACCGGCCGCGCAATATGTCGACGATCGTCAACCGGACCCGCCAGCAGCAGCAGCTTCAGCAAGCCCGCGCGCAGCAGGAGCGCCAGCAGCAGCAGGTCGCCGCACAGCGCCAGGCCGCGGCCTCCTCCATGCGCCCGACCGGCCCGACCTCCGGCAGCGTCGCCGCGGCGGCCACGCTCAGCGACCAGATCAACCTGCGCAGCATCAACCTGATCGGCGTCTACGGCACCCAGTCCGACCGCCGCGCCCTCGTGCGGCTCTCGAACGGGCGTTACGTGCGGGTGACCGTGGGCTCCCGGCTCGATGGCGGACGCGTGACCGGCATCGGCGACGGCTACATCGTCTACAGCCGCTCGGGCCGGAACCTGCGTCTCGACGTGGCAGGCTGAGGCCGGCGCGGCTCACTTTTTCGCCATCGCCCCGCCACGGCCCGCGCGGGTGACGCCGGGAGATTGCCAAGGCCCCGGCCCCCTGCGATACCCTTGGTATGCAAGAATTCCTGCTGACAGCCACGATCTATCTCGGTGCCGCCGTGATCGCCGTGCCCTTCGCGGCGCGGCTCGGTCTTGGCTCGGTTCTGGGCTACCTGCTGGCCGGGATCGCCATCGGCTTCATCCCGACCGTGGGGTCGAACACGCAGGAGCTTCAGCACTTCGCCGAGTTCGGCGTGGTCGTCATGCTCTTTCTCATCGGGCTGGAGCTTGAGCCCCGCGCTCTATGGGACATGCGCGACCGGCTGATCGGCATGGGCGGGCTGCAGATCACCGTCACCACCGGCCTCATCATGGCGGGCGCGATGGCGCTCGGGCAGCCCTGGCCCACCGCCCTGGCCATCGGACTGATCTTCGCGCTCTCGTCCACCGCCATCGTGCTGCAGACGCTCTCGGAGAAGGGCCTGACCCATACCTCCGGCGGGCGGTCCACCTTCTCGGTGCTGCTGACGCAGGATATCGCGGTCATCCCGATGCTCGCCCTGATGCCGCTTCTGGCGGTGCGCCACTCCGTGCAGGTCAACGAAAACGGCACGATCATGCGGAACGGGGAGGGACACGGAGCGGGCGGCGAAGAACACGCCGTGAGCCTGGTGGAGGGCCTGCCCGCCTGGGGCGTGACGCTGGTCACCCTCGGCGCGGTCGCCGCCGTCATCCTCGCCGGGGTCTACCTGACGCGGCCGGTCTTCCGCTACATCCACCAGGCGCGCCTGCGCGAGATGTACACCGCCCTCGCCCTGCTCATGGTGACCTCGATCGCAGTCCTGATGCAGATGGTCGGCCTCTCTCCCGCGCTCGGCACCTTCCTCGCGGGCGTCGTGCTCGCGAACACCGAGTTCCGGCACGAGCTCGAGTCCGACCTCGAGCCCTTCAAGGGGCTGCTCCTCGGCCTCTTCTTCATCACCGTCGGCGCGGGCATCGACTTCGAGCTGCTCTTCTCGCGGCCCTTCGCGCTCTTCGGACTCGCGATGGGCGTGATCGCGGTGAAGGGGCTCGTCCTCTACGGTCTGGCGCGCATGTTCCGCCTCAAGGGCCGGGACCGGTGGCTCTTCACGCTTGGGCTGGCGCAGGCCGGTGAATTCGGCTTCGTGCTGATCGCCTTCTCGCTGACCCAGCAGGTGCTCAGCCCGCGGCTGGGCGCGACGCTGCTGCTGATCGTGGCGCTGACCATGCTGCTCACGCCGCTGCTCTTCATCCTCTACGAGTGGCTGGCGAAGCGGATGGAGGCGGCGGCGCAGGACCAGCCCGCCGACGAGATCGACGAGCAGGGACAGGTCATCATCGCCGGGATCGGGCGCTTCGGGCAGGTCGTGAACCGCCTCGTGCAGTCGGCGGGCTTCTCGACCGTCGTGCTCGACAACAACCTCGCCACCGTCCAGACCATGCGAAAGTTCGGCTACAAGGGCTTCTTCGGGGATCCGACCCGGCCCGACCTGCTGCACTCGGCGGGGTTCGACGACGCGAAGGTGCTCGTCGTGGCGCTCGACGACCGTGCGGCGGCCACGCGGCTCGTCCGCTATGCCCGCAGCGCCCGGCCCGACATCCACATCGTCGCCCGCGCCCGCGACCGGATCCACGTCTATGAGCTTTATCAGGCCGGGGCGGATGACATCGTGCGGGAGCTCTTCGACAGCTCTCTGAGGGCAGGTCGCTATGCGCTGGAAAAGCTCGGCCTGACCGAGTTCGAGGCCAACGAGGCCGAGCTCTACTTCTACCACCACGACCGCTCGGCCCTGCGCACGCTGGCCGAGCTCTGGAAGCCCGGCGTGCCGGTCAGCCAGAACCCCGAATACGTCGCCCGGTCGCGCGAGCTGGCGAAGGACCTCGAGACGGCCCTTGCCGGAAATTTCGACGTCGAGGAAGTGCGGCTCGACCAGAACCGACACGGCGTGGCGGGCGGCCGCAACAAGGGCTGAGGTCAGCCGCCGGAAACACCGGCCTCGGCGAAGGTCGCCATGCCGGAATGGCAGGCGACGGCGGCCTTGAGAATGCCGAGCGCCACCGCGGCGCCCGAGCCCTCGCCCAGACGCAATCCCAGGTCGAGTAGAGGCTCCTTGCCGAGTTGCTCTAGCAGCCGCCCGTGCGCGCCCTCGGCCGAGAGGTGACCGGCGACGACGTGATCGAGCGCGCCCGGCGCCGCGCGATGCAGGACGGCCGCCGCGGCGCTGGCGATGAAACCGTCCAGGATCACGGGGATGCGCTGCGCCCGGGCCGAGGCGATGGCGCCCGCCATGGCGGCGAGCTCCCGCCCGCCCAGACGGCGCAGCACCTCGAGCGGATCGGAGAGCGCCCCCGAGTGGAACGCGAGCCCGGCGTCGATCACCTCGGCCTTGCGGGCGAGCCCGGCCTCGTCGACCCCGGTCCCCCGGCCCGCCCAGTCGGCCCCGGTGCCGCCGAAGAGTCCGGCGGCGAGGGCGGCGGCGGCGGTCGTGTTGCCGATGCCCATCTCGCCCGCGATGACCACGTCGGCCTCTTCGCTCACGGCGTTCCACCCGGCGGCGAAGGCCCCGGCGCAGTCGGCCTCGCTCATCGCGGGGCCCTCGGTGAAGTCCGCCGTGGGCCTGTCGAGCTCCAGCGCCGTGACCGACATCTCGGCCCCGAAGGCCCGGGCGAGCTGGTTGATCGCGGCGCCGCCCGCTTCGAAGTTGCCGACCATCTGGGCGGTGACCTCCGCGGGGAAGGCCGAGACGCCTCGGGCGGTCACGCCGTGGTTTCCGGCGAAGACTACGATCTGGGGATTCTCGATCACCGGCCGGTCGGTGCCGCGCCAGCCGGCATACCAGATCGCGAGGTCCTCGAGCCGCCCCAAGGAGCCCGGAGGCTTGGTCAGCTGGCCGTTACGCTCTTCCGCCCCGGCACGGGCCGCGGCGTCGGGGGCGGGCATCGCGTCGAGCCGCGCGCGGATGTCGTCGAGGACGGAGAAGAGAACGGTCATCGGGGGGCCTCGTTGCAAAGTGCTTGTCTCCTCTCTAACGGATGACGCGGGGGCGGACAGCCCCGGCGAGGCGGATCGGGGCGCATGAGCGACAAGGGCCTGTTTTCACCCGGCGATCCCGGCGCGGCTTTGGC
Source organism: Histidinibacterium aquaticum (assembly GCF_008710275.1). Classification (GTDB taxonomy): domain Bacteria; phylum Pseudomonadota; class Alphaproteobacteria; order Rhodobacterales; family Rhodobacteraceae; genus Oceanicola; species Oceanicola aquaticus. The sequence goes on from NZ_VYQE01000001.1 coordinate 132,803, forward strand.
GCTGCTGACGCGGCTGCCAGCGCCGGGGGCCGATCATGCGCGCGGCGCCCGCGCCGCCTGGGCCTGGCCATTGGCCGGGCTGGCCGTGGGAGTGCTCGCCGGACTGGCGGCGGAGATCGGAGGCTGGCTCGGCCTTCCACCGGCCGTGGTGGCGGGCGTGGCGCTCACGGCGATGGCCCTGGCGACGGGCGGACTGCACCAGGACGGGCTGTCGGACACGGCGGACGGGCTCTGGGGCGGCCATGACCGGGCGCGGCGGCTGGAGATCATGCGCGACAGCCGCGTCGGGAGCTACGGCGTGCTCGCACTCGTGCTGGTGCTCGGCATGCAGTGGGCCGCGCTCTCGGCGCTCGCGGCGGAGGGGGCGATCTGGCCCGCGCTGATCGTCGCCGCCATGGCGAGCCGGGCCTCCATGGCGGGCGTGATGGCCGCCCTGCCCCATGCTCGCGAGGACGGGCTCTCCCGCCTGACGGGACGGCCCTCCACGGCGACGGCGGGCGCGGCGGCGGTCCTCGCCTTCATCGCGGCGCTCGGTCTGACGCCCGGGGGCGCGATCCTGCTGGCGGTGCTCCTGCCCCTCGCGGCGGCGCTGGTGGCGACCGCCGCCAAGGCCAAGATCGGCGGGCAGACCGGCGACGTCCTCGGCGCGACGCAGCAGGTGACGGAGCTGTTGGCGCTCGCGACCCTCGCCGCCCTGGTCTGAGCTAGCTGCAGGCGAGCGCGGCGGCCATGTCTCCCGGCCCGCGGTAGGGGCCGAGGTCGCGCGTCGTGATCTGCTCCCGGTCGACGCGCGCGGCGACCACGCGGGACCAGTCTCCGCTGGCCAGCACGATCTCCGGGCCCGCACCGCAATCGCGCAGGCCGCCCGAGATCTCGATCTCGCCGAACCGGTGGTTCGTGAGCCCCGGCGCCTCGGCCACGGGCGTGAGCCCCCCTTCACCGAACCGCCAGATGCGCAGCACCTTCGCCAGATGAGGCCGGTCGACGTAGGCCAGTTCCACGGCGCCGTCCCCGTCGAGATCGGCCACCGCCGCAGGAGCCAGCCATCGGAAGTGCTGGCCGATGAAGGGCGTGGCGGCGACGAGGCCCTCGGGACCGTAAATCGCGAGCCGCGCGCCCTGCTCGGCATCGCTCTCCACGACCACGGCCTCGCGCCGCCCGTCGCCGTCCACATCGACAAGACGCGGCGCGGTATCCTCGAAGACGCGCGTTTCGGGCAAGCGGATGAGCCGCCGGGTCGGCTCGCATCCCTCGCAGGGCCGGACGTCCAGCTCCAGCGCGCCCCACTCGCTCTCGTCACCGAGGGCGCCGTGAGGGTAGCGGGTCGTGGGCTCGGCATAGCGCCCGCCCGTCACGTCGGCGGGTTGCGCGGCACAGACACCGGCCCAGAGCGCGAGGGCGAGCGTCAGGCCCGCCCCGCGCATCAGATCTGCTTTTCGGGCATCTGGACGACGAGCCCGTCTAGCGCGTCGGTGACCTTGAGCTGGCAGGTCAGACGCGACCGGTGCGGGTCCGGCTCGAAGGCGAAATCGAGCATGTCCTCTTCCATCGGATCCTGCGGCGGCAGCTTGTCCACCCAATCCGGCGCGACGTAGACATGGCAGGTCGAACAGGCACAGGCGCCGCCACAGTCGGCCTCGATGCCCGGAATGCCGTTGTCACGGGCGCCTTCCATGACCGTCAGGCCGTTCGCGACCTCGACGACGTGCTCGGTGCCGTTGTGTTCGATGTAGGTGATCTTCGCCATGTCTGCCCTTCCCGGCTGATCTCGGGGGACTGTCTAGATCTCCCTCCGGGGTGCGGCAAGGCACGGCGCCGCTCGACAGGCCCGCGCGGCTGTGCTTCGTTTCGGACATGAGCCTGATGCCCCGCAAGATGACCCCGCTGCAATGGATCGATATTCCGCCCGTCTGGCTCGCGGGGATGATCGTCCTCGTCTGGCTCACCCGCCGCCCCGGCTGGATCCTGCCCGAGGGCATGGAAGCCGCCATCGATATCCTGGGCTGGGTGCTGATCCTCGCGGGTCTCGCGCTGCTCGTGTTGGCGCTCGGCACCATGATGCGCCGGGGCACCTCGCCGGTGCCGCACCAAGAGGCCGAGGAACTCGTCACCTCGGGCGTCTTCCGGATCAGCCGCAACCCGATCTACCTCGGCGATACGCTGATCCTCACCGGGCTCATCTTTCTCTGGCTCTCGCCGCTCGCGCTGCCGCTGATCCCGATCTTCGTCTGGATCGTCACGCGCCGCTTCATCGAGCCCGAGGAAGAGGGCCTCGCCCGCAGCCATCCCGAGGCCTTCGAGGCCTACGCGGCCCGGACCCGCCGATGGCTCTGACCGAGAATTGGGGTTGTGCAAACGTTTGCTCAACTGATAAACCGACGTTGTTGAACTTTTCTGAGCGCTATTATCAGCTGTGATGTCACGTTGAAGTGAGGGGGATGCCCGTGAAGATCGGAGCACCGACAGAGATCATGCCAGGCGAGGCCCGGGTCGCGATGACCCCCGCCTCGGCCAAGGAATTACAGAAACTCGGGCATGAATGCCTGGTCCAGTCGGGCGCCGGCGAACGGGCCGGCTTTCTCGACAGCGCCTACGAGGAGGCGGGCGTCGAGGTGGTCAAGGACGCGGACGCGCTCTGGCAGCAGGCCGAGATCGTCGCCAAGGTTCGCCCGCCGACCGAGGACGAAGCCGATCGCCTGCGCGAGGGCCAGCTGCTGATTTCCTTCTTCTGGCCCGCCCAGAACGAAGCCCTGATGGAGCGCGCCCGCGACAAGGGCGCCTCGGTCATCGCCATGGACATGGTGCCGCGGATCAGCCGCGCGCAGAAGATGGACGCGCTCTCCTCCACCGCCAACATCGCCGGCTACCGCGCGGTGATCGAGGCGGGCAGCCACTTCGGCCGCTTCTTCACCGGCCAGGTCACCGCCGCGGGCAAGGTCCCGCCGGCCAAGGTGCTCGTCGTGGGCGCCGGCGTCGCCGGGCTCGCCGCGATCGGCACCTCGACCTCGCTGGGCGCGATCACCTACGCCTTCGACGTGCGGCCCGAGGTCGCCGAACAGATCGAATCCATGGGGGCCGAGTTCGTCTACCTCGACTTCGAGGAGGACCAGCAGGACGGCAGCTCGACCGGCGGTTACGCCGCGCCCTCCTCGCCCGAGTTCCAGGAGAAGCAGCTCGAGAAGTTCCGCGAGCTCGCGCCCGACATCGACATCGTCATCTGTACCGCCCTGATCCCGGGCCGCGACGCGCCGAAGCTCTGGACCAAGGACATGGTCGAGGCGATGAAGCCCGGCTCGGTGATCGTCGACCTCGCCGCAGAGCGCGGCGGCAACTGCGAACTGACGGTCAAGGACGAGAAGGTCGTCAGCGAGAACGGCGTCACCATCGTCGGCTACACCGACTTCCCCAGCCGGATGTCGACCCAGGCCTCGACGCTCTACGCGACCAATATCCGTCACCTCATGACCGACCTGACGCCCGAGAAGGACGGCAAGGTCGTGCACGACATGGAGGACGACGTCATCCGCGGCAGCACGGTGGTCCACCAGAAGGAGATCACCTACCCCCCGCCGCCGCCCAAGGTGCAGGCCATCGCGGCCCAGCCGAAGAAGGAAAAGCCGAAGGAGCTGACGCCAGAAGAGAAGCGCGCGCAGGAGGTCGCCGCCTTCAAGGCGCAGACCCGGAGCCAGGTCACGATGCTCGGCATCGGCGCGCTGGTGATCCTGCTGCTCGGCCTCGTGGCGCCGCCCTCCTTCATGCAGCACTTCATCGTTTTCGTGCTGGCCTGCTTCATCGGCTTCCAGGTCATCTGGAACGTCTCGCACTCGCTCCATACGCCGCTCATGGCCGTTACGAACGCCATCTCCGGCATCATCGTGCTCGGCGCGGTGCTGCAGATCGGCTCGGGCAACTGGCTGGTGGTGATCCTCGGCGGCATCTCGGTGCTGATCGCGACCATCAACATCGTCGGCGGCTTCCAGGTCACGCGCCGGATGCTCGCCATGTTCCAGAAGTCCTGAAGGAAGCGGCATAATGTTCGGACAACAACTCGTCACCGCCGCCTCCATCGCGGCTTCGGTTCTCTTCATCCTCTCGCTCGGGGGGCTGAGGGACCAGGAATCGGCCAAGCGCGCCGTCTGGTACGGCATCGCGGGCATGGCCCTCGCGGTCTTCTTCACAATGTTCGGGCCGGGGATCGGCGGCTACTGGCTGATGATCCCGATGATCGCCGTGGGCGCCGTGATTGGCGCCGTGGTGGCCCAAAGGGTTCAGATGACGGAGATGCCGCAGCTCGTCGCGGCGCTTCACTCCTTCGTCGGCCTCGCGGCGGTCTTCGTCGGCATCAACGCCGAGATCGAGCGCCTTCGCGTTGCCGCCGAGATGGCCAGGCCCGCCTCGACGCTCAACTTCTCGGCCTTCGCGGCGAAGGTCGCCGAAAAGACCCCGGCCGAGATCACCTTCCTGCAGATCGAGGTCGTTCTCGGCGTCTTCATCGGCGCGGTGACCTTCACCGGCTCGGTGATCGCCTTCGGCAAGCTCGCGGGCAAGGTCGACGGCAAGCCGAAGAAGCTGCCGGGCGGGCACATGCTCAACCTCGGTGCGGTCATCGCCTGTCTTCTGCTCGCGATCCTCTATTTCACCACCGAGAGCGGCGCGGTCTCGATCCTGTCGCTGCTGCTGATCGCGGCGCTGGCCTTCTTCGTGGGCTACCACCTGATCATGGGCATCGGCGGCGCCGACATGCCGGTCGTGGTCTCGATGCTGAACAGCTACTCCGGCTGGGCCGCGGCGGCGATCGGCTTCACCCTCTCCAACGACCTGCTCATCGTGACCGGCGCCCTGGTGGGCTCCTCGGGTGCGATCCTGAGCTACATCATGTGCAAGGCGATGAACCGTTCGTTCATCTCGGTCATCCTGGGCGGCTTCGGCGGCTCGACGGGACCCGCGGCCGAGGTCGAGGGCGAGATGGTCGCGACCTCCACCGACGAGGTGGCGAGCGCGCTGGACGAGGCCGACTCGGTGATCATCGTGCCCGGCTACGGCATGGCGGTCGCCCAGGCCCAGAACGCCGTGAGCGAGCTGACCAAGCGCCTGCGCGACAAGGGCAAGGAGGTGCGCTTCGCCATCCACCCCGTCGCGGGCCGCCTGCCCGGCCACATGAACGTGCTGCTGGCCGAGGCCAAGGTGCCCTACGACATCGTTCTCGAGATGGAGGAGATCAACGACGACTTCCCCGAGACCGACGTGGCGATCGTCATCGGCTCGAACGACATCGTGAACCCCGCGGCGCAGGACGATCCCAACAGCCCCATTGCCGGCATGCCGGTGCTGGAGGTCTGGAAGGCCAAGCAGGTCTTCGTCTCCAAGCGCGGCCAGGGCACGGGCTACTCGGGCATCGAGAACCCGCTCTTCTTCAAGGACAACACGCGGATGCTCTACGGCGACGCGAAGAAGTCCTTGGACGAACTGCTCACCAAGATGAGCTGATAGTACGGACGGGCCGGCGCATCGCCGGCCCGCTCGCTTTCGGGGCCGCGCCGGTGTAGCGTGGTGTCATGGAAAAGGTGACCGGCATCGGCGGCGTCTTCTTCCGGGCCAACGACCCGGCGGCCCTTTCGGCGTGGTACCGCTACCATCTCGGCATCGACCCGGTCTCGGAACACGGCGCCTGGTCGCAGGCCCCCGGCCCCACCGTCTTCGCCCCCTTCGCGCGCAACACCACCTACCTCGGCGACCCGGAGCAGCAGTTCATGCTGAACTTCCGCGTGGCGGACCTCGGCGCGATGATGGCGCAGCTCGACGCCGCCGGGATCACGGTGGAGACGCGCGAGGAATGGGACAGCCCGGAGATCGGCCGCTTCGCCCGTATCCACGACCCCGAGGGCAACCCCATCGAGCTCTGGGAACCGGCGCCGGGCGCGATCCCCTCCTGAGGCCTCAGCCTCCGTCGAACCACCGCGTGCGGTAGAGATCGAACCGCCGGTCGCGCATGTTGCGGACCGAGCCCTGCGCCCGCGCCCAGCTCACCGTGGCGAGGTTCAGGTCGGCCACGATGATCATCTCGACGTTCTCCGAAGCCTCCGCCGCGATGCCGTCGCGGGCGAAGGGAAAGTCGCAGGGCGTCAGGATGGCGGCCTGCGAGTACTGGATGTCGATGTTGGAGACGTTGTCGAGGTTGCCGGTCATGCCGGAGGTGACGACGTAGCACTGGTTCTCGATCGCCCGGGCCTGGGCGCAGTAGCGGACGCGCAGGTGCCCGTGCACCGTGTCTGTGTTCTGCGGCACGAAGAGGATGCGCGCCCCCTCGTCGGAGAGGCGCCGCACCTGCTCGGGGAACTCCGCGTCGTAGCAGATCGCCACGCCGATGGGGCCGCAGTCCGTCGGGATCACGTCCACCGCCGAGCCGCCCTGGATGTTGAACGACACCCGCTCGTCCGGCGTGGGGTGGATCTTGTCCTGGGTATGCACCGCCCCGTCGCGCAGGAAGACGTGCGAGACGTTGTAGATGCCGTCCTCGCGCTTCACCGGGATCGAGCCGCCGACGATGTTGATCGCCCGGGCGATGGCCATGTCGCGCAGCCGCCGGACGAATTCCTCGGCGAAGCCCGCCGCACGGTCGATCGCCTCGAGCGGCGGCAGCTCCACCCCGTCGCAGCTCAGCAGCTGCAGCGAGAAGTACTCGGGGAAGAGAACGAAGTCCGCGCCGTACTCCGAGGCGATGTTCACGAAGTAGTCGACGTTGCGGTAGAATTCCTCTGGATCGGTCAGCGTCGCCGCCCGGAGCTGGACGGAGGCCACGCGCACGAGGTCCGGGTCGGCCCGGGTGATCGGCTGGTCCTCGGACCATTCGCCCGCATGAGGATTGCGCCAGATCATCAGGACCGCGTGCCCGCCGGAGGCCTTGTCGTCGGGCGCGTAGCGCGGCAGCAGCATGACCGGCTCGAACCCGGCCTTGGCCTGGAAGGACAGCACCGGATCGCGCACCGCGCCGTCGCGGACGGCCTCGAAGTAGTCCTGCGGATCGGGGTGGCTCTTGCGGTGACGGCGGTAGCCCGGGATGCGCCCGCCGAAGGCGATGCCCGTCAGGTTGCGCTCCTTGCAGAGCCGCTCCCGCGCCCGGTAGATCCGCTGGCCGATGCGCAGACGCCTCCGGGACGGGTCGACCATGACCTCGATCCCGTAGAGCCAGTCCCCCGCGGCGTGGAACTGGGAGCCGTAGCCGGCCCCGGTGATCTCGTCCCAGGTGTGCCGGGCGAAGACAGTCTTTTCCTGCACCAGCGTCGAGGCGGCGTAGCCCACGACCTCGCCCTCGTAGAGCGCGACGAAGCAGCCCTCGGGAAAGGCATGGATCTGTCCGAGGATCTGGCCGCGCGTGTAGGGCGGCTCCTCGGGGTAGACCTTGGCGGAGAGCGCGACGATGCCCTCCACGTGATCCAGCGTGGCGTTTTCGACCTCGAGACGGGGTTTTCTGTCCAAGACGGCTCTCCTGCGGGGTGCCGCCCTTGTTCTCCCCTCGCGGCGCCGGATGCAACCGCTCCGGAAAGGACAGGCGGGGCGAGAGACGCCGTTCCCAGTACGCCTCTCCGCCCCGCCCGGACGCGTCCCCCGACGCGCGCCTGCCGCAATCCGCTCCGGCAAACTGCGCATCCGGGGAACCGCGATCCTTCCTTCTACGCGGCGCACGCCGGAGCGGATTGCCGAGGAGCGGAGAATCTCCGCCGATCGTCGCTTTTTTCCGTGATCCGGCGCTCGCGGTCCGTCACGCGGCGGTTACAGAACGTGCGCGCTCTTTGAGTTGCGGCTCCGGAAGCATACATTCACTGTCGCCGCAGATGCCGACCCCGGGGGTCGGCTCGAGAATTGACCAGAGGAGAACGCAACGTGACAGCACAGGCGATCGCAGCCGCCTCCGCGCCCGAGACCCAGGTCCGCCGCCTTCGCGCGGTGGTTACCGGCCTGTCCCTCGGCGCAGCGGTGGCGCTCACCCAGGCCCTGCCCGCATACGCCCAGGAGGAACGGCCCATGTCGTTCTCGGAGCTGGCCGAACAGGTCAGCCCCTCGGTGGTGAACATCACCACCTCGACGATGGTGGCCGGCGGCGCCGGACCGCAGGGCATCGTGCCCGAGGGCTCGCCCTTCGAAGACTTCTTCCGCAACCTCCCCGAAGGCGGCGACGGCCCCCGCCGCTCCTCCGCCTTGGGCTCCGGCTTCGTGATCTCTCCCGACGGCTACATCGTGACGAACAACCACGTCATCGAGGGCGCGGACGAGATCCTGATCGAATTCTTCGATTCCGACCGCGAACTCGAGGCCGAGATCGTGGGCACCGATCCCAACACCGACATCGCCCTGCTCAAGGTCGACGCCACCGACCTGCCCTATGTCTCCTTCGGGGACAGCAACGGCGACACCGCCGAGGTCGGCGACTGGGTCATGGCCATGGGCAACCCGCTCGGCCAGGGCTTCTCGGTCTCCGCCGGCATCGTCTCGGCGCGGAACCGGGCCCTCAGCGGGACCTACGACGACTACATCCAGACCGACGCGGCCATCAACCGCGGCAACTCCGGCGGTCCGCTCTTCGACATGAACGGTGACGTCATCGGCGTGAACACCGCGATCCTCTCGCCCACCGGCGGCTCGATCGGCATCGGCTTCGCCATGTCGGCCTCGGTGGTCGAGAACGTGGTCGACCAGCTGCAGGAGTTCGGCGAGACCCGCCGCGGCTGGCTCGGCGTCCGCATCCAGGACGTGACGCCCGACATGGTCGACGCGATCGAGGGGATGCAGGAGGCCAACGGCGCGCTCGTCACCGACGTGCCCGAGGGCCCCGCGATGGAAGCCGGCATGGAAGCCGGCGACGTCATCCTGACCTTCGACGGCCAGAACGTGGTCGACACCCGCGAGCTCGTCCGCATCGTCGGCAACTCGCCGGTCGGCAAGGACGTCTCCGTGGAGGTGCTGCGCAACGGCGAGGAGATGGACCTGACCGTCACCCTCGGCCGCCGCGAGACCGCCGAAGCCGCGCAGCCCGCGGCCCAGCCCGGTCCCGACGCCACCGAGCCGGAGGAGACCAGCATCCTCGGCCTGACGCTCTCGGAAGTCTCCGAGGAGCTGACCGAGCAGTACGGTCTCGACACCGAGGACGGCATCGTCATCACCGACATCGACCCGGCCTCCGAGGCCGCTTCCAAGGGTCTTGTCGCCGGTGACGTGATCACCGAGGCCGGCCAGCAGGAGGTCGCCACCGTGGCCGACCTCGAGGCCCGCATCGAGGAGGCCCGCGACGCCGGCCGCCGCTCGCTGCTCCTCCTCGTCCGCCGTGGCGGCGACCCGCGCTTCGTCGCGCTGTCGCTGATGGAGGACGAAGGCGACGCCGAAGAGGGCGACGCCGAGGACGACGGTGCCGAGGAGAACGCGGACGACGAGTGATCCTTACGGAGCGATCGATACGGACGGGGCGCCTTCGGGCGCCCCGTTTTCGTTCGGGACCGTCATCTTGCGGAGCGGCCTAGCGGCCGCGCTGCCTTGAGCCCGGTCCCGCCTGTCGGGCGGGCCCGGGCGGAAGGGGGGCTGTCCGCCCCCCTGCCTCCGCGGGGCGGAGGCACCCCCCGAAGGTATTTCGGGCTAGATGAAAGATCTTTTGGATCAGAGGCTTAGGCGGGCGTCCAAATTTGGACGTCTTGACCTAGTCGCGCGGCAGGGCGGCGACGTCCTCGGCGAAGTACTGGTAGCTGTCCGCGTTCCGCACGAGGCTCCGCGTCAGGGCCATCGCCGCGCAGTCCGTGCGCGTGTAGCAGAGATCGTCGGTGCCGGCGACGACGTCGAAGTGGCTCACCTCGTGGATGATCGTCCCCGCCCGCGTCCCGTTCTCCATGATCGCGCTGGTGTTCGAATGGGCGTGGATCTCCGGCATCCCGAAGAACGAGGGGCAGAGGTTGATCGCGTAGGCGTCGTGCCGAAAGACGTTGGCATACATCGAGGCATTGCAGTCGTCCTCGCCGACATTGGCGCAGACGACCTTGAGATCGTTGTCGCGGATCGCGGCGTGGATCGCCTTGAAGCTGGAGCGCACGGTGGCGCCGTTCTCCTTGGACCACGCGCCGAACCAGAGCGCGAATTCCGGCGTGTCGCCGATGGAGACCGCGGCGCGGAGGGCGATCTTCTCCGCCGCCGTCAGCGCCTCGAGCACCGCGGCGATCTCGGGCTTCTCGCAGCGCTCGAAGTCATGGGCCGCGGCCTGTCCCGCCCAGAGCAGGGCGGCGAGGATGACACCGGATCGGATCATGGGCGGTCTCCCTGCAATCGCGCTGCAGGATAGGCGCGGCGGGCTCAGTCCAGCAAGAGCGTCACGCGGCGGTTCTGCTTGCCCTTCTTCTCGATCTTGCCCAGCCGGACGCGGCCGATCTCGGCGGTGGTCGCGACGTGGGTCCCGCCGCAGGGCTGGAGGTCGACGGTCTCCCCGCCCAACCCGATGCGGACCAGGCGAATGCGCCCGGCCCCGCGCGGCGGCTGGACCGACATGGTCTTGACCAGGCCGGGGTTGGCGTCGAGCTCCGCCTCTGTGATCCATTCCTCGGTCACGGGAAAATCGCAGGCAATGAGGCGGTTGAGGGTCTCGTCCAGCTCGGCCTTGTCCTCCGGCGCCTCGGGCATGTCGAAGTCGAGCCGGCCCTTCTCCGAGCCGATGGAGCCGCCGGTCACCGGCAGCGGGATCACCACGGAGAGCAGGTGCAGGGCCGTGTGCACGCGCATGTGGCGGTGGCGGCGGTCCCAGTCGAGCTCCTGGTCGACGCGGGCCCCCTCCGAGGGGAGCGGCGCGGGCTCGGCGGGGAGGAGGACGATCTCCTCCCCCTCGCCCTTCACGGCGGTGGCGATCTCGATCTCGCCGCCCGGCCAGGTCAGCTTGCCGCTGTCGCCGGGCTGACCGCCGCCGGTCGGGTAGAAGACCGTCCGGTCGAGGACCAGCCCGCCCTCCTCGGTCACGCGCATCACCCTGGCGGCGGCATCACGCGCGTAGGCGTCGCTCCGGTAGAGGGCCTCTGTCATCCTTCTTCTCCCTTCACCACACCGGGGGTCTCGCCCTTCAGGGCCTCGCGCCAGTCGCCTTCGGTGCCGGCCTCGCGGGCCTGAGGCGCCGCGCCGGGACCGGCCCGCAGCGACTCCGGGTTGCGCAGCCAGAGGTCGCGCTGCGGGAAGGGGATGTCGATCCCCTCTTCGGCGAAGCGCTTGGCGATGGCGTGGTTCATCTCGGTCTGGACGGCGAGGACCCAGTTGATGTCTCGCAGGATTGCCCTGATCTCGAAGTCGAGCGAGCTGTCGCCGAAGCCCTTGAAGTAGACGTATGGCTCGGGGTTCATCAGCACCATCGGATGCTCCCGCGCGATCTGCAGCAGGATGTCGGAGACCTTCTGCGTATCGGTGCCGTAGGCTACGCCAACCGGTACGATGACCCGGCCTACGGAATTGCCCCGGGTCCAGTTGATGACCGTGCCGGAGATGAAATCGGCATTGGGCACGATGACGTCGGTCCGGTCGAAGGTCTCGATGCGGGTGGCGCGGACCGAGATGTCCTTCACGTAGCCCATCTGGCCGCCGACCTCGATCCAGTCGCCCTGGCTGATCGGCCGTTCGATGAGCAGGATGATGCCCGAGACGAAGTTCGAGACGATGTTCTGCAGGCCGAAGCCGATGCCGACCGAGAGCGCACCGGCCACGTAGCCGAGCGCCGAGAGGTTCACCCCCGCGGCCGTGATGGCGATGATGGCAGCCGAAATCACGCCGACGTAGCCGATGCCCGCGGCGATGGCGTTCTGCCCGCCGATGTCGAGCTTCGTCTTGGGCAGCACCGCGTTCCGGAGCCCGCCCTGGAGCAGCCGCGTGCCGAGGTAGCCACCTGCGAAGACCGCGGCGAAGACAAGGAAATCCGAGGGCGAGATGGTCGTCTCGCCGATCACGAAGCCCGAGCGGAAGCGGGCCCAGATCTCGGTCAGGTCCGAAACGCGAGCGCCCCAGATCAGCGCGAGGATGGGCAGCGCCACCACCGCGAGGGCGAATGCCACGAGAACGGGCGCCAGCGCGTCGGTCTGGCCCTCCCTACGGCGCGTGGCGAGCGCGTAGAGGTCGAAGACCAGCCGCTGCAGGAGCATGACGCTTCCCACCAGGGCCAGCGTCAGTGCCGTCGGGCGCAGCAGGTAGGTCGAGGCGGCATCGAACCCCAGCGCCGCGACGATCGGCCCGACGATGCCGGCCAGCATCGCCAGCCGCCCGATGACGTTCACCAGCCCGTCCCGGAAGCCACGCGGGTCCTCTTCGTCCTGCGCGGCGAAGCGGTTGGCCGAGAGCGTGCGGCCGAACTCGAAGAGGATGAGACCCTCCACAACGTGGATGGGGAAGAGCAGGACCGCCCGTCCGGCCGGGCTCGACTCGGCGATCTGGATCAGCGCGGCGACCACGATATGGACGGCGAAGACCCAGCCCATGGCATTGGCCAGGCGCCGCAGCCGCGCCGCGGCCTCGGGAGGGACCTCGAGCGGACCGGAGGGCTCCTCGGCGGCGTCGGGGAAAAAATGATCCATCAGCCAGCGCGCGATGAGCACGTAGAGGCCGGCGGCGGGAATCGTCTGGAGGACCTGCTCGGTGCGCAGGCCGACGGCGCCGGTGAGTTCGAGCGCGACGTAGAGGCTGAGCAGTCCCATGAAGGGCAGCGCGATCTCGCCCAGCGAGACGATGAAGGCGATGGCGCCGCCGCCGGTCCGGTCGTGGCGGAGCGCGCCCCGCTCCAGCCGCTTCGACCAGGTGCGCCCCCGAAAGATGAGGAGGAGGCCCGCGAGCGTGAACAGGATCACCGCCGGAAGAACCTGCCCGATGGCGCGCAGCCGGGTTTCGCTGCCGAAGCCCCGCTCCGCCTCGAGGCGCAGTGCCGTCGTGGCCTGGCCCACCGCCTCGGCCGCGTCCGGCCAGTCGGCAGGATTGACCGGCAGCGGACCGCGGTCGCTCAGCGTCCGCGCCTGCCGGTCGCGCAGGAGGCCGTCGATCTCTGCGATCAGGCCGTTGGCGCGCGCGAGCGACTCCGCCGTGAGCTGGGCCGGCGCGCGCAGCCGGTCGAGCTGTTCCTCGAGTGCGGCGCGGCGCTCGGCGATCCTCGGATCCTCGTCGCTTGGCTCGGAGGGCGCCTCGCCGAGCGCCTCGAGCTGGGCCTGCACCGTCGCCCTGCGGGCTTCGTTGGTATTGGCCTGCATCAGCCGGTCGCGGGCCGCCGCCAGGTCCTCGCGCAATGAAGTGAAGGCGAGGGTCGAGGCCCGGCCGCCCTCGATGGCCGCCTCGGCCCGTTCGGCGAGATCGCGGAACTCGGGATAGAGCTCCTCGATCTGCGGCCTTGGCTCCGTGCCCCGCAGTCCGTCGCCGGCCTCTCCCCCGGCAGAGGCGTGCTGGGCCGCCGCCGGCAGGGCCAGCAGCAGCGCCCAGAGGAGCGCGGCTGCGAGCGTGCGGATCATGTGTCCTCGAAGACGCCCGGAATGGACTGCGGGCTACCGTCCATCCAGTCCGGTACGGGCAGGCCTTTTTCCTTGAGGAAGGTCGGGTTGAAGAGCTTCGACTGGTAGCGGTTGCCGTAGTCGCAGAGAATGGTGACGATGGTGTGCCCCGGCCCCAGCTCCCGGGCCATGTGGATCGCGCCGGCGATGTTGATGCCCGAAGACCCGCCGAGGCAGAGGCCCTCTTCCTTCACGAGGTTGAACACGATGGGCAGCGCTTCGCTGTCGGGGATCTTGTAGCAGAGATCCGGGGTGAACCCTTCGAGATTCCCCGTGATGCGGCCCTGACCGATGCCCTCGGTGATCGAGTCGCCGCCCGCTTCCTTGCCGGTGTAGAGCTTGTAGATGCCCGACCCCTCTGGATCGGCGAGGCCGATCTTCACGCCCTTGTCCTGCAGCGCCATGCCGACGCCCGCCAGCGTGCCGCCCGTCCCCACGGCGCAGATGAAGCCGTCGACCCGGCCATCGGTCTGTTGCCAGATCTCGGGGCCGGTGCCGTCGATGTGGGCCTGCCGGTTCGCGGTGTTGTCGAACTGGTTCGCCCAGATCACGCCCTCCGGCGTCGACTTGGACAGCTCCTCGGCCAGCCGGCCGGAGTACTTCACGTAGTTGTTGGGGTTCTTGTAGGGCACCGCCGGGACCTGGACGAGCTGGGCGCCGGCCAGGCGGATCATGTCCTTCTTCTCCTGGCTCTGGGTCTCGGGAATCACGATGATCGTCTTGAAGCCCATGGAGGCGCCGACGAGCGCCAGGCCGATGCCCGTGTTGCCGGCCGTGCCCTCGACGATGGTGCCGCCCGGCTTGAGATCGCCGCGTTCCACGGCGTCCTTGATGATCGAGAGCGCGGCGCGGTCCTTGACCGACTGGCCGGGATTCATGAACTCGCACTTGCCGAGGATCGTGCAGCCGGTCTCCTCGGAGGCGCGGCGCAGCTTCAGAAGCGGGGTGTTGCCCACCGCGTGGGCCAGATCGGCATGGATCGTCATCCTGAGGGCTCCTCGGCTACGTCGTCTCCAGCGGGTTTAGGGGTGCGTCCCCGGGAACTCAAGAAGCGGCGGCGTAGCGGTCACGATGCCGCCAGAGCCAGTGAAGCATCATGGCGAGCGGCGCGACGTTGACCTCTCCGGTCTCGAAGAGATCGAGCGCAGCCTCCAGCGTCATCACGTGGGTCCGGATGTCCTCCATCTCGTCTTCCGCCCCGGCGAGCCGCCGGTCGGCGCCGGAGAGATCGGCGAGACCGAGGAAGCAGTGGTGATACTCCGTCGAATAGCCCGGGCTGGGGTAGATCCCGCCGATGGAGATGAGCTCCCTGAGTTCCAGCCGGGCTTCCTCGAGCGTCTCGCGCCGGGCGCAGTCCTCCGGCTCCTCTCCCGCCTCGATGAGGCCCGCGACGGGCTCCAGACAGACCGGGTTCGGATCGCCGCGGAGCGCGGCGGCAAGGCGGAGCTGCTCGATCAGCAGGACCTCTCCGCTGGACGGGTCGTAGGGCAGAACGAGCGCCGCGTCGAAACCGACGAAGCACTCGCGTGTGAACTCGGGCGTCATGCTGCCGTCGAACTGCCGGTGCCGGAGATCGAGGTGGCGGAACCGGAAGAACCCCTCGAAACCCCGGTGCTCGCGCGTGACTTCCATCGGGTTGCCGGCCTGGCGGACGGTGGCCGGGGAGCCGCGCGCGGCGAGCCTGCGCGCCCAGGCGCGGGCGGAGATCGCCGGGAAGTGGCCGTAAATCTGCTGGAGCGGCTCGCCGCGGTCGAAGCGGCGCACGAGCTCCGCCGCCGCATCCACCGCCATTTCGCCCCAGCGCGCGCGCCAGACGTCGAGATCGAACGGCGGCCCTTCCGGAAAGCTCTCGCCGGCGGGGAAGTAGACCTCGGCCTGGACCGGGCCGGCGTCGGTCTCGACGGTCACCTCCGCCGTCCGGAAGACGAAGCCGCCCTCATAGGCATCCAGCCGCTCGACGTCGCCCGGCTCCGGCTCGAAGAGCAGGCCCTCGGCCTCCCCCGTGCCACGCCGGATAAGGGGGAAGTTGTGCCCCTCCACCCAACGGGCCTCGTGCCCGGGCAACCGGCCGGGGCGGAGCTCCCCCGGATCCCGGCCGATGACGGCCTCGAGCAGCGGCCTGTGCCGCAGTGTTCCGTAGAAGAAGAGCATCAGCGCCAGATGCGCCCGAAGAAGCCGGTGACAAGTCCCGCCAGGACTCCTCCCACCAGCAGCGCGACCCAGACCTCGACCGTGGACATCAGCACGAGGTTCTCCGCGATCATCTCGAAGACCGCGACGATGGCCTCCATGCCGCCGTCGTACTGCATCTCGAGCGAGCGCCGGATCATCTCCCAGAAGCTCTGCACGAAGAGGCACCAGAAGACGACCATGATGGTGGTCGTGAAGCCGATGCTGATCGAGCCCCCGAGGCCGACGCCGGCGGCGCGGCTGCCCATCACGATCCAGCCGGTGAGCGCGCCGACCGCCGCGTTGACCTCCGCGAAGTAGCCCGGGTTGAAGCCCTCCGGAAACAGCGGCTCGATCAGGATTTCCGACACGCCCCAGGCCAGGGCGCCGTAAAGCACGGCGGCCACGACATGGGCGAAGGTCAGCATCGGCGGGCTCTCCCTCGTAGGCGCGGCGGCCGCGGTCAGGCGGGACGTTCCACGGTAATCTGCGTCACGTCGCAGTTGTGCCGATGAAAGGTCGCGGCGCAAGAGGTGAGGTAGACATTCCACATCCGGCGGAACCGCTCGTCGAAGCCCAGACGCGCGATCTCGTCCCACTGTTCGTTGAAGGTCTCGTGCCAGCGCCGCAGCGTGATCGAGTAGCTCTCGGCGAAGTCGATCTTGCGCTTGAGAGCGAGCCCCGCGCGGTCGATCTCCTCGCGCAGCTTGCCGGGAGAGGGCAGCATGCCGCCCGGGAAGATGTACTTCTGGATGAAGTCGCGGGAGCGGCGATAGAGCTCCCAGCGCTCGTCCTGCACCGTGATGATCTGAAAGGTGCCGGTCCGGCCGGGCTTCAGCCGGTCGCGAACGGTCTGCCAGTAGGTCGGCCAGTAGCGCTCGCCCACCGCCTCGAACATCTCGATCGAGGCGATGCCGTCGTAGGTTCCGCGTTCGTCGCGGTAGTCCTGCAGCTTGAAGGTCACCTGGTCCTGCAGGCCTGCCTTGCGGATGCGCTCCTGCGCGAAGTCGAACTGCTCGCGCGAGATCGTCAGGCCGGTGACGTGGAGCCCGCGCTCCTTGGCGGCGTATTCGGCGAAACCGCCCCAGCCGCAGCCGATCTCGAGCACGTGGTCACCGGGCTTGGTGCCCATCTGGTCGACCATGCTGGCGTATTTCTTGGTCTGCGCGGCTTCGAGGCTCTCCTGCCCGGTCTCGAAGAGGGCCGAGGAGTAGGTCATCGTCTCGTCGAGCCAGAGGCCGTAGAAAGCGTTGCCGAGGTCGTAGTGGGCGGCGATGTTGCGGCGCGCCTGGCTCCTGGTGTTGCTGTGCATCCAGAACCGCAGTTTCTCGTAGGCCCGGACCAGCGCGAAGCCCGGGAAGCCGTCGAACAGTGCGGCGTTGTCCGCGTGCATGAAATCGAAGAAGGCGAGCAGGTCCGGGGTCGTCCACCAGCCGTCGACGTAGGCCTCGCAGAACCCGAGATCGCCATCGCGGATCAGCCGGGCGAAGCAATCGGTGTTGTGGATGTGAGCCTCGGCCACCGGCCCGGGGTTCGGTCCCTCGGCCCGGAAGACCCGCCCGTCGGGCAGGTGAATGTCGATCCGGCCATGATCGAGCTTCTGCGCGATGTCGAAGACCCGCGCGAAATATCGCGGCAGGTTTTCCTGCCCCTCTGTGCTGGTGAGGACCATCCCCGTTCCCTTTTCCCAAACCTTTGCGCGAAGTTAGGGCATGGCTCGGGGAAGTCACCATACCAGGTTCGCTGATCCTCGCGCCGTTGCGTCAGACCCCCGCGGCGCGGGCGGCCCAGAGCAGGGCGAGCCCCAGGGTAATCGCCCCGAGGCCCATCAGGCGGCGCTGTTCGAGCGTGAGACGTCGGAGGGCGTCGAGCAGGTCCTCAACGAGCGAAGGGGCCAGCGCGTAGACCAGCCCCTCCACCACGAATACCAGACCCAGGCCCCAGAGGGCGAGGCCCATCAGCCTTCGCTCTCCGGCGCGACCTCCACGGCGGCGGGCGCGTCGTCCTCGCCGGTGTCGGTCTCGTCAGTCCCGGCGTCGTCCCCGCTGTTCACCGGGCTTTCCGGCGGCGGCAAGGTGCCCTCGTCGGGGTTGAAGGTCTCGCCCACGGGCTCTTCGTCGAGCTCCAGCGTCTCCAGCTGCTCGGCGACCGACTGCGCCGCCGCCCCGAGGTCCACCTGGCGCGGGTTGTCTTCCCGCAGGTAGGTGAAGAACTCGCTGTTGGGCGAGAGTAGCATCCGCGTGTTGCCGGACTGCAGCGCCCGGCCGTAGGCGGTCATCGACCGGTAGAACTCGAAGAACTCGGGGTCCGCGCCGAAAGCCTCGGCGTAGATCGAGTTCCGCTGCGCGTCCGCCTCGCCTCGGATGATCTCGGACTGGCGGCCCGCGTCGGACACCAGCTCGACCACCGTCCGGTCGGCCGAGGCGCGGGTCCGCTGGGCGGCCTCGTTACCCCGGGCGATTTCGTCGGCGGCTTCGCGTTCCCGCTCGGAAATCATCCGCTCGAAGGTGGCGTTGAGGTTCGCCGGCGGCAGGTCGGTCCGCTTCAGACGCACGTCGATGATGGAGACGCCGATGGCGTCGGCCTCTTCGATCGCGCCGTTGCGGATGCGCAGCATGAGCTCCGCCCGGTCAACCGACAGGATGTCGTTCGAGGACACCTGGCCCAGGACCTCACGGGTTTCGGCCCGCAGGATCGAGTCCAGCCGCCGCGCCGCGGCCTCTTGGCCGCCGGCGCCGACCGCCTGCCGGAACCGCTCCACGTCGGTGATGCGGTAGCGGGCGAAGGCGTCGACCACGAGGCGCCGGTCGTCGAGCGGGGTGACCTCGATGGGGTCGAGGTCACGGCTCAGGATCCGGTCGTCGTAGCGCACGACCTGGTCGAGGATCGGCACCTTGAAGGCGAGCCCGGGGTCCTCCTTCACGTCGACCACGCGGCCGAACCGGAGGACGAGGCCCTTTTCGCGCTCGTCCACGATGAAGACCGAGGAGAGCAGCAGCGCGATGGCCACCACGAGGATGGGGATGAGGAAAGCGGAGCGGCGCATCAGTTCGACCCTCCCGTCGTAGAGGACTGCTGCTGGGCAGCCGTCCCGCTGGTGGTGTTCCGACGAAGTTCGTCGAGCGGCAGGTAGGGCACGACGCCCGGCCCGTTGCCTTCGCTGTCCTCGTCGAGAAGGACGATCTCGGTGTTGCCGAAGACCTGCTCCATCGTCTCGAGGTAGATCCGCTTGCGCGTGACCTCCGGGGCATTGGCGTATTCGCCGAGGACGGCGGCGAAGCGGCTCGCCTCACCCTGTGCCTCGTTGACGACGCGGGCCCGGTAGGCTTCGGCCTGTTCCAGCCGCTGCGCGGCCTCACCGCGAGCCTCTGCGAGCACCCGGTTGGCGTAGGCGTCGGCCTGGTTCTGCAGCCGGTCCCGCTCCTGCTCGGCGTCCTGGACCGCGCGGAACGAGGCGATGACGCGCTCCGGCGGGTCGGCCTTGTCGAAGTTCACGCGGATGATGTTCACGCCGCTGTCGTAGCTGTCGAGCGTGTTCTGGATCAGCTCCTCGAGCCGCTGGGCGATGGGCCCGCGGTCCCGGTTGAGGATCGGCGCCAGTTCGGACTGGGCGATGATCTCGCGCATCGCCGATTCCGAGACCGCCTCGATGGTGGACGGCGGGTCGGCGAGGTTGAAGAGGTAGCGCGCCGGGTCGGTGATGTTCCAGACGACCTGGAAGTCGATGTCGACGATGTTCTCGTCCCCGGTCAGCATCAGGCCCGCATCGCCGCCGGCGCGGGCCGCACCGATGTCGATGGTCTGTTCGCGGGTGACCGGGATCACCTCGGCGGTGACCACGGGCCAGGGCGCGAAGTTCAGGCCGGGACCGCCCGTCGAGGAATAGTCGCCGAGGAAAAGCTCGACCGACTGTTCTTCCGGACGGACCGTGTAGAACGACGCGAAGAGCCAGAGGCCCAACGCCACGAGCGCCGCGATGCCGAGCGTGCCGCGGGTCAGCATCGGGCCGCCACCGCCGCCCGAGCCGTTCGGTCGCCGACCGTTCGAGCCGCCGCCGCCCATCAGGACGCGCAGCTGGTCGCGTCCGCGGTTCATCAGGTCGTCGATGTCGGGGATCTGCGATCCGCCACCGTCACCCGGTCTGCGGCCGGGCGCCGGACGCCGGTCGTCGTCGTTGCCGTTCGACCCCGACCCCCGGTTTCCGCCGCCTGAGCCCCCCCAGGGGCCTCCGCTATTGCCTGCCATGGGCCATTTCCCTCCTCGTTACCCCCGTGGGGACGTTCTCTGTCGGTTCTACAGGTGTGGGCATGCCGCCCGAAATCAACCAGTCCTGACGGGCTCACGCATTGTCACGATTTCTTCCGCCATGGTCGGATGGACCGCCACGGTGCGATCGAAGTCTTCCTTGGTCGCGCCCATCTTCACCGCGATGCCCGCGAGCTGGATCATCTCGCCCGCCTCCGGTGCGACGATATGGCATCCGAGAATGCGCCGTGTCTCCTGGCTGACGATCAGTTTCATCAGCACCCGGTCGGGCCGTCCGATGAAGGCGGTCTGCATCGGCCGGAACGAGGTGCAGTAGACCTCCACCGGTTCCTGGTCGCGCGCGGCCTCTTCCGTCAGCCCGATGGTGCCAAGCTCCGGCTGGGTGAAGACGGCCGAGGGGATGAGGTCGTGGTCCACCGGGGTCGGCGTGTCGCGGAAGACGGTATCCACGAAGGCCATCCCCTCGCGGATCGCCACGGGAGTCAGCTGCACGCGGTTGGTCACGTCGCCGATGGCGTAGATGTTGTCGACCGACGTCGCCGAGTATTCGTCGACCTTCACCTCGCCCATGCGGCCGAGCTCGACCCCGGCTTCTTCCAGGCCCATGTGGTCGGTGTTCGCCCGGCGCCCGGTGGCGAAGAGAACGGCGTCGAAGACCTTTTCCCGCCCGTTCGTCGCCTTGACCCAGACTGGCCCCTGCCCGGTCGCGCGCTCCAGCAGTTCGTCCGACTGCTTGGGGTCCGCGCCCATGGCCGCGTCCGAACCGGTGCCGTGGTCGAAATGCTCCTCGCTCGCACGCGCCATCTCGACGATGTTCGTTCCGCAGTGCAGGTCGATGCCGCGCTCGCGCATGGATTCCGCGATGAGCCCGCGCGCCTCGTCGTCGAAGCCGCGCAGGATCTGCGCCCCCCGGTAGTACTGCGTCACCTCCACGCCCAGCCCGTTGAGGATGTAGGCGAACTCGCAGGCGATGTAGCCGCCGCCGATTATCAGCAGCGACTTCGGCAATTCGTCCAGCAGGAAGACGTCGTTGGAGGTGATGCCGAGATCCGCGTTCGGCAGATCCGGGATCACCGGATGCCCGCCGGTCGCCACGAGGATCGTCTTCGCCGTCACGATCTCGCCCGTGGAGAGTGCCAGCGTGTTGCGATCCTTGAGCGTCGCGCGGGCGTCGATGACGTGGACGCCAGAATTGTCGAGCAGCTTGCGGTAGACCCCCTCGAGCCGGTCGAGCTCGTGGTGCAACCGGCCCCGGAAGCTCGGCCAGTCGAAGCTGCCTTCCTCGATCTCCCAGCCGTAGCCCTTCGCGTCCGAGCACATCTCCCGGTAGCCCGAGGCGAAGACCATGAGCTTCTTCGGCACGCAGCCCCGGATGACGCAGGTGCCGCCCATCCGGTACTCCTCGGCCAACGCCACCCGCGCGCCGGCGGAGGCCGCCTGCCGCGCGGCACGGACGCCGCCGGAACCGCCGCCGATGACGAAGAGATCAAAGTCGTGGTCGCTCATGCCTGGCCTCTCTCGATCCGGTCAGGGCGGTATCCCACAGCAGGCCGGGGAAGGCCAGACGCAGGCCTCTACGGGCCGCTCCCCCGGGAGGGCCGGATTGTCGCGGCGCCACAAGCACCTGCGGCCAACGGCGGGCCGCCGACCGGAGCTCAGTCGAGGATGTCGTCGAAGAGGTTGTTGGTCTCGAGAAAGTCCAGCCGGCCCTCCTCGACGCTGCCCTCGTTGATGTCGCGCACCTGCACCCGGCCGTCGCCGTGGCCGATCACCAGGATGTCGCAGATGTCGAGGAAGAGCCCGTTCTCCACCACGCCCGGGATCTGGTTCAGCACCAGGCTCAGCTGCCGGGCATTGCCGATCCGGTTTAGGTGCAGATCGAGGATGTGGTTGCCCTCGTCCGTCACGTAAGGCGCGTCGCCGTCCATCCGCAGCCCCGCGTCGCGGCCCAGCACGTCCATGCCGATGAGCGCCTCTTCCACGAGCACCTTCGTGGTCTGCCAGCCGAAGGGGATCACCTCCACCGGCAGGGGAAAGCTGCCCAGGGTCTCGACCTGCTTGGACACGTCGGCGATCACGATCATCTGGTCTGAGGCCGTGGCGACGATCTTCTCCTGCAGGAGCGCGCCGCCGCCACCCTTGATGAGGTTCAGGTCGCCGTCGACCTCGTCCGCCCCGTCGATGGTCATGTCGAGCCACTTCGCCTCGTCGAGCGAAACCACCCGGACCCCCACCTGCCGCGCGAGCTCGGCGGTGCGGGCCGAGGTCGGAACGCCGGTGATCCTCAGCCCCTCCTCTCGGACCATCTCGCCCAGGCACTTGACCAGCCAGGCGGCGGTGGAGCCCGTGCCGAGCCCTACGCGCATGCCATCCTCCACGAAGGACGCGGCGCGCTTGGCGGCGGCGAACTTGGCCTTGTCGAGGGGCGAGAGGTCGGGCATCGGTCAGCTCCTTTTGTTGGCCTTTCCCTACACCGGAAGAGCCTCCGGGGGCGAGGGCCAATCTCCGGTGATGTCGCGGATGATCGCGCGGGCGTCTCTGCGGGGTCTGGTGAGCCCGCGCGGCGGTGCTAGGTGACGTACCATGTTCCTTTCCGTCTTCGAACTCTTCAAGATCGGCGTCGGCCCCTCGTCCTCCCACACGATGGGCCCCATGGTCGCCGCCGCGCGCTTTCTCGACCACCTGCGCGCGCAGCCTTTCACCGTCTCCGGCCTCCGGGCGAGCCTGCACGGCTCGCTGGCCTTCACCGGCGTGGGCCACCACACCGACCGCGCGGTGATCCTCGGCCTCGCGGGCTTTCGCCCCGAGAGCTACGACCGCGACCGCGCGGACGCCGAGCTCGCCCGCCTCGCCGAGGAGAAGACCGTCACGCCCGAGGGCCTGCCGGAGCTCGCCTTCGACCCCTCGGGGGACCTCCGCTTCGACTACGAGCGCGCCCTGCCCGGTCACGCGAACGGTCTCGTTCTCAGCGCGACCGACGCCCAGGGAGACGTGGTGGCCGAGGTCACCTACTACTCCATCGGGGGCGGCTTCGTCCTGACCGAGGCGGAACTCTCCGAGGGCCGCGATACCGACGCCGGGGGCGCGCCCGTCCCCTACCCCTTCAAGACGGCCGCCGAGATGCTGGAGATGGCCTCCGCCTCCGGCCTCACCGTGGCCGGCATGAAACGCGCCAACGAGCGCGCCCGCGCGCCGGACCGCGACCTCGACGCCGGGCTCATGCGGGTCTGGGAGGTCATGGAAGCCTGCATCGACCGCGGCCTCGCCGCCGAGGGGACCCTGCCCGGCGGCCTGAAGGTGCGCCGCCGCGCCCGGGGCGTGCACGAGAGCCTGCAGGCCGAGCGCGGCATGAACCTCGCCCCGCCGCATACCATCAACGACTGGATGTCGGCCTATGCCATGGCGGTGAACGAGGAGAACGCCGCCGGCGGCCAGGTGGTGACCGCGCCCACGAACGGCGCGGCGGGCGTGATCCCCGCGGTGATCCGCTACTGGCTCGACCACGTGCCGGGCGCCGCCCGCTCGCGGATTCCCGACTTGCTGCTGACGGCGGCGGCCATCGGCGGGCTCATCAAGTTCAACGCCTCGATCTCAGGCGCGGAATGCGGCTGCCAGGCCGAGGTGGGCTCCGCCGCCGCGATGGCCGCCGCCGGCCTCTGCGCGGTGCTCGGAGGCTCGGCCGAGCAGATCGAGAACGCCGCCGAGATCGCGCTCGAGCATCACCTCGGCATGACCTGCGACCCGGTCCGCGGGCTCGTCCAGATCCCCTGCATCGAGCGCAATGGCCTGGGCGCCATCAAGGCGGTCTCGGCCGCCTCCCTCTCGCTCCGCGGCACCGGCGACCACTTCGTGCCCCTGGACGCCGCGATCGAGACCATGCGCCAGACCGGCGCCGACATGAGCGAGAAATACAAGGAAACCGCTCTCGGCGGCCTCGCCGTGAACGTCCCCAACTGCTGAACCTTCATCTAGCCCCAAGTACCCTCGGGGGAGTCCGCGGCCCTGCCGCGGACGGGGGCAGAGCCCCCCAGCCGCACGGAGCCGCCGCAGGCGGGTCCGGGCTTGCCATGGGCGGCCGCAAGGCCGCTCCGCCGGATCAGGTCAGGGCATCGACCAGGACCGCGAAATCCTGCCCGCGCTTCTCGAAGTTGTCGTATTGATCGAAGCTCGCGGCGGCGGGGGCGAGGAGCACGGTGTCGCCGGCTTCCGCCTCCTCGGCCGCGCGCTCGACGGCGCGGGCCATGGTGGTGCAGACCTCGGCCTCGATGCCCTTGAGCTCGGTGGCGAAGGCCTCCGCCTCGCGGCCGATGACGTAGGCCTTCACGACCGATCCGGCGGCCTCGACCAGCGGAGAGAGGTCGCCCTCCTTCCGCAGCCCGCCGCAGATCCAGCGGATCCGCGAGAAGGCCCCCAGCGCCTTCACCGCGCTGTCGACGTTGGTCGCCTTGCTGTCGTTGATCCAGGCGATCCCGTCCCGCTCGGCCACGAGCTGGGAGCGGTGAGGCAGGCCCGGGAAGGTCTCGAAGGCCGCGGCGATGGTGCGCGGCGCGAGCCCCAGGGTCCGTGCCACGGCATAGGCGGCGCAGGCGTTCTGGTGGTTGTGCGCCCCCGGCAGGCCCTTGATCTCGCGCAGGTCGATCGTGCCGACCTGCCTGCCCTTGCGGTATTCCGAGAGCCAGCCCTTGCGGGCGAAGACGCCCCAGCCGCGGGTGATCTTGCGGTTCGCCGAGACGCGGATGAGGCGGTCGTCGCCGGTGCCCTCGACCAGCTGGTTGGCGAGATACTGCCCCTCGGGCTCGTCCACGCCGATCACGCAGCGGTCGGGGCCGCCCTCGGAGAAGAGACGGCGCTTGGCGGCGAAGTAACCGCCGAGCCCGCCGTGGCGGTCGAGGTGGTCAGGCGTGAGGTTGGTGAAGACGCCGATGTCCGGCGTCATCCCGCGGGCGAGTTCCGTCTGGTAGCTGGAGAGCTCCAGCACGACGATCCCGCCATCCTCGGGCGGGTCGATGTCGAGTACGCCGCGGCCGATGTTGCCGGCCAGCTGGCTCGACTTGCCGGCCTCGGTCAGGACGTGGTGGATCAGCGCGGCGGTGGTGGACTTGCCGTTCGAGCCAGTCACCGCGACGACGCGGGGCGGCTGGTCCATGCGGGCCCAGCCGGAGGAGCCCAGCGAGGCGAAGAACAGGCCGATGTCGTTGTCGACCGGCACCCCGTGCTCCCAGGCCGCCGCGATTGCGGGATGGGGCGCGGGATAGAGATGCGGGATGCCGGGGGAGACGACGAGGAGGTCGACCTCCTCCAGCGCGCCCTGGCGGGCGGGGTCGCGCAGCTCGAGCCCCTCCTCCTCGACCGCGGCGCGGCCGGCAGGACCGTCATCCCAGGCGACGACGCGGGCGCCGCCGGACTGGAGGGCGCGGGCGGCGGTGCGGCCGGACCGGCCGAAGCCGAGCACGGCGACGGTCTTGCCCTCGTAACCTCGGACGGGAATCATCGGTTGGCCCTCCTCGACGACCGGTTATTCGGGCGATCCCGGGCCCGGTCAAGGGTGTCCAAGTTTGGACACCCTATCAAGACCCTGAAATCGCTCATTTTTCATGGTTAACGCGAAATCCGGCAACGGCGCGCAACACCCCGGCCCGGCACGCTGCGGGCGCAGCGCCCGGACAGCGGATCAGCGGACCTTGAGGGTGGCGAGGCCGATCATCGCGAGGATCAGCGAGATGATCCAGAAGCGGATCACGATCTGCGGCTCGGCCCATCCCTTTTTCTCGTAGTGATGGTGGATCGGGGCCATCAGGAAGACCCGTTTCCCGGTGCGTTTGAAATAGGCCACCTGGATGATGACCGAGAGCGCCTCGACCACGAAGATGCCGCCGACGATGGCCAGCACGATCTCGTGCTTGGTCGCCACCGCGATGGCCCCCAGCGCGCCGCCGAGCGCGAGGCTGCCGGTGTCGCCCATGAAGACCGCCGCGGGCGGCGCGTTGTACCACAGGAAGCCGAGACCGCCCCCGATCAGGCCGGCGGAGAAAACCAGGATCTCGCCGGTACCGGGCACGTAGTGCACGCCGAGATACTCGGTGAAGTCGGTGCGGCCCACCGCGTAGGCGATCACGCCGAAGGTACCGGCGGCGATCATGACGGGCATGATCGCGAGGCCGTCGAGACCGTCGGTGAGGTTCACCGCATTGGCCGAGCCCACGATCACGATCATCGCGAAGGGCACGAAGAGGAACCCGAGGTTCAGCAGCAGGTCGGCGAAGATCGGGAAGGCGAGCTGGTTGGTGAGCTCCTCGGGGTGGAACTGCGCGGCCCAGAAACCGGCGACCCCCGCGATGAGAAAGCCCAGCAGCAGGCGCATCTTGCCCGAGAGGCCGGCGTGATCCTGCTTGGTGACCTTGGCGTAGTCGTCGGCGAAGCCGATCGCCGCGAAGGCGAGCGTCACGAAGAGCACCATGATCACGAAGGGATTGTCGAGCCGCGCCCAGAGCAGGGTCGAGGTCGTGACGGCGCCGACGATCAGCAGCCCGCCCATGGTGGGCGTTCCGGCCTTGACCAGGTGTCCCTCCGGCCCGTCGGAGCGGATCGGCTGGCCCTTGCCCTGGCGCTTGCGCAGCACGTTGATGAGCGGCAGGCCGAAGACGAAGCCGAAGCACAGCGCCGTCAGGAAGGCGCCGCCGGCGCGGAAGGTGATGTACCTGTAAAGATTGAAGAAATCCCCGCCGTCGGAGAGGGCGGTGAGCCAATAGAGCATCGGGTTACAACTCCGCCTCGGGCATGTCTCTGCGATGCCCGAGTTTCCTGATGGCGTCAACGACGAGCGACACGCGGCTGCCCTTGCTGCCCTTGACCAACACGACGTCACCGGGATCCACGATGCGCGCGGCCTCGCGGACGAGGCTCTCCGCGTCGCCGGTCCAGCGGCCGCGCTTCTCGTCGGGCAGCGCGGCGTGGAGGTGACGCATCCGGGTGCCGACGCAGTGGACCACGTGCACCGACTTCATTGCGGGATCACGCGCGAGCTCGGCGTGCAGCTCGTTCTCGGCGGGGCCGAGCTCCAGCATGTCGCCCAGGATCGCGATGCGGCGGCCCCGGCCGACGTGGCCGAGGTTGTCCTGCGGCTGCGCGGCCGCGAGCACCGCGAGCGAGGCCGACATCGAGGCGGGATTGGCGTTGAAGGCGTCGTCGATGAGGTCGATCGTCCCCGCCGCGACTCCGTCGTCGAGCAGGAGCCGCTCGCGCGTGCCGCGGCCCGCGGGCGGCGCCCAGGTGCCGAGCGCCATGAGCGCGCGGGTCCGGTCCGCGCCGAGCGCCCCGACCACGGCCAGCACGCCAAGCGCGTTCATGGCGAAGTGCCGCCCCTCGGTCGCGACCTTGAGGTGCACCTGCGTACGCCAGAGCCGGGCCGTTCCGACGGTCGTGCCGTCCCGGACCAGCGCCTCGATCAGGCGGTGGTGGTTGCCGGGCCCCTCGCCGAAGCTGATCCGGTGCGTGGCGTGGCGTTCAGCGGCGGCCTCGAGGATCGGCGTGGTCTCGAGGTCGCCGTTCAGGACAGCGGTGCCGCCGGGCTCGAGGCCCTCGAAGATCGAAGCCTTCTCGTGGGCGATGCCCGCGAGGTCGTCGAAGGCCTCGAGGTGGGCCGGGGCGACGATGGTCACCATGGCGACATGGGGCCTGGCCTGCATGGCGAGCGGCGCGATCTCTCCGGGGTGGTTCATGCCGATCTCGATCACGGCATAGTCGGTGTCGCGCGGCATGCGCGCCAGCGTAAGCGGCACGCCCCAGTGGTTGTTGTAAGAGGCCTCGGCGGCATGGACGCGGCCCGAGGGTTCGAGCGCGGCGCGCAACATCTCCTTGGTCGAGGTCTTGCCCACCGACCCGGTGATGGCGGCGACGCGGGCGCGGCTCCGTGCGCGCCCCGCCCGCCCGAGGCCTTCGAGCGCGGTCTGCACGTCGTCGACGATCAGCAGGGGGGCGTCGTCGGGCACACCTTCGGGCACGCGGCTGACGAGGGCGGCCCCTGCCCCCTTCTCCAGCGCCTGCGCGACGAAGTCATGCCCGTCCCGCGCCGCCTTCAGGGCGACGAAGAGATCGCCCGGCGCGATGGTCCGCGTGTCGATGGAGACGCCGGTCGCCTCCCAGTCTCCGGTGGCACGTCCGCCGGTCGCTTCCGCGGCCTCGGCCGCCGTCCAGAGCGCCATCAGATATGCCCGTCGAGCGCGGCGACCGCGACGCTGGCCTGTTCGACATCGTCGAAGGGAAGGACGGCGTCGCCGACGATCTGCCCGGTCTCGTGGCCCTTGCCGCAGATCAGCAGCGCGTCTCCGGCCTGGAGCATGTCCGCGCCGCGCAGGATCGCCATGGCCCGGTCGCCGACCTCGAGCGCGCCGGGCGCGCCGGCCATGACCTCGGCCCGGATCGCGGCAGGATCCTCCGTGCGGGGATTGTCGTCGGTGACGATGACGTGGTCGGCGTGTTCGGCCGCGGCGGCGCCCATCAGCGGCCGCTTGCCGGTGTCCCGGTCGCCGCCCGCGCCGACGATGGCGACGATCCGCCCCATGACGTGGGGGCGCAGCGCCTGGATGGCGGTGGCGACGGCATCGGGCGTATGGGCGTAGTCGACGAAGACGGTCGCGCCGTTGTCGCGGGTGGCGGCGAGCTGCATCCGGCCCCGGACCGTGGTGAGGTGCGGCAGGGTATCGAAGACCTCCTGCGGGTCGGCGCCGGCGCCGATGGCGAGACCGGCGGCGACGAGGACGTTCTGCGCCTGGAAGCCCCCGATGAGGTCCATCCGGACGAGCATCGTCTTGTCCTGCCAGGCAAAGCGCAATTCCTGCCCGGTGGCGTCGAAGCGGTGGCCGAGGAGCCGCAGGCGGGCCTCGTCGGAAAGGCCGACGCCGATGACCTCCTGCCCCCGCTCGGCGCAGATCTGGGCGACGAGCGAGCCCTTGGGATCGTCCACGTTCACCACCGCCACGCCGTCGTCCGACAGGACGCGGGTGAAGAGGCCCATCTTGGCGTCGAAGTAGGCCTCGAAAGTCTTGTGATAGTCCAGGTGGTCCTGGCTGAAGTTCGTGAAGCCCGCGGCGGCGAGCACCATCCCGTCCAGCCTGCGCTGGTCGAGCCCGTGGGAAGAGGCCTCCATCGCGACGTGGGTCACCCCTTCGCGCGCGGCCTGGGCCAGCACGCGGTGCAGGGTGATCGGGTCCGGCGTGGTGTGGCGCAGCGGGTGGCTCCACGCCCCCTCGACGCCGGTGGTGCCGAGGTTCACGGCGGTCTCGCCCAGCTCCAGCCAGATCTGGCGGCAGAAGGAGGAGACGGAGGTCTTGCCGTTGGTGCCGGTGACCGCGACGGCGGTCTGCGGCGCGCGGCCGAACCAGAGCGCGGCCGTCTGCGCGAGGGTCTGGCGCGGGTCCTCGGCGAGGATCACGGCGGCGTCGCCCTCGATCAGCTCGTCGGCGGCGATGCGCGCGCCCTCGGCGTCGGTCAGGATCGCGCCCGCACGCTGCGCGAGGGCGGTCGCGATGAACTCCGCCCCGTGCACGCGGCTGCCGGGCAGCGCCGCGAAGAGATACCCCGGCATCACCTCGCGGCTGTCGGTGGTGATCCCGGTGATCTCGGCCTCGCGCCCGCCCTGGGCGGTGAGCCCGAGGCCTGAGAGGGTGCGGGTCTGTTCTTCGGGCCTCGCGCTGCTCATCTCGCCCCCGGTCGTCAGTTCGAGGTGAGTGTTACACCGGTGGGCCGGAGGGAGTCCACGTCGGGCCGCAGCCCCATGAGCGGAGCGGCGCGACGGATGATCTCGGCGGCGACCGGCACGGCGGTCCAGCCGGCGGTGCGGCGGGGCTCGTCGCTGCTGGTCTCCACGGGCTCGTCGAGCGAGACGACGAGGACGTAGCGCGGGTCGTCGGCGGGGAAGACGCTGGCGAAGGTCGCGATCACCTTGTCGTCATAATATCCGCCCTGCGGGGTGGGCTTGTCGGCGGTGCCGGTCTTGCCGCCGACCTCGTAACCCGGAACCTCGCCGAAGCTCGCGGTGCCGCGCACGACGACCTGCCGGAGCATGTGCCGCGCGAGCGCCGAGGTCTGTTCGGAGACAATGCGCTCACCCTGCTGCGGCCGGGTCCGGCGGAGCAGCGTGGGCGTGACCCGCGTGCCGCCGTTCAGGAGGCTCGCGTAGGCCTGAGCGAGGTGGACCGGCGAGGAGGACAGGCCGTGGCCGTAGGAGATCGTCATGGTGGAGATCTCGGACCAGTTCGGCGGCAGAAGCGGCCGGCCCGTGGGGGCCTCGACCATCTCCAGGCCCGTCGGCTCCAGGAGTCCCAGCTCGCCCAGGAAGTCACGTTGCCGTTCGGCGCCGATCTGCATCGCCACGCGGGCCGTGCCCACGTTGGAGGACTTCACGATGACGTCCGTCGCTGTCAGCTCGGGGCCGTAGTTGTGGAAGTCGCGGATGCGGAACCGGCCCCAGGTGAGCGGACCGGTGGTGTCGATCATGGTCTCGCCGTTCAGCAGACCGAGCTCGACCGCCTGGCCGATCGTGAAGATCTTGAAGACCGAGCCCAGTTCGTAGACGCCCTGCACCGCCCTGTTGAAGAGCGGGCTGTCTGCGCGGTCGCCCTGCGTGATCGGCGGCCGGGTGTTCGGATCGAAATCAGGAAGGCTGACCATCGAGACGATCTCGCCCGTGTGCACGTCCATCATCACCGCGGACGCACCCCGCGCGTTCATGAGCATCATGCCGCCCGCGAGCACCCGCTCGACCGCCGCCTGCACGGAGAGGTCGATCGAAAGCTCGAGCGGCGCGCCCTCGTTCGCGGGATCGCGCAGGTAGTCGTCGAAGTACTTCTCGACCCCGGCCACGCCCTCGATCTCGGCGGCGTTCACGGCCTCTTCGCCGTACTTGGTGCCGCCGAGGATATGCGCGGCGACGGAGCCGTTGGGATAGAGCCGCATCTCGCGCGGGCCGAAGAGCAGCCCCGGTTCGCCGATCTCGTGGACGGCCTGCATCTGCTCGGGGCTGATCTGCCGGCGAATCCAGAGGAAATGACGGTTGCCGGTAAAGTCCTTGTAGAGTTCCTCGGCCTCGAGGTCGGGGAAGATCGCCGCCAGCCCGTCGGCCGCGGCGCGCGGATCGATCATGTCCCGCGTCTGGGCGTAGAGGCTGTGGGTCTCGAGGTTGGTGGCAAGGATACGGCCGTTCCGGTCGGTGATGTCCGCGCGGCTGCTGATGATCGGGTTCCCGCCGCCGGCGACCTGCGGCTCGCTGGGCTCGGAGCCCGCCAGCACGCCCATTCGGCCGCCGACCACAGCGAAGGCGAAGAAGAAGAGCGCGCCCAGCACCAGCAGGCGCCCCTCGGCGCGGACGCGGGCGCGGTCGCGCATCTCCTCGTGGCGCAGGCGCAGGTTCTCGGCCTCGATGACGTCGGGATTGGCCCCCTCGGCACGGGCCTTGAGGATACGGGCAAGAGGACGCAGCGGACGGCGGATCATGGGAATTCCACTCCGGGCTCGTGGGCGATCTCGACGGGATCGGTGATGGGCGACAGCGGCGGGACCGGGAAGTTGATCGTGTCGATCCGGCCGAAGGCCTCGGGCATCAGCGGCAGCAGGCCCAGCCGGTCGAAGTTCAGCTCCGCGAGGTCCATCAGGCGGTCGGGCCGGTTGAGATAGGCCCATTCGGCGCGCAGGACGGAGAGGCGCTCGTGCGCGCGGCCGATCTCGCGGTGCAGCTCCTGCACCTCGGCGATCGCCTCCTGCGTCTGGTAGTTCTGCCGGTAGGCCCAGAAGGCCAGCGCGATGACGGCGAGGGCAGAGACAAGGTAAAGCGCTGATCTCATAGCTTGAATCCCTTCACGACGGGCATTCCGAGGGTTTTCGGGTCGATGGGTTTGGCGGGCGCCTCCGTGCGCCGCGCCACGCGAAGGCGGGCGGAGCGGGCGCGCGGATTGCGCCCGGTTTCCTCGGCATCGGGGCCGATGGCCTTGCGGCTGACGAGCGTGAAGGCCGGCGGTTCGGTCTCCTGCATCGGCTGGTGGCGGCTGGGCCCGCCAGTCTGGCCGGCGCGGGACTGCATGAACCGTTTGACCATGCGGTCCTCGACGGAATGGAACGTCACCACGGCCAGATACCCCCCGGGGGAGAGCGCGCGCTCGGCCGCCATAAGTCCCTCCGCGAGTTCGCCGTACTCGTTGTTCACGGCGATCCGCAAGGCCTGGAAGCTGCGGGTGGCGGGGTGGCTCTGTCCGGGCTTCTGGCGCGGCAGGACGCCCTCGACGATCTCGGAGAGACGGCCGGTCGTCGTAATGGGGCGCTCCCGGACGATGGCGCGGGCGATGCGGCGCGACGCGCGCTCCTCCCCGTACTGAAAGAGGATGTCGGCGAGCAGGCCTTCGTCCGCCTCGTTGACCAGCTCCGCGGCGGAAGGGCCCTCCTGGCTCATGCGCATGTCGAGCGGGCCGTCGGACTGGAAGGAGAAACCGCGCTCGGCCCGGTCGAGTTGCATGGAGCTGACGCCGAGGTCGAGAACGACGCCGTCGAGCGCCTCGGCGTGCTCGTCAAGCCGGGAGAAGTTGCCCTGCACGAGCCGAAGCCGCGTTTCCTCCGCGGCCCATTCCTTGGCCAGTTCCAGCGCCAGCGGATCGCGGTCGAGGCCGATGACCTCATCGGCCCCCGCGTCGAGCAGGGCCCGTGTGTAGCCCCCTGCCCCGAAGGTGCCGTCGAGCCAGGTGCCGCGCACGGGGGATACTGCTCGGATGAGCGGGTCTATGAGAACTGGGATATGGGGTGCGGCAGCGGGCATTCCCTATAGGCCGTCCAGCTCCGACATGAGATCGTAGTGCGGGTTCTCGGCCTTCTTGTTCTGCAGCCACTCGTCCTCGCCGTCGACCTCGGTCGCGGTCTGGTCGAGCCAGATCTCGAAGCGGTCGGCGTAGCCCTGGAACTGCAGGACCCCGCCGCCCTCGGCGCCGATCTTCTCGCGGAGCTCCTTGGTGAGGACGGTTCTGCCGTCATCGTCGATCTCCAGCAGGGTCGAGGCGCGCAGGATATTGCGCTCCATCGAGCGGCGCATCGGGTCGCCGCGCGGGATGCGGGAGATCTTGGCGGAGATCTGGGCGAACTTCTTTACGGTATAGGCCTCGACGTGATCGTCGAGGTGGGGGCCATGCACCACGTAGACGCGCGCGCGGGAGCTGGGCGGGGGAGCGGTCTCTTCGGTGTCGGAGGTGCCATTGACCACAAGCTCTTCGCGGAAGGCCGACGGGATCGAGACCCGCCCCTTCGCGTCTACCTTGGGGTAGAATGTGCCCGTGAATCCGACCGACACGTCACCGTCCTTCCCCCAGCGCTTGTGGATATGTTAAAATCGAAAACGGCGGATCAGGAGGCTGCCAACTCCCGATCCGCCGTCGTCGTCCCTCGCGGGATGTCCGACTGCGTGCGCGCCACCTGGGGGGATGTCTGCTCGCCCGCACACGCCGGATCTCTTCGTTCTGAAAGCGATTGCCTGTATGAAACCTGCTCTGGTTTTCTTTTCGCCGTTGGGGTTCTTGGCGCCCCGTCGTTGTTGTCTGCTCGCTTTCTGGAATTGTTGTGCCATCGGGGCTTTGGGATTGAAAGGAAAAAGGTGGCACTTCATGGAACTTTTTGGATGAGCCTTTGAGCGCCTCGCCCTGCGACTCGGGAGTCAGCGAGCCCTTGGACCTCATATCTGCCCATCGGCAGAATTTGGCCTACCAGATATAGTTAACGCAGCCTCGGCCGCGCAGAATCTTGGGCCTCACGAAAATGTGGCCCCCGGGCAACGACCAAGCTTCTAGATCGCCTTATCCCCAGCTTATCCCCAGATTTTCGCGTGCCGGTTGCGGTTGAGTTCGGCGAATCTCCGGCCATTCCCCAGCAGGTTCCATGAGATTCCGGGCGTTCCATGCCGTCCCATTCAGTACCGCCTGGCCGCCGACTGCCTTCCCGGGCCGGCCAGGGCTCCATATCTTCGGCAAGAAGGGGGAATGGACAACAGAGAATGACCCGATCTCTCGACCGTCTCGTCGAACAGCAGATCCGGAAGGCCATCGCCGAGGGCCGGCTTCGCGGGCTGGAGGGCGAGGGCAAACCCTTGCCCGATCGCTCCGGCGAGGCTCACACCGACATGGCGACAGCCGTGGCGACGCGGATCATGGCGGAGGCCGGCGCCCTGCCCGAGGAATTCAGGCTGAAGGCGCTGCTCGACGCGGCGCGGCAGACCTACAGGGACGCGGAAGACGAAGAGGCCCGGCGCGCGGCAATGGCGCTGATCGCCGAGCTCGAGCAGCGCTACAATATCGCCGTGGAAGCGCGGCGCCGCTTCATGAAGCCCTGAGACTCCGCGCTCTCTATAAGATGAGCATTGAGGGAGGGCGCAACCGAGCGCCCTCCGCCGAACTCAGGCCATGCCGCCTTCGACGAAGCGGCGGGCAAGACGGCGGTAGCCCTCGGCCATCGGCCCCTCTCCGGACGCCACCGGCTGTCCGGCATCTCCGCCGAGCCGGGTATCGAGGTCGATGGGCAGGGCCGCCAGGAACGGGACGCCGATCTTCTCCGCCTCGGCCGCCACGCCGCCGTGACCGAAGAGATGCGCCTCGTGCCCGCAGTTGGGGCATATATATGTGCTCATGTTCTCGATGAGACCGAGCACCGGCGTCTTCAGGGTCTCGAACATCCCGAGCGCCTTGCGCGCGTCGAGCAGCGCCACGTCCTGCGGCGTCGAGACGACGACCGCGCCCGTGAGGTGGAAACGCTGAGAGAGCGTCAGCTGGATGTCGCCCGTGCCGGGCGGAAGGTCGACGATCAGGATGTCGAGCTCGCCCCAGTTGGTCTGGTTCAGCATCTGCTGCAGCGCACCCATGAGCATGGGGCCGCGCCAGATCACCGGCTTGCCCTCCTCGAGCATGAGCCCGATCGACATGAAGGTCACGCCATG
Organism: Histidinibacterium aquaticum; assembly: GCF_008710275.1. Taxonomy (GTDB): domain Bacteria; phylum Pseudomonadota; class Alphaproteobacteria; order Rhodobacterales; family Rhodobacteraceae; genus Oceanicola; species Oceanicola aquaticus. Next base: position 167,726 of record NZ_VYQE01000001.1, read on the forward strand.
GGCGTGCAGCGGCTCGATCCGCTCGCCGTCGGGCGACTTGGGCTGACGCTCCTCCCCCATCATCCGGGGGACCGAGGGGCCGTAGATGTCGGCGTCGAGCAGGCCCACTCTTCTTCCCTCGCGCGCGAGCGCGACCGCGAGGTTGGTGGCGACCGTCGACTTGCCGACGCCGCCCTTGCCCGAACCGATGGCGATGATGCGGTCGACACCCGCCACGGCGACGGGTCCGGCCTGGGGCTTGGGGTGGCCGCCGATCTTGAGCTGCGGCGGGTCCTTCTTCGGCTCCTGCGGCGCGGAGGGGCCATGAGCGGTCAGGACGGCCGAGACCGACTGCACCCCTTCCAGGCGCGCCACGGCGGATTCGGCGGCCTGCCGGACCGGCTCCATCTGGCGGGCCATGTCGGCGTTCGGAGCCTCGATCACGAATCGAACGCGGCCCTCATCGACCGCGAGAGCCCGCACCATGTCGCGGGTCACGAGGTCTCCGCCGTCCGGCAGCGAGATGCGGCCGAGTTCCCTCAGGATGTCCTTTTTATCCATGACGTGGCGTCCCTTCCGCTGTGCCGCACAATTTCGCGGCGTTTACCACATTTAGAGAGCAGTTTGAAACTGAACGGCCGTTCATTCTGACCCAGCGTCGCCCGTTAACCCCTTAGAATGTGACATTTTTTACTATGCGTTTTCTGCATGGCAGCGTTGTCGAACTCTGTATTGTGCAGGTGCAGCAATTCCCTATCTTGGGTCGTGACAGCGCTACCACGGCACCGAACGGAACAGTAGAGCAGAAAGGTTGACCGACATGGCTACCCTTACTCGCACCGGATTTATCGGAACCGCCAACCGCGGCTCCTTCATCGAGGCCTTCAAGACGCGCCGGTCCCAGAACCGCGTGTACCGCGAAACCCTGCGTGAGCTGAGCCAGCTCACCGACCGTGACCTCGCGGACCTCAACATCAGCCGTCACCGCATCCCGGACATCGCCCGCGACGCGGCCTACGGCAGCTAAGAGATACGGTTCGGGGTTCCCTTCCTCCTCCCTGGGGACCCTGAGCGCGGTTCGCTCCTCCTCCTCCCTGAGCGGACCGCACCTCGAAGACGCGGCGGCATCCTTCCTCCTCCCTGGATGTCGCCGCTCTTCAGGGGCAAACAAGACGAAGCGGCGTGACCCACAGGTCACAATCAGCCGCGACACGAAAAAGTCGGAAACCCTCTCCTCCTCCCTGGGTTACCGGCCTAGCGAAGCCGGCGGCATCCCTCCTCCTCCCTGGATGTCGTCGCCCCTTCGCGAAAATTCGGCGGATGCTCCTCCTCCTCCCTGAGCGTCCGTACGATACAAGCGGCGGCACCTTCCTCCTCCCTGGTGTCGCCGCTTTTTTATTGCGCCCCCTTCTGCCCCCTCTAGGGTCCGCCCCGGTTCAACCGGAGGCAGGCCAATGCGGATCATCGTTCTGGGACTCGGCGCGGTCGGCGGCACGCTGGCCGCCGCACTGCACGCCGCGGGCCGCGAGGTCGTGGGCATCGCACGGGGCGAGCATCTGGCCGCGATCCGTACCGACGGGCTCCTGCTGCGCACGCCCGGCGGTTCCCGACGCGTCCCGCTGGACGCCGTGCGCGATCCCACCGAGATCGACTGGCGCCCCGACGACATGGTGGTCGTCGCCGTCAAGACGCAGCACAGCGCCGAGGCCTTCGACCGGCTGCGCGCGGCCGGCGTGCATGAGCAGCCGGTCTTCTGTGCCCAGAACGGCGTGGAGAACGAGCGGATCGCGGCGCGGCTCTTTGCCAACGTCCACGGGGTCTGCGTCATGCTTCCCGGCGACCATTCAGATCCGGGCGAAGTCCGGGCCTACGGCGCGCCCAAGCTCGGCTTCTTCGACGTGGGTCGCTATCCCTCGGGGCGGGACGCGGACGACGACCGCTTCGCCGCCGCGCTGGAGGGCAGCGAGCTTCCGGCCTTCCCGGTCGCGGACGTCATGGCGAGCAAGTACGGCAAGCTCCTTCTCAACCTCGGAAACGCGGTCGAGGCGGCGCTCGGGCCGGAGGAGAAGAGCGCCGACATCACCGGCGCCCTGCGGGAAGAGGCCGAGGAGGTGTTCCGTTCAGCGGACATCGACTGGCGCGACGTGGGGGCGGGGGACGCGCGGCGCGACGAGCTCATGCAGATCAGCGAGATCGACGGCGTGACGCGCATCGGCTCCTCCTCCACCCAGTCGCTGGTACGCGGGGCGGGCTCGATCGAGAGCGACTACCTTAACGGGGAGATCGTGCTTCTGGCCCGACTGCAGGGGCGCGACGCGCCCCGGAACGCGGCGATGGCGCGGCTGGCGGCGGAATTGGCGCGCGACTGCAAGCCGCCCGGGTCAGTCTCCGTCGAGGACCTGCGCCGGAAGCTCGGCATCTAGCGGGCGAGCCAGCCCCGGAGCGCCTCGGTCACGGCCTGGGGCTCTTCCAGGCTGGGGTAGCGTCCGGACTGCTCGAGGATCTCCGGCGGGTCGCTGTCCATCAGTTCGGCCATGAACTCCAGCCGCTTGGGCGGGCAGAGCTTGTCGTGCCGCCCGCCGAGGAGCAGCACCGGACCGGCGATCTGGCGCAGCACCGGCTGTTGGTCGCGCCGTTTCTGCAGGGCCCGCGACTGGGTGCGGAAGACAGAGGGCCCGAGGTCGAGCGCCATGCGCAGGAGCGCGGCCTGGACGGCGACGCGCTCCGCGCCGGGGCCGTAGCCCGCCTGCCCCACGAAGCCGCGGGCGATCTCCTCGAAGCGGCCGGCGGAGGCCGCGACCATCTGCGGCTCGCGCGCCGTCGCCTCGGCAGGCGTGTCGGGCTGGAAGCTGGTGCCGACGAGGGCGAGCCGGGTGACCCGGTTGGGCGCTCGGCGCACGAGCTCCAGAGCGACGGTCCCGCCGAGCCCCTGCCCGACCACCGCGATCCGGGGCGGCAGCACCGACAGGAGGTCGGACGCGAAGTTCTCGATCCGGTCGCAGGTCGAAAGTGGCGCGCTCATCACCGCGTACTGGCCCGACAGTGCCGCGATCTGCGGCTCGAAGAGCCGCAGGTCGGTCATGGCGTCGGGCAGGAACAGAATGGGTTCGCGCATCGGCCGTGTCCTACCCTGCCTTGCCGCCGGGGTCAGGTGGTCCCGCGCAGGGGGAAGCGGATCGCCGCGCACGGGACATCATGTCTCGCCTCCCAGTCCCTGCCGCCGCGCCCAGTCGAGGGCCCGGGCGACGACCCGGTCGGTCTGCCCCGGCGAGAGGATGTCGCCCGCCACGACGTGTCCCATCGGGTCGTCGCCGCTCTCGAAGGCCACCTCGAAGCGCTCGACGGGCGCGCCCCATCGCCCGGCGACGCGCGCCACGGCGCGCGGGCTCACGACGCGGTCGTTCAGACCGTAGACGAAGAGCGCCGGGACCCCGATACGTTCGAACCTCACGGCCCTCGTCGCGCGCATGGCCTGCGCCATGGGGAAGAGCGCGCGAACCGGATAGCTCGAGGTCCAGTACCGTCCGTGCGCCTCGTTCACGAGATCGAAGCCCCGCTCGCGTCCCGCGATCCACGGGCCCCAGAGCCCCGCGCCGGGGGCGTCCAGCATCAGCGAGGCGATCCGCGAGCTGAGGGCGTAGTTCGGCGAGACGAGGATGGTCCCGGCAGCTCCGAGATCATGGCCAAGAGCCTCGGTGATCAGGGTCGCGCCGGTGGAGCAGCCGATCCAGAGCGTGCGCTCGCCCAGTTCCTCGCCGATCCGCGCGGCCTCGGCGATGTCGCGCCGCCAGTCCCCGAGGGTCGCCCGCCCCATCGCGGCCCCGTCCTGACCGTGTCCCGACAGGCGCGTGAAGAAAAGGTTGGCGCCAAGGCCCTCCGCGATCCGGTCGGGGACGGGGCGCAATTCCTCGGGGCTGGCGGAGAAGCCGTGAACGTAGACCACCGACAGCGGCGTGCGGGTGCCGGGCCTGCCGGCCCAGACGACGCGTTTCTCGCAGCCGGGGCGCAGGTTCGGCACCTCCGCCTCTGCCGCCGCGAGCCTCTCGTCCAGCCCCTCAGGCATGGGCGGCCAACCCGCGCGTGGCGGCACGGTAGAGGGTGAGCAGCACGAGGATCGACAGCGCGAAGATCGCCGCCGGGAGAAGCGTCAGCGCCCAGGTGAGCGTCGCCAGTGCCTCCGGCGTCTGTTCCACCGGGCCGCCGGTGCTCTCCTGCCAGCCGGCCCGGGCGAGCACGAGGCCGAGGATCAGCGGGGCGACCGCGTTCGCGACCTTCTGGCCAAAGAGCCAGACGGCGGAGAAGCTGCCTTCCACTGCGGCCCCGCTGCGGTTGCGCGTGACATCCATGAGATCGGGATACATCGCCCAGGGGATCTGCTGGTAGCCCCCGTTGGCGATCCCCGCCAGGAAGAAGAGCGCGGCCACCGGGCCCGGGGAGGCTGCCGGCAGCAGCCTCCAGATCAGCCCGAGCACGACGATGTAGAGGAGCACGGCGGCGACCAGCGCGCCGGTCTTGCCCCAGGCGGCAGAGGCGCGGACCCAGAGCCACTGGCTCGCCACCGCGCCCAGAACGAAGCTCGCGAAGAGCGTCGAGAACATGCCCAGCGCGCCGACCGCGCCGGAGAGCGGCCCGTCGCCCGCATCGGCCACGAGGTAGAGCGCCGCGAGCTGGAGCCCCGCGGCGATCAGGGCGACCGCGAGGGTCTGGATGCCGTAGAGCGAGACGAGAACGACGAAGGGCCGGTTGCCGAGGACGAGGCGCGCGATCTCCGCCGCGCCGGTCGAGGGTCCGACGTCGATCCGCGGCGCGCGGCGGGTCAGCCAGAGCATCCCCCAGATGGTCAGCAGGATCACCGGTGCGATCACGAGGACCGCGCGGGCATAGCCTTCACGGCTGTCCCCGGCGAGCGCCGGCAGGACCGCTCCCGCGACGAGCAGTCCGAGCGAGGCGAAGACCATGCGCCAGGCCGTCATGGATGAGCGCTCCTGCGCGTTGCGGGTCATCTCGCCCGCCATCGCCCCGTAGGGCACGGCGACGAAGGTGAAGCCCACAGTCGCCAGTCCGAAGAAGGCCACGACCCAGCCCATGTTGGCCTGCCAGGCCATGCCCTCGGGCACGCGGAACATGGCGACGATTCCGAGGGCGAGGAGCGGCGCCCCGGCGGCGATCCAGGGCACGCGACGGCCCCAGCGGCTGCGGGTCCGGTCCGAGAGGACGGCGACGAGCGGGTCGGTCACCACGTCGAAGGCGAGAACCGCGAAGGTCACCCATCCCGCGGCGGCGGCGGGAACGCCGAGGTAGGTCGTCAGAAAGGCGAAGACGAGGAGCTGCTTGACCACGACGAAGCAGCCGATCCCCATGTCGGCGAGCCCCCAGCCGGCCGTCTCGGCCCGCGTGAGCGTCCTGCTGCCCGTCATGCCTGCCCTCCTGCCTCGGCGCGACCCTAGACGCGGGGCGCGCGGAGGCCAATCGGAACCTTGCAGCCTCGCGCGGGCCGGGCTAGGCGGGCGCCTTTCGGAAAACGGAGGGTGGCATGGACTGGCTCGCAGTGGACTTCGGCACGTCGAACACGGGCGTCTCGGTCCTGCAGGACGGCGCGCCGCGCCTCGTGGCGCTCGAGGACGGCGCCGAGACCATGCCGACGGCGGTTTTCCTCGATTTCACCGAGAAGCGCACCCTCTGGGGCCGCGCCGCGGTCACCGCCCTGATCGAGGGCCGCGAGGGGCGGTTCATGCGCGCCCTCAAGAGCGTCCTGGGCACGCCGCTGATGCAGGAGAAGCGGCAGTTCTTCCAGGAGCGGGTGACGCTGGTGGAAATCACCGCGCGGTTCCTGGCGGGCGTCAAGGAACGGGCCGAGGCCGAGACGGGCCGCCGTTTCGATGCCGTGCTCTCGGGGCGGCCGGTTCGGTTTCACCCCGACCCCGATCGCGACCGCCGGGCAGAGGCCGATCTGCGCGCGGCCTACGAGATGGCGGGCTTCGAGCGGATCGAGTTCCTGCCCGAGCCCGAGGCCGCCGCGCTTTCGGCCGGGGAGGCGGAGGGCGTGGGGCTCGTCGTCGACATCGGAGGCGGCACCTCGGACTTCACGCTCTTCCGGCAGAGCGGCGAGGAGGTGGCGCGTCTCGCGAGCCACGGTATCCGCGTGGGCGGCACGGACTTCGACCGGTCCTTGAGCCTCGGGCACGTCATGCCGCTCTTCGGGAAGGGCAGCCTCCTGAAGGCGGAGCTGGGGGAGAAGACGCACCCCGCCCCCGCCGCGCTGTTCAACGGACTGGCGAGCTGGGAGCAGATCGCCTTCCTCTACGGCCCCGACACGACGCGGCAGGTCAAGCAGATGCGCAAGCTGGCGCTGGAGCCCGAGAAGTTCGCGCGGCTCGAGGAGGTTATCTCCATGGAGCTGGGGCACGACGTGGCCTTCGCCGTCGAGGACGGCAAGATCGCGGCCAACGCGGGCGACGCCGAGATCGACCTCTCCGTGGTCAAGCCGGGACTCTCGGCGCCCCTGCCCGGCGAGCGGCTCATGCTCGACCTCGGTCCCTTCGCCGACGAGATCGCCGAGGCCGCGCGCGACACGGTGAGCGCGGGCGGAATGGAGACCGTGGACGTGGGCCGGGTGGTCTTCGTGGGCGGCTCCAGCCTGCTGGGGGTCGTCTCGGGCGCGGTGGCGCGGGCCATGCCCGGGGCGGAGCTTGTCTTCGGGCGCGCCTTCACCGCCATCGCCGACGGCCTCGCGATCGAGACGGCCCGCCGATAATTCAGGCCGCGAGCGAGGCGAGGACCTCCTCGATGGCCGCCTCGATGACCGGCAGGTTCTCGGGCCGCGAGAAACGGTGGTCGGCGCCCTTCACCAGCGTCAGGCGGATGTCCGGCCCCTCCGCGTGGCCGAGGAGCCGCAGCGCGGTCTCGACGCTCACGTCGGGGTCATCCGTGCCCTGGAGCATCCGCACGGGCACGTCGAACCTGAGAGGGCTGCGCAGCACGAAGCGCTCGCGCCCCTCTTCGATCAGCCGCCGGGTGATGGGATAGGCCTCACCGTACTGCGAGGGCACGTGGACGACGCCCTGCGTGGCGAGCGTCTCCCGCTGAGCGATGTCGAAGCTCGCCCAGTAGCCGTCCTCGGTGAAGTCCGGTGCCGCGGCGATGGTCACGAGACCGGCGACGCGGTCGGGATGCTCGCGGGTGATGAGGCAAGAGATCCAGCCGCCCATCGAGGAGCCGACGAGGACGGCCGGTTCGCCGAGCAGGTCGAGCGCGGCAAGCGCGTCCTCGTACCAGTCGCCGATGGCGCCGTCCTCGAACCGGCCCGAGCTCTCGCCGTGCCCGGAGTAGTCGAACCGGAGGAAGGCCCGGCCCTGACGCCGCGCCCAGGCCTCCAGGTGGACGGCCTTCGTCCCGCTCATGTCCGAGCGGAAGCCGCCGAGGAAGACCACAGGCGGCCCCTCTCCCGCGGTCCGGCAAAAGGCGATCTGTCGTCCCTCGGGTCCGGTCAGCTTGTCCATGTCGCCCTCCTGTCCGTTGCGGTGGCGCAGATAGCCCTGAGCGCGGCAGCGGTCCAGCACGGGGGACGGGGCAGTTCAGGCGATTGGCGATTGACCCGGGGCGGCCGCCGGTTACGTCCGACCGCGTGTCAGACTCTCCGCGCCTCCTCATTCCCGTCCTCGCCGCGGCCAATGTCGTCGTCGGTCTCAACGCCTTCCTCGTGATCGGCGTGATCGAGCCGCTCGCCGGCGGCTTCGAGGTCAGCGAGGCGGCGGCGGGACGGCTGCTGACCACCTATGCCCTGAGCTACGCCCTGCTCTCCCCGCTTCTCGTCGCGCTGACGGGCCGGCTCGGGCGGCGGCGGGTGCTGGCGGGCGGAATGATGGTCCTCGGGCTCGCGACGGCGCTCTCGGCGCTGTCGCCGGCGCTCGTCCCGCTGCATCTCACGCGCATCCTGGCGGCCATCGGCGCGGGCGTCATCACACCGGTGACTGCGGCGGTGGCCGCGGGACTGGTGGCCGAGGATCACCGGGCGCGCGCCATCGCCGCCGTCATCGCCGGGCTGACGATCGCGCAGGCAGTGGGCGTGCCGGTCGGCACATGGCTCGGCTACACCTTCGGGTGGCGACTGGCCTTCTGGCTCGTCGCCGCGCTCGCCCTCCCGGCGGCCTGGCTGCTCTGGGTGACCGTGCCGAAGGGGCTCCGCTTCACGCCGGTCAGCCTCTCCGACCTCGGCCGGGTCCTTGCCACGCCACCGCAGATGGCGGCGATCCTGTTCACCGCGACCTTCCTTGGCGCGACCTTCCTGCTCTACACCTATCTCGCGCCGCTGCTGACCCAGGAACAGGGCGTCAGCCAGTCGGGAGTCTCGGTGCTGCTCTTCGTATACGGGCTGGGAGCCGTCGCCGGGAATCTGCTCGGCGGAGCCGCAACGGACAGGGTCGGCCCCCGGCGGATGCTGACCGGTCTCTGCCTCCTGCAAATCCCCCTCCTGACCGTGTTCTCCGCCCTGCCCCTGCCGCTCGTCGCGGTCTATGCGCTGGTCGGGGCCTGGTCCCTATCGGGCTGGTCCTTCGGTGCGGCGCAGCAGGTGCGACTGCTGAAGATCGCGCCGGAACGGGCGCAGGTCCTCTTCGCGCTCAATGCGGCCTGCATCTATCTCGGCATCTCGTTGGGCTCCTATGCGGGCGGCGCGGTGCTCTCGCGCTTCGGGCCGGGCGCGCTGGGGATCGCCGCCGCCATCGGCATCGCGCTGGCGCTCCTGCACCTGCTCCTGTCGGACCGCGCCACGCGGCGCGCTTGACGCGGGGCGCGGGAGGCGTCAGGAGAGGCGCGACATACCCGCAACCGGGCGTTCCGTGGGCGCCAAACCGACGAGGAGGAAGGCCGATGAGCCTCGACCAGTCCCAGATTTCCCTGACTTTTCCCGATGGCGCGAGCCGACCCTACCCCGCCGGCACCACCGCCGCCGAGGTGGCCGAGAGCATCTCGAAGTCGCTGGCGAAAAAGGCGATTTCCGCCCAGCTCGACGGCCAGCACTGGGACCTCCAGTGGCCCATCGAGGCGGACGCCGAGATCGCGATCAACACGATGCAGGACGAGGGTCCGGCCCTCGAGCTGATCCGCCACGACCTCGCGCATATCATGGCCCGCGCCGTGCAGGAGATCTGGCCCGAGGTGAAGGTCACCATCGGTCCCGTCATCGAGCATGGCTGGTACTACGACTTCGACCGGGCCGAGCCCTTCACGCCCGAGGACCTCGGCGCCATCGAGAAGAAGATGCGCGAGATCATCGCCGCTCGCGACCCGGTGAAGACCGAGGTCTGGAGCCGCGAAGACGCCATCGCCCACTACGAGGGCACCGGCGAGAACTACAAGGTCGAGCTTGTGCAGGCGATTCCGGACGACGGTCAGCCGATCCGCATGTACTGGCACGGCGACTGGCAGGACCTCTGCCGCGGCCCGCACCTCCAGCACACCGGACAGGTCCCGGCCGATGCCTTCAAGCTGATGTCGGTGGCCGGCGCCTACTGGCGCGGCGACAGCTCGCGCCCGATGCTCCAGCGGATCTACGGCGTGGCCTTCCAGAACAAGGAGCGGCTCAAGGCGCACCTGACCTTCCTCGAGGAGGCCGAGAAGCGCGACCATCGCCGCCTCGGCCGCGAGATGGACCTCTTCCATATGCAGGAAGAGGCGCCGGGCCAGGTCTTCTGGCACCCCAACGGCTGGACGATCTACACCGAGCTGCAGGATTTCATGCGCCGCGCCCAGCGCCGCGATGGCTACGTCGAGGTGAACACGCCCCAGGTCGTCGACCGCAGGCTCTGGGAAGCCTCGGGCCACTGGGAAAAATACCAGGATCACATGTTCATCGTGGAGGTGGACGAGGAGCACGCGCGGGAGAAGTCGGTCAACGCGCTGAAGCCGATGAACTGCCCCTGCCACGTCCAGATCTTCAACCAGGGGCTCAAGTCCTACCGGGACCTGCCGCTGCGCATGGCCGAGTTCGGTTCCTGCAACCGCTACGAACCCTCGGGTGCGCTGCACGGCATCATGCGGGTCCGCGGGTTCACCCAGGACGACGCGCATATCTTCTGCGAGGAGGATGCCATCGCCGCCGAGACGGAGCGCTTCATCGCGATGCTCTCCAACGTCTACCGCGACCTCGGCTTCCCGACCTACAAGATCAAGTTCTCCGACCGTCCCGAGACGCGCGCCGGCTCCGACGAGATCTGGGACAAGGCCGAGAAGGCGCTGCTCGACGCCACCCACAAGGTGACGAACGACGTCGAGCTGAACCCCGGCGAGGGGGCCTTCTACGGACCGAAGCTCGAGTTCGTCCTGACCGATGCCATCGGCCGCGACTGGCAGTGCGGCACGCTGCAGGTGGACTTCGTCCTGCCCGAGCGGCTGGACGCGACCTACATCGGCCGCGACGGAGCCAAGCACCGCCCGGTGATGCTCCACCGCGCGACGCTGGGCTCGTTCGAGCGGTTCATCGGCATCCTGATCGAGGAGCACGCCGGCCGCCTGCCCTTCTGGCTGGCGCCGCGCCAGGTGGTCGTGGCTTCCATCGTCTCTGAGGCCGACGACTACGTCTATGATGTCGTCGACCAGCTGCGCGCCAAGGGGATCCGGGCCGAGGCGGATACCCGCAACGAGAAGATCAACTACAAGGTGCGCGAGCACTCGGTGGGCAAGGTCCCGGTGATCCTCGCCATCGGCGCGCGGGAGGTCGAGGAGCGGACGGTGACCGTCCGGCGTCTCGGCGAGAAGCAGACCTCGGTGATGCCGCTCGCCGATCTCGTGGAGACGCTTTCGGAAGAGGCGACTCCGCCCGACCTCAAGTGACCTGCTTCCGGAGGCCTAGAAATGGGCCTTCGGCTCGTCCGGCTTGCCGGCGGCGATGGCCAGCAGCCCGCCCAGCGCGGCGAAGCCGATCGGGAACATGGTCCCGAGGTTGAAGCCGAAGGCCATGTAGAAGAGCCCCGCCGCAACGACCATGAGCGCGCCGCCCCAGAGCGCCCGCGACTTGGCCATGGCGCCGCCCGCAATAGCCAGCAACGGCGCGAAGAAGCTCGCGGCGCGCACCAGTCCGGGGTTCTCGAGCAGCCCGAAGGCATCGGCGAAGTCGGCGTTCCACTCGGTCAGCTCGGCGTAGCCGTAGCCGACGAGGCCCACCAGAATGCCGAACAGCCCGGCAATGATCCCCAGCATGAGGGCGGCGTTGCGCATCTCGTCTCTCCCTGTTGTCCGGACTGCGAGATAGGGACGGCCGCGCCGCTATCCAAGGACGTGCGTGCGTACCTCCGGGCTCCGGCCCAGGTGCCAGCCCTCCCCCGTCCGGATCACCGGCCGCTTCATGAGGGTCGGGTGCCGCGCCAGCAGGACCTCCGGCGGCTCGGCCCGCTCGGCCTCCGTGAGGCCGCGCCAGGTGGTCGAGCGGCGGTTCACGAGACCGTCCCCCAACGCCTCGATCATCTCGGACAGGTCGGCAGGCGGGACGCCGTCGGCGCGGACATCGACGACGTCGGGCTCGTGGCCGGTGGCGCGAATCTCCTTCAGCGCGCGCCGGCAGGTGTCGCATTGACGGAGGGCGTAGATCTTCATGAGCGCATCCTTTTTGGGCAGCGAACACGGATTGTTCCGGGGTTCAAGCACGCGTCATTTGATTTTCGTGTTCATTTGTTACCTCATCGGAACGGGGCCGGTCGCCCGACCCGTGTCGGACATGGATTCAGCCGGCCCTGTCTCTCCCGACGGGAGGGTCAAGAACGAAGGGAAGGCGGCATGCCCAAAGGAACCGTTAAGTGGTTCAACACCACCAAAGGCTATGGATTCATCGCGCCGGAAGACGGGGGAAAGGACGTGTTCGTCCATATCTCCGCCGTCGAACGTGCGGGAATGACGGGATTGGCCGACGATCAGCAGGTTGAATTCGAGCTGATCGAAGGGCGAGACGGCCGCAAGATGGCCGGCGACCTCAAGGCCGTCTGACCCGCGGCCCGGCCCCCGCCTGCACGGGGCGTCCAAACTTGGACAGGGGGCCAAGGTACTGATTTCGAACGGTAACCGTGGTTAACGGCCGCGGCCGTTAACCTTTTTGCCGCGCGATTTTACGAGGCGATCACCGCCTGGAATTCTCGCCATTCGCCCTTGGACATTCCGCTCGTTTCCTGGGTGACCTCTTCGCCATTCAGCATTCGACGCAGGCAATCGATTGCCGAGGCCGAAAGCGTGGCGCCGCCGAGGCGATAATCCTCGAAGGCCCGATAGGCGGAGGGCACCCAGTCCTTAACCATTTCGCAAATCGTTTCGGCGTATACCCGGATCTCGTACTGCGCGTGAGCGTCGGCACGCAGGCGAAGGAAATGAAACAGATTGTGGAGGTCCACCTTCCAGTACCATTGCGTATAGATATTGGCGGGCAGGTTCATTCGGGCGAGCTCACGGGCGAGACCCTGCTGGCCCTCGGTGGAGATCATCTCCTCGTAGTGGTCGTAGGAGCGCGCCGCGTCCGACTTCAGCCACTCGAGCACGCGGGAGGCCTCCTCGCCCGAGAGTGCCTCTCCCCGCCCCTGGTTGTTGACGACGGACTGGGCGGCGAGCGCGTCGGCCTCGGGAATGTAGAACTCGCGGTCGAGGATCGAGTAGCGCGCGGAGTATTCATTCACGTTCGCGGTGCGATGCCGAATCCACTGGCGCGCGACGAAGACGGGCAGCTTCACGTGCAGCTTGAGCTCGCACATCTCGAAGGGCGTGGAGTGCCAGTGCCGCATGAGGTAGCGGATCAGGCCCTCGTCGTTGCTGACCGCCTTGGTCCCGCGCCCGTAGCTGACACGAGCGGCCTGGCAGATCGCCGCGTCGTCGCCCATGTAGTCGATCGCCCGGACGAAGCCGTGGTCGAGCACCGGGCGGGCGAGGTAGAGGTGCTTTTCCATGCCCTCGCTCACGGCGCGCAACGTGGGCCGCGCGCTGGCACGAAGCTCGTCGATCTCGGCTTGCTGCTCGGGCGTGAGGGGCATTGGCGCTCTCCTTGGTGTCAGTCGCTCTTGGTGGCCGCCAGCACCTTGCCCGATGCTCTCGCGGGCGTCCACGTCTGGAGACGCGAGCCGAGGATCGTCCACGGCCCTCCGGATACTGTTCGGGCGGTCGCTCGGGGCCCAGAGCCGAGCGCATGCGGGATCAGAGCGGCGGGCGACCCGGCGCCCGGACCAGTGGCGAGTCCACATACACCGACAGCGCCCGGCTGCCGGCACTCTCCCCCACGTAACGGATCGAGGCGGTTCGCCCGGGACCAGCTCCCGCTGTCCCTCCAAGGACTGAAAAGGCCGTGACAATTGTGGAACATGGCCTCGGCGGGTTTACGCCGGGACATTGACAGAGAGGGGGTCCCCCCGAAGGATTGCATCCAAACACCGGACGCAGATCCGGGAATTCGAGCGAGAGCAGGTCACATGTCCCGATTTCTGATCGCCGTTTCGGCGCTTGCAATGCTGTCCGCCTGTGGTGACGGCCAACCCTTCTTCGACGAGCAAGGGGTCGAGGAGACCGACGGCGAGGACGGCGAGGCCGATAGCCCCGATACCGCGGACGAGGACACCGTCGACGAGGACGGGGGCGTCGAGAACGCAACCGGCGATCTGCCCCCCGGCACCTCCGAGCCCTCCGGCGACAGGCGGATCGTCCGCTACGAGCCCGACGGCTCGCTGATCGATCCCGTCGTCTACAACTCGGAAGACGACACGATCATCGTCAACAACATCCCCTTCGACGGCGCGAACGTCTACCAGCGCGGCGACGCGGTCTCCACGCTCGGCGGCTATGCCGTCTACGACGCGGACGTCGAGGTGCCGGACTTCCTGACCGGCGAGCCGATCGACCAGATCACGCCCTACCGCGCGCTCGTCGGCATGTCGCGCAACACCGTCGATCGGGACGGCGAAGAGGTGCCGCGCACCGCCTTCGCCATCGTCCGCACTGGCGGCTATGTCGAGTACGGCTTCGGCGGCTTCGTCTATTCGCGAGAGGGCGGCGTCACCCTGCCCGACGACGACGGCGAGGAGGTCTTCGCCGGACAGGCCCGGTTCACGGGCGACTATGCCGGCATGCGCGTCTTCTCGAACCGCGGGGGCCTTGAATACACCCGTGGCGAGATGCGGCTCGACCTCGACTTCTCTGACTTCGACGGCGTCGGCGCGGTCAAAGGCAGCGTCACCGACCGGCGCGCTTTCGACGTGGACGGCAACCGCCTCGCGACCGGACCGGGCGAGGACGACCTGAAGCTTCCCAACCTCATCATCGACGTGCAGGAAGGCTTCGACAGCAACGGTGAGGTATCGGGCGGCATCAGGTCCTATCTCACGACCGACACGGACACGCTCGAGGAATACGAGGCGGGCAACTTCTACGCCATTCTCGCCGGAGACACGACAGACGCGGACGACGGCGGCGAGATCGTCGGTGTCCTCGTCGTGGAATCGACCGATCCCCGCTATGACACCCAGGTTCAGGAAACCGGCGGATTCATCCTGTACCGCTGATCTCCGGGCCGCCATGGTGACCGCATGAAACCTCTCCTGTTCCCGCTCCTCGCCGCGGGCGCGCTTCTCGCGGGCCCCGCCACGGCGCAGGGCGTGGCGCTGACCCCGGGCGAGACCTTCGTCGTCGCCTCCGACCTGCTCGACGCGGGCCGGGCGGCGGAAGCCGGGCTGATGGCCGAGGCCCTGGTAGAGCGAGACCCGACCGACGTGCCCGCGCTGATCCTGCGCGCCGAGACGGCGGTGGCCTCCGGCGACTTCGAGACGGCGCGGCTCTCTGCACTCTCGGCCTGGGAACAGGCGGAGGTCGACGCGGCGCGCTACGCTTCCGCGCGGCTGGTCGCCCTCGCCGAGACCGAGCGGGGCCGCTATACCCCCGCGCAGTTCTGGCTGCGCCGGGCGCGGCAATATGCGCCGACGGTGGAGGCCGAAGAGCAGGTGGCCGAGGACTACGACGTCGTGCGGCGGCTCAATCCCTTCAGCTTCTCCCTCGATTTCACGATCGCGCCGAGCGACAACATCAACAACGGCAGTTCCAACGACACCATCGTGCTGCCGGGGCTTCCCTTCGTCTTTCTCCTGTCCGGCGAGAGCCAACCGCTCGCGGGGACGGAGTTCACCCTGGGCGGCGGGGCGCGCTACCGGATCCGGCAGACGCAGCGCACCCTCACCTACCTTCAGGCGCAGGGCTACGTCCGGACCTACCGGCTGTCCGACGAGGCGAAGGAGATCGCGCCGGGGGCCGAGGGCTCTGACTATGCCGAACAGCAGATCGCCGTCGGTATCGGGCACGCCTGGCTGCCCGAGGGCCAGCGCAACCCCTGGCGGTTCTCGCTGATGCAGGGGCGGTTCTGGTACGGCGGCGAGCCCTGGTCGGACTTCACCCGGGCAACCGTCGACCGGCGCGTGACGCTGGACGAGGACGACCGGCTCGACTTCAGCCTGACCGCCGAACGTCTGATCGGGCACGAGACGCCGGACAGCGACACCTACGGGCTGCGAGCCGGGTGGACGCACGCCTTCGAGGACCGGGGCGCGCTCACGCTCTACCTCAAGGCGCGGGAGGTCACCTCGGAGGGTTTCGACCGCGCCTACGAGGCGCGCGGCGGCGGGATCGGCTGGCAGTTCGAGGGCTCGGGCATCGAGGTGCTCTACGACTACGAAGCGCGGGAGTACGAGCGCAGCGCCTTCACCTTCGGCACCCGGGAGGACGACCGGCACAACCTGCGCCTTTCGGTGCCGGTGCCCGGTGTCGAGTTCTACGGCTTCCAGCCCGTCGTCACGGCAGAACGGAGCCGGACAGAGAGCAACATCAGCCGCTACGAGACGGACACGACGGGCGCCGGTGTCTCCTTCCGCTCGGCCTTCTGAGCGGCACTGGCCCCTGCCCCACGGCGTGCTAGGCTCAGGGCCGAAGCACAAAGACTGGGGAGCCCCGCATGACACTGCGTTATCTGCACACGATGGTCCGGGTGAAGGATCTGGAGGCGAACATCGCCTTCTACGAGCTTCTGGGCCTCAAGGAGACCCGCCGGATGGACAACGAGGGCGGGCGCTTCACGCTGGTCTTCATGGCGCCTCCCGGCCAGGAGGAGACGCCGGTCGAACTCACGTACAACTGGGACGGCGACGAGGGGCTGCCCTCGGACAGCCGTCACTTCGGTCACCTCGCCTACGAGGTCGATAACATCTACGAAATGTGCGAGCACCTCCAGGAAAACGGGGTGACCATCAACCGGCCCCCGCGCGACGGCCGCATGGCCTTCGTCCGCTCGCCTGACAACATCTCCATCGAGCTTCTGCAGCGGGGCGAGGCCCTTCCGGCGGCCGAGCCCTGGGCCTCGATGGAGAACACCGGGCACTGGTAGAGCCGGTGCGGGGCGCAGCCCTCGGCCTCGCCCTGGTCGCCGCGGGTCCCGCCGCGGCGCAGGGGATCGAGTGCCGCCTGGCGCTGGTGCTCGCGCTCGACGTCTCCTCTTCGGTCGACACCGGGGAGAACGCCCTGCAGCGCGGCGGGCTCGCCGCCGCGCTGGTCGCCCCCGAGGTCCGGGAGGCCTTCTTCCAGACCGATCTGCCGGTGGCCCTCGCGGTCTTCGAATGGTCGGGGCGCTGGAACCAGAAGCGGCTGCTGGACTGGACCCTGATCGAGCGCCCCGGCGATCTCGACACCGCCGCCTCTCTCATCGCCAGTTCCACGCGCTCGACCTCGGAGTATCCGACGGCCATCGGCTACGCGATGGGCTACGCCTCGACCGTGCTTCGGGAGGGCCCGGCCTGCCTGCGCCAGACCGTCGACGTCTCGGGCGATGGAGTGAACAACGAGGGGTTCGGCCCGCAGGCCGCATACCGCGAGTTCCCGTTCGCGGAAGTGACTGTGAACGGCCTCGTCATCGAGGAGCCCGACCCCGAGGCGCAGGCCGAGGTCTCGACCGCCGAATACTACGAGCGCGAAGTCCTGCACGGGCCGCTCGCCTTTCTCGAGGTCGCCCGGGGGTTCGAGGACTACGAAAGCGCGATGCGCCGCAAGCTCGAGCGCGAGGTCGGCTCCCAGGCCATCGGACGGCTGGAGCGCGGCCGGTGATCCGCGCGCTCGTCGCCGCGGTCCTGCTGCTGTCGGGGCCCGCCTGGGCCCAGTGTCGGCAGGCCCTCGCGCTCGGGCTCGACGTTTCAGGCTCCGTCGATGCGCAGGAATACCGGATGCAGCTGGACGGCCTCGCGGCCGCCCTGTCCAACGAGGAGGTCAGCTCCGCCCTGCTGGAGGGCAGCGGAACCGTCCGCATCGCCGTCTACGAGTGGAGCGGGCCGCGGGCGCACCGGATTCTCCTGCCCTGGACCGAGATCGCCGGTGCCGCCGATATCGCCGTCGCCGCCGGGCAGCTGCGCGCGACCGCCCGGGTCCGCAGCGAACCGACCACGGCCATCGGCGCGGCGATGGAGATGGGCGGCGCGATGCTCTCCGAGCAGGCCGCATGCTGGCAGTCCACCCTTGACCTCTCGGGCGACGGCAAGTCCAACACCGGGCCGCGGCCGCAGGATGTCCCGGAGGCCGCCCTGCCCCCCGGGACCACGGTCAACGGCCTGGTGATCGGGGCGGAGGCCGAAGATGCCGGCCGCCGCCGCCTCGTCGCCATCGGAGAGCTCGTCGCCTACTACCGCGCCTATGTCATCCGGGGACCGGGATCCTTCGTCGAGGTCGCCATGGGCTTCGAGGACTACGAGGCCGCCATGACCCGCAAGCTGCTGCGCGAGTTGCGGTCGCTGGCAATCGGAGGGGGCGCCGCATCGGAGAGTCGCGGCTGATCCCCTGCGACCGATCAGCCGGTTTTCGCCAGCCGAAGTGGACCCTCGAGATCCCGCGTGTTAGGACTTCCCGAAAGACGTTTTCAGGAAAGCCGAAAACATGACCTCTCTCCCCGATCTCTACGCCGCGGAACCGATCCCGGAGGCCGCCCGCGCCGAAGTCGAGCGGCTGCTCGCCTCGGGCGATCTCTTTCGCTACACCGCGCCTGAGAACGCGCCGGTTGCCCTGTTGGAGCGGGAGTTCGCGGATTTTCTCGGCGCGAAATACGCGTTGGCGGTCTCCTCCTGCTCGGCGGCGCTCTTCCTGTCGCTGAAGGCGCTTAGACTGCCGAGGGACGCCAGGGTCATGATCCCGGCCTTCACCTTCGCCGCCGTGCCCTCCTCCATCGTCCACGCGGAATGCGAGCCGGTCCTCTGCGAGTGCGGCGAGGACTACCGCATCGACATGGAGGATTTCGCGGCGAAGCTTCCCGGCGTGCAGGCGGTCATCATCAGCCACATGCGCGGGCACACCTCCGACATGGACGCGATCCTCGCGCTCTGCGCCGAGGCCGGGGCGCCGGTGATCGAGGACGCCGCGCATTCGCTCGGGACGACCTGGCACGGGCGGAACATCGGGACGCTGGGACGGGTCGGATGCTTCTCCTTCCAGTCCTACAAGCTGCTCAACAGCGGCGAGGGCGGCATTATGGTCACCGACGACGCGGAGCTGATCGCCCGGGCGGTCATCATGTCGGGCGCCTACGAGCATAACTGGACCAAGCACCCAGTCCTGCAGGAGGTCTTCGCCGAGGTGCAGAACACCCTGCCCCTCTACAACCTGCGCCTGTCGAACCTCGCGGCGGCCATCGTCCGGCCTCAGCTCGGCGAGGTGGGCAGGAGGGTGCGCGACGGTCGGCGCAATCACGACCGCGTGGCGGCCGAGATCTCGGTTTCGCCCTGGATCTCGGTGCCCGAGGCTCTGGGCCCCGAGGAGCGGGCGCCGGATTCCATCCAGTTCAACCTCGAGGGCATGGGCGAGGCAGAGACGCGCGCCTTCGTGTCCGCCGCGGCGGCAAGGGGCCTCAAGGTCCAGGTCTTCGGTCTCTCGGAGGACAACGCCCGTGCCTTCTGGAACTGGTCCTTCCTCGGCCGCGACTGGGACCTGCCGAAAACGCGCGCGATGCTGATGCGCGCCTGCGACCTCCGCCTACCCGCGCGGCTGACGGAGGAGGACTGCGACCTGGTCTCGGCCGCGCTGCTGGACGCGGTGGCCGAGGTCACGGAAGAGACCCGCGCCTACGGCACCTGACGGGGCGGAGGCGAGGGGCCAGCCCCTCGCGCTCCCCGAGGTATTTCCGGCTAGATGAAGATCAGGCGGGGCGGGCCCGTCGGGCGCGGCGCTCGGTCAGGATGACGTAGAGGCCCGCGCCCGCGATGATCGCCGCCCCGAGGTAGACCCAGTGGCTCGGCACGGTGCCCCAGACGATCCAGCCCATGAGGCTCGCCCAGAGCAGCGCGGTGTAGTCGAGCGGGGCCACGACCGAGGCGCGGCCCATCCGGAAGGCCTGGCTGATGAGGCTGACGCCGAGGGTCCCGAAGACCGCCGTCATTGCCAGCAGCCAGGGGTCGAGTGGCGCGAGAGCGGGCCAGTCGAGCAGAAGCGTGGCGCTGCAGAGGATGGCCGGAACCAGCGTCATCCAGAAGGTCAGCGTGAGGTAGCCGTCGCTCTTGGGGACGAAGCGGGCGGAGATCATCATGCCCGCGTAGAGCGCCGCGGCGAGGATCGGCAGGAGCATGGCGGGCTCGAAGGCGGCGGTGCCGGGGCGGACGACCACGAGGACCCCGGCGAAGCCCGCCACGACCGCCGCCCAGCGGTCGCGGCCGACGTGCTCCCCCAGCAGCGGTTTGGAGAGCGCCGCGATGAAGAGCGGCGCGGCGAAGATGAGCGCCGTGGCGAGGTCGAGGGCGAGGTGGCGCAGGGCCAGGATGAAGGCCCAGGTCGCGGCGATGGCGAGGCAGCCGCGCAGGACATGGACGCCTGGCCGCGACGACCGGAGCGCCGCCGGCCCCTGCCGCCAGAGGATCAGAGCGGCGAAGACGGGCGCCGCGAGCAGGCTGCGGACGAAGAGCAGCTGGAGCGGGTGGTAGCGCTCCACCAGCCACTTGGAGGCGGTGTCGCTGAGCACGAGGCAGAGCACGCCCGTGCACATCACGGCGACCGCGGCCCCGCTGCCCGCGGAGGCGGTGCCGGGACGGGCGGCGTCGGTCATGGTAGCGGGCTCGTGCGGTGGAACCGGACCTTCAGGGGCCCATGCGGGATGGGCGGGCCGGTCTCTTCGAAGCGCAGGCCGGTGGCGCGGGCGAGGCCGGGCTCGGAGGTGACGATGCCGACGCGCCAGCCGGAGAAGCGCTCGGTCAGGACCTGGCCGAGGGTGGCATAGAGGCCGTGGAGCGGGCCCGGCTTGCCGATGCGGGCGCCGTAGGGCGGGTTGGTCAGGACCAGGCCGGGCGGGCCCTCGGGGCGCTCCAGCTCGGAGAGGGCCTGGCGCGCGACGGCGGCGAAGGCGGAGAGGCCCGCGCGCTCGATGTTGGCGGTCGCGCCGGCGACGGCGCCCTTGTCGCGGTCGTACCCGAGAATGCGGGGAGAGGCCGGGGGCTCCGCCAGCTCCGGCGGCGCGCCGGTCTCCGGCGCGACCAGGAGATGGTCGAGGGCGAACCGGCGGGCGGCACCGGGCTGTGCCCCCGCGGCGAGGCCCGCGGCCTCCAGCAGGATCGTGCCGGAGCCGCACATCGGATCGACCAGCTGCTCGGTGCCGTCGTAGCCGCAGGCGCGCAGGAAGAGCGCCGCCATGGTCTCGCGCAGGGGAGCCTTGCCGACGAACTCCTTGGTGCCGCGGCGGTGCAGCGGCGCGCCGGAGGTGTCGACGGAGACGGTGACGAGGTTCTCCTCGATCCGGGCGGCGATGCGGATGGGCGCGCCGGCCTCGACCGGGGCGCCGGTGCTTTCGGTGATGGCGCGCGCAATCCGCTGGGCCGCGGCGCGGTCGTGGTAGATCTTCGACTTGCGGCAGGAGGCCTCGACGCTGACCGGCACCTCGGGACGCAGGAGCGCGGGCCAGTCGACCTTGCGCGCCCGCTTGTCGAGCTGGGCGAGGTGGACGGCGGGGAACTCTGCGATGCGGGCGAGCACGCGGGTCGCGCCGCGCAGTTCGAGGTTGGCGCGGCGGACCTCGGCCCAGCTACCCGTCGTCACGACGCCACCCGGCACGCTGCGCGGCGCGGCGAAGCCCGCGGCGGCGGCCTCGTCGCGAAGAAGCGGCTCCAGCCCGGGGGCGGTGGCGAGAAAAATCTCGAGCGGGTCCATCCCGCCGCCCTACCCTGTTCCCCGGCGGAGGGCGAGAGGCCCAGGGGCCCGACTGCGGATTGCGCGCGCGCGCGGCCTGCGGCAAGAGGCGGGCATGGCCAAGTCCTCCGCCTATGTCTGCCGCGCCTGCGGCGCCGAGTTCTCCAAGTGGTCCGGCCGCTGCGAGAGCTGCGGCGCCTGGAACACCATCGAGGAAGCGCAGCCGCTCTCCGAGGGGCCGGGCAAGACGCTCGGCACCAGGCGCGGTTCGTCGCTGACCCTGACCGATCTCGCCTCCAAGGAAGAGGCCCCGCCGCGCACGGCTTCCGGGGTGGACGAGCTCGACCGAGTGCTGGGCGGCGGGCTGGTGAAGGCCTCTGCCCTGCTCGTCGGCGGCGATCCCGGCATCGGAAAGTCGACGCTGCTGCTTCAGGCAGCGGCGCGCTTCGCCCGGGGCGGGCTCAAGGTGCTCTACGTCTCTGGCGAGGAATCGGCGGGTCAGATCCAGATGCGCGCCGAGCGGCTGGGCCTGACCGAGAGCCCGGTGCAACTCGCCGCCGCGACGAGCCTGCGGGACATCATGACGACGCTCGACGCCGAGGCACCGGACCTCGCGATCATCGACTCGATCCAGACCATGTGGCTCGACACCGTGGAATCCGCCCCCGGCTCGGTGAGCCAGGTCCGGGCCGCGGCGCACGAGCTGACGAGCTTCGCCAAGCGGCGCGGTGTGAGCCTGGTGATGGTCGGCCATGTCACCAAGGAGGGCACCCTCGCGGGACCCAGGGTCGTCGAGCACATGGTCGACACGGTGCTCTACTTCGAGGGCGAGCGCGGGCACCAGTTCCGGCTGCTGCGCGCCCACAAGAACCGCTTCGGCCCGGCCGACGAGATCGGCGTCTTCGAGATGACCGGGCGCGGGTTGATCGAGGTGAAGAACCCCTCGGCGCTCTTTCTGAGCGAGCGCGGCGAGGCGGTGCCGGGCTCGGCGGTCTTCGCGGGGATCGAGGGCTCCCGGCCGATCCTCGCCGAGTTCCAGGCGCTGGTCGCGCCCTCGGCCACGGCTCAGCCCCGCCGGTCGGTGCTGGGCTGGGACGGCGGCCGGCTGGCGATGATCCTCGCCGTGCTCGAGAGCCGCTGCGGCGTGACCTTCGCCGGGCTCGACGTCTACCTCAACGTGGCCGGCGGCCTGCGGATCTCGGACCCGGCGGCGGATCTCGCCGTGGCCGGCGCGCTGATGTCGGCGCGGGAGGACCAGCCGCTTCCTGAACAAACCGTACTTTTCGGCGAGATTTCTCTCTCCGGCGCACTCCGACCGGTGACCCAGACCGAAAACCGGTTGAAGGAGGCGGGGAAACTTGGTTTTACCCGGGCGATCCTGCCGCAGGCCCGGAAAGCACGCGGCGGCGATGCGGGGCTTCAGCTCACGCCGATGAGCGATCTGCCCGGTTTCGCCGCAGAGCTCTTCGGCGCCGGCTAGGGACTGGAGAGGGACGCTTATGGACGGCTTCACGATCGTCGACGCGGTGGTCGCCGTGATCATAGTGCTTTCGGCGCTGTTGGCCTATTCGCGCGGGCTGGTGCGGGAGCTCCTGGCCATCGCGGGCTGGGTCGTGGCGACCGTGCTTGCCTTCATCTTTGCCGACCAGGTCCAGCCGCTCGTGCAATCGGTGCCCGTCGTGGGCGAGTTCATCGGCGACTCCTGTGAGCTCAGCATCATCGCGGCCTTCGCCGCCGTCTTCGCCCTCGCGCTGCTGGCGGTCTCGCTCATCACGCCGGCCTTCTCCTCCATGATCCAGCGCTCGGCCATCGGGGGCGTCGACCAGGCGCTCGGCTTCCTCTTCGGCGTGGCGCGCGGGATCCTGCTGATCGCCGTGGCCTTCTTCCTCTACCAGACGATCCTCTCGGCGCAGGACATCGCCATGGTCAACGACAGTCGATCCGCCGCGGTCTTCGGCGACTTCAGCCAGCGGCTGCAGTCGCAGAACCCGGAAGAGGCCCTCGGCTGGGTGACCCGCCAGTACGAGCAGCTGGTTGGCCCCTGCGGCGCCCCGGCCGACCCGGTGACGCCGACCACCCCCGACGAGTGATCCGTCAGGCCTGCAGGGCCTCGCGCAGCGCGGCGCGCTCTTCCTCCGGCGTGCCGGGAAAGGGCTCGCGGCCGGCGCGGCGGTACCAGTAGGCGGCGTTGCCCTCGTCCCCTTCCAGGCGGTGAAGATGGGCATGGAGCCAGGCGGCCTCCGGCCCCGGATCGTCCTGGGCGATGTCGTGGGCGCCCTCCCAGTCGCCGGCGTCGAGGCGGTCGAGGGCCCGGGTCAGTTTCTCGTGCATGGCTGGGTCTCCGGTCAGAGGATCATCAGCCTGATACCGTAGGCCACGACCCCCAGCGCGGCCACCGACGCGGCCCAGATGAAGACGAACCAGAGGAGCTTGCGCCCCATCAGTGGTAGCCCTCGTTCGGGTCGAGCTTGCCGCGGAAGACCCAGTAGGCATAGGCCGTGTAGCCCAGGATGATCGGAATCAGGATCGCGGCGCCGACCAGCATGAAGACCTGGCTCGAGCGCGGGGCGGCGGCCTGGTGGATCGTGATCTCGGTGGGGATGATGTAGGGCCACATGGAGATGCCCAGCCCCACGAAGCAGAGCAGGAAGAGCGCCAGCGCGAGGACGAAGGGCAGCCAGTCGATGCCGTGCCACATGATCGACTTGGCGAGAGAGAAGATCAGCACCCCGACGAGGACCGGCACCGGCGCCACCCAGAGGATGTTCGGCCAGCCGTACCAGCGCTCGAAGTAGCCTGCGTCTAGGAAGGGCGTCGCGGCCGACACCGCGGCGATCCCGCCCACCGTCAGGAAGGCGAAGATGCGGGTCCAGTGGCGCACCCGCTTCTGGATCTCGCCCTCGACCTTGATGTTGAGCCAGCAGGCGCCGAGCAACCCGTATCCCGCGACGACCGACAGCCCGGTCAGGATGGTGAACGGCGTGAGCCAGTCCCACCAGCCGCCGCCGTAGGCCCGGCCGTCAACCTCGATGCCCTGCAGCAGCGCGCCGAGGGTGATCCCCTGCGCCAGCGCGGCCACCACGGACCCGCCGATGAAGGCGCGGTCCCAGAGCACCTGAGTCCAGGGCCGGACCGCGCGCCAGCGAAATTCGAAGGCCACGCCCCGGAAGACCAGAGCGAGGAGCATCGCGATGATCGGCGGATAGAGCGCCGGAAGGATGATCGCGTAGGCCAGCGGGAAGGCGGCGAAGAGCCCCCCTCCCCCGAGGATCAGCCAGGTCTCGTTGCCGTCCCAGACCGGCGCGACCGAGTTCATCATCAGGTCCCGATCCTCCTTCTTGGGGAAGAACGGGTAGAGAATGCCGAGGCCCAGGTCGAAGCCGTCGAGCACGACGTAAGTGAAGACGGCGAAGGCCAGCAGGAAGGCCCAGATGGTGGTGATGTCCATGGGGCTACTCCGCCGGGTGGGGTTCGGGGCCGGGCTCGCCGGTCTCGGGCGACTTGCCCGTCAGGCCGGCGGAGCGGATCGGACCGGGCTCGGACTCGGGGCCCGTCTCGCCCTTCTCGGGCGGATGCGCCATGAGCCGCAGCAGGTAGATGACGCCTGCGCCGAAGACGGCGAAGTAGATCACGATGAAGGCAATCAGAGAGGCTCCGACCGCCGGGGCCGCGATGGCGGAGACCGCTTCGGCGGTGAACATCTCTCCGTAGACCACGAAGGGCTGGCGGCCGACCTCCGTGGTGATCCAGCCGGCGATCATCGCCACGAAGCCCGACGGCCCCATGACGAGAGCCGCGCGATGCAGCCAGGGCGCCTCGTAGAGCCGGCCCTTCCACCGCGACCAGAGGCCCCAGAGCCCGACGCCGAGCATCAGCAGACCGATGCCGACCATGATCCGGAACGACCAGAAGACGACGGCGACCGGCGGCTCCAGTTCGTCGGGCACGGTGTCGAGGCCGGCGAGGGACGCGTCCCACCCCTTGTTGAGGATCGGGCCCCCGATCCGCGGGATCTCGATGCTGTAGCGCAGCTCGCCCGCCTCCTGGTCGGGGATGCCGAAGAGCACGAGCGGGATGCCGTCCTCCTGGCTCTCGAAATGCCCCTCCATCGCGAGGACCTTGGTCGGTTGGTACTCGTAGGTGTTCAGCCCGTGTTCGTGGCCGAGGATGATCTGCAGCGGCGCGGTGACGACGATCATCCACATGGCCATGGAGAACATCGTCCGCACGCCGCGGTTGTCGTGCCGGCCGTGCAGCAGGTGCCACGCGCCGACCCCGCCGACGACGAAGGCCGTCGTCAGGTAGGCCGCCGTCAGCGTGTGCGCGAGGCGGTAGGGGAAGGAGGGATTGAAGACGATCTCCCACCAGTTCTCGGGGACGAACTGGCCGACCTCGTTGATCGAGAAGCCCTGCGGCGTGTGCATCCAGGAGTTGACCGAGAGGATCCAGGTCGCCGAGACCGCCGTGCCTCCCGCGACCATCACGCAGGCGAACATGTGCAGGCCATGGCCGACCTTTTCGCGGCCGAAGAGCATGATGCCGAGGAAACCGGCCTCCAGGAAGAAAGCCGTCAGCACCTCGTAGGCCATCAGCGGCCCGAGGACCGGCCCCGTCCGGTCGGAGAAGACCGACCAGTTGGTGCCGAACTGGTAGGACATCACGAGACCGGAAACGACGCCCATGGCGAAGGAGATTGCGAAGATCTTCAGCCAGAACTTGAAGAGGCGGAGATAGGCCTCGTCCTTGGTCCAGAGGAACATGCCGTTCAGCACGGCGAGGTAGCTCGCGAGACCGATCGAGAAGGCCGGGAAGATGAAGTGGAACGCCACGGTGAAGGCGAACTGCACCCGGGCGAGGATCAGGGCGTCGAAGCCCAGGAATGTCTCCATGCGTCTTCCCCGTAGATGGCCACGCTCCATACACCTAGGCGACGGTCCGCCGGTGTCAGGGGTCTGCGACAGTATTGCCGGTCAGCCGGGGCCCCCGATGCCTGCCGCGCCAGCATGCTGCCTGATCGGGCGGCACCGGGCCCACGGTCGGTCACAGCTTCCGGCGGGCGCATGAATGTCCCGTGACACCTGCCGCAGGGGCGCGTATGGGGTGGGCCGTCTAGAGAGACACGGGATTCGGAGCCGCTGCCCTTGCCCAGATCCATGCCCCCCGCTCATCCCTTCGACGACGACAAGCTGAAGGAGGAGTGCGGCATTTTCGGCGTGATCGGCATTGCCGACGCGGCCAACTTCGTCGCCCTCGGCCTGCATGCGCTCCAGCACAGGGGGCAGGAGGCCGGCGGCATCGTTACCCACGACGCCGACGAGGGGTTCCAGTCGGTCCGCCGCTTCGGCTACGTCCGCGACAACTTCACCGACCCAGAGACCATGTCCAAGCTTCCCGGCACTCTGGGGATCGGCCATGTCCGCTACTCGACCGCGGGGTCCAAGGGCCAGACGCAGATCCGGGACGTGCAGCCCTTCTTCGGCGAATTCGCCATGGGCGGCGCGGCGATCGCGCACAATGGCAACATCACCAACGCCAACGCGCTCCGGCGCGAGCTGATCGAGCGCGGCTCGATCTTCCAGAGTTCCTCGGACAGCGAGTGCATCATTCACCTGATGGCCCGGAGCCTCCAGCGCGACATCCCCGCCCGGATGGAAGATGCCCTTCGCCGGGTCGAGGGGGCCTTCTCGGTCATAGCAATGACCCGCACGAAGCTGATCGGCGTGCGCGACCCGCTCGGCGTGCGGCCGCTCGTGCTGGGCAAGATAGGCGACGGCTGGGCGCTGGCCTCGGAAACCTGCGCGCTCGACATCATCGGCGCGGAGTTCATCCGCGAGATCGAGCCTGGCGAGATGATCGTGATCCGTCCCGACGGGATTGAGAGCGTCCACCCCTTCCGGCCCAAGCGGTCGCGCTTCTGCATCTTCGAGCACGTCTATTTCTCGCGCCCCGACAGCATCCTCGGCGGGCGCTCCGTCTACGAGACGCGCGAGGCGATCGGCCGCGAGCTCGCGAAGGAGGCGCCGGTGGAGGCCGACCTGGTCTGCCCGGTCCCCGACAGCGGCACGCCCGCGGCGATCGGGTTCTCGCTGGAATCGGGCATCCCCTACGGCATGGGAATCATCCGCAACCAGTACATGGGCCGGACCTTCATCGAGCCGACCGAGCAGATCCGGAACATGGGTGTGCGACTGAAGCTCAACGTCAACCGCGCGCTGATCCGCGGCAAGCGGGTCGTCCTCGTTGACGACAGCGTCGTGCGGGGCACGACGAGCCGGAAGATCAAGGAGATGATCCTCGATGCGGGCGCGGCGGAGGTCCACTTCCGCATCGCGAGCCCGCCGACCGCCTGGCCCTGCTTCTACGGCGTCGACACGCCCCAGCGGGAAAAGCTCCTCGCCGCCTCCATGTCCGAGGAGGAGATGCGGCGGCACTTGGCCGTCGACAGCCTCCGGTTCATCTCGCTCGACGGGCTCTACCGCGCCGTTGGCGAGGCGCAGGGCCGCGACAACGACAATCCGCAGTACTGCGATGCCTGCTTCTCCGGCTGCTATCCCGTGGAACCCGCCGACATGGTCGAGCAGGGATTCCGCATGAAGACCGCGGCGGAGTGACCTCACTCGGCGGAACCCTGCCGCAGGCGTCTTAACCCTCTTTTCAGAACCGGTCCGGCAGACCATATCGCGGGCATCCCCCGATGCGCGCACCTAGAAATTCCGGATCAGCCGGAGCAGCGCGCTCGGGGGCGCCTTGAGTGATGACTGTCGAAAGCGAACCGATGACCGACGAGACCAATCCTGAAGTCGCCGCCACCGAAGCCGGCAAGGCCGATCTGGGCGAGACGCTGCTGCTTGGCCTGATCGACGCGCCGGACGGACCGCGCGCCATGCTCCGCTTCACCGACGGCGACATCGAGACCGTGGCCCCCGGGACCTACACGCGCGAAGGCGAAGTCGTGGCGATCGACGAGACCCAGGTGGTCATCGCGCGCGGCGATGGCGCGCTCGTCCTCAAGATGCCCACTGGCTGACTTGCCGGCACGGGCCGGGGCCGGATAGGTTTCGGCCCATGTCCAGCGCCCCTCCCCCGTCGACGATTTTCGTCCTGAACACCGGGCGTTGCGGCTCGACGACCCTTGCGCGCGCCTGCGCCCACCTGACCACGCATACCGCGTCGCACGAGAGTCGGAGCCACCTGACGGGCCCCGAGAGGCTCGCCTTCCCGGCCCGCCACATCGAGATCGACAACCGCCTGGCCTGGTTCCTGGGCCGGCTCGATGCCGACTGGGGAGATCGGGCCGCCTACGTGCATCTGACCCGCGCCCCGGACGCGGTGGCGGAAAGCTTCGTCCAGCGCCCCAATCCCGGCATCCTCGACGCCTACCATCGCGGCATCCTGCTGGGCGCGCCCTGGAAGTCTCCGGGGCTGAGCAGGCGCGAGATCGCGGAGGACTACATCGCGACGGTGACGGCCAACATCCGGCATTTTCTCAAGGACAAGAGCCACGTCATGCACCTCCGGCTCGAGACTCTGGCCGAGGACTTCCCCCGCTTCGTCCGGTGGATCGGCGCGGAGGGCGACCTCGACGCCGCGCTCTCGGAGCTCGCGCAGCGACACAACGCCACCGAGGCTTGACCCTGCCGGTCGCCCGCGCCAAAGGGGCCGCCATGACACGCACCGCCCTCGTCACCGGCGCCTCCCGCGGGCTCGGCGCCGCGCTCGCCAAGGCCCTGGCCCCCACCCATCACGTCATCGCCTGCGCCCGCACCGTCGGCGCGCTGGAGGAGCTGGACGACGCGATCCGCGCAGGGGGCGGCGAGGCCACGCTGGCCCCCATGGACGTGACCGTCGACGCGGCAATGCAGCAGCTCTGCCGCTCGATCCACGACCGCTGGGGCGGGCTCGATCTCTGGGTTCATACGGCGGTCTACGCCGCGCCGCTGTCGCCCGCGGGCCACGTCGCGGAGAAGGAGATGACGAAGAGCCTGAACGTCAACGTCGCGGCCACGCGCCGGCTCATCTCCTACGTCGCGCCGCTCCTTGGCGAAGAGGGCCGCGCGGTCTTCTTCGAGGACCCGCAGGAGGGCAAGGCCTACTTCGGGGCCTACGGCGCGACCAAGGCCGCCCAGATCGCCCTCGCCCGCAGCTGGCAGGCGGAGAGCCGCCGCACCGGTCCCAAGGTCGAGATCCTCGCGCCGGAGCCGATGCCGACCGCGACCCGCGCCCGCTTCCATCCCGGCGAGGACCGCGAGGGGCTGACCGCGCCCGAGACCGAGGCCGCGCGCCTCCTGCCCTCCCTGATCTGAGGCCGTTTCCCGAAAGGCTCAACCGGGCCCCGGGGCGCCGCCCGGGGGGCCCGCGCCGCTTGCCGGGACCGCCTGCCTCGCATAGAGGGGACCCATGCGGATCCTCATCACGAACGACGACGGCATCAACGCTCCGGGCCTGGAGATTCTCCACGCGATCGCCACCGAGATCGCGGGAGAGACGGGCGAGATCTGGACCGTGGCCCCCGCCTTCGAACAGTCGGGCGTGGCCCACTGCATCAGCTACACGCACCCCACGATGATCGCCGAGCTCGGCCCCCGGCGCTTTGCCGCCGAGGGCTCTCCGGCGGACTGCGTGCTGGCCGGAATCCACGACGTGCTGGCCGAGAACCCGCCGGACCTCGTGCTCTCCGGGGTCAACCGGGGCAACAACTCCGCCGAGAGCGCGGCCTACTCGGGCACGCTCGGCGGCGCGATGGAGGCGGCGCTGCAGGGTCTCCCCGGCATCGCGCTCAGCCAGTATTTCGGCCCGAAGAACGCGACGCTCGACAATCCCTTCGAGGCGGCCGCGGCCCACGGCGCCGATGTCGTGCGCAAGCTGCTCGACCACGGCGCATGGGGCGCGCGCGGCGAGTATTCGATCTTCTACAACGTCAATTTCCCGCCCGTCCCGGCAGCCGAGGTGAAGGGCCTGAGGGCCGCCCCGCAGGGCCTGCGCCCCGGCGTGACTCACAAGGTCGAGCCTCAGACCGCCCCCTCGGGCCGCCGCTTCCTCTGGGTCCGCGGCGGGGACCAGCACCTGCAGACGGCGCCCGGCTCGGACGCCGCGGTCAATCTCGAAGGCTATGTCTCGGTGACACCGATGCGGGCGGACTTCACGGCGCACGACGCCCTGCCCGCCCTCGGGGACGCCCTGCGGTGACCTCGGAGGCGGAGCGCAAGATGCAGTTCCTCTTTGCCCTGCGCTCGCGCGGGGTGACCGACGCCCGCGTGCTGCACGCGATGGAGCACGTCGACCGCAAGGCCTTCGTCACGACCGGCCTGTTCTCGGACCGCGCCTACGAGGACATGCCCCTGCCCATCGCCTGCGGCCAGACGATCTCGCAGCCCTCCGTCGTGGGACTGATGACCCAGGCGCTCGATCTGCGCGACCGGGACAAGGTGCTGGAAGTGGGCACCGGGTCCGGCTACCAGGCCGCGATCCTCAGCCACCTCGCCCGCAGGGTCTACACCGTCGATCGCCACAAGAGGCTGGTGCAGGCCGCGGAGGCGATCTTCGAGCGGCTGGGACTTGCCAATATCACCGCCATGACCGCGGACGGCAGCCGGGGGCTTCCGGACCAGGCTCCGTTCGACCGTATCCTGGTCACCGCGGCCGCCGAGGACCCTCCGGGCCCGCTCTTGGCGCAACTGCGCGTAGGCGGTATCATGGTGCTGCCGGTGGGGCAGTCCGACGCGGTGCAGGCTCTCATTCGCGTCACCCGGACCGAGGATGGGTTCGATTACGAGGAACTGCGCGCCGTCCGGTTCGTGCCCCTGGTCGAGGGGCTCGGGCAGGAGTGAGGCGCCGGCGCAAAGGCGACGAGACGTCCCGATCAACGGGGCGCGCAGAATTGGGGACGAGACAGATGGTCACCGGACGACATTCGCGCCCCGCCATGGCCCGGCTCATGCTGGCGACCGCGGCGGCGGCCCTCCTCGCAGGATGCGAGGACGGCCGTTTCGACCTCGACATGCGCGGCGCGGGTAACACCTTCGACACCTCCGCCGCCGCGCGGAACGTGCCCGACAGGCCCGAACCGGACGCCCGCGGCGTCATCACCTACCCCAACAGCCAGGTCGTGCTCGCTCGTCGGAGCGAAACCGTGACCGACATCGCCACCCGCCTGGGGATCGAACCGGGCGCGCTGGCCCGCTACAACGGCATCGCGCCGGACACGCCCCTGCGGCGGGGAGAAGTCATCGCCCTGCCGAGCCGGGTGGACGCTTCCGGCGTGACGACCGGGCCGGTCTCGGCCCCGCCGCAGGTCAACGTGACCGAGCTGGCCTCCGCCGCGATCGACCGGTCCGCGCCGACCCAGAGCAGCACGCCCGCGCCGCAGCAGCCATCCGCGCAGCCGGCCACGCCCGAGCCGATCCGCCACCAGGTGCGCCGGGGCGAGACGATCTACTCGATCTCCCGCCTCTATAGCGTGCCCGTGAGCGCGCTGGCCGAGTGGAACGGTCTCGGCCCCGACCTCGCCATCCGCGAGGGGCAACAGCTTCTGATCCCGCAGGCCGGCGGCCAGGCCCCTCGGCAGACCGCGGCCGCCGAACCGACGCCCGCACCCGGAGCGGGCAGCCCGACGCCGGTGCCGCCCTCGGCCTCCGAACCGCTGCCCGAGCCGGAGCCCGCCGCGGCCGAGGCCCCGGAGGCGGAAGAGGCCCCCGAGACGCCCGACCTCAGCGCCGAACGGACCGAGCCGGAGACCGACTCCCGGCTGATCTTCCCGGTCGACGGCACGATCATCCGGGACTACGCGCGCGGCCGGAACGAGGGCATCGACATCGCGGTGCCGGCCGGCACGCCCGTCCGCGCCGCTGCGGCGGGCACGGTGGCCGCGATCACCGAGGATACCGACGGGGCGAATATCGTCGTCATCCGTCACCCGGACGACCTGCTCACCGTCTACGTGAACCTCACGGACCTCGAGGTGAACAGGGACGAGCAGGTCAGCCAGGGCCAGACGCTGGCGCGGGTCCCGGAGGGCGATCCGAGCTACCTGCACTTCGAAACACGCGAAGGGCTGCAGAGCGTCGATCCGAACGACTTCCTGCCCTGAGAGTGCCGCTCGCAGGGGTCAGGACAGGCGCACGCCCTTCCGCCCCGCGAGGTCGGTGAAGAACTGCCAGGCGACGCGGCCCGATCTGGCGCCGCGCGTCGCCTGCCATTCGATCGCTTCGGCCCGAAGCTCGTCCTCGCCGATCTCGACACCGTAGGCGTCGCAGTAGCCCCGGATCATCGCGAGATACTCGTCCTGCCCGCAGGGGTGGAAGCCCAGCCAGAGGCCGAAACGGTCGGAGAGCGAAACCTTTTCCTCGGTCGCTTCCGAGGGCGAGATCGCCGTCTGGCGCTCGTTCTCGATCATGTCGCGCGGCATCAGGTGGCGGCGGTTCGAGGTCGCATAGAGCACGACGTTGTCCGGCCGGCCCTCGATGCCGCCATCGAGCACCGCCTTCAGCGACTTGTAGTGCGCGTCGTCGTGGCTGAACGAAAGATCGTCACAGAAGAGGATGAAGCGCTCTTCGGCGCCTCGCAGCATCCCCAGGCAGCGGCCGATGGAGACGAGGTCCTCGCGCTGGATCTCGATGATCCTGAGTGCGGGGTACTCGGCCTCCACCGCGCCGTGCACCGCCTTGACGAGGCTCGACTTTCCCATGCCCCGCGCACCCCAGAGCAGGGCGTTGTTCGCGGGAAGCCCGGCGGCGAACTGGCGCGTGTTCTGCAGCAGCGTGTCGCGGGCCCGGTCGACCCCGAGAAGCAGGCTCACGTCGATCCGGTTTACCTGGCGCACCGGCTCGAGCCGGTCGGGGTCGGGATGCCAGACGAAGGCGGAGGCGGCGGAGAAATCCGGCGCCGCCCCGGCAGGCGGCGCCATCCGCTCGAGCGCTGCGGCGATCCGGTCCAGCGGCTCGCTCACGGGCGCTTGCTCTCGTCGTCCGGCTCCTCGGTCTCGACCTCTTCCTCGTAGAGGTCGTGCAGACCCTCGTCCGGTCCCAGGACGCCGGCCTCGCGCAGCTCTTCCTCGCGCTTCTTCTCGACGCGCTGGACCAGCTGGATCGAGACCTCGTAGAGGCCGTAGACCACCACGAAGAGGATGATCTGCGTGATGACGTCGGGCGGCGTGACGAGCG
This sequence comes from Histidinibacterium aquaticum, assembly GCF_008710275.1. Classification (GTDB taxonomy): domain Bacteria; phylum Pseudomonadota; class Alphaproteobacteria; order Rhodobacterales; family Rhodobacteraceae; genus Oceanicola; species Oceanicola aquaticus. The sequence goes on from NZ_VYQE01000001.1 coordinate 201,007, forward strand.
CGGCCAGGACAAGGATGCCGACCACGGCGTACTTGCGCACCGACCGCAGGCCGGGAGCGGTCACCAGCCCTGCCTTGCCCATGAGGGTCAGCAGCACCGGCAGCTGGAAGCAGAGGCCGAAGGCCACGATGAACTTCACCGTGAGGTTCAGGTACTCCTGCGCGGAGCCCTGGAAGACGACCGACAGCCCGTCGCCCACCCCTGCCCCCGGCACGGCCTCGCCCTCGTTCCCGAACTGCTGGAAGCCCAGGAAGAAGTCGTAGGCCAGTGGCGTGACGACATAGAACGCAAAGGCGGCGCCCAGGAAGAACATGAAGGGCGACGCCACCAGGAACGGCAGGAAGGCGCCCTTCTCGGACCGGTAGAGCCCCGGCGCCACGAAGCGCCACATCTGCAGCGCGATGTAGGGGAAGGACAGCATCAGCCCGCCGAGCAGCGAGACCTTCACCGCGACGAAGAAGCCTTCCTGCGGCGAGATGAAGATGAGGTCGCAATCCTGCCCGCGCGAGGACAGGACCTCGCAGAGCGGTGCGGTCAGGAAGTTGAAGATCGGCGTGGCGACGGTGAAGCAGATCACCATCCCGATGATGAAGCCCACGACCGAATGGATGAGACGGGACCGCAGCTCGCGCAGATGCTCGATCAGCGGGGCGGAGCTGTCTTCCAGCTCATCGGCCTCGTATGTCATGTCCGGTTACCCTCGTCCTCGGTCCGCTCGGCATCGGGCGCCTCGGGCGGCACGGACTCCTCCGTGGCCGCGGGGCGCGCGCCGGCGCTCTCGGCCATCGCCGCGTCGAGCTCGTCGTCTTCCGCCTCGGCGGCCATCGCGGCCTCTTCGGCCTCGCGCGCCTGGCGTTCCTCGGCCTTGCGGGCCGCCGCGTCGGAGATCTTGCGCTTGTACTCCGCCCGCTCCTCCGAGAGCTTCTGCGTCTCCGGGCCGAGGCCGGTCGCCTTGCGGATGCTGTCGGTCCCGAACTTCGCCGGGTTCGAAGCGGCGCGGATCGTCTTGTTGATCTCGTTCACGCCGGACTGATCCGCCGCGTCGTTCATCGCCTTGCTGAACTCGCGCGCCATTGCCCGCGCCTTGCCGGTAAACCGGCCGATGGTGCGGAACATCTGGGGCAGGTCCTCGGGGCCGACGACGATCAGCGCCACGATCCCGACGACGAGGAGCTCGGTCCAGCCGAGTCCGAACATGGGGGTCTACTCCAGTCTCAGCCGTGCTTGGTGCGGTCGGCGTCGGTGGGGTTCTCGCTGCGGGCCGTGTCGCCGTGCTCCGGCGGGGTCACGTTCTGGACGCCGTCGGTCGAGTCCTCGAGCGCGTTGGTCGATTCGCGGCTCCCTTCGTCGACACCCCGCTTGAAGGCGGTGATGCCCTTGCCGACCTCGCCCATGAGCGAGGAAATCTTGCCGCGCCCAAAGAGCACGAGCACGACGACGGCGATGAGAAGAAGGCCGGGAAGGCCGATATTGTTGAGCATGGGTCCATCTCCCTGACGACGCGCGGATCCCGCGCCTCACGTATCGGGGACTGTCCTAGCGCCTGTCGCCGCGCCGCCGGAAGGGCGATTCGGCAGGCGGCGTAGGGGAAGGCTGGTTCGAGGCCCGAATTCGTGACAGAAACCTGTCAGGAGCACCCGTGACCCGCGCAGACCGCCTCTCCTCCCTCATGGCCCGACTCAAGCATCCGGGCCCACACCGCGCCGCCGACCTGGCCGAGGCGCTGGGGGTGACTGTGCGCACCGTCTACCGAGACATCGACACGCTCCGCGAGGCCGGGGTTCCGGTCACCGGCACCCGGGGCACGGGCTATTCGGTCAGGGAGAGCGTCAGCTTGCCGCCGCTTCACCTGACCTCGGAGGAGATGGAGGCGCTGCAGGTCGGGCTGGCCGCCGTCTCGCAGTCCGGCGACGCGGACCTGGCCGACGCGGCGGCCCGGCTTGCGGAGAAGCTCGATGCCGCCCTGCCCGAGGACGGGCTCGCCGCCCGTCCCGCCGACGCCGCGCGGCGGGCGCTGCCGCATCTCGCCGTCCTGCGCCAGGCGATCCGGTCGCGGCAGAAGCTCCGCGTCGACGGACGGACCGTCCGCCCGCTGCGGCTGGATTTCTGGGGCCGTCTCTGGACGCTTCTGGTCTGGGACGAGGACCTGAACGATTTCAGCGAGTTGCAGGTCGATGCTCTGGCGGGGATCGAAGTCCTGCCGAGCCTGTTTCTCAACGAGCCCGGCAAGATGGCGCAGGATTTTTCCCGCTAGACCAGTCGTCTAGAAGTCGAGGCTCAGGTTCCGGGTGACACCCACGCTGATCGAGACCTGGTCGTCCGACCCCTGCTCGATGATCGGGCTGTCGGCGGCGGAGCCAACGAACTGCTCGTAGGTCACGGCCCCGTCGATGCCCCAGTTCTCGTCGATCTGGTAGGTCACGCCGAGTTCCACGCCGGTCGAGAGCGCGCCCGCCTCCGCGTCGTAGGCCGCGAACCGTCCGCCGGAGGCTGCGGCCTCGGACGGCGTGACGCTGAAATAGGTGTCGGCGTAGTCCTCGCTGCCGAGCAGGACCCGCGGGCCGAGCCGCATGGTCAGCTGCTGAGAGGGGCGGAAGACGGCATTGGCGCCCAGCTCGGCCACCAGCGACTCGTGGCCCTGGATGCCGTAGCGCAGGTCGGCGAAGGCCTCGAAATCGCGGCTGGTGTAGCCGACGCCCGCGCCGAGCTCGTAGGTGGCGTCGACATCCTCGAGGCCACGAAGTTCAGAGAAATCGGACGCGCTGCGTTCCGGCACGTAGCGGAACGAGCCGCGCAGGCCGAAACCGGTCTGCGGACCGCCACCCAGCTCGCGCGCCCCGTAACTGAGGCTGAGGTTGGAAAGGCCGACGTCCGGACCGAAGGCGAGATCCTCCGAGCCGAAGTACTCCGGCTTCGCCTGGATGCCTCCGCTCAGAGTGAAGGCGACGCTGGCATCGCTGACCTGCGCCTGTACGGCCGTGCCGCCGCCCAGACCGAGCGCCGCGGACACGAAAAGAGAAATTGCCTTCACCCGGGCAAACCTTTCTGCTCGACCTTCTTATCGGAACCTAGATCTCCGGCCCGATTCTGCAAACGGAACCGTGAGGGTCCCTCGCTCTTTCTTTCCGGACACTTGGCTAATAGGTAACGCCCATGATCGGAGACCTCCTGCGCCGCCTCACCGCGACGGACCCAGAGCCCCTGCCCGACGAGGACGCGCGCCTTGCGCTGACGGCCCTGCTCGTCCGCCTCGCGAAGTCCGACGGCTACTACGATGCTGAGGAGATCGCGCGGATCGACCGGATCGTCGCCACGCGCTACGGCCTCAATCCCGTCGAAGCGGCCAAGCAGCGCGCCGAGGCCGAGAGCCTCGAGAGCGAGGCGCCCGACACGGTGCGGTTCACCCGCGCGATCAAGGATGCCGTCCCCTACGAGGAGCGGGCCGCGGTGATCGAGGCGCTCTGGGACGTGGTGCTCGCCGACGGCGTCCGGGACGCCGAGGAGGACGCCCTCCTGCGGCTGGTGGCTCCGATGCTCGGCGTTACCGACCAGGACAGCGCGCTCGCCCGCCAGCGCGTGGAATCCCGCCAGGTATGAGCCGGCCATGAGCACGTCGCCCGTCCGTGCGGCGCTGCCCATGTACGACCGGCCCGAAACGCGCGACGCGCAGGACCGTCTCTGGGCGGGTTTGCGGGAGGCGTACGGCGGGCCATTGCCCGAGACGCTCGGCCAACCGGACGACCTCTGGGCACACTGGACGGACCCCGCGCTGATCTTCTCGCAGACCTGCGGCTTTCCCTTCCGCGCGCTTCTGCATCCCCATGTCCAATTGGTCGGGACACCCGACTACGGCCTGCCGGACTGCCCGCCGGGCCACTACCGGTCGGTCTTCGTGATGCGGTCGGAGGATGCCAGCGACGATCCCGCGCACTGGGCGGGGCTCCGGCTCGCCTTCAACGACCGGATCTCGCAATCCGGCTGGGCCGCGCCGCAGACCCACTTGGCCGAGCGGGACCTCTGCTTCGACGACGGTCTCGAGACCGGCAGCCACGCCGCGTCGATCCGGGCGGTGGCCGAGGGGCGCGCCGATATCGCCGCCATCGACGCCCGCACCTGGGAGATGGCCCGCACCTGGGACCGGGTCACCGACGGCCTCGCCGAGGTCGGGCGGACGGCACCCTCGCCCGGCCTGCCCCTCATCACCGGACCCTCGGGCGACCCTGCCGCCCTGGCCGCTGCGACCCGCTCAGCCATCGACGACCTGTCACCCGGGGACGCCCGGACCCTGGGCCTCGTCGGACTGGTCGAGATCCCGGCCGAGGCCTATCTCGCCGTCCCGACACCGCCCAAGCCCTAGGCATCTGCCGCAGCGTCGGGGACGGCAAGTACGTCCTGCCGTTGCAATCGGCGGCGTTCTGCGGTCCCTTTCCTGTCGGGACAACGGGAGAGGGGCATGACGGCAGAGCCTCCGGTCATCGAGATCCGCGACCTTCACAAGAGCTACGGCTCGCTGGAGGTCCTCAAGGGCGTCGACATCGCGGCGCCGAAGGGACATGTCGTCTCGCTCATCGGCTCTTCGGGGTCCGGGAAGTCGACGCTCCTGCGCTGCGCCAACCTGCTCGAGGACAGCCAGCAGGGCGACGTGATCTTCTGCGGAGAGCCCGTGACCTGGAAGGGCACGGGCGCACACCGTCATCCCGGCGACCGCAAGCAGATGATCCGCATCCGCACGAACCTCTCGATGGTCTTCCAGCAGTTCAATCTCTGGGCGCACATGACCATCCTGCAGAACGTGATGGAGGCGCCCGTCACCGTGCTCAAGCGAGACCGGACCGAGGTCGAACGCACGGCGCGCGCCTACCTCGACAAGGTCGGCATAGGCGACAAGGCCGACGCCTTCCCCGCCCAGCTCTCGGGCGGCCAGCAGCAGCGGGCGGCCATCGCGCGGGCGCTGGCGATGGAGCCCAAGGCGCTGCTCTTCGACGAGCCGACCTCCGCCCTCGACCCGGAACTCGAGCAGGAGGTCGTGCGCGTCATCAAGGCGCTGGCCGAGGAAGGCCGGACCATGGTCCTCGTGACCCACGACATGAACATGGCGCGCGACGTCTCCGACCACGTGGTCTTTCTCCACCAGGGGCGGATCGAGGAGGAAGGCCCGCCGGACGAGGTCTTCGGCAACCCGCGCTCCGAACGGTTGCGCGGCTTTCTCAACGCCGGCCAGGCCGCCTGATTGCCTGCCGCGAAAACGGGCAACGGCTCAAGGATTGGCCGGGTTGACGTGCCGCCCTGCTTGCCATCACGGCATTTTCGCATAACCCTCGGCAGCCAGTGAAGCGCCGGACAACAACCGGTGCACACGAAACACGGGAGAAAACGACAGATGAAGACACTCACGCTCACCACGGCCGCCCTCGCGCTGGCCGCCACCGGCGCTCTGGCGCAGGACACCATCCGCATGGGCACGGAGGGCGCCTACCCTCCCTACAATTTCCTGAACGACGCCGGCGAGGTCGACGGCTTCGAGATCGAACTGGGCAACGAGCTCTGCGCCCGCGCCGAGCTGGACTGCGAATGGGTGACGAACGAGTGGGACTCGATCATCCCGAACCTCGTCTCCGGCAACTACGACACGATCATGGCCGGCATGTCGATCACCGACGAGCGTGACGAGGTCATCGACTTCACCCAGGACTACTACCCGCCGACCGAGAGCGCCTATGTCGGCGCCTCCGAGGATGCCGATTGGGAAACCGGCGTCGTCGCGGCCCAGGCGGCGACCATCCAGGCCGCCCACGTGGCCGAGGGTGACGCAGCCCTGATCGAGTTCGCGACCCCCGAAGAGACCGTCGCCGCCGTCCGCAACGGCGAGGCCGACGCGGTCTTCGCTGACTACGATTACCTGCGTCCCATCGTCGAGGCCTCGGGCGGCGAGCTCAGCTTCGTCGGCGAGCCGGTTCCGCTCGGCGGCGGCATCGGCATGGGCCTGCGCGAGAGCGACACCGAGCTGCAGGAGACCTTCAACGCGGCCATCGACTCTATGAAGGAGGACGGCACTCTGAACGAGATGCTCGTGAAGTGGTTCGGCGAAGAGATTGGCCAGTACTGATCCCAACGGGGCGGGGCCTGTCCCCGCCCCTGACCGGCCCTAGCCATGTTCTCCTTCTGCACCGATCCCGCCGCGCTCGACGGCCTCGCCTGGCTCTCGTGCTACCTCACGACGGGCAAGCACATGGCCTTCTATGGCGCCTTCGGAACGGTGCTTTTGCTGCTGGCGATCACCGCGCCGCTCGCGCTCGCCTTCGGCTTCGCCGGCGCATCGGCGGCCCGGGGACCCGCCCCGGTCTCCTGGCTCGGCAAGGGCTACATCGCGATCGTTCGGGGCGTGCCCGACATCGCCTTCTTCCTCTTCTTCGTGATCGCCCTCGACCAGATGTTCGAATGGGTGCGGCACGAGGTGAAATGCCCCGGCTGGGACCAGCCGATCTACCAGGGCAACGACTTCATCGTCTGTCCCGAGGCCAAACTGCCCCTCTCGACCGCGCCGCAATGGGTGCACGAGGGCTACGGCTTCTTCCTCGCCGTGCTGACCTTCGCCATCGTCTTCGGCGCCTTCGCGGCCAACGTGCTTTACGGCGCCATGCGCGCCGTGCCGCGTGCGCAGATCGAGACCGCCGAGGCCTACGGCCTCAGCCAGGGCCAGACCTTCTGGCGCATCCTCGTCCCGCAGATGTGGGTCTATGCCTTGCCCGGGCTCTCGAACCTCTGGATGGTTCTCATCAAGGCGACGCCGCTGCTTTTCCTGCTCGGCGTCGAGGATATCGTCTACTGGGCGCGCGAGCTGGGCGGCACCAAGACGCCGCAGTTCACCGACTACCCGCACGGGGACTGGCGGATGTGGTACTTCCTCGCGCTGCTGGTCTTCTATCTGATCTTCACCCGCGTCTCGGAACTCGTGCTCGACCGGATCATGGCCCGGCTGACCCTCGGCCAGGCCACGGCGGCGGGCGAGCGGCAGCGCAAGGCGGCGGCGGCATGATCGGCGCGACCTCACCCGAAGGGCTGCGCTGATGGAGTGCTGGGACACCATCGCGGACTACGCCCTGCGCAGCCTCGGCTACGGCGAGCGCCTCCTGCCGCGCAGCGACTTCACGCTCTGCCAGCAGGTGACGCTGATCGGCTCGGGCATGATCTGGAACGTCTACTTCGGGCTGGTGGCCCTGCTGTCGGGCTTCTTCCTCGCGACCGCCGTGGCGGTGGGCAAGGCGGCCCGCAGCGCCTGGATCCGCAAGCCCTCGGAGTGGTTCATCTTCATCTTCCGGGGCTCGCCCCTCTTCATCCAGTTCTTCTTCGCCTACTTCGCCTTCCTCTCCCTGCGCAGCCAGTTCGAGGTCTTCGATCCCTTCACCTCCGCCTGGCTGGGTGCGGCGATCGTGCTCTTCTTCAACACGGCCGCGTACTCGGGAGAAATCTTCTACGGCGCGCTCCAGTCGATCCCCAAAGGCGACATGGAGGCGGCCGACGCCTACGGCCTCTCGGGCCTGCACCGGTTCCGCCGGATCACCTGGCCGACCATGCTGCGGCTGGCCTGGCCGGCCTACACGAACGAGGCGATCTTCCTCTTCCACGCCACGACGCTGGTCTTCTTCTCGGGCTTCCCGGCCCGGCAGCAGAAGGGAGACGCGCTCTATTACGCCAGCTACTTCGCGGACAAGACCTTCAACCCCTTCGTGCCCTACCCGATCCTCGCGCTCTACTTCATCGCGGTAACGCTGATGATCATCGCCGCGATGGGCCTGATCAACGCCCGCCTCAACCGCCACCTGCCGCAGGCCCAGCGCCGCGGCATCCGACTGCGCCCGGGGGCCTTGCTGGCCAGATGATGAAGTCCTTCGCAGAGGTTTTTCGCGCCCATTTCAAGGAAAGCGCTCTCGGGGCCAGTGAGCTGGCCAGAGTGTCCGGCGTTTCGAAGTTCGTCATTTACGATCTTGAAAGGGGCAAGGCTTCCACGACCAGTGTGGAAAACGCGGTCGCACTCTCCGAGGCGCTGGGGTTCAGGCTTCAGGAGGCCGACGAGCTTCCGGGCGCGCAGGATCCGGACTGGCTCTCTCTGCATCCAGAGATCCGCACGATCCGCGTCGCGGCCTCAGATCTCAACGGCGTCGCCCGGGGCAAGCGCGTGCCCCGGCGCTTTGCCCAGAAGGTCGCCGAAGACGGCACCCGTTTCCCGCTCTCGGTCCTGAACCTCGACATCTGGGGCGAGGACATCGACGACAGTCCGCTGGTCTTCGCCGCGGGTGACCCCGACGGCGTGGCGATGCCGACCGAGCGGGGCTTCCTGCCGATGCCTTGGCTCTCCTCCCCCTCGGCGCTTCTGCCCATGTGGATGTTCCGCGAGGACGGGCGCCCCTTCGACGGCGATCCGCGCCACGCGCTCGCCCGGGTGGCGGGCCGGCTGCGGGCCAAGGGGCTGACCCCGGTCATCGGCACCGAGCTGGAGTTCTACGCCATCGACGACCGCGGCCCCGAACTGCGGGTGCCGCCCTCCCCCCGTTCCGGGAAGCGCCGCCCGGGTGCGGAGATCCTGAGCCTCCGGGCACTCGACGCCTTCGACCAGTTCTTCACCGAGATCTACGACGGCTGCGAGACGATGGACATTCCCGCCGAGACCGCGATCAGCGAAGCGGGCATCGGCCAGTTCGAAGTCAACCTCAGCCATGTCGACGACCCGCTCAAGGCCGCCGACGACGCCTGGCTCTTCAAGCTCCTGGTGCGCGGCATCGCCCGCGCCCACGGCTTCGCCGCCTCCTTCATGGCCAAGCCCTACGAGGACTACTCGGGCAACGGCATGCACGTTCACGTCTCGCTGCTGGACCAGGAGGGGCGCAACGTCTTCGACGACGGCAGCCCGACGGGCTCCGCCACGCTTCGCCATGCCGTGGCGGGCTGCCTCGCCGCGATGCCCGCCTCGACGCTCGTGTTCTTCCCGCACGGGACCTCCTACGACCGGATCGTCCCCGACAGCCACGCGCCCACCTCGGTCGGCTGGGGCTACGAGAACCGGACCGCCGCCCTCCGCATCCCCGCCGGCTCCAGCAGCGCGCGGCGGTTCGAGCACCGCGTGGCCGGCGGCGACGTGAACCCCTACCTCATGCTCGCCGTCGTTCTCGGCTCGGCGCTGATCGGCATCGAGGACGAGATGGAGCCGCCCGAGCCGATCACCGGCAACGCCTACGACCAGGACCTGCCGCAATTGCCGGAGACCTGGGAAGCGGCCATCGATGCCTTCGAGCATTCCGAGATCATCGCGCGGATCCTGCCGCGCGATCTCATCGCCAACTTCGTCGCGACCAAGCGGCAGGAGCTGCACTACTTCGGCGAGCTCTCCGACCAGGAAAAGGTCGAGCTCTACCTCGACACGGTCTGAGCCTCTTCCCCGGCCGGACCCCCTTGCGGGGTCCCGCCGCGCCGCATAGCTTCGCGCCGTCAACGACATTGGTGCTTCATGCATATCGGCATTCTGCAGACCGGCCACGCCCCCGAGGCGCTGCAGCCGGAGCACGGCCTCTATTCCGACCTCTTCGAGACGCTGCTCGCCGGGCGGGGCTTCGACTTCACGACCTGGAACGTGGTCGACATGGAGTTCCCCGAAAGCGCGACCGCGGCCGACGGCTGGCTCGTCACCGGCTCGCGCCACGGCGCCTACGAGGACCTGCCCTTCATTCCGCCGCTCGAGGACTTCCTCCGCAAGGCCTACGAGGCCCAGATCCCCATCGTCGGCATCTGCTTCGGTCACCAGATCCTCGCCCAGGCCCTCGGCGGCCGGGTCGAGAAGTTCGCCGGCGGCTGGGCCGTGGGCCGCCAGGTCTACGATTGGGGCGGAGAGCCTGTGGCCCTCAATGCCTGGCACCAGGACCAGGTCGTCGAGAAGCCGCAGCAGGCAGAGCGCATCGCCACCCATCCCTTCTGCGAGAACGCGGCCCTGCTCTACGGCGACCGCGCCTTCACCGTGCAGGCCCATCCGGAGTTCGCGGCGCCCTACATCGAGGGGCTCATCACGCATCGCGGCGACAAGGTCCCCGACGACCTGCTCACAAAGGCCCGGCACGGCCTGACGGAGCCCGTCGAGAACGCCCGCCTGGCCGACTCGATCAGCCGCTTCTTCACGGAGCGCCGGATATGAGCCACTGGATGGAGCGTATCCCCGAGGCCGCCCGCGCCTACCTCGAGAGCCACCGCCTCGACGAGGTCGAGTGCGTCATCGCCGACCTCCCGGGCATCGCCCGCGGCAAGGCGGTGCCCGCCTCGAAGTTCGAGAGGCTGACCCATTTCCACCTGCCCAACTCGATCTTCTACCAGACGATCACCGGCGACTGGGGCGAGGAGGCCGCTTCGGACGGCTTCACCGAACCCGACATGGTGCTGACGCCCGATCTGACGACCGCCACCGCCGCCCCCTGGGCGGAGGACGGCACGCTCCAGGTGATCCACGACGCGCACGATCAGAAGGGCGCGCCGATCCCCACCGCCCCGCGCAACGTGCTGAAGCGGGTGGTCGAGCTCTACGAGGCGCAGGGCTGGACGCCGGTCGTCGCGCCCGAGATGGAATTCTACCTCGTCGCCCGGAACATCGATCCCGCCAAGGAGATCGAGCCGATGATGGGCCGCACCGGGCGCCCCGCCGCCGCGCGACAGGCCTATTCCATGACCGCCGTGGACGAATACGGCCCCGTCATCGACGACATCTACGAATGGGCCGAGATCCAGGGCTTCGAGATCGACGGTATCACGCAGGAAGGCGGCGCGGGCCAGCTCGAGATCAACCTGCGCCACGGCAACCCGGTCAAGCTCGCCGACGAGATATTCTACTTCAAGCGGCTGATCCGCGAGGCGGCGCTGCGCCATGACTGCTTCGCCACCTTCATGGCCAAGCCCATCGAGGGCGAGCCGGGTTCGGCCATGCACATCCACCACTCGGTGCTGGACAGCCGCGGCCGCAACCTCTTCACCGGGCCGCAGGGCGGCGAGACCGACGCCTTCTTCCACTTCATCGGCGGCCTGCAGGAGCACCTGCCCTCGGCGGTCGCGCTGATGGCGCCCTACGTGAACTCCTACCGCCGCTACGTGAAGGACCACGCCGCGCCCATCAACCTGGAGTGGGGCCGCGACAACCGGACGACTGGGATCCGCGTACCCGTCTCCGACCCCGCCTCGCGCCGGGTGGAGAACCGGATCGCAGGGATGGACTGCAACCCCTACCTCGGAATCGCCGCCTCGCTGGCCTGCGGCTATCTCGGGCTCATGTCCGAGCGCTGGCCGGACAAGCGCTTTCACGGCGACGCCTACGAGGCCGAGGACGCGATCCCGCGCGGCGTCTACGCGGCGCTCGACCTCTTCGACGGCGCGACGGCGCTGCACGAGGCCCTGCACCCGGAGTTCGCCCGCGTCTATTCCATCGTGAAGCGGGCGGAGTACGACGAGTTCCTGCAGGTGATCTCACCCTGGGAGCGCGAGCACCTGCTGCTCAACGTCTGAGGACTTGGCTTCGCCGCCGCGCTGCGGCATGAGACCCCGATGAGCCCGCTTTACCGAAACGACGACCCCGGCACCTACCCGGCGAGCTGGTACGCCGAGACATCCGACCCCGGACCGCAGCGCGAGCCGCTGCGCGGGGAGGAGAAGGCGGACGTCGCCATCGTGGGCGCGGGCTACACCGGCCTGTCGGCGGCGCTCGCGCTGGCGGAGCGCGGGATGCGGGTCATCGTGCTGGAGGCGCATCGCGCAGGCTTCGGCGCCTCGGGGCGCAACGGCGGACAGGTCTCCGCCGGCTACAACAAGGACCAGCGCTGGCTCGAGCAGCGCCTCGGCGAAGGCCCGGCCCGGATGCTCTGGGATCTCGGGCTGGAGGCGCGCGACCTGACCCGGTCGCTGGTCGCCGACCATGCGCCGGAAGCCCGGTTCATGCCCGGCGTGCTGCACGGCGCCTGGGGCGCGAAGGGCGCGGAAGAGGAACGTCGCTACGGCGCCTGGCTGGCCGAGCGCTACGGCTACCAGACGCAATACCTCGACCAGGACGCCTTCCGGGAGATTTGCCCCTCTCCGGTCTATTCCGGCGGGCTGCTCGACATGGGCTCCGGACATCTGCACCCGCTCCGCCTGGTCCTTGGGCTCGCCCACGGCGCGGAGGCGGCGGGTGCGGTGATCCACGAGCTCTCCGAGGTCAGGGAGGTGCGCACCGACGGGCCACGCCCGGTCCTGCGGACCGCCGAAGGCACCGTCGAGGCCGAGCACGTCATCCTGGCGGGCAACGGGTACCTGCCGGGCCTCTCGCGGCGATATGCCTCCCGGGTCATGCCGATCAACTCCTTCATCGCGGCGACCGAGCCGCTGGGAGAGCAGGCGGACGAGGTCCTCCGCCGCGACATCGCCGTCGCCGACGACAAGTTCGTGGTGAACTACTTCCGCCTCAGCGAGGACAAGCGCCTGCTCTTCGGCGGGCGGGAGAGCTATTCCATCGGCTACCCCAAGGACATCCTCACCGCGCTCAGGGCCCGCATGGCCCGGCTCTTTCCCGGGCTGCGCGACGCCGCGATCTCCCATCACTGGGGCGGGACGCTCGGCATCACCATGAGCCGCCTGCCCTACCTCGACCGGGTCGCCCCCGGCATCCTCGCCGCCGGCGGGTTCTCGGGGCACGGCGTGGCGCTCTCGCTTTTGTCGGGCCGCGTCATGGCCGAGGCCGTCGCGGGCGAGAAGGAGCGGTTCGATACCCTCTCCACCCTCCCCGTGCCCGCCTTCCCCGGCGGACCGGCCTTCCGCGCGCCGCTGCTGACGCTGGCGATGACGTGGTACTCCCTGCGCGACCGCTTCGGCATCTGACGTCTCTTCAGACGCCCAGAGCATCGGACACGGCAAGAGAGCGGCCTCCATCGCGGCTCGCCGCCGCGTGACGACCCGGTTCGCAGGCCAATTCGGGATCAACCCGACGCCCCCGGGCCTCATCCGCGAGGCCCGCGGGCTCCCGGCGCCCGGCCCATCGCCCCGGGGCCTGCACCTAGTAGATGTAGCGGATCCGCTCGCCCCAGAACCGTTCCAGCCGCTTGAGCGCGACCGTCATGTCCTCGATCCCGGCCATGTCGAGCACGCCCGTGCCAACAAGCTCCCTCGCGTGCCGCGCGAAGAGCCGCGCGATGATGTCGCGCACTTCCCGCCCGCGGGGGGTCAGCCGGACCCGCACCGACCGGCGGTCGATCTCGCACCGCTGGTGGTGCATGTAGCCAAGCTCCACCAGTTTCTTGAGATTGTACGAGACGTTGGACCCCTGATAGTAGCCGCGCGACTTCAGCTCCCCGGCGGTCACCTCGTTGTCGCCCACATGGTAGAGCAGAAGGCCCTGCACCGGGTTGATCTCGAGAACCGACAGCCGCTCGAACTCGTCCTTCACGAGGTCCAGCAGCAGCCGGTGCAGGCGTTCGACCAGCCCCAGCACATCCAGGTAGCGTGCCAGGAACCCCGCTTCCGCGGCAGAGGCGCCCGGCTGGTTCAGTGGCGCGAAAACGCTCATGCCCGGTCTCCAGATGGCCTGTCCGGGACCGTTTTGACGCCGAATGCCGAAAATATCGTTAACCGGACCGCCCTCTACCGAGGCGGGGATCCGGTCGCCATTTCAAGGCACTCTCAGCTGACCGGCCCGCCGGACACCTGCCGCGCGATCCGGTCGATCATCGGCGCGTGCCGCTCCGGCGGTGCGCTCTGCCCGCTCACCCAGGCGTAGAGTTCCTGGTCATTCTCCTCGAGCAGCGCCTCGAAGTCGTCGAGCTGTTCCGGCCCCAGGGCCGCCAGCTCGCTCTCGGCGAAGCGCATGAGGATCAGGTCCATCTCCTTGATGCCACGCCGTCCGGCGCGCATCCGCAGCCGCTTGAGCCGGGTCTCCCGCGTCTCCTGCCCCATCAGGCGCCGCCCTGAAGGTGCCGCTTCAGACGCTTCTCGAGGACGCCCATCCGCTCGCACAAACGCTCGGACTCGGTGCGCAGCAGCCGCAGCTCGGCCAGGATCTCCAGCCCGTCCTGCGGGATCTCCTCCGCGTCGGGGCCCGAGAGCCCTTCTCCCTGCCCGGTCAGCAGCCAGCGGAGCGACACGCCGAGCAATCCGGAGAGCATTGACAGGCGGTTCGCCCGAGGCTCCGCCTGGTCGTCTTCCCACCGGGTGAGCGTCGACAGCTTCACCCCGACCCGTTTCGCGAGGTCCTTCTGGCTCATACCCGCCGCCTCCCGCGCCGCCGCCAGGCGGTCGCCGAAGGTTGCACTCTCGTCGCTGAACCAGCCGTCCTTGGTGTCTGCGGCCATCTCGTCCTCGAAGTCCCGATGCTCGTCGCTGATGCTTGTGTAAGTCACGCAACCTCCCTAAGCCAATCGCCGCGCCATAACCCATCGGGAGCCGACCATGCGCCGCCTGTCAGCGACACTCGACCGCGTCTCACCCTCGCCCACCGTGGCGATGACCGGCCGGGCGCTCGAACTCAAGGCGGCGGGCAAGGACGTCATCGCCCTCTCCGCGGGCGAGCCCGACTTCGATACGCCACCCCACGTCCGCGCGGCCGGGATCAAGGGCATCGAGACGGGACAGACCCGCTACACGGTGGTGGATGGTAGCCCGGATCTCAAAAGGGCCATATCCGAGAAGTTCCGGAGAGAGAACGGCCTGAACTATTCAGTCTCTCAGATCAGCGTCGGCACCGGCGGCAAGCAGGTGCTATACAACGCCCTGATGGCCACGCTCGACCCGGGCGACGAGGTGGTGATCCCCGCTCCCTACTGGGTCTCCTACCCCGACATGGTCCGCCTCGCCGGAGCCACACCTGTCATCGTGGAGGCCGGCCCCGAGCAGGGCTTCCGCATCACGCCCGAGCAACTCCGTGCGGCCATCACGCCGCGCACCAAGTGGTTGATCTTCAACTCGCCCTCGAACCCGACGGGCGCCGGCTACACGGAGACGCAGCTCCGCGCACTCACCGATGTGCTGCTCGACCATCCCCAGGTGCTGCTGCTCTCGGACGACATTTACGAGCACCTGACCTACGGCGACTTCACCTTCACGACACCCGCCCAGGTCGAGCCCCGGCTCAAGGACCGGACGGTCACCGTGAATGGCGTCTCCAAGGCCTATGCCATGACCGGCTGGCGCATCGGCTATGCCGGCGGGCCCGAGGACATCATTGCGGCGATGCGCAAGATCCAGTCGCAGTCGACCTCGAACCCCTGTTCGATCAGCCAGGCCGCCGCCGTGGCCGCCCTCGACGGGCCGCAGGACTTCCTCGACGGCTGGCGCGACACCTTCCGCCGCCGCCGCGACCTCGTGGTCGAGCGGCTCTCGGCCATCGACGGCCTGCTCTGCCCGGTGCCGGAGGGCGCCTTCTACGTCTATCCCGCCATCGCCGGGCTTATCGGCAAGACCTCGGCCGGCGGCCGCAGGATCGAGACCGACGAGGATTTCGCCATGGCGCTGCTGGAGGAGGCCGGCGTCGCCGTCGTCTTCGGCGCGGCCTTCGGACTTTCACCCGCATTCCGCGTCAGCTACGCTTGCTCTGACGAGACGCTGATCTCCGCCTGCGACCGGATCGCCCGGTTCTGCGCGGAGTTGCGCTGAGGCAGACGAGGGCAGCCAGCAGCATGAATGAGCTTCCGGACTACTACTTCCGGGTGCGCGAGAATGGCGCGGTCGTCTTCCGCGTGGACAGCGAGAACCGCCAGAAGCGGATCGAGATGGACCAGATCGCGGTCGTCAACGTCAAGAAGCGCGAGATCAGGCCGCACGGGGACCGGGAGCTCACCCAGGCCGACCTCGACCGGATCGAAGCCTGGATGGCCGAACGCATCGCGCTACTCGCCAAGCGCGACATCGACGACATCCACCGCGCCGTGGACTACCTCAACACCACCACCCAGTGGGTCCAGTCCAACGCGACGGACGACCAGCTCGAGGAGGTGACCGACGCCCTCCTGCTCGCCATGCACGACCTCCGAACCGTGCTCGTGCGCAAGAAGGCCGACCGGCTGACCCGCGACCGCGGCGAGGAGTGACCCGGCGCTCCGAAGCCGGATCGCCGCCGCCGCCCTTGCAATGCCCGCCGCTCCGCGCCAAGTGACCGGCATGTCCGAAGGCTGGCTCAAACGACTGTCGCGCGCCGAGCAGAAGTGGCGCAGGGGCTTCGGACGGGACATCGTCGACCCGCTCGAGCGGCGGCGCTCGTTCTGGCACTACAACTGGCTCGACCACGCCCACCTTCGCCGTCTCTGGTCCAACGAGGCGCAGATCGCTCCCGGCGTCTGGCGCTCGAACCAGCCGACCCTGCGGCGGCTGCGGCGCATCCGCGACAAGCACGGCGTGCGCACCGTCCTCAACCTGCGCGGCGAGGATGTCTTCGCTCACTTTCTCTTCCTGCAGGAGAACTGCGAGCGGCTCGGCCTGCGGCTGGTCAACGTGAAGCTCAACGCGACCGTCGCGCCCTCTCGGGACAATCTGCTTGAGCTGCTGGACGCCTTCGAGGCGGTAGAGCCGCCGCTTCTGATGCACTGCAAATCCGGCGCCGACCGGACCGGCCTCGCCGCCGTGCTCTGGCTCATGATCAAGCAGGGCAAGAGCCTGGATGAGGCGCGCGGCCAACTCCACTGGCGGCATCACCACTGGCGCAACTCCCGCGCCGGCATTCTGGACGAGGTGCTCGACCTCTACGCAGCCCGGCTCCGCCAGGGCGAGATCGCGATCGACGACTGGATTCGGCAGGAATACACCAAGGAGGCCGCGAAGGAGGCCTTCGAGGCGCGCCGGATCAGCCGGAAGACAGCCGCCCGCTCCAGCCCCAGAACCTCGCCGAAAGCATGACCGCCGCGGCCCCGAGGCCGACGGACATGCCCAGCCAGACGCCCTGCCCGCCCAGCCCCAGCGGGAAGGCGAGCAGGTAGCCCACCGGCATCCCGAGGATCCAGTAGCTCACGCAGGCGATGGCGAGAGGCACCGCGGTGTCCTGCACGCCGCGCAGCAGCCCGATCGTCATGACCTGGGCGGCATCCACGACCTGGAAGAGCGCGGCGATGATCAGGAGCGCGACGCCCGCCGCCACGATCTCGGACCGGAGCGGGTCGGCCGGATCGACAAAGAGGCCCACCAGCAGCTCCGGCACCAAGAGGAAGACCGTGACCGTCAGGGCCACCGCCGCGCCGGAGAGCGCCAGCGCCACGCCGGCTCCCTCGCGCAGCGCGCGGCCGTCCCGGCGGCCATAGGCCCGGCCCGCCCGCACCGTGGCCGCCTGGCTCAGCCCGAGGTGCACCACGAAGGTCACCGAGGCGAGTTGCATCGCGATCCCGTGCGCCGCGAGCCAGACCTCGCCGATCCAGCCCATCATCACCGCCGCCGCCGAGAACAGCCCGGCCTCCGCCACGGTCGTCAGCCCCATCGGCAGGCCCAGCCGGAAGACCCGCGCCGCGACCTGCGCATCGAACCGCCAGAGCCGGGTGAAAAGGTCGTACTCCGGGCAGCGCCGCATCGCGTAGACCACGAACCAGACGAAACCCATGGTCTGCACCAGCGCCGTGGCGATGCCCGCGCCCCGCAGGCCGAGCTCCGGCGCACCGAGCTGGCCGAAGATCAGCACCCAGTTCAGCACGCTGTTGACCACCAGCGAGGCCAGCGAGATCCGCAGGATCACCCGCGTCAGCTCCAGCGCCGAGAGGAAGGACCGCAGCGTGATCGCGAAGAGCGCGGGGATCATGCCCCAGCCGGTGATCCGCAGGTAGGACTGCGCCAGCGCCGCGATCTCCGGGTCCTGGCCCAGCGCGCGCAGCACCGGCTCGGACCACCAGAACACCGGCAGGAAGACCAGGGCCGCCGCCACCGAAAGCCACAGGCCCATCCGCGTCACCCGCCGCGCGGTCACCGTGTCGCCGCCCTCTGCCGCCTCGGCCACCAGGGGCGTGACGGCCCAAGCGAAACCCGCGCCCAGGAGGAAGAGCAGGAACCAGAAGCTCGTGCCGATGGTGACCGCCGCCAGCGCGGTCACGTCGTACCAGCCCAGCATCAGCACATCGACGAACTGGATCGCCGTCTGCGCCACGTTCGACCCGATCAGCGGCAGCCCGAGCGTCAGCAGCGCCGCGGCGTGACCGCGTCGGGAGGGGCCGCCGCGGGCGGCGATGCTATGGGCGGGCGCGCTCATGGCCCGGGCCTTACGCCCGGGCCCGAGCCGGGTCCAGAGCGAAGCCGCCGCCCGATCGGCGAGCCTGCGCCTGCCGGGTGCGGCCCCCCTTGCGCCGCTGCGGACCAGCCCTCACCCTCCCGCGCGACGTGACCCCGTTGCCGGAGTACCCATCCATGAAAGCCGACCGCCGTACCGTGACCCTCGGCCTCGCCGCGACACTGCTCACCGCCTGCGGCGGTGCGCCGCCGATCCCCGGCGCCTCGGCCCAGACGCCACCGGACCCGGCGCTCCTGCCGCAGCCGAATCCCGGCTGGGACGCCTGGGTGGCCGCCTACCGCGACCGGGCGCTTGCCCGCGGCATCCAGCCCGGCGTCTTCGACCGGGCCTTCGCCGGGGCCGGCTACCTCCCCGGCGTGATCGAACGCGACCGCAACCAGACCGAGTTCACGCGCACCCTGCAGGACTACCTGCAGATCGCCGCCCGGCCCGAGCGCGTCGAACTCGGCCGTGCCGCCTACCGCCGCCAGGCCTCGACGCTCCAGGCCATCGAGCAGCGCTACGGCGTGCCCGCCACCGTGGTCGCCGCGATCTGGGGGCTGGAGAGCCGCTACGGCACCCGCCGGGGCGAGATCCCCGTGGTTTCCGCCACCTCGACGCTGGCCTACGACGGGCGGCGCGGAGAGTTCTTCGAAAGCCAGCTCACCTCGGCCCTGCGCATCCTGCAATCCGGCGACACTTCGCCCGACAACATGACCGGCAGCTGGGCGGGCGCCATGGGCCACACCCAGTTCATCCCGACCTCCTACCAGGAATACGCCGTCGACTTCGACGGCGACGGGCGGCGCGACATCTGGGCGGAGGATCCCACCGACGCCCTCGCCTCCACCGCCAACTACCTCGCCCGTGCCGGCTGGCGCAGCGGCGAGCCCTGGGGCTTCGAGGTCCGCCTGCCCTCGGGCTATTCCGGCCCCGAGGGCCGCAACACCACGCGCGCCCTGTCCGACTGGGCGGCGCGCGGCATCACCCGGGCCGACGGCAGCCCCCTGCCCTCCTCCGGGTCCGCTGCGCTGATCCAGCCGCAGGCCGGCGGCCCGGCCTTCCTCGCCTTCCGAAACTTCGAGGTCATCGCCCGCTACAACAACGCCACGAGCTACGTGATCGGCGTGGGCTACCTCTCCGACCGGATCGGCGGCGCGGGACCCTTGCAGGGCGGCTTCCCACCCGACCGCTACGGGCTCACTCTGGAGGACCGCCAGGCGCTCCAGCGCGGGCTGACGGCGGCTGGCTTCGATGCGGGCTCCCCCGACGGGGTGATCGGCACCGGAACCATCGAGGCCATCGAGGCCTACCAGGCCGCGAACGGCCTGCCCGTGACCGGAGAACCCTCCCGCGAGCTCCTCGCCCGCCTGCGCTGAGGGTCGCGAAGCTCCCGGAGCGGACTCAAGGCCGAGGGCCGCCGCGCCGCGGCCCGTCGATGGCGCGGCTCTGCACGCAAGGAAAAGGGCTCCCGAAGTCACCCACGGGAGCCCAAACTCACGTCCCTCGCAGACTCACCCGCGCGGATCGTCCAGAACGTCGCGCCAGGAGTGCTTCGGCGAATAGCCCACCATCCGCTGGGCCTTCTCGATGGAATAGAAGGTCTCGTCCGGCCCCATGTCCTTGCGCACCTCGACCCCCTGGTAGAAGCGGTCGATGATCTCGTCCGTCTTGGCGGCGACGGACATGTCGGGGTTGGCCACGTTGAAGACCTCGTAGCCCAGACCGTCCGTCTTCAGGCAGCAGTCCACCATGTGCCCGAGATCCCGCGCGTCGATATAGGCGAAGATGTTCCGCCGCCGCTTCTCGGGCGCCTCGAGGAAGTCGGGGAACATCTCCTCGTACTCGTGCGGCTCGATCACGTTGTTGATGCGCAGCCCGTAGTAGTCGTAGCCCGTCCGCGCATGGAAGGACCGGCCGCAGACCTCGTTCGCCACCTTCGACATGGCGTAGCTGTCCTGCGGGATGGTCGGGTGCGCCTCGTCGATCGGCACGTAGTCGGGCTTCACCTCGCCGTCGGCGAAGCAGATGCCGTAGGTCGTTTCGGAGGAGGCGAAGATCACCTTCTTCACGCCCATCTTGGCTGCCGCCTCCATCACGTTGTAGGTCGACAGCGCGTTGATCCGGAAGGTTTCCTGGTCCGGCCGATGCAGGATCGCGGGGATCGCCGCGAAGTGGACGATGGCGTCGTAGGACGGGATGCCGGTCCCCGGATCGAGCTCGTCGAAGCCCGCCCAGGCGTGGAGGGCCGAGTAGACCTGCCCCGCGTCCGTCAGCTCGACACGGAGGTTGTTCACCCCGGAATGATCGAGCGGCACCCAGTCGGCGTTGGTGACGCGATGCCCCTGCTCCAGCAGGTAGGGGACGACGTGCCGTCCCGCCTTGCCGCTGCCGCCCGTGAAAAAAATGCGCATGGCTCGAAGCCTCCCGTTTTGCCTTGTGGGCGGGACACTAGGCTGCTCCCAGCCATGCGCAACCGGCCTCAGTCTCGCCAGGGATCGGCTCGGGCCACCAGGTAGTCTCGGATCACGCGGCGCGGCCCCGAAGGCTGGCCCGGGCAGGCTACCCCCTCGGTTCGAAGCAATCGTCGCCGAGCTGCCAATCGGCACCCGTCACGACGTTGTGCTCCTCGACCGTGCGGAGCGCGTCGAGCATGCGGATGATCTCCTCGCTGCTCCGGCCGACGCCGGCGGGATACTCGCTGATCGCCCGGATCCTCAGGGAGGGGTCGATGATCACCGTCTTGCGCACCGGCGCGTTGGCGCAGTCACTCGCCGGATGCAGGGCGCCGAAGAGTTCGACCAGCGTCCCGTCCGGGTCGCAGATCACCGGGAAGTCGATCCGGCGGCCGAAGATCTGGGCGATGTCGGCCTGCCAGTCCCGCTGCGCCTGGAGTGTGCCGGTCGAGAGCCCCATCACTTTCGCCCCGCGCCTGCGCAGGTCGGCGGAGATCGTGGCCAGCATTGCCAGCTCGGTCGTACAGACCGGCGTGAAGGCGGCTGGATGGGTAAAGAGCACCGTCCAGGCGCCTTCCGCGTAGGTGTGGAAGTTGACGGGTCCATAGGTCGTTTCGGCCCCGAAGTTCGGGACGAAGTCGCCGATCCGCGGGATCCAGGACACGGTCCGCTTGTAGGCGCGAGGTACCTCCGCGAAGTTCCGGTGAACGGACTCCTTGAAGATCGAGTGTTTCATCAGGCCGGTCCTACGTCTTGTTCATTGCGTCGTTCGAGCTGGCGATCACGTCGGGGCCTGCGGTTCGGGACCGCGGCGCAACCGAGACTTGTGTCCGTCTATGGCGGAATTGCGGCGGATGTCCGCCGCCCGCGCTCAAGGGCGTCTTTGCAGATCTGCAAGCCGCCGGGCCCTTGCCTGATTGCTCCATCATTCATCCACGCCCTGAAAACCTGGCCTTCTCGCCGCGTAGGCTGACTTGATTGCGCCACCGTCAAGACCGCCGACCTAGCTGATTAGAATGCGACGGATCACCCGCGTCCGCCATCGCAGGCCGCCGACCGCTGCACGCCCAGGTTGTCCCGCGCCGCGCGACGCAACGACCGGGCGCCACCGCCCCGATCCTTCTGTGGACAAGCCCCGCCCCACCGTTGCTCCGGCGCCCGCGCGGTGCCACACTGCGCGCCAACCAACAAAGAGCAGAGCAGCGCCATGCCCGACGATCTTCTCTCCGAGACAGACGAGACCGCCTACGACGCCGCCTCCATCGAGGTGCTCGAGGGGCTGGAGCCCGTCCGAAAGCGGCCCGGCATGTACATCGGCGGCACCGACGAGCGGGCGCTGCACCACCTCGTGGCCGAGGTGCTCGACAACTCGATGGACGAGGCCGTCGCCGGTCACGCCAACCGCATCGAGGTGGAGCTGCACGCCGACCACTCCGTGACCATCCGCGACAACGGCCGCGGCATCCCGATCGACCCGCACCCGAAGTTCCCCGGCAAGTCCGCGCTCGAGGTGATCCTCTGCACGCTCCACGCGGGCGGCAAGTTCTCCGGCAAGGCCTACCAGACCTCCGGCGGCCTGCACGGCGTGGGCGCCTCGGTGGTCAACGCGCTCTCCGACCTCATGGTCGTCCAGGTCGCCCGCGACCGGAAGCTCTACGAACAGCGCTTCTCCCGCGGCAAGCCCGAGGGCCCGGTGCAGGAGGTCGGCGCGGCCCCCAACCGCCGCGGCACCACCACCACCTTCCACGCGGACGAGGAGATCTTCGGCTCCCACCGCTTCAAGCCCGCGCGGCTCTTCAAGATGGTCCGGTCCAAGGCCTACCTCTTCTCCGGCGTCGAGATCCGCTGGAAGTCGGCGGTCGAGGACGGCGAGACCCCGCAGGAGGCCACCTTCCACTTCCCCGGCGGCCTGGCCGACTACCTCAAGGAGACGCTGGGCAGCGCCTCTACCTACGCCGAGCGGCCCTTCGCCGGCACGGTCGACTTCCAGAGCCGCTTCGGCACCCCCGGCAAGGTCGAATGGGCGATCAACTGGACGCCCACCCGCGACGGCTTCCTCCAGTCCTACTGCAACACCGTGCCCACCCCCGAGGGCGGCACGCACGAGCAGGGCTTCTGGGCGGCGATCCTCAAGGGCATCCGCGCCTACGGCGAGATCGCGGGCGTGAAGAAGGCCCAGCAGATCACCCGCGAGGACCTGGTGACCGGGGGCTGCGCGCTGGTTTCCTGCTTCATCCGCGAGCCCGAGTTCGTCGGCCAGACCAAGGACCGGCTGGCCACCGCCGAGGCCGCGCGGTTGGTCGAGCAGGCCGTGCGCGACCACTTCGACACCTGGCTCGGCTCCGACACCAAGTCCGCCGGCGCCATCCTCGACTTCCTCGTGCTCCGCGCCGAGGAGCGCCAGCGCCGCAAGCAGGAGAAGGAGACGGCCCGCAAGTCCGCCACCAAGAAGCTCCGCCTGCCGGGCAAGCTGGTGGACTGCACCGACAGCGCCCGCGAGGGCACCGAGATCTTCCTGGTCGAGGGCGACTCCGCCGGCGGCTCGGCCAAGATGGCCCGCGACCGCCGCACCCAGGCGCTGCTGCCGCTCCGGGGCAAGATCCTCAACGTGCTGGGCGCGGCCTCGTCCAAGCTCGGCAGCAACGCCGAGATCAACGACCTCACCCAGGCCCTCGGCACCGGGCTGGGAACGAAGTTCCGCATCGACGACCTGCGCTACGACAAGGTCATCATCATGACCGACGCCGACGTCGACGGCGCCCATATCGCGGCGCTGCTGATGACCTTCTTCTACAGCCAGATGCGCCCGCTGATCGACGCGGGCCACCTCTACCTCGCCTGCCCGCCCCTCTACCGGCTGACCCAGGGGGCCAAGCGCCTCTACGTCGCCGATGAGCGGGAGAAGGAATACTGGCTCAAGAAGGGCCTCGGCGGCCGCGGCAAGATCGACACCCAGCGCTTCAAGGGCCTGGGCGAGATGGACGCCAAGGACCTCAAGGAAACGACGATGGACCCCAAGACCCGGAAGCTGATCCGGGTGACCATCGACGAGGACGAACCCGGCGAGACCGGCGACCTGGTCGAGCGGCTCATGGGCAAGAAGCCGGAATTGAGGTTCCAGTATATCTCGGAGAACGCGAGGTTTGTTGAGGAGTTGGATGTTTAGGGTGAATAGTTAGACGAGACGATTTGATGAACCACGCTCTGGCCCAACTCGCACTAATTTTCCTTCCGGGCATTATTTGGGCCAACTTGGACGCAATATACGGCTCTGGCCCTCGGGTAGACAAGCCAACGCTTGCTCTGAACTCGTTTCTCTTCGGAATCACTACCTATACACTCGTTTACGCAATCGGAAGCGCGTGCGGCTACGAGTTCACCTATCCAACATCTATTATCTCAGAAGAAGGGGCGCTCGTCGACTTCGCAGACGAGATACTTATTTCTGTTCCAGCCTCTATCATTCTGGCCACGATTTGGCTGTATATGGTGCGATTCAGGGTCATTATGAAGTTCTTTAATTGCATTGGAGCGACCCGTAGATTTGGACTGGAAGACGTCTGGAGTTTTACTTTCAACAGCAATCAAAGCCATGTTGAGTACGTGGACGTCAGAGACCCCGAAAGAGGTTTCATTTACTCTGGCTATGTTAATGCATACTCAGAAACAGAAGAATTTCGAGAATTACTACTGTTTGACGCACGCATATATACTTCTGAGGGCGATGAGGTGACAGAGGCGCCTCACTTGTACCTTTCAATGAGCAAAGATAGGATGTGGGTTGAGTTTCCATACCGAGGTAACAAGGAGTGAGAGATGTCTCACAAGGAAGTAAAGGGACCTGAGGTCAAACGAATAAATGAGGGGAGCACGATTAAGGGTGGCCATAACCCGACACCGACGAAGCTTGAAACTCGCCCCGCTCCTCCGAAGCCGACGAAGCCCAAGAAAGGCTAGCCTCAAAGAGCGGCAAAGGAAGGCGGATACGCTCCTATCCACTACCCCCTCGCCACACCTCCCCTCGAAGGGCAGCGCCCGACCCGAGGGGTGGGCGTGAAGCGCCCGCCCCGTGGGGGCGGGTCGGGCGCTGCCCTGCGCGCCTGCGGCGCGCACGGCGGGAGATAGGGCCGAACCGGTGTGCCCTGTGACGATCCGGGGACGGACCCCTGTCCCCCCCCCCCCCCCTTCCCTCGCCCCCCGCTCCCGGACCATAAACGGGGGACCACCGAGGAGGACCGCCCATGCCGCTCACCATCGTTGCCGACATCCACGCCGAGCCCGGCCGGGCCGACCGGCTTCTCGAACGCCTGCAGATGCTCGTCGCGCCGACGCGGGCCGAGGCCGGGTGCCTCGCCTACGACCTCCACCGCGACGACACCGACCCGGACCACTTCCTCTTCTACGAGACCTGGGAGACCCGCGAGCACTGGCTCGCCCACATGGAGAGCGACCACATCAAGGCCCACGGCCCCGCCACCGAGGGCCTCGTCGCCCGGGCCGATGTCTGGGAAATGAGCAAGCTGGACTGAGGGCGGTCACACCCCCGTGTGCTCAAAGGTTAACGAAATGTGGCAGCCGTGGGATTTCCATTGTAAATCAACACCTTGACCCTCTGTCCAACCTTGGACACCCCCGGCGGCACCCCCTTTTACCGCCCGCGGACCCGGCTATGCTCGCCCCATGCGCGCCCTGATCCTCTGCCTCGTCCTCGCCACCGTCTCCGGCTGCACCCGCGGCCTCACCCCGGCCGAGCAGGCCTTCGGCGCCCAGATCGTCGGAGAGACCGCCGCCTCCCGCGTCCGCCTCTTCTCCGCCGGCCCGGTCGGCGCCATCTCGCGGACCTACCCCGTCCGCCCGCAGACCACCTGCCGCCAGCGCCTCTTCCCGCCGCCCGAGGGCCCGACCTTCGAGAGCCGCACCGCCGGCGTCGCCCTCTGGGACCACATCGTCACCAGCCCCGGCTGGTACCTGGAGGACTACCTCGCCGACTGGCCTGAGCGGCTGAACCTCGTGGCCGCGATGTTCTTCGCCCACGAGCTGACCCACGTCTGGCAGTGGCAGAACACCGAGGTCACCGGCTTCACCCCCCTGCGCGCCGCCCGCGAGCACCAGGAGCTCACCGACCCCTACCTCTTCGAGGAGTCCACCGCCGCCCGCTTTCTCGACTACGGCTACGAGGCCCAGGCGAGCCTCGTGGAGGAATACGTCTGCTGCGCCGCCGTGGCCCCCGAGGGCGCGCGCACGGAACGCCTCCGCGCGCTGCTCTCGCAGGCCATGCCGATCTCCGAGTGGCGCGCGCCGGACGACGTGCTGATCCCCTGGGCCGACGCCGACCTCGCCGGCGTCTGCGACTGACCGCTCAGCGCTGCTGTAGCCCCTCCAGGTAGTCCGCCAGCGCCAGCAACCGCTCCGGCACCGGCGTGCCCATGCCGTCCGGCCCCTCGGTCATGATCGTCGGACCCAGGTCGCCCGCCCCGAACTCCGGCATGGCGTCGGAGAAATGCGCCCCCCGCCGGTAGCCGTCGATCACCGACATCACGTAGTCGCGCGGGAAGGTCCCGCCGTTCCGCGCGCTGAGCGTCGTGAGGTCCGGCGGCGCCACCGGCAGCCCCTCCGCCAGCGGCCCCCCGCCCCGCGCGTCCGCCCCGTGGCAGGCCGCGCAGTTCTCGGCGAAGGCCAGGGCCCCCTCCCGCTCCAGGTCGACGCCCTGTTCCGGCGCACAGGCCGCGAGCGCCAGGATGGCCGGTATCGCGAGTTTCTTCATGTCCCTCTCCTGCTCTTGGTCTTGTCAGCCCGCCGTGCAGGCCAGCTCCTCTCCGCCCTCGACGGAGAAGATCGCCTCCTCTCCCCTATCCCAGAGAAAGGTCCCGAACGAGCCCTCGTAGCGGCTGCCGGAGGCGGCGGGCGTCAGCGTGGCCGCGTCGACCCGGTCGCCCCATTCGAGCCTGGCGGAGGGGAGTTCGGTATCGAAGTAGAGAGCCGTCAGCTCCAGCGGCCCCTCGGCGGCGCAGAGGTAGGTGGCGGTGGCCGCGGGCTCCTCCAGCATCCAGAGCGCAACCAGCTGCCCCTCGCGCCGGAGGTAGGCCGCCTCCACGCAGCTGCGGAGGCCATCGGTCTGCCAGCACTCGTCCCGCCCTCCGATCCATCCGCGCTGGGTGGCGCGCAGCTCCGCCGCAGCCTCCTCCGCGCCGGCGTCGAGCCCCTCCGCCGCGGCCAGCGCCGCGGAGAACCGCTCCGCGAGTCTCCGGTCCAGCGCCGCGAGGGCGTCATCCTCGCAGATCAGCTCTTCCGCGCTGCTCTCCGCGGCGGCGCAGTCGAGGGACGGCCCCTCCTGCGCGAGCGCGGGAGCGGCGGCGAACAGGGCGAACGTGACGAGTGTGCGGTGCATGGGACGACCTCCTTGGCCCGGGACCATGCCACGAGTGTGCGCCGCGCCGCGCGATCCGGCAACGACTTCAGTCGACCACGCGCCCCGCGTCGAGCCGAACCACCCGGTCCATCCGGCCGGCGAGCTCCAGGTTGTGCGTCGCGATCAGCGCCGCGAGCCCGGTGCCGCGCACCAACTCCATCAGCGCCGCGAAAACCCTCTCCGAGGTCGCGGGGTCGAGGTTGCCCGTGGGCTCGTCCGCGAGCAGGAGACGCGGCCGGTTCGCCAGGGCCCGGCAATAGGCCACCCGCTGCTGCTCGCCGCCCGAGAGCGCGGCGGGACGGTGGCTCGCCCGTTCTCCGACGCCCACCGTCTCCAGCAGGCCGCGCGCGCGGCGCGACGCCTCGGCCCGCGCGACTCCGTTGGCAAGCTGCGGCAGGACGATGTTCTCCTCGGCGGAGAACTCGGGCAGCAGGTGGTGAAACTGGTAGATGAAGCCCACCTCGCGCCGCCGGGCCGCCGTGCGCCGCCGGTCGGAGAGGTCTGTCATGTCCTCGCCGCCGATGGAGACGCGGCCCTCGTCAGGCGTGTCCAGAAGCCCCGCGATGTGCAGGAGCGTCGACTTGCCCGCGCCGGAGGGCGCGACAAGTGCCACGACCTCTCCCGGAGCGACGCTCAGGTCGACCCCCTGCAGCACGCGCACCTCGTTGGGGCGGCCGTGGTTGTAGCCCTTGCTCACCCCCTGCAGCGTCAGCTCACTCATAGCGCAGCGCCTCCACCGGGTTCATCCGGGCCGCGCGGCGGGCCGGGAAGATCGTGACCACCCAGGACAGGAAGAGCGAGAGCGACACGGCCGAGAGCACGTCTCCCGCCTCCAGCTTGGCAGGCAGCGCGTAGATGCCCCGGATCGACGGGTCCCAGACGCCGCCGCCCGACACCCAGTTCACGAGGCTGAAGATCGGATCGATGTAGATCGCGAAGAGGCAACCCATCGCCACGCCGAGCGCGGTCCCGATGGTGCCGATCGAGGCCCCGCAAAGGAAGAAGACCCGCAGGATCGAGCCCTGGCTGAGGCCCATGGTCCTCAGGATGCCGATGTCGCTGCTCTTGTTCTTCACCAGCATGATGAGGCCCGAGATGATGTTCATCGAAGCGATGAGGACGAGGATCGAAAGGATCACGAACATGACGTTGTCCTCGACCGTCAGCGCCCGGAGGTACGCGCCCTCGTTGTCCTTCCAGGAATAGAGCAGCGACCCGGGCGGCAGGGCCGAATAGACCGGGTCGATCCATCGCTCCACCTCGTCGGGGTTCTCGACGAAGACCTGGATCTCGTCGACCGTCCCCTCGCTGTTGAAGAAAGCCTGGGCGCGCTCCAGCGGCATGTAGATGCGTGTGCTGTCGGTGATGTAGCGGCCGGTCTGGAAGACGTAGACGACCTCGAAGAAGGCGCGTCGCGGGGTCCGGCCCACGGCGGTCTGGACCCCGCCCGCGGTCGTCAGCGAGACCCGGTCGCCCGGGACCAGGCCAAGCGCGGTCGCCACGCCGGAGCCGACCGCGACGCCATCCTCGACCTCGCCGAAGTCCGAGAGGCTGCCTTGCGAGGCCTGGGGGTCCTGGATTAGCGGGATATCCGCGAACTCCTGCGGCGCGATCCCGTAGACCTGGACGAAGGTCCCCTCCTCGCCCCGGCTGGCGAGCCCCTCGCCGTAGACCACCGGGTTCGCCCGCTCCACGCCCTCCAGCGCGGCGAGCTGCGCGGCGGTCTCCTCGTAGTCGTCGATGGTGTCGACCATGCGCGGCACCTCGACCGTCTGGTCGCCCTGGGTGACCGTCACCACCTCCTGCCGTTGCTGGCGGACGGTGAGATGGGCATTGGCGCCCACGATGGTGTCGACGAAATCCGCCCGGAAGCCCGAGCGCACGGCGAGCGTGGCCACCAGCGCGAAGACGGCGAGCGTCACGCCGACAAGACTGATCCAGGTCATCACGCTGACGCCGCCCTCGGCGCGGCGGGCGCGCAGGTAGCGCCAGGCGATCATCCACTCGAAACGCGAAAACGGTCGGGGTGTGCGGCTCATGGGACGCCTTTCCAAAGTCGGCCCTCCTTCTCCCGTCCCTCCGGTCCGGTCAAGATCGGGTCAAAACGGATTGTACCGTCGGCGAGGGCCGGTAAGGTAACGGTCGCGAGGGCCGGCCGGGAGGGTCGGGCCATGTAAATCAGCCGGAGAGACCCGTGACTGAATTCTACAACAGGGACAAGATCCATCCCGCTGCCCACATGCACGCCGAAGAAGTGGCAAAGGGCCAGCTCAGCCGGCGCGAGTTCCTCACGCGCGCCACGGCGCTCGGGGTGACCGCGACCACCGCCTACGGGCTGATCGGCCTGCAGAGCCCGGCCCGGGCGGCGCAGCACATCCAGCCCGGCGGCACCATCCGCATCCAGCAGGACGTCCGCGCCCTCCTGGACCCGCCGACCTTCAACTGGCCGCAGCTCGGCAACGTCGTGCGCGGCTTCCTCGAGTACCTCGTCCAGTACAACGCCGACGGCACCTTCGAGCCGCGGCTGCTGGAGAGCTGGGAGGTCAACGAGGACGCCACGCAATACATTCTCAACATCCGTCCCGGGGCGACCTGGAACGACGGGCGGGGCGAGCTGACCGCGCAGGACGTGGCCTACAACTTCACCCGATGGTGCGACGGCAACTGGGAAGGCAACTCGATGGCCTCCCGCATGTCGGCGCTGCAGAACGAGGACGGCTCCGGCCCCGCCGACGGCGCGATCGAGGTGGTCGACGACATGACGGTCCGGCTGAACCTCACCCGGCCCGACATCACCATCATCCCCGCCGTGACCGAGTACCCGGCCGCCATCGTCCCCGACGGCTGGTCCGGCGACCCGGCCTCGGACCCGGTGGGCACCGGCCCCTACCGCCTGGTGGAATACGAGGTCGGCGTCCGCGCCGTGCTCGAGAAGGACCCCGATCACCCGTGGTGGGGCGAAGGCGCCTACCTCGACCGGATCGAGTTCATCGACTACGGCACCGACGGCGCCGCCCACGTGGCCGCGGCCGAGGCCGAAGAGATCGACATGACCTACGAGACCGTGGGCGAATACGTCGAGATCTTCCAGGCCATCGGCTGGAACGAGAGCGAGTCGGTCTCGGCCAACACCATCGTCCTGCGCACCAACCGCGAGGCCGAGGTGAACGGGATGCGTCCCTACGAGGACGCCCGCGTGCGCCGCGCGCTCGCGCTGGCCACGAACAACCAGGTCCTGCTCGAGCTCGGCTACGCCAACCGCGGCACCCTGGCCGAGAACCACCACGTCTGCCCGATCCACCCGGAATACGCGGACATCGGCCCGGCGGAATACGATCCCGAGGCGGCCGTCGCGCTGCTGGAAGAGGCCGGCATGGCCGACTTCGAGCACGAGCTGATCTCGATCGACGACGACTGGCGCCGGAACACCTCCGACGCGATGGCGGCGCAGCTGCGTGACGCCGGCATCCCGGTCTCCCGGACGATCTACCCCGGCTCCACCTTCTGGAACGACTGGGCGAACTTCCCGTTCTCGTCCACCGACTGGGGCCACCGGCCGCTCGGCGTGCAGATCATGGCGCTCGCCTACCGAACGGGCGTGGCCTGGAACGAGACCGGGCTCGCCTCGGAGGAGTTCGACTCGATGCTCGACGAGGCCTCGGCCATCGCCGACGCCGACGAACGCCGGGCGATCATGCAGCGGATCGAGGAGTTCCTGCGCGAGGACGGCACCATCGTGCAGCCCTACTGGCGCTCGCTCTTCCGCCACTCCCGTCCGGGCGTGATCGGTGCCGAGAGCCACCCGATCAACGAGATCCACGTCCACACGCTGGGCCTCGAGGGCTGACCTCAGGCGGCGGGCGGCCCCGGGCCGCCCGCTCCGGCAAGGCCTTTCCACAGGCCTTGCCCAAGCCGCGTCGAAGCGGCTTTCCCCTCAGAAGTGCTTGCCGGACGCCGCGAAATCGGCGTGGGACAGCCCCTCGGCCGTCGCCGCGTCGCGGCCCTTCGCCGCCCAGAGCAGGCCGCGCCGCAGCAACTCCCGCGCGGGGCCGTGGTCGATCACGTTCGCCTTGTGACCGAGCGCGTTGTAGTGCACCCGGCCGATCCCCCAGCGGCGGCACCAGATCTGCGGGACGTCGACCGGTCCGTTTGCGGAATGGTACCAGTCCACCACCGGGAACCGCGTGGTGGCGAGGACATGGTTCGCCGGATCGACCTGCATGTAGTACTGCTCGCTCTCGACCTCGAAGTCGTCGATCCCCCGCGTGATCTCGTGCTCGCCGTCCGTGATGCGCAGCGTATACTTGACCCCGTCGCCGCCGGGATGCGCCACCCAGTTCGCACCCGTCATGAACTGCCAGAGCACGTTCTCGCGGAAGGCGTCGCACATTCCGCCATGACACCCGGCAAGGCCCGCGCCCCGGGCAACCGCCTCGCTCACCGCCTCGGCCTGGTGGGTCTCGATCTTCGACATCGTCCAGACCGGCACGATCAGGTCGAAGCCCGCCACGCGCTCGGCGTCGTCGAAGCAGGCGAGCGTGTCGTGCATCTCGGTCTCGAGGCCCTCGGCCTCCAGCATCGTCGCGAAGAGCGAGGCGACCTTGTCGGGCTCGTGGCCCTCCCATCCGCCCCATGTGATCAGTGCCTTGGCCATGTCCGGTCCTCCCATTGGTCGGCCGGACCCTATGGGCCGCCCGCCGCGGAGACCAGTCCCTCAGCAGCCCGAAAGCGTCGCCGCGATTCCGCCGATCCGCTCTTCGAGCGCCGCGCGATCAGGAAGGTCCGTCGGATAACCGATCCGCAGGTGCGCGAAGATCGGGTCGCCGCCACAGCTCTCGGCCGCCTCGACACGGAGGTAGACGACCCGGTCCTCGCCTTCCCCGGAGAGGACGAACCAGTCCTCGCCCGAGGCCTCGTAGGTGATCTCGACTCCTTCGCCGCCCAGGGCGTCCTTCCGGTCGGCGAGGTAGGCGTCGAGCGGCTGGGACAGGCGATGGCGGCCGAAGACCGCGATCCGGGCCCCGGCCTCTCCGAGGTAGCTCCGGCCGTCGGCGTTCGCCGGGGGTGGCTCGGCCTCGAATCCCTCCGGCACCTCCACGCGCACGCCGAAGCGGCCGGGCTCGACCGGTTCCGGCTCAGCCATCGCCAGTCCGGGAAGGAGACAGAGCGCGAGGAACCTCATTCGCCCGGCTCCAGCCTCCGCCGCAGGGGCGGCTCGGACCGGCCGGGGCGGCGCAGGGGCGGCTCCTGCGGCAGCCCCCTTTCGGCCCGCAACTGGCGGGAGCGGGGCGGCGCGGTTTCCTGCTGGGGCTCGTCGTCGTATTCGTCGTAGGGATCGCGACGGCGCGCGCCCCCGCGGAACGGCAGTGCCAGAAGCGACAGCATGCCCGCCACCGCGAGCCAGCCGGCGAGATAGCCCGCCCCGGCGGCCACGGCGCCCGGTAGGGTCAGCGGCAAGGCGGGCTCGAAGGCCTCCCAGGTGCCGCGGAAGGTCTCCGAGTCGCCCATCCGGTGCGGCAGCATCAGCCGCTCCATCGGCGTGGCCGTGTCGAGCGCGACCCTCGCCTCGCTCAGGCTCTCGTACCGGCGGATGGTCCGGGTCATGTCCGCCCGGCGGTCGTCGAGGAACGGCGTCCCCGTCATCTGTGCGAGCGCCGCATCGCGGGTCAGCCCCGACCTCTCCGCCGTGGCATCGAAATCCTCGACCACGACCGTCAGAGCGTCGATCTGCCCGCCGAGCCGCTGGACGTATTGCTGGGTGAACTCGGGATATTGCGACAGCGCCGCTCCCCCGGCGAGACCGCCGGCCAGCGCGAGCATACGGATGATCATGTCTGCCTCACTCCGGGACCTGCTCCGACCCGTGATTTTGCAGGAAAGACTAGCAGCCCCGAGAGAATCGGCAAAGCCCGGCAGCCATTCGCCCTGAACCTGTTGCCCGGGCGACCAGAGACCCCGCTGGCAACCGCAGGTGGCAAACCCCTCTGGAATGAACACTCTCGCGCCCCATTCGGAACAGAGTCCGAGATGAAGAAGAGGTTAACGAAGCACGACCAGAACAAGACGGAAGACATCATGGAAGACCTCGGAACCCTCTGCCGCGACTCCGAGCGCACCGACGACATCGACACCATTCTCAGAAAGGTGAGGGAAAAATACCGGATGGAGGTGGCCTACCTCTCCGAGTTCGTCGGGAACTCGGCCGTCTTTCGGCACGTCAGCGCCCCCGGCCTCGAGGGTCTCGCCAAGGCCGGCATGTCGATGGACCTGCGGGAGGTCTACTGCCTGCACATCCTGAAGGGCGACCTGCCGAACCTGATGACGGATACCGGCAATTTCGAGCTGGCGCGCGAGATCCCGATCACCACCGCCATCCCGATCGGATCCCACATGAGCGTCCCCGTCGAACGCGCCGACGGCAGCAACTACGGCATGCTCTGCTGTCTGGCCCGGCACACGAGCCCCGAACTCGGCGCGCCGGACCTTGAGGAGTTCCGCGGCTACGCCGAGCGCGTCCGGGCCCTCATTCACTGAGCCCCGCCGCGCGGCCGCGAACGGCCGCGCTGTCCCGGTACTCAGAGGTGTGGCGCGTAGATCTCCGCCACCCGCTCGACGGCGGCCTCGGGCGTCAGCTCCTCGCTTTCGCCCGTGCGGCGCGAGGTCAGCTCGACCACTCCATTCTTGAGGCCGCGCGGGCCGACCGTGATGCGCCAGGGCAGACCGATCAGGTCCATGGTGGCGAACTTCGCGCCCGCCCGCTCGTCGCGGTCGTCGTAAAGAGGCTCCAGCCCCTTCGCCATCAGTGCCGCTTCGAGCTTCTCGCAGGCGCCGTCGGCCTCGGCGTCGCCCTGCTTGAGGTTGACGATGCCGCAGTGGAATGGCGTCACGCCCTCGGGCCAGATGATGCCGTTGTCGTCATGGCTCGCCTCGATGATCGCGCCCAGAAGGCGCGACACGCCGATCCCGTGCGAGCCCATGTGCACCGGCACGGGCTTGCCGTCGGGGCCCTGCACCGTCGCGCCCATCGGCTCGGAATACTTGGTGCCGAAGTAGAAGATCTGCCCCACCTCGATGCCGCGCGCCCGGCGGCGGCGCTCCTCGGGGACCCGCTCCTCGAAGACGGCTTCCTCGTGGGTGTCATCGGTGCGGGCATAGCGCGAGGTGAACTCCTCCAGCACCGACTGGCACTGCTCGACGCTGTCGTAGTCGATCTCGCGATCGCCGAACTTCAGCTCGGTGATTTCGCTGTCGTAGAAGACCTCGGACTCGCCGGTCTCGGCCAGCACGAGGAACTCGTGCGTGTCGTCGCCGCCGATGGGGCCGCTCTCGGCGCGCATCGGGATCGCCTGCAGGCCCATACGCTCGTAGGTCCGCAGGTAGCTGACCAGGTGGCGGTTGTAGGCGTGCAGCGCGTCCTCGCGCGTCAGGTCGAAGTTGTAGCCGTCCTTCATCAGGAACTCGCGGCCCCGCATCACGCCGAAACGGGGGCGGATCTCGTCCCGGAACTTCCACTGGATGTGGTAGAGCGTCAGCGGCAGCTGCTTGTAGGAGCCGACGTAGGAGCGGAAGATGTCGGTGATCAGCTCCTCGTTGGTGGGACCGTAGAGCAGGTCGCGCTCGTGCCGGTCCTTGATCCGCAGCATCTCGGGGCCGTAGGCGTCGTACCGGCCGCTCTCCTGCCAGAGCTCGGCCGACTGCAGCGTCGGCATCAGCATCGGAACGTGGCCCGCGCGCTGCTGCTCCTCGTGGACGATCTGCTCGATCCGGCGCAGGACCCGGTAGCCCAGCGGCAGCCAGGAGTAGATCCCCGCCGAGGCCTGCTTGATCATGCCGGCCCGCAGCATCAGCCGGTGGCTGACGATCTGCGCCTCGGCGGGCGTCTCCTTGAGAACGGGCAGGAAGTAGCGGCTGAGGCGCATGGGAGGGGTCCGTCATTTTGCGTGTCCCGCGGGGGTGTAGAGCCCCGCCGCCTGCCGTTCAAGCGTCCGCGCGCCCCTTGCGCTCGGACCCGCAAGTCTCGAAAAGGTTGGAAGGCGACAGGAGAACGAGACCGATGGCCCTGCCCGTTCGAGAACAGGCGAAGTACTGGGGGATCGCGCTCGCGGTCTTCGTGCTCATCCTGTGGTTCCTCGGGGACGTCCTGACGCCCTTCGTGCTGGCCGGCGCCATCGCCTACCTGCTCGACCCCATCGCCGACTGGTTCGAGGCGCGCGGCCTGAACCGGGGCCTCTCGGTGGCGATCATCAGCGTCATCGCCGTCCTGCTCTTCGCCCTGCTCCTGTTGCTCGTGATCCCGACCCTGATCGGCCAGGCCGAGGGGCTCTTCGCCTTCTTCGCCGACCTCGTGGACCGCGCGCCCCTGCTGGCGGACCAGGCGGGCACCTGGATCGACGCCCGCTTCGGCATCACCATCGACGAGCAGGCGGTCCGCGAGCAGCTGATCGCGGTCGGCGAATTCGTCCGCGACCGCTCCGGCCAGCTCGCGACGGGCGTCCTGAGCTCCGCAGCCAGCCTCGTGAACGTCGTTGTCCTCTTCGTGCTCGTGCCAGTCATCACCGTCTACCTGCTGGTAGACTGGGACCGGATGGTCGCCCGCATCGACGACCTGCTCCCGCGCGAGCACGCCCCCACGATCCGCCGGATCTTCGCCGAAATCGACCAGACCCTCGCCTCCTTTATCCGGGGCCAGGGCACGGTCTGCCTGATCCTCGGCACCTTCTACGCCATCGCGCTCGGGATCATGCAGCTCAACTTCGGCATCGTCATCGGCGCCTTCGCAGGGTTCGTGTCCTTCATCCCTTACGTCGGCGCGATCCTGGGCGGGCTGCTCGCCATCGGCGTGGCCCTTGTGCAGTTCTGGGGCGACTGGTGGTGGATCGTCGGCGTGGCGCTCGTCTTCCAGGTCGGCCAGGTCGTCGAGGGCAACATCCTCACCCCCAATCTCGTCGGCTCCTCGGTGGGCCTTCACCCGGTCTGGCTGATCCTGGCGCTGGCGGTCTTCGGCGCGCTCTTCGGCTTCATCGGCCTGCT
This sequence comes from Histidinibacterium aquaticum, assembly GCF_008710275.1. Lineage (GTDB taxonomy): Bacteria > Pseudomonadota > Alphaproteobacteria > Rhodobacterales > Rhodobacteraceae > Oceanicola > Oceanicola aquaticus. The sequence continues at coordinate 237,128 of NZ_VYQE01000001.1, forward strand.
GATCGCCGTTCCGGTCGCCGCGGTGATCGGCGTCGTCGCCCGCTTCGGCGTCACCCAGTACCGGCACAGCGAACTCTACCGCGGGCCGGACGGGGCGCCCTGATGGGACGGCAGCTCGCCCTCGACCTCCCGCGCCGCATCGCGCTCGGGGCCGACGCCTATTTCGTCGGCGAGGCCAACGCGGACGCCTACGTCCAGGCCACCGCCCCTGAGACTTGGCCCGAGGGCAAGCTCGCCCTGGTCGGCCCGCCCGGATCCGGAAAGACCCACCTCGCCCGGCTCTTCGCCGACCGCACGGGCGCCCTGGTGCTGGAGGCCCCCGCCCTGACGCCCGCCACGGAACCGCCCCGCGCGCCGGCCATCGTGGTCGAGAACGCAGACCGGCTGCCGCGCGAGGCCGAAGAGACGCTCTTTCACATCCACAACGCCGCCCGCGCCGCGCGCACGCCGCTCCTTCTGACAGCGGCGACGCCGCCCTCGCGCTGGCCCACTCTCCTGCCCGATCTGCGCTCTCGGATGGAGGCTGCCCCGGTGGCCCGGATCGGCGACCCCGACGACCGTCTGCTGACCGCCGTCCTGGTCAAGCTCTTCGACGACCGGGGCCTCTCGCCGCCACCCGAGGCCGTCCGATACCTCGTCACCCGCATGCAGCGCTCCTTCGACGAAGCGGCCCGCATCGCCGACCTGCTCGACCGCGCCGCCCTCGCGGAACAGGCCAGGCTGACCATTCCGTTCATCCGCCGGGTCCTGCCGCCCGAGGACGAGACCGCATGAGCCGCGCCCGGATCAGACCCGTGGCGGCCGCCTCCGAGGCGGACTTCCTCAACGCGCCCTGCCCGGCCCCGACCGATCCGCAGGGCGACATGTCCGGCCCCGACCGTTTCTTCAACCGAGAGCTCTCCTGGCTGGGCTTCAACTGGCGCGTGCTGGAAGAGGCCGAGAACCCCGCCGTCCCCTTGCTGGAGCGGCTGCGGTTCCTCTCGATCTCCGCCACGAACCTCGACGAGTTCTACACCGTCCGCGTCGCGGGCCTGCGCGAGCTCGCTCTGTCGGGCAACACGACGCCGGCCGCCGACGGGCTGACCCCGGCCGAGCAGCTGCGCCTCATCGATGCCGACGCGCGGTCGCTGATGAAGCGGCAGCAGGACGTGCTGACGGTCCTGCGCGCCGAGATGGAAGAGGCCGGCATCTCCATCCTCTCGGCACAGGACGTGACCGAGGCGGACAAGCCCTTCCTCACCGAGACCTTTCTCGAGCAGGTCTTCCCGGTGCTCACGCCGCTGGCGATCGACCCGGCGCACCCCTTCCCCTTCATCCCGAACGAGGGCTTCGCCCTCGCGCTGCAGCTCCAACGGCGGCGCGACGGGCGGCTGCTGCGGGCGCTCCTGCCGGTGCCGCACCAGATCGACCGCTTCCTCGCCCTGCCGTCGGAAAGCGGCCACCGCTACCTGCCGCTCGAGGAGCTGCTGCTGCTCAATATCGGCAGCCTCTTCCCGGGCTACGCCCTCTCCGGGCACTGCGCCTTCCGCGTCCTTCGCGACAGCGACCTGGAAGTCGAGGAAGAGGCCGAGGATCTCGTCCGGGAGTTCGAGGTCGCGCTGAAGCGCCGCCGTCGCGGCGAGGTCGTGCGGCTGAAGCTCTCCGCCGGGGCGCCCGAGGGTCTTCGGCGCGTCATCATGGAAGAGCTACCGGTGCAGACCGACGAGGTGATCGAGGTCGACGGTCTCGTCGGCATCGGCGCGCTCTCCGAACTGGTGACCGACGACAGACCCGAGCTGCTCTGGCCGCCCTTCACCCCGCGCGTTCCGGAGCGGGTGCAGGACCACGAGGGGGACATGTTCGCCGCGATCCGGCAGAAGGACATGCTGCTGCATCACCCCTACGAGACCTTCGACATGGTGGTGCGGTTCATCCGGCAGGCCGCGAACGATCCCGACGTAGTGGCAATCAAGCAGACCCTCTACCGGACCTCCCGCAACTCGCCCATCGTCGATGCGCTTTGCGAGGCGGCGGAAGAGGGCAAGTCCGTGACCGCGCTGGTGGAGCTCAAGGCCCGCTTCGACGAGGCGGCGAACATCCGGCAGAGCCGCACGCTCGAACGGGCGGGGGCGCATGTCGTCTACGGCTTCATCAACTACAAGACGCATGCCAAAATAAGCACGGTCGTGCGGCGCGAAGGCAATCGGCTCGTCACATACACACACTGCGGTACTGGCAACTACCACCCGATCACTGCCAAGATCTACACCGACCTCAGCTTCTTCACCTGCGACGCGGCGCTGGGGCGGGATGCGACCAAGGTCTTCAACTACGTCGGCGGCTACGCCCAGCCCGAGGGGCTGGAGAACCTCCGGATCTCGCCCGACGGCATGAAGAGCTTCCTGCTCGACCGGATCGGCGCGGAGGCTGAGGCGGCCCGCGCCGGCCGTCCCTCCGGCGTCTGGGCCAAGATGAACGCGCTGATCGAGACCGACGTGATCGACGCGCTCTACGAGGCCTCCCAGGCCGGCGTGCCGATCGACCTCGTGATCCGCGGCATCTGCGGACTCCGGCCCGGAGTGAAGGGCCTCTCGGAGACCATCCGCGTGAAATCGATCATCGGGCGCTTCCTGGAGCATTCCCGCATCGTCTGCTTCGGCAACGGGCACGCCCTGCCCTCGGAACACGCCCGGGTCTTCTTCTCCTCAGCCGACTGGATGGGGCGGAACCTCAACCGCCGGGTCGAGACGCTGGTCGAGGCGATGAACCCGACCGTGAAGGCGCAGATCACCGAGCAGATCATGGCGGCGAACCTCGCGGACACCGCGCAGAGCTGGGTCATGGGGTCGGACGGGCAGTTCCGGCGGGCCAAGCTGACGGGCAACGAGCGCCCGTTCTCCGCCCACCGTTTCTTCATGGAGACGCCCTCGCTCTCCGGGCGCGGATCGGCCGGGGCCGACGACGTACCCGACCTCACCCATAGCGCGGACTGAGACAGGGGCGGGTCGGCGGGCTTGCCGGGAAATGATCAACGGGCGCCGCGTTAATCATGTTTTTATATCCTTTTCAGTAGGTTAACCACCTGTCCAAATTTGGACACTGCCTGCCCCTTCGTTTCGCTTGCCTCCCCCGCTCCAGTCGGGCAACCCTGCGTGCATGGACGACGCGGCCGAGACCGGCGAGACGTGGGGCGGCTTCGGCGCGCCCCTGCTGGGGAATCCCGAGGCCCAGGACCTGTCCCGGGTCGGCGTCGTCGACGTGGGCTCCAACTCCGTCCGTCTCGTCGTCTTCGACGGCGCCGCCCGGAGCCCGGCCTATTTCTACAACGAGAAGGTCATGGCCGGCCTCGGCGCCGGGCTGGGTGAAACCGGCCGGCTGAACCCCGAGGGCAAGGCCCGCGCCCTTTCCGCCATCCGCCGCTTCGCCGCGCTCGCCGACCGGATCGGCATCTCGCCCCTCACCACCGTCGCCACCGCTGCCATGCGCGATGCCGAGGACGGCCCCGCCTTCGCCGCCGAGATCGAGCGAGAAACCGGCGTCGCCCTGTGGATCGTTGACGGCGAGGAAGAGGCCCGCCTCTCCGCCCAAGGTGTGCTGCTGGGCTGGCCCGGCTCCTACGGTCTCGTCTGCGACATCGGCGGCTCGTCTATGGAACTGGCCCGGCTGCAGGACGGCGAAGTCGGCCGCCGTCTGACCTCCCCGCTCGGTCCGCTGAAGCTCGCCGGGGTGAAGGGCGGCAAGAAGGGGATGGAGGCCCACATCAAGGGCGTCATGTCCGACCTCTTCCAGCGCATGGGAGAGGAGACCGGCCAGCGCCTCTTCCTCGTCGGCGGCTCGTGGCGCGCCATCGCCCGGGTCGACATGGAGCGGAAGGACTACCCGCTCCACGTCCTGCACGAGTACCGTATGCGTCCGCGCGACGTTGCCAAGACCGCGGAGTTCATCCGGAAGTCCGACCTCCAGGCCCTTCGCAGCCGATGCGGCATTTCCGACGCCCGGATGAGCCTTGTTCCGCTGGCGAGCCAGGTCCTCACCGAGGTCATCCGAACCTTCAAGCCGAAGGACATCACCATCTCCTCCTACGGCATCCGCGAGGGGATGCTCTACGAGCAGATGAGCCCGGAGCTGCGCGCCCGCGATCCGCTGATCGAGAGCGCCCGCTTCGCCGAGGCCAAGGACGCTCGCCTGCCCGGCTTCGGGCGCGTGCTCTACGATTTCATCCTGCCGCTCTTTCCCCGAGCCGATTGGCAGAAGAAGCGCATCATCCGCGCTGCCTGCCTGCTTCACGACGTGAGCTGGCGCGCCCACCCGGACTACCGGGCGGAAGTGACCTTCGACAACGCGACGCGCGCCAACCTCGGCGGCCTGAAACACGCCGAGCGCATCTATCTCGGGCTCGCGCTGATGCACCGCTATTCCTCCAAGAAGGAGGGCACGGTCTACGAGCACCTGCTGACGCTGCTGAAGCCCGAGGAGCAGGCCGAGGCCGAGGTGCTGGGCCGCGCCATGCGCTTCGGGGCGATGCTCTGGATCCAGGCGGACGAGCCGCCGGGTCGGCTGCAATGGCACCCGAAGAAGAAGGTGCTGGTCCTGCACCTCAATGCCGCCGCGCGCCCCCTCTTCGGAGAGGTGGCCGAGGCTCGGCTCAAGAGCCTGGCCTCGGCGCTCGGCGGCGGCTACCTCGTCAAGATCGGCCGCTAGAGCTCGATTTCCTCGCCCGGCTCGGGCGCGTCCTCGGGACGCTCGTAGGGCGGCGCGTCCGGCTTGCGGCGAATGATGATGTCGCCGTTCGGAAGGACCTCGGGGCCCTCGTAGTACTGGGCCTGGTCGATGAGCCGGACCATGTCGCGGATCGCGGGGCCCATCTCGGAAGCCAGGGCCCGGACGCTGTCGCGCATTTCTTCCGAGAGCCCCTCCATCTGGTCGATGGCCGGACCGAGTTCTTCGACCAGCCCGCGCAGGACGAGGCGGCTGCCCTCTTCCATCAGGCTGAAGCCCTCGTTCATCTCCTCGTCTTCCTGCGCGGCGGCGGGAAGGGCGACCGAGAACGTGAGGGCGGCGGCAAGAGCGATGTGTCTCATGGGAGGCACCTTGGGGTTGGGGTCATGCTGAGAGACATAGGGCCGCGCCCGCGTCCGCCCAAGGTCAGATTGAAAGATCGAGCGTGACCGGAAAGTGGTCCGAGGCGGTGAGCAGCGCCTTTCGCAGATCGGCGTCGGCGTAGCAGTCCGGGTCCTCGAAGGGATGCCAGATACGCCAGTCCGGACCGCGCCCGAGCAGGTCCTCCGAGACCATGATGAAATCGAGCATCGCCGTCAGGTATCGTCCGTCGGGCGGCACACGGAAGCGCGCCGACGTTGGCCGGGCGGCCGTCCGGGTGAGCGGCGCGCCCGCGTGCGGATCGAAGAGCCGGGGCCCGTCCCCCTCTCCGGCAACGACTTCGACGCCCGACCGGCCGAAGAGCGCCTCGTAGTCGTCGAGGCCGGGGCCGTCGTTGAAATCGCCGAGCACGACGAGGCTCTCTCCGCGCGCGAGGTGCTCCTCCACCCGGGCACGCAACCAGATGCACTGGGCGAGTTGCTTGCGCCGGTTGGCAATCGAGACCGCCATGATCTGATCAGGCGTCCGCGCACCGTGCGGAGCCTTGGACTTGGCATGCACCCCAATCATCCGCAGCTCCGTTCCCGCCTCAGTCCTCACGGCGAGTTCCAGCGGCGGCTTCGACCAGCGGATGGTCTCGGGCGCACGGTCCACGTCGACGTCGATCCGGTAGCTCTGGTCGAAGCGCGGGACGCCTCCTCCGTTCGTGGCCCCCTGCGGATCGTGCCGCGCCTCCAACGCCTCGGGGTCGTAGAGCAGCGCGATCTCCTGCTGGGTGTCATTGACGAAGCCCATGAGCGCGGAGCGGGTCCGCAAGCCGAAGTGCCGCGCGAAAGTCCTGAGGGCGGCGATGCCGTCCCGCTTGGAGTGGGAATCCGGAGCCTCGATCACCATGACCGCATCGGCGTCTATCCGGGTCAGCACATGGGCGATGGCCTCCGCCTGCTCGTAGCGGCGGACGTCGCGGCGACCGGACCAGCCCCCGCCGGGGAGGAACTCCCCCTCGTCGTCGAACAGGTGGGTGAACCATTCGACGTTCCAGGTGGCGATCCTCACGCGCGGGCCTCGCTGATTTCCTCCCAGGCCTGGTTCACGGCGACCATGCGCTTCTCTGCGAGCTTCACCGCCTCCTCGGGCACGCCCCGCGCGATCATCACGTCGGGGTGGCTGTCGCGCACGAGCTTGCGCCAGGCCGCGCGGATCTCCTCCATCGGGGTGTCCGGAGTCACGCCGAGAACATCGTAGGGGTCGCGTTCGGCATCCGGGACGAACTGCGCCCGCAGGCGTGAGAAGCGCCGCTCGTCGAAGCCGAAGATCATCGCGACCTCGTGGAGAAACTCGTCCTCGTTCGGATGGTAGGCCCCGTCGGCGACGGCGATGTGAAAGAGCCCTTCCAGCAGGTCGGCGAGCGTATCGGCCTGGTCCTCGAACATCGCGGAGACCCGGCGGGCGTAGTCGCGGTACCCGGCGACGTCGGTGCGGGCCATGTTGAAGATGCGAGCGGCGTTCTTCTCCTGCGCCTCGGGGATGCTGAAGACCTCGCGGAAGGCCGTCACCTCGTTCCGGGTCACCTGGCCATCGGCCTTGGCCATCTTGGCGCCCAGCGCGATGACGGCGATGGCGAAGGCCGCGCGCCGCTCCGGCGGGCTGCGCAGCGCGTCGAAGATGGCCGTGAGCCCCTCGCCCTGGCGAAGGGCGGCAAGAGCGTCGGCGATGCGAGACCAGATTGACATGGGCGGAGCCTATCGGGGCGCGCCGGGATTGTCAGAGCCGTTTTTGCATCAGGACCAGGTCGATCCAGCGATCGAACTTGCGCCCCGCCTCGGGCAGCGTCGCGACCTGCGTGAAACCGCAGGCGGCATGAAATCCGATGCCGCTTTCGTTTTCGGCGCTGATCGCGGCCCAGAGGCTGTGGAACCGCGCCACCCGAGCATGATCCTCCACGGCCGAGAGCAGCGCCCGGCCGAGCCCGTGACCCTTGGACGCAGGATCGACGTAGAGGGTATGTTCCGCGGTATGGCGGTACCCGTCCCCCGCCCGGAACTGGCCGTAGTGCGCGAAGCCGACGACTTGCCCCGCGCCTTCTGCCACGAAGACCGGCGCTGTCGCGATGCGGTCGCGCACCTCCTCCGGAGTCTTCTCGACGGCGTGGAAGGTGGCGGTCGTCTCGCGGATATGGCGGTTCCAGATCGCGCGAATGATCTCCGCGTCGTCCGGCCGGGCGGGACGGATCACAGCGTGACCGGCCCGTTCGGCGTATCGATGACGGCCGTGAGACCGAGGGGCCCCTCTTCGATCGTCACGCGCGGGTCCACATCACCGAAACGGGTCGCGATGGTCGCGGCATCGGGATGGCGGACCGTCAGGCTCTGCAGCCTGCACCCGCTGTCACGCAGGCGATCGGCAGGGTGCAATGTGCCGGGAGCCCACTCCAGGAGCGTGGGCCAGGCGCCCTCCATCGGCAGGTGGCCGTCCTCCGGCACCGCGATCCGCCAGGAGAGGTCGCCCCGGGCGAGCGGTACCGGACGGCCGGCGTCAAAGGGCGTCTCGCCGAGGGCCACGTCCAGGTCCTCAACCGCGCAGAGCCAGGTCGCGAGCCGCGGCGCCCCCGCGTGATCGAGGCCGAACCAGCGGGGGCCGTCGGAGGCGGCGCCGGGGTCCGGAGCGATGACCTCGAGATAGATGTCACCGAGCCCAAGCAGGCGGTTGTGGGTCCCGTAATGGGCGTGGCTGCCGCCGTGCTCCAGCGCGACGCCGAGACGGGTCTCGGCCCAGGCGGCCCCCTCGGAGAGGGTTGCGCAGGCGATGGCGAGGTGGTCGAGCTTCATGCCCGCGCCTCCCGGACCAGCAGCAGGATGTCCTTGGCCGCTGCGGGGATATTCGTGCCGGGTCCGAAGATCGCCTTGACCCCGGCCTTCTGCAGGAACTCGTAGTCCTGGTGCGGGATCACGCCGCCGCAGATGACGATGATGTCCTCGGCCCCCTGCGCGCGGAGCGCCTCGACCAGCTTGGGCGCGAGCGTCTTGTGACCGGCGGCCTGCGAGGAGATGCCGACGATGTGCACGTCGTTGTCGACGGCGTCCTGCGCCGCCTCCTCGGGCGTCTGGAAGAGCGGGCCCACGTCCACGTCGAAGCCGATGTCGGCGAAAGCGGTGGCGATGACCTTGGCACCACGGTCGTGGCCGTCCTGGCCCATCTTCACCACGAGCATCCGCGGGCGGCGGCCTTCCTCCTCGGCGAAGCGCTCGACCTCCTTCTGGATCTCGGCAAATCCCTCGTCGCCCTCGTAGGCCGCGCCGTAGACCCCGGCGAGCGTTTTCACCTCGGCGCGGTGGCGGCCGAAGACCTTTTCCATGGCCATGCTGATTTCTCCGACGGTGGCGCGGTGGCGGGCGGCCTCGACGGCGGCCTCCAGCAGGTTGCCGCCCTCCTCCGCGCGGCGCGCGAGCTCGGTCAGCGCGGCGTCGCAGGCGGCCTGGTCGCGGCTGGCGCGGATGCGCTCCAGCGCGCGGATCTGGGAGTCGCGGACCTTCACGTTGTCCACGTCGAGGATGTCGATCGGGTCCTCGTGCTCCTTGCGGTACTTGTTGACGCCGACGATCACGTCCTCGCCCCGGTCGATCTTGGCCTGGCGGCGGGCGGCGGTCTCCTCGATCCGCAGCTTGGGCATGCCCGAGGCCACGGCCTCCGTCATCCCGCCCATGCGGTCGACCTCTTCCATGAGCTCCCAGGCTTTCTCGGCGAGGTCGTGCGTGAGACGCTCGACGTAGTAGGAGCCCGCAAGCGGATCGACGACATTGGTAATGCCGGTCTCTTCCTGCAGGATCAGCTGGGTGTTCCGGGCGATGCGGGCGGAATGGTCGGAGGGCAAGGCGATCGCCTCGTCGAGCGCGTTGGTGTGCAGGCTCTGCGTGCCGCCCAGCACGGCCGACATGGCCTCGTAGGCGGTGCGGACGACATTGTTGTACGGGTCCTGCTCGGCGAGGGAGACGCCGGAAGTCTGGCAGTGTGTGCGGAGCATGCTGCTGCGCGGGTTCTTCGGCGCGAACTCCGACATGACCCGGTGCCAGAGAAGGCGCGCGGCGCGGAGCTTGGCCGCCTCCATGAAGAAGTTCATGCCGATGGCAAAGAAGAAGCTCAGCCGCCCGGCGAAGCGGTCCACATCCATGCCCCGGCCGATGGCCGCGCGGACGTATTCGCGCCCGTCGGCGAGGGTGAAGGCGAGCTCCTGCACGAGGTTCGCCCCGGCCTCCTGCATGTGATAGCCGCTGATCGAGATCGAGTTGAAGCGTGGCATCTCGTTGGCCGTGTACTCGATGATGTCCGCCACGATCCGCATCGAGGGCTCGGGCGGATAGATGTAGGTGTTGCGGACCATGAACTCCTTGAGGATGTCGTTCTGGATGGTCCCGGAGAGCTGCGCGCGGTCGACGCCCTGCTCCTCTCCCGCCACGATGAAGCTCGCGAGGATCGGGATCACCGCGCCATTCATCGTCATGGAGACCGAGATCTCGGAGAGCGGGATGCTGTCAAAGAGGATCTTCATGTCCTCGACGCTGTCGATGGCCACGCCCGCCTTGCCGACGTCGCCCTCCACCCGGGGATGATCGCTGTCGTAGCCGCGGTGGGTGGCGAGGTCGAAGGCGACCGAGACGCCCTGCTGGCCGCCCGCGAGCGCGCGGCGGTAGAAGGCATTGCTCTCCTCGGCGGTGGAGAAACCCGCGTACTGCCTGATGGTCCAGGGCCGGCCGGCGTACATCGTGGCCTTCACCCCGCGTGTGAAGGGAGCCGCCCCGGGGATCGATCCGAGGTGTGGCAGACCCTCGAGGTCGGCCTCGGTGTAGAGCGGCTTGACCGGTATGCCCTCGAGCGTCTGCCACGTCAGCTCTTCCGGGTCGCGGCCCTTGCGCTCCTCGCGCGCGATCTCTTCCCAGCTCCGGCGGGCGGCGTCCTCTGCCATGTTCCTATCCTCCTGACCGGCGCGCGGCGACGCCCGGTCGCCACACTGCGCACCCGATTCTAAAATTGTCGTGGGGTGAGAGGGACCTGCTCTGGGTCCGGCGGCCCTCACGCCCTATATGTGAGGGCATGATCCGGTTCGTTCTCGCCCTCGCCCTCCTGTCGGCTGCGCCCGTTCTGGCGCAGGAGACGGCCTCTTCCACCATGCAGACCACGGATGCGGAGCCAGATCCCATGACCGCTCTCGACCGCTGGCGCGCGGCGCCGACGACCGTCTTCGATGCCGCCGAAATCTCGCTCGACGATTTCATGTGGGAGGCGCGGCCCATCGTGGTCTTCGCCGATAGCCCGAACGACCCGAACTTCCGGCGGCAGATGCAGCTGATCGAGAACCGGCCGGAGGACCTTGCCGAGCGGGACGTGCTGGTCGTGACCGACACCGATCCCTCCGCGGAATCCGACATCCGCCAGAGGCTGCGGCCGCGCGGCTTCATGCTGGCGCTCATCGGCAAGGACGGCCAGGTGAAGCTGCGCAAGCCGCTCCCATGGGACGTGCGGGAGCTGTCGCGCTCCATCGACAAGATGCCTCTGCGCCAGCAGGAAATCGACGACCGCCGATAGCGGGCGCCTAGACGTTCCCGCGCATGAAGACGGCGAGACCCCGGTCGAAATCCGCGAGCACCAGGGCGTTGCCGCCGGGATCGTAGATCGTCCATGCCCCGGGCGTCATCAGGACCGCGAAGACGCCGCGCGCGATATGCTCCGGCATGCATTCCCGCGGTCCGGTGGCCGACGACAGCAAACCAAGGCCCTTGGGCAAGTCCTTCGACATCATCGCCCGGCTGAAATCGTTGGGCGAACGGCCTGCCATGTGGATAGCCACCGCATGCCCCTGTCCGACGTGCCAGAGCGCCCGATCCACGTCCGAGACGTGGTAGAGCGTGCCGCGCGCCCTGTTCCGCGTCAGCCGGTAGACCGCCACGGCGCAGTACGGCGAGGCGTTGAAGAAGACCTCCTCCCCCGGGTAGAGCCAGGCCTCCGTCGTTGCGCGCGCAGTCTGTGAGCTGTCCACGCGGCAGCCCGAGAGCGTCATCGAGACAACCAGAATGACAATGAACCGTGCCACGCGTGTGCCGCCCTTTCCCCCCGGGAGAGAGCCTAGCCGCGAGAGCTTTCGGATCGGTTAGGGCGCGCATGGCCTCATTCGAACTCCATGATGACGTCGTCCACCGCGAGGCTGTCTCCCGCCCCCGCGTTGACCCTGGAGACCACCGCCCGCCGCTCGGCGCGCAGGATGTTCTCCATCTTCATCGCCTCCACGGTGCAGAGCGCCTGGCCCTCCTGCACCTCCTGGCCCTCCTCCACGTCGATCTTCACGACGAGGCCCGGCATCGGGCAGAGCAGCATCTTGGAGGTATCGGGGGGGACCTTCTCGGGCATCAGCGCGGCAAGCTCGGCCTGCCGGGGCGTGCGGACATGGACCTTGAGGTCGGCGCCGCGTGAGCGGAGGCGGAAGCCGCCGGAGATCTTCTCGACCTTCAGGACCAGGGGCTGACCGCCGACCGTCAGCCGCGCCAGGGAGCGCCCCGGCGTCCAGTCGCTCTCGACACGGGTCTCGGCACCGTCGGCGAAACGCACCGTTGCGCCCGAGCGGTCGGCGTCGACGGTCACGGCCTGGGACTGGCCCTGCAGCGAGACGACCCAGTCCGCGCCCACCCTGCGTTCGTGGTTGCCCAGCCGGCCGGAGACGCGGGTGCGCCGGATCTCGGCGACCCGGTTCATCGCGGCGGCGGCGGCGGCGATCCGGCGGATGGCCTCGTCGGGCAGGGTCACGCCCTCGAAGCCCTCGGGGTACTCCTCGGCGATGAAGCCCGTGGTCATCTTGCCCGAGACGAAGCGCGGATGGTCCATGACGGCGGAGAGGAACGGCAGGTTGTGCCCGATCCCCTCGACCTCGAAGCCGTCGAGCGCGCGGCGCATCTCCTCGATCGCCTCCGACCGGGTCGGCGCCCAGGTGCAGAGCTTGGCGATCATCGGGTCGTAGAACATCGAGATCTCGCCGCCCTCGAAGACCCCGGTGTCGTTGCGCACCGCGCGGGTCGGGCCAGCCTCTTCCGCGGGCGGTCTGTACCTGGTCAACCGGCCGATGGACGGCAGAAAGCCCCGGTAGGGATCCTCGGCGTAGAGCCGGCTCTCGATGGCCCAGCCCGTGAGCGTCACGTCCTCCTGCCTGATCGAGAGCGGCTCGCCGTGGGCGACCCGGATCATCTGTTCGACAAGGTCGATGCCGGTGATGAGCTCGGTCACCGGATGCTCCACCTGCAGGCGGGTGTTCATCTCGAGGAAGTAGAAGTTCCGCTCGCCGTCCACGATGAACTCGACCGTCCCGGCCGAGGCGTATCCCACGGCCTGGGCCAGCGCGACGGCCTGCTCGCCCATCTTCTTGCGCGTCGCCTCGTCGAGGAAAGGCGACGGAGCCTCCTCGATGACCTTCTGGTTGCGGCGCTGGATCGAGCACTCACGCTCGCCGAGGTAGATGCAGTTGCCGTCGCCGTCGGCGAGAACCTGGATCTCGATGTGCCGGGGTTGGGTGACGAACTTCTCGATGAAGATGCGGTCATCTCCGAAGCTGGCGGAGGCCTCGTTCTTGGAGGACTGGAAGCCCTCGCGCGCCTCCTCGTCGTTCCAGGCGATCCGCATGCCCTTGCCGCCGCCCCCGGCACTGGCCTTGATCATCACCGGGTAGCCGATCTCGCCGCTGATCTTCACCGCCTCGTCCGCGTCCTCGATCAGCCCCATGTATCCGGGCACGGTGGAAACCCCGGCCTCCTGGGCGATCTTCTTGGAGGTGATCTTGTCGCCCATCGCCTCGATGGCTCCGACCGGCGGGCCGATGAAGGCCACGCCCTCCGCCTCCAGCGCCTGCGCGAACTTCGGGTTCTCCGAGAGGAAGCCGTATCCCGGGTGAACCGCCTGCGCGCCGGTCTGCCGGATCGCTTCCATCACCCTCTCGATGGCGATGTAGGACTGGTTGGCCGGCGGCGGGCCGATGTGCACGGCCTCGTCGGCCATGCGGACGTGCAGCGCGTGGCGGTCGGCCTCCGAATGGACGGCGACGGTGGCGATACCCATGCGCCGGGCCGTCTTGATGACCCGGCAGGCGATCTCGCCCCGGTTGGCGATCAGGATCTTGTCGAACATGTCCCCTCGTTCCCTTCGGGCCCTTGCCCCGGACAAGCGAAAGCCGCCGGCGCTCCTCGCACCGGCGGCTCTCCATTGGTCTTCGATGTCCCCGTGGGGACGATCAGGCAGTCTTCAGCAGACGCCGGCCGAGTTGGCCACGGCGCCAGCGGCACCACCGGCGAGCGCACGGCCCGCGGTGACGCGGTTGTCGCCACCGGAAAGCAGGCCGGAGGCCGCACCGGTCGCCGCACCAATCGCGGCGCAGTCGGCGCCGGTCGTGGTGTTCGGGTTGTAGGCGCAGGCCGAGGCCGTGATGCCGAAGACCGCGATGACGGCGGGTTTAATGAGCTTTTGCATTCCGTTACTCCGAGAGTCCTTGGTTGTGTTTCGCAGCCTGCATGCCCAGCGCTGTTGGCGCAAGGGTCAGATGCGGCTCTCTTCACCGCCCCATGGGGGTGGGGTGGCCTGCTTGGGGAAAGACAGGGCCACCCCGAAGGGGAAGGGTAACGTTTTGGACAAAAGCCCGGCCAAGTATCGCTGGACGCCCGGCCGGTGATCCGAGACTGGCACGACTTGGCCCCGCCTCTGAGGGCAAATTTCGCCCCCCCTGCCGGTTTGGCCGAAACCCGCCAACGGGCGGGGGACGTCGGCATGATAGCGCCGACCCGGACCGGAGGCAGCAAGGTCATGGGGCCCAGTCCGGATCGAAAATCTGGGGGAAACTGGCCCGTGCCCGGTCCATGTCGACCCGCAAAAGCGAATCGTAGCTCTCGGGATCGAAGGGCTCCTCGGCCGCCACCACCTCCCGTCCGAAGAGCCACGAGAGGCGGCCCGCGTCGAGATTGCCGCGCTCGAAGGGCTCCTCTCCGAAGTGCTCCTTGAGCGCCCAGAGAAACCCCTCGTCGGCGCGGCGGTCGGCCGGACGGCGGTCGGCGTAGCGCTCGCGCGCGACGAGCTTGGTCGCCCCCGCCTTGTTCGCCCGCCGGATGGTGAACTGGTAGTCCGTGCCCGGCAGACGGGAGGGAAAGCCGCGGTGCTTTTCCATCAGAAGCCCTCCCAGATGCAGCCGTCCTCGGCGTCGACGCTGAAGACCTCGAAGAACTGGACCGCCTCCGGGTCCCGCGTGCCGAACTCCACTTCGCGGTCGGCCATGGAGATGACGACCTCGGCCGCCTCCCAGGTGTTCTGCGCGAGCGCGGGAAGGATCACTGTCTCGCAGAGCCAGGGAAAGACCTCGGACATGTCGGTGTAGGTGATGCCGTTGTCCTGCTCGATGGCGATGCCCGGGGCGAGGAAGAGGAAGCGCGCGATCCCCATCTCCTTTTCGAGGATGACGTCGTAGAGGACGACGGCCTGGCCTGTCGGCGTTTCGATCTCGGCCGAGAGAGCGGGGCCGGCGCTCAGGGCAGCGGCCAGAGTGAAGACACGCAGCATCAGTCGGGCCTCCTCGCGAGGCAGTCGATCTCGACCAGGGCACCCACGGCCAGCGCGGTGACACCTATGGTGGTGCGCGCGGGGCGCCGTTCTGCGGGGAAATAGCCCTGGTAGACCTCGTTGAACGCGGCGTAGTCCCGCTCGAATGCGGTCAGGTAGCAGCGGCACTGGGCGACGTCGGACAGAGCCAGTCCGAGACCGTCCAGAACGACCTCGAGGTTCTCCATCACCCGCCGGGTCTGGGCATCGATCCCCTCGGGGAGCGGCCCGTCCGGCGCCGCGGGGTCGGTCGGCATCTGTCCCGTCAGCATCACCCAGCCGCCGCCCTCCACGGCGTGGGAGAAAGGCGCCACCGGCCGGGGCCCGCCGTCGATCATGTGAAAGAGAAGGTCGGACATGGGGCTCACAGCGGGATGTTGTCGTGCTTCTTCCAAGGGTTGGACAGCTTCTTGGAACGCAGGGCGGCGAAGGCCCGGCAGACCCTCCGGCGGGTCGAGCGGGGTTGGATCACCTCGTCGATGAAGCCGCGCTCGGCCGCCACGAAGGGATTGGCGAAGCGGTCCTCGTACTCCTTCGTGCGTGCGGCGATCTTGTCGGTGTCGCCCAGCTCGGAGCGGTAGAGGATCTCGGCCGCCCCCTTGGCTCCCATGACCGCGATCTCGGCGGTGGGCCAGGCGTAGTTGAAGTCGCCACGCAGGTGCTTGGAGGCCATGACGTCGTAGGCGCCGCCGTAGGCCTTGCGAGTGATGACGGTGACCTTCGGTACCGTCGCTTCGCCGTAGGCAAAGAGCAGTTTCGCGCCGTGCTTGATGACGCCGCCCAACTCCTGACCCGTTCCCGGCAGGAAGCCCGGCACGTCCACGAAGGTCAGGATCGGGATCTCGAAGGCGTCGCAGAAGCGCACGAAGCGGGCCGCCTTGCGCGAGCTGTCGATGTCCAGGCATCCGGCGAGCACCATGGGTTGGTTGGCCACGACGCCGACCGTCTGTCCCTCCAGCCGGACGAAGCCGGTGATGATGTTCTTCGCGAAGTCTTCCTGGATTTCGTAGAAATCGCCCTCGTCGGCGACCTTCCAGATCAACTCCTTCATGTCGTAGGGCATGTTGGCGTTGTCCGGGATCAGGGTGTCGAGGCTCTCCTCCACCCGCTCGACCTCGTCGAAGAAGGGTCGGACGGGGGGCTTCTCGCGGTTCGACAACGGCAGGAAGTCCACCAGCCGCCGGACCTCGGCCATCGCCTCCACGTCGTTCTCGAAGGCGCCGTCGGCGACGGACGACTTGCGGGTGTGGGTCAGCGCGCCGCCCAGTTCCTCGGCCGTGACATGTTCGTTGGTCACGGTCTTCACCACGTCGGGGCCGGTGACGAACATGTAGGACGAGTCCTTCACCATGAAGATGAAGTCGGTCATCGCGGGGGAGTATACCGCGCCGCCCGCGCAGGGCCCCATGATGACGCTGATCTGCGGGACCACGCCCGAGGCCATGATGTTGCGCTGGAAGACTTCGGCATAGCCCGCGAGGGAGGCCACGCCTTCCTGGATGCGCGCACCTCCGGAATCGTTGATGCCGATCACCGGAGCGCCATTCTGCATCGCCATGTCCATGATCTTGCAGATCTTCTCGGCGTGCGTCTCGGACAGCGAGCCGCCGAAGACGGTGAAGTCCTGGCTGAAGACGTAGACCATGCGACCGTTGATCGTGCCCCAACCGGTGATCACGCCGTCGCCGGCGGGCCGCTGCGACTCCATCCCGAAGTCCGTGCAGCGGTGCGCCTTGAACATGTCGAACTCCTCGAAGGAGCCCTCGTCGAGCAGCAGCTCGACCCGTTCGCGTGCGGTGAGCTTGCCCTTGGAATGCTGGGCCGCGATCCGCCGCTCTCCGCCGCCGAGGCGCGCGTCGGCCCGGCGCCGCTCGAGTTCCTGCAGGATGTCCTTCATGGCGCCCCCCTTTCGTTCCGCAATAGGCCAACCGGCGTGCCGATTGAAGCGGGAAGCGGAATATTTGCAAACCACGCCATTCGCCCGCCATCGTTTTTGCAAAGCAGCAAACAGCCCTCCACTTTGTGCACCAGAGCACATGGACCGTGACGCTCCAATCGCTAGATAGGCTCCATGACCACAATGCCCGCGATCCGATTTCTCGACCGGAGCACTCCGCCCCACGTCCTGACGCTCATCCTGATCGCCGGGATCTCGGCGCTCAACATGTCGATCTTCCTGCCGTCCCTCTCGGGGATGGCCGACTATTTCGACGTGGACTACGCTGTCATGCAGCTTGCGGTCTCGGGCTACCTGGCGACCACCGCCGTTCTGCAGATCATGATCGGACCGATCTCCGACCGGTACGGGCGCCGCCCCGTCATGGCTGGCGCGCTGATGATCTTCATCGTGGCAACCATCGGGGCGCTGCTGGCTCCGACCGCCGGGGTCTTCCTGCTCTTCCGGATGCTTCAGGGCGCGGTCGTGACCGGCATCGTTCTGGCCCGCGCCATTGTCCGGGACATGGTTCCGCAGGAGCAGGCCGCATCGATGATCGGCTACGTGACGATGGGCATGGCGCTCGTGCCAATGGTCGGCCCGATGATCGGCGGTGCGCTCGACCAGGCCTTCGATTGGCACGCGACCTTCATCTTCCTGGCCCTGGCGGGGGGCGGAGTTCTGGCCCTCGTACTGGCGGACCAGGGCGAGACCATCGAGGGAGACGGCACCGGCTTCCGCGACCAGTTCCGGACCTACCCCGAGCTCCTGCGGAGCCCGCGCTTCTGGGGCTACACCTTCTGCATGGCCTTCGCCTCGGGCGCCTTCTTCGCCTACCTGGGCGGCGCCTCCTTCGTGGCGCAGGACGTCTTTGGCCTCTCGCCGGTCCTGACCGGTCTCGCGCTCGGCGCGCCGGCCATCGGATACGCTCTCGGCAATGGGATTTCCGGCCGCTTCTCCGTCGCTCTCGGGATCAACCGGATGATCCTGATCGGGGTGGGCGTGGCGACCGCCGGGTTGTTCCTCTCGCTCGTCCTCGTCATCGCGGGCCTCTCGGGGGCCTTCGTCTTCTTCGCCTTCTGCACCTTCCTTGGCTTCGGCAACGGCATGACGCTGCCCAACGCAACGGCAGGCGTCCTCTCGGTCCGCCCGCACCTCGCCGGGACGGCGAGCGGGCTTTCGGGCGCCTTCATGATCGGCGGGGGCGCCGTGCTCTCGGCGATCGCGGCGGCCATGCTGACACCGGAGACCGGTGCGCGGGTGCTGCTGTCGATCATGCTGGCCTCGACCGTGCTGTCGGGCGTCGCGATCCTTGGCGTGATGCGGCGGGAGCGAAAGCTGAGCCTCTAGACTTGAGCCACTGGTTAGCTTTGGCTAACCCTGCATCGCAAAGCTGCAAAGGCGGGCGATGGCGGTTCAGAAACTCTATGCCGGGGCGAAGCTGAGGGAGTTCCGGGGACGGCTCTCGCTGACCCAGAAGGCCTTTGCCGAGAAGCTCGGCGTCTCCCTGCCCTACCTGAACCAGATGGAGAACAACAACCGGCCGGTCTCCACGGCTGTGGTCCTCTCGCTGGCGCAGGAGTTCGGCTTCGACGTGACCGAGCTTACGAGCGGGGACGAGGCGCGGTTGATCTCCGACATGCGGGAGGCGCTGGCCGATCCGGTCTTCACCGGCCCCGCGCCCGCGCTCGCCGATCTCCGGCTGGTGGCCTCCAACGCGCCGGGGCTGATGCGGGCCTTCCTCGACCTGCACAAGGCCTACCGGCAGGGCCACGAACGCCTGGCCTCCCTCGATGCGGCGCTCGGGCGGGAAGACGCGCGCGTGAGCCCCTCCCCCTGGGAAGAGGTGCGCGACTTCTTCCACTACTGCGACAACTACATCGACGCAGTGGACCGGGCCGCCGAGCGCCTCGCCACGCGCGGGCGGCAGGCGGGCCGAAGCCCGGCCCAGGCGGGTCACGACCTGCTGGAGCGCCGGTCCATCCGCGTGGCCGAGAGCGCCGACGGGCCGGTGAGGGCCTTCGATCCGGACAGCCGGACGCTCTATCTGTCGTCGCGCGCGCCCGCCGCGACGGGGGACTTCCAGCTGCTCGTGCAGGTGGCGCTGCTCACGCAGGGCGACCTGATCGACGCGACGCTCGATCTCGCGCGGTTCCAGACGCCCGAGAGCCGGGCCATCGCCCGCGTGGGGCTCGCCAATTACTTCGCGGGGGCCGCCCTCCTGCCCTACACCGACATCCTCGAGGCGGCGCAGCAGGAGCGCCACGATCTCGAACGTCTCGCGGTCCGCTTCGGCGCGAGCCTCGAGCAGGTCGCGCACCGGCTCTCGACCCTCCAGCGGCCGGGCGCGAAGGGGCTGCCGTTCTTCTTCGTCAGGGTCGACCAGGCCGGAACGATCACCAAGCGGCACTCGGCGACCTCGCTGCAGTTCGCCCGTTTCGGCGGCGCCTGCCCGCTCTGGAACGTCCACCGCGCCTTCGAGACGCCGGGCCGCTGGCTGCGCCAGCTCGCCGAGACCCCCGACGGCGCGCGCTACCTCTGCCTCGCCCGCGAGATCGCCAAACCGGGCGACGCCTGGCGCGCGCCCGTCCGCCGCTATGCCATCGGCCTGGGATGCGAGGTCCGCCACGCGGGCGACCTCGTCTATGCCGACGATCTCGACACGGCCAACGCCGCGGCCTTCGAGCCCATCGGCATCTCCTGCCGGATCTGCGAGCGGAAGGACTGCCACCAGCGCTCGGTCCCGCCTCTGGAACGGCGTCTCTCGGTAGACCCGGACCGCCGCGACGGCCTGCCCTATCGGGTCGAGTGATCGGGATTGCACCTGCCCGCGGCTTCCCCGATAGTCCGCCGCGCAGTCAAGGAGACCGACGCATGGAGCTTTCCGGCACCCGCACCATCGACGCCGACCGGCAGACGGTCTGGGAACACCTCAATGACCCGGAGGTCCTCAAGGCCTGCGTGCCCGGCTGCGAGGAGCTGACCGGCTCCGCCGAGGAGGGCTTTCAGGCGGTGGTCAAGCAGAAGGTCGGCCCGGTCAAGGCGACCTTCAAGGGCCAGGTCCGGATCGAGGACGCCAATCCGCCCGTCAGCTACAAGCTGGTCGGCGAGGGCAAGGGCGGCGTCGCCGGCTTCGCCAAGGGCTCGGCCATCGTGACGCTCCAGGAGGTCCCCGAGGGGACCGAGCTGGTCTACGACGTCGAGTCCCAGGTGGGCGGCAAGCTCGCCCAGCTCGGCAACCGGGTGGTCGGCGGCTTCGCAAAGAAGATGGCCGAGGAGTTCTTCGAGCGCTTCCAGGCCCAGGTCGAGGGCCCCTCCGAGCCCGCCGAAGAGGGCTGACCTGCGGCGGGCGTCCAAATTTGGACGCCCGGGCAAACCCTTGACAAACCTAGGAAACCTCTCCGACCCGGCCCGGCGCGCGCGGACCGGCCTTCGCCGCGAGCAGGGCCGCGATCTCGTCCTTGAGACGCATCCGCTCCTTGCGCAGCTCGGTCATGTGCTCGTCCGACACCGGCTCGACGTCGGTTTCGGCCCGGTGCACCTCGCGGTTCACCGCGTGATAGCGATCCGCGAGCTGCGCGAAATGCGGATCGGTGGCGCGCAGCGCGCGGATGTCGTCCTCGCGACCGGGGAAATCGTCGGTCAGCTCGTGCGGGGTGTTGGACATGTCTGTCTCCTGCTCCTCGTGATGGCCGCAGGATCACCCGGGCCGCCGCGCAGCGCCTTGATCGGGATCAAGTTTCAGCGCCGCGCCCGACGCCAGCCGGCCGCACGCGCCTCGGCCTCGGAGCAGAACCACCGCTCGCCCCGGGCCGGGTCGATCCGGGTCTCCGCGTAGTAAGTGTCCTGCGGCATGTGATAGATGCGTCCGTTGTTCGACACGTTGCCCTTGATCCGGCAGTCCCCCGCGGGAGCTGGGCCTTCGCTCTCCCCCGCTCTCCGGAAGGCTGCCGGCGAGGTCACCTCGTAGCCCCAGAGGCCGAGCGCCGCCACCGCGGCCCGCTTCTCCGCCAGGTCGTAGTCCATCGAGTAGCGCCTGTACGCGAAGGCGAGCCCGTTTCCCACGAGCCAGGCGCCGAGGTCCCGTTCCCCCGTCGCGCAGCGGGCGACGGCGCGGCCGTACCGGTCGGTATCCAGCTGCCGGCAGCTGACCGCCCCGTCGCCGATGCGCTCCCCGAGACGCGAAGCGACCCAGCGCCCGCAGGCCCAGTCCGCCCCCGAGGCGCTGCCGCAGGTCTGGTCGATCTCCGGAGCATCGATCCCGTGCAGCCGGACCGTGGTCCCGCCCACCTCGAGGGTATCGCCGTCGACCACCCGCGCGGGGCCCGCGATCTGGGCCGTGGCCGAACCGGACGCGAGGACGAGAGCGAGACAAAAGGCGAGGGATTTCATGCACCGATTGTGCCCCGGCCCTCGCCGTGGCCGCAAGCCGGACCGGGCGTCAGTAGCCCTTGGGCTCGTGCACCCCGGGGGTGACCCGCCGCCGCGCCCGCTGCTCTCGCCAGGTGATGAAGGTGACCGAGCCGACGATGATCGTCCCCCCCAGGACGACCCAGCCATCTACCGGCTCACCGAAGACGGCGGCACCCAGGATCATCGCCCAGACCAGCTGCAGGAAGGTGACCGGCTGCGTCACCGTGAGCGGCGCCGCGGCGAAGGCCCGCGTCATGCAGTAATGCGCGGTCGTGGCGAAGGCCGCGACGGCGAAGAGCCAGGCGACTTCCACCGGCGTGGGCCAGACCCAGACCGCCAGGGCGAAGGGTCCGAGTCCGATGGTGACGGTGATCGACAGCATGGCGACGACCACGGAGGCCGGCACGTCGTCGGACAGCCGCTTGGCCTGCAGGTAGCCCGCGGCGAAGAAGATCGCCGTGCCGATCATCGCGAAATGCCCCGGATCGAGCGCGCGGAACCCCGGCCGCAGGATGATGAACGCCCCGAGCAGCGCCGCGCCCACGGCAGCGAGACGGCGCGGCGGCAACGGCTCGCCCAGGAGCAGCGCCGCGCCCACGGTCACGTAGACCGGGTTCATGTAGTTCATCGCCGTGACCTCGGCGATCGTGATCCGGGTCATGGCGTAGAACCACAGCATCACGCCGAGGGTATGCGCCGCGCCGCGCCCGGCGAAGAGCCGCAGCTGGCGCCGGGTGAATTCGTGCCGCCGCAGGGTGCCCAGGACCGGCAGCAGGAAGACGAGGCCGAGCAGGAAGCGGATGAAGGCGGATTCCGCCGCCGGGATCCGCCCGCCGAGGTGCTTCACGATGGCGGTGACGGCGACGAAGTTGATGCCCGTCGCGGCCATCCAGGCGATCCCCGCCAGCGGCGACCGCTCGTGCGCGCTCACCTGCAGAGATCCACGAAGCGGGCGAGGATGCGCTCGGGCACCGTCACCTCGGCCGCCCGGCACATGGCGATGAGGTCTCCCGCCTCGGAGGGGTCGAAGTAGCCGCGGTCCTTGTAGATGCGGATCCGGGTTTCGAAACCCGCCGCATCGGCCTCCGGGTGGAACTGGGTGGCATAGACGTTCCGGCCTGCGCGGATCATCTGGTAGGGACAGGCTTCCCCCTCCAGCAGGTGCGCGACGCCGGAAGGCAGCGCCTGTGCCGCCTCCTTGTGGCCCACGAAGACGTCGAAGCGCTCCGGCAACCCGGCCAGCAGCGGATCCTCGGCCCCGGCCTCGGTGACCCGGCAGGGCACCGCGCCCACCGGCTCGCCGTACCGGTCCTTGGAGACGTCGCCGCCCAGGGCATGCACCAGGATGCCGATGCCGTAGCAGCAGCCGAGGAAGGGGATGTCGCGCTCCAGGATCGCGGGCATGAGGGAGAGGCAATCCGCCTCGATCCGCGCCTCGAGCGGCCGCTTGGCCTCCGGCGGATCGCTCACGCAGCCCGGCCCGCCGCCGACGATGACGCCCGCGTAGTCGCCGGGATCGAGGTCGGCGGGCAACGGATCCTGGTCGAGCCGGATCCGGTGCACCTCGTCGCGGAGGAGCCCGCCCTTGCCCAGGATCGCCGCGAACTCCTCGTCGGCGGCCTCGGCCTCGGGACGGAGCTGCAGGATCAGAAAGCGGGCCATGTCCGGGACTTACTCCCGGGCGCGGGGGATGACCAGATTCCCGCTCCCTCTTCTGGGCGAAAATATTCCCGGGGGGCCGCGGCGCAGCCGCGGCGGGGGCAGCGCCCCCTCCCCGGCCCGCCCCGGCAGGGCGCGGCCCGCGGGACGGCGGGCGGGGCGTCTTCGCAGAAGAGCGCCGTCCCGCCGGCCTAGGCGGCGGCCTGCGCGGCGAGACCGCGGATCCGCTCGATCATCGCGCGCAGCCCGTTGGAGCGCTGTGCAGAGAGGTGATCGTTGAGGCCGAGCCGGCCGAACTCGGCCCGGGCGTCGACCTCGCCCACCTCGCGGACCGAGAGCCCGTCGTAGAGCGCGCGCAGGACGGCGATCAGGCCGCGCACGATCATCGCGTCGCTGTCGCCGCGGAAGCGGAAGGTGGCCCCCGGGCCCTCGCCCTCGATGCGGGGCACGAGCCAGACCTGGCTGGCGCAGCCCTCGACCTTGGTCGCGGGGACTCGCAGCGCCTCCTCGAGCGGCTCCATGGCGCGGCCGAGCTCGATCACGTGGCGGTAGCGCTCTTCCCAGTCGTCGAGAAACTCGAAGGTCTCGGCGATCTCCTCGAAGGCTTCCTGGGCCATGTCCGCTCCTCTTTGCCGTTCCGGGGGACTTATGCGCCGTGCGCCGCCCCGTCCAGTGAAAGGCTTTCCCCTTTTCCGGCGATCGGCTAGCAAGTTCGGGGACGAACGACGGACGGACAGACCATGCGCCTCGCCACTCTCACGCTCTGCGCGGGCCTCGCCCTTTCGGGCTGCGGCCAGACCGGCTCTCTCGGATCACTGGGGTCGCTCGGCTCGATCAACCCCTTCGGCTCTCTGGGCGCCCGGACGCAGGCCCCCGCCAACGCCCCCCGGCGTCCGCTGATCACCGCGGAGCAGCGTCAGAGCGTGGTCGAGGCGCGGCCGCTGGTGGCGCAGGTCACCGGGGTCCGGTTCGAGCCCTCGGCGACCGGCGCGGTGGTGAGCGCCGCCGGCGTGGCCCCCTCAGCAGGCGCCTTCAACGCACAGCTCACGCGGGAAGGCTACGAGAACGGAACGCTGGTCCTGGCATTCCGGGCCGAGCTCCCCTCGGACGCGCGGATCGGCCAGCGTCCGATTACCGCGGCCGTGCACCTGGATGCCGAGGATCTCGCCGCGATCCGGGCGGTCCGCGTCGTGGGCCAGGGCAATGCCCTGACCGCGCGCTACTGACTCAGAGTTCGATCAGGATCACGTCTGAACCCTTGGCGGCGAGCGCGATCTCGCCATTCACGAGCTTCAGCGCGTCGGCCCCGAAGACCTCCTTGCGCCAGCCTTTCAGGGCGGGAAGATCGCGATGGCCGGCGGCGATTTCGTCGAGTTCGGAGGCGGTCGCGATGAGCTTCTGCGCCACGCCCTCGCCCTCGGCCTTGGCCTTGAGCAGCACCCGCAGCAGGTCGGCCAGGGCGGGGTTCACGGTCATCTTCTCGCGCGAGCGGTCGGGCTGCGGCAGGTCGGCGGTATCGGCCTCCTTGCCCGCGGCGACCGCGGCCAGAATGCCCTCGGCGATCTCTCCCTTGCGGGCCTCGCGCAGCAGCAGGCGCGAGCGGCCGAGATCCTGGACGGTGGCGGGCTTGGTGGAGGCGAGTTCGACCAGCGCGTCGTCCTTGAAGACGCGGTTGCGCGGCACGTTCTTCCGCTGGGCATAGGCCTCGCGGAACTTCGCGAGCTCGCGGACCATGCCGAGGAACTTGGCGGAGTTGGTGCGGGTGCGCACGCGCTGCCAGGCGTTGTCGGGGTCGACGCGGTAGGTCCCCGGGTCCTTCAGCACCGCCATCTCCTCGGCCAGCCACTTGGTGCGGCCGGACTTGTCGAGTTGGGCCTTCAGCTCCTCGTAGATCACCCTCAGGTGCGTGACGTCGGCGAGCGCGTAGCGCTGCTGCG
The DNA here is from genome assembly GCF_008710275.1 of Histidinibacterium aquaticum. Lineage (GTDB taxonomy): Bacteria > Pseudomonadota > Alphaproteobacteria > Rhodobacterales > Rhodobacteraceae > Oceanicola > Oceanicola aquaticus. Next base: position 261,767 of record NZ_VYQE01000001.1, read on the forward strand.
CGTCCGAGAGCGGGCGGCGGGACCAGTCGGTGAAGCGCGAGGACTTGTCGAGGGACTGCTTGGCGATCTTGCGCACCAGCGTCTCGTAGCCGACCTGCTCGCCGAAGCCGCAGACCATCGCGGCGACCTGCGTGTCGAAGAGCGGCTCGGGGATGACGTCGCCCTCGATGCAGAAGATCTCCAGATCCTGCCGCGCCGCGTGGAAGACCTTCACCACGCCATGGTCACGGAAGAGATCGTAGAGCGGCGCGAGATCCATTTCCGACCCCTCGATGGGGTCCACGAGCACGGCGTCCGTCTCTCCATCGCCCGGATAGGCGAGCTGAACGAGGCAGAGGAGCGGGTAGTAGGTCCGTTCGCGCAGGAACTCCGTGTCGACCGTGACATAGGGGGCGCGGGCCGCAGCCTCGCAGAAGCTCTTGAGCTCCTCGGTCGTGGTGATCGTGCGCATGTAGTCTCCGTCTCGCAGGGCCTTGTCTCCGGCGGCCCCTCTCCTATCGGAGCCGCCGAGGAAAGCAAAGACGGGTCAGTCGCCCTCGATCTCGACCGGCGTGCGGTCGCCCGCCGCGAACCGGGCGAGCACGGCCGGGTAGAGCCGATGCTCGAGGCGCAGGACGCGGGACGCAAGCGTTTCGGGCGTGTCTTCCGCCCGGACCGCGAGCCGCGCCTGCCCGAGGATGGGCCCCTGGTCGAGTTCCGACGTGACCTCGTGGACGGTGCAGCCGTGGTGACTGTCGCCCGATGCGAGCGCGCGGGCGTGCGTGTCGAGCCCGGGATAGAGCGGCAGCAGAGAGGGGTGGATGTTGAGCATCCGCCCCTGCCAGCGCGCGACGAAGCGCGGCGTCAGGATGCGCATGAAACCCGCGAGGCAGACGAGGTCGGCCCGCGCCTCGGTCAACCGGGCATGGATCTCGTCCTCGAACTTCTCGCGACCGGCGAAGTCGCGGTGATCGACGACGGCGGTCGGCACGCCCCTTTCGGCGGCACGGGCGAGGCCGCCCGCCTCGGGGCGGTTCGAGAGGACCAGCGCAGGCGTCGCAGGATGGTGACCGGTCATCGAGTCCACGAGCGCGACCATGTTCGAGCCGCCGCCCGAGATCAGGACGGCCGTCCGCATCAGGCCAGTGCGCCGGTGTAGCTGACGCCTTCGCCGGAGGTGACCACGCCGATCCGGTGCACGGTCTCGCCCGCCTCCGTCAGCAGGGCGGCCAGCGCCTCCGCCCGGTCGGCGGCGACCACGGCGACCATGCCGATCCCGGCGTTGAACGTCTTGAGCAGGTCCGCCTGGTCCAGTCCTCCGGCCTCCGAGAGCCAGCGGAAGACTGGCGGCAGGTCCCAGGCGCCGAGGTCGATGTGCGCGCCCAGCCCCTCCGGGAGGACACGCGGCAGGTTCTCGGTCAGCCCGCCGCCTGTGATGTGGGCCAGGGCATGGACGCCTCCGGCCCGGACGGCGGCAAGCGTAGGTTTCACGTAGAGCCGGGTCGGCGCGAGCAATGCCGCGCCGAGCGTACCGTCGGCGAAGGGCGCAGGGGCGTCCCAGGCCAGGCCCGCACGTTCGACCACCTTGCGCACGAGGGAATAGCCGTTGGAATGCACGCCGTCCGAAGCGAGGCCCAGCAGCACGTCGCCCTCTGCGACGCCCGCGGGCAGTGCCCCGCCCCGCTCCATCGCGCCCACGGCGAAGCCCGCGAGGTCGAAGTCCCCTGCCGGGTACATCCCCGGCATTTCGGCCGTCTCGCCGCCGATCAGCGCGCAGCCCGAGCGGCGGCAGCCTTCCGCAATGCCCTCGACCACCCGCGCGGCCGACTCGACCTCGAGCTTGCCGGTGGCGAAGTAGTCGAGGAAGAAGAGCGGCTCGGCGCCCTGGCAGACCAGGTCGTTGACGCACATCGCCACGAGGTCGATGCCCACGCCAGAGACCTCTCCCGTGTCGATGGCGATGCGCAGCTTGGTCCCCACCCCGTCGGTCGCGGCCACGAGAACCGGATCGGTGTAGCCCGCCTCCTTGAGATCGAAGAGCGCCCCGAAGCCGCCGAGCCCCGCCATGGTCCCGGGCCGCTCGGTCGATTTCGCCGCGGGCTTGATCCGCTCGACGAGGGCGTTGCCCGCGTCGATGTCCACGCCAGCTGCCGCGTAGCTCAGGCCGTTCCTGTTCGTCATGTCGCTCGTCCCCTGCGGCGCGCCTCGCCGGGGCGATACAAGAAGCGCCGCGACAGGGCAACGCGCCACCCGCGCCTTAACGGAGCCGCAATCCCTTGGTGTTCTGCTGAACCGGGCCGCCCCTCACGGCGTTACCCAGTCGAAGGAGACCCTGATCATGATCCGCCTCGGCCTTGTCCTCGCCCTCTTCCCCCTCGCCTCCGTCGCGGACGGCCCGACGACCGCGTCCTATGCTCCGCCGGTGGCCGAAGGGATGCCGATGGACGGCGGCTGGTCAGAGCCCGATCCGGCCATGCTTCAGCCCATGACTCCGGCCGATCTCCGCGCCATGGTGGAACAGGACGGCGATCCGGAAACGCTGACCGCCGACGAGGCCGCGATGCTGGAGCTTCTCGGCCAATTGCTCGGCGCGAGCCCTCTCGAACAGCAGGAGCCTTGACCGGCCCCGGCGCTCTGCTAGGCAGGGTGCGCGGTCGGGCCTGTAGCTCAATGGTTAGAGCAGGGCGCTCATAACGCCTTGGTTGGGGGTTCGAGTCCCTCCGGGCCTACCGCGCGATCCTCAGTTCAGCCCGCAACCCTCCAAGATCCTCGCTCTCCCCCAGCAGCAAGCCGCCGCCATGGGCGCGCGCCACGTCGGAGACGATGGAGAGGCCGAGCCCGACGCCGGAGCCCCTGTCCTGGTTGCGCGAGGGATCGAGCCGCACGAAGGGACGCATCGCCTCTTCGCGCCGGTCCGGGGGTATCCCCGGGCCATCGTCCTCGACGGCGATGCGCAGGAACCGCTCTCCGAACCGGACGGACACCCGGGCGCGGGTGCCGTAGCGCAGGGCATTGCCCAGCAGGTTGTCGAGCGAGCGCCGCAGGGCCAGCGGCCGGAGGCGAAGCCGCGTCGCCTCGCCCGTGACGGGCCCCATTTCCACGTCGCGGCCGGATCGGCCCGCGTCCTCGACCGCAGCCCGCACGATGTCCAGCGGATCGACCTCCTCCACCTCGTCCTCGGCATCCGCCCGGGCGAAATCGAGGAAGGTGTCGAGGAGGTGCTGCATCTCGTCCACGTCCGCCAGGAGGGGTTCCGCCTCCTCTTCGTCGAGCATCGAGAGCCCGAGCCGCAGCCGGGTGAGCGGTGTCCGGAGATCGTGGCTGACGCCCGAGAGCATCATGGTCCGCGTCTGGGTCTGCCTCTCGATGCGTCCGCGCATCTCCACGAAAGCCCGTCCCGCGGCGCGCACCTCGGTCGCACCCGACGGCTGGTAGGGCACCGTCCGGCCTTTCCCGAATTCCTCGGCGGCCCGCGCCATTCGGGTGATCGGCCGCAGCTGGTTGCGCAGGTAGACGTAGGCGATCCCGGTCAGCAGGACGCCGAAGACGATCATGACCACGAGCAACTGGTGCGGGTTGGAGGCGGAGACCCTTTCCCGCTCGGTCTCCACGCGCAACGGGCCGTAGGGAGTCTCGAGCCAGACCCGCACCGTCCGGTCGTCGGGAAGCGCGGTGGCGATGAGGCTGGGCACTTCCTGATCGAGCACCTCGAGCACGACGTTTCCGGAAAGATCGTAGAACCGGCGGATCTGTCGCGTGGGGACATCCCTTGCCGGAAGCATGGTATCGAGGTCGAGGGGCGCGCCGATCTCGACGGCCCGCTGCCGGGCCGCGGCCAGGTCGGACGCTTCGGAGACATTGGACACCAGGTAGCGAAGCTCGTAGGCCAGCGCCTGGGTCATCTGGGTGGTGACGTCCTCGAAATGCCGCTGGATGAAGGCCAGCGTCACGATAAGTTGCAGGCCGAAGACCGGAAGCGCCAGGATGAGCGCGGCCCGGCCGTAGAGGCTGCGGGGCATGTATCTCTTGAGCCAGGCGAAGGACATGAGCGCGACGCTACCCTCATCCCCCGCCCAAGGAAACGCACCGCGGCCCGGCATCGCCGAGGAGGTGGCCGAGGGTGTGCTGCGCGTCCTCGCGCCCAATCCCTCGCCGATGACCTTCTGGGGCACCAACAGCTACATCGTCGGTCGACGCGACCTGCTCGTCGTCGACCCGGGGCCGGACCTGGCCGATCACCGCGAAGCCCTGCGCCGCGCCATCGGCGGACGGCCCGTCCGGGCGGTCGTCCTGACCCATGCTCACCGGGACCACGCCGAGCTGGCCGCTCCGCTCGCCCGGGAGCTCGACGTGCCGGTGCTGGCCGGGGGCGCCGCCTCGGATGGCCGCAGCGCCGTCATGTCGCGTCTCGCCGCCGAGGGCCTGTCGGGAGGCGGCGAAGGGGTGATCGCGGGGTTCGTGCCCGACCGGGTCCTTGCCGACGGAGAGGGTCTGGAGGGCGACGGCTGGCGACTCGAGGTGCTGCGCACTCCAGGCCACATGGGCCATCACATCTGCCTGCTCTGTCCGGAGTACGGATTGTCGGGCGATCACGTCATGGGCTGGGCGAGCACGATGATCTCGCCACCCGACGGGGACGTTGCGCAATTTCTCGAGAGCTGCCGGCGACTAAGGGAGCACCCCCCTGCCCTCCTCCTGCCGGGCCACGGCCCGGCGATCGAAGACCCGGTGGCCCGCATCGACCGGCTGGTCCGGCACCGGCGCGACAGGGAAGCGCAGCTCCTCGAAGCCCTCGGCCCGGGAGACACGGTCTCGACCCTGACCGCCCGCCTCTATGCCGAAGTGCCTCCGTCCCTCCACCCCGCCGCCGCGCGCAACGTCTTCGCCCACCTCGCCGACCTCCACGAGCGCGGTCTCGTCACCGCCGAGCCGGGCCTCTCCCCGGAGGCCCGTTTCGCCCCTGCGCGCACCGCCTGATCGGCTTCGAGTTTTCTCGCGCGACCCTCTGGACGCCCCTGCGCACCATTGCTATATCCGCCCCCGTGTTCCGGCGTAGCTCAGCGGTAGAGCAGTTGACTGTTAATCAATTGGTCGTAGGTTCGATCCCTACCGCCGGAGCCAAAATCAAACTTTCTTAGCGAAATCAGGCCATGAGCTCTCAGGGCCTTTTCTCCTCCCGTGCAGTAGCCGCGCGGCCGAGGGTCCTCCGCTCTTCGCTTCATTTTCCCAACAGCCGTCTCGCCTGGGACTGCCCCTGGCAAGCACCGCCCTTCCTATCGATTCCGGCCCAGGAGCCGCTCGGCGATCATGTCGCCGATGGGGAGGGCCGAGGTGGCGGCGGGGGACGGGGCGTTGCAGACGTGGAGGGAGCGGTCGGTGTCGAGGAAGAGGAAATCCCCGGCCATCGTGCCGTCGTCCAGGATGGCCTGCGCGCGGATTCCGGGCTCCATGGGCTGCAGGTCCTCGAGTTCGAGGGAGGGGCAGTAGCGGCGGCATTCGGCGAGGTAGCGGCGCTTGAAGAGGGTGTTGCGCAATTCGTTGAAGCCGGGGCGGATATTGCCGGCGATGGATTTCCAGAAGCCCGGGAAGCTCAGGGTGTCGCGCAGGTCGCGGAGATCGAGTGAGCCCTTCGGGTACCCCTCTCGGGCGAGGCCCAGGACGGCGTTGGGGCCAACGGTCACCGAGCCGTCGATCATAGGCGTCAGGTGGGTGCCGAGGAAGGGCAGGCCCGGCTCGGGCACCGGGTAGATCATCGCGTGGACCACGTCGTTGAGCCGGGGCGCGAGGCGGTAGTACTCGCCGCGGAAAGGCACGATGCGATGCGCGATCTGCAGTCCCGCAAGCCGGGCGATGCGGTCAGACTGCAGGCCGGCGCAGGCGACGAGGCGCCCGGCGCGGAAAGTCTCTCCACCGCCTCGAAGCTCGACGGCATCCCCGGTGTCCCGGATCGCCTCGACGGGCGTGCCGAGCCGGATCTCGGCGCCCTGCCCTTCCAACTCGCGGGCCAGCGCCTCCAGCACGGCCCCGTAATCGACGATGGCAGAGGCCGGCACGAAGAGGGCCGCAAGCCCCGCAACGTTGGGCTCGCGTTCGGCGATGCCCGCGGGGTCGAGGCGCTCAACATCGATCCCGTTCTCCCCCGCCCGGGTCTGCAGGGCGTCGAGTCGGGGGACCTCGTCCGGCCGTGTGGCGACGATCAGCTTGCCGCGGTTTTCGAAGGGGATGCCGTGCTCGGTGCAGAACTCCTTGGTTCGCGCCGAGCCTTCGCGGCAAAGCTGCGCCTTGAGGCTGCCCGGCGGGTAGTAGATGCCGGAATGGATGACGCCGGAGTTGCGGCCGGTCTGGTGGCGGCCGAGGGCACCCTCCTTCTCGAGCAGCAGCAACGAAGCGCCGGGCCTGCGCGCCAGAAGGGCCCGGGCGGTGGCAAGACCCACGATGCCGCCGCCGATGACGCAGAAGTCGTAGGTCATGGCGCAGAGGCCATCCGATCAGGCCCCGTCGCCCGGGCCCAGCAATCCGTGCATGAGCGACAGGAAGCGGGAGACCTCGGCGACCGTGTTGTAGTGGCAGAAGGAGACCCGGACGCAGGAGGACTGGCCGAGGGGGTCGAGGATGTTGCCGGAGTAGTGGTCTGCCTTGCGGGTATGCGTGCGCACGCCCTCGGCGTTGAGGGCGGAGACGATCTCTTCGGCGGGAATGCTATCGGTCCAGAAGGAGACGAGACCCTCGCGGGCCGCGTTCTCGACGCCGCCCACGATGTTGACGCCGGGCATCTCCGATAGTCCGGGCTGGTTGCCGGTTCCGTAGAGGGCGGCGTCGGTCAGGGCCTTTTCCTGCGCGTGGATGGCGCGCCCTGCCGCGAGGATGCGGGAGCGGCGGTCTGTCTCCCCGGAGACCTCTCCGCCCAGCCAGTCGAAGTAACCGACGACATCGGAGAAGGTGGCGTAGGCCCCCGTGTCGCGGGTTCCGAATTCCCAGCTCTCGGGCGGGCCGCCGGCGAGACGCTCGTGGTCCAGCGCCTTGAAGCGGTCTGAGACCCAGGCGACGCCGTAACCGTGGCGGGAGAAGACCTTGTAGGGCGAGACGACGTATCCATCGACGTCGTAGGCGTCGATGTCGATGCCGCCGTGGCAGGCGTGCTGGATGCCGTCCACGATGACGAAGGCCTCCGGCGCGACGGCCCGGACCTCGCGCACGATGCCGGCCACGTCCATCGCCATGCCCGTCACCGGCGAGGTGTGCAGGATCGTGACGACGGAGGTGTCGGGCGTGATCGCGCGGGCGTAGTCCTCGGGCCGGACGAGCCCGGCCGCGTCGTCGTGCGGCACGGTCTGGTACTCCCGTCCCAGCACGCCGGACCAGTGCCGGGCGGCGCTGCGGGTCGCGGGATGCTCGACGGTCGAGCCGAGAACTCGGCCGGGCATTGCGGTCACCGCGGTGCGGATCAGGCGGAAGAGGAGCTCGGTGCCGCTCTCGCCCACGAAGAACTGGCCCGAGGAGGCGCCGAAGAAGTCGCCCATGTCGGACTTGGCCTTGGCGATGATGCGGACGAGTTCATGGGCCGTGGCATTGTCCCGGCCCTGGTTGTCCGGAATCGCCGCGAAAAAGGTGCTGGTCTCGACGACGGACTTGAGTGTGAGCGCGCCGCCCGCGTTCTCGAAGAAGATGCGGGGGCCCGCGATCGGGCAGCTCTCCACGTGCGCGAACCTGTTGCGCACCTCGCCGATCAGGTCTTCGGTCATCGTCGGCTCAGTCATCGCATCCCTCTTTCTGGCTCCCGGGTTGCATGCCGCCTCGGGCCGCGGCTGACAACCGTTTCCTGACTTTGAAGGCGCGCGCCGGCGAATCTTGTGTTGGACCCGCGCCCTGCTAGGCTCGGGCCGTACTGATATCTGGGAGGATACACATGAACACGATGAAAGCACTCGCCGCCGTCGCCGCTCTCGCGGCCGGGCCGGCCGTGGCGCAGACGCAACTGTCGATCGCGACCGGCGGCACCGGAGGTGTCTATTACCCGATGGGCGGCGGTCTCGCCGAGGTGATCAACCAGAACGTCGAGGGCTATGCCGCGACCGCCGAGGTCACCGGCGCATCGGTCGAGAACATGGGCCTCGTCGCCACCGGCGATGCCGACCTCGCCATCGGCCTCGCCGACACCGTGCAGCAGGCCTACGCCGGCACCGGCCGCTTCGACGGCCAGCAGCTGGAGATGATCCGGGGCGTCGCGTCGCTCTACGCGAACATGGTGCAGATCGTGACGCTCGCCGACTCCGGCATCGAGTCGCTGGAGGACCTCGAGGGCATGCGTGTCTCCGTGGGCGCGCCGGGCTCCGGCACCGAGGTCAACGCGCAGACCATCCTCGAAGCCAACGGCATGTCCTTCGACGACTTCACCGCCGAGCGGCTGAACTTCAACGAGACCGCTGACGCGCTCAACAACGGCGACATCGACGCCGGTTTCTGGAGCGTGGGCGCGCCTACCTCGTCGATCCTCAACCTCGCGACCACGAACGACATCGCGATGATTTCGCTGACGGAAGAGCAGATCGCCGCGGCGCAGGAAGCCTCCGACGTCTTCACCGCGCTGTCGCTCTCCGCCGATACCTACGAGGGGCTCGAGGAGGACGTCTCGACCATCGGCGTGCCGAACGTCCTGGTGGCGTCGTCCGAGATGGACGAGGAGACGGTCTACCAGATCACCAAGGCCATGTTCGAGAACATCGCCGATCTGCAGGCCGTGCACCCGGCGGCGAACGAGACGACGATCGAGTTCACCATGGCGGCGACCCCGGTGCCGCTGCATCCCGGCGCGATCCGCTATTACGAGGAAGCAGGCGCCGACATTCCGGACGCTCTCCGGCCGTGAGGCGGAGCACTTCGGCAGGAGGGCTTCTGGCCCTCCTGCTTCTCGCGTCGGCGGCCCACCCGGCCGAGCTCGTCGCGAGGCTGGACGACGGACGCCGGATCGCCGCGCTGCCCGTGGCCGAGGGAGGCGAGTGGTGCGTTCTCTGGCGGCACTCCGTCCAGGGCTTTGAAGTCCAGGACTGCTACGAAAACCGAGAGGGGCGCATGGTCCTTGTCCGCTCGCACCAGCCGGACTTCGCCGCCGGACTGGGCCACATCGTCGGGCGCGGGCGGCAGGTTTCTGACGGGCGTGGCGGATACTGGATCGTCGATCTGGACGAGCCGGTGCCCGGCAACGCCTATGTCCTGCGCCCTGGCGGACCGGAGGTCGATCACCGGCTGAGAGCTGGCGACCGCGAAGTCTCGCTGACCGATCTCGCGGCCCATGACCGGGTGACGCTCTCGCTGGAGGAGACCGAGTGACCGAGGTGAGCCAGATCTCGATGCCCCGCCCTACCTTGCTGCTGAAGGTCACGGCGGCCGTCGGCATCTCGCTGTCTCTCTTCCAGCTCTACGCCGCGGGGATCCAGCCGCTCGGCCTCTTCTTCCAGAGGCCCATCCACCTCGGCTTCATCCTCGTCCTCTGCTTCCTCATCTACCCCGTTACCCGCGACAAGCCGCGAGGCGTGCTGGGCTGGGCCATCGACGGGCCGCTCATCCTGTGCGGAATTCTCGTCGGCTACTGGGTGCCCGCGAACATCGACGCCATCGCGAACGCCATCATTCCACGGGACCAGGATATCTGGGTCGGCATCATCACGACGCTGGTGGTCCTCGAAGCCTCGCGCCGGGCGATCGGGCTGCCGATGACGATCATCGGCCTGGTGTTTATCGCCTATGCCTTCGCCGGGAACCGGGGCGAGCTGCCGTTTCTGGCCGACTTCATGCCCGGTATCCTCAATCACAGGGGCTATTCGCTGGAGCGCCTCGCGAGCCAGCTGACACTGGGCGCCGAGGGGATCTACGGCATCCCGCTCGGGGTCGCCGCGACTTTCATCTTCATCTTCGTACTCTTCGGCGCCTTCCTGGAGGTGACCGGAGCGGGCAAGTTCTTCATCGATCTCGCCTACGCCACCACTGGCCGCCAGCGCGGCGGGCCCGCGAAGGCCGCCGTCATCGCCTCCGCGGGGATGGGCTCGATCAGCGGCAGCGCCATCGCCAACGTCGTGACCACGGGCGCCTTCACCATCCCCCTGATGAAGAAGCTCGGCTACCGTCCCGCCCAGGCCGGCGGGGTCGAGGCCGCGGCCTCCACGGGCGGGCAGATCATGCCGCCGCTCATGGGCGCGGGGGCCTTCCTCATCAGCGAGTTCACGCGGACGCCCTACATCGATATCGTCCTGGTCTCGATCTTTCCCGCGATCCTCTATTTCGGCGCGGTCTACCTGCTCGTGCACATCGCCGCCGTGAAGCAGGGGCTGACGGGCATGCCCTCTTCCGAGCTGCCGCGGGTGCGGGACGTGCTCATGGAGGGCTGGCATTTCCTCCTGCCGCTGGTCGCGCTCGTGGCCCTGCTTATCATCGGTTACTCGCCCATGCGGGTGGGCTTCTACGCGATTCTTGCCGTGGCCGCCTCGGCGGTGCTCCGGTCTCTTCTGCACTACTTGGCGAACGGGCCGACGCTCGCGGGCGGGATCGCGCTCTGCAAGGCGGGGTTCATGAAGACGCTGGATGCGCTCGAACTCGGCGCCCGGAATGCCGTGGCCGTCTCCGTCGCCTGCGCGGTCGCGGGCATCATCGTCGGCGTGGTCGGGCTCACGGGACTCGGGCTGAAATTCTCGGCCATGATGCTGGCCTTCTCCGGCGGCAACCTGCTCCTCGCACTTATCCTGGTGGTCATCGCCAGCCTCATACTCGGGATGGGCCTGCCCGTGACGGCGGCCTACATCGTCCTCATCATCCTCGTCGGACCGGCGCTGACGGAGGAGTTCGGCGTTCCTCTCCTGATCGCCCACCTCGTCGTCTTCTGGTGGAGCCAGGACTCCAACGTCACGCCTCCCGTGGCCCTTGCCGGCTTCGCGGGCGCGGCCATCGCCGGGGCGAAGCCGATGGAGACCTCCGTCCAGGCCTGGAAGTTCGCGAAGGGCCTCTACCTCATCCCGCTCTTCATGGTGTTCAACGAGCCGATCATCCTGGGCGGCCCCCTGCCCCTCGTGCTCTGGAACGGCCTGCTCGCCGTCCTCGCGCTGACCGCCTTCGCCGCGGCGATCGAGGGGTTCCTCTTCTCGCCGCTGCTGCAGTGGCAGCGGGTCGTCGCCATCCTCGCCGTCGTCGCAGTCTTTTGGCCCGCGATCGCGATCGAAGCGGTGGGCGCCGGGGTCATCCTGCTGCTGCTCGGGTCGAACGCGCTGGCCGCGCGGCGATCTGACGGCGGCCGCCCCTCCGCCGCCACCGAAGGCCCCGCGGCCTGAATCGTATAACCTTATCAATGGCTTGAAGCTGGCACCGAAGGCACCTCTTGCGGGGTTGCCCAATCTTAAGGCAGAGACGATTTGCCGCACCGGCGGGAAACTGCTAGCCTCGATTCGGGAACAGACGAAGCACGGTCGGCACTCAACGCCCGACGATTGAGCCTCGACCTATTGCCGCCCCGGCGGCACGACAGCTTTGACATGAGGGGACGCTCAAGTCCGCTGCGAGGAGGCAGCGGAGCAGGTCAGCGCAGAGCTGAGGAGGAGCGAGCCATGACCAGAAAGCGTAACAATCCCAAGAACAAGCGGGACGACCACAAGACGGACGAGTCCGGCCTGAGCCGGCGCGAGTTCTTTGCCGCGGGTGCCGCGGCCGGTGCGGGGGCCGCAGCCCTGGGAGGACCGACGGCCGTCCAGGCCGCCGCGCACGAAGAGGGAGAGATGCAGTGGGACTACGAGGCCGACGTGGTCGTCCTCGGTGCCGGGTGTACCGGCCTCCCTGCCGCGATCCGGGCCCGTGATCTCGGCGCGTCGGTCATCGTCATCGACCAGAACTTCGACGCCGGCGGACGCATGCTGCACAGCGGGGCCTGGGTCTCGCTCGGCGGCGGCGACCCGATCCAGCAGCGCGACGCTGCCGGCGAGCTCGACGAGGAGGGCTTCATCCAGGTCGATCCGCTCGTTCCGCAGGAAGCGCTCGACGACGACGTCGAGCTCCTGTTCCGGGATGTGACCGACTGGTCCGTGCTCGACGAGCAGGGCTATGCCTACTACCGCTACAACAATCCCGACCAGCACCGCGGCTGGGCCGAGAACTGCCCGCCGACCCGGCAGTTCCTGATGGACAACTACTGTCGCTTCGCACGCATCGACGGCACCCACTTCGGCGGCGGCGTGTCGCGGGCGCGGGCCTCGTCGGTATTCCTCACGCTGGGCGACACGACCGACATCGAAGCGGGGACGATCACGCAGGAGGACGCCGGCGTGGCCGATCCCGAGCGGTCGAGCCCCATGTGCCCCCGGCAGCTCTCGATCTCGGCGGACCGCGTGGGCCTCAACGCCGTCCACGGCGGCGGCGCGATGTCCCGGTGCCTCGAGTACTCGGCCCGCCAGAAGGGCGTCGAGTTCATGTTCAACCGGCACATGGACGAGCTCATCCAGGACAGCTCCGGCCGGGTGATCGGGGTACGGGCGACCTATACGCCCCGACAGGACCCCGAGACCGGCGAACAGCTCCAGAGCTTCTGGTCCAACGGCAACATCGAGGAGACGGCCGAGACGGTCACCATCAAGGCCAATCGCGCCGTGATCGTCGGCACCGGCGGGCACGCGGGCAACCCGAACTTCCGCAGCCAGTTCTATCCGCGGATGAACGAGCCCTACTACCCGACCAGCGGCTGGGCGCTTCTGGGCGGCGAGGGCCGTGCGGCGGACGCCAGCGGCATCCTGGCCGGGATGAAGGCGGGCGCGAGCCTCGATGGCCTGCACCAGAACTTCGGGCGGCGGACCTATCACATCCAGACGCGTCTGGGTGTGCGGGATGCCTATACCGACATGTACCCGGGTCACCCGACTTTCCCGTTCCGGGGCTCCGCAGGGTTCAACGTCGGCCAAGCCGGGTTCGAGCATCTCATCGCCGTGAACCAGGTCGGGCGTCGCTTCTTCAACGAGATGGCGCTGCCGGACGAGCCGATCGAGCCCCGGTACCCCGGAGGCATCGAGCACGCCGTGCCCAACACTTGGGACGAGCACACTCCCTACGACTGGCGCAACTGCCGGATCGACTGGGTGCGCGAGATGTACCACTTCACCCACGGCGTGGATGCGGCCCTGCAGATAAACGAGGGGTCCGAGGCTCCGGAGTACTACTCCGGTCCCATCTGGGCGATCTTCGACAGCGCGGCCGTCGAGCGCGGCGACTTCCCCATCCGGGAGCCCTTCATCTCGACCGAGAACGGCCAGTTCTTCCAGGCCGACACGCTCGAGGAACTCGCCGAGCAGATCCAGTCGGGCAACGAGTTCCAGCGCGTTCCTCTGGAGCATCTCGTCGAGACGGTCGAGCAGTGGAACAGCTACGTAGACGAGGGATCCGACCCCGATTTCGAGCGGGGCCAGGACGATGCTCCCATGCACCGGATCGATCAGCCGCCCTACTACGCGGCCTCGATCATGGTGGTCTGGCACGACTCCTACGGCGGCCTCCGGCTGAACCGGAACTGCCAGGTGCTCGACAACGAGATGCAGCCGATCCCGGGGCTCTTCGCCGGCGGCGAGGCCAGCGGCGGCGGCCAGATGCACGGCCTCGGCCGGGCGACGGTCCACGGCTACATCGCGGGCACCGAAGCGATGTCGGACGAGACCAACCCCATGCCGGCGACCGACGCCTCCACCGAAGGGTCGGCCGACATGGAAGACGCGGACGTCCCGACCGAAGACGTGGACTGATCCACCGAGATGCCGGCGGGTGCCCGTGCCCCGCCGGTCCGGGACCGGCCGACCCGGTTTGGCCGGTCCCTTCCCCACTCTGACAGGACCAAGGACAATGACTGCTGCATTGAAAGCCAGCGGCCTGACCGTCACGCCGGAGACGGTCGATGCCGGCGCGACGATGACCCTCACAGCAAAGCTTGCCTCCACGCCGCCGCGCGACATGACCGGCCAGACCCTCCAGATCATCGACCATGACGATGCGCCCGCGGGGGAGCTCGAGATCGTGCAGTTCGACGGCCGCGTGAACCGGACGGGCAAGCTGACGCTCGACGTGCCCTCCGAGCCCGGAACGTATGAATGGCGGGCCGTGCCGCTCGCCGGCGCGAAGCAGGACGATCTGCAGGAGACCGAAGCCCTGGCCTTCACGGTCACCGTCACCGCCCACACGACGAGGCTCAACGTCTGGGGGGTGCCCACCGCGATCGAAGCGGGCAGCCGGTTCACCGCCGAGATCGGGCTAAAGTGTTCGAGCGGCTGCGAGATGACCGGACGCCGGTTCGAGGTGGTCGATGCGACGGGCGAGGTCATGGGGAACGGCACCCTTTCCGGCGAGATCCTACCCGGCACCCAGAGCCTCTATGTGGCCCGGGCCGAGCTGACCGCTCCGGAGACGGAGGGCCGCCATGACTGGTCGATCCGCGTCGACGCTGGCGATGCCCTGCATCCGGGGGCCGAGGCCCCGCTCCGCATCCGGACGACCGCGGCCGCCGAAGCGCTGGTTACGGTGCGCGTGACCGACAGCGAGAGCGGGGACCCCCTGCCCGGCCAGAGCGTCGTGATGCACCCCTACCGCGCCACAACCGACGAGGACGGCTGCGCGAGGCTCCGCGTCGCGAAAGGCAGCTACACCGTCTTCGTCTCCGGCCGCGGCCGGTACCCCATGCGGCGCAAGCTCGATGTGGAGGACGACGTGACGACGGAGGCCGCGCTTCAGGCCGAACCGCCGCCTTCCGGCAACTGGTAGGCCACTGCCCGCCATCTGAGAGAAAGCAGGAGACACAACAGGATGACCAGACGCGTACTTGCAGCGGGTTTCGCGGCCCTCGCGCTCCCCACAATAGCCCTTGCTCAGGACGGCGACCTCCTCGGCGAGGGCGAGCAGATCTTCGAGACCAACTGCGCGCAATGCCACCAGTCCGACGGAGAGGGGTTGCCACCGAACTTTCCCGCATTGGCCGGTAACGACCGCCTGTCCGATCCCTCGCTGATCGTTCAGCGGGTCCACTACGGCCTGAAGTCCATGCCGGCATTCCCCGATTTCGGACCACGCGACCTGGCGGCCGTCGCGAGCTACGTCCGGACAAGCTGGGGCAACGACTTCGGAACCGTGGACGAGTCGCAGGCCGAGGAATTGCTGGCCTCCGTGGAGCCCCCAGAGCAGGTGGCGACCCGGACAATCTGGGACGGCGTCTTCACAGAGGACCAGGCGCAAGGCGCGCGCCTTCTTTACCAGGGCGGATGCGCGCCGTGCCACGGCTCGCGCCTGAACGGCGCTCCGGACACGGCCGACATGTCACCGGCCCCGCCGCTGGCGGGCACCGCCTACATGCGGAGCTGGAACGGGAGCACGGTCGGGTCGCTCTTCGAGTTCACGAGGTCCTCGATGCCGATCAGCAATCCGGGCCAGTTCACGGACCAGCAGTACATCGACATCATCGCCTACATGCTCTCGTATCACGGAGCGCCGGCCGGGGATGAGCCGCTGCCGCCGGACCTGGACGTCCTGAACGACATCGTCATCGAGCCCGAGGAGGAATAACGCCCCGCCGAGCTAGACCCGGGCGGGCGGCGGCGCCGCCCCCCGACCATCCGGCAGGGCCACGTCGATGTTCGCTTCGGCGAGCAGCCGGTAGAGTTCGGCGAAGGTTTCGCTGGAGGGTGTCGCCTCGCCCTTGCGCTGCGTGAGGAAGTCTCCGACCGGTTCCGCAAGCCGGATGGCGGCGTCGGTCTCCTCGTCGCTGCCGGGCCGGTAGGCGCCGATCCGGATCAGTTCCTCCATGTCGGCGTAGCGGGCCAGCGCCCGCCGGGCGCTCTGCAGGATCGCGTACTCGTCGGGGCCATGGCAGTCGGGAAGCATCCGCGAGATGCTCCGTTGCAGATCCACCGCGGGGTAACGGCCCCTCTCGGCGATGCGCCTGTCGAGCACGATGTGCCCGTCCGTGATCCCCCGGACGGTATCGGCGACGGGTTCGTCCATGTCGCTGCCCTCGACCAGGACCGTGAAGAGCGCGGTGATGTCGCCCTGCCCCTCGCTGCCGGGCCCCGCCCTTTCGAGCAGGCGCGGCAGTTCGGAGAAGACCGTCGGCGGATAGCCCCGCGAGGTCGGCGGCTCGCCCCCCGACAGGCCGATCTCGCGCTGCGCGGTCGCGAAGCGGGTGATGGAGTCGAGCAGCAGGAGCACCTGTTTCCCCTGCTCGCGAAAGTGCTCGGCCACGGCCATCGCCGTCCAGGCCGCCTGGCGGCGCATCAACGGCGGTTCGTCCCCGGTGGAAACGACGAGAACCGCCCGGGCGAGTCCTTCGGGCCCGAGGTCGGTCTGGATGAAATCCTGCACCTCTCGCCCGCGCTCGCCGATCAGGCCCACGACGATCACGTCGGCATCGGCGTTGCGGGCCAGCATCCCCATGAGGCTCGACTTGCCCACACCCGAGCCGGCGAAGACACCCATCCGCTGCCCCCGGCAGAGCGGGGTAAAGACGTCGAAGGCACGTATGCCCGTCTCCATGCGCGCACCGACCCGGCGCCGGTCGAAGGCGGGCGGCGGTGCCGCCCTGACGCTGCGTGCCTCGCGACCTTCCGGAAGCGGCCCGGCACCGTCGAGCGGCCGCCCGAGCGCATCGACCACCCGTCCGACCCATCCGTCCTGCGGCCTGACGCTCTCACCGATGGGGCTGATCTCGACGCGGTCCCCGGCCACGACTCCGTCCCAGGTCCCGAACGGAAGGACATGGCTGCCGGTCCCATCGACGCCCACGACCTCGCCCAGGACCGGGCCGGAAGCCCCTAGAACACGACACCTCTGCCCGATCCCGATGGCGCGCTCGAGGCCCGTCGCCGTCAGCAAGAGCCCCCGCACGGAAGAGACCTGGCCCGTGATCCGGGAGGTTTCCATGCGCCGTGCTGTCGATGTCAGCTCGGAAAATAAGGTTTGCATGGATACATTCCCGATTGATCTTGGATTTATTCATGTTAATACTTGTGAAAGAGAAAGGGAATACCGGATGAAGCTCGAAGCAATGTCCTTCTTCCAGGTCGCCTCCCAGCGGATGCAGTGGCTGGGCGCGCGTCAGCAGGTCGTGTCCGAAAACATAGCGAACGCGGATACCCCGGGCTTCCGGGCCCGCGACGTCTCGCCGTTCGAACAGATGCTCGACAGTTCGGGGAGCGGCGGCGGCCTTGCCGCCACGAACACCGGCCACATCGGCGGGTCGACCGCCGGCGGCGACGTGGCCGTCCGCGAGGACGAAGCCTCGTGGAACGTGAGCCTCGACGGCAACACGGTGGTCCTCGAAGAGCAATCCATCAAGGCCAGCCAGATTTCCGAGGACTACCGCCTCGCCGCACAGCTCTACCGCAAGGGCTACGAGCTGATCGGCCTCGCGGCCTCGAGCAAGTAACCGGGAGCAGACGTCATGGATCCGCTCAAGTCCATCACTTCGATCGCCGCCAGCGGGATGCACGCCCAGGGGCAGCGCCTGCGGATCGTCGCGGAGAACGTCGCCAACGCGGACTCCCGGGGAACGACGCCCGGCGCGGATCCGTACCGCCGCAAGACGGTCTCGTTCGAGGAGATGGTCGACAGGAACAGTGGCTCGTCCATGGTCCGCGTGGCCGAGATCGGCCGGGACCAGAGCGAGTTCAGCCTGATCCACGATCCGGCTCACCCCGCCGCGGACGAGAACGGCTTTGTGAAGGTGCCGAACGTCAACTCGATCATCGAGATGAGCAACATGCGCGAAGCGGCCCGCAGCTACGAGGCCAACATGAACATGTTCGAGGCCGGTCGCCGCATGCGCAACCAGATCCTCGACCTGCTGAAGTGAGCCAGCGCCGATGAATGACTTCACATCCATCGTCTCGACCGGCGCCGTCCGCGGCGCCTACAAGAGCGCGCAGACCCTCACCTCGGAGCGCGGCCCGATCGAGCAGGGCCCGGAGACAAAGGAAGCCGACTTCGGCTCCTACGTTCAGAAGGCCGCCTCGGACGCGGTGAACACGGTTCGGGACGCAGAAGGGGCGATGCAGTCCGGCCTGCAGGGCGAAATGGACACCCAGGCGGTGGTCGAGGCGACCCTCGCGCTCGAGTCGACGGTCAAGGTCGCGGTCTCGGTCCGCGACAAGATGGTCGAGGCCTACCAGCAGGTCATGCAGATGCCGATTTAAGGAACAACGGGATGACGGCCGCCGATACCTATGCCGTCCTGTCGGACGCGATCCTGGCGGTTCTCATCGCGTCCGGGCCCGTCCTGGCCGTGGCGCTCATCGTGGGTCTCGGCATCGCGCTGTTCCAGGCCCTCACGCAGATCCAGGAGATGACGCTGACCTTCGTGCCAAAGATCGCGGCGATCCTCGTCGCCTTGCTGGCCTCCCTGCCCTTCATCTACGCGACCCTAGACGGGTTGTCCGACACGGTCTTCGACCTCATCGTGAACGGAGGCTTCTGAGCAGTCATGCGGCGGATCCTTGCAGCACTGGCTCTTGTCACCTCCGCCGGCCCCGCGGTCGGCTGGAACCTCTTCCAGACCGCGCCGAGCGCCGTCCCGCAGCAGGCCGCCCCCGCCGGGGACGCCGCCCTCTGCCTGAGGGAGATCCTCGCGGCGCAGGAGCGCTACGGCATCCCCGACAACATGCTTCTCGCGATCGGCCTGCAGGAGGCCGGGACGGGCCACACCGGTCAACTGACGGTCTGGCCCTGGGCGGTGAACGCCGCCGGGGAGGGGCGCCTCTTCGAGTCCCGCAGCCATGCGCTCGACTGGGTGGCGCTCAAGCGGCGCGAGGGCGTCGACTCCATCGACCTCGGATGCATGCAGATCAACATGCGCTGGCATCCGGACGCCTTCGACAGCGTCGCCGAGGGCTTCGATCCGGCGGTGAACGTCGACTACGCGGCCCGCTTCCTCGTGCGGCTCCACCGGCAGACCGGCGACTGGCTGACCGCGGCAGGCTCGTATCATTCGTTCACGCCAGAGAAGCGGGAGATCTATCTCGCCTCGCTCGAGCAGAACGTCGCGGTGGCCAATGCCCGCTCCGCCAGCTTCCACGCCATGGCTGACCGCGCGCCGCGCCAGGTGGCCGAGGCGGGTCTCACTCCCCGGGCGGGGATCGCCTGGAGTTCCCAGCTCTCGGGCGGCCGCACGAGCCTCTATTCCAGCCGGGAGTTGCAGCCGATCCTTCCGGCCTTCCAGCGAGCCCATGAAGGAGCACCCTCGTGAGCGCGCCGGACACCAACGGTCGCGGCATGGTCGCGCTCGGCCTGAACAACCGCGACACGGCCTTCGCGATCGGCATCGCGCTGGTGCTGGGGATGCTCTTCGTCCCGCTGCCGCCGGCGGTGCTGGACCTCGCACTGGCCTGCTCTCTGTCGGTCAGCGTGCTCATCCTGATGGTGGCGCTCTGGATCCCCAAGCCGCTGGATTTCAACTCTTTTCCGACGCTTCTGCTCGTCGTGACGATGCTGCGGCTGTCGCTCAATGTCTCCTCGACCCGGCTCATCCTCAGCGAGGGCCACACCGGGACCGGGGCCGCGGGCGACGTCATCGAGGGCTTTTCCCGGTTCATCGTGGGCGGCGACTTCGTCATCGGGATCGTGATCTTCGCGATCCTCGTCGTCATCAACTTCGTGGTCATCACCAAGGGCTCGACCCGCATCGCAGAGGTCTCGGCCCGTTTCTCGCTCGACGCGATGCCCGGCAAGCAGATGGCGATCGACGCCGATCTCGGCTCGGGCCTGATCGACGAGGCACAGGCCAAGGCGCGCCGGAAGGAGCTGGAAGACGAGAGCGGCTTCTTCGGCGCGATGGACGGTGCCTCGAAGTTCGTGCGCGGCGACGCGGTGGCCGGGATCATCATCACGCTGATCAACGTGATCGGCGGCATCCTCATCGGTGTCCTGCAGCACGGCATGAGTGTCGGCTCGGCAGCCAGCAACTACACGGTCCTGACCATCGGCGACGGCCTCGTGACGCAGATCCCGGCGCTGGTGGTGTCGCTCGCGGCCGGCCTGATCGTGACCAAGGGCGGCACCGAGGGCGCGACCAACGAAGCGATCCTCTCCCAGCTCGGCCGCTTCCCCAAGGCGCTCTTCATGGCCGCCGGGCTGCTCGCCTTCATCGGCCTGCTTCCCGGGTTTCCGACGGCGATCTTCCTTCTTCTCTCGGCCGGGCTCGTCGGACTGGGCGTTGTCCTGAGGCGCCACGCGGCCGAGACGGCGGACCGCGAGAAACGGGAATCCGCTGCCGCCGAGCGGTCTGCGACGGCGGAGGAAGAGGACAGCGTCCAGGAGAAGATGCGGCTCGACGATCTGCGGCTCGATCTCGGCTCGGGCCTCGTCCCGCTTATCTCGCGGTCGGACGCCGCCCTGCCCGGCAAGATCAAGAGCCTGCGCAATCTCTTCGCCCAGGACTATGGCTTCGTCCTGCCCGCGGTCCGGATCAAGGATGAGCCGAGCCTGCCGACCAACACCTACGCGATCCTCGTGCAGGGTGTTGAGGCCGCACGCGGCGAGCTGCGGCCGAACGGCATGATGGTCATCAACCCTGCCGGAAACGACATCGACCTCGCGGGCGAGAAGACCCGGGAGCCGACCTTCGGCCTCGACGCCGTCTGGATCGATCCCGGCCTCGTCGGCGAAGCCGAGCAGCGGGGCTACACGGTGGTCGATCCCGAGAGCGTCGCGACGACCCATCTGACCGAGGTCATCAAGGAGCACATGCCCGAGCTCCTGACCTACGGCGCGGTCCAGCAACTGGTCGAGGGCCTGGAGCGCAGCTACCAGAAGCTCGTCGCGGAGATCTCCGCACCGACGCCGCAGATCCTGCTGCAGCACGTCCTGCAATCGCTGCTGACCGAGCGCGTCTCGATCCGCAATTTGCCCCTGATCGTCGAGGCGGTGGCCGAGATCACCCGCAGCACGAGCAACGTGACGATGGTGACCGAGCACGTCCGCCAGAAACTCGCCAACCAGATCTGCCGGGGCCTGATGGACGACAAGGGCTTCGTCCCGGTCATCACGCTCTCCGCCACGTGGGAGCGGGAGTTCAGCGAAGCGGTCCGGGTGAACGGGGATCAGCGCAACTTCCTCATGTCGCCCCAACGGGTGCAGGAGTTCGTCCTGGCCGCGCGCCGCGAAATCCAGACCTTCGCCCAGCGCGACGAGTGGCCCGCCCTCATGGTGGGCCCGGAGGTCCGGAGCAACGTGCGGGGGATGCTCGAACGCGTGAGCCCGATGACGCCGGTCATCTCCCACGCCGAGGTCCACCGGAAAGCCTCGCTCCGGACCGTCGCCACGATCGAGACCTGAAATGGAGCTCGAGGAGGTCATTCTCGGTCAGCTGGGCGGGTTCATCCTCGCCTTCGCGCGGATGGGGGCGGTGATGGTCTTCCTCCCTGGGTTCGGCGAGCGGCAGGTGCCGGTGCGCTACAGGCTCTTCATGGCGCTCGCCATCTCGCTTGCGCTCTACCCCGCCACCGGCATCGGCGAGATCGTCTTCGGCGGGCCGCTCGACTTCGCACCGATCGTCGCGCTCGAGATCACAATCGGCCTCTGGATCGGAGTCTCGGCGCGCATCGTGATGTCGGCACTGCAGTTCGCGGGCTACCAGATCGGTTATGTCTCCGGTCTCTCGAACGCGCTCGCGCCGCAGACCGGCCAGTTCGAGGGCGCGACCATGATCGCGGGGGTCCTGATGATGGCGGCGACGGCTCTGATCTTCGCCACCGACCTGCATCACGTGATGATCCGCGCGCTGCTCCAATCCTACGAGATTTTCCCTGTCGGGCGGATCGTCCCGGGGGACCTCGCGGAGCAGATCGTGGCGGCGGCCTCGGCGAGTTTCTACGTGGGCCTCGCTCTTTCCGCCCCGTTCTATGTCATGGGGCTCGTCCTCAACGTCGGGCTGGGCCTGGCGAACCGGATGATGCCGACCCTGCCCGTCTTCTTCGTCGCCGCGCCGGTCCTGATCGCCAGCGGGCTCTTCGTCCTGCTCGCCGCGGCGCCGACGATGTTGAACTGGCATCTCCAGGAAATGGCCGACTGGCTGGAAACCTTCACCTTCTGACGCGGGGCTGAGATGGCCGACGAAGAGGACAAGCAGAACAAGACGGAGCAGCCGACCGAGCGAAAGCTCAAGAAGGCGCGCGACCAGGGCGACGTTCCGGCCTCCAAGGAGACCGGAACCGCGATGACGGTCTTCTCGCTCATGATCCTCTCGGCCTTCCTCATCCCCTCGGTGGGGGTGGGTCTCGTCGGCGCCCTGCGCGGCATGATCGACATGGCGGGACAGACGGATATCGGCAGCGGCGCGCGCGGGCTCTCGGACCTCGCCGCGGCCTCCTCGGCGATGACGCGGGAGGTCGGCCGGGTACTGGCGCCCGTCTTCATCGTGATGATCCTCGGCGCGCTCTTCGGCGTGCTGATCCAGGGCGAGACGGTCGTCTCACTGGAACGCATCAAGCCCAAGGGCAGCAAGATTTCACCGGTCGCGGGCCTGAAGCGCCTCTTCTCGGCCGACACGATGGTCGAGTTCCTCAAGAACACCCTGAAGGTCGCCATCGTCGCCGCCATCGGCACCTGGATCGCCCGACGGGCGGTCTCGGAAACCTGGATGGGTATCCTGCCGCCGGAAGGGCTCCTCGCGTTCATTCGGTCCGAGGTGACGACGATGCTCATCGCGACGACGGTGCTTCTCGTGCCCATCGCGATCGGCGACATCCTCTGGAAGCGCGCCCAATGGACCAAGAAGCAGAAGATGTCGCACAAGGAGCTGCGCGACGAGCACAAGGAGTCCGAGGGCGACCCCCACCTCAAGAACCGCCGGACCGACATCCGGCGAGAGCGGGCCCGCCAGCGGATCGCGGTCGCCGTGCCGGGCGCGAGCGTCGTCATCACCAACCCAACGCACTACGCCGTGGCGCTGCGCTACGAGCCGGGACGCGATTCAGCACCCGTCTGCGTGGCGAAGGGCGCCGACCATGTCGCCGCGCGGATCCGAAAGCTGGCCCGGGAGAACGACGTTCCGATCCTCGAGAACAAACCTCTCGCGCGCAGCCTGCACGCAGTGGCGGAGGTCGACGAGGTCGTCCCGGTCGAGCACTGGCAGGCGCTGGCGGAGATCATCAGCTTCGTCATGGACCTTCGGCGCAACATCCGCCGGGCGCCTCCCGCGGGCTCCAGCCTGCGGGACGAGCTCTAGGGCCGGGCCCCGGCGAAACCGAAATCCACCTCACTCTGGTCATTGAGGATGACGCCGGCCCGGTCGGCCGGGGGTCCTATTCGACCCGGATGTTCTCGAGCCGCTGGTCGCCGGGGAGACGGGCCCGCTCGAAGATGATCCGCGAGATTGCCTGGGCTCGGACGGGCGCCAGCTGCGCAAGGATGGGCGCGGCGTCGCGCTCTTCCATCGCCCCGAGAAGGGTCACGGTGACCTCGAGATCGAGCTCGTTCATGATGGCCGCCGCTTCGGCGGGCTTCATGTTCCGGTAGAGGTTGATGAGCCGATCCATGTCGCCCTGGTGCGCCGCCTCAACCTGGGCCAGCACCTCCTGGAGCTCGGCTTTCAGGTCGGAAAGCTGCGACGCCTCGATGGAGAGCTGCTCGCGCGCAAGGTCGATCTCGGCGCGTCGCTGGGCCGCCTCTTCCTTCTGAACCGCAAGCAGCTCCCGCTCGTGCGAGATCGCCTCGAAGATGTCATCGGGCATCTCGCAGGCTTCTGGCTCTGCGGGCTGCGACACCTCCACGGTCTCGGCCTCCTCGGAGCCGGCCGCTTCCGCGGCCGCCACGAGGTCCAGGCCCAGTTCGGAAAACGAGGCGCCGGAGAGCGACAGCCCCGCCTTCACAGCACCGACCGATGCAAGGGAGAGGATCAGCAAGCGGAACTTGCTCATGGATTATGCCTCGCTGCCGCGCGTCGCGTCGAAGAACTGGCGCACGAGGTCCGACTTCTCACGGCGCGCGGGCTTGGCGGGCTCGCGCGGCGGCTCGGGGGCTCTCTGCTGCGTCGCCTCTTCGCGACGTTCGGCGGCCTGTTTCGCCGAGACGCGCTTGCGGACGGCACCGAGCCGGGGATCCGTGGTCCCCCGCGTGCTATTGCGGGCGCTCTCGGTCGCGCGCTTGAGCTCCGAGACCGAGCTCTCGGACTTGTCGACCGCATCCGAGAACTGCCCGACCATCGGGCCCAGTTCGGCGAGCGCCGTCATCAGCCGCCGCAGCCGTCGGTCCACGAAGTAGGCGTAGCCCAGCGTTCCGGCCAAGAGCACGAGGATGAGCGTATCAATCAGTTGAGACATCGGCATCTGCGGCCTCCAGTTCGACCTTTTCTTCGGTAAGGCGCAGGGCGACCTGCCCGGTTGCGCGCCGTCCCATCTGACCACGGAACATCGTCTTGTCTCCGCAGATCACGTCCACGGGCTGATCGGGCCCGATCCCGAGGTCGATCGTCTGGCCCTTCCGCCATCCGAGCGCCTCCTGGACCGGCACCTTCAGGCTGTGAAGGTGGGCGGTCAGTGTCACCGTGGTGTCTTCGATCTTGGACTCGAGGTCCTTACGCCACCCGCTGTCGCCGCCGAGCTTGCCGCCGAGGAACGGCTGGCTGAGCAGGAGGCGCACATTCTCGAGTGCGGTGTAGGGAATGAGGAAGGACAGGGTCCCGCCCCTCTCCGCCAGCGTGAGATAGAGCGTCACGCGGACGCAGGGGCTGCTGACAGGCGCGAGCGCGACTGCCTCGGGACTGCTTTCCAGGCTCTCGATCTCGAAGGAGACCTCGGAAAGCTGCCGGAAGCACAGCGCGAATTCGTCGAGCACGAGACGCGCCAGGCGGTTGCCGAAGCGGCGCTCGATGGCGGTGAAGCTGCGCGGCGTCCAGCCCTTCGGCCGGGCCTCTCTTCCGCCCAGCAGGATCTCGAGCGTCGAGAAGAGCAGGTCGGGCGAGAGCGTCATCAGCAGCGACCCGTTCCACGGGTTGGCCAACGTCAACGCCGACAGGGATGGAGACGGGAGGCTCTTCATCGCCTCGCCGCAGGTCAGGTAGTCGAAGGACTCGAGCCGCACGTCCACGGGAAGGCCCGCGAAGCTCTTCATGGCGGTCGCGAGCGACAGCACGTAGCGATCGAACATGACCTCGAGCATCGGCATCCGCTCGAAGTTGAGCGAGGAGAGCCGGATGATCTCCTCTTCGACGGTCTCGCTGCCGTCCAGGTTTTCGCTCGCGCGGGCGTTCATCTGCTGTCCGTCATTGGATCACGAGGTCCGCGATGAGGATGTCGCTGGGTGCATCGCCTCCCGCGACCGCGCGGGCCCGGCGCAACAGCTCGGCCTTCAGGCGCTGCAGCCCGATGCTCCCGTCCAGGTCGCTCTCGTTGAGTTGGCGGAGGTAATCCTGGAAGGCGTCGCGAACGAAGAGGTGGCGCTCCTCGAACTTGTCGCCGCCCTCCCCTTCCGGGTCGTAGACGACGGCGATGTTCACCTTCATGAACCTTGAGCTGAGTCGGCCGCTGGCCCCAACCGAGGTGACGTTGACGACCATTTCCTCGAGCTGAAGCAATGCCTGACCCGGCACGCCGCCATGCTCGCCAGCCTCCGAAAGTCCTTCGCCCGTGGATCCGTGGTCACCGGCGGCCTCGGTCTCATCGCTCCCGCCGAACGGAAGCGCGGCCTTCACGCCATCGTAGCCCGCGCCGAAGACCAGCCCTCCGGCCAGAGCGGCACAGGAGAGGGCGCCGGCGAGCAGGACAACACCTGCCCGACCGCGTCCGGTCGTTCCGCTCGCCATTTCTGCCTGACCTGCCGCCATGGACTCAAAGTCTCCGCTTCTTGCCTAAACTATCTCAAGACAAGACGATTATTTCAAGTATAAATATCTATTAAAAGATTGCTAAGCGGCAAAGATCATGCATACTATTCTTGTGTTACCAAGAACAAACAGCGGCTGGCCGTGAAGTCTATCCTTGATAACCTGATGTCGCTGGGGCGCAATCGCCTCATCGCGCTCGGCGCGACCGGCCTGGGCCTGGTCGCCGCCCTGCTCCTTGGCGTGGGCGCGGTGATGGCGCCGTCCTACACGCCCCTCTACAGCGGTCTCTCGCCGGCCGGCGCCTCGCAGGTCGTGAACACGCTCGAACAGGCCGGCTTCCGCGTCGAGCTGACCGGCGGAGGCTCCGTGGTCAGCGTGCCCGAGCCCGACGTCGCCCGCGCGCGCATGGCCCTGGCGGACCAGGGCCTGCCCGAAGAGGGGATCCCGGGGTGGGAGCTCTTCGACAACGCGACCGGGCTGGGCATGAACAGCTTCATGCAGCGCATCAACCGGCTGCGGGCGCTAGAGGGCGAGCTGGCGCGCAGCATCCAGACGATCGACACCGTCGATAATGCACGGGTTCACCTCGTGATGCCGGAGCGCGAGGCGTTCTCCCGGTCCCGTCCCGAACCCAGCGCTTCGGTCATCGTCCGGGCCTCCGGCTCGGGCGAGATCAGCCGGAACCAGGCCCGGGCGATCCGCAACCTGGTCGCCTCGGCGGTCCCGGATCTCTCGCCGAGCAAGGTCACCGTGCTCTCCGCGAGCGGCGAAACGATCCTCGCCGAGGACGGCGAAGCCGGCAGCGACATCTCGCTCCAGTCCGTCCGGACCTCGCTCGAAGAGCGGATGTCGCGCAGCATCGAGCAGATCCTTTCCGCCCGGGTCGGCGCAGGCAACGCGCGGGTCCAGGTGAGCGTGGACCTGACGAACGAGCGGCAGGTCATCCGCCAGCAGAGCTACGACCCGAACCAGCAGGTCGTGCGGTCCACGGAGACCCGGCAGGAGACGATCGAGGATACGGAATCCGGTCCCGAAGAGGTCGACGTCGGCGGCAACCTTCCCGAGGCGCTCGGCGGTGATCCCGCGGGCGCACCCGGCACCCGCAGCACCCGCTCAACGGCGGACGAGATCGTGAACTACGAGATCGGTTCGACCCAGAGCGAGGTGGTGCGGGAGCCGGGCGATATCGAGAAGGTCTCCGTCGCCGTCCTTGTCAACGGCATCTACAACCGCCTGCCCTCCGGCGACGTGGAATACGAGGAGCGCGCCCAGGAAGAGCTCGAACAGCTCACGCGGCTCGTCGAAACGGCGGTCGGCTTCGACGCGCAGCGCGGCGACACGGTTTCGGTCGAGAGCCTTCGGTTCATGGACTACTCGATGGAGCTCGGCGAGGCGACGGGCCCCTCCCTCGGCCGGCTTGTCGCCGAGAATGCCGGGGCCGCGCTCCGGGGTGTCTTCGCCGTGGCGATCGTGGCGCTGGTGGTGCTCTTCGGCGTGAAGCCCGCCGTCACGCGGCTGACCGCCGAGCGGTCCGAACCTTCCGGCATCATCGCCCATCAGTCGGACGCCGCCGCTCCCGCGGCGCCCCGGCGCACCGACGCCGGCGGCCAACAGGCGCCCACCCAGTCCGGCGAGGCCGGACCTCGGCCGAACGCCACGGAGGACGAGCTCTACGATCCGCTCCGCGGCGTCGAAGGCGACTACGTGAAGCTCGCGGCTGTGAACGGCAGCGTGCGGCGCAACCGTCTCCAGGCCATCGGCGAACTGGTCGAGAGCGAGCCCGATGAATCGCTGCGCGTCCTTCGCACATGGCTCGCACAGGAGGCCTAGGGATGGACCCGGTGATCCTGCAGAATTTCGACGAGCTGGACGAGCCCATCGGGGGGCCCCCGCTCTATGACGCCGAGGCCCTCGACGCGGCAAGGACGGCCGCGTTCGCAGAGGGCCACGCGGCGGGAAAAGCCGACGGACTTGAAGAAGCCGCCCGCTCGCTTCAGGCGCGCGAGGCCGAGACCCTCGAACGGCTCGGAGACAGGATCCGGACGCTCCAGCAGGGCGCGGAAGCCCACCGCACGGCGCTCGAAGAGCAGGTGCTGGCCTTCGTGCTCCAGATCGCCGAGCAGGTCTTTCCCGAGTTCATCACGGATCACGGCCCGGCCCGCGCCGAGACGGAGCTCCGGCGCACGGTGCGCATGGCGCTCGGCAGCCCGACACTCACGATCTCGGTCTCGCCCGAGGTCCTGCCGGGCATCCGCCGGGCCATCGACCTGGCGGCGGAAGCTCAGGACTACCCCGGCCAGCTGGAAATCCGCGCCGACGAGGCCCTCGCCCCCGGCGACGCGACCGCGGCCTGGCAGACCGGTTTCATGGAATACAGCTACGCGGCGATTTGCGACCGCATCCTCGCGAGCCTGAGGGCGAAACAGCCCCAGCCCCGCAACGACACACCCAGCCGGAGCAAAGAACATGAGTGATCCGAAGGCCGGTCGAGATCCGGACGCGCAGGCGACCAAGAAAACCGAGACCGCCGCAACGGCGGAAGAGGACATGGTCCTCCCCGAGTTCGAGAACGAACAGAACCAGACCGTGCTCGAGAACATGGTGGGCGACGAGGTCCGTGCGAACGGCGGCGGACGCAGCATCGAGGCGATGCTGAACGTCGGCCTGGACGTGAACATCGTCCTTGGCCGCAGCCGGATGCCGATCTCGCAGCTTCTCAAGCTCAGCCGCGGCTCCATCATCGAGCTGGACAAGCGGATCGGCGAGCCGGTCGACATGATCGTCAGCGATCGCCTGGTGGCCCGCGGCGATCTGGTCCGCGTCGGCGAGAACCGGATCGGCGTGACCCTGACCGAGATCGTGAAGGACTTCGTCGGCGACACATGAGGCGTCCGGTCGGCCCCACCCTCCGCTGGCTTGTCATGGCCGCGGTGCTGCTCGCTCCTGGCGCCGCCATGGCACAGGATGGCGGAGAGCTTTTGGGTGCGCTCGCCGACGCTCTCGGGGAAACACCGCCGGGTTCCGACGGCACGGCGGAGCTGAGCGGCCGCATCCTTCAGCTCATCGCGCTGATCACCGTCCTGAGCCTCGCGCCGGGGCTGCTGATCGTGATGACCAGCTTCACCCGCTTCGTCATCGTCTTCTCGATCCTGCGCTCCGCCCTGGGCCTCAACCAGACGCCGCCCAACGTGGTTCTGACCAGCATGGCGCTCTTCATGACGTTCTTCGTCATGCAGCCCGTCTTCGAGGATGCCTGGGAGGGCGGGCTCGAACCGCTCCTGTCGAACTCGATCACCGAGGAGCAGGCCGTCCAGCGCATCTCGGACCCGTTCAAGGTGTTCATGTTCGCCAATACCCGGCCGCGCGACCTGGAGCTGTTCCGCCAGATCGCGGCCCGCGCCGACGGCGAAGAGGCGGCCGAGGAAGAGCCCCCCCTCCCCGAGACAGCGGCGGACGCGGCCTGGCGGGAGCTGGTGCCGGCTTTCATGATCTCGGAGCTGCGCCGGGCCTTCACGATCGGCTTTCTGATCTTCCTGCCCTTCGTGGCGATCGACCTGATCATCGCCTCGGTCCTGATGAGCGCCGGCATGATGATGCTGCCGCCGGTCCTCATCTCGCTTCCGTTCAAGGTAATCTTCTTCGTGCTGATCGACGGCTGGCACATGCTGGCGGGCAGCCTCATCGAATCCTATCTCCCGGCGGCGGGCGGATAGCAGGAAACCGGGAGACGACCCGATGCAACAAGAACTGCTTGCCGATCCCAAGAAGAAGGATGGAGCGGTCCCGGTCCCGAAGTCGGCCAAGCCAGCCGCGCTGAAAGGCCCGGAGAAGGCTGCGATCCTGTTTCTCTGTCTCGGCGAAAAGCGCGGGACCGAGCTGATGAAGCAGCTGGACGAGTACGACATCCAGACCATCACGCGGGCGATGTCCGGACTCGGCACCATCTCGGCGGAGGTGGTCGAGAACGTCATGTCCGAGTTCACCGAGCAGGTGACCGATCTCGGGGGAGTCGTCGGGTCCTTCTCGGTCGCAGAGAACATGCTCAAGAACTTCCTGCCGGACGGCCAGGTCGCCGACATCATGAAGGAGATCCGGGGCCCGAAACGCGAGCGCGGCATGTGGGAGCGCTTCGAGTCCCTCAACGAGTCCGTCATCGCGAACTACCTCAAGGGCGAGCACGAGCAGACCTCTGCGGTCATCCTCAGCAACGTCTCGCCCGAGGTCGCGGCCCGCGTACTGCCACTCCTCGATACCGACCAGATGCAGGACATCGTCGAGCGGATGATCGGCCTGGATGCCGTGCCGAACCACATGCTGCGCGAGATCGAGGAAACGCTTCAGCAGGACGTCATGGCCTCCGCCTCGCGCCCCACTGCGACGGAGCTTCAGCAGCGCATGGCGGAGCTCTTCAACCGGCTCGATCCCGACGCCTTCGAGCGCATCTCCTCGGCGCTCGACGAGCGGCTCCCGGAGACCTTCGGCAGTATCAAGCAGAAGATGTTCACCTTCGAAGACCTGGCGCGCCTGGACCAGCAGAGCCTCGCCCAGGTCATGCGCGGTGTCCCCGGCAATACGCTGCCCCTGGCCCTCCGTGGCGCGAGCAAGGAGATCCGCGATCTCTTCCTGGCCGCCCTGCCCCAGCGGTCGCGCGACATGCTCGTCGAAGAGATGGCGACGATGGGCCCGGTACGCGGTCGCGAGGTCCGCGAAGCACAGTCCGAACTGGTGGATTTCGCCAAGGACCTGGCCGACCAGGAGGTCATCCGACTGCCGACCGGCGAGGACGACGAGCTCATAGAGTAAAGTCGGGCGAGCCCCGCCTTACCGGTAGGGGGCAGAGGGCTTGGCGGAGATCGCGGTGATGTCGAGCGTGATCGGAACGTAGCGGCGCGAGGCACCGCTCGCCAGGTTCGTCATCATCTGGACGGCCGCGTTCCCGGCCACGGCCGATCCGTCGAGCGCGTCGGAGATCGCCGTGTACTTCCGGACCAGCGCCTCGACCTCGGCCGGGTCCTTCAGCTTCGCGATGTCGAACTTCTTGGCGAAGAGCTCCGCCTGCTTGTCGATGTCGAGCTGCGCAACCTGTTCGGGGATCCCCAGCGCGGTCCGCATGAACGTCGCGTGTCCCTTGTCCTTCAGGACGTCGAGCCAGGTCTTGACCTCGGGCGCTGCCCTGCGGAATTCGAGGGCGATGCCGACCGCCTCGTTCTGCTCGGCCTGGTTGTTGATGAACCGCTGCTCGACGTAACGGTCGACGATCGCCTCCTGCCAGGAGGGGTCCAGCGTGTTGGCGTTCTTCGCTCCGGCGTCGGTGAAGCCCATCGAGATGTGAAGCTCCCTGAACCGCGGATCCGTCAGTCGATTGACGAGAGCCTTACGGTCGTTGATGTCGCTCTCGAGGATCTTGCCGATCATCGCCTTGCCGAAGATCTGATCCTCGAGATCGAAGGCCCGCATGACGAAGGTATAGACCTCCTGGTCGTCCAGGAGGTCCTCGACGCTCTGGATGTCGCCGATCCGTTCGCGGAAAGTCGAAATGGCGCGGGAATGGCGGGCGCTGCTCTCGATCAGTTCGAGCTGACGATCGCGCGTCGCGTCGACGAGGCGCATCGCCGTCTGCGTCCCCATTCCCGCGAGGGGTATCACTCCGCCGCCTCCAGGTAGGGCGTCTGTGCCGCCGCGGCGAAGATTTCCTGCTCGCGCTTCATGAGCGGCCGGAGCGCGCGCAGCGCCTTGTAGTAGTCGCTCGCGCTGACGTAGTTCGCCGCCTCGAAGACATTGCCGCGACGCTCCGCGCCAAAGACGGGCACCAGTTCGGCAAGCTTGACCTGGATGGCCGGCACGAGCTTCTTCCGAAGATCGGCACGGGTCAGAGCCGTCTGGATCAGGAAGTAGACCTGGGCGACAGGCGTCGCCGCATCGCCCTCTTCCAGCAGGTCGTGCCCGCGGATGATGTCGCCGTGCGTCTCGATGACCATGACGTGCCGGCGGCTGGAATTGCGCATGACGCAGCCGTTCACGACGATGCGCTCCTGCGGCTTCAGTGTGAGTTTCAGTGCCATCCGTGCGCCCTCAACCCATCGGGCCCGGCGCGCGGCCGGCCAGTCCGTCGACGATGCTGCGGTTCACTGCCGCCAACGAGCGGAGCCCTGCCCCGCCGCCGAGGATCGCGTTTGTCTGACGTTCGATCCAGAGCGACAGCGAAATCAGCTGCGCCCGGAGTGACGCCGGAAGCGCGTTCTCGGGGCTGGCGAGGTCGTACCGAAGGTGGTGCCAGATGGTGAGGTTCTCGGTCAGCGCCTCGCGCAGGCCGTCGGCGAGGATGCCGATGCGGTCGCTCGACGCTTCGGCGGCGTCATAGCTCTCGGCCTTCTCTTCGAGACGAATGGTAACTTGGGAAAGGACGCGGCGCTCGATCTGGCGCGGCGTTTCGCTTTCGCTGATGGTTCGCTTGTAAGCTGCGATGCTCATGGCTTCTGCTCCATGTCGGTCACGCCGTTCTGGCGCTGACCCCTGCCTGCCTCGTTAGTGGAGGAGAGGCCGGCGAACCGGCCCCTCCCAAAGACGTCCTCAGCGGAAGAGGCTGAGGATGTTCTGAGGCGCCTGGTTCGCCATGGACAGCGACTGGGTCGCCAGCTGCTGCTGAACCTGCAGGGCCTGGAGGCGGGCAGCCTCCTCTTCCATGTTGGCGTCGACCATCGAGCCGACACCGGCGTCGAGACGATCGCTCAACTCGTTGAGGAAGTTCTGCTGCGTCTCGATGGCCTTCTCGGCGACGCCGAGATTCGTCGCCGCACCGATCACGGTCTGGAGCTCGGCTTCGGCCGCGACCAGTTCGGCCTCTAGTGCTGCCTGGGTCGTCGCGCCACCGATGTTACCGGCTATCGTTGCGAAGTTGCCCGCGACGGCCTCCAGGTCAGTGTTGGTGAAGCTCTGCGTGGTGGTCGAGATCGTACCACCCGCACGGCTCACACCCGTGGTGACGTCCTTGGTCGCCTGAGCGGTCACACCGGCCGTGGAGATCAGGTTCTCGCCGTTGAAGGACGACTGGCTGATCGCGGTCAGCATCTGGTCCGTCAGAGCCACGAGTTCCTTCTGGACTTCGGCCTGGTCAACGCCCGTTTCCTGGGCGAAGGCCGCGCGCTCCATGAACTGCTGGGCGAGGTCCTTGACCGTCTCGGCACCGAGACGGGCCGTGGAGATCGAGTTCTTCGCCAGCGTCAGGCCTTCGTTGACGGCCTTGTTCATCCCGCTCTCGGCGCTCATCGTCGTCGAGATCGAGAAGTACGACGCGTTGTCCTTGGCGGAGTCGACCTTGAGACCGGTCGAGATGCGGTCCTGGGTCTGGCTGAGGTTGTTGTTGATGTTCCGCAGAGTCGACAGGGCGTTCATCGCGGAATTGTTGGTCAGAATGGAAGACATGCTTCACTGCTCCGTTTTCGTTCTGATAACGTGTGCATCGTCTTTCTGACGAAAATCGGCATAAGCCGTGATCAGGAGATGGGAAGCGAAGGTTAAGTGAAGGTTAAAACTTCGACCTAAAGCGAGGCGTCTATGCGCGCGGACCCGGCCTGTGGCCGTTCCTGCGTCTGGCCCGACTTTCCGTAGAGCCCGCCAAGGCTGTGCCGGTCCCGGATCCGCCGAAGCTCCCGCCCCACGTCACCGGCTGCGGAGGCGACCCGTTCCAGGAGGACACGGTCCTGTTCGATGAGACCGGCGAGCGCCGCGAACTCCCGACGCAGCTCCAGGCGCGCGCTGTCGTCCAGAAGGGAGGCCGCCGCCTTCAGCTCGGCCCCCAGGCGCTCCTTCTCGGCCTGAAGTTCCTGGACCGCGACGAAGTCACCGGCCTGCAGGGCCTTGATCTCCTGCCGCAGGACGCCGTTCAGCGCCTTTATCGCGGTCACGCAGGCACTCTGCTCGCTCGTCATTCCGACGCTCCTTCTGTGGTCCTGGCCCGATAGGCGTTGATCGCCGTCTCGATGCTCGCGGCGATGCCCGTCGTTCCCGACCCGGCGATCTCCTCGGCGAAGGCGCGGCTCATGAAGCCTCGCCAGGTCTCCTCGGCATGCCCGCCACCGAAGATGCCGCTGTCCACGGTGCTCATCATGTGTTCGACGGCCTGCGACAGGAAGACCGCCTCGAACTCCTGCGCCACGCGGTGGGCCTCGGTGTCCTCGCCCGTGTCGCGGGCTCTGGCCTGCGAGGCTTGAGGCGGACGCCCGGCATCTCCCGGGATCTCCATCAGATGATCTCCAGATCGGCGTGAAGGGCACCTGCCGCCTTCATCGCCTGCAGGATCGAGATCGTCTCGGTCGCGCCGAGACCTATGGCGTTCAACCCGTCCACGAGTCTCTGCAGGCTGACGTCTCCTTCCAGGATCGCGAAATTCGTCTGCCGCTCTTCGACCGTCACGCTCGTCTGGGGCACGACAACGGTCTCCCCCACGGAGAAGGGCTCGGGCTGGCTCACTTCGATCTCCTCGCGGACCATGACCGTCAGCCCGCCCTGGCTGACCGCGACCTTGCCGATCCGGACATCGGCTCCGATCACGATGGTCCCGGAGCGCGCGTCGATGACGACCTTGGCCACGGTGTCCGGGTTGACCCTAAGGTTCTCCACCCCGGCGATGAGACCGGGAATGTCGGACTTGTCCGTCGGGTAGATCTCGATGGTTCCCGGGTCGAGCGCCCGGGCCGTGCCGCCGCCGAGCGCGCCGTTGATCGCCGACTCGACGCGTACCGCGGTCGTGAAATCCGGCACACGAAGCGCGATCCGGATGCTGTCGAGTTCGCTGAGTTCGAAGTCGATCTCGTTCTCGATCGTCGCACCGTTCTCGATCCGCGCCACGGTCGGGACACCCTCGACGATGCTCGCGTTCGCGCCCTGCGCTGCGTAACCCGCGACGGCAATCGGACCCTGCGCGACCGCGTAAATCTCGCCGTCCGCGCCGGTGAGCGGCGTGACGATCAACGTGCCGCCCCTGAGCGAGGACGCATCCCCCAGCGAAGAGACGACCACGTCTATGGTCGAGCCGCGCCGCGCGAAGGGCGGGAGCGAGGCGGTCACCATGACGGCGGCCGTGTTCTCCGTCTTGATCTGGTCCTCGGAGAGATTGCCCACGCCGAGCCGCTCCAGCATCCCCTCGATGGACTTCTCGGTGAACGGGCTGTTGCGGAGGCTGTCCCCCGTCCCCGCGAGACCGACGACGAGGCCGTAGCCCACGAGCTGGTTTTCCCGAACCCCCTCGAAGGTCGCGATGTCCTTGATCCGCACCTGAGCCGCGGCGGCCCCGGCCATCGCCAGCACAAGGCCGGCGAGGACGATGGTCCGAAAGAGACCGCGCGGGCGGCTCGGGTGGGGGACGGGCATGTAAATCGCTCCGATATCTTTGGAGGCATTAGACCATAGAGCCCTCAATCCATCAATAGATATGTATATCGCCTCATTTGTTCTTGTTTTTGCTTGACTAAACTTGACCGCCACACCAGTCTGACCGGGAACAGCAGGCTGGCAGGTCTGGATCAATTAATGAGGGAGGCGGGATGCACATCTACCTCTATGAGCCCCGCTCGGAGCGTCATCAGGGCCTGACCCGGGAACTCGGCTCCGTTTCCATGTCGCCGGTCTTCATCGGGCCGGAGTTCTTCCGCACCGACCTGACCCTGCTGAACCGCGGCAGGAACGATCAGCGCCCCTTCCTGCTCGCCGCCGAAGCCGAGAACACCATCGAGCAGGTCCGCCTGCTCCGCTCGTCCGGCTGCGGCAATCCGATCATCGTCCTGCGGGATTTCCGCAACTCGAACCACGCCGCCGCCGCGCTCAACGCCGGGGCGGATGACGACATGACGATCCCGCTCAAGGGGATCGAGCTCAAGTCGAGGCTCAACAGCGTGATGCGCCGCGCCAAGGGCCACGCCTCGGAAAGCGTCACGGTGGGCGAGGTCACCGCCTTCTTCGATGGCCGGGACCCGATCGTCGCCGGCAAGCGCGTGCGCCTGTCGCGCCGCGAGCACGCGATCTTCCAGCACCTCGCGCTCAGCCCCAACCGGCTGGTCAGCAAGGCCGCGATCTATGACGCGGTCTACGGCATGGCCGAGGAGCAGCCGCTCGACAAGGTCATCGACGTCTACATCTGCAAGATCCGCAAGAAGATCGATGCCGCCTCGGTGACAGGCCGACAGTACATCGAGACGGTCTATGGCCGGGGCTACAAGCTCTCGATCGACCAGGCCGACGAGCCCGTCGCCACCCCCGACGAGCGGCAGGCCGAGGTCGCCTGAGGCGGCCTACATGAACTTCAGGAAACTCATTTCGGACAGGCGGCGCGTCACCAGGTAGGAGGCCTCCAGCCGGGTCTCCAGCTCTGTCAGGCGGGTCGCAGCCTCGTAGGGATCGACGTTCTCCATGGCCCCGATCTGTCCGGCGTAGAGATCTCTCCGGGATTCCAGCAGGGCGATGGTCTCGTCGAGCCCCTTCTGTGCGCCACCCAGGCGCGCTTCGGCTTCCAGCAGCCCATCGAGACCGCTGGACAGGGCGCCGAGCGCCTCCTCCATCCAGGTCTGACGGGCGGCGGCATCCGGGATCTCGGTCGCATCCGTGGCCGCGAGCATCGCCAGACCTCGGTAGATATCGCGGAAGGCGGGGTCGT
This sequence comes from Histidinibacterium aquaticum, assembly GCF_008710275.1. Taxonomy (GTDB): domain Bacteria; phylum Pseudomonadota; class Alphaproteobacteria; order Rhodobacterales; family Rhodobacteraceae; genus Oceanicola; species Oceanicola aquaticus. The sequence goes on from NZ_VYQE01000001.1 coordinate 298,204, forward strand.
TCGCCTGTACGCCGTAATCCAGCGTCACGCCCTCGTCGATCCGGGCCGACTGCCGGGGCACCGGCACACCGCCGCCGTCGAGCAGCGGAGCGCCGCTGTAGAAGGTCTCTTCATATGTCCGGGCGGCCGGCAGGGCCGTGCCGTCGAAGACCTGGGCGAGCTCGGCCGCCTTCGCGGTCGCGTCCGCCGCGCTGACCACACCCCCGCCAATCACCCCGTCGATGACCTGGCTCGGGACCAGGCCCGTCACCGGGTGGGCCTCATCCCAGGCCGTCATCGGAGAGACGGCGGTCTCGATGCCCGAGAAGAGCTGCGTGCCGGAATGGCTCGTGTTCAGCTGGCCGAGGATCCGGTCCAGCGCCGAGGCGGCGGCCGCCTTCAGCGCGCCATTGTCGGAGGCACCGGCGCTGGTGACTCCCAGCGCGGCGGCGCGGACCTCGTCCGCCATCGTGCGGACCGAGCCCATCACGGCCGACATGGCATCCATCCGGGCCGCCAGGACCTTGTTCGTGTCGATCTGCTTCACCTGGCGCTCGTGCATCGCGTGCAGCTCGATCAGCTCGCCGGCGCCCGATCCCAGAGCGCCGTAGATGTCGGTCCGCTTGCCCGAGGCGACCTCCTGGCCGGCAGTATCGAGCCGTTCCCGCAGCACGGCGACGCCGTGGCGCAGGCTCGTGAGCTGGCTGTAGATCGGTGCGGGGTTGGAAATCACGGGCATCCCGATGTCCTCAGATGGAAGCGAGCAGGTCGTCGATCATGCGGGCCACGGTGGTGAGCACCTTCGAGTTGGCGGCGTAGCTCTGCTCGATCGCCAGAAGGCGCTGCATCTCGCTGTCGATATCGACGCCTTCGGCCTGTGTTCTGCTTTCGGCGACCGCTGCGCTCGCGGTGCGGATCCCGGCGAGGTCGCCCTCGGCCTTCGAACGGACTGCCTGCTGGTCCGAAATCAGCTGCGCCGCGAAGCTGGCGACCGTCACGCCGTCCTGCAGCCCTGCCGCCGGGTCGTAGGTCCCGGGCAGCGCCAGCCCGTCGAGGACGCTTTCCAGCGTCGCGGTTCCGCCCGCCGGGCCCTCCGCCCCAGCCCCGATCCCGTCCCGCAGCCGCCAGAGCGCCCCACCCGCTTCGGGGCGCACGGCGTCGTTGACCGCGATACGACCGGCGAGACCCTCGCGCAGCGCGGGGTTGTAGGCGGCCCCCGCATCGGTAAAGAGCCCCACCCCGCCGGGGGCCACCGTCGGGTCGGAGGCGCTGAAGCCCTCAACGAGCTCTCGCGCGGCCTCGTCGAGTTGGAGCCGGAAGCGCGGAAGCGTCCCGTCCTTGAGAGACATGAGGCCCGCGAGCCGTCCCCCGGAAATGCCCCGGTTGGGAGCGGCGCCCGGCGTCACGTCGATGCCGCCGAGGCTCAACCCCGCGACCGGATCGTATTCCAGTGTCTCGGCCCGGTCGCCCACGACCATCGCCGTCCCGTCCTGAGTGAATATGTCGAGCCCGCCGTCGATTCTCTCTCGGACCTTGAAGTCCATGGACTGGGACAGCGCGTCGAGCCGGGCGTCCATCCGGTCACGCAGCTCGGCGGCGGCCGCCGTGTTCGGCTCCATCCGGTTGATCCGCTCGTTCAGGGCGGCAAGTTCGCCGAAGATCCCGTTCACCCGCTCGACTTCCAGCGTCGTGTCCCGCCGGATCGCGCCCGACACGTCGTCGAGCTTGTCCGACAGCATGTTCAACGTGCCGGTGAGCGCCTGGGCGGCGTCGAGGACTTCCCTCTGCCGCGGACCGGACCCCGGATCGGTGATGAGCGCCGTGATCGAGTTCTCCAGCGCGCCCAGCCTGTCGCTCAGGGTAGTGCCGTCGCCCGGCTGACCGAGCGCCGCCGAGTAACCCTCGAGCAGGGCGGAGACGGTCGACTGGGTCGCCGCCATCCCGAGGTGCTCGCGGTGCATCTGCGCGAGCGCGGCGGAGCTCTCTCGCGAGAGGCCGGTCACACGGACGCCTGACGTGCTCCCCCCGCCCTGTGTCGCGAACCCGACGTCGCGCCGGACGTAGCCCTGCGTGTTCGCGTTCGAGATGTTGCCGGCGGTCGTCTCCGACCACCGGCTGACGGCCTGGAGACCGCTGCGGCTCGCGATGAGGGCGCCTGTGAGACTCATTGGCCTGAACCGGTCCTACAGTGATCAGCGCTTGATACGGGTTGTTTCGTCCAGCATCTCGTCCGCCGTCGTCACGACCTTCGCGTTCGTCGAATAGGCGCGCTGGGTCGCGATCAGGTCGGTCAGTTCCTCGGCAATATCCACGTTCGAGCCTTCGAGCGCACCAGAATAGACGCCGCCGGCGCCGCCTTCCCCGCCGATGCCGAGCGTCATCGACCCGCTCGAGCGGGAGAGCTTGTAGGCGTTGCCGTTGCCGGCCACCAGGCCCTCCGGGTTGGCGACCTGGGCGACCGGCACGCTGTAGAGGGGCATCCGCTGGCCGTTGTCGAAGAAGCCGAAGACGGTCCCCGCCTCGTCGATCTCGACGCGCGTCAGCTGGCCCGCCTCGGAGCCGTCGCGCTTGATGACCGGGGGCGTGTAGTCGCCCGCGAACTGGGTCATCCCGTCGTAGGTGCCGGGCGCGCCGAGGTCCAAGGTCAGTGTCTGCGGGGTGGTGCCGTTGTTGATCTGGAGCGTCGCCTGCCCGGTCAGAGGGTCGAAGGCGAAGTTCGGACCGGCCGTTCCGGCATAGGCGATCGGTGCGCCGGCCGAGGGTCCGGAATCCGCGAAGGTCGCGGTGATGTCACCCATGTAGGTGCCGTCCGGTCCCGAAACGGTGAGCGTCCACTCGTTCTCGGCTCCGACGCCGCCCGGCTGCCAGACAAGCTCAAGCCGCTCGGACGCGCCGAGCGGGGTGAAATACTCCGCGGAGCTCACGAAGGGGTCGCCGGGGGTGGCGAGACCGGTCTCCTGCGAGGGCAGGTTGCCGCTCAGGGAAAGGGCCGAGGTCGGCGCGCCGGGAATGCTGCGGTCGGTGATGTTCACGGTGTCGAGGTCGCCGAACCCGGTCCGGTCTATCCCGCCCGTGTTGCCATCGCCGTCGGTCGGGAAACCGGCGAGGTAGTAGCCGGCACTGTTCTTCAGGTTGCCGTTCTCGTCAGGCAGAAAGGACCCGGCCCGCGTCAGGACGTAGTTCGTGGCGACCGGATCGTTCGGACGGCTCGACACGACGAAGAACCCTTCGCCCTCCAGCGCAAGGTCGGTCGGACTTCCCGTCGGACGCATGGAACCGGGGGTCGCCATGTCAGTGCGCTGCGCCGCGAGGACGCCCGCCATCGAGTCGGGGTTCGAGGAGGTCGACGTCACCATCTGGGAGAAGCTCCGCCGATAGCCGTCCGTATTCGCGTTCGCGATGTTCTCGGAGATCGTGCCGACAGCCTTGGAGTTCGCCTGCAGCCCGCTCACGCCGGTCTTCATGGCGCCTAGAATGCTCATGGTTTTCTGCCTCTCGTTTTCCTTGGCGCATAGTTAAACATTGAAATGCGGCAAGATCTTTTCATGAAGGTTAAAGCATAGATTGAACCAATCTATGTGCCTTCATCGTCACGCGTCTCTCCCGTGACCTGTTGGAGCATGCGGTCCGCGCTCTCCAGCGCATCCACCGCGTGCTGCCGCCTGAGCGGCGTCCCCGGCGGACGGGGCGCGTCCTCGTTGATACCTGCGAGGATCTTGGTCGCCTCGAGTTCTGGGAATGCACCCGCGACCCGCTCCACCGTCGCGGCGTCGCCCAGTCGATGGGCCGCGAGCATGAGTTCTATGGCGTCGCTCTGCGCGAGGTCGCCGTCGGCGTCCCAGAGCTCCAGGTAGCCGGACCTTGCCGCGTCCCAGTCGCCGCTCTGGTAATGGGCGCGCGCCAGGATGCGGAGAACGCCGGGCGAGCGGCTGTCCCGTTCCATCGCCACCAGCCGTTCCGTGCCACCGGTTTCCGAGAGCACCTCCGCCGACATCGTTCCGAACCTGGCCCGCAGGTCCGGGTCTCCGGATAGGAGGCCGCCAGAGAGGACGCTCTCGGCCTCGGAAAACCGCCCTCCCCGCATCAGCGCCTCGGCCTCGTTCAGCAGAAGCCGGTCGAGGGTCACCGCGTCGACATCGAAGAGGTCAAGTTCTCCGGCCGCCGTCATGTGCTCCCGGAGCGCCCGGTATTCGTCCGCAGCCGCGCCGGTCACGCCGCCCCGCACCAGCCGTTCGGCAAAAAGCTCGGCGCTTTCGGAGAAGGACGGCTCGAACCGATAGCGCGCCGCGATCCGGCGATGGCCGGCGAAGAACTCGGCTAGCCCCAGTTCTTCTTCCGCGCCCAGCTCATACCAGTCCCGGATCAGGGTCCCCGAAAGCTGGCGCGCTTCGGCGGCGGCTTCCGTCCCCGGAAAGCGGTCCCGGATCCGCGCATAGGTCTCGATCGCATCAACGGTCCGGTTCGCCTCGACCTGTGCCTGGGCCAGCATCCGCAGCGTGGCTCTCTCCGGCTCTCCGCCCTTCCAGAGACCCTGCATGACATCGAGCAGGTCCAGCCCCTCCTCCGGGCTCAGCGTCTCGGTGGAGCGACCCATCCGGACCAGGGCCAGCCGCGCCAAGTGGGCATCCGCCGTCTCCCCGCGGGAGGCCCGCTCGTAGCGGTCGAAGGCCGCGACAAGATCGCCGCTCTGCTCGGACACTTGCCCCATCAGGTACTCGAACCGGGGCGTGCTTCTGAGCGCGCCGATGGTCTCGATCTGGCTCGCCATCGTACCGGCCAGTTGCCACTGCGCATTGGCGATCGTCGCCGCGAAGAGATCGAGCAGGAGGGCTTCCTCGATCTGGCGCGGGTAGGACGAGAGATCGAAGTAGGCCCGCTGCAAGACCGGCGCCGCCGCACGGGACTCCCCCCGCCGGATCGCAGCAATTGCGGTCCAGAGCGCACCGGCGCCGCCCACCTCCATGCCCTGGGGCGGGGCTGCCCCCTCGACGACCAGCCGCAACTGCATCCGCAAACGGTCGAAGCGCGCGCGCTCTCCTACGCCCAGGGCCTCACGGTCGATGCCGTCCAGAGCCGACAGGCCTTCGGGCACCATGACATGCGCGAGATAGAATGAGGCCAGGTCGAGCAGCGCCCGGCGCTCCTCCGGGCTTTCCGGGTCTGCCGCGAGCATCTCCTCGAGCAACTGGCGGCGATCCTTCAGGAAGTCGGCGGTCTCACGGGCCTCCAGCGAATACCCCATGTCCGAGACATCGCCCGATGCCGCCGTTGCGGCGGAAACCGACAGCAGCCCGGCGAGGATGGCCCGGAGGGAGACGGACATCTGGCGGCTATTTCCTTGACAATCCATGTTTAGTCATGCATTTATCACCGATAAAGCAAGTTAATGCAAGAACGCTCAAGTCGAGGTTGACGCAGACATGGAAAATTCGAGCTATGTCGCGCTTTCCCTGGCGACCGTGATGCGGCGGTCGATGGACGTGGCCGCGAACAACATGGCGAACGCCAATACGGCCGGGTTCAAGGGCGAACGGGTCGTCTTCGACAGCTACCTGCACAAGGGCGACGCCGGCGAAGACAACGGCGCGCATTTCGTTCTCGACCGGGGCTCCTACCTCGACAGCACGCAGGGATCCATCCAGCACACCGGCAACCCGCTCGACGTCGCCCTCCAGGGCGAGGGATGGTTCTCCTACCTGACGCCCGACGGGCAGCAGGCCTTCGGCCGCGACGGTCGCTTCAGCGTCGATGCGCAGGGCAACCTCGTCACCCAGTCCGGCGCACGGGTGCTCGACGCCGGCGGCCAACCCGTCGCGATCCCGCCCGAAGCGGCTGCGGACCTCGTGATCTCCGGAGACGGCACCATGTCGACCCCGGACGGAGGCGCCCTGGGCCAACTCGGCGTCTTCGAGGTGCCGGACCTGCAGTCCTACGAGCGGGTCGGCGGAGGGCTCTTCATTCCTCCCGGCGGCGGCGCTCCGGTGGAGGCTCCCCTCCCCGATCGCGCCACGCAGGTCGTCCAGTTCTCCGTCGAGGGCAGCAACGTGCAGCCCATCGTCGAGATGACCCGCATGATGGCCATCCAGAAATCATACGAACGGGCGGTCAACCTGATGACCACCGGAGACGATCTGCGCAAGGACGCCCTCAAGCGTCTCGGCCAGGCCTGAGCGATAGGAAGGAAACGGCGACATGAAGGCGCTAGGCATCGCGACGACCGGCATGTTGGCACAGCAGACCAACGTCGACGTCATCTCGAACAACATCGCGAACGCGAATACCACCGGCTTCAAGAGCAGCCGGGCGGCGTTCCAGGACCTGATCTACCAGAACGTCGTCCGCGAGGGCGCACAGACCTCGGACCAAGGGACGGTGCGGCCGACCGGCGTGGACATCGGTCTCGGCGTGCAGACCGTCGGCACGGTCCGGCTGAACACGCAGGGCGGTCTCATCGCCACCGGTAACGACCTGGACATGGCGATCGACGGACGCGGCTACTTCACGGTCAACCTGCCCGACGGCTCCGAGGGATATACCCGCGACGGCAGCTTCCGCATGAACGCGGAAGGCCAGCTCGTGACCCTGCAGGGCCACGAGGTCGGGCCCGGCATCGTGATCCCCGAGAATACCGTAAAGGTCGAGGTGAACGAGAGCGGCGTGGTCATGGCCTTCGTGGAGAACGATCCCGAGCCGGTCGAGCTCGGCCAGCTCACGCTTACCAGCTTCATGAACGAGTCCGGCCTCCGCCCGATCGGCAACAACACCTTCCTCGAGACCGAAGCCTCCGGCGAGCCGGTCCCCGCCGTGCCCGGCGATCCGGGCCTGGGCATCATCCGCCAGGGCCACCTCGAAGGCTCCAACGTCAACATCATCCAGCAGATCACCGATCTGATCTCGGCGCAGCGCGCCTACGAGATGAATTCGAAGGCGATCGAGACCGCCGACCAGATGATGAACACCGCCAACCAGGTTCGCTGACCGGATGCGCGCCCTGATCCTCATCTCCTGCCTTCTCGCCGGCCCGTCCTTCGCGGAAGACCTCGATGTGCTCGTCGAGGAACGGGCACGCGGCCAACTGGGCGCAACGCTCCCGGCGGAGGCGGAATTCGAGATCAGCCTGCGCGAGAGCGACGTCACCGACGTCCTGATGCTGGCGGAGTTCTGGATGGACTCCTCGACCGGCCAGTTCGCGGCGAACGCCGTGCTCCCGACCGGAGAGACCCGCCGGGTCATCGGCGTGGCGGTCGCCACGGTGCCGGTCCCGGTCCCGGTGCGCCGCCTGCTGCCGGACGAACTGATCGGGCCAGGCGACCTGCACACCGTGCGCCTGCCCCTCGGCCGGGTCGGCGCCTTCGCCGTCACCGACGCCGACGCGCTGGTCGGGATGCAGGTCCGCCGCGTCCTCTCCCAGGGCCGGCCGATCATGACCCAGTCGGTGATCGAGCCCCTCGTCATCGAAAGAGGCGACGACGTCTCCATCCGCTACGAGGATGGCGTTCTCGCCCTGTCGGCGCCGGGACGGGCGCTCTCGGGCGCGCACCGCGGACAGGATATCCGTGTCGTGAACCTGGTCAGCAACAAGCCGGTCACCGGTGTGGCCCAGACGGATGGAATTGTGGAGGTCCGCCGATGATCCGCCCCCTCATGACGCTTTCCGCCGGGGCCCTCGCCGCCGGCTGCGCAGTCGCCCCGGCCTTCGACCGCGACCCCGAGATCTCGAACGTCGCCCTGACCTCCGAGACGGTCCCCGAAGCGGCCAGCGTTCAGGTCCCCCTGCCCGACCCCGAGCCCGTCGTGATCCCGACCCGGGCCGAGTCCGCTTCCCTCTGGGCGCCTGGCGCCCGCGGCTTCTTCGGCGACCAGCGTGCGACCCAGGTGGGCGACATCCTCACGATCGACATCGAGATCGACGACGAGGCCCAGCTCGCGAACGCCAGCAGCCGGGAGCGCGAGGGAGAGGCCTCCGTCGCCTTCCCCACGGCACTCGGCTACGAGAACCAGCTGGGCCGGCTTCTCCCCGGTGTCGAGCAGGACGACCTCGGCGACCCGCTGGTCGGGGTGGAGTCCGAGACCGCGGCCTCCGGCGCGGGGACGATCCGCCGGAACGAGTCCATCAAGCTCAAGATCGCGGCCATGGTCGTCCGCGTGCTGCCCAACGGGAACATGGTGGTTGCCGGCCGGCAGGAGGTGAAGGTGAACAACGAGCTCCGCGAGCTTCGCGTCGCCGGCATCATCCGTCCCCAGGACATCCAGATGAACAACACCGTCCCCTACGAGAAAATCGCCGAAGCCCGCATCACCTACGGCGGTCGCGGCTCTCTCTCGCGCACGCAGGAGCGCGGCTACGGCGAGGACGCGATGGACGTGATCCTCCCCTACTGATCCGGAAACGGCCCCGAAGAGGGAGAAATCCTGACACAATCTGCATGCACGGTCTGAGCATCCAAAACGGGGGCCTTGGATCGCATGAAGACACTTGCGCTACTTGTCGTCTCTCCGATCGTTTTCGGAGCGGCAGGCTATGCAGCCGGTCTATCGATCAAGCCGGAGGCCGCAGAGCACGCGTCCGAGACAGCCACCGACACCGCCGAAGAGACGCATGCGGCGACACCCGAGCCTGAGCACGAGGCGCCGGAGGAAGCCGCGGAGGCCCACACCGAGGCCGACGCTCACGGCGAGGAGTCGGAGGAAATGGCCGTGCTGCGGCTGGGCCGGATGACCCTGCCGATCGAGCGGGCACATTCAATCAGCTACTACGTCATGGACATCGCAGTCGCCTTCGGGGCCCCGGACCTCGTCGAGGAATACCGCGCCGACTCCGGCTTCACCGCCCTCCGCGACGCCAGCCTATCGGCGATCCACCGCGCCTCGGAAACTCGGCTCATGCATGGGGCGGCCGTCGACTCGGACCAGCTCGCGGCCTTCGTCGCCGAGGAGCTCAGCCAGAGCTTCCCGGACGTGGAAGACGTGCTCTTCCTGTCGCTTTACAAACAGGACGTCCCGCGGACCTGATCTACCGGACCTCGGCCACGTTGACGGCAGGCACCGCGTCGCCGTTCGCCATGGTCAGCGTCCCGCCTTCTGGCCCGAACTCCAGCGAGCGGGCCCGGGAAGAGGCAAATCCGGTATAGCCGACCGTCTCTCCCTGTGCGTCGACCGCGCGGAGCTCGGCAATATACGTCCCGTCGCCCAGGGGCCGGCCCGCGGAATCTAGACCGTCCCATGTCACGGAATGGCGTCGGCCGGCCTCGGTCGGGAGCCCGGTCAACTCGCGCACGACCTCGCCGTCCCGGTCCTTCAGCACGAGCGTGCTCGCCGCCGCATCGCCGTCGAGGCTGAAGGCATAGTCGGCGGTTCCGCCTTCCAGAGAGACCGTGCCCGAGCGATAGGTCACGTCGCGCCCCAGCAGCTGCACGTCGGCCATCGCTCCGAAGGCTTCGACGCCGGAAATGATCTGCTCCAGGTTCTTGTTGGTCTGGACGGTCTGCTCGACCTGGGTCAGCTGCGCGAGCTGGGTGACGAAGGTCGTCGAGTCCATCGGCTCCAGCGGGTCCTGGTTCGACACCTGCGCCGTGAGCATCCGCAGGAAATTCTCGTAGTTTTCGTCGAGCGCCGCATTGCTCGCGCCCTGCCCCGTCGGCCGGGTGCTCTGCGCCTGCGGCGTGTTCGCGTTTCCTGTAATCTCCACGAGAAGGCTCCCTTCGCCTCAGGTCAGAATGTCGACGCGCCCGTCTTCGAGAACCTCGGTCCGGGCGACGCCCGGTGTCTCCAGGATAGCCCCCATATCGCCGGGCTCGCTTTCGTCGCGGTCGGTCCCGCCGTCGTCCCTGCCGCCGCCGAAGGTGCCGAACTCGAGCTCTCCCTCGGCCACGTCGCTGCCGGCCTCGCCGAGCACCGAAAGCAGCATGTCCCGGTCGGTCCGAAGCGCCTGGAGCACGACCGGGTTCTCCACCTTCATCACGATGCGGAGGGCGCCTTCCTCTCCGCGCGTGACTTCCACTTCGATCTGACCCAGGCCGTCCGGCCTCAGCTGGACAAGCGTGCGGCCCTCGCCCACGCCGACGGACTTGATCTGCGCGGCGATCCGGTTGGCGAAGGCGGCGGGGTTGGAGGCGGGCGGCTGGCTGGCATTCGGTGTCGTCGGCTCGGCGACGGCGGGCCGGGACAGGCCTTCGACCGGCCTTGCAAGCTCGGGGACCTCCGACGCGGGCCTTTGCGCGGTTCCATCGGCCGCATTCGCGAAGGCCGCGACCGCCACGTCGACCTGGCGGGCCGTCAGCCGGGCTCCGGACGTCTCCTGCCCGGCAGGGCTGTCAGTGAGTTCTGTGGGCGCGAGGGGCGTCGCCTCGGCCACCTTGGACCTCGGTGCGGGCTGGCCGTCCATGCGGAATATCGTAGGCCCCCCGGCAACCTGCGCGGAACGGTCCAGGGCTCCTGTCTGCGCGGTCGCGGGCGCGTCCGTGACATGGCCATGTTGCGGCGCGCCGGTCGGAAGGGGCCTCTGCGGCGCGCTCTCGCCGGCGGCCTGCACCGTGCCGGCGGCGGCCTCGACAACGGCGCCCCTGATCCCGGCGAAAAGGTCCTCGGCCACGAGCGTCGAACCGCCCTGCCCTCCGGCCCCCAGTCCCTGGAGGTGAGCCACGACTGCCTCCAGCGTCCCCGCTCCCGTCAATTCGTCGAACCCGGCCAGCAGATCGGCGACAGCCGCCATGGCGTCGCCGAGGATCTGCTCGGCCTCCTCGGGCGTCCCGGCGGCGGCCAGTTGCTCTCCGACGAGCGCCTCCAGCCCGGACAGCGCATCCATCAGGTCCGCGAGTGGCCCGAGGCTCTCCGGATCGCCGGATGTCCCCGCCCCGGACGAAGTGGCGCCCTGCAGGGCCAGCACGGACCTCAGCGTTTCGGAGAAGAGCGTCCCGGCGGAGCTCGCGGCCCCCTGCTTCGTCACCGTCGGCGCGGTGGTCGCCCCGGGGGTGAGGATGGAGATCAGCCCGGCCATCAGTTCAGCATCGCCTTGGTAAAGCCGATTTCGAGCAACCGACGCCGCAACCGGCTCAGCGCCCGTGTCTCGACCTGCCTCAGGCGCGCGACGCTCATGCCCAGTTCCGCGGCCAGCGTCTCGGCCGAACAGGGGTTGTCCGCCAGCTTGCGCCGGTCGAGGATCCTCCGCTCGGTCGGGGTGAGGGAGAGCAGCGCATCGCCAAGCATGCGCTCCGCGGCCCCCCGGCTGGAATTGACGACGAGCCGGTCCTCCGGTGTCGGGTCGGGACAAGCGAGCCTGTCGGCCAGTTGTTCATCGTCCGGCCCGCTCGGGAGCGGATCGAGCGCGACGATGTTGCGGGCGGACCGCAGCGCATCCCTTTGGGTCTCGCAGGCCCGCCGCCCCGACCGCGCCTCGCCGAAGGCCTTGGATGGCACGTCGATCACCGCGCTGATCCGGGTATAGGCCTCGGAGATCCCGGACTTCAGCCACCACGAGGCATAGGTCGAGAAGCGCACTTCGCGCGACAGGTCGAACCGCTCGGCGGCCCGCATGAGGGCGATCATGCCCTCCGCGACGAGATCCTCGATGTAGACGGGGTTGTCGGTCCAGCGGGTCGCCTGGGCGTATGCCTGGCGGGCATGCGACCGAAGCAGCAGTTCCAGCGCCGCCCGGTCACCCTCGCCCTGCCACCGTTCGATGGCGCGCCGTTCCTGCTCGACACCGAGGAGGGGCTCGTTCAGGGCATCTGCGTAACTGAGGGCCATGTTGTGCTTATCTATTCTTGCTAACCAAGAATAGATAAGCACATTATCGCTCTTCGGGAAACGCTGGTGTCGTTTCCAAACGTTAACGGTCGCGGCTCATGGCGTGGCGGGAGCTCTGGACTTCTCGCGCGATATGGCTCGAGACCGAGCGTTCCGCCTCTTCGAGCCACTCGTCGTAGCTCCGGAGACCGCCATGGAACGACATGAGGGAGGCCGGCGTCGACCGCGGCGCGCGGAAGCTCGCGTCGCAGCTCAGCAGGTAGGCGTGAAGCCGGGCATCCGAGAGGAAGTCGGGGCTGACGAACATGCCGCTCGTCTCAGTGCGGCTCGTCCGCGCGCCGGACCAGTAGGCGCCCAGCGAGGCACCGAGGCCCGACCTGAACCATTCCGGCGAGAGACCGAGGTGACGGAATTCCGCCCCTTCGGCGAGCCGGGAATAGGAGGCGGCCATGGTGAAGAGGGCGCGGTTTTCCACGTCCAGGCCGAACATGCCGCGCTCGATCAGCCCGAGCATGGCCTCGCCGACCACGGTGCCCACCTGGTAGGACACGGCACCCGGCATGGCATCGAGCGCGCCTTCCGGCTGGATCACGATGAGCGAACCGTATGGCACATCGAGGTCGAGCTCTTCGGCCAGAACGTCGCCCAGTGGCAATGTCGGCATGAGTTCGGTTTCGTCACTCAGAACGACCGTGCGGTCGATCCCGTGACTGGCTTCGAGCGTAACGGTGCTCACGGGCAAGAGCCGCCGAAGCAGCCCATTGGCGATGGGGGTGTCACACGTGCTGGAAGGGCCAATCGCCCCCTGCCAGACGAGCTCAAGGAGGGTCCTGTCTCTCATTTTATTGCGGCTTTCTGCCTACTGCCTCGGTTTTGTTATTGTCTCCAAGCTATTGCGGCAGATTGCTCAAGTGAAGCTTACGATGGTTAACGCTTTTTCAACCGTGGCGGGTGGGAATCGCCTCTGGTTGCGGCTTTTTCACGAAAGCCGGACACGCGTATCGTTAAGGTTGATTAAGGCAGAAGCGTGTTCCGGACGGCCGAAACACGAAGGTTAACTAAAAAACCTCAACGCCCTGCCTTTACAAAACTGCGCTTGACAGAAGGTCACCTTCCGACGCCCCTCGTCGCGTCAGTGATCTCCGGATAGCGCAGAAGGACCTCGATCCGGCGGTTCTCGGGCGCGGAGGGGTCCTCGGCGTCGAAGGGTTCGGTCGCCGCGAGTCCGGCGATCTGGACGATCCTGCCGGGCTCGATCCCCGCATCGTTCAGGATACGCCGGGCCGCATTGGCGCGGTCGGCCGAGAGCTCCCAGTTGCCGTAGCCGGCCTCGTCGCTCGCGAAGGGAACCGCATCCGTATGGCCCTTGATGGCCACCGGGTAGGGAAGATCGCGGATCGCCGCCCCGATCACCTCGAGCAGCTCGCGCGTGGCCTGCTCGATCTCGGCGCTGCCCGACCGGAACATCGAGGTGCCCTCGTGCTCCACGACCTGGAGCCGCAAACCCTGCCGCGTCGCATCGACGACGAGATTGTCCGACAGGCGAGCGAGCTCCGGAGCATCGGCCAGCCGCCGCTCGACTTCCTCGCGCAGGGCCTCCAACTCGGCTTCGCGCTGCTCGGTCAGCTCGGCTTCACGGCGCTGTTCCTCGCTGAGCGCCCCGCCCTCGGCAATCTCCGAGCCCTCTTCCGAGACCTCGGTTTCCGCCTCGCCGGCCGCGGCGGCCGCCGTCAGCCGCGCGAAGGGATCCATGCTCGGCTCGTCCGACTGCAGGTATTCCACCACGATGGCCGGCGGCGCATCCGGCGAGGGGCTGTCGTAGGCATCCATCGGGTTTTCCTGGCCGAAGCTGGGAAGGTCGGGGACGGCCCCGCCGCCGCGGGTTCCCTTCCCCTCGATCGCTTCGCCGTCCAGCAGGCCGGTGCCCGCCCCGTCCGCGGTCACGACGCTCGGCGTGAAGTAGTCCGCGATACCGCGCAGCTTCTCCTCGTCGGAGGCCGCGATGATCCACATGAGCAGGAAAAACGCCATCATCGCCGTCATGAAGTCGGCATAGGCGACCTTCCAGCCGCCACCATGGTGACCGTCGTGCGCGTCCTCTTCGACGCGACGGATCACGATGGGCTTCGGTTCTTCCTTCGGCACGTTGTCTTGCCTCTTTCCCGCTCTTCTTCAGGCCCTGCCCGCCCGACCCGCGTGAGTCGCTCAGGCGAGCTTTTCCGCGTCGGTTGTCTTCGCCTTCTGCGTGGCGTGACGGTCGTACTTTCCGAAACCCGCATCCTTGGCGTAGCTCGCCTTCTGGCGGCTGTAGCTCGGCGCGACGAGCGGCATGTCCTCGGGGAGGCCGAACCGCAGGCGGTACTCCTGCTCGGTCAGGCCGTGTTCGGCCCCGAGGTGGCGCTTCAGCATCTTGAAGCCGCGGCCGCAGCACAGGCAGAAGACGCGATCCTGCGTCACGGCCTGCTCGATCGGCATGATCGGCTCGGCGGTATCCGACGGAGCCTCGACAGCGGCGGGTGTTCCTTCGGTCTCGGCGGAGCCAAGCTCACGGCGCAACTTGGAAAAAAGCTCGACGATCTGATCGGGGGCGGCATCCGGCCGCGAGGCGAATGCCTGGACGATCTTGAGGACCATCTCCTCGTCTTGTTCTGTCTTGCTCATGTCAGTCTCTCGATGTCTGTATCTTTAACTATGCCCAGAAGGATAGTTATCCTTATAGATGCGACCAACCCGATTCGTTCGACTTGGCAGTCCCCCGCCTAGTCGCCGGCGTCATCGCACCTGCACTTCCCCGCTTCATCTTCGACATCGCCTTCTGCGTTCGGGGCATTCTCTTTCCTTCCCGAGAGCGGCTCCTCGCCTGCGTTTGTTTGCCACGCAGGCCTTTATTCTTTGCACAAGCCGCTAATCTCAAGCATGTATATGGTCACTCAAGATTAAGAGAGGGTTGAAGGTTCCAACATCTCCAATCTTTCCCTTGCGACACCGTCCCGGCAGTTCCCCTCTTCAAAGACCTGCGGTAGCTATCACGGGATAGTGCGTTGCAGACCAAGGCCAGGGTTTGTCCGAATTGTTCAAAGACGGTGAAAGCCGGCGGGCGGAGGTAACCGCCCTTGTCGTTGAGGACCAGGAGACGCAGCCCGTCCGGACCTGGCTCGCCCAGACCGAGGGGCTGGAGCTACTGCGCACCCGCAGCTTCGAGCGCGCCCGTCGCCTCGCGGGCTCTGTCCGGCAGCTCGACTTCATGGTCGTGCCGTCCGACGACCAGACGATCGGGCTCATCTTCTTCACCAAGCTCAGGCATCCCGACTGCCGGGTGGTCGTCGTCGACAGCATGACCGACGAGGAAAGCGTCGTGGAAGCGCTCGAGGCGGGCGCGGACGACGTGGTACGCGCCGATGTCTCCCGCCGGGAGTTCTCGGCCCGCCTCCGGCTCCCGCGCGAGGGAATCGACGCCGCCGAGGCGGGGACCATATTGGCCCGCCTTCAGCTTACACCGATCGAATACGCGATCGCCGCCCGCCTCATGCAGACCCCTGGGCGCGTCGTCACCCGCGACGCCCTCTCGCAGGTCACCGACAGCACGACATGGACTTACGGCGACCGGAAATTCGACGTCCATGTCGCCAAGATCCGTCGCAAGCTGGAGCAGGAGTTCGGCGACCGCTATGTGATCAGGACGATCCGCTCAATCGGCTACGTGCTGAGCGACGGCCCCGTCCAGGGCTGAGACAACCTCGGCGGGACGACCGTCGAGCCCCGCCTGCAGGGCCGCGCCGAGCAGCGCCGAAAAGACGAAACTCGTCGCGACGAGCGCCGCCGCGCGCTGCGCGACCGGCAACCGCCAGCGGCGGATGACCGGCTTCGGAGCCGAAACAGCCTCACCGAAACTCACGAAGATACCGTCTCGCGTGACCGTGGCCACACCGGACCGACCCGCAGCGCCTATCCTGTCGAGCATGCAGTCGGGAAATGCCTCGCAGGGCAGAAGGAGACGAAACGCGATGTCGTCGTCGCCAAGGTCGGCATAGGCGTCATGGGGCAGGAAGAGCCCGCCGAAATCCTTCCGCAGCGCGACCGAATCCGCCTCGACGGCATGGATCGCCTGCTCTTCCTCCGGCCCGCAGGACAGGCTGACCCAGTCCTCCGAACAGGCGATCGACACGTCGAGCAGAAGCGCGCCGTGATCCTCTTCTCGAAGCAGCCGGTAGCCCTCGGGAAAGCTCCGCCCCGGCTCGGCGGCAGGCTGAGGTGCCGGGGGCCTGTCCTCGGCAGAGGGGGCGAGCGTCCAGCTTCGCGGCTCCGTGCTGCGCTCGGCCGGGCGGGTCACCAGCCCGGGGTCGAGCCCCTCTTCCTGAGCGAAAGCGAAGTTGATGGCGTGATCCCGCGCCTGCTCGACAAGCCCAGGGCTTTCGAGCGTCAATCGGTGGAGTTCCTGCTCCTCCGAGAACAGCAGGCTCCGGTAGGGAATGCCCTCGACCCGGTGCGTCGCCGCGAAGGCACCGACGGGAAGCCCGAGCCGCTCCGACACCCGGTCCAGCACCTCCTCCGCTTCGCCGGAGTGGAAAACGACGGGGGTGCAGGACTCGCGGGAGACGCAGAGCGCGACATTCATCGATGCCGGCCACTCGCCCACGAGACCCTTCATCTCGAGTTCGTCGATCAGATGCACGAATGCGCCAAGCCGCACCATGGAAGTCCCTGTGTTGCTCAATCTATTGTTGCTTTTTCTTGCCTATCCGTCAATGCTGTCCTGCATCTATCCTTATCCGAGGCTGACGAGACATCATGAACCTTCTCCTGGGCATCATCCTGGTCTTCGGCTTGGTCTTCGGCGGCTTCATGCTGTCGGGCGGCAAGATGGACATCGTTCTGCACGCCCTCCCCTTCGAGGGCATGATGATCGGCGGCGCCGCCCTCGGCGCCTTCGTGATCGCCAACTCCTTCCACGTCCTCAAGAAATCGGGCGCGGGTTTCCTCAAGGTGCTCAGCGGTCCCAAGTGGAAGGCCTCCGATTACGCCGACCTCCTGAACCTGCTCTACGAGCTGAGCCGCCTCTACAAGTCGAAGGGCATCCTGGCGCTGGACGAGCACGTCGAGGCCCCCGAGCAGAGCGAGATCTTCACGCGCTACCCGCGCATCCTCAAGGATCACTTCGCGACCGAGCTCATCACCGACAGCTTCCGGATGCTGTCGATGAACTTCGACGACCAGTTCCAGACCGAGGACGTCATCAACCGCAAGATCAAGAAGCATCACCACGAGGCGCTCGCCTCGGCCAACGCCATTTCGACCATGGCCGACGGCCTGCCGGCCATCGGCATCGTCGCGGCGGTTCTCGGTGTCATCAAGACCATGTCCGCCCTCGACCAGCCGCCGGACGTGCTCGGCAAGATGATCGGAGGCGCGCTCGTCGGGACCTTCCTGGGCGTGTTCCTGGCCTACTGCCTCGTCGCCCCGATTTCCGGGCGCCTGCGCCAGATCGAGGAAGAGGACGGCGCCTTCTACATGATCATCCGGGACGTCTTCGTCGCGATGGTGGCGAACCACTCGCCGAACATCTGCATCGAGATCGGCCGCGGCAACATCCCGACCTCCAAGCAGCCCAACTTCTACGAGGTCGAGCGCGCCCAGAAGGAGCTTCCGGTTGCCTAAGGCCGGACGCAGCCTCGCTCTCCTGCTGCTCCTGACCCCGGCCCTGGCCCTGGCGGCCGGGGGCGGAGGCGGCTCCTCCGGCGGCTCGAACGGTGCCGGCCCCGCGCGGATCACCGTCCCCGGCCCCGTCCAGCCCCTCCCCTCCGAGATCCTCGACGCCATGCGCGCCCGCCTCGTGCTGATGACGGCTGAGCCCGGCACCGTGGAGCCGGTCTCGCCGGAGGAGACCGAAGCAGCACACGGCGACCAATGACCGCCCAGCGTTCTCGCATCGCGGCCCTCGCCCTCATGGAGAAGATCGGCCGCTACGAGATGGTCGAAGAGGCGAAGCGCCTCGGCGAACTCCGGCAAATGTCGTCGGCCCTGCGGAAAGACTCCGACGCGCTCCAGGCCAAGCTGGTCAACGAGACCTCGGACGTGCCGCTGGAAGCCCAGCCCTATCTCTCCGGCTTCATCCGGTCGGTGCGCAGCGAGGCTGCCGACTGCCTGGATCGCGCCGGCAAGATCGACGCCGAGGCCGAGGGCCTCGAGGAACGCGTCCTCGAGGCCTTCCGTAACCTCAAGACGGTCCAGATCGCATTGGAGCGCACGCGCCACGAGGCCCTCCTCGCGAAGCGGGCGGCAGAGGACGCCAAGACGGACGACCTCAACAGCTTCGCCTACGGCACGCACCGCCGCCGAGGGTAGCCGCCGGCGATTCTCGCCGAAGTCGCGCCACATTTTCGCCCCCGATTGTCGCGTCCAGGCGTACTCTGACGCCCTCTTTCGCCGTTTCGTTTCCGAATACCGGTCCAGTCTCGGGCAAACTTGACCAAAATGCGGCAAAGGCGTGAGCTTTCCTCGGCGCCCGGGGTCATCTGCCGGTCCCGGCGCGCAGAACCGGGGAAGACCAATGCTGATCGAGCTGCCGCATCGACCGACCGTGAGACCTATCGTGAGACCCGTCCGCCAGGGTGCGGACCTGGGCAGCGATCAGGCGCCGCCCCCACCGCCGAGAGCCCGGCGCCGGGGCGCCATCGTCCGCGTGCTGATCGCTCCGAAGACCGCCTCGCGCCTCTACGCGACCGAACGAGAACGGCAGACCTGAGCTGTCACCTCCGGCGCGCGGCGCCCCTGCGGCCCAGCGCGCTCAGCCCGACGGCGAAGAGGATGATCGCACCGACGAGCACCTCCCGCACGTAGCTGTCCACCCGCATCTGCGTCAGCCCGTTGTCCAGCACGCCCAGCACCGCCACGCCGGCCAGCGTGGCGAGCACCTTTGGCTGTCCGTCCCGTGTCAACGTCATGCCGAGGAAGACAGCCGCGATCGCGGTCAGCATCAGCCCGTCGCCCTGCGTCGGGTTGGCCGATGCCACGCGGCTCGCGTACATGAGCCCCGCCAGCGCCGCGCCGACGCCGGTGAAGGCGAAGGCCGACAGTCTGAGCGGCACCACCGGGATCCCCGCCAGCCGCGCCGCGTCGCGGTTGCCCCCGATGGCGTAGAGCCTGCGACCGTAGCTCGTCTGTTCGAGCACGATCCAGATGACAAGGACCACCGCGATGGCCACCAGCGTGAGGTTCGGCAGGACCAGCGCCCGCTCGTCCGCCATGCCGATCACCGGACCGCCCCGCGCGAAGTCGCCGAAGCCCGGCGGGATGTCGCGGCCGAAGATCGTGCGCCCGTCGCTCACGACGAAGGCGAGCCCGCTGAAGACCGTCAGCGTCGCGAGCGTGGCCACGAAGGGGAGGATCCCGACGACACTGACGACGATCCCGTTGAAGAGCCCCCCGGCCAGGCCGACGGCCAGCGCGACCCCAACTGCGGCGGGAACGGACCAGTCCTGCGTGAAGAGGATCGCCGCGACCACGCCCGAGAGCGAGGCCATTGATCCGACCGAGAGGTCGAAGTCGCCCATGACCATCACCACGGTCATCGTCGCCGCAACGACCGTCAGCATGCTGATCTGCTGGCTGATGTTCAGCAGATTGCGCGGCGTCAGGAAGGTCTCCGGCAGGTTGATCGCGAAGAAGGCGATCACGGCGAGCATGCCCGCGACTCCGCCGAACCGTCTGGCGACCTGCATCATGCGGCCTGCTCCTCTTTCGAAAGGTGGTAGAAGCGCGAGAGCAGCTCCGCCTCGGTCAGGCCCTCGGCCTCGACGAACTCGGAGAGCCTGCCGTCGCGCATGATCGCGATGCGGTCGGAGAGGCCGAGAAGCTCGGGGAGGTCCGACGAGGCCATGACGACCGCCAGCCCGGCGTCGCTGAGCTCGCGGATCAGGCGATACAGCTCGGATCGCGCGCCGATATCGACGCCCCGCGTCGGCTCGTCCAGCAGCAGGACCTTCGGCGCGCCGGCCAGGGCCCGCGCGAAGAGAACCTTCTGCTGGTTCCCGCCCGAGAGCTCCTCGCAGGCCTGGGTGATCGAGGCGGCCTTGAGCTGCACCTGCCCGCCGAGGTCGCGCGCGACGCGCCGCTGCCGCCGGTGATCAAGGAAGTAGCGCAGCCGCGCGAGCCCCGAGAGGTGAGGCAGCGCGACGTTTTCGAAGATCGCCCGCCGGAGCATGAGCCCCTCGGACCGGCGCTCCCTCGGGACATAGGCCATGCCGCCGCGCCAGGCCTGCTTCGGCCCACCGTTCAAGGTCCGTCCATCAAGCGTCACCGTGCCGTCGCTCCGGGATTGTTCGCCCACGAGCGCGCGCAGGAGGGCGCCCCGGCCCGATCCGGCGATCCCGGCGACGCCCAGAACCTCGCCCGCCCTGAGCTCGAACGTGGCCTCCTCGAGCGGGCCGGCCGAGAGCTGCTCGACCCGCAACACGACCTCGCCCGGCGTGGCATCGGACCGGCGCGGCGGAAAGAGCGCCGAGAGGTCGCGGCCCGTCATCTCCTCGATGATCCGGGCCTCCCCCGTCTCCGACAGCGGGCGGGTGGAGACATGGCGTCCGTCGCGCAGGACGGTCACGCGGTCGGCGAGCCGCAGCACCTCGGGCATCCGGTGCGAGACGTAGAGCACCCCGCCCCCCTGCCCGATCAACTGGCCGATCACCGTGAAGAGGCGCTCGGACTCACCGCTCGTGAGGGCCGCCGTCGGCTCGTCCATCACGTAAAGCCAGGCGGGCCGGTCGCCGTCGGCGATGAGCGTGGAGGCGATCCGGACCAGCATCTGGTCGCCGGGCCCGAGGTCGGTCATCGGCGCGCGCGGGTCGATCGTCTCCAGCCCCAACCGGGCGAGCGCCTCCGACGCGGCGGCGTTCAGCGCCCCCCAGTTCACGAGGCCGGCCCGCCGGGGATAGGGATGGTCGAGATGCATGTTCTCGGCCACCGACAGGCCCTTCACCGCGTGCAGCTCCTGGTGAATGAACCGCAACCCGGCTTCCCGCATCGCAGCGGGCTGGCCGGGCGGGATCTCCTCCCCGCCGAGCATGATCCGCCCCTCGTCCGGCCGGTCGAGCCCCGCGAGCACGCGGATCAGGGTCGACTTCCCCGCCCCGTTCTCTCCCATCAGGGCATGCACCTCTCCCGGGCGGAGCGAGAGGCTCACGCCGTCGAGGGCCGTGACCGCGCCGAAGCGGCGGCTGATCGTTTCGAGGTCGAGCTGGGGCATGAAGGCGTCTGGGGAGCGCCGGAGCGCCCCGCCAGCGGTTACTCGGCGTCCGCGTTGGCGACGGTGACCAGCGTCGTGGGCACGTAGATCACCCGCTGCACGATCTCCTCGCCTTCGAGGATCCGCGCCACCGTGTCGGCGGCGGTCTGACCGATGCCCTCGAAGTCCTGCGCGACGGAGGCTTCGAAGTTGCCGCCCGCCGCGATGGCCTCGCGCGCCTGGGGGTTGGCGTCGATCCCGGTGATGACGATCCCCTCGTCGGCGCGGCCGGCAGCCTCGATGGCCTGCAGCGCGCCCAGCGCCGGCTGGTCCCAGGCGGCCCAGACGGCGTCGATGCTGCCCTCTTCCGGGTTGGCGGCGAGCAGGGCTTCCATCTGCGCGCGGCTGTCGGCGATCCCGCCGTCGCTCACGTCCGGGGTGATGCGGTCGAGCACCTGGATGTCGGGGAAGTTGCCGAAGACCGCGTCGGCGATCACGCCGCGCGCCTGCACCGGCGGGAAGGGATCGAAGGTGAACATGACCACGTTGCCCTCGCCGCCGATGCGGTTGGCGACGTAGACCGCGGTCTCGGCCGCCATGGCGTAGCCGTTCGAGGTGACGTTCGCCGCGACCAGCGGGTCGCTCCCGGCATCCATCCCGACGACCGGGATCCCCGCGTCCTCGGCGGTCTGAAGGCCCGCCCCGATCTGCGCCGGGTCGACGTTGATGACGATGGCGTCGACGCCCTGGTTGACCACGTCCTCCATCCGGCTGATCACCGCGGCGACGTCGCCGGCGGTATCGATCACGTTGAGGTCCCAGCCAAGCTCCTCGGCGCGCGCCGTGAAGCCGTCGACGTAGAACTGCGTCCCCGGCTGCGCGAGGTAGGGAGTGATCACCGCAACCTCTTG
The DNA here is from genome assembly GCF_008710275.1 of Histidinibacterium aquaticum. GTDB lineage: Bacteria > Pseudomonadota > Alphaproteobacteria > Rhodobacterales > Rhodobacteraceae > Oceanicola > Oceanicola aquaticus. The sequence goes on from NZ_VYQE01000001.1 coordinate 320,056, forward strand.
CGCCAGGGCCGGTACGCCGAGACCGGTGGCGGCCGCCAGGCCGATGAATGTGGTGCGAAGCGTCATGCTCTGTCCTCCCCGTGGTGTCGCTTTCTGGCTCGGCCTATCTTTGGCATCGCCCCGCCGGATCGTCCATAAGTCTGTTGTTCCAAGGAGTCGCCCATGCCTTCCACCGCTACCGGACCACTGTTCATCGGCCTCGACATCGGCACCAGTTCCGTCAAGGCGCTGATGGGCGGCCCCGGCGGTGAGCGGGTCGACAGCTACGCGGGCCGCCATGCGACAGCCCGGGAGGCCCCCGGCATGGCGGAGCAGCACCCCGCCGACTGGATGCAACACGTCGAGGCCGCTCTGGCGCAGTTCGCCATCCATCCGCGCGCCGGGGAGGTTGCCGCCATCGGCATCACTTCGCAGGTCAACACGCATGTCTTCTGCGATGCGGATCTCGTACCGCTGCACCCCGCCCTCACCTGGCAGGACACGCGGCCCGCCCCGCAGGCCGAGGCGCTCGATGCGCGGTTAACGGCGGAAGAGAAGACGGCGGCCCTCGGGGCCCCGATCCCGATCGACGCGAGCCACGCCCTCTCTCGCATGGCGTGGATGGCCGAGCGCCACCCCGACCTCTGGGAGCGGACGGAGCATGTCCTGCTGCCCAAGGACTTCGCGATTGCGCGTCTCACGGGCGAGACGACGGGCGATCCGATCTCCGCCGTGGGCCTCGTCGGCCCCGAGCTGCGCTACGCCGAGACTGTCCTGGGCCTCGTGCCCCGGGCGCCGGACCTGCTGCCGCCCCTGCGCGATCCGCTGGCGGTCGCCGGGCTCGTGGCAGCGGGGCCCTTCACTGGCGTGCCGGTCGCCTCGGGGACCATGGACGCCTGGGCCGGCATGTTCGGCCTTGGGGTCACGTCCGAGGCCACGGCGATGTACCTCTCCGGCACCAGCGACGTCATCGGGCTCATCTCCTCCAAGGGCTCCGGCACGGCGGGGATCATCACCTTCCCCGAGTGGCGCGGCATCACGCTCCACGCCGGCCCGACGCAGTCCGGAGGCGGCTCGCTCTCCTGGCTCGCCTCTCTCCTGCGGCGCGACGTCTCCGAGCTCGGGCCCCTTGCCGACAAAGCCACGATCCACCGCCAAAGCCCGCTCTTCCTGCCGCATCTCGACGGTGAACGGGCCCCGATCTGGGATCCGTCCTCCAGGGGGTGCTTCTCCGGTCTCACGAGTTCGACCGGTGAAAGCGAGATCGCGGCCGCCGTCATGGAAGGCGTCGCCTTCTCGGCACGGCTCGCGATGGAGGCGGTGGAAGGGGCCGGGGACCGACGGATCGAGATGTTCCGCCACGGCGGGGGCGGCGCGGCCTCGGACACCTGGTGCCAGATCCGGGCCGACACGCTCGGCCGGCCCCTGGAAAGGGTCGCCGAGCCCGACACCGGCGCCCTCGGCGCATTGGTCATCGCGGCCGTGGCCTCGGGCGAGCTCGCGGATCTCGCCACGGCGGCGGCGTCCCTCGTCGCCACCGACCGCACCTTTCACCCCGACCCCGAGCGCAGCGCCCTGGCTGACGCGCGCTTCGCGGCCTTCCGCGAACTCTACGCGGCCTTCGGCAAGGTCAATCGGCTCCTCGGCTGACGCCTTGCCTGCGCCGCGGGATCAATCGTCCTCCTGCGGTGCATCGGTCGTGCCGGGATCGATCTCCCCGTCTCGTGCCGCGCCCGTATCGGTCGAGACGGGCTCCGGCCGGTCGTCCCGCGTCTCCGCGATGCGTAGCTTGGTCGAGGTCCCGTCCTTCGCCTCGCCGAAGTAGATGGTCTGGTGCGGGAAGGGGATCTCGATGCCGCGCTCGTCGAAGATCTTCTTGAGCACCATGTTGTAGGCCCGGCCCACGCCCCACTGCGTCCCCGGCACGGTCTTGATCCGGGCCCGCAGCACCACGGCGCTGTCGCCGAAGCTGTTCAGGCCGAACCACTCCAGGTCGCCGAGGACGTTCGGGGACTGCTCGGGATCCTCTCTCAGCAGGTCGAAGGCTTCGAACATGGCCGCCTTCGCCTCCTCGTAATCCTCGCGGTAGGCGATGCCCATGTCCGCGACGTGGTAGGAGAAATCGCGCATGTAGTTCGAGACGAGATCCACCGACGAGAAGGGCACGATGTGAAACACGCCCTGGACGTCGCGCACGCTCACCGAGCGGACGGTGAGCTTTTCGACGGCGCCGGTGACGCCGCCGACGGTGACCACGTCGCCCACGTTGATCGCGTTCTCGAACTGGATGAAGATCCCGGTGATGATGTCCTGCACCATCTTCTGAGCCCCGAAGCCGATGGCGAGACCCAGCACGCCCGCGGAGGCCAGCAGCGGCCCGATGTCGAGGCCGATCTGGCTCAGAACGAACATCAGCGCGAGGACGACGATGGCGATGGTCGCGGCGTTCTTGAGCAGCGTCAGCAGGGTCGCCTCCCGCGCGGTCGCCACGGTCCCGACCTCGGGGTTGAGCCGGTAGTCGATCCAGCTCGTCATCGCGAGCCAGATGCCGAAGGCCACCAGCAGCGTGAGCAGCACCCCGATCACCGTGCCGGTCGCCCGCGCGCCGATCTCGCTCGCCATCCACCCGCGCAGGTCGATGCCCCCTAGGATGTCGAGCACGATGACGGCCGCGACGGCCAGGATGACCAGCCGCAGCACCGAGAGGGTCTTCGGCACGAACTGGTTCAGACGTCCTTCGAGGAGCGGGAGCTTCTGTCCGAGGTCGGGCGGAACGGCGATGCCGCGCGCGACCGAGCGCGCCAGCATGCCCGACAGGAAGATCCCCAGAAGCAGCACGAGGGCGATCTTGCCGGAGCCCGCGAGGACGTCGAGCACGACTTCGATGGGTCGCGTCAGCGCCACGATCAGCAGGACGGCGAGGAAGACGAGCGCCTGCCAGTGCCAGTTCTGCGCGAGCGCCGCGACATTGCCCCGCGCGGTGGCGGGCTCCGGGCCGGTGACGGGGCGTTCGGTGGCCGTCCCGGCCGCCGGATCATCGTAGGTCTCCGCCGTGTCCGCGTCGGGGGCGGTCGCCTCCTCGCTTTCGTTGTCGACCGGAGCCGGGGCATAGGTCAGCTCGCGCATCATCCAGTCGGTGACGGGCTGCCGGTTCCGCAGCACGATCCCCGCAGCGTAAAGGATCACCGCCACGGTGATCAGCGCGCTCGCGCTGCCGCCCGCGGCGAAGCCCGCCGACTGGTTCAGGACCGGCACCACGAGCAGGAAGCCGTAGCCCAGGACGCTGACGATGATGCCGAGCCTCCGCGACAGGTAGCGCGAGGCCCCGTCCGACAGCGGCAGGAACCGCAGGTGCCCGGTGGAGGGTGACAGGATCAGGCGGACGACGACCTTGATGAGCTCCACGGCCAGGAAGGCGTTCAGGTAGAGAGACTGCAGGATGTCGATCTGGCCGAACTCTCCGACCAGCGACGTGATCGCGGCATAGCCCAGCGCCCAGGCCACGAGCACGACGAGGATATCGATCAGTCCCGATCCGAGGAATATCAGCAGCCTTCGCGCGAATCCTGCCGTCTCCGCACGTTCGCCCATCCGGCGGTAGAGCGGGATCGCGAGCCGCCGCAGCACCAGGTAGGCCGCGATTGTGACGACGATGGCGACCAGCAGCTCCTGGGCCGCGCCGAGCAGGACGCCGACCTGGTCGCCCGCCAGCCCGTCGAAGACCGAAGGCGCCGCGCCCAGCGATCGCCAGAGACCGGCCGCCTCTCCCGCGATCCTCTCCGCCGCGCCCTGCGTCAGCAGCGCGAGCCGCCGCCCGAGGGAGATCTCCTCCTCGGTGACGATATCCTCTGCGACGAGGGCCCCCTCGCCCGCGACGCGTTCGAGTTCCTCAATCAGCGCCTGCCGGGCCGCGTCGTCGGATAGGATGTCGATGAGCGCCCGGGCCGGGGTGCCATCGGTGGGCTGGGAGGCCGGATCGCCGCCATCCTGGGCCATGAGCTGGCCGGCGCAGGCGAGAGCGAGGAAGACGCTCAGGGCGACGAAACGAGCAAGCGGAAGGGTCGACTTTCCAAGGATCGAAAGCACGGCACGCCTCAAAATGGGGATGTTTCGGCGGATTTAGCCGATGCTGTAGCGGATCTCCAGCCGGTGCGCGGACCCGCGACGCTTCGCCCGGGGCCGGTCCCGGGCCCAGGCAACGGGTCCGCGCGCCGATGAAGGCACTTGTTAACCCAGCCGCGCTAGACCTCTCCGTGATCGATCCGCGGGCCTCACAGCCCCGCGCCATGTGGACACATCGCGGTCGGCCGGCCCCTCGGGGCGGGTCCCTTGCGCATCCGACCCTGGAGGGGGTGACGCCCCTTCACGGCCCACACCGTTCCTTCCCGACCGGAACGACAGCGACTTCGGCCCGACGGGCCTTCAGCCCGGCGCCACCCACGGCGACCCGGGCCAGACCCGCGTCCGCCTTCCCGTGCGACACGCCTTCGTTCCGCGCCGGATTCGGGGTAGAGGACGATGGATCGCGGAGTTCGGCCCCTGCCCCTCCGCCAGACGCATTGCCGGAGAATGTCATGCCCCGCGCCACCGCACCGATCGGTCTGTCCCTGTTCCTCGCCCTCCTCGCGGGCTGCGGCGCCGTCACCGGCGACCGCGTCGTCGTCTCGGGCGCCGGCCCCGAAGAGCTTCTGAAGCTGCGTGCGGGACCGGGTCTGGGCTACAGCGTGATCGCGGGCCTGCCCGACGGTACGAGCCTGACACGCCGGGACTGCGTGACCGAGGTGGGCCAGCTCTGGTGCGAGGTCTCCCTCGCGCAGGCCCCCGGCCTGTCGGGCTACGTGTCGGCCGACTACCTCTCCGAGGACTGAGCCACAGCCCCGTACCGGGGCCCCGACCCGGTTCGATCCGCCTTCCCTAGCGCGGCGTCGCCGAGGTGCGCCTGAAAAGGCTGAACTGGAAGGACTGCGTGCTCCCCCAGGGCGTTCGGTGCTTGTGAGAGCGGTGCTCCACCAGCGCGAAACCGTCTTCCAGCGCCTCGGCCAGGTCGGCGGGGCTGTAGCGACACACCGGGAGACCGCTGCAGGAGGTCGGCCCGTCCGGCGCGAAGGTGGCGATGATGGCATGTCCGCCGGGCTTCAGGGCCCTTTCCATGCGTTCCAGGTAGGCGTCGCGCGCCAGGGCGTCGACGAGGAAGTGAAACACCGCCCTGTCGTGCCACAGATCGTACTGGCGAGCGGGCACCCAGGTCGTGATGTCCGCGCAGAGCCAGGTGACCGACTCGCCGGCCGGCCCAAGCCGCTCCCTGGCCGCGGTGAGGGCGACCTGCGACAGATCGAGGACGGTCACGTCCCGGAGCCCCCGGTCGAGCAACGCCTCCGCGAGCCGCGAGGTGCCCCCGCCCACGTCGATGACCGAGGCTGTCGGCCCGATACCGGCCCGTCCGATCAGGTCGAGCGAGACCTCCGGATCGTCCTGGTGCCAGCTGAACTCGGCCTCGGACTTCTCACCATAGACGGCGTCCCAGTGTGTCCTTTTGTCATCCGTCACGTCTGTCTTCCCCCTCGGCCCCAAGGATAACACAGGTGCCCGAACCGAGTGCTGTCACTCCCGGCGGAGGCCGCCATGGGCGCATTCTCCGGGTCAATATTGAAATTGACACCCCTCGTCCGGCTGGGCTACGCAAACGTTTGCGGAGGAGGCTCTCGGCGGTTCGTGAAACCGCGGGAGTGCGTACAAGGGAGGTTACCATGAATATCAATCGACGTAAGGCCATGGGGCTCGTCGTGGGCGCGACGGCCGTGCCGCTGGTCGGCACCGGGGCAGCCCGAGCCCAGACGATGATCCGCCTGACGATGGCCTCGAGCCATCCGACGGTGCTCGCCTGGGTGGGTCCGCTGGAGACCGTCTGCGAGCGGGCCAACGCGGCGCTGGAGGAGCGCGGCTCGGAGTACCGCATCGACTGGACCCAGTCCTATGGCGGCCAGCTCTACGGCGCGGGTGAGACGCTCGAAGCGGTGACGCAGCTGATCACCGATGCCGGCTGGATCGGCGCGCTGTTCGAGCCCTCCGCCCTGCCGCTGCAGAACATCATGTACGCCACGCCCTTCTCGACCAGCGATCTGCGCGTCGCGGTCGAGACGATGAACGCGATGAACCGCGAGCTCCCCGCCATGCAGGCAGAGTGGGACAAGCACGACGTCATGTTCTTCGGCGCGAGCTGTTCGGACGGCTACAGCCTCTTCACCAAGGAGCCGCTGGACGACATAATGGATCTCCGCGGCCGCCGCATCGTCGGTGCGGCCTCCACGGCAAGCTACATTGAGCCGCTGGGCGCCGCGGCGATCAACTCCGCCCTGCCCGAGTTCTACTCGCAGCTGCAGACCGGCGTCGCCGACGGCGTGATCATCGTGGGCACCGGGGCCTATCCCCTCAAGCTGCACGAGGTCGCCCCCTACGCCACGCGGTCCGATACGGGTCCCTTCACCTTCGGCGCCTTCGGCATGAACAAGAGCGTCTTCGACGGCCTGCCCGAGGAGGTCCAGGAGGTCCTGGTCGAGATGGGCCAGGTCTATTCGGACGAGAACGCCAAGATCATCGAGGCCCGCGACGCGGCCGTCTGGGAAGCCTTTCCCGAGGAGGGCGCCACGGTGCGGGTCATGCCCACCGAGGAGAAGGTCCGCTGGGCCGAGGCGCTGCCGCCGCTGGGCAAGATCTGGGTCGAGGCGAACGAGGGGCCGGACGTGCCGGCGCGCGAAATCCTCGTCGAGTTCATGCAGCGTCTGCGCGATGCCGGGGCCGAGCCGCTCCGCGACTGGGCCGCCGACCTCTGACCTGACCTCCAACGGAGCCGCGGCGCGGCCCCACGTGGGCCCGCGCCGCGGCAAGGGGAGCTATCGAATGTCGACGATGACGGACGGCGAGCGCGGCTCGTCTCTCGGCCCGGTTCTCGCACGCCTGGACGGGGCGCTGGCGCGGGTCTCCTTCATGGGCACCGTGCTGACGGCGCTGGTCATCGTTTCGATGATGCTGCTCGTCGTCGCCGACATCCTCGGGCGAAACCTCTTCGAAACGCCGGTGCCGGGCGTCAGCGACTTCGTGTCCTACGCCATCGTGGGCTGCGTCTTCCTGCCGCTCGGTGCGACGATCCGCGAGGGCAAGCTGGTCCGTGCGGTCTTCCTCGCCGAACCGCTGGCCGCCGCGCGGCCGCGCCTGGCCCGGCTGCTGGAGCTGGTCTTCGGGCTCGCCGCCCTCGCCATGCTCTGGATCGCCGCCCGGTACCTCTGGGCGGACGCGCTCTCGGCCTGGCGGGAGGGGGAGTTCCTCGGCGCGGTCGGCGCCTACCAGATCGCCACCTGGCCGTTCAAGCTGACCGTGGCTCTCGGCTGCACGCTGGCCCTGGCCGAGCTGGTCGCCGGACTCGTCCGGACGGCCCTCGCGACGGAGGGAGGACCGGTGGCCCGAACCCTCGTCACGGTCCTTGCCGTGCTGGTATTCGCCGCGGCGATCTTCGGCTCGGACCAGGCCGCCGCCGCCGGGTTCGACCGGGTCGGCGTCGGCCTCGCGGCGCTCGCGGCGCTGCTGGTGCTGATCTCGCTGGGGATGCCGATCGTCTTCGGACTGATGGTCACCTCCTTCGTCGGCATCTGGCTGGTGCGCGACATGATCTTCGTCGCCGAGAACTCGGTCGGCATTTCCGCGGCCAGCGCCGTCCGGTCGCAGGGCTTCGGGGTCATCCCGCTCTTCGTGATGATGGGGCTGCTCCTGGACCGGGCCGGCGTGGGGCGCGACGCCTTCCAGATCATGGCGATCCTCGTGCGCCGCATCTCCGGCGGGCTCGGCGTCGCGACGGTGGGGGCCAACGCGATCTTCGCCTCGATCACCGGCTCCTCCATCGCCTCTGCCACCGTCTTCAGCCGCATCGCGGTCCCGCCGATGACCGAGGCGGGCTATTCCAAGCGCTTCTCGCTCGGCATCGTCGCGGGCAGCTCCGTACTGGGGATGCTGATCCCGCCCAGCCTGCTGATGATCGTCTACGGGCTGCTCTCCGAAAGCTCGATCGGCGACCTCTTCATCGCGGGGATCGTGCCCGGCCTCCTGCTGACGGCGGCCTTCGCCGCCATCATCATGCTCATGGCGCGCTTCGCGCCCGGGTTCGCAGGGGACACCCGCGCGGGCGGGCTCGATGATCCGCTCACCGGCGGGGAGATCGCGACGCGACTGCTGCCGGTAGTGGCCATCGTCGTGCTGGTGATGGGCGGCATCTACGGGGGCTTCTTCTCACCGACCGAGGCCGGCGCGGCCGGCGCGGCGGGGGCGCTTCTGATTGCGCTCGCGCGCAGGTCGCTCGACTGGAGCGAGTTCCGGCGGCTGGCGATCGAGACCGGCGCGATCACGGCGGGCCTGCTCTTCCTGATGATCGCGGCCAACATCTACGGCCGCATGCTGGCCATGAGCACGATCCCGAACGTCATGGCCGGCTTCGTGGCCGAGCTCGACCTGACCCTTGTCGGCCTCGCGCTGCTCTACGCGCTGATCGTGGTCGCCCTCGGCATGATCCTAGACTCGGTCTCGATCATGCTGATCGTCCTGCCGATTGCCCTGCCGATCATCGAGCCGATGGGCGCGGACCTCATCTGGTTCGGCATCGTCACCGTGATCGCCATCGAGATCGGCCTGCTGACCCCGCCCTTCGGGCTCAGCGTCTACGTCGTGAAGGGCTCGCTGCCCGAGGGCTACGCCACGCTGGGCGACATTTTCATCGCCGCGGCGCCCTTCGTCCTGACCATGGCCGCCGTCACCACGCTGATCATTCTCGTCCCGGGCATCGCGCTGGTGCTGTTGTAGCCGGCCTCCGGTCGCCCCTCATTGCTCGAAAGGAGATGCCGATGACCACCACACTGATCCGCAACGGCCTCGTGCTCACGCTGGCGGAGGGCGGCAAGCCGCTGCCCGGCCACGATGTCCTGCTGAAGGACGGCAAGATCGCCGAGATCGCGCCCGGCATCGAGAGCGAGGGCGTCGACGAGGTGATCGACGCCGAGGGCATGATCGTGATGCCCGGGCTGGTCAACGCGCATATCCACACCTGGCAGACCGGCCTGCGCGGCCTCGCACTTGACTGGACCGCCACGAACTACTTCCGTGCCATGCACGCGGGCCTCGCCGGGTTCTTCACCCCGGACGACATCCGCATCGCCAACCTCGTCGGCGCGCTGAACCAGATCAACAACGGCGTCACCACGATGGTGGACTGGCACCACAACAACCCCACGCCCGATCATTCCGACGCCGCCATCGACGGGCTGGAGGATGCGGGCATCCGGGCCATGTTCCTGCACGGCTCCGCGAAGCCCGACCCCAAGCCGGGGCAGAAGCATTTTTCCGAGATCCCGATGTCGCGCTCCGAGGTGGAGCGGCTCCGGAACGGCAGGCTCTCCAGCGACGACGCCATGGTGACGATGGGCATGGCGATCCTCGGGCCGCAGATGTCGGTCGAGGAGGTCGTTCTAGAGGATCTCGGTCTCGCCAAGGACCTCGACCTCGTCACGTCGATCCACCACTCCGGCGCCAAGATGCCGGCGCCCGAGGGCTACGTCCGCGCCGCCGAGGCAGGGCTGATCGACCGCCGGGTCAACGTGGTGCACGGCAACGAACTGACCGACCGGGATCTCGACATCCTCGTGGACAACGGCGCGACCTTCAACGTCACGGCCGAGATCGAGATGCAGATCTGCTACGGCGACCTGCTGGCCGGGCGCCTGATCGAGCGCGGTGTGCCCTTCTCCATCGGCACCGACATCGAGAGCGCCTATGCGCCCGACATGCTGGCCTGCACCCGCTTCACCCTGCAGGCGGAGCGTCACCTGACCAGCATGCGGCACAAGGACAAGACAGGCGAGCGGCCGCACCCGCAGCCGGTCTCGGTACGCCAGGCGCTGAACTGGGCGACCATCGAGGGCGCCAAGCTCGCGCGGCTCGAGAAGCGGACCGGGACGCTGGAGGTGGGCAAAGCCGGCGACGTGATCCTCGTTCGCGCGAACGACCTGAACATGTCCGGCGCCTTCGACCCGCACAACGCGGTCGTGGGCTACGCCAACCCCGGCAACGTGGACACCGTGATCGTGCAGGGCGTGGTGCACAAGCGCGGTGGCCGGATGCTGCGTGCGGATATCCCGAAGCTGCAGGAGGCCCTCGCAACCTCCGGCCGCCGCATCTTCGAGGAGTTCAAGGAACGCGCAGCGACTGCGGAATTCGCCTGAGCGACCTTGCGGAGCATTTGCCAGGGAAAGGGCACGCTCCGGCGCTGCCCTTTCCCTTTTGGCGGGCCGGAGAGGCGGTCAGTCGGCGAGAGGCAGGACCTCTCCCGTCGCCTGGTTGACGGTGAAGACGAACTCGTCGCGGGTGTCGCTATCGCCCCCGAGGATGCGGACCGGCACGGAGAGCGTCAGCCCCCGCGCGGGGTCGTAGCTGGCCGTCGCGTCCTCCACGTAGACCTCCGCGACCATGCCGTTGGAGGTGCGCTCGCTCATCACCGTGGTGCAGGCCCGGTTCGTGGCGATGCCGTCGTCCCGGGGGTCGGGGTGGAGGACACCGAGGAACGCGCCCTGCGCCACGTGGGGATCGACGTAGACCTCGAAGATCCGGATCGCGTTCTCCGCAAAGCTCCGCGTCCGCGTCTCCCAGGGCTCGACGATCTGCGTCACGTCCACGCGGTCCCCACAGGGGCCGACGACCTGGGCCGAGGCGGCTGAAGGACCAAGCAAGATTGCGGCGATAGCTGCGAGCACTCTGGTCATGGTGCCCCAGCCTACCGAATTTGGGCGGTCTGCCAAGACTTTCCGCGGAACGCCGGCCCCAGGTCAACGCGCCCGCATCGTACTGACCGCACTACTGCGGGAAGTGCGGGCGGTCCGTGTTGTAATGCGTCGAGAGGTAGTCGAGCACGATCTCCCGCTCGTCCTCGAAGAGCGGCTCCATCCCCTGCTCCTCGACCATCCACTGAAGCAACTCGTCCCAGCCCTCCCGGGTCTGGCCCTGCTGGGCCACGATCATCTCGGAGTGGCAGGCCGTGCAGATGTCATAGGTCAGCTCCGCCCCCTCGGCCGGGTAAAGCGCGCCGACGTCGCCGATATCGGACGCCGGATCCTCCCCCTCCTGCGCGACCGCCGGGAGGGTCATGGCGGCGGAGAGTGCCGCCGCCATGATGGTCTTCAGTGTCATTCCGGTCATGCGGCCCCCGCGCGGACGGCGACCTTGTGGTAGGAGTTGTTCAGGTAGCCCTTCGGGTTCCACTTGATGGCGAAAGGCTGCATCACCCCCTCGCTGTCGGTCGCCCGCGCCCAGACCTCGTAGTACCCGGCCTGCGGCACCGAGACATTCGCCCGCCAGTTCTGCCAGGCGCCGTCGTTCACGGGATCGTCGAGTTCCGCCTCCTGCCAGCTTTCGCCGAAGTCGGTGGTGATCTCCACCCGCTGCACGGTCCGGTCGCCGGACCAGGCATGGCCGCGCACCTCGAACTCGCTCCCGACCTCGGTATCCGTCTGCGGATGGGTGATGAGCGACTTGACCGGCATTGCGTGGATCGTCTCGAAGTCCTCGTTCGGCACGTCGGTTCCGGGAGCCACCGGGTAGGCCGGGACGCTGTAGGAGGGCGCCTCCATCTTGGCGCCGTCGTGCTTGTGGTCGAGCAGCTCGATGCGGGTCAGCCACTTCTGCGAGCAGGAGCCCGGCCAGCCCGGCACCACCAGCCGCAGCGGTGCGCCGTTCATCGGGTGGAGCGCCTCACCATTCATCTCGAAGGCGATCAGGATGTTGTCCGTCATCGCCTTCTCGATCGGCAGGCCCCGGGACAGGGGCGCCTTCTCGGGGTCGCCGGACAGGTGCATGTCCGCCCCATGGTGGCCGGTGTAGACCACGCTGTCCTGCACGCCCGCGGCCTCGAGCACGTCGCGCAGGCGGACACCCGTCCATTCCGAACAGGCGACCGCGCCATAGGTCCACTGGTTGCCCGACGCGGGCGGGTCGAAGAAGGCGCGCCCGTTGCCGCCGCATTCCAGCGTGAGGGCCAGGGTCACCACCTCGAAGCTGTCGCGCAGCTCGTCGATGGTCATCTCCATTGGCGAGTCGACCAGCCCGTCCACGGTGAGGGTCCAGCCTTCGGCGGAGGTGTCACCCGGGGCGATCCCGTTGTTGCGGATGAAATGCCGGTTGGTCGGCGTGATCGCATCGTCAAGCAGGTGCGCCGGTGTCTCCGCGTTGACCGGGCGGTCGTTCAGCAGCGTGAGACCCTCCTTGCCCTGCAGGGCCTCCGACTGCGCCAGCGCGCGCGTCGCGGTCAGCTGCAGCGGGATGCTGACGCCGAGGACGCTGCCGACCACGCCCAGGGCAGACGCCCCGAGAAAACCGCGCCGTCCGGTATCGGCCGGCCCCCCGTCGCTCTCTTGGTTGGCCGTGTCCGGCGCATCGGTACGATCCAGAAAATCACTCATGGCTGTATCCTCCCTAGGGAAAACCTACCACGACACATGCGATTCTCATAATGTTTCGTCGAGGCTCCGCGCACGGGTCGCCCCGGGGATAGACGGACGCCGTCAGGTCGCAAGGCTCACGGGCTGCGCGGCGCGAGGGCGGCTCGGTGTCGAGGCGAAGGCGCTGAGGCCGAGCCACGATTCCATCGTCGCCACGAGCGCCCGGTCCCCCTCCAACGACAGGCGGCCCGCCCGGCGCTCAATGTCGATGGAGGTATGGCCCATCCAGATCATGGTCATCACGCGGAGGTCGCACTCCACAAGGAGGTCAACGTCGAACCCCGGATCGACGTAGCAGAGATCGACGGACTCGCCGTCGACGACCAGCCAGTGCTTCTGCTTCTTCGGCGGCAAATCCTGGTACACGAAATGAATCACGCGGCGCCCGGGCGGCACCTCGTTGACCTTGATGCTCCGGCGCATGTCCCACATCAGCAGTGTCGGATCGAGATTGCGCAGCGAGATCTCGCGATCGACCCAGCTCTGCGCCCAGTGGCCGAGCGACATGATGATGGGTCTCAGGGCCTCTCCGGCCTCGGTCAGCCGATAGGCCGACCCGCCGTTTCCCTCGCGTGCGATGAGACCCGTCTCTTCGAGCTCCCGCAGCCGCTTGGAGAGCAGCGCCGGCGAGATTCGCGGCAGGCCCCGCCTCAACTCGTTGAAGCGGGTCGATCCGCACAGAAATTCCCGCAGGATCAACGGTGTCCAACGCGAGCAGAAAATCTCGGCGCCCATCGCGACAGGGCAGAACTGGCCGTAGCTCGACGTGATCGTCATGTGCCCCACCCCCACTGGCTCCCGAGTCGGACGCCTGAAGCATAGCACGGAATCGACCGGTTCAGATCGTGAACTTGCCGCAGGGTCACTCAGGGCGGAGGCTTGGATGGTCGGCACCCGCCGCATTTCAAAAGCCATTCATTTGGGGGGAAGCCCATGACCATGATGTCCATCAAGACCTTGAGCGGCACGCCCGCCTCCTTGTCGGAGGAAACCGTCGCCGCCTTCGGAGCAGGACTGCGCGGCGGTCTGTCGAAACCCGGGGACGCCGGCTTTGAGGCGGCCCGGACGGTCTGGAACGCGACCATCGACCGCCGTCCCGACCTCGTGGTGCATGCCGCCGGGCCCGCGGACATCCTCGCCGCGGTCCGGTTCGCCTCCGAGCACCGCCTGCTCGTGGCGGTGCGCGCCGGGGGCCACAACATCGCCGGCAAGGCCGTCGCCGACGGCGGCCTGCTCATCGACCTGTCGGGGATGCACGGCATCCGCGTCGATCCCGCCGCGCGGCGCGCCTGGGTGGAGGCCGGGGCCACGCTCGCCGATGTCGACGCGGAGACGCAGGCCCATGGCCTCGTGGTGCCGGTCGGCATCAATTCCACCACCGGGATCGCGGGGCTCACGCTCGGCGGCGGCTTCGGCTGGACGACCCGGGCCTTCGGGATGACCATCGACAATCTCGTCTCCGCGGACGTCGTCACGGCCGACGGTCGCCTCGTGCGCGCGAGTGCCGAGGAAAACCCCGATCTCTTCTGGGCACTCCGCGGCGGCGGCGGCAACTTCGGGGTCGTCTCGGCCTTCGAGTTCGAGCTCCACCCCCTCGGGCCGGAGGTCACCTCGGGCCTGATCGTGCATCCCTTCGATGACGCCGGACCGGTGCTCCGGCAGTGGCGCGACTTCGTCGACACCGCACCGCGCGAAGTCTCGGCCTGGGCCGTGCTGCGCAAGGCGCCGCCCCTGCCCTTCCTGCCGGAGGAATGGCACGGTCGCGAGGTGGTCGTTCTTGCCGCCTGCTACGCCGGCCCCATGGAGGACGGCGAAACCGCGCTGGCTCCGCTGCGGGCCATCGGATCGCCGATTGTCGACGTGATCGGCCCCCATCCCTTCGCCGGGTGGCAGCAGGCCTTCGACCCGCTCCTGACGCCGGGGGCCCGCAACTACTGGAAGAGCCACGACTTCAAGGAGCTTCCAGACGCGGCCATCGACCTGCTGACGGACTACGCACAGCGGCTCCCGTCGCCGGAGTGCGAGATCTTCGTGGCGAGCCTCGGCGGCGCCATGTCGGAGGTGCCGGAGGACGCGACGGCCTATGGCGGGCGCGGGGCGAACTTCGTGATGAACGTGCACACACGCTGGCAAAGCTCCGAGCAGGACGATGACTGCATCGGCTGGGCGCGCGCCTTCTTCGACGAGACGGCGCCACACGCGATGCCGACGATCTACGTCAACTTCCTGCCCGACGACGAAAGCGGGCACCTGGACGCGGTCTACGGGCCGAACTACGCGCGGCTCGCCGAGGTGAAGGCGACCTGGGACCCCGGCAACATGTTCCGCGTCAACCAGAACATCGCACCGGCCGAGGCCGCGCAGGCCGCGGAGTGACGCCGGGCTTCCCGGGCAGATCGGTGCGCCGCCTGCCCGGGGAGGCTCCGCCTAAGGGGAGCATGCTTTCGGCCCGCCGTGTCGTGCACGCGTCGAAACGGTAGGGCTGGGGAGACGGGCGTCGTGCGTCCTTGATCCATCTCAACGCATCCCGGGTCCCGATGCTTCAGATCGGGCGTCATGCTCATGAAGTCCGGTCTCGTCGTCATCGCCCTGATCCTCGCCGCACTGCTCGTCCTGTTCGGCCTGCGGCTGCTGGACGCCCGTGCAGACCGGCAGGTGTGGCGCGATCTCGAACATCGGGCCGTTGAAGGGCCACGGTTCGATCCCGCGATGCTGGATGGCCTGCCCGAGCCTGCCGCCCGCTTCTTTCGGTTCGCCATCGCGCCGGGCACGCGCCTCCGGAGCGTCGCCGTCGTGGAAATGGGGGGCTCCCTGTCCCTCGGCGACCGGGAGGCCCCGAGCCCGCAACCGATCGTCGCCCGCCAGATCCTCGCACCGCCCCACGGCTTCATCTGGCAGGTGCGGCTGGAGAGCGCCGCCCGCGTCACCGGCAGCGACGCCCATACGCCCGAACTGAGCTGGGGCCGGTTTCGCCTCCTCGACCTTGTCCCGGTCGCCCGGGTTTCAGGCGACCCCGATCACCTGAGATCGTCATTCGGTCGCATGGTCGGCGAGGGCCTGTTCTGGACCCCTGCCGCGTTCCTTGCCGAGACGCAGGCGGGCTGGGATCACCTGTCGTGGGAGGCGGTGGACGCCGGCACCGCCCGGGTGACGGTCCGCCGTTCCGGGCTGGAGCAGACGGCGGACATCACGGTCGACGGCGAGGGACGCCCGGTGCGCGTCGTATTTCCGCGCTGGAGCAACGAGAATGCTGATCGGCAATACCGGGTTCAGCCGTTCGGCGGCGACCTCGCCGGGTTCGAGAGCTTCGATGGGTACACCTTGCCGACGCGCGTGACGGGCGGCAATCACTATGGCACCGCGCTCTACCACCCCTTCTACAAAGCAGAGGTCACCGCGATCCACTTTTCGGAGTAGTTTAGGGCTACTCGATCAGGTAGCGCGCCGTCAGGGGCAGGCTCGCCGCGCCGAGGGGACGGGCATCGGGGCCGACTGTGCCCATCTGGATGTGCGGACGCGTCATGCCGGTCATATCGATGGCATCGACGTCTCGCCGGACCCGCTCTGCCAGGTCAGCGAGAACGTCCCGCGGCAGCCAGCCGTCCAGCAGGATCGCCTCGACGTCGAGCGTGCTTTGGGTCGACCGGATCGCGTAGGCGAGCGCGTTCGCGGCTTCGGCAAGCCACTCCTCCAGGATTTGGTCTGGCACGTCCCAGTCCGCCGGGCTCTGCCACAGCTGACTGGCATCGAGACCGGCTTCAATCATGCGCGTCTCGAGCGTGGCCAGGGACGCGAGATCGATCAGTGGTCGGGTCCGGCCCTCGAGATCCGGAACGAGCAACGGACCGAAGCCCGCCGCGTTCCCCGACGAGCCGGTGAAGAGCGATCCGCGGAGGACCAGGCCGCCGCCGATGAAGAAGGCCAGGTAGAAGCACGTGAAATTCGCAGGAAGATCGGTCTGCCCGAAGACGAGCTCGGCGCTGCAGGCCGAGGTGGCGTCGTTCTGCAGGAAGATCGGCAGGTCGATCCGGCCGGAGAGTTCCTCGTGGATGTTGCGGCTCTTCCAGTCGACCATGAGCTCGGGAGAGACGCCTATCTTGGGCGCCCAGCTCCAGAGATGGAAGGGGATCGCAATGCCGAGGCCGGAGACGCGCTCGCGCCGGTCCGGGCCGAGGCGCGCCACCACTTCGGCGCACTTGGTGGCGGCGAAGTCGAGGACCGCTTCGAAGTCCGGGTAGGCGTAGACGCGCTTTTCGCGGTCGACGATACGACCGAGGAAGTCGATCAGCACCAGCTCGACCGACCGGCGACCGACCTTGAGCCCCTGGAAAAACGCGCCCTCGGGATTAAGAGACATCGGGATGGAGGGCTGACCGACACGCCCGCGCTTGGGCTCGCCGCGAACGATCAGCCCATCATGTTCCAGAGCGCTGATGATGCGTGCCGCGGTCTGCGCGGAGAGCCCCGTGAGCCGCGCGATCTCGGCCTTGGCGAGCCCTCCGCGTCGGCGCAGGAGGGTCAGGACCAGCCTCTCGTTCCGCTCGCGCATCTCCGTCTGGTTGGTGCCGGACACGGAGAGACCGTTGCCGTTGGGGTCCCACCCCCCCTGTTCGTCCCATGTGTCCATGCTTCCGATGTCCGACGAATAGGAGCCCGGCGCAAGTGGCTCCCTAATACTAACTCTCTGGAATTTATTTATTGACTCGCTCGGGGATTCGATCAACCCTTGTTGCCGTCGGGCTGCGTAGCCTGAGCAGATTTGGGAGGAAGAAATGTTCAAGACCGTAACGCTCGGATCGATCGGGGCGGCGTTCCTGCTGGCTGGCAGCGGCACCGCATTCGCTGCCGAGCACGAAGACATCTCGGCGTGCCTGATCACCAAGACCGACACCAACCCCTTTTTCGTAAAGATGCGCGAGGGCGCCACGGCGGCCTCCGAGGAACTCGGGGTCGATCTCAACAGCTACGCCGGCCAGGTCGACGGCGATAACGAAACCCAGGTCGCGGCCGTCGAAACCTGCATCGCCAACGGCGCGTCCGGCATCCTGATCACCGCGTCCGACACCGCGGGCATCGCGCCGACGATCCAGCGGGCGCGGGACGCCGGGCTCCTGGTGATCGCGCTCGACACGCCGCTCGACCCGCCGGAGGCCGCGGATGCCACCTTCGCGACCGACAACTACGAGGCCGGTCGGCTGATCGGCGCATGGGCCAATGCGCAGATGGGCGACGCGGCCGAGGATGCGGTCATCGCGACGCTGAACATCAGCCTCGCCCAGCCGACGGTCGGTGTCCTGCGCAACCAGGGCTTCATGGAGGGCTTCGGCGTCGACCTGGGCGATCCCAACCGCTGGGGCGACGAGGACGACCCCCGCGTGGTCTGCGACGAAGTCACCGCAGGCAACCAGGAGGGCGGACGGACTGCGATGGAGAACTGCCTCGCTGTCAATCCGGACATCAACCTCGTCTACACGATCAACGAGCCTGCCGCCGCCGGCGCGTACGAGGCGCTGCTCGCGATCGGCCGGGAGAACGACGTTCTGATCGTCTCGGTCGACGGCGGCTGCCCGGGCGTCCAGAACGTGGCCGACGGCATCATCGGCGCGACCTCGCAGCAATACCCGCTGGACATGGCGCGGCTCGGCATCGAGGCGATCCACGAGTACGCGACCGAGGGCACCGTGCCTCAGCCGTCCGAGGGTCTCGACTTCTTCAACACCGGCGTGAACCTCGTCACCGACGACCCTGTCGAAGGCGTCGAGTCGATCTCGGTCGAGGAAGGCCTGGAGCGTTGCTGGGGCTGAACCCGAAGTGTCGGCAGGCCTGACCGCCTGCCGACACGACCCAGACCATCGTGCTCGGGCAGGTCCTGTCCCCTCCCGGTGGGCAGGACCGCCCCGAAGACACGCCGAGGGAGGCTGTCATGGCGAACCAGGAAAACTACGACTCCGCCGTCGGATCGAGCGAGGCACCCGCCGAGTTCGACTACGAGCAGAAAGGGATCGTCCACCGGATCCAGCACACGCTTCACACGACGCCGTCGCTGGTGCCGCTCGTGGTCCTGCTGGCGGCGATTGCGATCTTCGGCGTGCTGCTCGGCGGGCGTTTCTTCTCGGGGCCGACGCTCACCCTCATCCTGCAGCAGGTGCAGATCGTCGGCATCCTGGCCGCCGCGCAGAGCCTCGTCATCCTGACCGCGGGCATCGACCTCTCCGTCGGCGCCATCGCGGTCTTCAGCTCGGTCATCATGGGCCAGTTCTCGTTCCGCTACGGGATCCCCCCGGCCCTCTCGGTGGCGGCGGGGCTCGCGGTCGGCACGGGGATCGGCGCGCTGTCGGGCTGGCTCGTGAGCAAGGTCAAGCTGCCGCCCTTCATCGTGACGCTCGGCATGTGGCAGTCCGTGCTGGCGGCGAACTACCTCTATTCCCGCAACGAGACGATCCGCAGCCAGGACATCCGCGAGCAGGCGGCGTTCCTGGGCTTCATGGGCAACCGGTTCGAGATCGGCGGCGCAGTGATCACCTTCGGCGTCGTCGCTATGATCCTGATCGTGGTCGTCCTCGCCTACTGCCTGCGCTCGACCGCCTGGGGGCGTCATGTCTACGCGGTGGGCGACGACGCCGAGGCCGCGGAACTGGCGGGTGTGAACCGGCACGGCACGATCATGTCGGTCTACATGCTCACGGGCTTCATCTGCGCCGTCGCCGGCTGGGTCATGATCGGTCGTCTCGGCTCGGTCTCGCCCTCGGCCTCGACCGGCGTCGTCGGCAACATCCAGTCGATCACCGCCGTGGTGATCGGCGGCATTTCCCTCTTCGGCGGACGCGGCTCGATCTGGGGCGCATTCTTCGGCGCGCTGATCGTGGGCACCTTCGAACTCGGGCTGCGGATGGCCGGGGCCAACGCGCAGTGGACCCTTCTTCTCATCGGCGTCCTCATCATCGCGGCCGTCGCCGTCGACCAGTGGATCAGAAAGGTCTCTCTCTGATGACCCAGGAACCGGTTCTCTACGCCCGTAACCTCGTGAAGCGCTATGGCCGCGTCACGGCCATCAACCGCTGCGACTTCGACCTCATGCCCGGCGAGATCCTCGCCGTGATCGGCGACAACGGCGCCGGCAAGTCCAGCCTCATCAAGGCCGTCTCGGGCGCCGTCGTCCCAGACGAGGGGGAGATCTACCTCGAGGGCAAGCAGGTCCTGTTCCGTTCCCCGATCGAGGCCCGCGAACACGGCATCGAGACGGTCTACCAGACGCTCGCCATGAGCCCTGCCCTCTCGATCGCCGACAACATGTTCATGGGCCGGGAAATCCGGATGGACGGCATGCTGGGCAAGGTCTTCCGCAAGCTCGACAAGAAGAAGATGGAGGAGATCGCGCGGCAGAAGCTCAACGACCTCGGGCTCCTGACCATCCAGAACATCAACCAGGCGGTCGAAACCCTGTCCGGCGGCCAGCGTCAGGGCGTGGCCGTCGCCCGCGCAGCGGCCTTCGGGTCCAAGGTGATCATCCTGGACGAGCCCACCGCGGCGCTCGGCGTCAAGGAAAGCCGCAAGGTGCTGGAGTTGATCCTCGACGTTCGCTCGCGAGGCATCCCGATCATCCTGATCAGCCACAACATGCCGCATGTCTTCGAAGTCGCCGACCGCATCCACGTCCACCGTCTGGGCAAGCGACTCTGCGTGATCGATCCCAAGGACTACTCGATGTCGGACGCGGTGGCCTTCATGACCGGAGCGAAGGAGCCCGATACCGTTGCAGCCTGAGGAGATCGCCGAAGCGGCGCTCCCCTCGGTGCTCGCGCTGCCGCGTGGCCGCAGGCTCGTGGCGCTCGCCGGCCCGCCGGCCGCGGGCAAATCCACGGTGGCGCAGTGCCTGTGGGCTCTCCTGCTCAGGCGCGGGCGGGAGGCGGTCGTCCTGCCGATGGACGGGTTCCACCTCGACAACCGGCTGCTCGAGCGCCGCGGGCTGCTCGACCGCAAGGGCGCGCCCGAGACCTTCGACGCGGCAGGCTTCGCCAAGCTGATCGCTCGTGCGGTCGCCGGAGAGGCGCTCGTCTTCCCGGTCTTCGACCGCGAACGCGATATCGCCATTGCCGGGGCCGAAGAGCTTTCCGCCGAGACGGAGTTCGTCCTGGTCGAGGGAAACTACCTGCTTCTCACCGACCCGCCGTGGTCGGGACTGGCGCAGTCCTGGGACCTCGCGATCTGGATCGACACCGCTCCGGAGGAACTGCGGCAGAGGCTCGTCGATCGCTGGATCGCCGAGGGCATGAGCACGGAGACGGCACGCAGGCGAGCGGAGTCGAACGACATCCCGAACGCGAACCTGATCCGCGCGAGACGCGGCCGCGCCGATCTCGAGTTCATCGCCTGAAGAGGCCCGTCCGTCCGGTAACGCGACCGTCAGCCGACCGGGCAAGACTGGCCGGGCGGATCGTGGTAAGATGACCTCAGGTCATCACTGGAGGTCCGCCATGTTCGATCTCGAGAGGTTCGTCTCCGACTGCAGGGACGCGGTGAAGGATGACCCAAGTCACAAGGCGGTCTCGGAGATCATGGCGCGGGCGATGTCCGATCCCACCGCCGTGCTCGACGCGCTGGGGGAGCCCACCAAGCCCGGCATCGAGGCGATCTACCAGTCCGACGACCTGACCATCGTGAACCTTGCCTGGAAACCCACGATGATCCTTCCGCCGCATAACCACGAGATGTGGGCCGTGATCGGGATCTACGGCGGACGGGAAGACAATATCTTCTGGCGCAGGATCAAGGACGACCCGGAGGGACGTATCGAGGCGGCCGGCGCCCGGTCACTTCAGACGGGAGATGTCTGTCCGATGGGCCCGGACATCATCCATTCCGTCACGAACCCGATCCCCCGCCTGACCGCGGCACTTCATGTTTATGGCGGCGACTTCTTCGAGACCGAGCGGAGCGAGTGGGAACCCGGCGATCTCGTCGAAAAGCCGCTCGATATCGAGACGCTCAAGGCGCGTTTCTCCAACTGAGCAGGGCGCGGCTCGCCGCCCGGCACCTTGTGCTGGATCAAGGCGAGCGGGCTCGCTGCGACGCAATATCTGTGCAGTTCGAAACGCGATGGAGGTTCCCGTGATCCGAGGAATTCTGGTTGCCACGCTCTTTGCAACACCGGCCCTGGCCGATCCCGACGTCTACGCTCACATGGACGGCTGGAGTTACGGCCATGGGGTCGGGATGATGTTCGGGCCCGTCCTCTGGCTCATCGTGCTCGGGCTCGTCGTCGCCGGCGTGATCTGGTTCGCCCGTCAAAACGACGGCACCACCCCTCGTGGCGGCAAGGGCTCCGCCCGCAACGAGCTCGACATGCGCTTTGCGAAGGGCGAGATCGACGCCGACGACTACGCCGCTCGCAAGAAGCTGCTCGAGTACTGACATGGTCTCCAACAAATTCGGCGAGCTCCCGGTTGCCGGCACCGCGACGTGATGCCGGAGGCCAGGGAGCTCGCCGTCGGTCTGACATGACGCCTGTCAGTAGCCGTTCTTCTCCAGCCAGCCCTTCATCCAGGCGATTTCCGCGGCCTGTGCCTCGATGACCTGCTGCGCGAGCGCGCGGACCTCGGGGTCGTCGCCGTGCTTCAGCACGATCCGCGCCCTCGCCACGGCGCCCTCGTGATGGGGAATCATGCCCCGAATGAAGTCGACGTCTGCATTGCCAGAGAACTCGAAATCCATGCCGGCATGCATCGCGGCGTTCGCGGCGCGGAAGGCTTCATCGGCGCTCCCCGCAGCATCTTCAAAGCTGCTGCCATGCATCGCATGACCTCCGTGATCGTCCTGTGCGGTTGCGACCTCTGCCGAGAAAATCAATGCGGCAACGATCGCCGAGAAAAGAATCGGATGGCCCATTTTCGGCTCCAAGCTTCGAATGCCGTATCCCAGCCTGAAGACGGATTTTCGCAAGTCACAACGGCGTGTTTCGACCCGCCCTCCAGCGCGATGTTCGGCGGAAGGCGAGCAGCAGCAGCGGCACACCGGTGGCGACGCCGAGCCCCGCGGCGATCCAGCCGGAGCTACCGAAATCGCCCTTCATCGCGGCCGTGCCGATATGGGCCAGAACAAAACTCGCGGGCAGAATCCCCGCCAAGGTCGCCAGTGCGAACCGCCAGGCGTGCAGGCAGCTGAGGCCTGCCGCGTAGCTCATCGCGTCGAAGGACACGAATGGCATGAGGCGGCTGGCGAAGACGGTGAACGTGAGCGCGTTCTGCGACCCCAGGAGGCCGTAGTCCGCCTTGTCTCCAAGAAATCGTTGCACCGCGCCGCGACCGAGCCCGCGCGCGATGGCGAAGGCGATGATGGCGCCAATCTCGGACCCGATGGCGACATAGGCGGCTCCGGCATAGTGGCCGTAGGCGGCACCGGAGGCCATTGCGATGGGCGCACTCGGGATCGGGCTCGCGACCACTGCGAGGATCATCAGGGCGATGACGGCAAGCGGCCCCCAGAAACCGGCCGTGTCGACCCAGGCTTCTATGGTCGCCTGGTCGACCCGGCCCGACAGTTGAATGGCCAGCACGACAATCACTGCCAGCGCCAGAGCCGCCGCCACGCCGCCCCAGATGCGCCGTTTGCGTCCACTGCCCGAGGTGTCAGGATCGTAGCCCACCACTTTCACTCTTGCTGCCAGCTCTTCTGGCAGGCGGAGAAGAGGAATGTCGCCGACCAGGTCAGCAGCATGAAGCCCAGCAGGGCCTCGAACATGAGAACCAGACGAAAGCCCTCCACCGCGTCGAGAGACGTATACCCGAGCGTCGTGAAGGAGATCGCCGTGAGGTAGAGCATATCCGTAAAGCTCGGTGCCGGCCCAGCCAGCGCGTCCGGGCTCCAGCCTCCGGCGATCCACTGGTTCAGCGCGGCGAGCAACACGATCTCGGCCGTATGCAGGACCAGGAGCGCGGAGAAGGTCAGCGGGGCGATAGAATGACCACGCCGCCCGTCATGGGGCGCTACCTTCAGGATGCCGGTCAGCGAGAAATG
Organism: Histidinibacterium aquaticum; assembly: GCF_008710275.1. Taxonomy (GTDB): domain Bacteria; phylum Pseudomonadota; class Alphaproteobacteria; order Rhodobacterales; family Rhodobacteraceae; genus Oceanicola; species Oceanicola aquaticus. The sequence goes on from NZ_VYQE01000001.1 coordinate 343,575, forward strand.
ATGCGCCACGCCGAAGGCGAGCGCGAGGACGAAACCGAAGAAGAAGCCGGGAACAGGTTGCATATCATCCTCAGGCCGCTTCCACCGCGCGAACCAGCATCTCGCGGACGCCCTTGGCAACTTCATGAAGCTGGTCGTTCTCCACCGACGACATGGACGCGACGGGGTCGACCGCGCTGACCTCGGTGCCATTGTCGACACGGCGCAAGATGACGTTGCAGGGCAGCATGGCGCCGATGCGCGGTTCGATCCCGATCGCCTTGTAGGCCATCTCCGGATTGCAGGCCCCGAGAATGAGGTAATCATCCATGCCGGCGTCGATCTTCTTTTTCATCGTCGCCTTCACGTCGATCTCCGTGAGCACGCCGAACCCTTCCGATTTCAGGGCCTCCCGCACACGGCGGTCAGCCTCTTCGATGGAGGCTCCCTCCAGCAGACGGTTGTGAGTGTATCCCATTGTCCTTCTCCTCCTTTCTGAATCTGTAAGCACAAGAAATGAGCGACTCCGTGCGTTCCAGAATACACCCGGCCCCCGGTCGGTGGGAACGACGGTTCACCTTGATCGCCCCGGGCCCGCCACGCCCGAACGGCAAGCCGGGCAAGGGCGCAACGGCTTCCGCCCTCTGCCCTCGACCAATAGGGTCCTACCGTATGCGATGCTCCGGTTTGCTCTTTCGCAGCGATCGGATGCGGGTAGCGTGGTGGCCTCAAGGACGGGGGAAAGACACGGCATGGACGACACGATCTTCGTCGGGGGTGGGGGACCGGACTATCGCGATCCGCAGGCGCTGCGGCTCGACTATGCCAACCGTCACGGGCTCATCGCCGGGGCGACCGGCACTGGCAAGACGGTCACCCTCCAGATCTTGGCCGAGGGCTTTTCAGCGGCGGGCGTGCCGGTCTTCCTGTCGGACGTGAAGGGAGATCTCTCGGGCCTTGCCGCATCGGGCCGGGAGGACTTCAAGCTCCATCAGGCCTTCGCCGAGCGAGCGGCGACCATCGGGTTCGGCACGTATCGCTACACGAGTTTCCCGGTCACCTTCTGGGACCTCTTCGGCGCGCAGGGTCACCCCGTCCGAACGACCGTCGCAGAGATGGGGCCTCTACTGCTGGCCAGGCTGATGGACCTGTCGGAGGCGCAGGAGGGCATTCTCAATATCGCATTCCGTCTCGCGGACGAGCAGGGTTTGCCGCTGCTCGACCTGAAGGACCTCCAGGCCCTGCTCGTCTGGGTGGGCGAGAACCGGGCCGATCTGTCCCTGCGCTACGGCAACGTCTCCCCGGCCTCCGTCGGTGCGATCCAGCGACGGCTGCTGGTGCTGGAAAACCAGGGCGGCGAGAGGCTCTTTGGCGAACCTGCGCTCGATCTTGCGGACCTCATGCGCACGGACACGGACGGTCGCGGCCGCATCAACATCCTCGCCGCAGATACGCTGATGACGAACCCCAGGCTCTACGCGACCTTCCTGCTCTGGCTGCTGAGCGAGCTTTTCGAAGAATTGCCCGAGGTCGGCGATCCGGAGAAGCCAAAGCTCGTCTTCTTCTTCGACGAGGCGCATCTGCTGTTCGACGACGCGCCCAAGGCGCTGGTCGACAAGGTCGAGCAGGTGGCACGTCTCATCCGCTCCAAGGGGGTCGGCGTCTATTTCGTGACCCAGAACCCCGCCGACGTGCCCGAGGGCGTGCTGGGCCAGCTGGGAAACCGGGTGCAGCACGCGCTCCGTGCCTTCACCGCGCGCGACCGCAAGGCGCTCAAGCAAGCCGCCGAGACCTACCGCGAGAATCCGGGCTTCGACACGGAGACGGCGATCCGCGAGGTGGGCGTCGGCGAGGCCGTCACGTCGCTGCTCGAGGACAAGGGCGTGCCCGGCATCGTCCAGCGCACGCTGATCCGCCCGCCGTCCTCCCAGCTTGGGCCAATCGATCCGGCCGCTCGGGCGGAGGTCGTTGCCACCTCGCCCATCGCCGGGAAATACGAGCAACTCGCCGACCGCGAGTCGGCGCACGAGATCCTCGCCGCGCGGGCCGAGCGCGCCGCGCGGGAGGCTGAACAGGCGGAGACGGAGGAGGCGCGCTTCTCCAGCGAGGTGCGGGAGTACAACGCCGGCCGGCGCTATACCGGGACGCGCGTTTCGCGCATGTCCTCCACGAAGTCGTCCCGGACCGAGACCCTCGGAGAGGCCATCGGCTCGGTCGTCATCAAGGAGCTCAAGGGCACCACGGGCCGACGCATTGTCCGCGGCATCATGGGCGGGCTGTTCCGCGGGCGGTAGGCCGCCGCGCGCTTCAGCTTCCGGTCGTCCAGGCGTCGAGCCGGAGGTTTGCCGAAGTCTCCACCTGTAGCCTGTCTGGCGAGACGTTGTCGTAGCTTCGCCTCGTCCCGCAGACGCTGCCGTTGTCTGCGAATATCTCCAGGATGCCCCTGTCGTGCAGGACGCGAAGATCCCGGGCTCCGGGAATCTCCGCGGAATAGGTGATCTCTCCGTCGTCGCAGGGCACGCGAACGGACAAGACGCCATTCTCAACGCTGATGACGAAGGAGTCATCGCCGTCCTGCGTTGCGACGATACGGGTTCCGTCAAGTGAACCGGTGAGAGAGAGGTCGATGGGCGCGTCGGGAAGATGAAAGCCGCCCCCGGGCTCCCCGGGGATCGTCTGCGCCGGGCAGGCCTCCGCGATCTCGTCGACAAGGCTCATGCAGAGACGTCCTCTTGCGTCGACCGAGAGTTCACGCGGCAGGCTCATCTCGCCGGAATATGGAGAGCCCGGCGGCTTGCGATTTTCCCAGTTGAAGAGCCAGGCGATGGCGACCTGCCGGTCCCCCGCCCGGCAGGATTGCATGGCGTAGAAATCGGTCCCGAAGTCGAGAAGCTGGAGAACCCCGTCGGTCTCGAACCGGTCGTTCTCGAAGTCGCCCACGAGCGCGAAGAGCAGGTTGTGCCGTCCGCTCCCGGGGTCCGTGTGACCGACGAAGCCCATGACGAGCACCCATCGGCCGTCGAGGGGGAAGAAGTCCGGGCACTCGACAGCGCGCGCGCCTTCCGCCTTGAACTTGGCGGGGGCGCGGTAGAGCGGGCCGAGATAGCTCCAGCTCACTTGGTCGTCCGAACCATAGAGCAGGACCGCCGGATCGCCGTCGATCGCTCCGCCGAGGACCATCCGGTACGCGCGGGCGGCTTGGTCCCACCAGACCTTCGGGTCTCGGAAGTCGTGCACCACGCCGTCCGGCCGGTCCTCGAGAACGACGGTCGTGCGCTCGACGCCCAGAAGGCCGGGGCCGGGCTCGGCCCGCTTCTGGATCTCGGTATAGCCCTCGACGAGGTCGTAGGCCGGCAGCCGCTCGGTGTAGAAGATCACGGGCGCCCCCTCGCGGTCGAGGAAGGTGCTGCCCGAGAAGGCCCCGCCGGTCGCGCCGAGCGGCCAAAGCGGCTGCTCGGGGTGCAGGAAGACCGGCAGATGCGTCCAGTGGACGAGGTCTTTGCTCGTCGCGTGCCCCCAGTGCATGGGGCCCCAGTCCCGGCTCGCGGGGTGGAACTGGTAGAACAGGTGCCAGGTGTCGCCGATGCGGCAGAAGCCGTTGGGATCGTTCATCCACTGGCGGACCGGGGAGAAATGGATGCGCGGCCGGTCGGGATCGGCGCACATCCACTCGGTGATCTCCTGACCCGTCCGGCGGGTGATGCCGTCAGGGCCGAAGTCCCAGGCCGTGATGCCGGTGTGCGCCACGTCGTCGGGGTGCCAAGAATAGGCCCACGAGATGGCCCCTGCCCCGGACCATTCGATGGTCGCTCGGTCCGTTGACATGTGCCGGTAGCTGAAAAAGCCCGGCTGCTCCGGAAAGCTGGGGACCTGCCAGACGACACGCTGTCCCACCCGGATCCGCAGGGTACCCGGCGCGCCTCCGGCCCAAAGCTCGAGCCGCGCGCCGGGGGCGAGTTGGAGGTCTTCGGTCGCTTGGGTCATGGGGTGACTCCTGCCGCAGGGACGGGCGTGGCGAAGAAGGCGTTGCGGCTGCGGTCCATCTCCACCTCCGCGTCACTGCCGGAAAAGAGCACCGTGTTGCCGGCGGAGGCCTCGTCGATCAGCACCGTGCGCATGTCGAGCGGGGCCGCGTCGCCGGCCGAGAGGAGCGCGCCGACCTGCGTGGCGAAACAGGCGCTGTTGGGAGCCTCGTCCGAGGACGAGCCGGCGACGGTCCCGACGACGTTGTTGTTCGCGATATAGTTGCCGGCTCCCGTGGCGACCCGGATGGCAATGGAGGTGGCCCCGTCGGGAGTGATCGCCTCGGGCGGGAGAGACTGGGAAATATGGTTGGCAATGATCGAGTTGTTGCTGCCCTCGATCCGGACGAGGCCGAAGAGGTCGTCCAACCCGTTGTCGTAGCCGAGCATCGGGGCCCAGGGCTCCCGGTCGCGGAGGAAGTGGTTGGCGGAGACGAGGTTCTCCGATGCGCCGTCGGAGAGAACCAGCATCCCGGGGTAGAAGGAATGAAAGCGGTTGGACGTAACCGACGACCGCACGACTCCGGACAGGTGGACGCTGCTCTTGCCCCGCGGAAAGACGTTGTTGCCGGAGATGAGCAGCCCGCCGTGGTTCTCGGCGTAGATCGAGTGGCCCCGGTAGCCCGCACCGATCAAGTTGTTGGCGATCCGCGAGGCCTGCCCCATGCCCCTCAGCTCGATGCAGTTGCCGCATTCAGCGATGAAATTGTTGTCGACCGAAAGGGCGTCGGCGTCGTCGATCTTGAGCCCGTGCTCGAGATAGATGAGCCCCATCCCCGTGATGCGGAACGAGTCGTTGGCGCTGACGACGTGGATGCCGGTCTTGCCGTTGAGATAAGAGTTCTCCGCGTCGGCGCCGCCGGTCTCCCGAGCCTCGAAATGCAGCCCGTCGATACAGAAGTCCGCGAATTCGACCGAGCTGATCCGCGGATTGCCCTCCCTCCGGACGAGGAAGGCAGCCTCCTCCCTCGCCGCGAGGTCCACGACGATGCGGCTCCCCCCGGGCCAGATCTCGTGCCAGTTCGAGAGTTCCTCGGGCGGCGTGTTGAAACGGATGCTGGACGAGGTGAAGCCATGCCCCGCCCCGACGATCCGCAGGTAGCTGATGTCGATCACGACCTGCGTCCGAAGCCGGTAGTCGCCCGGCGGGATGAAGATCACGCCCCCCGGCTTGCCGCCATCGCCAGCGTCGCGGGCCTGCTGACGCGTCTTGATGTCGGCGATGATGGCGTTGATGACCGCGCCGATGTCCTCGGATGCGTCGCCACCGGGCCACCGGGTCACGTCGTAGGAGTTCTGCCCGGGCTCTGCGCGGGCCGGGCCCGGCATCCAGCCATCCGGAGCCTGCGCACTGGGGGCGTCTTGGGTCTTGTCGGGCATTCTCGTCACCAGATGCTGAGGCGCGTGTCGCGGTCGAAGAAGTGCAGGTTCTCGGCGGTCACCGCCAGGCGCGCCCGGTCCCCCGGTCTGACCTGCGTGCGGGGAGCGAACCGCCCGACCGCCGAGGCCGGCCGACGACCTTCGGTGCCGTCGTCCACGCCCTCGGCATCCACCTGCGGTGCGTCGATTTCGAGATGCGCGAGCGTCTCGGCACCGAGGGACTCGACCAGCGTCACCGGGGCGGAAATTTCCGCGAAGGCGCGCTTCTCCGTCACCGAGGCGTCGTCGATGTCCTCGGGCCGGATGCCGACGATGACGGGCCGTCCGGCGTGAGACCGCAGGCTCGGCCGGGTTTCGAAGACGGGCGCGGGCAGCGGGATCTCCTGGCTGCCAAGGCGCAGCGTCTCGCCGTCGAGCTGCGCCTCGAAGAGGTTCATGGAAGGTGAGCCGATGAAGGCCGCGACGAAGACGTTCGCGGGCCGATTGTAGAGGTTCTGCGGCGTGTCGACCTGCTGCAGCCGGCCGGCCTTCAGCACGGTGACCCGGTCGCCCATGGTCATCGCCTCGACCTGGTCGTGGGTAACGTAGACCGTCGTGACGCCGAGGCTGCGCTGCAGACCCGCGATCTCGGCCCGCATCTGGACGCGAAGCTTCGCGTCGAGGTTCGACAACGGCTCGTCCATGAGGAAGGCCTTGGGCTTGCGGACGATCGCCCGCCCCATGGCAACCCTCTGGCGCTGGCCGCCCGAGAGATGCGCGGGCTTGCGGTCGAGGTGCGGCGTCAGCTCGAGGATGCGCGCCGCCTCGTCGACCTTGGCGTCGATCTCGGCCGATTTCATCCCGGCCATGCGCAGGGGGAAGGCGATGTTTTCGCGGACGGTCTTGTGCGGGTAGAGCGCGTAGGACTGAAACACCATCGCGATATCCCGGTCCTTGGGGTCGACGCCGTTGACCACGCGGTCACCGATCGAGACCTCGCCCGAGCTGATGCTCTCCAGTCCGGCGATCATGCGCAGCGCCGTCGACTTGCCGCAGCCGGAGGGACCGACGAAGACCATGAACTCTCCGTCTCGGATGTCGAAGGTGAGGTCGTGGATCGCGTGGAAGCTGTCTCCGTAGACCTTGTTGACCTTGTCGAGTGTGATGTGCGCCATCGTCTCAGCCTTTCACCGCGCCGAAGGTCAGCCCGCCGATGATCTGCTTTTGCAGGACCAGAGTGACGAGAATGACGGGAAGAGAATAAAGGACGGCCGCCGCCGTCATGGGCCCCCAGGCCAGACCGTAGACGGAGTTGAACTCCGCGATGACGATCGGGGCCGTCTTGCTGTTCTGCGACGTGAGCAGCAGCGCAAAGAGGAACTCGTTCCAGCTCGCGATGAAGCTGAATAGGGCCGTGATCGCCATGCCGCCGCGCATCACCGGCAGGATAATGTGAAGGAAGGCCTGGAAGCGGCTGCACCCGTCGATCCGGGCCGCCTCTTCGAGGTCCTTCGGGACGTTCTCGAAGAAGGCCGCCATCAGCAGGAGCGCCAGCGGAACCGCGTTGGAGGTATGGGCCAGCACGAGGCCCGTCGTCGTGTCGAGAAGCCCAAGCGACTTCAGCAGCTGGAACAGGGGCACGCCCAGCGAGACCGGCGGCACCATTCGCGTGACCAATGCGAAGAGCAGGAAGGACACCGTCAAGGGACGCCGGTAGCTGGTTGCGACATAGGCCGCCGGGACCGCGATCAGGAGCGACAGCACCGTCGTGAGCACCGCCACGATCGCCGAGTTGAGAAAAGCCTGCGGCAAGCCGGCGGTGCCGATCGCGGTCTCGAAGTTCTCGAGCGTCACGCGGTCGGGAAAGAAAGACGGCGGGATCTGCTGGACGTCGGCCGCGGGCTTGAGCGAGGTCGAGACCAGGTAGACGTATGGCACGGCGTAGGAGAGGACGAGCAACAGGGCCAGGCCGTTGATGACCGTCTTCCCGACGTCGGGGTTGGCACGGGAGGTCAAGCGATCAGCCATGATCGACCCTCCAGATCTTCCAGTAGGCCAGACCGGCCAGCGCGACCATGAAGAGCAGGAAGAGCGTCGCCAGCGCCGAGGCCTCGCCCAGGTCGCCGTAGCGCACCATGCGCTGGTAGATGTTCATCGACAGCACCTCGCTTGCCTGCCGGGGGCCGCCCTGCGTCTGGATCCAGATCAGGTCGAAGGTCTTGAGCGCGTCGATCCCCCGGACGATGAGCACGACCGCGATGACCGGGCGCATGAGCGGGAGGGTGACGTGCCAGAACCGGCTGAGGGCCCCTGCCCCGTCGATCCGCGCCGCCTCGATCAGGTCCTTGGGGATGTTGGTCAGGCCGGCATAGCTGACCAGCGCGACGAAGGAGGTCGTCAGCCAGATGTCGGCCGCGGCGACGGAGTAGATCACGATATCGGTGTCCGACAGCCAGCGGATCGCGCCCGGGTCCGGGATCACGCCGATCGCGGTGAGGCCGTAATTCAGGATGCCGATGTCCCCCACGAGAAGGAAGCGCCACAGCAGGCCCGCGACGATGGGCGAGATCATCAGCGGAAGGGCGAAGATCGTGCGGTGCCAGCGGGACCGCTCCGCGATGGAGGCAAACAGAAGCGCCGCGCCGAAGCCGAAGAGGAACTCGAAGAAGAGCGCGAAGCCCGCGTACTTCAGTGTCCGGATCGCGGAGTCGTGGATCCGCCCCGAGGTCAGCGCGTCGGCGTAGTTTCCCAGGCCCACCCATTCGCGGGCCGCGGGGGCCATGAGCTCGACCTCGAAGAACGAGTTGTAGACAAGGAGCGCGACCGGATAGGCGACCAGGAGCCCCAGAAAGAGCACGGCCGGCGACAGCATCGCGAGAACGAAGCGGCGTTCAGACACGGGTCCCCCCTACTCGAAGAAGCGGGGCCGGAGGCAGCAGGAGCCGCCTCCGGCCGTCGCGATTACTGGTCGAGAATGTCCCGGGCGATCTCCGCCGCCTCTTCTAGAAGCTCCCCGACGTTGTCGTCGCACTCCAGCGCCCCCTGGAAGGCGGGGATCACGGCCTGATCCAGCAGTTCCTGGTAGTCGGGGTGGATCGGACGGCCCTGCGTCGCGGGCGCCGAGAGGGTGGTCAAGAGAGGCTCGAAGTGCTCGTAGCCCTCCGTGTCCATGTAGCTCTCGTAGGCGGAGTTCGCGGCGGCCAGCCCCAGCGGCGCCTCGATGCCGAGCCCGTTGTTGGCGATGGCATAGGCGACGAACTGCTTCGCGGCCTCCTTGTTCTCGGAAGTCGAGGGAACGACGTTGTACCAGGGCCCCGGGATCCCGGCGATGCCCGCCTCGCCCGCGATCATGGGCGCGACCCCCACCCGGCCGGAGACCTGGCTATCCTCGGGCGTCAGACGGTAGGCATGGGCCCAGAACTTCATCATCGCGGTCTGACCCTGGTAGAAGAGGTTCTGCTCCTCGCCCCAGCCGATCTCGAGCGCGTTCTCCGGGGCGGATCCATCTTCGCAAAGCGGGGCGCGGTAGAATTCGAGCGCGGCGCGGTGCGCCTCGTTGTCGAGGATGACCGTGCCGTCCTCGTCGAGAACCACGCCCGGCGAGCCCGCCTGAAGGACATGCGCCATCCACTCTTCCGGGTTCAGACCGTTGACGGAGGTCCCCATCATGTCCTCGGTCGTGAAGAACTCGGCCATGTCGCGCCACTGCTGCCAGGTCTGGGGCGGGGCGAGGTCGTAGCCGTATTCTTCAGCGAAGGCTTCCTGGTTCTCGGCGGACTCGAAGAGATCCTTGCGGTAGAACACGACCTCGGCGTTGGCCCAGGCCGGCATCCCGATCATCCGACCGTCGACGTTTGCGTCGTCGATGAGCGCCTGCGGCAGGTCTGAGCGCACCTCTTCGGTGAAGAGGTCGCTCAAGTCCTCGACATGGTCGGCGAAGGCAGCGTTCCAGACGACGTCGATGGTCGCGACGTCGAAGTTCGAGGTGCCCGAGGCGATCTCGGCGGACAGCCGATCGAAGACGCCCTGGTACGGGACCTCGACGAAGTTGACCTCGATGCCGGTCTCCTCGGTGAATTGCTCTGCCATCTCCTGCTGCAGCATGAGGCCACCGCCCTCGACGAGAACCGTGATCTCCTGCGCCTGGGCCGCACCGGCCGCCAAGGCGACAACGGCCGCCGAAGTGTAAAAGGTCTTCATTGTGGGCTCCTCCCTATCTTCGACAGCGCGATCCTGCAGCGCTGACGAAGTAGACAAAAACAGACTATGTCGACGTCGTCAAACTAAATGTCGACGTCGACATAGCTGATTGTCGACGTCGACAGTTGCGAGGGGATGAACCGCCCGCTACATTGCCGCCGAGGCAGGAGGCACGGGCATGGTCAGCATCAAGGACGTCGCGAAGGCGGCGGGCGTGTCGGACAAGACCGTGTCCCGGGTAGTCAACCGAGAGCCGAACGTGAGCACCGACACGGTCGAGAAGGTGCGCTCCGCCATCGACCGGCTTGGCTACATCCCGAACCTTGCCGCCCGCAGCATCCGCTCCAGCCGGTCGGGCATCGTCGGCATCATAACCGACTACGTCTCGACGACCCCCTACTCCGGCGACATCGTCCGGGGCATCCAGGCCTGGGCGGAGGCACAGGGGCGCACGGTGCTGCTGGCCAGCACCAACGGTGACCCCCACCGCGAGCGGGAGGTCTGGCGCACCTTCCAGGCGCACCGCCTCGACGGCGTCCTGCACGTCGCGATGTATCGCCGGGTGGTCGAGCCCGAGAACGGCGACATCCACATCCCGACGGTCCTCGTGAACGCGCGCCCGAAGCGCGCGGGCTCGTTCCATTCCATCGAGCCGGACGACTTCGGCGGCTCGCGGGCGCTCGCGCGTCACCTGCTGGAGCTCGGTCATCGCCGGATCGGGTACATCCGGCTGAACCCGCTATTGCTGGGCGCCAACGAACGGTACGAGGCCTTCAGGGAAACCCTGCAGGAGGCGGGTCTCGGGCAAGCGGACCTTGATGTCCGCCTCGGCATGGAAGGTCCGATCGGGGAAGAGGAGAACTTCGTGTTTCGCGAGACGACGGCGATGCTGTCGGCGCCTGACCGCCCCTCGGCCGTGGCCTGCGGCAACGACGAGATGGCCCTTCAGGCCTACCTGGCCGCCCTTCAGCTCGGCCTTCGGGTACCCCAGGACGTCACGATCGTCGGTTTCGACGACTTCCGGACCATCTCGCTCGCCCTGAAGCCCGAATTGACGACCGTGGCCCTGCCCTATTTCGACCTTGGCTGGCAGGGAGCGGAAATCCTCGACGGGGTCATCGCGGGGCCGGCGGAGAGCGGTCGCAACCGGTCCCTCGAATGCCGGCTCGTCCCGCGCGCCTCCTCGGGACCTCCCCACCAGGCGTGAGGATCATCGCCGGACCCGCCCCCGCGCTTCTGGCGACCGTCAGGGCTTTGCCGGGAGAAAACCCGGGCTAGTGACATGCAAGAGTCTTGGTCAATCCGCCGAAAGGCGGCTAGGCTTCCTGTTCGGATGACTATCACTCTTACCTCCAAGGAACTGGACGAGATTGCGAGACTGCAATCCGGCTTGCTCGCCGCCGAGCACCTCGGCACGCCCGACCGCATCAAACCGCTGCTCGTCGGCATCCGCAGACTGATAGCTGCCGAGCGCTCCTTCGCGTCGTACCAGTTCAGCGACGGACCGGTCTTCTTGTCCGACGGTGTCGGTCCGCACATCGCCGACTACTTCGACAGGGTGTTCACCGGGGTCGACCGTGACGGCAACTACCTCTTCACCGATAAGGCCCTCCAGGAGATCAATCAGCGTCGGCGCCAGATGGGTGCTGGAGTCCATCACGAAGCCCGGCTCAAGAACCGAGCGCTGATTACGGACGCGGACTACTTCAGAGAGGCTTTCGAGCCAGCTGGCATGCACCACGTCATCGGCATGACGACGCCGCTCCCCATCGGCGAAGCCATCTTCGCGTTCGGCTTCGGCGGCCCCGACGATCCGGGTTTCTCAGGAGAGCGAAGCATTAAGTTGCTCAACCTTCTGCTTCCCGCGTTCCGAGCCGGATTCTTCGCCGCATGGAACCTTCATGCGCAGCAAGCAGGGCCGGCATCAGCCCCGGAACACCCAAAAGAAGAGGCCTCAGAGGCTTTGACGCCTCGGCAGCGTGAGGTTGCCGCTCTTATCGTGGCGGGTCTGACCGACCGACAGATCGCATTGAAGCTCGGCATCTCGCTCAATACGGTGCGCCGCCATAGCGAGGCGATCCTCTCCCGGCTCGGGTTGAGCTCTCGGTCCGGTCTCGCGGCCCGCCTCGGCGGCCTGAACAACTCATAGGGCATTTGCACCATTCCGCGCGCGGTTGCGGGTGGCAGGATGACCAAGGGTAAGAATGCCCGGGGTCATTGGCCGAATGACTGTTTTTTGAACCCGGCAAGTACTGTGAACGATTACGGCCGAGGTTTTTCAGATCGACGGACGGGCAAAACTCGGGGAAGGGGATCTTGATGCGATCAGTTAGAGGCAGAACCGGTATCGGCTGGGCTCTCGTCGCCCTAGCCCCGTTTACCGCCGCGGCGGCGGCACAACCAGTGCCGACGGGCCAGCTTTCCGGAACGATCGACGGTCAGGCCGTCGACGTGAAACTCGATTGCAGCAGTTGGGACGCAGAGCAGCAGATGGTCTATTCGCTCGGTGACGATCGGGGACAGTCCGACACCAGCGGCGACGGCGTCATCTTCAGATTCTCGCATTTCGCGCCCGCCGGCATGACTGATGCCAGCGTCTCAATAAATGGAGAGACGTTCCAGGTCGGCCCCGCCTTCCGGGCGGAGGATGACACGGAGTGGAGCGTCGAGGACGACATCGCGACGTTCGACGGGCCCTCCGGCGCGGCAGAGGACCGCCCCGTCTCGCTCACTCTGGACTGCGCCCCGCGCAGCCCGGAGGAGGATGGGTATGTCGGACGTGTGACCGGCGTCGTCGACGGGATCGAAATCGACGCCCCGCTTTCCTGCGCGACATGGGAGGATCGCGAGGCCACGCAGGAGAGGACCCCGCCGGATACCGGCAACGAGGTCGAACTCTTCGTGATCCGGCAAAGCGGGCATGGAACGGTGACCGTTTCTACCGAAACGGAGACCTATCAGATGGTCGCGACTGGCGATGCCTTCGTGATCTCACCTGATACCATTGCCTTCGAAAGCAGCTACCGCCGGTCGGACGACACCACCTACGACGCAGCGCTTACGTTCGATTGCAGCCAACGGACCAGTTCAAGGGAGGCCGTCCCGATCACGGAGCTTCCGCCGATGCCCGAAGCCCTTACGGCCGGTCAGAACTTCGCATTCTCGTTGGCGGATATTCCCGGCTCAGCTGGCGACATGATTGTCATCACCGATGGCAACCCGGGCTGGCTGTTCACCGCTATGCGCGATGGCGATGGCGATGGCGATGGCGATGGCGATGACGTCACACTGACCGCGCCCGAGACACCAGGCGCCTACGTAGTCGAGTACCTCGGCGGGCCGGACATGACCCCCACGGCCCGGATGGAGATCCTCGTCGAATGAGGCACGTCGCGTCTTTCGGCCTCGGTTTCGGTCTTGCCCTGCTCTTCGCTTGGCCGGCGCAGGCCCAAGGCATCGGGTCCTACGCCTTCGTCTGCCCCGCGCCCGAGGCGCCGGAAATCTATGACGAAAAGGCCTGCGGGGAATATCCCGATCATCAATGGATGATGCAGGGCATCCGGCAGCGTGTGGAGGACGCCACCACCTTCATGACTGATCTGGGCGCGGATTTCCCGAGTTTCGCGCCCCGTGATACCCGGGACGGTCCGGCGCAGGAGTTTTGGCTGAGCCCCGGACAGACCGGTGACGAACTGGTGATCTACGAAAGCGGTGCCCTGGGCTTCGGGCCCGGCTCGGATCTCGTTCAGCTGGATGCGAACGAGACTCTGCTCGCCTATATCACGCCAGCTCTCTGGCAATACGCCACTGACACAAAAACGATGGTGCCGCCGAACGACTGCGGCGCATGGCTGTACCGCGTCGTCATCAACGGGATGTCTCACTACAATCTGGAACGGGTCAAAGGCGTCGGGCTGATCGAGCGCCTGAGCCGCGAAGGCGACGGGGCGCCGCTCCTCCCCAAGTGGGACACCAGCCTGCACATTCCCGAAGGTCGCGGACAAAGCGACCGGATCATCGACAACCGCATCTCAGTAGCCTGCGGCGATGACCCCGTGAACGGGCAATCGAGCTTTCGCGACGACCTGCTATTCGGGCGATGGGCGGTTTTCTACGATCAGCTTTACCGCGTGATCGCAGGCGAAAACGCGGACGAGGCGCAGCGGATGGAACTGGCGATGTTCCTTCTGCAGAGTGTGCCGGGATTCTACGACGACATTGCAGGGGCTGCCGCCCCCCGCCGGGGCGTGGTCGTCGCGTTTCACCAGGTCCTGCAAGGGTTCCATGAAGAGGGGCTGACCCACTTCTACCCGTCCGTGATCGCACGCTTCGTTGATCCCGCACGACCGGAATTGGCGCAGCTTCCGGTGTTCGACGACCCCGAGTTCATCGATGTCGGTATCGGTGAAACGCACGTGTTCCTGGATCAGCGCGTGGCCCCCTTGGCCACGAATGCCTATGCGCTCACCCTCGCCCCCCCCCAGCGCACCGGAACTCTCGCGCCGCCTTGTGGTCGATGCCGCTCTTCCACCGGCGTTTAAGGATCACGCCGACGATCTGCACATCATCCTCAACGGGGAGGTCTACTCCGACATCGTACAGATCGCCGGGGACGGGGAGCGAAAGACGGTACGCGCCACAATCACCATCGACGATCCCGCCGTCGACCGGGCACTTGTCGGTATCGCGCAGGCCCCGCTCGAACTGACCCCAGCGACTGCCGACGAACGGTTGCGCCGCCTGGGCTACGAACTCGAGATCACGCTCGAAGAGGTCGATTACTGCGACATCTCCCTATTTCAGCAGTTCACGAACCCCCGGCTCGCCCGCGTGTCAGGAAATGTCGCGGCGGACGGGACTGTCAGCCTGCCCTGGCTCTCGCAAGAGTTGGGGCCGCGCACGCATTCCACGATCGCACTCTCATCCACCTGGCGCTCCGTCGCGGAGGGCGTAGTCTGCGTCGACCACCTCGCCGCCACGCAATCTCGCCGCCCGGTGATTTCAATTTACACTCCGAGTCCTCTGACGTTGATGGGTGGAGGCTTTGCGGGCCTGACGGTTGAGCACGACGGATGGGGCGGCTGGCCCGCAGACTCCAGTTTCAAACTGACGGTCGTTCTTCCCGACGTCACGGTGGGAGATCTGCGCGAAGGCCGCACTTACCGCGCAGTTCTGCCGGGCATGATGGCCGAGGGCTTCTCCTCGATCTATACGGACTACGAGGGAAGCTTTACCGGCCCCGGGCCGAGTGATTTCGAAGGACGGAGCAACGTGCTCGTGGCGAAAGGGGCGCAGGGCATCTTCGCGGTGGAAGAAGCTGCCGCCGGCTTCTTGAGCGGGGAACTGACGATCACCGGTCCTGCCGAGTTCATTACCTGGGAACACTCCCAACTGAGCGACGGGAGATACCAGATGGATGGTGAAGACATGCAGGGCAGCCTGATCATCTCGGGCAACATCATGATCGAGGCGACGGAAGACAGCCTTCGGCTCATCCGTGAAGGCGGTCAGGTGAAGACGACGGTCATCGACTAGGCTCGGCAGGCGCCAACGGAATCGTCGAAGCGCGGCGAGACCTGCCGTCACTCAAGTGCTGAGTTTCGTGGTGCCGGGGGCGGAATCGAACCACCGACACGAGGATTTTCAATCCTGTCCAGACCACAGCACACCTGTTTGCGTAAACGTTGTCTGAACGTCTACGCAAACTTCAGTCACCTTACGGGCTTCACTAGCGACACCCCCTCGAGAACAGCGCGTGGCACCACTTCGCGCCAGACGGCCTGATAGGTCTGCACCACGTTGTCGCGGGTGACGGGGAGGCCGGGGAGCGCGATCCATTCCGGGCAACTTCGGCCGAGGATGGCGGTGACGAGCGCCTTGGCCACGGCCTCCCCCTGCTGAAAGGGACGCTGCGCGGCGATCCCGACGACGGGGCCTCCGCTCGCGAGGCTCCCGGCAACTTCGCGGCCGAGGTCAATGGTCGTCACCGGGACGTGTGAGCCGCAGGCGACAAGACCGCGGAGCGCTGCCAGACAAGGCGTGTCCCAGACGACGAACAGCCCGCCCAGACTGTCCCCGTCGCGGCGAACAAAGTCCTCTGCGAGCCGCTCAGCGTCCGCAAAGGAGGAAAAGCGACCGACATCGAGCCTTGCATCGGACCGGTTTTGTTCCATCCAGCTGCGGAATGCGATCTCGCGCTGATCGGTCGGGAAGAACTCCGTATCATAACCAATAAGGCCGACCCGCGCCCCTTTAGGTAGGTGCGGCGACAGCAACTCTGCCGCCATCCGGCCGAGACCAAAATTGTCGGCCGAGACCAAGGCCGAGTAGTGCTGGCCAGGGGTCAACCCGGTGGGGACGTTGTCGATGAGGGTGAGGTGGATGCCGTCCTCAGAAACCCGTCGGTGTGCCTCTGCGACATCGGCGTTTGCCACCGGCAGCGAGATGATCGCGTCGGGTCGTTGCGCACGGAGGCACTCGAGCGCCGCGCTCTGCGCGTCGGCGGAAAAGCCGCAATCGATCACGTCAATGACCGCGGCACCGCATTCGCCCAGCATGCCGACGATCCCGCGCACGACGCGCGTGGACCAGTCGCCCTCCAGCGTATGCATCGCCAGGCCTACGCGCAAACCCCTCGCGCGAGCGGCCTTGATGTCCTCGGGCAGCAGCGACACCCGCTCGGGCGGCGACGCGCGCTCTCCATGCGGACCGAGTCCGAGCACTTTCATCCGATCCTCCCTATGCCTTGTCCGGCCCCTCGACCCCGTCCTCTGCCTTGTCCGGCCCTTCGCCCCCGTCCTCGCTCACTCGCTGCTCTGACTTTGCGAGGTTGTCCCGCAAGGCGCGGAATGCGGGATGCTGCAACGGAGTGCCCGTCAGAACCCACTCCCGCAGCACGTCAGGTCGAAACAACTCCTCCGTGCCAATCCACGCCGCGCCGAGCAGCGCCGCCGAGCCACTAAGTTGCGAGCGTTGGATCTGGAGATCGCGCGTGACCAGCGGAGGCGAGGCGCCGTAAACCGTCTCGCGAACCGCGGCGAGGAAGATGTCGTTCGATTGCGCCACCGTTCCCGCGAGCACGATAAGCTTGGGATCGAGCATGCTCGCCAGCGATGCGATGACAGCGCCGAGTTGCCGGCCACTATGGGACACAATCTCGACGCTCGCCGCGTCGCCCATCTGTGCGGCCTGGCAGACCTCGTTGACGGTAATTTCTGCGCCCCGGCGCAGCAGGTCCGCAAGGACCGGCGAGCGGCCCTCTTCAGCGACCTGCCGCCCCGCGGCCTCGACATGCCCTGCCCCGGCGCAGGCATCAAGAGTGCCGCCTTGTCCAGCAAGCGCGATCTGTCCAATCAGACCGACCGCCCCGCTCGCACCCCGATAGAGACGGCCCTCGCTGACTAGGCCGGCGTTGATGCGGCGGCCGACCCGGACGAACAGCATGCTCTCGGCGCCCCTACCCAGCCCGCCCCGCAGCTCGCCCATCGTCATCGCGTCGTGACTTGAGCGCATCCAAACCGGCACGCCGAAGGTCTCCACCAGCCGTTCGACCAGCCGCGCGCGCTCCCACCCGGGCATGAAATCCGGAGTTCGGCCCATGAACGGCTCGAGATCGGCGAGCGTTACCGGACCTGGCGCCGAGATCGAAATGCCCCAGGGCTCGGGTCCGGCCGTGTGCCGAGACAGGAACCATCTAATGAGGCCGATGACGCGGTCGACTGTGATCGAAGCGTCGAGGCCGGTCTCGATCGCCTCGTGGTGCTCAGTAAGCAGTCGGCCCGACAAGTCCGCAAGGCCAACGCCGATGGCGGTTTGGCTCACGGAGACGACCACAATCGAGGCGCGTGCCGCACTGAAGCGCACGAGCTTGGGCGCACGCCCACCGGTAGCAACGCCGGAGGCGCTCTCGTCTACGAGACCCAGTTCGCCTAGAACGGACAGCCTGTCGGCGACGATGGAGCGGCCGAAATTGCTCGCACTCTCGAGTTCTTGACGGGTTTCGGCGCGGCCGGTGCGAACAATGTTGAGGATGTCTGCGAGGCTCGTGGCCGCGCTCTCACTGCCGCGAGGGCGGACCTTCTGCTTGGCAGCCGTTGCCTTGATCTCCTGATCCGTCACTGCGTTCGCGCTCGGTTCTTCGCACTTCCGAACGTCTCTATCCCGTCAGGTTTCGCTCGGCAACAAGCATGTTTTGCCGTTTTTCTGCAAAAGTGGCCAGACTTTTGCTTATTATGGTTGACCGTGTGCTCGATAGTGACTTAGGCCCATGCCAAGCGGAGAGAGCGCCGACGAGATTCGCCGACGCGCCAGATCAGGGAGAGAGAAATGGGCGACTGGAAACTCGCTTATCACGCGAACTGCTGGGGGCCGCTCGGCGGCAGCGCGGAAGGAGTGACGTCGATCACTCAGCTGAGCTACCAAACCTTCGGCGACATGGACCGGGCCTTCGCCGACATTGCCGGCGCCGGCTACGCGGGCGTCGAGTTGTTCGACGGCAACCTTCTCGAACGCTCCGCCGCAGAGCTAGGCAAGGCTCTAGCCGACAATGGCCTCTCTCTTGTCGCGGCGTATTCCGGGGCGAACTTTATCTTCGACGAGGTCCTGCCCGAAGAGCTTGCCCGCGTTGCCCGCGCCGCCGACCGTGCCGCAGAGCTGGGGGCGCCGCACCTCGTCGTCGGCGGCGGTGCGAAGCGCTTCGATGGCATCCGCGAGACCGACTACCACAAGCTCGCCGCGGCCCTGGACCGAGTGAAGGCTCTGGCCGACGATCGTGGCCTCACCGCACACTACCATCCGCACCTTTCTACGATCGTCGAGGGGCCGGAAGAGGTGCACAAGATCTTTGGGCTAACTGAGATCGACTTCTGCCCGGATACGGCGCATCTCGCGGCCGCAGGCAGCGACCCGGCCCGGCTCGTCCGTGAGCTGTCCGACCGGATCAGCTACATCCACCTCAAAGGCCTGCAGCGCGAGCCTTTCATGTTTACGCCGCTCGACGAGGGCGACGTGCCCTCCGGCCCAATCCTCGATGCCATCCGCGACACGGATTTCAGCGGCTGGATCTGCGTCGAACTCGATGCCTGGGAGGACCCGGCGGAGGGCGCACGGCGCAGCCGGAAGGCCCTTGAGCCGGCTCTGGCAAATTAACACCCAACCGCACCACCGATCTGATCACTGGGAGGACAACGAAATGATCAATCGCAGAACCCTGCTCGGCACCGCCGCGCTTCTCGCCACAGGCCTCGCGGCCGTCCCGGCCGCGTCAGACCCTGCGGAAGCGCTCGCCGAACTGCAGACTACCGTCCTGTCGCGCGGCCCCAACGGCGAGGAGCCCGCGCCCGCGTCCGACGTGACGCTCACCGAGGACGAGCTCCAGCAGATCCGCGACATGGACGCCACTGCGGCCATCGTCATGCATTACGGCGGCAACGACTGGAGTCAGGCGCAGATCAACGGGCTCGAGACCCGCTTTGAGGAGATGGGAATTGAGGTCATCGCAGTGACCGACGCCGGCTTCAAGCCGGAGAAGCAAGTCGCGGATCTCGAGACAATCATGGCGCAGTCACCCGACATCATCGTGTCGATTCCGACCGACCCAGTCGCGACCGCGTCGGCCTACCGCGCGGCGAGCGAAGCCGGCGTCCACCTCGTGTTCATGGACAATGTGCCCTCCGGCTTCGTCGCCGGCGAGGACTACATCGCTTCGGTATCCGCCGACAACTACGGCAACGGCGTTGCCGCTGCCCACCTCATGGCGCAAGCGCTCGATGGCGCCGGCGAAATCGGCCTAGTCTACCACGCTGCCGACTTCTTCGTGACCCGGCAGCGCTACGACGCGTTCAAGGCGACAATCGAAAGCGACTACCCCGAGATCGAGATCGTCGCGGAGCAGGGCATCGGCGGTCCAGACTTCTCCGGCGACGCCGACCGCGCCGCCAACGCAATGCTGACCTCGAACCCGGGGCTAGATGGCATCTGGGCGGTCTGGGACGTGCCGGCCGAAGGAGTCATCGCCGCCGCTCGCGCCAGCGGCCGAAATGACCTCGTCATCACGACGATCGACCTCGGCGAGAACGTGGCGATCAACATGGCCCAGGGAGGCTATGTTTACGGCCTCGGCGCCCAGCGCCCCTACGACCAAGGCGTGACCGAAGCAACCCTTGCGGGCTACGGCCTTCTCGGCAAGGAGGCGCCCGCCTTCGTCGCTCTGCCCGCACTGCCGGTCACCCGCGACACCCTGCTGGACGGCTGGGAGACGGTCTACGCCTCGCCGGCGACCGACAACATCACCAACAGCATGGACTGAGCCGGCGCGGCGCCAGCCGCCGCCCGCATGACTGCAAGGCCGGGAGGGCACGGCTCTCCCGGCAAGCCCTCCCGGAGAACAGCAATGACAAAGACGATGAATGTCGCCATGATCGGCGGCGGCTTCATGGGCAAGGCGCACGCCATGGCCTATGCCTCGATGCCGATGTTTTTCTGGCCCGCGCCTGCGATCCCACACCGCAAGGTTGTCGTCGACGTGAGCGAGGAAATGGCCCAGGACGCCCAGGCGCGCTTCGGCTTCGACGAAGCCTCGACCGACTGGAAGGCCACGGTGCACCGCGACGATATCGATGTCGTCGACATCTGCACGCCAAATAACGTGCATGCCGAGATCGCGATCGAAGCCGCGAAGGCCGGCAAGCACATCATCTGCGAAAAGCCCCTGGCCCGGACCGTCGAGGAAGCTGAGGCGATGGCGCAGGCGGTGCGTGACGCTGGTGTCATCCACATGGTCGCCTACAATTACCGCCGCACGCCGGCGGTCGCCCTCGCCAAGCGGCTCATTTCGGAAGGTCGCATCGGAGACATCCTGAACTTTCGGGGCACCTACCTGCAGGACTGGTCGGCGGACCCCGATGGCCCCCTATCGTGGCGCTTCCAGAAAAAGGTCGCTGGGTCCGGCGCCATCGGCGACATCGGCACTCATGTCGTCGATATGGCACATTATCTTGTCGGTCCAGTTGCCGAGGTGAACGCGATCACCAAGACCTACGTGCCGACCCGCCCCGTGCAGTCGGGCGGTGTCGACAAACTCGGCGCCTCTGAAAAGACCTCCGGCGGTCAACGCGGCGAGGTCGACGTCGATGACGAGTTCACCTCGCTGCTCAAGTTCGAGAACGGAGCCGTCGGCTCGCTCGAGGCGACCCGCAACGGATGGGGGCGCAACAACTTTATCACTTTCGAGATTCACGGCACCAAGGGATCGATCCACTTCAACTACGAGCGCCGCGATGAACTAAAGGTGTTCTTCGCCGACGATCCCGGCGACGCCCGCGGCTTCCGCACCATCTACACCGGACCGGCACATCCCTACGGCGAGGGCCTCTGGCCAATCCCCGCCCTCGGCATTGGGTATTCGGAGACGAAAATCATCGAGTGCCACGACTTCTTCAAAGCCATCGTCATCGGAGAGCAGCCAAGCCCGAACTTCGAGGATGGCCTGCTCATCGAGCGCGTGGCCGAAGCGCTGATCCGCTCGGGGACCAGCGGAGCCTGGGAGGCCGTCTGATGTCTTCGGTGCCCGAGTTCGCCGTCCGCATGACAGGCATCTCCAAGAGCTTTGGAGGCGTGCGCGCCCTCGACGGCGTCGACTTCGAGGTCCATGCCGGCGAGGTCCATGCTCTGCTCGGCGGCAACGGCGCGGGTAAGTCGACGATCTTGAAAGTGCTGAACGGCGTCCACACGCCGGACAGCGGCAGCATCGTGGTCGGGGGCAAGCCCCTGACCACACACGCGCCGGAAGCATCCCGCGCCGCCGGTATCGCGATGAATTACCAAGAGATGAGCCTCATCCCCACGCTGACAGTGGCGCAGAACATTTTCCTCACCCGAGAAGCGAAGACAGGAAGCGGCCTTATCAACGACCGCGAAGCGGAACGCCGTGCCGGCGAGCTGTTCAACATGCTCGAGGTCCGCGTGGACCCGCGCAAGCTGGTGGGCGATCTAGGTGCGGGGCAGAAGCAGCTGACCGAGATCGTGAAGGCGATTAGCCAGGATGCGAAAGTCCTGATCCTCGACGAGCCATCGACAGCGCTCGCGGTCTCGGACGTCGAGCGGCTCTTCGTGTTCCTGCGAAAGCTCACTCAGCGGGGCGTGGCGGTGATCTACGTGAGCCATCGCATGGACGAGATCGCCCGTATCGCTGACCGTGCGACCATCCTGCGCGACGGCAAGCACATCATCACCGCGCCGATCTCCGAGTTGCCGATCGACACGATGATCGAATACATCGTCGGCAAGCGCTCGCTCGGGCTGGCAGACGTTGTGCGCGGCGACGCCAGCCGCGGCGAGGTCCTACTCGAGCTTCGGGGGGTGAGCGGCCGGCACAAACCGTCGGACGTCTCCCTGACGCTGCATGCGGGCGAGGTAGTCGGCCTCGCGGGCCTGCTCGGCTCCGGGCGCACCGCCCTCGCTAAGGTCATCGCGGGGCTGGAGCCCGCCGCCTCGGGCGAGATCCGCGTGCGCGGCAAGCGCGTCGACGTCCGCTCGCCATCGGATGCGATCGAGCGAGGCATCGCGCTGGTGCCGGAAGCTCGAGCCACGCAGGGCATCATCCCGGACCATTCGGTAGCAGCGAACATGACATTGTCCGTTATCGATGACATCTCCGTGCGTGGCTTCGTCGACCAGCGCCGAGCGCGTGACATCACCGATGAGCAAATCCGCCGCCTCGCCATCAAGACGGGGAGCCGCGAACACGCGGTCTCGACCCTCTCCGGTGGGAACCAGCAAAAGGTGGTGATCGGCAAATGGCTCGCCTCAGACCCGGACATCCTGATCTTGGACGAGCCCACTGCGGGCATCGACATCGGCTCCAAATCCGAAATCATCCGGCTGGTCCGCCAGCTTGCGCGTGAGGGCAAGGGCGTCTTGATGATCTCGTCCGAGCTTTCGGAACTGCTCACAGCATGCGACCGCATCGTCGTCATGGCTGACGGACGCGCCCACGAAGACCTGCCTCGCGAAGCTTTCGACGATCCCGCCGCGGCGGACGGCGACCTCGCGCACCGGCTTCAAGCCGCCGAACAGCGGCTCCAGATCAAGATTCAGGAGGCCCTCGTCGGGGGCAAGGAGGAGAGCCATGTCGGCCACTGACGTCAACAGCGGGGAGCAGTCCCCAAGCAAACTGCGCACGTTCCTCGGGGACTGGCGCCAGAACATCATCTACATTGGGTTCGTCGTCATCTTCGTCGTCTTCGCGCTGACACTGAACGACAAGGGCTTTCTGAACCCCAACAACCTCCTAAACATCGTCCGCCAGACTGCGATGATCGCGGTCATGGCGATCGCCATGACCTTTGTTCTCTCGGCGGGCGAGATCGACCTCTCAGTGGGCGCGGTGGCGGGGCTCGCCAGTGTCACCGTCGCGCTCGCGATTTCGGCCGCCGGGCCGCTCGCGGGCGTGCTCGCGGGTATTGCCACGGGCCTCGCCGTTGGCGTCTTCAATGGCTGGCTCACCACACGGATCGGAATTCCGTCATTCCTGACCACCCTCGCCATGATGGGCATCGCCAAGGGGATCGCGATGTGGGTTTCCGATACTGCCGCTGTGCCGATCCTGCACCAAGGCTTCGCGTGGCTCTTCGGCGGCGGCGCGGTCGGTCGGATTCCCGTCCTGTTGTTCTGGACCCTCGTTCTCGGCGTGATTGGGCACGTGGCCCTGAAGCGGACGGGCTTTGGAAGGCGGGTGCTTGCGACCGGCGGCGGCGAGACCGCGGCCCGCTTTTCCGGCATCGACACACGCAGCATCAAGTTCCGGGTCTTGGTGCTTTCCTCCCTCGCGGCGGCCCTAGCCGGAATGCTCTATGCAGGACGGCTGCAATCGGGGCGCTTCCAACTCGGAGAGGGCGACGAGCTCTCTGTCATCGCCGCCGCGGTCCTCGGTGGAACCAGCCTATTCGGCGGCAAGGGCACGGTGATCGGCACAATCGTTGGCGCCATGATGATCGGCCTCATCAACAACGGGCTGATCCTGATGGGCCTCGAGTTCAGCCAGCAGCTCATCGCACGGGGCGGGATCATCATCCTCGCGGTTGCACTTAGCCAGAAGCGATAGCGGCGGTCAGCAAGGGGCACGCAATCTAGGTTGCGTGCTCCGTGATCGTCATGCAGCGAGCAGATCGCTTTCCAGCTTCTCGAACATCGCGACGACTTCTCATGCGTTTTTGAGGATGTGGCCGAACGTAGGCTTGACCACCTGTTGTAGATGGACGCGCAGCCTTCTGCTATTTGACGATCGGCTCAACTAGTTGGTCGATAACCCCGCATTCGGCAGGAGGACGCCGCCGCGAGCTCGCCAAGGCTTATTGCAGCCTCGATGCTGTCGATGACCGGGATCCCGTGGCGGCGGATCAACGCCTCTGCCCGCCCGGCGAGACCACCGGAGCCCAGGATGATGACCTCCGCTCCGTCGTAGTTGCGGGCGGCCTCGATTGCGGCATCGATCCGGGCGTCCGCGTCCGACACCGCAGAAGCGGCATCGGCAACCCCGACCCCCGAGGCCCGAACGGAGCAGCGGTCGGCGACGCCTAGTTCTCGGGTGAGCGCCCTGATGCCGGGCACCATGGACTCCACCGTCGTGACGATCCCGAACCTCGGTGCGTAGAGTCGGGCGAGCGAGACGGACGCCTCGACGGCTCCGACGATGGGCGCCCGCAGAAAGCGCCGAGCACTGCCGATGCCAATGTCGTCGAAGCAGGCCATGACGTAGGCATCGTAGCCGTGGTGACGCGCCAGCAGGTCGATCGCCAGGGGCTCCGCCCTGCTCCGGTCGTCGAGAGTCTCGATCGAAAGCGGACCGCCGTCGGGGTTCACGGCATCGACGACGGTGCCCTGACCTACCACACGGTCCGCGGCTTCCTGCACCAAGGCGGTCAGACCCCGGTTGCTGTTAGGATTGACGACCAGAATCCGGCGGGTCCGTGTCGGCTCGAACTTCGTGAGATACCTGCTCTCGTTCATCATTGAGCTCCCAGTCCGGGGAGAAAGAGCGCGACGCCTGGCACGAAGATCAGGAGCCCGGCGAAGGCGATCATGATAAGGGTGAACGGCAACGCACCCTTCACCACGTCGTTGAAGTCGCCGCCGCCCTTCCGGATGCCCTGCACGACGAAGAGGTTCATGCCGACCGGCGGCGTGATGAGGGCGATCTCGCACATGACGACAACGAAGACGCCGAACCAGACCGGATCGGCCCCGAGGGCCGTGATCATTGGCACCGCGATGGGGACCGTAAGCACCAGCATAGACATCGCGTCCATGAACATGCCGAGGATCACGTAGAAGACCACGAGCAGCAACATTAGCGCAGTGAAGCTGAGGCCGAGGTCGGCAACCCAGCGGGTCACGGCCTGGGTGCCTCCGGTCATCGAGAGCGTCACGTTCAGCAGAAGCGCGCAGACGATGACGAGGACGACCATGCCCGTTGTCCGCGCCGACTGGATGAAGCAGGCCTCGAGCAGGCGCCAGGTCAGCTTGCCGTTGCGCCAGACGAAGAAGAACGCCGCTATGACGCCGAGCGCGGCGCTTTCGGTCGGCGTCGCGAGACCGCCGTAAATCGAGCCCATGACGATGAAGAAGATGATGGCCGGCGGCACGAGGTGGCCGAGCAGCCGCCGCTTTTCCGCGGAGTCGATTTCGGGTTGGGCCGAGGCGCGGCCCGCGTCCGGGTAGCGGAAGGCGACGTAGGCCGAGAACAGGACCGTGAGCAGAAGACCGGGAAGGATGCCGGCAATGAAGAGCTGGCCGACCGAGACGTTGGCGAGCGAGCCATAGACCAGCAGGTTGACCGAAGGCGGGATCAGGATGCCGAGCGTGCCGCCCGCCGCAAGCGTGCCCAGCGCCGGGCGCACGGGGTAGTTTCGTTCACCGAGGGCCGGGAGAGCGATAGTCCCGACCGTCGCCGCCGTTGCGACAGAAGAGCCGGAGGTCGCCGAGAAGAGCGCGCAGGTCCCGATATTGGTATGCAGGAGACCGCCCGGCAGGCGACCGAGCCATACAGCCAGGGCGTCGAACATCTTATCGGCAATACCACCCCGCAGGAGCAGCTCTCCCAGCAGCATGAAGAGCGGGATCGCAGTCATGACGGGGTTGTTTAGCGTCCCCCAGACGACACCGCCCATGGTCTCGACCAGCGGCATTCCATAGGCGAGGTAGCCGCCTAGCGCGCCGACCGACAGAATCGAGACGGCCACCGGCAGGGACAGGAACATGAGGAGAAGCATGCAGGCGAAGCCTGTCGCGATGACGGTCATGCTCATGCCCGGGCCTCCAAGTCCGAAAGCTCCGCTTCGAGCTCGTCCTCGACGGAGTCAGGCCCGAAGTCGCGCAACAGGGCGTCGGTCCGCCCCTGCAGAGCAAGCCGGCAGGCCCGGAGGGCGAGTAGCAATGATGCGATGGTGAAGACGCCGGTGGTGAAGAGCCAAGCGGCCTGCGGCCAAATCAGCGGCGTCATCCAGGGTGTTTGGGCGACCGAGCCGAAGAGCTGTGTTTCCCGGACGGTCCCCACGGTGAATACGGCAAGGAAGATCGCGAGGCTTGCGAGGGCGAGGGCCGACATTAGGTTAGTCGCGGCCTTGAGGCCCCGCGGCATGCGCATGTGAAGCAGATTGATGCGGATGTGGCTCTGTTCGACCGCCGCGACTGCGAAACAGAGCGGCGCGCCGATGGCGATGGCATAGCCCGACAACTCGTCGACACCCGCCAGCGAGTGATTGAAGAGCTTGCGCAGGACCGTCTCGATGGCGATGACGACGCAGAGCGCCGTCATCATCACACCGAAGGCAATCGCGCAGAGTCTCGAAAACGTCTGCATCGGGCGATCTCCCTTGCTGGCTGAGGTTTAGAGGCCGAGTTCGGCGCCGACGGTCTCCATCCAGAGGGCTTCGCAGTCCGGGTTGACCGCGTTGCACTGCTCGGTCCAGGCCGGTAGCGAGCTCTCGACCAGCGCGCCGGAGACCGCCGCGAGGTCCTCTTCGGAGACCGGAACGGAGGTCAGGGAGTATGGCGTTCCGTGCTCGCAGGGCTCCTGCCCGGTGTTGCAATTCATCGCGTCGGAATAAAGCTCTTCGGAGTAGGCCCAGATTTCACTCACAAGGCTGTCGATCGACTCCTCGAGCTGCACCTGAGTGCTCTCGTCGAGACTGTTCCAGGTGTCGAGGTTGATCGCATAGCCGTTCATGGCGAGCTGCAGCGCGATCGGCAGCACGGTGGTCGTGACTTCGGGCCAGCCGGCCGAGTTCGCGGACGCTGGCCCAGTGATCGCGCAGTCTACGACGCCGCGCGACAACGACTGCTGGACTTCCCCGAAGGGCAGCGGAACGCCGGTCGCGCCGAATTGGGCGACGAAGGCCGCGGCGGACTGGTCGCCGACGCGGACCTTCAGGCCTTCAAGATCGGAGAGGCCGGAGATCTCCGGCTTGCAGAAGATCACCTGCGGTCCGGCTGGCCAGACGCCGAGGAGCTTCGCATTGAAACGGCCCTGCACTGCCGTGTCTACAACCGGGAGAAAGGCGTCGGCATGAACCCGGCCGCTTTCGTAATCGGGGTTCAGACCCACGAGGTCGAGACCGAGCATCGCCGGCTCATCTCGACTGACCTGCGGACCGCGGACCGAGACGATGTCGAAGAGCCCTGTCCGCAGGACGCGCAT
The DNA here is from genome assembly GCF_008710275.1 of Histidinibacterium aquaticum. Classification (GTDB taxonomy): domain Bacteria; phylum Pseudomonadota; class Alphaproteobacteria; order Rhodobacterales; family Rhodobacteraceae; genus Oceanicola; species Oceanicola aquaticus. Next base: position 370,830 of record NZ_VYQE01000001.1, read on the forward strand.
GCCGTCGGTGTCGGGGATTCCCGCCACGTCCACCGGCAAATATTCGACCTCGATGTCCATGCCCGAGGTCTCGGCCAGGTTTTCGAAGAACGGCTGTTCCTTCTGCTGCTGGATCAGACCGGAGCCCACGGGCTGGCCGAGCACTCGAAGCGTCGTGGTGTCGGCCTGGGCGGTGGCTGCGATGCAAGCAGCGGCTGCAGTTGCAAAGATCGTGCGCATGTGTCGGTTCCTCTCTGTTGAGCCAGCGAGGCCGGCGGTCGACGCCGGTCTGCCATCACTCATAAGAAAATGAATTTTCACAACGCGGCAAATATATCCGGATCAGGAAAACATATTTTCTCCCCTCGAAGGAAGCGGTGCCTGCGTCTTGATCCGCCTGCGAGAAAATGAGGCGGCCTGCGAGCGGCGCCTAGAGCTCGCCGAGCCGTTCGTTGAAGGTCTCGATGCGGTTGAGCCTCAGTCGCCCCGCCTCGGCGGCAGTGTCGATCGTGCGATTCGCGATCAGGTTCAGCAGTGCCATGACGCCGACGTGACTGAAGAGCGAACCTGGAGATTCGGTGCTGCAGCGGAAGTGCCAATCCGCGCCCTCTGCTTCGGTCACGCTCTCGTCGGTGATGTAGGCGATCCGTGCGCCGGTGTCGGCTACTGCGCCCACGGTCGTCTCAAACGAGGCGATGCGCCTGCGCAACCCGAAGACGATGACGAGATCGTCCTGCGTGATGCTGGCGAGATGCTCCCCGAGCGTCTGCCCCGCTCCAGGGACCGCAACGATGTTCTCAACTACCTGGGTCAGTTGCCATTGCAGGTAGGCGGCCAGCGGATTGGCTGATCGGAAGCCGACAACCCAGACTTTCCGCACGTCGAGGATGGCTCGCGCGAGGCGGTCGACCTCGCCCCCGCCGATGGGGTCGAGCGTGTTGCGAAGGTTGCGGATGTCGGCTTCGGCGTAAGTCCCGGGCTCACGGACCACCTCACCGGTCACGTGGCCGAGATAGAGCCGCGACCCGCTCGCGCCGTCCTCGCGCGCATGGCGCCGGGCCTCGTCGTAGGAGGAATACCCCAGTCGGCGGACGAACCGGGTCACAGTGGCGTTCGACACGCCGGCGAGTTCCGCGAGTTCGGTCGCGGAGTAGCTGGCTAGCTCTCCGGGAAAGTCCCGCACCAATTCGCCAAGCTTGCGCTCGGCTGGGTGAAGCGACGGCAGCACGCCACGGACGCGCGAGAGGAACGATCTGTCCGACATCTTGGACCCCAAAATCAAACCAGACCCTCTTGCGGCGACGCACGACCTGGGTCTCATCCATTTCATGAAGTGAATGGATCTTGGTGAACCGTTAACGATTCGAGATCGAAACGGATAGTCTCGTCACCGCGTGCACGGGTCCGGCAACGGACCGGGCACAAGAGTTGCACGAGGCACGATCTGAAGCCTGGCTGGATCACGCAGCGAGCAGATCGCTTTCCAGCTTCTCGAACATCGCGACGTCTTCCTCGGCATTCTCGAAGAGGTGGCCGTAGGTATCCATTGTCAGAGTGATCGAAGCATGTCCGAGCAGGGTCTGGATCTTCTTCGGCGTCCAGCCTTGTTCGATGAAGAGCGACGCCGCCGCGTGACGAAGCGAGTGGATACCGAACCGGGCGTCACCGTCCTCATCGACGATGTCGAGATCGACCAGCATTGGCTTGAACACCCTGTTGTAGATGTTCGCGTAGTTCTGGACCCTGCCCTTCCCGTTCGGGAACACCAGATCGAGGTCGCTTGCCGGCGCGCTATGCTTCCAAGCTCGAAGCGTATTGAGCAGCATCGGAGCCATGGGGATCGTGCGCAGACCCGCCCGGCTCTTCGGGGGTCCGATCTCGCACCTTTCGTCAGCTCGCTGAAAGACCCGGATCGTCCTCGTCTCGAAATTCACCGCCGCCCAGGTTAGCCCTCTTAGCTCCGAGATGCGCATTCCGGTGAAGATCGCAGCGACGAACATCGCTCTGTGTGACGTCGGCGCCCGATCGAGGATCATCCTGATCTCCGCCTTGGTCGGGATCACCTTGTCCTTGTCGTGGCGCCCACTGCGGCGCTTGAGCTTCACATCAGATGCTACGTTCCGATCCACCCACTCCCGGTCGACAGCCTCAGCCAGAACCGCCCTCAGGCTCACCATGACTTTGCGCACCTGGGTCTGGGAGACGCCCGCATCGAGCATGTCGTCGATGAAGTCCTTGACGTCAGACCGCGTGAGCTCCGCGACCAGAAGATGACCTATCTTTGGGTCAATGTGGATTCGCACGTGACTGCGGTAGGCCTTGAGCGTGCCACTCTCGAGCTCGTTGCGCTCGCAGGTTTTGAGCCAGCTCTGGCAGGCGTCGGCGATCGTGCGCGGGCGGGACATGGTGGGCTCTCCATCTTGATGTTTTCTGCTCGCAGTATACTCGACCACCAGACGTCCGTCGGGCGTAATCCCATCTCCTGCTTGAAGATTTCCTGCCCGTCCGGCCTTAGGCCCTACCAGCCCCCCACGGGTCCCCGAACGATTTTGGCATTTTCCTTTGGGGATCCATGAGCCTATGATCTCACGTTGTAACAACGTTAATGGAATTTCATGCCCAGACGACTCGTTGGCGCCTACATCCTGCTAAGCCATGGCCCCCGGCCCGCGGACGGGATCGCGGGCCACTCCGCCGCTCGACAGCAGAAACGCAATCTCAAGTGCTATCTGGAGGAAAGAAAGATCACGGACTTCGCGGTCCTCTACGACTATCGCAGAACTTGGTCGCGTCTCGAAGAACTGCCGGCACTTGCCTCAGCGCTCGAGCTCTGCCGTCAGCTCGCCGAAGGACATGTCGTGTTGATGGATGATCTCAACCGCCTTTTTCGGGGATGCGACGACCGAGCGAAGCCCGACTTCTTCGCGGAGGTTTCACGGCATAACGAGCACCTCTTTGGGCTCCGGCAGGGTAAGGTGCTGGCGAATTGCACGACTGCCGAAGCAGGGCTCGTCCTCCACGGCTACGGAACCGCAAGGTTCATCTACAACAAGAAAGCCTACCGCAGACCTAGATCACTTCAGGCGCGTCAGAGGCAGACCAGCGCTGCAACGGTTGCGTCGACCAACTCTCGAACCCTGGCTGCGAACGCCGCGGCCCGCGCGATCGCCGATGTTCGAGACGATCTCGCAGCTGCCGTGGGAACGCCCACACTGCAGGCCGTGGCGGACGAAGCGAACAGACGTGGGATCAAGACGGCGCGCGGCTCTTCGTGGAGCGTTTCATCCGTGCACCGCGCCCTCGCCCGCCTCTCGAAGTCCGATCGAGACGAAGCCTGACACATGACCGAACGCTTCGCGCGAGAACCGCTCGTAGGCGCGCCCTTCGCTCGCTCCGCTACCCTCGCATAGGAGTGACCCATCCCGCGCACCTAGCGCGACCTCACGCAGCCTGAGAGCAAGTTTGAACCGAGGGCACGTGTGGGCCCTCAGCGCCAGGAAGGCAGATGACCGAGCCGCGCTATCCGTCGGCTCGCGGGAAACGCGCGTAGGCGAGCTCCTCGTTCGCTCCGCTACCCTTCATTAGGAAGCGCACGAGTCGCTCACCACGGACGCAACCACAGAGCCTCAGAAGCATACCTAAGTCGGGGGACCCCTGCCCGATCGTCAGGCGTGTGGAAGCAACCGCGAGACGGGCTCCAAGAGGGAGGAGACGACACTTGCGGCGGTTGTCGGCACGAGGACCGCGGGATCAGACGCGTCGCTATCCAAGGAGAGGGCGTTCGGAAGTGCAGCCCTTCATCGATCTCGCGAGTTCTCCCGGTGACTCTTGGAGATCAGTCCAGGCTTCGTGGCCGTGGCCATCGCGCAAATCAGCTCTTGATGAAGGCAGAAAGTCTTCCCACAGCTTCGGGGCGGGCCATGCTCACCACAGTCGCGGCACCTGTTCGCTCCGCCCCGTCGAGCAGAAGGTCACACCTCCCTCGCTGCTCGCGGGCACCCGGGTGGCCCGAGCAACATCGCCGCGACTTCTGCGTGCCAGTTCCGGCCGGACGTGGCCGACACGAACGACCGGCATCTGCCGCCAAGCACTAGGAGACCGTCACTCCAGCTCCCTATCGCAGGGCGATCTCGCAACTTTTTGCGACGAGAGGGAGCAGCAGCTGATCCTCGAAGCAGGGCCACGGCCAGGGGCATTTCCACCTTGTAGAAAACGCCCCTGACCAAGCTGACCTCGCGCTCAGGGAGCGTTCTCAGCCGTGCCGCTGCTTCTGAGTATTACTAGACACAGCCACGATCGACCTAGAGCTCCTCAGGCAGCAAGACGGAGAGCCAGAGGCTCTTCACCAAGATACGCCTCCACTGTCTTGCTCATAGCACGGCGCACCATGTCGTTCAGCTGAGAGTAGGCCATCAGCCTCCCCTTCTCTTCTAGAACGCGCGGCGTAGGGGCTCGGCTCCCTCTGCGGTGCAGTGTCTTCGCTCTCTCCTGCTCGTTCCGAGACCGGTGATAGAGGTCCAAGCCCGTCACACCCGTTCTCTCGAAGATCGACCACTCCTTCAGGTCCGGCGTGTTTGCTTCGGTCACGCCGAACGTAGGCAGGCTGAAGTTGAAGAATGCCTTGCGGAGCGTGTCCGGCTTGAAGCCGTGTAGGTCGGCGACATCCCGTAGATCGAGTGCGCCAAGAAGTCCTTCCTCCTCCCAGTCCTTGTTCACGAGCGAGACCTCGATCCTCGACCGCCGTTCCTTCAGTGGCAGCGGATCGTAGTCCTCCTCAGACTTCCGGTTGTCGCTGATCTTGTCCTGGAGACGGTAACGGATGGGCCGGCTCTTCGCGCCGAAGTAGAGTGTGCTGTTCAGCGGCACTCTTTGATGGAAGAAGGGCGTCCCGGCGGCACGAAGCAACCGCTCGCAGTCATTCATCGACCGCGTCCCTTCACCGATCCGCTCTTGGAACAGATGGCCCTTACCTGGTCGTCCATCACAGAAGCGCGGCCAATCTTGACAAGTCCCAAGCAACTCGGGGTCACGAAACACCCCCGGCATGGCGAAGAGCTTCCGCAGCAAGTCCGACATGCGCGCACGCCGCCCGATTAACTCGAGATCGGACAGCTCGCGTGCGTGCCGGACGTAAAAGTCGATCGCCAGCTCCATCCCGAAGAGCTGCGGCGTTGAGATCACCGCGGCGCCCTGTTCAGCGACTGCTTCGCTGAGATGCTGGCAAAGCTCCGACACTTTCGCCCTGGTCGGATCTTGCAGCCGGGCAACGATCACATCGCCATGGTAGTGCTTCTTTCTCTCCGGGCCGCTGATCCAGATCTTAGGCCCTCGACGCTTGATCGCGCGATGCACCGCCTTTGCCGAAACCAGGTCGCTACAAAGGACCGCGATGTCCAGCCAGTCGAAGACGGCTGCGCACTTGTAGAGCTTCAAATCGATGTCCGGTTCGGCGCGGAGCCGATCCCGAAGAACGCGTTGAGGAGATCCGGTCGGACAGAGCCGGTAGTCAACTCGGAGGTCCTCTGCGGCGAGGGCATCCGCGTCATGCGTGCGGCTGGTCGCAATCTGGACTTGCTTGCAGTGGGTTTCATCAGTGGGCGCGCGCACGCGTAAGCTGTCTTTCATGGAGCCATTCTATATTCTGCAGCAGAAGCCCCGCGTTGGCGGTGCCTGCGGTGAGATCTGAGTTGGATGGTCCCATGAAGCCAGAGGCGTAGCCGGCCCTGCTTCAGCCAAAACAGCTATGAAGGCGGGGGGCTCGATACAAGTCGTCGATCGCCGGCAACAAAGCTGACCTTACGGCAACTGCATTCCTCGCGCTGATAGCCATCTTGTCGGCTAGGCAGAGGAGTGAAGGAAGCACGAGGAGATCGCGCTCAGCGCGCGCTCGCAGCCTCTACGGCCGCGCTTCGGAACGCATCTGACCCTTCTCACGCCTCGCGCGATGTCCTAGTCGGCCGGCGCGAACTTAGAGGAGCTGTCCCAGCTTGACCTGCGGGCCACTGACCGATCCTTGGCTCCAAGAGGGTCCTGGCTGAAAGGAGCGCTACTTCACCTCCTGGACTGCCGGCTGGCAGGACATGCCCAAGAAATCCCAGATAGCAGGCACCTGCCCATCCAACATGTGCGATCCCTCGTGGATGCTGTGCCCACGACGCGCGGCTTCCTTTAGGAGTGGCGTGACCGGCGGCTTCATGATTGCCTCAGCGACGAGGGCGGCCGGGCCGAGATCATCGAGATTGAGCGGCAATTGCGGATCCCCGGCCATACCTACCGGCGTCGCATTCACGACCAAGGAGTGCTCGAGACTGGGCTTCCGAACCTCGATGTGACCGACCGAGGAAAGCCGCCGAGCTGCCTCGCTCGCCTTCTTCCCGTCGATGTCCGTGATCGAGACCCTCGCGCCCGCCGATAGTAGGGCCTCGGAGATCGCGACACCGGCGCCCCCCGCCCCTACCACTGACACGAACTGCCCCTCGACGCTGTGCCCGGACGCACGCAGCCCGGCGACGAACCCGATCCCGTCGGAGAGGTCCGCCTCCCACCCTTCAGCAACAGGACGGAGTAAGTTGGCGGCTCCGACACGCTCGACCCTCTTGCTGCGCCTCGAGGCGATGCGCGCCGCGGCGAGCTTGTGAGGAACAGTCACGACGAGACCGGCAAAATTCGCAATCGCGCGGAGCCCGTCGAGACAGTCTTCGAATCTCTCAGGTGCAACCTCGAGCGGCATCATGACCGCATCCTCTCCGGCCTGCCGGAGAAGGTCGTTGAAGACCTCGGGCGAGCGAGCCTGGCCGATCGGATACCCGATGATCCCGTAGAGCCGCTGGGCCACTGTCAGCCTGCCTTCGCGTCGGGCACCCAGCGGTCCGCACGCGGGCCGCGGTGAAAGAGAACGGACTTCATCTCGGTGAATTCCTCGATCGCCTGGGCCCCCTGCTCGCGACCCTGCCCGCTCTGCCGGACACCGCCAAAGGGCATTTCCGCGAAGCCGTCCATCCAGCAGTTCACCCACACCGTGCCGGCACGAAGGTCGCGGGCGGCGGTGAGTGCTCGGTCGTGGTCGTTCGTCCAGATCCCGGCGGACAGCCCGTATTGGGTGTCGTTCGCGATGCCGATGGCCTCGTCTAGGGTGTCGAAGGTGAGGATCGAGAGCACCGGCCCAAAGACCTCTTCCCGCGCGATCGCCATCTCCGGCGTCACGCCCGCCATAAGCGTCGGGGCGTAGAAGCGGCCCGCCTCGGTTTTGAGACGCCTGGCACCGCACAGCGCCCGGGCGCCGTCCTTTTCGGCCGAGGTGATGTAGCCTTCGATCTTGGAGAGTTGGTCTTCGTTGATGATCGCCCCGACCTTGGTCTCCGGGTCGAGCGGATCGCCCACCGGCACCCGCGCCGTCAGCTCTTCGAGCTTCTGCTGGAATCGGTCCGCGACGGAGCGCTCGACGATGAGGCGGCTCGAGGAGTTGCAGCACTGGCCGACGTTGAAGAAGACGCCAAAGACGACCGCGTCCGCCGCAGCCTCAATATCGGCGTCGGCGCAAACGATCTGGGGGTTTTTGCCACCCAGTTCGAGGGCCACCTTCTTGAGGTTCCCGGCGGCGGCTCGCGACACCGTCCGGCCAACCTCGGTGGAGCCGGTGAAGGAGATCATGTCGACATCGTCGTGTTCGGCGAAGCGCTGTCCGACGGTATTGCCGTAGCCCACAGTGATGTTGACCGTTCCGTCTGGCAGGCCAGTCCCTTCGAGAAGTTCGGCAAATCTCAGCGTGGAGCCGGGTGTCAGCTCACTCGGCTTCAGGACGACTGTGCACCCCGCCGCAAGCGCGAAGGGCAACTTCTGGCTCAGGATCACGAAGGGGAAGTTCCAGGGTGTGATCATCGCGACGACGCCGATTGGCTCTCGCTCGATGAGACCCAGCATGTGTTCTCCAAGGCCGGAGGGGACGATGCCGTGCAGGGACCGGGCCTGACCGGCGGCGAAGCGCCAGAGATCTTCGGCTCCTTGTAATTCGCCGCGGGCCTGCGAGATCGGCTTGCCGCTTTCGAGCGCATCCATCCGCGCAAGTTCCTCGGCGTTCTCAGCGATCCTGTCAGCAATCCGATCGAGCACCAGGGACCGCTCCTTGCCCGACATCCGGGGCCAATCCCCGCGATCGAAGGCCCTCCGGGCCGCGGCAATCGCCGCTTCGGCGTCTTCCACGTCCCCCAGCGGATAGTCCCCGACGGTTACGCCGTGGGCGGGGCTCTCGCGCGTAAACCGCTTTCCGGAGACGCTTTCGCCGAGTTTGCCATCGATAAGCTGCTCATAGCGGCGCACTTCGATCCGCGAGAGGTCAGTGAGCGGGGCGTTCATGGAAGGTCTCCTTCGGTTCGGGGGAACGCCCCAGGATCATGTCCGCCGCCTTTTCCGCGATCATGATCGTGGGCGCGTTTGTGTTCGCACTGATTTCGGTGGGCATCACCGAGCTGTCGCAGACTCGCAGGCCCTCGATGCCGTGCACCTTGAGCTCCGGCGACACGACGGACATCGGGTCCGTCCCCATCTTGCAGGTGCCGACCGGGTGGTAGTCCGTCTTTGCCCACTGACGGACGTAAGCGGCGAGGTCTTCGTCCGTCTGGACGTCGGGACCAGGCATCCTCTCGCGCGCGACGAAGTCCGAAAAGGCGGGCTGGTTCATCACCTCCCGCGCCAGCTTCAGGCCCTCGATGGCCATTTTCCGGTCGTAGGGGTCCGCGAGGTAGTTGGGATCGATGAGGGGCGCATCCTCCACCCGGTCGCTGGACAATCGCACCGTGCCCCGTGACCTGGGCCGCAGGAGGTTGGAATAGAGGCTGACGCCGTATCCCTTGATCCGCATCATCCCGTGGTCGACCACGTAGGCTGGCAGGAAGTGCAACTGGATGTCGGGACGGTCGTATTTGGGGTCTACACGCGCAAATGCCCCGGCCTCCACGATATTCGTGGTAACCGGGCCGTTCTTGTAGAGCAGGTATTGGAGCGCCCAACCGGCCTGCCGGATATACTGGTCGGACCCATTGTAGGAATGCGGGCCGTTCATGTCGTAGACCGTGTAGCAATCCAGATGGTCCTGAAGGTTCTCGCCGACCCCGGCGATATTTGCCTTCACCTCGATCCCGTGCTCCTTGAGATGCGCCGCCGGGCCGAGACCGGAGAGCATCATCAGTTTAGGCGAGCCGATGGCCCCCGCTGTGACGATGACTTCCTTTCGGGCATGAGCCGTCCCTGGCTGACCCTTGTGGGAGCGGTATTCGACTCCGGTCGCGCGGCCCTTCTCGATGAGGATGCGTCGCACCTGCATTCTGGTGAGAACTGTGAGGTTCTTTCGCTTGCGTGCGGGGCGCAGGTAGGACACCGCGGCGCTGCCCCGGCGTCCGTCCCGGGTTGTGGTCTGGTGGTATCCGACCCCCTCCTGCTCGGCGCCGTTGAAGTCGTGACTGTAGGGCAGACCGGCCTGCTGGGCGGCTTTGATGAAGGTTGCGGTGATCGGCAGCGGGCTGATCGGATCGGAGACCCGCAGTGGACCACCGACACCATGGTAGGCATTGCAGAGCCGGGCGTTGTCCTCGGCTTTGCGGAAATAGGGCAGCACCTCGGCGTAGGACCATCCCTCGGCTCCGAGTTCCGACCACTCGTCGTAGTCTGCGCGATGGCCGCGGGTGTAGATCATCGCGTTGATCGACGATCCGCCCCCTAGAGTCTTACCCTGCGGATACCACATTTCCCGGTTATCGAGATGCTTCTGTGGCACTGTGCTGTAGCCCCAGTTGACCCGAGGACCCGAGAGCTTGGTGAAGCCCGCAGGCACGTGAATCAACGGATGGCTGTCGCCGTAGCCCGCCTCGAGGAGAAGAACCTCGGCCCCGCTCTCGGAGAGACGCGCCGCGAGGACGCAGCCGGCCGAACCTCCCCCGGCGATGATGTAGTCGTAAGTCGTCTTCGAGGTCATGCCGCTTTCTCTGCAATGTCGCGGAAGAGCTCGACCTCCATGCGGACCGGGTCGTGCACGATGGGCGTGAACCCCATGCGGTCGAGCACGTCGGCCTTCAGATCGATCCCTGGCGCCAATTCGGTGAGCTCCACGCCCTCGGGCGTCAGCTCGAAGACCGCGCGCTCCGTGATGTAGGTCACCCGCTGACCGCGCCGGATGGCTTCCGCACCGCTGAAAGTGACGCCGCCGACTTCCGGAACGAGCTTCTGCACTTCGCCATGCCGATCGATGCGGAGCTTGTCGTTCTCCACGGAGACCCGCGCCCCCTTCGCGTCGAAGGAGCCGCAAAAAACGATCCTTTGCGCGCCCTGACTGATGTCGATGAAGCCGCCCGGACCACTGACCTGGCCTCCGAAGTGCGAGACGTTGACCGATCCATGCGCATCCATTTCGGCCAGTCCCAGATAGGTCTGGTCGAGTAGTCCGCCGGAATAGAGGTCGAACTGCTGCGCCGAGGAGAGGATCGCCGCGGGATGGGCAGCGATGCCGAAGAGATCGCCGGTCAGAAGCTGCCCGCCGTGGATCCCCTGCTCGATGGTAAACCAATAGTTCGACCGTTCACCACGCCGAGCGACGATCTCCGCGACCCCTGCCGACATGCCGAAGCCGAAGTTGATGGTCGCGCCCGGCACCAGCTCCTGCGCGGCCCGTTCGGCTACGATGCGCCGGACTAGGTGATGCTCCGGCATGGTCTGGAATTGCTCGCTGCCGTCGGAGAGGCCCGCAAGCGCGGGGCTGTAGGGACCATGATAGGTCTGCGTCTGCTCGGGTGCGGGCAGAACGTAGTCCACCAGCTTGCCGGGGACGGTGACCTCGCGCGGACGGATGTCGCCCACCTCAACCTGGTCGCGCACCTGGGCGATGACGATGCCGCCCGATGCCTTTGCGGCGAGCGCGATGGCGTAGCTGTCGAGATCGGCGGGCTCGTCCCGGGCAGTGATGTTGCCGTTCGCATCCACGGCCGTGCCGCGAATGACGGCGACGTCGACCTTGAACGGCAAGTATCTCAGCACGTCCTTGCCGTCGATTTCCATCAGCTCGACGATGGGCTCCTGCGCCGCCGTGTTGCAGCGCCCGCCCTGCAGGCGGGGATCGCAGAAGGTTCCGAGACCAACGTGGGTGAAGAGACCGGGGCGCTTCGCGCCGATCTCCCGGAAGAGGTGGGTGAGCACGCCGGAGGGGAGGCAGTAGGCCTCGATCCGGTCACGTTGAGCGAGGTCCAACATCCGCGGCGACCAGACCCAGTGCCCCCCGATCACGCGCCTGACCATGCCCTCGTAGGCGAAACGGTTGACGCCTTTTTCCTTGCGGTCGCCCATGCCGAGCGCGTGAACCAGAGTGAGGCCCCGGGGACGGCCGGCATCGTGAAAGGCATCCTCGAAGGCCTTGAAGGCCTCGTCGGGCTCGAGCAGTCCGCCGCCTGCGCCGGAGATGGCGACGGTGGCGCCATCGGGCAGGTTGGAGACAAGATCGCGAAGGGCGGCGTTGTTGACGGTCTTCATCTTCAGCCCCTCAGTGCGCGCCAACGATGTGTGCGACCACATCCTGCATCGTCGTGTCCTCGGTGCGCTCGTCCGCGATCACCACGCCCTGGCGCAGGGCTACGATCCGGTCTGCCACCTCGAAGACGTCCGTCAGGCGGTGGCTGATGAGGATGACGGCGATGCCGCGGCTCTTGAGCTCCTTGATCAGGTCGAGAACGTGCTGAATCTCGCGGACGGCGAGCGCTGCGGTGGGCTCGTCCATGATGACGACCTTCGGAGAGAAGGTCAGTGCTCGCGCGATGGCGACCGATTGCTGCTGCCCGCCTGAAAGGTTGCCGACCTGGATGTCGACGGAGGGCAGACGAGCGCCGAGTTGCTCGATCATCTCCTCGGCCTGAGCCCGAGCCGACTTGAAGTCGATCACGCCGGTTTGGAAGCCCATGATCTTCCGCGTAGGTTCGCGCCCTAGAAAGATGTTGGCGGTGACGTCCTGTTGGCTGGCCAGCTCAAGGCTCTGGTAGATCATCTCGATCCCCAGCTCGCGGATCTCGCCTGGCGCCGTCCCGGTGATGGACCGGTCGGCCAGTGTTACCTCGCCCGAGCTCGCGGTGTAGACGCCGGTGATGATCTTCATCAGCGTCGACTTGCCCGCGCCGTTGTCGCCTACCAGCGCCACGCACTCGCCGGCATCGAGGCCGAAGGAGACGCCGCGGAGGACTTCGACGGGCCCGAAATTCTTTTTGACGTCGGTGATCTGAAGCATCTGCCTTACTCCTTCTGGCGCTTGGCGAACTGGTCGAGCCAAACGGCCGCGACGAGAACGACGCCGATCGAGATTTCCTGCCAGAACGACGGAATCGCCAGCAGGTTGAGGCCGTTCTGGAGCACGCCCATGATCAGCGCGCCGATGACCGTCCCGAGAATGGTGGCGCGTCCGCCGAAGAGGTTTGTCCCACCGATGATTGCTGCGGTGATCGCGGAGAGCTCGAAGGTCATCCCGGCGGTCGGATCGCCCGCGTTTACCCGGGCGGTGGTCAGCAGGCCGGCCAGACCGGCCATGAGCCCCGACAGCATGTAGATCTTGATGCGCAGCGACCGGACGGGAACGCCCATGGCGCGCGCGCCACGCTCGTTGTCGCCGATGATCAGCGTGTGCCGACCGAAGCGCGTGTAGCTGAGTAGCAGGTGAAGGACGACGGCCATGACGAGAAAGACAATGGCAGGCACCGGGATGCCGAAGGGACGCCCCTGCCCCAGCCAGATCAGAGGCTCGGGCAGTCCGTAGATCGCCTGGCCGTCGGTGATCAGCAGCGCGACGCCGCGCGCCACGCCCATCATGCCCAGCGTCACCACGAAGGCCGGGACATGTCCGTAAGTGATGACGAGCCCGTTGATCCATCCAGCGAAGGTGCCCGCCGCGAGCGCGGCGAAGATCGCGACCCACCAGGGAAGGCCGAGCGCCGCCACGCTGAAGGCGCCGACGACGCCGGCGAAGGCGAGGAGCGACCCCACGGAGAGGTCGATGCCGGCCGACCCGATGACAAAGGTCGCGCCCAGGGCGAGAATCCCGATCGTCGAGGTCGCCAGGATCACGTTGAAGATGTTCGGCAGGGTGAAGAAGAATGGGGAGGCGAAGGACATCACGACCACGAGCAACGCGAGGACGATCAGCGACTCGATCCTCAGTGCACCCTTGTTGCGGATGACGACGGTTTTTTTGGTCGATGCGCCGGCCGACGCGCTGTTCGCGGTGGTCATCGAAGGCTCCGTGGATTGGCTTGGATGGCGCCGCCGAAGAAATCGGCAGCACCGGAGGTTTGGCTCAGCGGAGATACTGGATCATCTCGTCGGTGCCCTCTTCGAGAGCTTCCTGAGTGATGACCGACTGGCCGGTCGACTGGTAGCTGTCGAGTTCGGCTCCCTCCATGTTGATCTGGTTGAGCAGCTCGACCGCGCGATGACCGACGAGGTAGGGGAACTGCGCCACGGTCGCCGTCATGCGTCCCGAGCGGATGGACTCGATGGCGTCGGAGCTGCCGTCCACGCCCACCACGACGATGTCGTCGCGGCCGGCCGCCAGCAGCGCCTCGGTCGCGCCCAGCGCCATCGTGTCGTTGGCGGCAAAGACAGCCTGCAGGTTCGGGTTCCGCTGCAGGATGTCGTTAGCGATGTTCGCCGATTTGCCGCGATCCCAGTCACCGTTCAGGGTCGTGACCTCGAGATCAGGGGCGATTTCGGCGAGCCGCTGACGAAAGCCCTCGCCTCGGGACGCCCCTACTGGGTTGCCCGGCAGGCCCTCAATCACAAGGACTGGGCCGGACGGGTTCTCGCCGAGCTGCTCGGCAACGAATTCGGCACCGACAGCGCCGGTGTCATGGCCGTCGTTACCGGCAGTGAAGGTCACGTCGACTCCGGCACCCTCTGCGATCTCGCGATCGAGGTTATAATCGAGATCGACGATGTCGATGCCCTGCTCCGACGCGCGCTGAAGGCAGGGCAAAAGAATGTTGGAGTTGATCGCGCCGACGATCAGGGCGTCGGGCTCCCGCAGCAACATTGTCTCGCAATTGTTGAGCTGCTGCTCCGCCGCGCCCTCGTTGGCCACGGTCGAAACCACCACCTCGACGCCATCGGCGCTCGCTGCGGCGTCCTCGATGCCCTGGGTCATGGCGTTCCAGTGCGGGTTGGCCGGCGTCTTCAGGATCGCGCCGTAGAGCAGCCCGTCATCCTGCGCGCTGACCGCCGTCGCCCCGGCGACGAAGAGGGCAGCCAGCGCTGCCGTGTTCTTGAAGTTCCTCACGACTAGTCCTCCCTAGGATCAGAGTTCTTGTTAGAACGATCTACCTAATACGCCCTCGGCGGCTCTCGTGTCAATCTAAGGCGCCTGGTAGATTGCATCCAATATCTTTTTCAATGCCTTACAAGCAGGGCTCAGACCCAAGAACCGACCTCGGACGAACCAAGGCGACTCGGAATGTTGCCAAATTCCGAGTTCTCCTCTATCTATCTTGATAGAACGATCCAACATCACTTGGCGGAGCCGAACCCAGCGATGTCACTTGTCACTTTCGAAACCGACGGGCCCATAGGCCTTCTGCGCCTCTCTCGCCCTGAGAAGCTCAACGCTCTGACGCCCGACATGCTGGAGGAGATTGCCGCAGCGGTGGATCGCGCCGAAGTGTCGCCCGATCTACGCGCCCTGGTGATCCACTCCGAGGGCAAGGCCTTCTCGGTCGGCGCAGACATCAACATCTGGTCCGCCCTTACGCCCGAAGAGTTCCGGACCAGGTGGATCAAGGGCGGTCATCGGGCTTTCGATTCAGTCGCCGGGTGCCGCCTTCCCGTGATCGCCGCGCTTCACGGGATGGCCTTCGGCGGCGGGCTCGAGCTGGCGCTAGCAGCGGACCTGAGGATCGCCGAGCGAGGCACGATCCTCGCCCTCCCCGAAACCTCGCTTGGCACCGTGCCGGGATGGGGCGGCACGCAGCGCCTGACCGAGATAGCCGGACGGGCCCGCGCAAAGCAGATGATCCTTGCAGCCGAGCGCATCGATGCCGAGACCGCGGCGCAGTGGGGGCTCGTCAACACGCTCTGCGAGGAGGGCGACGCTCTGACCGCTGCCAAGCAGCGAGCCACGGAGATCGCTGCGCGCGCGCCGATCGCCGTGCAGATCGCGAAGCAGGTCATCGACGGCCGGGCTGGCGAAGGTCTGCCTCAGACACTGGAAATGCTGGCCGGAATGGCGACACAATCCACCGGAGACCTGAAGGAGGGCATTTCTGCCCTGAAGGACAAGCGCGACCCGGTCTTCGGAGGACGATAGTGCGCTCAGAGAACCGCGTCACAATCAACGACATCGCACGTCATTCCGGCGTGTCGCGGTCTACCGTCTCGCTTGTCCTTCGCGGCAGCTCTCGGATTTCAAAGGCCACCGTCGACAAGGTCAAAGCGTCCATCGACGCCCTCGGCTACACCTACAATCGGAGCGCGGCCAACCTGAGAACTCAGACCTCCCAGGCGATCGGGCTCATCATCAACGACCTGATGAATCCCTTCTTCACGGAGCTGACGGCCGCAATAGAGGAAGCGGCAGACCGGGAGGGTTTTTTCGTCTATCTCGTTCAGTCCAACGAGGACCCCGAACGCCAGAACAAGCTCTGCACATCGCTTGTCGAGCACGGGGTGGCAGGGCTGATCATCTGCCCGGCCACGGGGTCGCCACGAGAGACCTTTGACCGGCTGCACACGCAGCGGGTCCCGGTCTGCATTGCCGTCCGCCCCTTTCCCGATGATCGGTTCGACTTCTCCGGCCCCGACAATTTCCGTGCCGCCGAGCTAGCCACCAACGAGCTCTTGGAACTGGGCCACGAACGCATCGCCTTTCTCGGTGGCGAGCGCGGCAATCCATCGAGAGACGATCGCGTGGCGGGATATTTCAAGGCTCTGCAGCAGGCCGGCATCACCTTCGATCCCGAACTCGTAGTCGAGAGTCGCCCGAGCAGGCAGAGCGGTGTGGCCGACGTCGAGAAGGTGCTCGGCCTGCCAAACCCACCAACGGCCGCACTCTGTTACAACGACTTCGTGGCCATCTCGGTGATGCACGGCTTGCGACGGAACGAAATGGAGCCCGGTCGCGACATGGCGCTGATCGGCTTTGACGGGATGCCCGAGGCAGAGATGTCCCACCCCACCCTTTCCACTGTTTCGCTTCGCCCTCGCTTGATTGGAACGGAGGCCGCAAACCTGGTGATCGACAGGATAAAATCGGCAGACAGGCCCATCTTGCGACGCGTCCAGTCACCAGAGCTAGTCCTAAGGGAGTCAAGCGAGGCACCACGGCAGAGCAACTCCCCCACTAGAAATCGCAATCCCCGCTAACCGCCGACCCAAGAGCATCTGAGTGCGGTGTCTGACACCGAACCACCGCAACTATTCGCGCGAAGTCCTAGAGGCCAGACAGCCCCTTCAAGGAGCAGTCCCGGTCTCAGTTGCCGCTCAAGGTCCGAACCTTGGGTCGTGTCACCCGCAGCCCGATCATGCCCTATTAGACATCTGACCTGCAGCAATCAGGAGCAGCTCTAGCATCTCGGGGTAGGTTCGACGGTCTTCAGCGCAAAGGTGCTTGAACCGCTCGATGACGGGCGCGGGGCCTCGGATGTTGATCTGCGCCTCGGGAACCAGCGCAGCAGGACCAGCAGCCCTCTTGGACTTCGCTACCACGTTCCAAGTCTCTGGCATATATTCCAGCATGGCTGACTTCAGCAGGCTCTCGGAATCGACGCCGGTCGCGGCTGCGAAGGCCGGGATGCGCTCAAGTGGAATTCGCATGTCTCCACTCTTCATCATCGAGATCACATTGGCTCGCTCGAAGCCCATCTCTGTCGCGATCTCACGCTGGGTCTTACCAGACGCCTCGATGGCGTCGGCGATCAGAAGGGCGGTGGGACTGGTAGTGTCGGTCATGCGGGCCTCGCTTCATTGAGTTGATGAAGCTGTGTTAGAAGGTCGCGTCGGGTCCGCGGGCTAGGCGCCCTCGCGACGGAGAGTTCCTACGCTTGGGCCGCACGGATGCCCCAACGCCCACCGACGCCGAAAGCTCGAACGCGAGCCAGTCGCACGCAGCAACAACGCAGAGGCAGGCGACCGCTTCTATCGGGATCGGCGACTTCTGGAGGGTCAATTCCATAAGATGCAAATGCCCGGGCCACCTATCATACAAAGGTGCTGTAGCGAGACCGAAGCCACTCGGGAGCTGGAGGAGGTCCCTCGTGCCGCGGTCAGTCCCCTGGCACCGGAAGCAGGTGGTCCGCCGGCCCCGGCTCGAAGTCCGGGTCATCCGGCATCGGGAGCAGCTCGTCGGTCGCCCCAGGCTCAAAGTCGGGGTCGCCTGGCATCGCAAGGAGGTCGTCCGCCGGCCCCGGCTCGAAGTCCGCATCGCCCGGCATCGGAAGCAGGTCGTCCGCCGGCCCGGGCTCGAAGTCCGGGTCGCCCGGCATCGGCAGCAGGTCGTCGGTCGCCCCAGGCTCAAAGTTGGGGTCGCCCGGCATCGGAAGCAAGTCGTCCGGCATCTCGAGGACCGGGTCGAGCCGCGTCAGCACGATAGGCCGTCGGATGAAGAGCATGTTCTCCACGTTGCCTACAATGGCCCCCGGCATCCGCTCCAGACTATTCACGCTCAGGAACACGTCCATGTCGAGCGTGCCGTCCGGCGTGACCATTTCCCCGTCGGCGTAGAGCGTGGGCGTGCCACCGGGACATTCGGCTGGGGCGAACAGATCCAGCGCCTCGTCGTATACGAGGCTCACGGCGTCGTCCCCGCCCGGACGGATGAACTGGAACTCCGGCGTGCCGAACAGCTCCAGCCCGACCGACAGAAGTGCGCCGCCCTCGACCCGGAAGGTGAAGCTCTCGGTCGGGCTCGGCGGCTCTGGCTGCACCATACCGGCCACGTTGAAGGTGCCCGGCAGGTATTCGATCTGCCAGCGTCCCGCAAACAAAGCAAGATTGGTTGGCTGGATAAAATCTGAAGCAATAGTTCCAGAAGAACTCACTCCGGAATCCTGCAACCATTCACTTAATCCACTATGGCATCAGGGCCAAAAAAATATGTGCCGATCTATGAATCTCAACCCTCAGGAACAAGATTTCTCACCCGACACCACACATCTTCGCCGTGTCGAACATGGCTACAGATGAATGATCTCGACGCCTGCCCAATGCCTGCTAAGATATTCAGCCACCAGCCGCCGGTGGCAAAAGTGAGGCGTATCCTCACTACACAAGAGGCAGCAGCCATCCAGATCAGTGGCACGAAGCTTTTCAATTTTTCGCTCCACCATCAAACTCTCAAAGCTCGCCTCATAAGCGGCCCAGGGCATGTCGCCCTTCTTATAAGCGTCAAGCATCGGCTTCGTTGGCGCGAGGTTGGGCACATGCACATACCCCATGTCACAAATCTCGCGGGCAAAAAACTTCAAGTCGTCGCGCTTCGCGAAACCAGAAAGCTGCGATACGTTATTTAACCTAACGTCAACAAGACGACGTGAGCGAGACTGCTTCAGCCGGCCAAAGAAATGTTCCGCAGTAGTCTTTGTGAATCCTATTGTATAAATTTGGACCATATGACTCATCCTCTCCGCCTATACGCGATCTGCTTTTCACGAAACTTGTAGGCGTCAGCAATTACATCCCGCTCCGACCGAAGAAGATCATTTCGTGGCATCCCAAGAATGTCAGCGACCCGAAGCATTGTATCTTCATGTGGCTCAACACTTCCATCTCCCAAAATATGGACAACAGGCACAGCGATTTCAACAAGACGCTTTGCCACCAATATCGTCCGATGACACTCCGTAGGATCTTTCTCCGAGCACATCAAAGAAATGCGATAGCTCTTCCGACCATCCAATAATCTGTGGATGCCAGATTGAAACTCAGAGGTATTCGAAAGACGGTCATAGCTGACGACATCATTGACGTAGCAACTATTGTCTCTTGAGCGAGCTCCAAGTTCTCTTCCGAGAAAGACGTAAGCTACCCCATTTTCCGCGAGCGCTTCACTGAGCGTCTCGCGGGAGAAATGCGGAACATGACGGCTATATGGAGACGAACGGACGTCTGCAATTGCAGTCACCTGGTGCGCCTTTAGCAACTGCAAAAACTTATCCATGGAATGCGTGGAGTGCCCCACAGTAAATATCGAGTTTCCTTGCCTCATAACGCCCTAAGTTACTATTCCGGCTACGAGCTTCGAAGCGTGCCCACTCGCCTCCCAGACTTTCGCCAAACTAATGCACATAAACGGCTTCTGTATATCGTGAACGTCACCCGCTTGCGTATCATATCTGGCGAACTGGACCGGGTCAGTAAGCAGGATCTTGTGCCTGACATCACTCCACTTGAAACTCACCCAGAGCTGATTCTTCTCCTTGAACGGATTATAGAGCACCTCTATAGACGCCCGTCTTGGCCTAATTAGAGTCAACGACGAATTCAATTTCTCCGCCGATACCCTGTGGACCTGATCTCGAGTGCCATTGTAGGTTCCTGTTGCCGGTCCCCACAGGGGCGCATTCGCCGGCACTACGGCTCCGGCAAGTTCTTCCGCTTCCAAGCGCCCTACTTTACGCCACCGCGCGCCTTCCGTTATTAACCAGTTCTCAGTCTGATGTCCTTCTGGACGGTGGTCATCGAAGTCAATTTCGACAATATCCAGAACCGATAACCTCGTTCCATCAGTGCACGTCTGCTCCTCATCGTTGATAGCTTCGTTCGCTCGATGACTGATCGGTCGCACCCACGGACCGAAACCGCCATCTACCAACTCGATGCCCGCAACACATGAGCCACCAGGGCGGAAAGAGTTCGCCAAACAAACAATTCTTTTCGTAGTCAAAACACAGCCTCCACTCACCTGCGCGAAAAACGCGCCTTAACAACCACGAATCAGAGCACACAGGTTTATATGCTCATAGGCATAGCATTGTATCCAACTACTTCACCGTTCTGAGCTTGGGTCGAGAAGCTCCATTAGGGCGTAAGCTTTCACGCTGACGAGGAAGAATCCCGGAGAAGAGCATTTCCACCTCGTCGGCTGGAAGATCGATCTGTTCGGCTATATGCGCCAAGCTCTTTCTTTCAGACCACAATTCTGCCAAGACCTTACCCCAAAGGACAGACGTTTCTCGATCAATCCCCTCGAACTCCCGAGTTCGATATCCGCGCTTTCCGAGCTCCATGCAGATTGAGCGATACTGCCATTCGGTTAGAAGCGGTCGATCCAAGTGGTAAAGGCGGTATGCCAGCGCCATTGCAGAAACCCGCCAACGCTTCTTAGCTCGAATTATAAAGTCAGTCGTTATTATTCGAGGCATCTTTGACCGCACATCCTCCTCAGGCATCAAAAATGAAGAAGCAAACCGGTTAGCCTCTTGCTCGGCCGTCCTGGTGTCCCCTCCAGGGCCGGATGTCTCACCATGCTTGTGAAGGACCAAGTGCCCAAGTTCATGTGCGGCGTCGAATACACTGCGCTCTGCGGACTTGAAGGAATTGAGGAAAACATAGGCATCCCCATCTTGCCAGAATGAAAATGCATCAACCTTCGCGGTGCGCTCTTCAAGTCCCAAAACGCGAATTCCCTTCGCCTCGAGGAGCTTCAACATGTTAGATACAGGACTGTATCTGAGCCCCCAGTGCTGCCTAAGAGCCTCGGCGGCAGCCTCGGGAGTTAGCTCTGGATCGAAGTCGGGCAAATCCAAGTCTGGCAAATTAAAACGCGTCCGAACCCAACCGTAGACCTCTACACCGATTTCCCCGGCACCGAGTGCTGCTTCGCGCTCTCGCGCACTCATACTCTTCAGGCTACGGAAACTCACAACGTCTTTCGATAGCATCGATGGATCATCCTTATAAAAGAATGAAACCGGATAATGCAAATTTTCCGCGAGCCTTTCCACAGTTGAAGGCTCCGCCTCGTTCTGCCCGTTCTCAAGACGCGTTATAGTTACAGGGGACACCCCGGCTTTCTCCGCGAGCATCTTTGCCGTAAGCCTGCGCCGTTTTCTGGCCAAGCTTAGCCTCTTGCTGCTGAACATTACCAAGACCGCTATTTGGGTGTCACTACGACGTCCAAGTCGGCGTCTTCCGAGGGGATATCGTCGTCAAGATCAACGTCGTGCACCCCGCCTTCAAGTAAGAAAATGCGCTCTACACAGCGGAGGAACCTGCCATTCTTTACGACCGGCAGACTGAGTTCGACCGCTCCGTCGGGGTCGACCATCAGGTAGTACGTCCGGTATTCCCCGTGAAACTTGACGACACTGACGGGCAGATCGACCCCTGCCGCCTCGAACATATCGCCGGACGCAACACGCTCGGAGCCTGCTCCTTTCTTGGAGCGAGCTTGGGGATCGTCGGTTCCGCATGCTTCGAACACGTTCGCGAAAAGAACGCGCACCTTCAGCTCGTCATTGCATATTCCTTCGACACCCTCGCGCCGGAAGACGCGCCACTCATCGTCACCATTTTCTAAGCGAAGCCCCTTCACGCCGTCCAAGTAAGACAACATGCCTGCCGCATTCGAGGGGTGAAGAGGAGATGCGGTCGAGGCGGCTGCGAGGGCATGCTGAGCTGCGGCGATCAATCGATCACGTTCGAGGTTCAGCTCGGAGAGGCGGGCATCTCCCTCGTCTGCATCACGGATGGTCCTGGTGTGTAGCGATTCCATGGCTATCTGCTCGATGTTAATTTCCTGCGCCTCATCTGTGGGGCAAAAAATTAACACGGTCAAGTGGGCTACTACCCCTGCACCGTTACCGGCCGAGAAAAACCTCCATGATGCACTGGGCCACGATCGATACTCTGCTTTCAGTCCCGTTGCAGTTCCAGGAAAACTTTGAAGGCCATGAAAACTTGGCCACCACCCAATCCATTGATTTTTTTATGAAAATGGTGCCCGGGGGCGGAATCGAACCACCGACACGAGGATTTTCAATCCACTGCTCTACCCCTGAGCTACCCGGGCACGGGGACGGGCGGGGCCCGTCGGGTGGGCGTGGTTCTAGGCGAGGGTCGGGGGAGTGTCCAGAGCCTCAGGGACCCTTTTTCAATGCGGCTTGCGAGCTTCGCGCTCGGCCTCTTCGAGCGCCTCCTCGAGATCTTCCGGGTCCTCGGAGGGAACGCGGTAGGCGCCGCTCAGCCACTTCGCCAGATCGATGTCGGCGCAGCGGCGCGAGCAGAATGGGCGGTAGCGGGGATCGGTCTCCCCGGCGCAGATCGGACAGGTCATTCGGGCTCTCCCAACACGGCCGACACCCTCGCGCGCTCCTTCTTCCGCTGCAACTCGAAGAGGCCGAGAGACGTCCAGCCGACCAGCGAGGTCTCCACCGGGCAGGCGCGGAAAGCCGCGCGGAGTGCCTGCTCGACCTGGGTGCGGTGCGCCTTGGAGACGGGAACGAAGTCGACGACGATCTGGCCGCCGAGACCGCGAAGCCGAAGGGCCCGCGGCAGCAGGCGCGCGGCGGCGAGGTTGGCCTTCAGGGCTGCGGCCGGCGAGGTGTCCCGCCCGGTGTTGACGTCGACCGCCACGAGCGCCCGCGTCGGCTCGACGGCCATGGAGCCCTGCCCGAGGGGGACCTCGGGCCGGCCAACACGGTCCAGCTCGTCGAGGACACCTTCCCGCTCGAAGCCGCCGGGCTCGGTCACGACGTCCGCGGGCTCCGTCCATTCGCGCCAGGCCAACAGGTGCGGGCCGTCGCCCTCGGTCAGGGCTTCCGGCTCCGGCCCATCGGCATCCTCCAGCACGGCGGCGGCCAGGGAGGCCATGGCCGAGATGTCCTCGGCGATCGCCCCGGCCTCGGCGCCCTCGCAGGAGGACCGGAGGATGAGGCCCGCGCCCCCGGGCAGGGTGGCCTCCAGGGCGATCTCCTTCAGGCGGACACGCTCCTCGTCCTCGCGGATCTGGCGCGAGATGTTCAGGCCGGGCTTGTCGGGCGTGACGATGGCGTAGCGGCTCTTGAAGAGCACGCGGGAGGTCACCGGGAGGGCCTTGCCGTCCTCCGAGAAGCCCGTGACCATGACGAGAATGGGCTGCCCGGGAGAGAGCCCCTTGGCCTGTCGCAGGAACCCGCTGCCGCCGGGGAGGCGGACCGTCATGCCGCCCTGCCCCTTCATCGGCCGGTCGCAGATCGCGCGGTAGATGGCGCCGGGCCTCGGACGGGAGGGGTCGTCGACGAGCAGGTCGTCGAGTTCGCCGTCCACGAGCAGGGCCGCGGCCTCGACCCCGCCCAGGTGATCCAGAATGATCCGCCGGCCCTTCATCGCCGCACCTCGTAGCCCATGGCCGTCAGCAGGCCCGCCGTCTCCGCCAGCGGCAGTCCCACGACGGAGGTGAAAGAGCCGTTGATCCAGGGGATAAAGGCCCCGGCCGGTCCCTGAATCCCGTAGCCACCCGCCTTGCCGCGCCAGTCGCCGGAGGCGAGGTAGCCGTCGATCTCCGCCGGGTCGAGCCGCTTCATCTGGACGATGGTCAGCACGTCGCGCACGCGGATGTCGTCCCCGCGCCGGGCCGATATCGCGGTGATGACGCGATGACGTCGGCCGGAGAGGCCGTCGAGGAAGGCACGCGCCTCCTCCTCGGTCTCCGGCTTGCCGAGGATACGGCGCCCCATGCTGACCGTGGTATCGGCGCAGAGCACGATCTCGTCCTGGCCAGGCACGGAGGCCTCGGCCTTCTCCCGCGCGATCCGCTTCACGTAGTCCCGCGGTAGCTCGCGGGACCCGGGCGTCTCGTCGATGTCGGGGGGACGGATCTCGGCGGGCACGACCCCGATCTGCGCGAGTAGCTCGCGCCGCCGGGGAGAGCCCGAAGCGAGAACGAGCCGCAGCGCCGGATCCGGCGCGTAGGCGTTCACTTGAAGCGGTAGTTGATCCGACCCTTGGTCAGATCGTACGGGGTCATTTCAACCTGAACCCGGTCGCCCGCGAGGACGCGGATGCGGTTCTTCCGCATCTTGCCTGCCGTATGCGCGATGATCTCATGGCCGTTTTCCAGCTCGACCCTGAACGTCGCATTCGGCAGGAGCTCCTTCACGACGCCGGGGAATTCGAGCAGTTCTTCCTTGGCCATGTGGTCTCCTGAGTCGCATTGCCGGCGCGAGGCCGGATGCGCGCCTAAATGGGGCGGAGAGCGCCGGTTTTCAAGTCGAATCGCCATGGAGGCGAATCGATGTGATCCGCTGCGCGGGACTCGGCCACACCCGTTCACCGGGCCAGGTGGTCAAAGCGTCTTCATCCAGAACTGCAGCGGCTTGCGCGTCTCCTCTGCGTCACCGAGGTCCTTCCAGGAAAACTCCGCGACCACTTCAGGAAGCGGCCGGTAGCCACGGCCGCGCCAGAACGGCTCCAGCGACCGGGCCTCCGGCGGGCGGTCCGGGTGATCGTCGGGCCGCATGACGGCGCAGAAGGCGACGTGGCCCCGCCCCAGCTCTCGCGCATGGGCTTCGCGCATGTCGAAGAAGGCGTGACCGGCCCCCTGCCCTCGGTACTCCGGCAGCAGAACCGACTCCGCGCAGTAGAAGACCTCGCCGAGCTCCGGCAACTCCTCTCCGGTAAAGGCCCCCGCAAACTCCTCGGCGTGGTCCTCCATCGGTGTGCCGGTCGCCGCACCCACCAGCCGGTCGCCGTCGAAGGCCCCGACAAGGACGGCGCCGGGACTGTCGCGGTAGGTCTGCATGTAGCGCCGCTCGTAGGCGTGATCGCCGTCGTAGAGATAGGGCCAGTCGCGAAAGACCGTGATCCGCAGGTCGGCGAGCGCATCCAGCGCCTCCTCGACCTCGGCGCCGCGCAGCGTCCTGTACTCGAGCGTCATTGCGTCGGCTCCCCGAACCTTTCCTTCAGCCGTGCGACGATCTGGTCGCGCGTCTGGCGATAGGTTTCAAGCCGCGCCTCGCGCCCTTCCCCGAGACCGGTCGGATCGAGGATCGGCCAGTACTCCACGTCGAGATGATAGAAGCGCGTCAGTTCCAGCGCCCGCCGCTGGGAGGCGGGCGAGAGCGCGAGCACGAGGTCGAAGGAGGTCAGGTCGTCGCCCCATTGCTCCATCTCGTCGAAGCTGCGCGAGCGGTGACGGTCGAGCTCCACCCCGATCTCTCGGCAGACGGCGATGGCGAAGCCGTCGATCTCCATGTCGTCCTTCACGCCGACCGACTGGATGTAGCACTCGGTGCCGTAGAGCTTCTTCATGATGCCCTCGGCCATGGGGGACCGGACCGAGTTGTGATCGCAGCAGAAGAGGACGGAGCCGGGAAGCGTCTTGTCGCCATCGGATCCGCCGTCCTCGCCCTCCCCC
Source organism: Histidinibacterium aquaticum (assembly GCF_008710275.1). Taxonomy (GTDB): domain Bacteria; phylum Pseudomonadota; class Alphaproteobacteria; order Rhodobacterales; family Rhodobacteraceae; genus Oceanicola; species Oceanicola aquaticus. The sequence goes on from NZ_VYQE01000001.1 coordinate 396,148, forward strand.
ATCGGCTCAGCCCCAGTGCAGGACGCAGATGAGCGTGAAGAGCCGGCGCGCGGTGTCGTCGTCGACCTCCGCCTTGCCCTCCAGCCGCTCCTGCAGGACCCGCGCGCCCTCGTTGTGGATGCCGCGGCGGGCCATGTCGATTGTCTCGATCTGGCTGGGCTGGGCGGTCTTCACGGCGTCGAAATAGCTCTCGCAGATCGCGAAATAGTCCTTCACGACCTGGCGGAAGGGCCCGAGCGAGAGATGGAATTCTCCAGCCGGATCGCCGCCCTCGGTGCGGATGTCGAAAACGAGCCGCTTCTCGCGGATCGAAAGCGCAAGGCGGTAGGGGCCCGCCGCCACGTCCCGCCCCTCGCGGCCCGGCAAGGCGAAGGAGTTGTCCTCCAGCAGGTCGAAGATCGCGACCCGCCGCTCCTGCTCGATTTCCGGCGTCGGCGGCGGCAGGTTCGCGTCGTCGAGCTCGATATGACAAATCCGGCTCATGGGAACTTGCTAAGCGAGCCGCGCGGCGCGGGCAACGCCGCTCAGCCCTCGTTGAGCCGGTCGAGACGCGCCGAGACGCTGAGACCGTGCGCTTCGAGCCCTTCCGCCTCCGCCAGGGCGACGGCCGCCGGGCCGATCTCGCGCAGCGCCCCGGGCGTCATCCGGGCGAGCGTCGTGCGCTTCATGAAGTCGAGCACCGAGAGCCCCGAGGAGAACCGCGCGGAGCGCGCCGTCGGCAGGACGTGGTTCGGACCGCCGACGTAGTCGCCGATGGCCTCGACCGTCCATTGCCCGATGAAGATCGCCCCGGCGTGGCGAATCCGCTCCACGAGCTCGTCGGCGTCTTCCGTGAAGATCTCTAGGTGCTCCGGTGCGATCCGGTCGGAGATCGCGACCGCCTCGTCGAGATCACGCACCACGACGACCGCCCCGAAGTCCCGCCACGAGGCCCCCGCGATATCGCGGCGAGAGAGCGTCCGAAGCCGAGCCTCGACCGCCTCTGCGACGGCCTGCCCATGCGCGGCGTCGGTGGTGACGAGGACGGATTGGGCGCTCTCGTCGTGCTCGGCCTGGCTGAGCAGGTCGATGGCGATCCAGTCCGGGTCGCAGGAGCCGTCGGAAATCACGCAAATCTCGGAGGGGCCGGCGATCATGTCGATGCCGACACGCCCGAAGACCCGCCGCTTGGCCGCGGCGACGAAGGCGTTGCCGGGCCCGGTGATCTTGTCCACCGCCGCGATGGTCTCCGTCCCGTAGGCGAGCGCCGCGATGGCCTGCGCACCGCCGACGCGGTAGATCTCGTCCACTCCGGCGATCCGGCAGGCCAGCAGGACCAGCGGATTGGCCTGACCGTCGGGCATCGGCACGGTGACAGCCAGACGCTCGACCCCGGCCACCTTGGCGGGCACCGCGTTCATGAGCACCGAGGAAGGATAGGAGGCGAGCCCGCCCGGGACGTAGAGACCGGCCGCCTCAACCGCCGTCCAGCGCCAGCCCAGTCGCGCGCCAGTGTCGTCGGTCCAGTCGGCATCGGGCGGCACCTGGCGGGCGTGGTAGGCGCGGATCCGCTCCGCCGCGAGTTCCAGGGCCGCGCGCTGCTCCTCGGGGACCTTGGCGATCTCGGTCTCGATCTCCGCCTCGCTCACCCGGAGGTCATCGGGTCCGATCGAGACCCGGTCGAAGCGGTTGGTCAGCTCCACCAGCGCCGCGTCGCCCCGGCTCCGGACGTCATCGATGATCCCTGCGACCGTCGAATCGACGTCGGGAGAGTCCTCGCGCTTCGCGCCGAGAAGCGTCGCGAAGTCCTGCTCGAACCCCGGATCAACGGTCGAAAGAAAGACTGCCATGCCTGCCTCCTTGCCCGGCCCTCTTAGCCATAGCGGCGGGGGGGCTCAATGAGGCGGATCAGCCCTCGTGAGAGGGCACGCGGCCGGAGGGAGCACGGTAAGGGCGGGTCACGTCGCGCAGCAGGACTTCCAGCGCTTCGACCTCAACCCGGACGGCGCCGTCGCCCGCCAGCGTGAAGAGAAGCGCCCCGCCGCCATCTGTACCCGGCTCGAAGGTGATGGACAAAAGCGACATGACGGTTTCGGAATCCCGACGGTCGAAGCCCTGGGATTGCACTTTCACGACATCCTCGACGGCGACGACCGATTGAACCCGCTCGTAGTCGCGCCGGCGTTCCGCCGAAACGGCGTCCTCCCACCGGAAGCGGTTGAGGAGGATGCCGAAGCGCCGTGCGCTCTGGTCCCAGCCCATCTCGGTCGCGGGAAAGACCGCGTCCTGGCAGAGCCCGGAGATCACCGCGAGGTCCTCGGCGTCGAGCGCCTTGAGACGCAGCGGCGCTTCGCCACCCTCTTCGAAACGCGCGTCCTCGGTCACTCGCCGTCCACCCTTTCGATATGGGCGCCGACGGCGCCGAGCTTGTCCTCGACCTGCTCGTAGCCGCGGTCGAGATGGTAGACCCGGTTCACGCGGGTCTCGCCCTCGGCGGCCAGGCCGGCGAGGATCAGCGAGACCGAGGCTCGCAGGTCCGTCGCCATCACCGGAGCGCCTTTCAGCCGGTCGACACCCGTCACATGGGCCGTGCCGCCCTGGACGTCGAGCTTGGCGCCCATGCGGACGAGTTCCGGCGCATGCATGAAGCGGTTCTCGAAGATCCGCTCTTCGAGCTTGCTGGTGCCCTCGGCGGTGCAGAGCATCGCCATCATCTGCGCCTGGAGATCGGTCGGGAAGCCCGGGAAGGGTTCGGTCACGACGTCGACGGCCTTCGGACGGTCTCCGTGGCAGGCGACCTTTAGCCCCTTCTCGGTCTCCTCGATCGAGATGCCGGCCGCGTGCAGACGCTCGCAGAAGGCCTGGAGCAGGCGCATCTCCCCTCCTAGGCACTCGACCTCGCCGCCCGCGATTACGGGAGCCAGCATGTAGGTGCCGAGCTCGATCCGGTCCGAGACGACTCGATGGGTGGCGGCGTGCAGCCGATCCACGCCCTCGACCTCGATGACCGAGGTCCCGTCGCCGGTGATCTTCGCCCCCATCGCGCGGAGGCAGTCGGCCAGGTCGACGACCTCGGGCTCGCGGGCGGCATTCTCGATCCGCGTTGTGCCCTTGGCGAGCGTCGCGGCCATGAGCACGTTCTCGGTCGCGCCGACCGAGGCGAAGCGCAGCGGCACCTTGGCGCCCTTCAGCCCGCCGGGCGCCGTGGCGTGCAGGTAGCCGTCCCGCAGCTCGATCTCCGCACCCATGTGCTCCAGCGCCGAGACGTGGATGTCCATGGGACGCGCCCCGATCGCGCAGCCGCCGGGCAGCGACACGACCGCCTCGTGCGCGCGGGCGAGAAGCGGCCCGAGGACGAGGTTCGAGGCGCGCATTTTGCGGACGATCTCGTAGTCCGCCCGTGTGGACGTGAGATCGTGCGACGACAGCGCGATGACCTTGCCGTCCTGCATCCGGGTCACCTCGACCCCGAGGGACTGCAGCAGCAGCGTCATCGTGCGGATGTCGCTGAGCCGCGGCGCATTGGTCAGCGTGAGCGGCTCCTCGCTGAGAAGCGTGGCCGGCATCAGCGCGAGCGCGGCGTTCTTCGCGCCGGCGATGCGGATTTGTCCTGAGAGCGGCGTGCCGCCCCTGACGATGATGGAATCCATGACTGCCCCTATTCGGTGTCCCGGGAACTCTCGTCGTCCCGGTCCTGTTCCGACCGCTCTCTCGCCTGCCGCTTGCGCCGCTGCAGGTTCGCCTTGAGGGCCGACTTCAGCCGGTCTTCCCGGCCGCTCCGGCCCTTATCCTGGCCTTTCTTGCGCTCCATGAACCGGCCTTACCCCAAAGCCGAAAAACCGTCCAGACGGGGCTTGCACGGCCCGACCAATGCAGCTACTCCCCCGCTCGCGCGCTGCCGTAGCTCAGGGGTAGAGCACTCCCTTGGTAAGGGAGAGGTCGAGAGTTCAAATCTCTCCGGCAGCACCATCGAAAATCCCGCAGGATAGACGATCCGTGCCCAGCGTCGCTCAGGCCAGACGCCCTGCCGCCGCGCGCGACACCGGCTTGGAATATGGAGGCCGCGCCGACCCCGCTTGGGCGCCGGCGCGGGTGGGAGGCTAGCGGACCAGCAGGATCGGCACCTTGCAGGTCCGGATCATCTCGAGGCTCGTCGAGCCCACGAAGAGCGCGCGGAGCCGGGAATGGCCGGAGGCGCCCATGACGAGGTGATCCACCTTCTCGTCCTCGACGAGAGACCCGAGCACGTCTTCGGGCTGCCCCGGCAGGATGTCCGTCCTCGCCTTCAGCCCGGCGGCGGAGAGCATGGCCTTCGCATCCTCGAGCCCCTTCTGTGCCGTCGCGCTGGCCGACCCGACGGTGACGATCCGGATGGCGAGCCCGGCGTAGAGCGGGCTGCGCGCAACATAGTCCACGGCGCGCATCGCGCTCGGACTCCCGTCGTAGGCGATCAGCACCGTCTCGATCGGCCGGAAGGCGCGGGAGGCGACGAAGAGCGGCCTGGTCACCGCCCGCATCACCCGCTCCAGGTTCGAGCCCAGGTGCCCCTTGGCGAAGTCCACGGCCTCGCCGCGCTTGCCGATCAGGATCATGTCGGCGCCCATCTCGGTCTCGGCGATCGCCTCCAGCAGGTCGCCGTGACGGAGGTGCTCGGTCGCCTTCAGACCCTTCTCGTCCACCAACGCCTTCGCGTCCTCCAGGATCGCGCGGCCGCGATGCACCGAGAGCTTGGCCCGCTGCTCGTCCAGCGTCGACAGCTCGGCCAGCAGCGAGCTGCGAGCGCCGAGAGAAATGGCGCCCGAGAGGTCGGCGCCCGCCCCGCCCTCGCGGCGACCCAGGACGTGGAGCAGCTCCACCTGGTAGTCGCCGCGATCGGCGATCCAGACCGCGTGGTCGCAGACGCTCTTCGAATAGGTGGAGCCGTCCACCAGTGCGATGATCTTGCCGGTCATGGCCGCTCCTCCCTCAATGCGCCATCAGCTTGTCCATCGCGCCGGGCTTGTCGTGCACGCCAAGCCGGTCGACGATGGTTTCCGAGGCCTCGTTCATCCCCTTGATCTCGACCTCGGAGCCGTCGCGCCGGAACTTCAGCACAGCCATGTCGAGCGCGGCAACCGAAGAGATGTCCCAGATGTGCGCGCGGCTGACGTCGATGATGACCCGGTCGGCGGCCTCCTTGAAGTCGAAGGCGGCCATGAAGTCCTCCGCGGAGGCGAAGAAGAGCTGCCCCTCGACGTGGTAGGTGCGGACCCGGCCGTCCTCCGAGAGCGTCGAGCTCACGCGGAACAGCTGGGCGATCTTGCCGGCGAAGAAGAGCCCAGAGAGCAGCACGCCCACCAGCACGCCGATGGCGAGGTTGTGGGTGTAGACCACCACCGCCACCGTCGCGAGCATGACGATCGAGGACGAACGCGGATGCGTCCGGAGCTGCTTGATCGAGGACCAGGAGAACGTGCCGATCGAGACCATGATCATGATCGCGACCAGCGCGGCCATCGGAATGCGGGCCACGACGTCGCCCAGCGCCACCACCATGAAGAGCAGGAAGACGCCCGCCACGAAGCAGGAGAGCCGCCCGCGGCCGCCCGATTTGATGTTGATGATCGACTGCCCGATCATCGCGCAGCCCGCCATGCCGCCGATAAAGCCCGTCGCCGTGTTGGCGAGGCCCTGGCCGATGCACTCCTGGTTGCGGTCGGACTTGGTGTCGGTGAGGTCGTCGACGATGTTCTCGGTCATCAGGCTCTCGAGCAGGCCGACCACCGCCACGGCGGCGGCATAGGGGAAGATGATCGTGAGCGTCTCGAAGGTGAACGGGATGTCGGGGATCAGGAAGACCGGCAGCGTGTCCGGCAGCTCGCCCATGTCGCCGACCGTCCGCACGTCCCAGCCCATCGCCATGACAACGGCCGTGAGTACGATGATGGTCACCAGCGGCGAGGGCACCGCGCGGGTCAGGTAGGGGAACAGGTAGATGATCGCGAGCCCTGCGGCGACCAGCGGATAGGTCAGCCACGGCACGTTCACGAGCTCCGGCACCTGGGCCAGGAAGATCAGGATCGCCAGCGCGTTGACGAAGCCGGTCATCACCGAGCGCGACACGAAGCGCATGAGGTGACCGAGCCGGGCGAAGCCGGCGACGATCTGCAGCAGCCCCGCGAGAACCGTCGTCGCGAGAAGGTACTGCAGTCCGTGGTCGGCGACCAAAGTCACCATGAGCACGGCGGTCGCGGCGGTAGCGGCAGAGATCATCCCCGGCCGTCCGCCGGCGATGGCGGTGACCACGGCGATGGAGAACGAGGCGTAGAGGCCGATCTTGGGGTCCACGCCGGCAATGATGGAAAAGGCGATCGCCTCGGGGATCAGCGCGAGCGCGACCACGAGCCCCGAGAGAAGATCGCCACGCACGTTGCCCAGCCACTGGCGACGGTAAGCGTCGAATGTCATCGAAGAAATGTCCCGTTCCTGTCCGGCATGACGGCCAGCCCGCCGGTTGTCGTTTCAGGTGTGTTGAAGGTGGCCCGACGGATAAGCGGCCGGGAGAGCCACCCGGCAGTCAAGCCGGGTCCAGTCGGTTGCCGTTCCCATACTGGGATGTGCCCGGAGCGACAAGCCCGGCACGCGGCAGCCCCGGGGCCATGAGGCCCGGATATGGGCAAATTCTTCGGGCGCCTATCCGCAGCGCCGGATTTGAAACGGAAAGATCACTGGGAGGGCGACACAAGAACAACCGGCTAGAGGGCCGACCGCCCTGATCGCCCCTCCCGTCTGACGCGGCTCAGCCTTGGCCCAACCGCCCGCCTGCCCTCACTCGGCCCATTCCCAGGGCCGGGTGTAGGCGCCGAGCGCCTTCGCCACGGCGTCCTCGTCCGTGTCGCCGGATTTCTCGATCCGCGCGACCAGGCCGCGACGCTTGTCCTCGATCACCTCCTCGACCTTGGCCGAGACACCGGCGTCCGAGAGCGCCTTGCCGTAGACCCGGCCGATGGCGAGCTTGCGCAGCTCGTTCTTCAGGGTCTTGCCCACCGCCGTCTTCGGCAACTCCGGCAGGATTTCGAGGTGCTTGATATGCGCCGCGCGCTCGTGGATTCGGGCGTTCGCGAATTCGCGGATCTCCTCCTCGCTCGTGTCCGCGCCGCTCACCAGCTCGACATAGGCGCAGGGCACTTCGCCGGCATGCGCATCCGGCTGGCCGATGGCCGCGGCAAAGGCCACGCTTTCATGGGCCGAGAGCGCATCCTCGATCTGCGCGGGGTCGATGTTGTGCCCGCCCCGGATGATCAGGTCCTTCGCCCGCCCGGTGATCCAGAGGTAGCCACCGGCGTCCAGTCGGCCGAGATCGCCCGTGCGCAGGTAGGTGTCGTGGTGGAACAGGCCGTTGTTCTTGGCCATGTCCGTGTAGGTGTTGCCCTCGTAGACGCCGGGGCTGTCCACGCAGATCTCGCCGATCTCGTCGACCGCGCACTCGTAGGGCCCCTCGGCCGTGTGGCCGAGGATCTTCACGTCGGAATAGGGGAAGGGGATGCCGATGGATCCGATCTTCTTCTCGCCGTCGGGCGGGTTGATCGAGACGAGGCAGGTCGCCTCCGTGAGGCCGTAGCCCTCGCAGATGGTGACGCCAGCCGCGGCCTCGAACCGCTTGTAGAGCTCGACCGGCAGGGGGGAGGAGCCGCAGAAGGCCAGCTTGAGCGATGAGATGTCGGCATCTACCTTGCGCTGCATCAGTGCCGACATGGCCGTGGGCACGGCGATCATGAAAGTGACGCGGTAGCGCTCCACCAGCTTCCAGAAGTTGTCGAAGACGCCGTCGCCCCGGTAGCCCTGCGGCGTCGGCAGGACGATCTGCGTGCCCGCCCCCAGCGAGGCCCCGAGGCAGACGATGGTCGCGAAGACATGGAAGAGCGGCAGCGGGCAGATCTGCACATCGTCCTCGCGGAAGAGCAGCCGCGCGCCCAGCCAGGCGTTGTAGACGATGCCCGAATACCGGTGCTGCGCGACCTTCGGCATCCCCGTGGTGCCGCCCGTGTGGAAATAGGCCGCCACCCGGTCGCCCGCGCTGTCCTCGAAGGCCAGCGTCTTGGGCTGCTTGGCGAGCTCGGTGCGGAAGTCCACGACCTTCGCCTTATGCTTGACCTCCACCTTCGGGCGGATCAGCGGGATGATGAACTTCTTCAGCCCGGTCATGTACCGCAGCAGGTCGACCTCGACCACGGTCTCGACATTGGGCGCGAGCCGCACGGCCTCGGCCGCCTTCTGGGCGACGTCGGTCTTGGGAAAGGCGCGCAGGGTGACGAGGACCTTCGCCCCGGTCTCCCTCAGGATGGCGCCGATCTGTTCGGCCTCGAGCAGCGGGTTGATCGGATTGACGATGCCGGAGACCGCCCCGCCGAGATAGGTCAGCACAGTCTCGGTCGCATTGGGCAGGAGGAAGGCGACGACATCGTTCTCGCCCACGCCCAGCGACCGGAAGAGGTTGGCGGCCTGGCAGGTCTGGTCGTGCAGCTCGGACCAGGTCAGCGTCTCCTCGGGCGCCTTGGGGTCCGAGAACATCTGGAAAGTCACCGCCTTGCGGGCGCCGTGCTTCTGCGCCGTGCTGCTGAGAAGACAGTAGAGCGTCTTGGGAAGGTCGCGGTCTTCCCACGGGCTTTCCATCTCGATCGCGTTGCGGTCGTCGTACGTGGCGTAGGCCATGGCTGCGTGTTCCTCCCGTTTTCCCCGGTTCTTCTCGACGACCGGTGGTCCGCGTACGGTCCCCCGAGTTGCCGTCCTACGCAAGTCTGACGCGGCGGCGAGATGAGTCGGGAGATGGCCGTGCCGATGCGTTACGGCGTTTTGTCCCAAGGGAAGGAAAAGAACCGGTGAAGCGATCCGGCCGCGGTGGGTCCCGCCCCCTGCCCTATTCCGCCGCCATGCCCTCGGTGAACTGGAGGCGCGCGAGCCGGGCGTAGAGGCCGCCCTCGGCGACCAAGCTGTCGTGCGTGCCCTGCGCGACGATGCGGCCCGCCTCGAAGACGACGATACGGTCGGCCTTCTTCACCGTGGCGAGGCGGTGGGCGACGATCAGCGTGGTCCGGCCTTCCGCCAGTTCGTCCACGGCGCGCTGCACCAGCCGCTCGCTCTCCGCGTCGAGGGCCGAGGTCGCCTCGTCCAGCAGGAGCAGCGGCGCGTCGCGCAGGATCGCGCGCGCGATCGCGATCCGCTGTTTCTGGCCGCCCGAGAGCATCACGCCGCGCTCGCCGACATAGGTGTCGTAGCCGTCCGGCAGCGCCGCGAGGAAGTCATGCGCCGCCGCGGCGCGCGCGGCCGTCTCGACCTCCGCGTCCGTGGCCCTGGGCCGGCCGAACCGGATGTTCTCCCGCGCGGTGTCGGCGAAGATCACAGGGTCCTGCGGCACCAGGGCGATGTCGCGCCGGAACTCCTCGCGCGGCACGTCGCGCAGGTCCACCTGGTCGAAGAGGATGCTGCCGTCCTGCGGGTCGTAGAACCGCAGCAGCAGCTGGATGATCGTGGACTTGCCCGCGCCGGAGGGCCCGACCAGCGCGACCGTCTCCCCGGGCTCGACCTCGAGCGAGACATTCTCCAGCGCCGCGATGCCCGGGCGGGCCGGATAGGAGAAGGTGACGCCGTCGAACACCACATGCCCCCGGCGCCGTCCCGCCGCGGGCGTCGCGCTTTCCGGGTCGCGCACCTCGTCGGTCGATTCCAGCAGTTCGACCAGCCGCTCGGTCGCACCCGCGGCCCGCTGAAGCTCTCCCCAGATCTCGGTGAGCGCGCCCACGGCGCCCGCCACCATCACCGTGTAGATCAGGAACTGGATCAGCTCGCCGGGCGTGATCACGCCCTCGCGCACATCCGCCGCGCCCATCCAGAGGAAGGCCACCACGGCGGAGAAGGCCACGAAGATGACGATCGCGGTCATCGCCGCGCGCGTTCCGATCCGGCGCTTGGCCGCCGTGAAGCTCCGCTCGGTCGTGTTGGCGAACTTGGCGCGAGAGAGATCCTCGTGCGTGAAGGCCTGGATCGTCTGGGCCGAGAGCAGCAGCTCCGAGGCGTCCCCCGACGAGGCCGCGATCCAGTCCTGGCTCTCCTTCGAGAGCGCCCGCACCCGGCGGCCCAGCACGATGATCGGCAGCAGGATCACCGGGATCGGCCAGAGGACCATGGCCGCCATCTTCACGCTCGTCACCAGCATCAGGGCGATGCCGCCCACGAGGATCAGCGCATTGCGCAGCGCGATGGAGACGGAGGAGCCGATGACCGAAAGGATCAGCGTCGTGTCGGTCGTGATCCGGCTGATGATCTCGCCGGTCATGACCTTCTCGTAAAAGGCCGGAGACATGCCGATCATACGGTCGAAGACCGTCTTGCGGATATCGGCCACCACGCGCTCGCCCAGTCGCGTCACGAGGTAGTAGCGCAGCGCCGTGCCGATCGCGAGCAGCGCGGCGATCCCGATGGCGGCGGCGAAATAGCGGTCGACCAGCGCCGTGTCGGGCGTGTCGAAGTTGTCGACGACGCGGCGGACGGCCAGCGGCAGCACGAGGCTCACGGTGGCCGTCGCCGTCAGCGCGGCGATCGCGGCGACCAGGAGCGCCTTGTAGGGGGCGATGAACGGCCAGAGTCCGGCCAGCGCGCGCAGCTCCTTGGACCTCGCCCGCTCGTCCGTCCCGTTTTTCGGCGTGTCGGCCATCCGCCCCCCATTGCCACTGCGACCGACATATTCGGAGCGGCGGCGGGGAGCAAGAAAGCGACCGGTCGCAGGCTCAGGCGTAGGCCGGCTGCCGGGGGGCCTCCTCCTCGCCGAGCAGATCGAGGAGGAGGTCCTCCGGCAGGCCGAACGGCCCTTCGCCGGTGAGCCTGTCGGTGCCGAGCCGCTCCGTCCGGTCGGACGGCAGGTAGAGCCTGTCGGCCTGGCGCTCGCCCGCGCCGGGCTCGGCGAAGACGGTGTAGCGCCCCGCCCGGTGGGTCAGCAGCGGTTCGAGGTCGGCGCCGAGTTCGTCGAAGTCCGCGCGCTCCGCCTCGGTCGCGGGCGCATGGGTGCCGTTGAGCGTGGCCACCGGCCGGACCGCGATGACGTGATCGACCCGCAGGTGCTGGGCGGCGAAGAGCGCGCCGTAGGCGCCCATCCCCTCGCCCGCGCAGGTCACGTGGTCGAACCGCCGCGCCACGCGCCGCAGGGCGAGCGGCAGGGTCTGCGCCAGGCGCGCCTGGTACCAGCGGGGCCGGAAGGGCTGGATCAGCGCTGCGTTCAGCCCGTGGCGCGAGGCGAAGCGGCAGCCGTCGTTGTCCCGCGCGTCGGGACCGCAGCCGTCACGTCCCGCGAAGAAGAGGATGACCCGCCGCGACGAGCTGCGGCGGCAGAGGCGGACCCGGCCGCCGGCGACACGAAAGATCGAGGTCTGTTCCATGGCGGCGACGCTCGTCCCGGCCTGTGGCGCAAGTGGGGCATGGCGACGGCGATTTTCGCCTGTGCCGCGAGGTCATCGCCAGCCGCCGGAGTCCCTGATCGAGCTAGACGAGTCGTCGGACATCGGCAGGTTCACGAAACACCAGGCGGGCGCCTCCGCGCGGGAGAGGCTCTGGCTCTGCCGCGCCGGGATCCGCGCGTGCCGGTAGATCCGCGCCGCCGGCGACAGGCGGGCAGCGATGCGGGTGCCGGGCCGCGCAAGGACCCCCACCGGGACGCTCTCCGCGATCTCCCGCCAGGTCTGCCAGCGGTGGAACTGGACAAGGTTGTCGGCTCCCATGAGCCAGATGAACCGCGCCTCGGGGCAGAGCCGGTGCAGCGCGGCGAGCGTCTCGGCCGTGTAGCGCGTACCCAGGCGCGCCTCGATGCCGGTGACGTGGACGCGGGGATGATCGATGAGCGCCCGCGCTGCGGCGATGCGACGCTCCAGCGGTGCGGGGCCCTGCGGTTTCAGCGGATTGCCCGGCGAGACGAGCCACCAGACATGCGTCAGTCCGAAGCGTTTCAGCGCCTCCCGGGTGATGTGCAGGTGCCCGGCGTGGGGCGGGTCGAAGGACCCGCCCAGCAGCCCGATCCGCTGACCGGCCCGGCAGGGAGGAAGCTCGTGGCGCATCATGCCGCGGGCTTGCCCGCCGGAGCGGCCCTTTGCAAGCGGCCGCGTCTCAGCCGGGACGGTAGGCGAAGCGCGGGAAGGTCGCCTCGGCCGCCATGCCGCTCACGTCCATCGCGATCATCCCCACGAAGGCCCCGGTGAACGAGCCGTGTTCGCCGCGGCCGCCCTCGTCGGAGATCACGCTCGCATCGAGCTCAGGCCCCGCCGCCTGCCAGTCGCCGCCCTGCCGCCAGTGGAACTGCTGGCGCGCATGGTCGACCTCGACATTCAGCTCGACCGGGCCGTCGCCGACCGGGATGGGCTCGCCCACCATCTCCATCCGCGCATCCGGCCAGTCGCCGGGACAGGAGAAGAGGACGAGCGCGCGTCCGACGTCCGGCTCCTCGGTGAGGACGAGGGCGTGGAACTTGTGGCGGTTGTAGTAGGTCGTGAGACCCGCGGCCTGCTGGTAGGTCGTGGGCTCGAAGCGGACCTCGGTCTCGGCGGTATAGGTGAAGTGCTGCTGCCGGCGTGCGACGAGCGCCTGCTCGAACCAGCTGCCGAAGCTCTCGCGTCCGATCAGCGTCAGCCCCTCGGGCCCGGTCCGGAAGATGCGGTCGGGCTCCGGCGTGCGGAGCCACTGGAACTCGCCCGGCAGACCGCCCTTGAAGTCGGTCTCGGTCGGAGCGGGCGCGGGCGCCTCCGCATCGGTCGGCGCGGGCACCTCGACGCGGGGCACCATGCCCCCCTGCTCCAGCCAGAGCCAGTCGTCGCGCCAGACGACCTTCTCCATTCCCGTCTCGCGGCCGAGCGGGCAGAAGCGGCCCGTGCCGTCGGGCCCCGGCATCGGTCGCCCCATGAGGAAGGTGTGGTAGTGGTCGCCCCAGTGCGTCTCGACGTACTGTCCGTGGCCGGTCCTCTGGATCGGGCCGTCGCTGCCCGCCGCGCTGATCAGATGCTTGTCCGGGTGGTCCTCGTAGGGTCCACGGATGTCGCGCGACCGCGCCATGGTCACGGCATGGTCGTATCCCGTGCCGCCCTCGGCGACGGTCAGGTAGTACCAGCCGTTCCGCTTGAAGATATGCGGCCCCTCGGTCAGTCCCCGGTCGGTGCCGTCGTAGATTCGGGTCATCTCGCCGGTCAGGCCGGTCTCGGGCGACCACTCCTGCAGCAGGATCCCGTCGAACGAGGCATTGGCAGGGTTGCCGCCGGTGCCCGGCCCGCGGTGGTTCCACTGCAGCACCATGTAGTACTTGGTGCCGTCCTCGTCGTGGAAGAGCGAGGGGTCGAAGCCGTGGGACGAGACGTACCACGGGTCGGACCATTCGCCGTCCACGGTCTCGCACCGTGTGATGTAGTTGTGCGCGTCCTTGAAGCTGCCGTCGAGCCGCTTCACGTCTGTATAGACCAGCCAGAAGGCCTCGCCGTCATGGCTCAGACAGGGGGCCCAGATGCCGCAGCTGTCCGGGTTCCCGCGCATGTCGAGCAGGCCGGGACGGTCGAGCGGCTTGGCGACGAGCCGCCAGTTCACCAGGTCCCGCGAATGGTAGATGAGAACGCCCGGAAACCACTCGAAGGTGGATGTGGCGATGTAATAGTCCTCGCCCACGCGACAGAACGAGGGGTCCGCGTGGAACCCCGACAGCACCGGATTACGGATCACCGGGCACCTCCCTGAAAAATCTCCCTGCCCGGGTCGCCCCGGGCCTCGCGCGCAGTGATGCCACGCGGCCGTGGGAATGGGAACCTGTGCCGCCTCAGTTCGACCGCTGGTCCTGGGAAAGGAACATGCCGAGGGTCTTGAGCGCGGGGACGTTGTCGCTCACCACCTTGATGACCAGCAGCACCGGCACCGCCAGGAAAGCGCCCGCGATTCCCCAGAGCCAGACCCAGAGGATGACGGTCACGAAGACGGCGACGGTGTTGATGGACAGCTGTCGGCCGACGAAGGAGGGCGTCACGATGTTCCCCTCCAGGGCCGTCAGGCAGAAGTACGCGAAGGGACAGAGCAAAGCCTGCCCCACGCTGTCGAAGCTCACCAGCGCCACCACGCCCACGCCGATCACGCCGGCCGCCGCGCCGAGGAACGGCAGGTAGTTCAGCAGGAAGGCCGCGATGCCCCAGAGATGCGGGTTCGGCAGCCCGATGGCCCAGAGCGTGAGCCCGATGGCCACCCCCAGCCCCGCGTTGATGATCGTGATCGCCGCGAGGTAGCGCGAGATCTGCCGCTCCACCCCCCGCACGATCGTCAGCGACCGCTCCTTGTCCTCGAGCCGGGGCGAGGCCTCGACGATCCGCCGCGGGAAGAACTCCCCCGAGGCCAGCAGGAACATCGCCAGGACGATGGCGACCGCGAGCGAGGTGCCGGCGCTGGCGAGCGAACCCATCACGTCGGTCAGCAGCCCGCCCTGCTCGATCACGACCTCCTGCGCGCCCTCGCTGCCGCCATCGGCGATCTCCTGCACCTGCTCGGTGGCGTCCTGCATCTCGTCCACCGACCGCAGGATATGACGTAGCTTGAACTGAACCTCCTGCCCCATTTCCGGGGCCCGTTCCATCAGCCGGGTAGCCGGGCCGCTGGCCACGTAGGTCGCCCCGCCCACCAGCGTCGCCAGCAGCAGGATCAGCCCGACGGCGCTCACGACGTGGGGCACGCCGATCCGGTAGAGGCCGCGTGCGATGGGCCGTAGCGTCAAGGCGAGGAGAATCGCGAGCACCAGCGGCAGGAGCAGGGCGCGCGCGAAGTAGAGCGTGCCGCCGGCGGCGATGAGGAACAGCCACCCGACGTATCTGCGGATCGTGCGGAGTTCCTGGAGGTCGGGAGGGGTCGGGGGTCTGGTCATGTCGCCTGACAACCCGGATCCCCCCGCCCGGTTCCCGTCCCCGCACGCGATTGCACGGGACCGCCGCAGCGGATACATCCGCCCCGAGATTTCCCGAAGGAGCACCCTCATGGCGAGCTACCAGTACGTCTACCACATGGACGGCGTGTCCAAGACCTATCCGGGCGGCAAGAAGACCTTCGAGAACATCCGGCTGAGCTTCCTGCCCGGCGTGAAGATCGGCGTCGTCGGCGTCAACGGCTCGGGCAAGTCGACGCTCATGCGCATCATGGCCGGCCTCGACAAGGACTTCACCGGAGAGGCCTGGGCCGCCGAGGGCGCCAAGGTCGGCTACCTGCCGCAGGAGCCCGAGCTCGACGAGACCCGCACGGTCCGCGAGAACGTCATGGACGGCGTCGCCGAGAAGCAGGCGAAGATCGAGCGCTTCAACGAGCTCGCGATGAACTACTCGGACGAGACCGCCGAGGAGATGGCGACCCTGCAGGACGAGATCGACAGCCAGAACCTCTGGGATCTCGATGCGCAGATCGACGTGGCGATGGAGGCCCTGCGCTGCCCGCCCGACGATGCCTCGGTGGCCGATCTCTCGGGTGGCGAGCGCCGCCGCGTGGCGCTCTGCAAGCTGCTGCTCGAAGCGCCCGACATGCTGCTGCTCGACGAGCCGACGAACCACCTCGACGCCGAGACCATCGCCTGGCTGCAGAACCACCTGATCGAGTACAAGGGCACCTGCCTGATCGTCACGCACGACCGTTACTTCCTCGATTCCATCACCGGCTGGATCCTCGAGCTCGACCGCGGCCGGGGCATTCCCTACGAGGGCAACTACTCCGCCTGGCTGGAGCAGAAGGCCAAGCGGCTCGAGCAGGAAGCGCGCGAGGACAAGGCCAAGCAACGCACCCTCTCGCGCGAGCTCGAGTGGATGCGCCAGGGCCAGAAGGCGCGGCAGGCGAAATCCAAGGCCCGGATCTCGGCCTACGAGGAAATGGCGAGCCAGTCCGAACGCGAGAAGATCGGCAAGGCCCAGATCATCATCCCCAACGGCCAGCGCCTCGGCGGCAAGGTGATCGAGGTCGAGGGCCTGAAGAAGGCGATGGGCGACAAGCTCCTGATCGAGGACCTGAGCTTCTCCCTGCCCCCGGGTGGCATCGTCGGCGTGATCGGCCCCAACGGCGCGGGCAAGTCCACGCTCTTCAAGATGCTCACCGGCCAGGAGGTGCCCGACGAGGGCACCATCGACTGGGGCGAGACGGTGGAGCTCTCCTACGTCGACCAGTCCCGCGACGCGCTCGACCCCGACAAGACCGTCTGGGAAGAGATTTCCGGCGGCGGCGAAGTGATCCAGCTGGGCGACGCCCAGATGAACTCCCGCGCCTACTGCGGCGCCTTCAACTTCAAGGGCGGCGACCAGCAGAAGAAGGTCGGCCTGCTCTCCGGCGGCGAGCGCAACCGGGTTCACATGGCCAAGCTGCTGAAATCGGGCGGCAACGTGCTGCTGCTCGACGAGCCGACCAACGACCTCGACGTGGAGACGCTGCGCGCGCTGGAGGATGCGCTCGTCGATTTCGCCGGCTGCGCCGTGGTGATCTCCCACGACCGTTTCTTCCTCGACCGCATCTGCACCCACATCCTCGCCTTCGAGGGCGAGGCCCACGTCGAGTGGTTCCAGGGCAACTTCGAGGACTACGAGGAGGACAAGAAACGCCGCCTCGGCGAGGACGCCCTCGAGCCCAAGCGCGTGAAGTTCAAGAAGTTCGCCCGGTAGGTTGGGGTTCCACACCACCGCGCGGCGAGATCATCGTTGCGCGGTGAGTTGAAAGACCACGGCGCCCGTAGGGTGGGGTTCCACCCCACCCACCCCATACCGCCCCACGACCATCGAGGCGCGGTGGGTTGAAACCCACCCTACGCGGCGAACCTTCCCTCCCGGATGTCACGGTGGATCGAGGAGCAGGGCCACTCCTCCGGCCGCTCCACGAGCCCGTGCTTGACCGGATTCACGAGGCAGTACCGGACATGGTTCCGGTAATCCTCGGCGTTGCGGATGTGATGCTCCCAGAACCGGCGTTGCCAGATGCCCGTCTCCCGCTTCGATGGGCGTAGGCCGGGCTTCAGCCCGGCATACCGGCCCGATCGCACGACCGGCAGCTCGTCGGGGAGCCGGGCTGAAGCCCGGCCTACCGTCCCGCCATCGTCGCACCGCGCCCGGACGGCCATCGTGAACCGTGCCTTGATGGCCCCCCAACGCGTCGAGAAGTCGGCGTCGTCGTCGGGAAGGGTCCAGACCGCGTGCAGATGGTCCGGCAGGACCACCCACCCATCGACACCGAAGGGCCGTTCTGCCCGCGTTTTCCGGACCGCATCACGGAGGAGGTCGATGTGCTCCGTCAGGAGCGTAGTTCCACGGTGCGCCAGGGTGACAGTGAAGAACACCGTCGCGCCGGGGACCCTCGGACGAATGTAGATCGACATCGGACCACAATGGACCGAGACCGTTGAGGAACCCCTACCGGCCATGCCGCTCCGTAGGCCGGGCTTCAGCCCGGCACGCCTCCCCACCTCACACCGAATTTCCTTGCGCCGACTCGCCACACCTGTCACACGCCCCTTGCGACCGATCTTCTATTCGACCCTTCTGTTTTGCTCCACGGCTCACAGTCCTCGAACCAGACGTGACCGAGCCGGGCTGCCGCAATCTCGCGGGCAGCGAAAGACAGTAAGGATACCCACGATGGCCACTGGCACCGTGAAATGGTTCAACGCCACCAAAGGCTTCGGCTTCATCGCGCCCGACACGGGCGGCAAGGACGTCTTCGTCCACATCTCCGCCGTCGAGCGTGCCGGCCTGACCGGCCTCAAGGATGACCAGAAGGTCTCCTACGACGTGGAAGCCGGCCGTGACGGCCGCGAAAGCGCCGCGAACCTCGAGCTGGCCTGAGCCGCTCCGGCCGCGGCGCCGAGCGCGCCCGCGGCCCTCGCATGCAAGGGTTAACGCCAGAGCGCGTTAACCCTTTTTTCGTTCCAGACCAGCAGCTTGCCGCCTGTCCAAACTTGGACACCCGACGCTAGCGCTCGTTCCAGCCCTTCCCAGACAGCACCTTCTCCCGCGCCTTCTCGACACGAGAGGCCCGGGTCTCCGCCTTCTTGGCGCCGCCGAAATGCAGGCACCAGGAGCGCTGCCGGCCCGGGGTGAGCCCGTCGAAAGCCTCGCGATACTCCGGATCGTCGTCGAGACGGTCGATCAGCTCGTCCGGCCGGTCGATCTCCCGGGTCGCCTCGAAATCGACCTTGCGCCCCGACTTCACGAGCTCGATCGCCTCCAGCAGGTAGCTCCTCAGCGTCTCCTCCCTCTCCGCCACCTCTTCGACGCTCGAGAAGCGCATGAAGCGCGCCGCCCGGGTGTTCTCGCCAGGCGCGAAGAGCAGCCCCTCCGGATCCTTCATCAGCGCGCCACGGGGGAAGCTCAGCGTCGCGCCGGGCTTGTAGGAGCTGAGGATGCAGATGTTGGAGTCGTCATAGGTGTAGCAGGGCTGGCGCCACTTGAAGGTCTCGTGCACCGGCGTCGCGAGAACGATCTCGCGCAGGGCCTCCATCTCGGCCCGCCACTGCGTGGCCTTCTGCATGTAGACGTCGATGCGACGGGCGCGGTTGGTCATGGGCCCTCCCCTGCCCCGCAGTCTACCGCCTGCCCTGCGGTCAAGGAACGAAAAAGGGGCGCGCCTTCCGGCACGCCCCTGATCTCGTCTAGCCGTCCGGCCTCAAAGCCGGCGGAGCAGCTTGCGCCCCTCGCGGACCGCGGAATGGGCGGCGGTCGCCTTGGGCGAAACCCGCTGCCCGTAGCCAGGACGATAACGCCCGGGGCGGTGATGCGCCGAATGGGACTGCGACGCCGCGTAGCTTCGTGCGGCCTTCTTGGCGAAGTTCATGAAGGACATGGGACCCTCCTTGGTCATGCGTTGCGGCCCCAACCGAGGGACAGGACCCCGGTTCCCCTCGGAACCTGCCGGGATCGCGTCCGTTGGGCCGTCGGATCAAACGCGAGGAGTTCACATGTCCCGGAAGGACGCGCCCGACCCGACCCGCTACTATCGCCCCGAGCTGCCGGGCCCGAAGAAGCCGGTTCGCCATACGTTCCGGGACTTCGCCCTGATCTGAACGCGGCTTTCCGCTCACCAGCGCGGAAATCTCGGCAGGCGAGACGCCTGATCGTTCATCCATCTTGCTCCGACTCAGCGTGATCCTTATTTGGGTCATTGCGACGTTATCTTGGCCTGCCACTGTCTCCTCTCGAAGGTCGCAGCCAGTTGCCAGCGACTGACGAGCCTACCCGCTGCACTCCCGCGAGCGGTACGAAACGACTAGGAGACACGGAAATGGCCACCGGCACCGTGAAATGGTTCAACACCACCAAAGGCTACGGCTTCATCGCCCCCGACGGCGGATCTAAGGACGTTTTCGTCCACATCACCGCCGTCGAGCGGTCGGGCCTGACCGGCCTGAAGGACAACCAGAAGGTGACCTTCGACATCGAGGACGGCCGCGACGGCCGGCAGAGCGCGACGAACCTGCAGCTCGCCTGATCCTCGACACATCCTCACATGAAACGGGCGGTGCCGACGGCACCGCCCGTTTTTCGTTTCCGGTCATGCCGGTCCGGTGCGCGATCAATCGTCGAGCACGAAGGTGACCTTCAGCGCGACGCGATACACGGCGATGGAGCCGTTCTCGACCACGACCTTCTGCTCGTTGACCCAGGCGCTCTGAACGTTCTTGAGCGTCTTGCTGGCGCGATCGATCCCCTGCTTGACGGCGTCGTCGAAGCTGGACGGGGACTCGGCGATGATTTCGGTAACCTTGGCTACGGACATTGGAGCCTCCTTCCGTTGTCTGGAGATCCAACGAGTGCGCTCAGGGCCCGTTCCAATCCACGCCCACCGCCTCGGCGACTGTCAGCCGACCGTCCGGCCAAGGGCGCATGAGCTCTGCCGCCTCCGCCTCGGTGCCTGTCAGCCAGGTCTCGATAGTCTCCGGCTCCAGGATGACCGCCATCCGGTGATGGATCGGCCGGACGTCCGCGTTCGGCTCGCAGGTGACGGTGGCGACTTGGGCCACCTCCTGCCCGCCGGGGGCGCGCCAGGTGTCGCAGATCGCTGCTAAGGCCATGAGACCGCCATCTCTGGGCCGGATCTCCCAGGCCGTCTTGCGGCGGGCCGCCCCGGTCCACTCGTACCAGCCCTCGACCGGCACGACCGCGCGGCCGACACCCTCGTAGGCCGACTTGTCGAAGACGGTCTCGGAGCGCGCATTGATCAGCGTCTCCATCACCGGGCGGCCGCGCGCGTTCTTGCGGCCGACCGGGATGATGCCCCAGCGCATGGGTCCCGCCCCGTTGGCGCTCCGCGCGATGATCTGCTGACCCGGTGCGATATTGCGGCGGGGCGGATCCTCCGGCACCTCCGCGCCGATGAAAGCCGAGACCTCCCCGGCCGGGCGGGTCAGGAAGAACCGCCCCGGCATCTCACTCGATGCTCTCGACGAGGTCCAGCACGGCGGGGCCCATCGCCTCGACGATCACCTCCACCCCGCGGGCGTTCGGATGAATGCCGTCGGACTGCATGAATTCGCCCGCCGAGGAGATGTCCTCGCCCATGTCGAAGCCCTCGAAGAAGCTCGGGAAGAGCAGCGTGCCGTAATCCTCCGAGAGTTCGGGGTACATCGCGTCGAAGGCGGCCTTGTAGTCCGGCCCGTAGTTGCCGGGCGCCTGCATGCCCACGAGAAGCACCTCGACCTCCGCCTTCTGCGCGGCATCCAGGATGCCGGCGAGATTCTCGCGGCTCACGGCGGGGTCGATCCCCCGCAGCATGTCGTTCCCGCCGAGCGCCACGATCATCGCATCGACCTCGTCGGTCAGCGTCCAGTCCACCCGCGAGAGCCCGCCCGCCGTCGTGTCCCCGGAGACGCCCGCGTTCACGATCTCGACATCGGCCCCCTGCTCCCGCAGCCAGGCCTCGAGCGTCGGCACGAAGCCCTCCTCCGCCGGGAGCCCGTAGCCCTGGGTGAGGCTGTCGCCCAGCGCGGCCACCGTGGCCTGCTGCGCGGCGGCGGCGGAACTGCCGACAATGAGACAGATCGCGCTGTTGCAGAGAAGGGCCCGGGATCCATATCGGAATGAACCGAGCAGTCCGGACAGGTGCCCCATGACAGACCCCGCCCTTTCTCTCGACCGCGTTTCCCTCACGCTCGACGGCAACGCGGGGCCGGTGGAGATACTCCACTCGGTTTCGCTGGAGGTGGACCGGGGACAGACGCTGGGGCTGGTGGGGCCAAGCGGATCGGGCAAGTCGTCGCTCCTCATGCTCATGGGCGGGCTCGAGGCCGCGACCTCGGGGACCATCACCGCGCTCGGTCAGGACCTGACGGCGATGGACGAGGACGGGCTCGCGCGGTTCAGAAGGGACAATATGGGGGTGGTCTTCCAGAGCTTCCACCTGATCCCGACGATGACCGCACTGGAGAACGTGGCGACGCCGCTAGAACTGGCGGGTCACCGCGACGCCTTCGAGCGGGCCGAGGCAGAGCTAGAGGCCGTGGGACTGGCCCACCGGGCAGGCCACTACCCCGGCCAGATGTCGGGCGGCGAGCAGCAGCGCGTGGCGCTGGCCCGGGCGGCCGCGCCCCGCCCCGCGATCCTGCTCGCGGACGAACCGACCGGCAATCTCGACGAGACGACGGGCGGGACGATCATCGACCTGCTCTTCGGCCTGCGCGACCGGCACGGAGCGACGCTCGTGATGGTCACCCACGCGCTGGAACTGGCACGGCGCTGCGACCGGGTCGTGCGGCTCCGTGACGGCCGGATCGAGACGCCGGAGGCGAGGGCCGCGGAATGAGCTGGCAGGTCTCCGCCCGGATCGCCCGCCGGGAGTTGCGCGGCGGGCTCGCGGGCTTTCGCATCTTCCTCGCCTGCCTCGCTCTCGGCGTGGCCGCCATTGCCGCCGTCGGCACCGTGCGGTCCTCCATCGAGGCGGGGCTGGAGCGCGAGGGCGCGGCTCTGCTTGGCGGCGACGCCGAGGTCGAGTTCACCTACCGTTTCGCCCGGGACGAGGAACTGGCCTGGCTGGAGGGGATCGCGGACCGCGTGTCGGAGACGGTCGACTTCCGGTCGATGGCCGTGGTCGACCGCGACGAGGCCGAGCGAGGCCTGACCCAGGTCAAGGCTGTGGACGACCTCTACCCCCTCGTGGGCGCGGTGGAGCTCTCGCCCGAGATGCCGCTGACGGAGGCCTTCGCCGGTAGCGGCGACCGGCCCGGGGCCGTCATGCAGCCGGTGCTCGCGGACCGCCTCGCGCTCTCGCCCGGCGACAGCTTCCGGCTGGGCGAGCAGGAGTTCGTCCTCTCCGCCATCCTCGAACGCTACCCCGACAACTCCGGCGCGGGCTTCGGGCTTGGGCCACGGACCATCGTGCGAACCGAGGACCTCGCCGAGAGCGGCCTTATCCAGGAAGGCACCCTCTTCGAGACACAGTACCGGCTGGATCTGCCGGAGGGCGCGGACCTCGCGGCGCTGGAAGCGCAGGCGGAAAGGCTCTGGCGCGACAGCGGCCTGCGCTGGCGCGACGCGCGGGCGGGCGCGCCCGGCATCGCGCGCTTCGTCGACCGGCTCGGGGCCTTCCTGATCCTCGTCGGGCTCTCGGGGCTCGCGGTGGGCGGCGTCGGCGTCTCGGCGGCGGTGCGCGCCTATCTCGCGGGCAAGACCGAGGTCATCGCCGTGCTCAAGACCTTCGGCGCGAGCCGGGCGGTGATCTTCCGCAGCTACTTCCTGCAGATCGGCGCGCTGACCTGCCTGGGCATCCTCCTGGGTCTGATCCTGGGGGCCGGGGCGCCGCTGCTGCTCTCCCCGCTGATCGAGTCGCGGCTGCCCGTGCCCATCGACCTCGGCCTCTATCCGGCCCCCCTGCTGGAGGCCGCACTCTACGGGGTCCTCGCCGCGCTGATCTTCACGCTCTGGCCCCTGGCCCGGGCAGAGGAGGTGCGCGCCGCGACGCTCTTCCGCGACTCCCTTTCGGGCGGCAGCGCCCTGCCCCGGCCCCGCTACATCGCGGCCACCGGCGCGCTTCTCCTCGTCCTGCTGGCGGCCGCCATCTGGTTCTCGGGCACCGTCGAACTCACGCTCTGGACGGCCGGCGGCATCGCCGGGTCGCTCGCGCTGCTGGCGCTGGCGGCGGCGCTGGCGCGGGCCCTCGCCCGACGGTCCGGCCACGCGGCGCGCGGCCGTCCGGCGCTGCGGCTCGCCCTCGGCGCCATCGGAGCGCGGGGCGGCGAGGCGACGTCGGTGGTCCTCTCCCTCGGCCTCGGTCTCGCCGTGCTCGCGGGGATCGGCCAGATCGACGGAAATATCCGCCAGTCGATCTCGGGCGAACTGCCGGAGGTCGCACCCTCCTACTTCTTCGTGGACATCCAGCCCGACCAGATCGACGGCTTCCGCGAACGGGTCGAGACCGATCCCGCCGTCAGCCGGGTCGACGCCGCACCTATGCTCCGGGGCATCATCACCCGGATCAACGGCGCGCCCGCGACCGAAGTGGCCGGGGGCCACTGGGTCGTTCAGGGGGACCGGGGCGTGACCTATTCCGAAGAGCTGCCCGACGACACCGTGCTGACCGCGGGAGAGTGGTGGCCGGAGGACTACGACGGCCCGCCCCTCGTCAGCTTCGCCGCCGAGGAGGCCGCGGAGATCGGGCTGGCTCTCGGCGACGAGATCACCCTCAACATCCTCGGGCGGGACATCACCGCCGAGATCGCGAGCTTCCGCGAGGTGGAGTTCGAGACGGCGGGGATCGGCTTCGTCCTGTCGATGAACCCCTCGGCCCTGGCCGGCGCCCCGCACAGCTGGATCAGCACGGTCTACGCAGATGAAGAGGCCGAGGCGGCGATCCTCCGCGACGTGACGCAGGCCTATCCGAACGTGACCGCGATCTCGATCCGAGAGGGGATCGACCGGGTGCTGGAACTGCTTCAGGGCATCTCCGCCGCGACCCGCTACGGTGCGGCCGCGACGCTCCTGACGGGCTTCCTCGTGCTCATCGGTGCAGCTGCCGCCGGCGAGAGGAGCCGCGTCTACGAGAGCGCCGTGCTCAAGACCCTCGGCGCAAGCCGGCGGCGCATCCTCGCGAGCTTCGCCCTGCGCTCCGCCCTTCTGGGCCTCGCGGCGGGCGGCGTCGCGCTGGCGGCGGGGCTGCTCGGGGGGTGGGCCGTGAGCACCTTCGTCATGGAGACCGATTACGCGGTGATCTGGGGCAACGCGCTTGCCATCGTTCTGGGCGGGATGGCCGCGACGCTGGTCGCGGGCCTGCTCTTCGCGCTCCGGCCGCTGGCTGCGCGCCCGGCCCGTGTGCTAAGGGCCCGCGAATGACACATCGGTTCTTCGGCTACGGCTCGCTCGTCAATCTCTCCACCCACGACTATCCCGGCGCACGTCCGGCCCGCCTCTCGGGCTGGCGACGCGTGTGGCGGCACGCGCAGCTCCGCCCTGTGGCCTTCCTCTCGGTGGAACGCGCCGAGGACTCCGAGATCGAGGGCGTGGTCGCCGACGTGCCGGGGGCCGACTGGCGCGCGCTGGACGAGAGGGAACGGGCCTACGCCCGCCGCGACGTGACCGAGCTTGTCCGGCATGACGGCGAGATCGGCCCAACTGTGGTCTACGAGATCGAGTCCGACAAGCTGGAGCCGCCCGACGTCTCGCATCCCATCCTGCTGAGCTACATCGACGTCGTGGTCCAGGGCTACCTGCGGCTCTTCGGGCAGGACGGCGTCGACCGTTTCGTCGCCTCCACCCGGGGCTGGGATGCACCGGTGCTCGACGACCGGGAGGCTCCGATCTACCCCCGCCCGCAGCTTCTCTCGCCCGACGAGCGGAGGAAAGTGGACCGGATCCTCGACGAGACCGGCGCGCGGGTCGCGGGGCCGGAGGCCTACGACCTCTCCCGTCTCGGCGCGGCCTGATCCTCTAGCCTAACCGGCCGGGTCAGAGCGAGGGCTTCACCTGCATCAGGCGCATGACCTGTGCCATCTCGGGGCCCCGGTCCATACCCGTGACTGCCTGGCGGAGCGGCATGAAGAGGCCCTTCCCCTTGCGGCCCGTCGCCTCCTTCACCGCGCCGGTCCAGTCGGACCAGGTCGTCTCGGTGTAGGGAGGCTCCCCCAGAAGCCCGAGCGCTTCTTCCACGAAGGCCCGATCCTCCTCGGGGACCTCGGGAGAGGCACCCTCGTAGAAGAGGCGCCACCAGCCGGCCATGTCGGAGAGCGTGTCGATGTTCTCGCGCACGACATCCCAGAACACGGGGCCAAGGTGCTCGGGCACGCCGAGCGCCAGTACGTCGTCCTTCACCTCCTCGTAGGGACGGCCGACGAGCCAGCGGTGCGTCAGCGGGACGAGGTCCTCGCTGTCGAACTTGGTCGGCGCCGAGCCGAAGGACGACAGGTCGAAGCCTTCGACCACGGCCTCGGTCGTCTCGCGCAGCTCCACGGGCTGGGACGAGCCGAGCCGCGCCATGAGCGAGAGGATCGCCGCGGGTGCGATGCCGCGGGCGCGGAGGTCGCGGAGGGAGAGCGTGCCGAGCCGCTTGGAAAGCGCCTCGCCGTGCGGACCGGTTAGCAGCGAGTGGTGGGCGAAGCGGGGCACGGTGCCGCCCAGCGCCTGGATGATCTGGATCTGGGTGGCGGTGTTGGTCACGTGGTCCGAGCCGCGCACGACGTCCGTGATCCCCATCTCGGTGTCATCGACGACGGAGGCGATGGTGTAGAGCACCTGCCCGTCCGCGCGGATCAGGACCGGATCGGAGACGGACGCCGCGTCGATGGAGATCGGGCCGAGGATGCCGTCCTCCCACTCGATCCGCTCCTGGTCGAGCTTGAAGCGCCAGTAGCCGCCACGTTCGGCGCGCAGGCGGTCCTTCTCCTCGTTCGATAGATCGAGAGCGGCGCGGTCGTATACCGGCGGGCGGCCCATGTTGAGCTGCTTCTTGCGCTTGAGGTCGAGCTCGGTCGGCGTCTCGAAGCACTCGTAGAGCCGGCCCATCTCGATCAGCTTCTGCTGAGCGGCGGCGTAGCGGTCGAGCCGCTCGGACTGGCGCTCGATCCGGTCCCAGTCGAGGCCGAGCCAGGTGAGATCCTCCTTGATCGCGTCGACGTAGTCTTCCTTCGACCGCTCGGGGTCGGTGTCGTCGATGCGCAGGATGAAATCGCCGCCGACCTGCCGGGCGATGGCGTAGTTGAAGAGCGCGGCGCGCAGGTTGCCGATGTGCAGGTAACCGGTCGGAGAGGGGGCGAAGCGGGTGGTGGTCATGGCGCGGCTCCTTTGGCGCGCGCTCTTCCACAGCGGGCCGGGATTGTCCATATCGGGCCCATGGACCAGACCGCTCCCAGCCTCGAGGAAATCGAGGCCTGCGCCCGCCGTGCCATCGAGATCCTGCCCGAGCCCTTTCGCAAGGCCGCGCTGGAGGTCGCCCTGCGGGTCGTCGACTTTCCGCCCGAGGAGATCCTCGAGGAGATGCAGGCCGGGGACTTCGACCTCACCGGGCTCTACGAGGGGGTTCCGATGACGGAGAAATCGGTGATGGACGTGCCGCAGGGGCCGGATACGGTCTGGCTCTTCCGGCGGCCGATCCTCGACGAATGGGCGGACCGGGGGAACGTTACGGTGGCGGAGCTCGTGGGTCACGTGACGGTGCACGAGTTTGCGCATCATTTCGGCTGGTCGGACGACGATATCGCCGCAATCGATCCTTGGTGGGAGTAGCCAAGCACGGGAAGGGCCGCAGCCTGTCCAAGCTTGGACATGGAGATAAACCATTGTCATTAAATGATAATCTCACTCATCGCCCTCTTCGTTAACTATTTGACGCTTGCGAGCCTCTTCGTCATTCGGACTGTCGGACCTAACTGAGCCGACGAGAAGGAGACCGCCATGCCCGATCCGTCCCCGGCCCACCTGCCCCGGTTCCGCGACTTCCGCCTCGGCGACTGGAAGGTCACCACGCTGCTCGCCGGTTCGCCGCGGCGCGAGGACCCGCATTCGATTTTCGGCCTGAACGTCGACGCCGAGACCTTCGCGGCCGCGAGCCGCGCCGCCTTCCTGCCGACGGACTGGGCCCAGTTCTTCTTCACCCCGACGCTGGTGGATACCGGCTCGGAGCGGGTGCTCTTCGACACGGGGCTCAAGGCCGAGGGGCTCGTCGCGGCGCTCTCGGCGGCCGGCTACGGGACCGGGGACATCACGCATGTCGTCCTGACCCACCTCCACGGCGACCACATCGGCGGGCTGACCGACGAGAGCGGCGAAGAGACCTTTCCGCAGGCCCAGTACCTGACTGGCGCGGTCGAATACGACGCCTGGTCGAAGCGCGACAGCGAGGCCTTCGAGAGCAAGGTCAGGCCGCTCGCCGAGCGGATCCGGTTCCTCGATGACGGTGACGCCGTCCTGTCCGGCATCACCGCCGAGGCCGCCTTTGGCCACACCCCCGGGCACATGACCTTCCAGCTCGAGAGCGACTCCCGGCGCCTCTACCTCTTCGCCGACGTGGCGAACCATCCGGTCTATTCGCTGGCCCACCCGGACTGGGAGGTGACCTTCGACATGGACAAGACGCAGGCCGCGGCGACACGGCGGCGGGTGCTCTCGCAGCTTGCCGACGACCGGGTCCCGATGATCGGCTACCACATGCCTTTCCCGGCCTGCGGATACGTCGAACGGGAGGGTGACGGCTTCCGGTACGTGCCGCATCTCTACCAGCTGATGCCGGGCTGAGAGAGCTCCGGGGTGGCTTTCAAGGCGTTGGCCGACGTGCCATGTTAGCGCCAACGAAGTCCGGAGGCCCCACATGCGCGACATCCTCACCGTCACGCTCAACCCCGCGCTCGACCTGGCGACCTCGGTCGCGCACGTCCAGCCGAACGTGAAGCTGCGCTGCTCCCCGCCCGACACCGACCCGGGCGGCGGGGGCCTGAACGTGGCGCGGGCCATCCACCAGATGGGAGGCCAGTCGCGCTGCTTCGTCGCCCTTGGCGGCGACACCGGGCAGGCGCTCCTCAACCTGCTGACCAGCGCCGGATTGACACCCGTCGTCTACGAGGCACCGGGCGAGACCCGCCAGAGCCTCGCGGTGACCGATCTCTCGACCATGGACCAGCTGCGTTTCATGCTCCCCGGTCCCGAGTGGCACCGCAGCGACATCGACGCGGTGCGCGAGGCGCTGCGCGAGGCCGCCACCGGCGACGGCTACCTCGTGCTGTCGGGCTCCGGGCCCTCCGGCGCCGCGCCCGACCTCTACGCCCGGATCTGCGGCGATTTCGCCGAGACCGACGAGGAGATCATCCTCGACACCTCGGGCCCTGCCCTCGCCCACCTGGCCGCGGGTCAGAAGAAACCGCCCTACGTGCTGCGCATGGACCAGCACGAGGGAGAGGAACTGGCGCGGCGTCCGCTGGCCTCTCGCGAAGAGAGCGCGGGCTTCGCCGCCTCCCTTGTGCGGCGCGGGGCGGCCCGGCTGGTGATTATCGCCCGCGGCGCGGACGGCTCGGTCATGGCGACGGCCGATCGCCGTCTGCATGTCTCCGCCGCCCCGGTCGTCGTGAATTCCAAGGTCGGCGCGGGCGACAGCTTCGTCGGCGGCTTCACCATGGCGCTCGCCCGGGGACAGGACGAGGCGGAAGCCATGCGCTGGGGGGCCGCCGCCGCATCGGCCGCCGTGACCACCCCCGGAACGCAGCTCTGCCATCTCGAGGACGTGGAGCGCTGCCTGCCCGACTGCCGGCTTTCGGAACTCTGATCGGACCCGGCGGCAACACCGAAGGCCCATCGGCCCGAAGGGCGGTTTCCGCCCGTCGCGCCGCCGCATAGGCTGCGGCGCGATCCAGTCCCCGGTGCCGCTGCAATGTCCCTTCTCCGCCTTCTTATTGTCCTGCTCCTGCTCGCCCCGCCGCTGGGCGCTCAGGACACCGGGCCGGACGGGCCCATCGCCGCCGTCAGCGACGGCGTCACAGACGCCGCGGTCGAACGCCGAATCCGCGAGATCCTGGCCGAGCTCGGAGGCTACGAGGACGTCACCGTCAGCGTCGCGGAGGGCATCGTGACGCTGCAGGGCACCACCACCTCGGCCCCGGAGGTCACCTCCCTCGGAGAACTCGCACAGCGCGTCGAAGGCGTGGTCGCCGTGAAGAACGAGGTGACGGAGACCGCGGACATCGCACGCCGCCTGAACCCGGCGATGGACCGGTTCCGGACGCGCGTGGAATCCGTCCTCATCGCCCTGCCCCTCGTGCTGATCGCGGCAGCCATCTTCGCGGTGATCGTCGGGATCGGCTTCGCCCTCGCGCGGCTGCGGCGGCCCTGGGACCGGATCGCGCCCAACGCCTTCATCGCGGATGTCTACCGCGCCGTGATCCGAGTCGTCTTCGTCATCGTCGGACTGGTCGTCGCGCTCGACGTGCTGAACGCCACCGCGCTGCTCTCGACGATCCTGGGCGCGGCGGGGATCATCGGCCTCGCCGTCGGCTTCGCGGTGCGCGACACCGTGGAGAATTTCATCGCCTCCATCATGCTCTCGATCCGCCAGCCCTTCGGGCCCAACGACGTCGTCGAGATCAACGGGGACCAGGGCAAGGTCATCCGGCTGACGAGCCGCGCGACGATCCTGCTCAACTTCGACGGCAACCAGATCCGCATCCCGAACGCGACCGTCTTCAAGAGCCGGATCGTGAACTTCTCCGCCAACCCCGAGATGCGCTTCATGCTCACCATCGGTGTCGATCTCATGTCCGACCTGGCGGAGGCGAAGCGGCTGGCGCTGCAGACGGTGCAGGGCCTCCCCTTCACGCTGGAGAGCCCCGCCCCGATGGTCTGGCTGGGCGAGATCACCGACAGCGGCGTGGAAGTGGTGGCGACCGGCTGGATCGACCAGCGCGAGAATTCGCTCCTGCTCGCGCGCAGCGAGGCGCTGCGGCAGGTCAAGCGCGCCTTCGCGGCGGCGGGCATCGAGATGCCGAACACCACCTACACCATCGTCCAGGCCGGCGAGAGCGCGCCCGCGGCCCCCGCCCCCTCGGCCGAGAGCGAGCCGGCCACCCTGGATGCGGTCGCCGAGACGGCGTCGGAGGATCTCGACGCCATCGTCGACGCCGAGCGGAACCAGAGGACGAGCCGGGACCTCCTGCGGGAGGACGCCCGGAAGGAGTGACGCGCAAAGGGGTTGCACCCCTCCGAATCCGACGCTATCTCCCCGCCTGCTGCTGGGGTGTAGCCAAGCGGTAAGGCAGCGGTTTTTGGTACCGTGTACCGTAGGTTCGAATCCTACCACCCCAGCCAGCCTTCGTCTTTCAGCGAGAGTACGGAACGCGCCGGTGTCGATGTGACAGGCCGGGTGCCCCCGCCGGGCCGCTCGACTGAAAAATCCCGGCGCCCCCAAGGGGGACGCCGGGCCGGATTTCTCACAAGATGCCGAGGCTCTCCTGCGCTGCTCTTCAACGCCGGGATCGAGCTAGCCTTCGGTTTTCGCGGTCCGCGACAGCAGCTCCTCGAAAGTCGAGGCGGCGCGGCCCGGTGCGCGGACCTCGCTGGCCTCTTCCAGGTTCACCGGCTCTCCGGCGGCGATCACGGCGACCATGCCCATGCCGTAGTGCGGCTTGCAGCGGATGCCGTAGACGCCTTCTTCGGTGACCTCGATGACGACCTCCTCGTTCATGCCGCCGACGACCATCTCCGCGCCGTCGGGAACCATGCCTTCCACCGTCTCCGCGTTGTGGCCGCGATCGGTCGGGACGAAGCGCACGGTGTCTCCTACCTCGGCGTCGATGAAGGCGGGCTCGAAGACCATCGCGCCGGCCTCGCCCCGGTTCAGCATCTTGACGACGTGCTCCTCGGCGACGGCGCTCTGCGCGACGAGGGCGGCGAGCGCGGTGGAGATCACGAGGCTCATGCGGGTCATGTTCTGTCCTTTCATGTCTTGAGAACATCGATGGCCCCAATCTGGGGATTTCCGCGGATCGACACGTTGCTGCGGCGCAAACTCCGGCGAAGGTCGCGAACTTTTCCCGAACGCGCCCGAAGCTTGCTCTGGCACAACGTTTGCCGCGGGCGGACCTCGTACCTTCAGCTCATCCGATACGGGATTGAGAAGGAGACAGACAGATGATCACCCGTAGAGCCGCACTCCTCGGAGCCGTTGGCGCAGCCGCCGCTCCGATCCTCGCTTCGGCCGCGAAGGCCGAGAGCGCACCGGACATGACGGCCGCGGTGGCATCGGACGTCGCGCACCTGCCGCGCATCAAGCGCGAGCTGGTCGCCCCGCCCTTTGTCCACGAGCATGAGCAGGTCGCCCCGGGCGGTCCCCGCGTCGTGGAGTTCACGATGGATATCGTGGAACAGGAGATGCAGATCGCCGACGACGCCTGGGTGCAGGCGATGACCTTCGACGGCTCCGTTCCGGGCCCGATGATGGTGGTCCACGAAGGCGACTACCTCGAGCTCACGCTGCGCAACCCGCCGACGAACATGCTGGAGCACAACATCGACTTCCACGCCGCCACCGGCGCGCTGGGGGGCGGTGCCCTGACCAAGGTCATGCCCGGCGAGCAGACGATCCTCCGCTTCAAGGCCACCCGGCCCGGCGTCTTCGTCTACCACTGCGCGCCCGGCGGCTCGATGATCCCCTGGCACGTCGTCTCGGGCATGTCGGGCGCGGTCATGATCCTGCCCCGCGACGGGCTGAAGGACCACGACGGCATCCCGGTCCGCTACGATCGCCTGGCCTACATCGGTGAGAACGACTTCTACGTTCCGAAGGACGAGACTGGCGCCTATCGCCGGTACCCGGACGCGGTCTCGGGGTACGCCGACATGATGGACGTGATGAACGGGCTCATCCCGACCCACGTGGTCTTCAACGGGGCCGTCGGCTCGCTGACGGGCGACAGGGCTCTCAAGGCCAACGTGGGGGAGAAGGTCCTTATCATCCACGCCCAGGCGAACCGCGACAGCCGTCCGCACCTGATCGGCGGGCACGGTGACCTCGTCTGGGAGGCCGGCAAGTTCAACAACGCGCCTGCGCGGGACTTCGAGACCTGGTTCATCCGCGGGGGTTCGGCGGGAGCGGCGCTCTACGAGTTCCTCCAGCCCGGCGTCTACACCTACGTGAACCACAACCTCATCGAGGCGGTGAACCTCGGCGCGACGGCCCACTTCGTGGTCGAGGGGACCTGGAACAACGACCTGATGGAACAGGTGCAGGCCCCGACCGCCTACGGCGCGTTCTGACGCCACTCGAGCGCAGGTGGGATTTGGGGCGGCTCTCGGGCCGCCCCTTTTTCGTTGAAGGAGGATGACATGAAACTTGCATCGGCCCTGCTTCTTTCCGCGGCCCTCGGAGCGGTCGGGCTGGGGGGCTGGGAGGCCACGCGAACGGACGCTTTCACCGTGAGGCCCGAGACGGTTGTCGTGCCTCCGGGCTCCTATGACTGGCGGCCCTCGGGGGACTGGCTGAAGGACGGCAAGCCCGTCGATCCGCCGCTGATCCGGCGGGACGCAGACGCGCCGCTCGAGATCATGACGTACCAGGTGAGCCGCGGGGACTACTCCGCCTGCGTGGCCGCTCGCGCCTGCCCCGAGACCGGCACCGACCTCGCGCAGGCCGACCTGCCGATGGTGCAGGCCAATCTCTCGGACGCGACGGCCTACGCGGACTGGCTCTCTGACGAGACGGGGGAAACCTGGCGGTTGCCGACGGACGAAGAGTGGCAGCGAGCGGCCGCGGAACGCTTCGTCGACGACGCGACGATCGGTGGCGACTACGACACCTACGATCCGGGGCGCTGGCTGAATGCCGCCTATGCCCGGAACACCAAGGGCCGCTGGGACTCCGTGCAGCCGGTCAGGCCGCCGGGCGCCTTCGGGTTCAACAGCCACGGCATCGCCGATCTCGGCGGAAACGTCTGGGAGTGGACGACCACCTGCCAGAGCTCCGGCGTGGTATCCGATGAAGGTGAAATGACCGTGCGGACGGAGAACTGCATCGCCCGGATCGTGGCGGGTCAGCACCGCGCGCTGATCGTCGACTTCGTCCGAGACGCCCGGGCCGGAGGATGCGGCGCCGGGATCCCGCCGGATCACCTCGGCTTTCGTCTGGTCAGGGACACCCCTGCCTGAGCGGTGGGCGCCCCGAAGCCAACGGGGCGCCCTCAAGTCATCATGATCCGGAGGTTGCCGAGAGGAGCGGCGTCAAACCGGCCATCGGCCTGCCCTCGGCGGCCCCACCTCGCCGCCGCCCTCATGCCGTCTGGGCACGCTTCCTTTCCGGGGCCGGAAGAGCCAACCACGGCGCTATCCGGGCGACAACGATAGCGAACCCGGCGGTCCAGAGTGTGGCAGCCAGCGTGATCCCGTCCACCCCGGCGAGTTCGGAGTAAGCGCCGAGCGCCCGCAGGAGGGCCGCCCCGACGATGAGAACGAAGGCCGCCGTGAGCGCGGGACCGGCATCGAGGCTCCGTCCGGTGTGACCCCGGGTGGCGCGCATCATCACCGCGAGGGTCATGCCGCCGATCGCTCCGATCCCCAGGAGGTGGATGCCCATGGCAGGAGCGACCCAGCCCACCGAAGCGGCCGCGGTCGCAAACAGGCCCATGGGCACGAAGGCGTAGGCTATGTGAAGCATGAGCAGCAGGGGCGAACGCCATGTGGCACGCCCTTCCCACCGAACGAGGCGGACGACGTGGAGGCCCCCCGCAAGCCCGAGAGCGAGACCCGCCGCGACCGACCACGGTGCTGCGGTCCAGGTCAGTAGTCCGGTCGCCCCGACCGCCAGCGACAGACCGTCGAAACGGCCGAAGGGCTTCGGCATCCGCGAAGCGCCCCGCTTGGCCAGCCAGTTGCGCGTGAAGCTCGGGATGATCCGCCCCCCGATCAGCATGATCAGGAAGACCACCACCGAGAACCCCAGCCGGAGCCCATAGTCCGCCGCCCCTTTCGTCATGGCCTCGGCATGGAACATGAGGTTGGCGGAGAGAAAGAGCAGGACCGGAACGCAGACCTTGAGGTTGCGCCAGTTCCGCCCGGCGACGATCTCGCGCGCGATCATCGCGCAGACCGCAGCGAGGAACGCTGCATCGACGATCATAACTCCGACGTCCGGTAGCCCCAACACCCCGGCGACGGCGAGCCTGCCGAGGATCCAGAGTGTCAGTAGACCGAGCAACGGCCAGCCCCGGGCCGGCATCCGGCCCGTCCAGTTCGGGACCGCGGTGAACAGGAAGCCGGCGATCACGGCGGCCGCGTAGCCGAAGAGCATCTCGTGAACGTGCCAGTCCACCGGGCTGAACGGGCCGCTCAGCGCGACGTCGCCACGCCAGGCCAGCAGCCAGACCGGCACGACGAGGACGCCGAAGAGCGTGGCGGCAAGAAAGAAGGGGCGGAAGCCGTAGCTGAACAGGGCCGGTCCTGTGAAAGGGGCGCGGAGATGGGACATCGAGGGACTCCGGTGACTGAAGCGAGGGGGGCGGGCCGGCCAGGGAAAACGAGAGTCCGGCCCGCCGACGGTCCGGCCAGGTGTGCGACCGGCCGTTCCGTCGCCTCGGAGGATGCGATATCGGTGCCGGTGCGAACTTTGTCCTGCCACAACTTCGGAGGCCCTCGGTGCCCCGCCTCGACGAAAGCCTGCTGACCGGACTGCCCCCTTTCTCACGGCTGGAGAGAGCGCAGATCCGCGAGATCCTCGACCAGGCCACCTCCCGCCGCTACGACGAGGGCACGGCCGTGTTCCGCGAGGGGATGCAGGCCGACCGTTTCTACCTGCTTCTCGACGGGCACATCAGGGTCGTCCGGACCACCCAGGACGGCGAGCAGGTCATCGCCCTGCATATTCCGCCGGGCCAGCTCTTCGGGATCGCGCCCGCCATCGGGCGGGAGACCTATCCCGCGACCTCGATCTGCGCCTCTGAGTCTCTCGCGCTCTCCTGGCCGGTACGCCTCTGGTCCGAGTTCGCGGCCCGGTACGACGGCTTCGCGACGGAGAGCTACAAGACGCTCGGAGAGCGGCTCGGCGAGTTCCAGACGCGGGTCACCGACCTGGCGACGAAAGCCGTGGAGCAGCGTGTCGCCTCGGCGCTCCTTCGCATGGTCAACCAGTCCGGCCGCAAGACCGAGGACGGGATCGAGATCGCCTTTCCGATCACCCGGGCAAATATCTCCGAGATGACGGGGACCACCCTGCACACCGTCAGCCGCCTGCTTTCGGCCTGGCAGAAGCAGGGCATCGTCCAGTCCACCCGGAAGCACATCACCGTCACCGAACCGCACCAGCTCGTCCTGATGAGCGGCGCGGCGGGGTAGATCGTACTCCGGTCAGTCCTCGGGCAACGTCACCAGCCCGGCAGCGCGGCGGATTTCCTCGCGGAAGCCGTCCTCGTCCAGTTCGTATTCCTCGCAGGCGTCGATGACGGTGTGAAACGGCGCGATGGGGCAGCCGACGCAGAGCATGCGCCGCTCGATGAAGGCCGTCGCCACGTCGGGCCATTGATCGAACATCCGCGCGAGCGGAAGGTCGGGGTCGTCGAAATCCGGACGGCGCATGGTCTGGCTCCCTTGAACGTGCCGCCAGATTGCTCTGCCCGACCGTGACGTTCTTTGCGCCGGCGCAACAAGCGCGACGCCGAACCACGCTACCCCCGGCCCATCGCAACGATCCGAGAAAGGCCGGGGAATGTCGGAAATCCTCACCAAGTCCCGGGCGCGAAACGTGTTCTATGGGGGGTCGATCTTCTTCATAGGCATCTTCGCGGCCATGACGGTGCACTCGCACCGCTACATCGTCTCCACCTCGACCTCAGAGATGGAGCTCTCCGAGGAGGTCGTCCTGGGCAAGCACGTCTGGGAGCGGAACTCCTGCATCAACTGCCACACGCTGCACGGCGAGGGCGCCTACTTCGCACCCGAGGTCGGCAACGTGATGACCCGCTGGGGCGTCGTCGACGACCCCGAGGGCGCCTACCAGATCCTCGATGGCTGGATGCAGTCGCAGCCCTCCGGGATCGAGGGCCGCAGGCAGATGCCGCATTTCGACCTGACGGAGGAAGAGACCCGCGGCCTCGCGGAATTCCTGCGCTGGGCCGACAAGAACCACACCCAGGACTGGCCGCCGAACGACGCCGGCTGAGGAGGGACACCCAATGAAATTCAAGTCACAACGCGTCGCGCTCTGGTACTTCTACGCGGCGCTCGCGCTCTTCGCGATCCAGGTCTCCGGCGGGCTGCTCGCCGGCTGGATCTACGTCGCTCCGAACACGCTGTCGGAGCTGCTTCCCTTCAACATCGTGAGGATGATCCACACCAATGCGCTCATCGTCTGGCTGCTGCTGGGCTTCTTCGGCGCGGCCTACTACCTCGTGCCGGAAGAGGCGGAGCGGGAGCTCTTCTCTGAAAAGCTCGCCTGGGCACAGCTCATCATCCTGCTGGTCGGCACGCTTGGCGCCGTCGGCTCCTACCTCGTGGGCATCCACGGCGGGCGCGAGTTCCTCGAACAGCCGCTCTGGGTGAAGTTCGGCATCCTCGTCGCGGCGGTGATCTTCCTCGTGAACATCTCGCTGACCGCCCTGGCGGGCCGGAAGACGGCGATCACCAACATCATGCTGGTCGGCCTCTGGCTGCTCTGCCTGCTGTGGATCTTCGCCTTCATCAACCCCGACAACCTGGCGCTCGACAAGATGTACTGGTGGTTCGTCGTGCACCTCTGGGTCGAGGCGACCTGGGAGCTGGTCATGGCCGCGATCCTCGGCTTCTTGATGCTCAAGCTCACCGGCGTCGACCGAGAGGTGATCGAGAAGTGGCTCTACGTCATCGTCGCCACGGCGCTCTTCTCGGGCATCCTCGGGACCGGTCACCACTACTACTGGATCGGCACGCCCGGATACTGGCAGTGGGTCGGCTCGATCTTCTCGACCTTCGAGGTGGTGCCGTTCTTCGCGATGATGTCCTTCGCCTTCGTGATGGTCTGGAAGGGCCGCAAGAACCACCCGAACAAGGCCGCGCTGCTCTGGTCGCTCGGCGCCTCCACCGTCGCCTTCTTCGGCGCCGGGGTCTGGGGCTTCCTGCACACGCTGCATGGTGTGAATTACTACACCCACGGCACCCAGGTGACGGCGGCGCACGGGCACCTAGCCTTCTACGGGGCCTACGTCGCGCTTAACCTCGCCATGTTCACCTACGCGATGCCGATGCTGCGCGGACGCGCGCCCTACAACCAGGTGCTCAACATGGCGTCCTTCTGGCTGATGACCGGTGGCATGGCCTTCATGACCTTCACGCTGACCTTCGCCGGGACGATCCAGACGCACATGCAGCGGGTGCTGGGCGACTACTACATGGTGGTGCAGGACGACCTGTCGCTCTTCTACCTCATGCGCTTCGGCTCGGGCGTGGCCGTCGTGCTGGGCGCGATCCTCTTCATCTACTCGACGGTCGTGGTGCGGCGAGGCGAAGTCGTCACGCCCGGCCCCGCCAACCCCGTGCCGGGAGAGTGAGCCATGACCAGTCTCGCAAGCCTCAAGCCCGCACCCTTCTACAGCCCGCAGTCAGACGAATGCGCCGTCTTCGAAGCGGCCCACGCCAACCGGTTGCCCCTTCTCCTGAAGGGGCCCACCGGCTGCGGCAAGACGCGCTTCGTCGAGCACATGGCGGCCCGGCTGGGCCTGCCGCTCCACACCGTCGCCTGCCATGACGACCTCTCGGCGGCGGACCTGATCGGGCGCTACCTGCTGAAGGGCGGAGAGACCGTCTGGGTCGACGGCCCCCTGACGCGGGCCGTTCGCGAAGGGGGCATCTGCTACCTCGACGAGGTCGTGGAGGCCCGGAAGGACGTCACCGTCGTTCTCCACCCTCTGACCGACGACCGGCGCCGCCTCGTGATCGACCGGACCGGAGAGGAGCTTCAGGCGCCGGAGAGCTTCATGCTCGTGGCTAGCTACAATCCCGGCTACCAGAACGTCCTGAAGAAGCTGAAGCCCTCGACGCGCCAGCGCTTCCTCTCCATCGGCTTCGACTTCCCGGAGATCGCCACCGAGACCGGCGTCGTGGTCCGGGAAAGCGGTCTGGACGAGGGGCGGGCCTCCGGGCTCGTCCGGCTCGCCCGGCATATCCGGTCGCTCTCTGGCATGGACCTCGAAGAGGGTGTCTCGACGCGGCTGCTGGTCTATGCCGGCTCGCTGATCGCGGGAGGCATGACCGTCGACCGGGCGCTCGAGGTCGCCATCATCGAGCCGCTGTCGGACGAGCCGGACACGCAGCAGGCCCTGCGCGACCTCGCCGCGACGGTCTACGGGTGACGCCATGATCCATGCACTCGACCTGATGGAGCCGGAGGAGACCGTCGGAAACCTCTGGCACGACTGGGCGAGCCGCCAGGGCGCGGCTGCCCGGCATGCGGAGGCGGCCGTCACCTTCGACGAGATGCGCCGCAGTGCCGCGACGCTCTTTCGCGCGCTCGGCGGGGCCCCGGGGACGGAGATCGTCCCGGCCCCGGCCGCGACCTCGGCCCATCGCCTTTCGCGGCTGCGCCGGATCGGGACGCCACGCGAGATGGTCCATACGGCCGATTTCACCGGCGAGCGGCTGCGTCTGCCGCCGGTGATCGACACCTTCCCCGACCGGGCGCTGAACCGCGCCGCCTATCTCTGGCTCGCGGCTCTCGCGGCCCGGGTCGATGTGCCCCTGCCCGAGCCGGATCCCTATCTACGCGACCTGCAGGAGCTCTCCGCCCTCGTCGCCGCCTCGGACGCGGCCTATCTCGCCTGTCCGGGTCTGCGCGAGGCCCACAACGCCATGTGCACACACCTGATCGCCGCGCGGGCCCGGACCGGCCTGCCGGCACACGAAGCGGCCGTCGAGTCGCTCATCCTCGATCAGCTCGGCGGCGGGGCGGGGATCGGGGCGCTGCTCGGCGGGCCCGCGCCGCGCGGCTACCGGACCTATGAACCGGTGCCTATCTGGCTCCGCCTGCGCCGGGAGGACAGCGGCCAGGCGCCGAAGGGCGCCGAGGAACCGACCGAGACACCGGCGCTCGCGACGACGACGCGCAAGAGCGCCAAGCGCGAGGACCGCGACCAGGCGAACCGGAGCGACAGCTTCATCGTCCACCGCTTCGAGTCGATCATGTCCTGGGCCGAGAGCCTCAACATCAACCGCATGGTCGATGACGACGACGCGGAGAACGCCCAGAAAGCGGCCGAGGACCAGGATCACCTGACGCTGTCCGAACACCTCAAGCGCGCGGCCTCGCGCCTCCGCGTGTCGCTCGACCTCTCGCCACAGGACGCCGAGCACGAGCGGCTCGCCGGGCGTTTCACCTACCCCGAGTGGAACCACCGCACCAATGCCCTGATGCCCGACCACGTGCGCGTTCTCGAAGCCGTGGCGACGGAGGCGACGGGCTATTCTCCCGATCCCCGGCTCGTCGCGCGGGTGCGGCGGCAATTCGCGCCGCTCCATCCGCGCCGCGTGATCCTATCCCGGCAGGTCGACGGCGACGATCTCGACCTCGACGCGGTGGTCAACGCGCGGGCCGATCTCGCCGCGGGGCACAGCGGCAGCGACCGGGTCTGGCAGGCCAGCCGCCAGACCGCCCGCGACCTCTCCGTCGCGATTCTGATGGACTGTTCCCGCTCGACCGAGGCCACGCTCGGCGACCGTCCCGTTATCGACACCGCGCGCGAGGCGCTGGCCGCTCTCGCAGCCGGTATCGACAGTGCGGGCGACCGGCTCGCGATCTGGGGGTTCTCCTCGCTGCGCAGGGACCGGGTCTTCCTGACGCGGGCCAAGCGCTTCGACGAGCCGATGGGCACCTCGGTCACCGCGCGTCTCGGCAGCCTCAGGCCCGGCCATTACACCCGTCTCGGCGCCGCGATCCGGCACGTCTCGGCACAGCTCTCCGAAGAAGGCGCGACCCGGCGGCTGCTTCTCGTCCTGACGGACGGCAAGCCCAACGATCTCGACCACTACGAAGGCGTGCACGGGATCGAGGACAGCCGCATGGCCGTGCGCGAGTCGCGCGCCGCCGGCCAATCGGTACACGGCGTGATCGTCGACGCCGACGGGCAGGACTGGTTCGCCCGCATCTTCGGCCGGGCGGGCTTCACGCTCCTGCCCGACCCCGACCGGTTGCCTCGCGCGCTGCCGGACATCTATCAGACCCTCACCATGGAGACCTGACATGACCCGCCTAATCCCCCTCCTCGCCTTGCTCCCCGCCCCGGCCGCGGCCGCCGGTTTCGAGAGACCGGTCCCCGCCGCGCAGACGGCGACCACCGAGATGTGGTTCGCCATCGCGAGCCTGGCCCTGATCCTCTCGCTCGGAGCGGTGCAATGGCTGATCAAGAACCGGTAAGCCCCGGCTGGCGCTTGCTGGCGGGGATCTACCCCTTCGCGGCCGGGGCCGTGGCGGTGAACCTCTACTTCGCCTCCCTGATCGGTAGCTGGATCGGCCTTCCGGTCATCACCCCCACCGCAGCGGCCATGGCCGGTCTCGTCTTCGGCTGGCCCGCCGCATGGCCGTTCGCCCGCCACTTCGCGCGGCTGATGCGGGAGGCGGACGGATGACCTGGGCCCCCTTCCTCCTGGCATTGGCTGTTTTCGTCGGCTCGCACTACCTGCCCGCCCGCACGGGCCTGCGCGAGGTCGCGCTCCGCCGCTTCGGGCGGCGGGCCTATTTCTCGGTCTACGGGCTCGTGTCGCTCGCCGTTCTCGGCTGGGTGGTCGTGGCGGCGGGCCATGCGCCCTACCTCCAGCTCTGGCCGCCGATGCCCTGGATGCGTTGGGTGCCGAATCTTGCGATGCCGCTCGCGCTTGTGCTGACGGCCTGCGGTCTGGGTCTACGTCAGCCCTGGACGCTGGGCGCGAAGCGCGGCGCGACGTTCGACCCGGCCGATCCCGGACTGGCGGCGGTCACCCGGCATCCCCTGCTCTGGGCCCTTGCGCTCTGGGCCGGGGCGCACCTCCTGGTGAATGGCGACCTCGCCCATGTCGTCCTCTTCGGCCTGTTCCTCGCCATGGCACTGGGGTTCATGCCGGTCTTCGATGCGCGCGCGCGGCGCGACCTCGCCGCCTCAGACAGAGCGGCCTTCTTCGCGGCGACGTCGGTCCTTTCCCTCGCCCCCTTCGCCGAGCGGGAGTGGCGGGCGGCCAACCTGCGCCCCCTCGCCATACGGTCGGGCCTCGGCCTGGCTCTCTGGATCGTGGCCCTCGCCCTTCACGGCGCGGTCATCGGAGTCTCGCCCCTCCCCCTGTGAAGTTTGAGCCAGCACAAAGCGGGCCCGCCGGGGGCATGCGAAATCCGTGCCATGACACAGATAGATACCCTCCGCCGGCTCGGTCTGTTCGAAGCCCGCGTGCCCCGATACACCAGCTATCCCACCGCCCCGAACTTCTCGGCAGAGTTCGGACCGGATTTCCAGGCGGAGTGCCTCGCCTCGGTCGACCCGGCGGAGCCGATCTCGGTCTACATCCATATCCCGTTCTGCGAGCGCCTGTGCTGGTTCTGCGCCTGCCACACGCAGGGGACCCGGACGCTGACCCCGGTCGAGCACTACGTCGAGGCTCTCGAAACCGAAATCAGCCGGACCGCCGCGGCGCTCCCGTCGGGCACCCGCATGGGCAGGCTGCACTGGGGGGGCGGCACACCAACAATCCTGCCGCCGCCGCTCATCCGTCGCCTCGCGCAGGCTCTCAAGGCCGCGATTCCGCCGGCGGAGGAGTTCGACTTTTCCGTAGAGATCGACCCGACGATGGTCGACGCCGAGAAGATCGCCGCGCTCGCCGCAGAAGGAATGACCCGCGCCTCGATCGGTATCCAGGACTTCGACCGCACGGTGCAGGAGGCGATCGGGCGGCTCCAGAGCTTCGACGCCACGCGCGGCTGCGTCGAGGACCTGCGCGCCAACGGGATCGGCTCGCTCAACGTCGATCTCGTTTACGGCCTGCCGCACCAGGACGCGGCGAGGCTGGCGGACACCGTGGACAAGGTCATGCAGCTCGAACCCGACCGGGCGGCGATCTTCGGCTACGCCCACGTCCCCTGGGCGTCCAAGCGTCAGAAGCTGATCGACGAGACCGCCCTGCCCGGCGGCGTGGAGCGCTACGAACTCGCCCAGCTGGCCGCAGAGATGTTC
Source organism: Histidinibacterium aquaticum (assembly GCF_008710275.1). GTDB lineage: Bacteria > Pseudomonadota > Alphaproteobacteria > Rhodobacterales > Rhodobacteraceae > Oceanicola > Oceanicola aquaticus. The sequence continues at coordinate 438,227 of NZ_VYQE01000001.1, forward strand.
AATGGCGCGGGCTTCGAGACGATCGGGATCGACCACTTCGCCCGCCCGGAAGACGCACTGGCCGAGGCGGCGCGCACGGGGACCCTGAGGCGTAACTTCCAGGGCTACACCGAGGACAGCTGCCAGGTTCTGGTCGGCCTCGGAGCCTCGTCGATCTCGCGGTTCCCGGAAGGCTACACGCAGAACGCCCCCGCGACCGCGGCCTGGCACCAGCGCGTCGCGGCAGGCGATCATACCGCGGCCAAGGGCTACCGGATGACACCGGACGACAGGCTCAGGGCCCGCGCGATCGAGGAGATCATGTGCCGCTTCGCCCTCGACCCTGTCGACGTCTCGACGGAGTTCGGCAGTGATCCAAACGCTCTCGCCGCAGACTGCGCGCGCGTGAAGGCCCGGTTCGGCAGCGCGGTCGTGCCAATTGGCAGCGGCTTCCAGATCGCTCCGGGCTACGAGCCGCTCACGCGCCTGATCGCCAGCGTCTTCGACGCTCACATGGGCCAAGGCGGGCTGTTCAGCCGGGCCTCGTGACGTGCGCGGACGGCCTCAAGGAGCAGGGCAGATGATCATGCGAAGCCTAAAACCGACGAGTCGACCGCTGGGCGCCGATCCCGCGCCGGTCCTGAAGACGATCCGCCGTCTTCTCTGGCTAGGTCTCGGCCTGTTGGCCCTCTCCCTCGGGGCGGCGGGCGCGATCTTTCCCCTCCTCCCGACGACGCCCTTCATCATCCTCGCCGCCTTCGCCTTCGGCCAGAGCGCCCCCGGCTGGCAGAGGCGGCTCGAAGCCAACCCGGCCTTCGGACCCGCCATCGCCGACTGGCGCGCGCAGGGCGCAATCTCGCCCCGATACAAGGCGCTGGCGGTCGGCATGATGGCGGCTGCCCTCGGACTCAGCCTCATCCTGCACGCGGCGCCCGTCCTCGTCGCGGTTCAGGCTGTGGTCATGAGCCTGGCGGCCCTGTTCATCCTGTCACGGCCGAATGGCGAGGCCTGCTCGGTCGCTCCAGCACGGGGTCGATCCGGTAGAGCTGCGCCGCGAGCTTTTTTACGCTCCGATCTCAGGTCGTCGATGCGGCCCTGCACCGTTCGTCCTTCGCGGTGACGACCTGGCAGAGGAAGCCAAGTCCAGAATCCGACGGCTGAATAACCGCCGACCCGTCAGGCGAAACGGCCGTTTTTCGCGTAGCGGTTCGGCCCGACTAGCCCATCACCAAGAGAATGCATCGCGTCCGACACTCGAGCTGGCGCTAGTCGGCTTCCGCCATGAGGCTTGACGAAACCGGTTTCGGTGGGTCATATCACCGGGAATACAACGGGAGGGGTGCATGGGTCGCAGGGTCACGCTGCGCGATCTCGCGAACGAGCTGGGGCTGTCGAAGGGTACGGTCTCGCGCGCGTTGAATGGGTATCGCGACATCAGCCCGGCGACCGTCCAGCGCGTTCGCGAGGTGTCCGAGCGGATCGGCTACCGCCCCCTCGCCCAGGCACAATCCATCCGGACCGGACAGTCACGGTCCCTCGGTCTCGTGCTCCAGATGGAGCAGCACGACGCCCAGCGCCCTTTTCTGGCGGAATTCCTGCGCGGCATCACCCGCACGGTCTCGGCGCAGCACTGGACCCTGACGATGGCGACCGCGGAGAGCGAGGAAGAGGGCCTGGAGACCTATCTCCGCCTCATCGCCGAGAGAAAGGCGGACGGGTTCATCCTGCCGCGGACCCAGCGCCAGGATCCGCGGATCGCTCTGCTGCGCGACGCGGGCTGCCCCTTCGTCCTGTTCGGACGGACCGATGACAGCGCGGATTGCGCGTGGTTCGACATTCGGGGCGGCCGGGCGATGCAGCAAGCCGTCGCGAGGCTCGTCGGGTTCGGGCACCGTCGTATCGCCTTCGTGGGCGCCGACCCGATCTATACCTACGCCACGAAGCGGCTCGACGGCTACAAAGAGGGCATGGCGGAGGCCGGTCTGCCTCCGCTCGTCACCTCCGGACATGCGACCGCTGCCGACGGCGGAAGGGCGCTTGGCGAGCTGCTCGACGGGGAGAATGCTCCGACGGCAGTAATCTGCGCCACCGATCTTCTGGCGACCGGCGCCGTGCGGGCGGCGCAGGCGCGCGGCCTCGCCGTCGGAAGGGATATTTCGATCATCGGCTACGACGGCAGCCGGGAGGGCCAGAACCTCGACCCGCCCCTCACGAGCTTTGCGGTCGATCAGACCGCCGCGGGCGCGAGGCTGGCCGAGTTGCTGATAGCGCGGATCGGCGGTGCCGATCCACAGGAACTGCGGGTGACGGCGGATGCCGTTCTGCGGGAGGGCGGAACCGACGGTCCGCCACCGAACGAGTAAACCAACGGGAGGAAAGCGATGACCACCAAAACACTGACCAGAGCCCTGATGGGCACCGCGCTGACGACGCTGATCGCGTTGCCGGCTGCGGCCGATATCCGTTTCTGGACAACCGAGGAACAGCCCGAGCGCCTCGAGCGTCAACAGCAGCTCGCGGCCGATTTCGAAGAGCAGTCGGGCATCGCCGTCGAGGTGATCCCGATCACCGAAAGCGACCTCGGCACACGAGCGACCGCCGCCTTCGCCGCGGGCGACCTGCCCGACGTGATCTACCACACCCTGCAGTACACCCTGCCCTGGGTCGAGGCCGGGATCCTCGACGCCGAGATCGCGACCGAGGTGATCGAGACGTTGGGCCCCGACACATTCGCCCCGGGCGCGCTGGAATTCGCCGCGACCGAGGACGGATACGCCGCCGTGCCGGTGGACGGATGGACGCAGATGATCCTCTACCGCCAGGACCTCTTCGAGGAGAATGGCCTCGAGCCGCCCACGACCTACGAGGCCGTGACCACCGCGATCGAGGCACTGCACAATCCGCCGGAGATGTTCGGGTTCGTCGCCGCGACCAAGGTGGACGAGAACTTCATGAGCCAGGTCCTGGAGCATGTCTTCCTCGCCAACGGCGCGAGCCCCGTGGGTGAAGAGGGCTTCACCGGCTTCGACGAGGAAGCGACCGTCGAGGTGCTGGAGTTCTACAAGACCCTCGCCGAGGCCTCGCCGCCGGGAGAACTCTACTGGGACCAGTCGCGCACGCTCTACTTCTCGGGCGAGGCGGCGATGATCATCTGGTCGCCCTTCATCCTCGACGAGCTTGCGGGCCTGCGCGACAGCGCCCCGCCCACGATCAACGACGATCCGACCTCGACCGAGCTGGCATCGAAAACCGGTATCGTCACGAGCTTCGCCGGACCTTCGAACCCCGACGGGGCGGCCTGGGCCGACGTGCGCTATTTCGGGATCACAGCGGACGCGGATTTCGACGAGGCGCAGGCCTTCGTCGAGTTCTCCATGAGCGACGGCTACACCCAGACGCTGGCCATCGCGCCCGAGGGCAAGTTCCCGGTGCGCCGCGGCACGCAGGAGAATCCGCAGGAGTTCATCGAGGCCTGGGCCGAGCTGCCGGTTGGCGTCGATCGCAAGGCGCCGCTCGCCGAGCTCTATGACGCGGAGATGATCGACGAGATCGTGGCCGGTCTCGACACCGCGCAGCGCTGGGGCATCGCCGACGGGCAGCTCGCGCTCGCCTCCAAGATCATCAACAGCCAGGTCATCAACCGCGTGGTCCGCCAGTACATCGACGGCGAGATCGACGCGACTGCTGCCGTGCAGCAGATGAACGACGAACTGGCCGAGATCGAGTGACGACAAGGGGACGCGCGCGGGATCACTGCCGCGCGCGTCCCGTCCGGGGGAGGAGACACCGATGACGGACGCCGTTCCACCGAAAGGCCGCGGCCCCCTTGCCCGGCGCGAAGCGCGTCTGGCCTGGAGCCTGCTCGCGCCCACGGTCGCCATCGTGTCGGCCGTCGTCGTCCTTCCCCTGCTCGCGATCTTCTGGATTTCGTTCAAGCCGGTGGGTCTCGCCGACCTGCGCCCACCTGCCCCGGTCGTCCGCGAAAGCCTGCGCGGCGACGGAGAGGACCTGCGCGTCCAGTACCGGCTGCGGAACTCGTCGCAGGATATCGCGATCTCAGGCGTGACGATCACCGACACCCTGCCGCCGGGCCTCACAGTCCGCGAAGCCGACGACCGCTGCGAAGTGAGCGACGGCACGATCCTGTGCGACCTCGGCGATCTCGAGGCCGGCGGGCGGGACGAGATCGAGATATTCGTCTCAACCGAAGACGATCCCGACGCACTCGGCGAAGAGGCCGAGGCGAGCGCGCCGGACGTGACCGGCCGGGCTCCGAACATCCTGACCAACGCCGAGTTCACGCTGGAGAATTTCGCCCGCATCTTCGACGGAGACGAGTTCTGGGGCGTGCTCGGGGTGACGCTGTTCTACGCCACGGTGGGCACCATCGGCGCGTTGGTCGTCGGGCTTTTCGCGGCCATGCTGCTCGACCGGTCCTTCCGCGGCCAGGGTATCCTCCGCGGCCTCTACCTCTTTCCCTACGTCGCCCCGGTGATCGCGGTCGCCTTCACCTGGGTGATCCTGTTCGACCCCTTCTCGGGTTCGGCCAACGCGCTGCTGCTCCGCATGGGCGTGACCGAGAACGCGATCAACTTCTTCGGCGACCGGCCGCTCGCGCTGATCATGGTGACCGTCTTCGAGATCTGGCGCTACTTCCCGCTGTCGTTCCTGTTCATCCTCGCGCGGATGCAGTCGATCCCCGAGGACATGTACGAGGCGGCCGACATGGACGGCGCCTCGCCCTTCCAGAAGTTCTGGTTCCTGTCGCTGCCGCAGCTTCTCGGCATCCTCTCGGTGCTGTTCCTGCTGCGCTTCATCTGGACCTTCAACAAGTTCGACGACATCTTCCTACTGACCGGCGGCAACGCCGGCACGCGGACGCTGACGGTCAATGTCTACGAACAGGCTTTCGCGGTTTCGAATATCGGAGCCGGCGCGGCAGTGGCCGTGGTGATCTTCGGCTGTCTGCTCCTGTTCTCTGTCTTCTTCTTCAAGGTCCTGAGCCGGGAGGAGGGACTATGAGCGCGCTACGCTACGGATACGTCACCGCCGCGATCCTCGGCCTCCTCTGGACCTTCACGGTCGCCGTTACCGTGGCCGTCGCCATGTCCTTCCTCACCGGCGCGGCCTTCCAGCCCTCGATGCTCCTGTCGGGCCTGGCCGGCGCGCTGGCCGGGGCCGCGTGTCTATGGGGGCGCGCTGGCGCCGGCATCGCGGCTTTCGGGCTGCTGGCGCTCGGTGTCATCGGTCTCGGCCCCGTCCAGACCGGGGAGGTCGGGCTTCTCTCCCTTGTCATCGGCCATGCACTCGCCGCATCCGCGACTGTGGCGGGGCTCGATGGCTTCCTTCGCAAGTTGCCCTCCGGGCGCCTCACGCGGCACGAGTTCGAGGACGCCGTCATCCGCTTCCTCACCGGCTTCGGCTACGTGTTCTTCACCGCCATCGTCGCCATCCCCTTCTACGTCATGGTGATGACCAGCCTGAAAAACCAGCAGCAGCTGGTGCAGAACCCGCTCGACTTCAGCATCGATCTCTCGCGGGGCTGGCACCTCTTCGACAGCTACGTCGAACTGTTGACCGTGTTCAATTTCGGCTCCTACCTCTGGACGAGCTTCTACGTCGCGGTGCTGACCGTCCTCCTGACGCTCGCCTTCTCGATCCCGGGGGCATACGCGGTGGCAAGGATGCGGTTTCGCGGCGCGGCGGTCTTCTCGCGCTCGATCCTGCTGATCTACATGGTGCCGATGATCGTCTTGGCCCTGCCGATCTACATCGGCTACTCGATGGTCGGCCTGCGGAACTCGATCCTCGGCATCGTGCTGATCTACCCGGTCACGACCATCCCCGTGGCTCTCTACATGCTGCAGGGCTACTTCCGGGGCCTTCCGGCCGAGGTCGAGGAAGCGGGGCTGATGGACGGTCTTTCGCGCCTCGCGGTGATCTGGAAGATCACGCTGCCGCTCTCCCTGCCCGCCCTCGCCTCGGTCTCGCTCTACGTCTTCATGATCGCGTGGAACGAGTTCCTTCTCGCCTTCATGCTGCTCGACGATCCCTCGAAATTCACCCTGACGCGCGGCATCGCCTCTCTCAACAGCTCCGAGATCCCGCGCCAGCACCTTATGGCCGGGTCGGTGATCGCGACGGTCCCGATCATGGCGATCTTTCTCGGCCTCGAACGCTTCATGACGCGCGGCCTCACTGCCGGGTCGGTGAAGGGATGAGGAGCGAAGGGACGATGCCGGAGGACCATACGATGCGAAAGACGGACCGATGACCGACGAAGACCTCGACGCGGTCGCGCGCGATATCCTGACCTCGAACGACCGCGGCGGCTACACGATCCCGACGGCGGGGCTCTACCCGTTCCAGTGGAACTGGGACTCCGCCTTCGCGGCCTGGGGTTTCTCGACCTTCGACGCGGACCGCGCCTGGACCGAGCTCGAAACCCTGTTCTCGGCGCAGTGGACGACCGGCATGGTCCCGCACATCGTGTTCCACCAGGAGGATGACGGGTATTTTCCCGGGCCCGACGTCTGGGCCACCGGGACGACGCCCGCCACCTCGGGCATCTCGCAGCCCCCCGTCGCGGCGATCCTCGCTCGGCTGATCCACGACAGCGTGGGCGGGACCGAAAGGCTCCGCGCACTCTATCCGAAGCTTCTGGCCTGGCATCGATGGTGGCGCGAGAGCCGCATGGCCCACGGCATCGCCTGTGTCGCTCACCCCTGGGAGTCGGGGCGCGACAACTGCCCGGACTGGGACCCGGGAATGGCCAATGTCGATACCACCGGCATCGGCCCCTACCAGCGCCGCGACACCGGCCATGTCGACGCCGCCATGCGTCCCGGCAAGGAGGACTACGACCGCTACCTTGCCATGGTGAAGTTCGGCCGGGACTGCGGCTGGGACCAGGAGAAGATCCGCGACGATGGCCCGTTCCTGATGGGCGATCCGGCGATCACCTTCATCCTGGTCCGCGCGAACCGGGACCTCGCGGCCATCGCCGAAGCCCTGGGCGAGGACGGGGCCGTGCCCGCCGCTTGGGCCGACGAGATGGAGGCCGCCCTGCCATGGCTCTGGAGCGAGTCGCTTCAGGCCTATGCGGCGCGCGACGTGCGCACCGGCACCTTCGCCGGCACCATCTCCTCGGGCGCGGCGCTTGGCCTGCTGGCCGGTGTCGAGAACGCGGCAATGGAAGAGAAACTCGCCGCCATGTGGGACCGCGTGCGCTACGGAATCCCGTCGAACGATCCCGCCACACCCAGCTTCGAGCCGCGTCGCTACTGGCGCGGACCGACCTGGCCGGTGGTCAACGCGCTCATCGCGGTGGGCCTCAAGTCGGCCGGCCGTATCGCCGACGAGGCGCGCCTGCGCCGTGAAACCGCAGAGCTGATCCGGCGCGGCGGCTTTTACGAGTACTTCGACCCGATGGACGGCACGGCCTGCGGCGGAGACCAATTCACATGGACGGCCGCCATCTGGCTGGCCTGGGCCAACAGGGAGGATGCGTGATGGGGGCGATCCGGCTCGACCGTCTCGAAAAGTGGTTCGAGGCGCTGCAGGTCATCAAGGGCATCGACCTCGAGATCGAGGACGGCGAGTTCATCGTCTTCGTCGGCCCCTCGGGCTGCGGCAAGTCGACCCTCCTGCGAATGATCGGCGGGCTGGAGGAGATCAGCCGCGGCAAGCTGGTGATCGACGGGCGCGACGTCACCTCCGATCCGCCGTCGAAGCGCGGCCTGTCGATGGTGTTCCAGAGCTACGCGCTCTACCCGCACATGTCGGTGCGCGAGAACATGGGCTTCTCGCTGAAGACCGCCGGCGCTCCGAAATCGGAAATCACCGAGAAGGTCGACGACGCCGCGCGCATCCTCAAGCTCGGCGACTACCTCGACCGGCGGCCGAAGGCGCTCTCGGGCGGACAGCGGCAGCGCGTGGCCATCGGTCGCTCGATCGTGCGCGACCCGACCGCGTTCCTTTTCGACGAGCCCCTGTCCAACCTAGACGCCGCGCTCCGCGTGGAGATGCGATACGAAATCGCCAAGCTGCACCAGACGCTGGGCCGGACGATGATCTATGTGACCCACGATCAGGTCGAGGCGATGACGCTCGCGGACCGGATCGTGGTGCTCGAGTTCGGCACCATCGCACAGGTCGGCACGCCGCGAGAGCTCTATGAGAGGCCCGCCAACCTCTTCGTCGCCGAGTTCATCGGTTCGCCCGCGATGAACATCCTGCCCTGCGTTCCGTCCGACGGCGGCCTCGCGGTGAAGGGCGGCCGCCAGATACCGGACAGTTCGGGGCGCGACGGAGCGGTGAAGATCGGCGTGCGGCCGGAAGACCTCGGGGCGGTTGCCCCGGGCGAGGGGATGCTCGACGCCGAAGTCGAGGTCGTCGAGTACCTCGGCGCCGACAGCTTCCTTATCCTCGGGACCGAGCAGGCCGGCCAGGTCACGCTGCGCGCGGACGGCACCACGCGCGCCAAGCCGGGCGACACGATGGGCCTCGCCCTGACGGGGAGGCTCCACGCTTTCGATGAGAACGGACAAGCGCTGCGCTGACGCCTGTCAGGCGCCCGGCTGACTACCGGAAGCGCAGGTTGTCCCGCCCGAGCTGGTCGAGGCTGGTACGGCCCATGAGCCGCATGTCCCGGATCAGCTCGTCGCGCATCAGCCCGAGCGCGCGCTCGACGCCGGGCCGCCCCGCCGCGGCGAGGGGGAAGAGGTAGTACCGGCCGAGGCCCACGGCTTTCGCCCCGAGCGAGAGCGCCTTGAGCACATGCGTGCCACGGGTCACGCCGGAATCCAGCATCACGTCCAGGCGGTCGCCCGCGGCCTGGACGATCTCGTCCAGCTGGTCGAAGGGCGAGCGGCTGCCGTCGAGCTGCCGGCCGCCGTGATTGGAGATCACGACGCCCTTGCAGCCGATCTCGGCCGCGCGGACGGCATCCTCGGGGGCCATGACCCCCTTGAGGCAGAACGGCCCGCCCCAGAGGTCCACCATCTCGGCGACATCGTCCCAGTTCATCGAAGGGTCGAGCATCTCGGTGAAGTACTGGCCGATCGAGGCGGTACCGGTCCCCAGATTGGTGTGCCCCTCGAGCTGCGGCAGCGAGAAGGGCTCGTGGGTGAAATGGTTGAAGGCCCAGGCCGGGCGGGCGGCGAAGCCGGCGATGCCCTTGAGGTTCAGCTTGAAGGGGATCGAGAAACCGGTGCGCTTGTCCCGCTCGCGGTTGCCGCCGGTGATCGAATCCACGGTCAGCATCATCACCTCGACGCCGGCCTCCTTGGCGCGCTGCATCATTGCCTTGTTCAGCCCCCGGTCGCGGTGGAAGTAGAACTGGTAGACCTGCGGCGTCTTGTGCTTCTTGCGCATCTCCTCCAGCGAGACCGTCCCCAGCGAGGAGACGCCGAACATCGTGCCGAAGGCCTCCGCCGCCGCCCCGACCGCGCGCTCGCCCTCGTGGTGAAAGAGACGCTGCAGGGCGGTGGGCGAGCAGTAGACCGGCAGGTCGAGCCTCTGTCCCATGACCGTGGTCGAGAGATCGACCTCCTCGACACCGCGCAGGATGTTCGGGATCAGGTCGACGTCGCCGTAGCTGGCGGCGTTGCGGGCATAGGTCGCCTCGTCGTCGGCGGCTCCGTCGATGTAGTCGAAGATCGGACGGGGCAGCCGGCGCTTGGCCAGCTTCCGGAAGTCCTGGAAATTGTGGCAGTCTGTCAGTCTCATCGGGTCTCCAGCGCGCTTCGCCAGCCCGCAGCATAGGTCCGCAGCGCCTCGGCGTCCTGCGGCACGATGCGGCGGCCCGGGGCGTCACGGTAGGTCTGAGCGAAGAGCAGAGCTCCGCCGGTCGAGGTCCCCGTGGCCGAGGTGGAGGCCTCCACCGGGCCGTCGCGAAGCGCGGCGAGCATCTGCAGGTAGTCCTCGTTCCGGGCGAAGGGCCCCTCGACGATCACCGGCCCCCGGGCGCCGATGAGGCTCAGACAGGTGTCGGTCATCAGGGCGAGGTAATAGGAGAGCGCCAGCATTCGCTGGCCGGTCGAACCGGGCTCGCTCGTGAACCCGCCCGATCGCTCCGGAAAAGGCCCGGATCCGGTGACAACCGCAGGCCGGAGGTACAGCCCCCGCAGGACGGCGGCCCGGTCCTCGGCAGAGGGATCGGCCTCCTGGCCCTCGCGGATGGTTTCGAATTCCCGCCCGCCCATGAAGCGGGCCGAGGGCACGGGCTCGCCGCGCGCGTCGACGTTGACCAGCGTGTCGCGCGCCGGGTCCAGCGTCACGTCCGACGCCCCGACCGCCATGGCAACGACCCAGGTCCCGGTCGAGACCACCGAGAACGGCGGCTCGCGGCCCGCGAGGTGCGGATAGAGCGAAGCGTTGCTGTCGTGGATGCCGCAGGCGACAGGCGTGTCGGGGGCGAGTCCGGTGGCCTTGGCGACCTCCTCCGTGATGGGGCCCAATCGGTCGAAGGAGCGCCGGGCCGGCGCGATCGCGTCGGTAAGGCCCAGGCGCTCGACCAGCGAAGAGGGCGCGCCCTTCCACGGGTTCCAGAGATCGGTGTGGCAGCCCAGCGAGGTGACATCCGTCGCGAAGGTCCCCGTCAGGCGATACCCCCAGTACTGCGGATAGGTCAGGAAATGCGCCGTCCTGTCCCGGAGCCCGGGATCGGTTTCCAGCATCCAGTGAAGCTGGGCCCCGAGGTTGAGCCCCCTCGGCAGGCGCGGACTGCCGGTCTCGGAGAAGGGCGGTCTCAGGGCGTCGTAGGCCTCGGCGAGGCTGTCCGGGCCATCGTGCTCGTAGTCGAGCATGGGCGCAGCGAGCTCGCCCTCTGCATCCAGCAGGACACCCGAGGCGCCGTGGGTGGTCACGGACACGGCGTCGACCCCATGCTCCCGGTGCATGCGGCCCAGCGCGTCCAGCAGGAACGCCCAGTGGCCGTCGAGATCGAAGTGCGGCCACGGCGGGCCCGGACGCACCGTGTTCGGCCGCGTCTCGACGGCGAGTTCCTCCAGCGACACGGCGTCGACCAGCGCGAGCTTCGCGTTGGTCTTGCCGATGTCGATGACGGCGATGTGGCGCAATTCGCTCATGCCAGGTGAAACATCGTCTGCAGGGGCACCTGTACGGGGGAGCCGTCCGGGTTCGTCTCCATGATGTCCGCCATGTGCGCCCACCACTTCTTCATCACCGGGTGATCCGGAAGGTCCGCCATGCCGTGCCCCTCGCGCCGCCAGAGCACTGCGAAGAGGTGGTTGGTCTCGGGATCGAGGTGGATCGAGTAATCCTCGACTCCGGCCTGGCGCAGCAGCTCGGCGAGCTCCGGCCAGATCTCGTCGTGGCGTCGCTTGTATTCCTCAACCCGGCCCGGGTGCAGGTTCATTCGGAAGGCGATCTTCTCCATCACGCCCTCCGCCGCAGACGCACCAGCGCGATCAGCCGCGGGATGGCGATGACGCCGATGAGCAGCGCGCCGATGAAGATCGACATGACGATCCCGGGGACGTTGAGCAGGCCGAGCCCGAAGGTCACGAGCCCCATGACCAGCGCCGCGATGACGACGCCGAGGATGCTGCCCGCTCCGCCGAGGATCGAGACCCCGCCCAGGACGACCATCGTCACCACTTCCAGTTCCCAGGCATAGGCGATGGAGGGCCGCGTCGAGCCCAGCCGCCCGGTCAGGCAGATCGCGGCGACGGCGGCCATGACGCCGGTCAGCAGGAAGAGAATGAACTTCACCCGCTCCACCCGGACGCCGGAGAAACGGGCCGCGGTCGGGTTGTTGCCGATGGTATAGATCTGCCGCCCGAAGTTTGTCTTGTGGAGCAGGACGCCGAAGACCACCGCGAAGACCGCGAAGAGGACCAGCTGCACCGAGACCACCCAGAAGGCGTAGCCGCGCCCGAGGAAGGCGATGCCCTCCGGATAGCCGTTGAAGGCCTGATCGCCGAGGATGATGTAGCTGATGCCGCGGAACAGGCTCATCGTCCCGATGGTCACCACGATGGACGGTAGCCCGAAACGCGTGACCAGCGCGCCGTTGAACGCCCCGCAGGCCAGACCGACTGCCAGCGCGATCGCGATGAGACCGGCCGTTCCGACATCGAACTGCAGCGCCCAGCCCATCGCGGTCGACGCGAGGGCGATGATCCCCGCGACGCTGAGGTCAATCTCCCCGGAGATGATGAGCAGCGCCATCGCGAAGCCGATCATCGCGCGTTCAGTGAAGTTGAACGTGGCGTCGGAGAGGTTCCAGGGATTGAGGAAGTACGGGCTCGCCAGGCTGTTTGCGACGAAGATGCCCACGGCGACCGCGAAGAGCAGCAGCTCCCAGCTCCGCAGAACCCGCTGCGAGCGTCCGGTCAGGCGGTCGGGTACGTGGCGGGGTTTGGTCCCTTCGGCGAGGCTCATGACGCATGCTCCGCAGACTTGAGAATGACCCGGCCCTTCGTGCGCTCTCCCCGCGCGTTGAAGGCCACGGCGATGATGATGGCCGCGCCCGAGATCGCCATCTGCCAGAAGGGCGAGATCCCGGCGACCGGCAAGGCGTTCTTGATCGTACCGAGGAAGAGCGCGCCGAGGACGGCGCCACCCACGGTCCCGATGCCGCCGGCGATGGAGATGCCGCCGATGACGCAGGCCGCGACGACGTCGAGCTCGAAGCCCTCCGCCACGTCCGTATAGGCCACCGCGTAGCGGGCGACCCAGAGATAACCGCAGAGCCCCGCAAGCCCGCCCGCGATGGTGAAGGCCGTGAAACGCGTCCGGCCCACGTCGATGCCGGTGTAGACGGCGGCGTGAGGGTTACCGCCGACCGCGTAGAAGGCCCGCCCAAGCGAAGTGCGGGTCACGAGCACGATGAAACCGAGGATGATCGCCACGGCGACCCAGGCCATCACCGGCAGGCCCAGGATCTCGAACCGGGGCAGCCCCTTGTAGGCCGCGCTCATCTCGTGGCTGTTGATCCACTGCCCGCCCGAGAGGATGAAGATCAACCCGCGGTAGATGGTCAGCGTGCCCAGCGTCACGACGATGGGGGGGATGTCGAGCTTCCACACGAGGATGCCGTTGAAAGCGCCCATGACCAGCCCCATGCCGATCGCCATGGCGATCAGGAGCGGGACCGGGATGCCGGGCATCGCCGCATTGACCATCGCCGTCGCCATGCCCGTGAGGGCGAGGTTCGACGCCAGCGAAAGGTCGATGCAGCGGGTCAGGATCACCAGCATCTGCCCCAGCGCCAGGATCATCAGGATCGCCGTGTCGTTGAAGACGGAGGCGAGGTTGCCCGGCGCCGCGAAGCCCGAGAACCGGGACTCCACCAGCAGCACCAGGGCGATCAGGGCTGCGGCGAGGATAGCCTCGCGCGATTTCAACAGGCCCGCCATCATGCCGCCTCCTCACCATAGCCGGCCGCCGCGCGCACGAGCGCCTCGGGCGACAGGTCGTCCTTCGGGTATTCACCCACCATCCGGCCCTCGCGCATGACCACCACCCGGTCGGACATGCCGAGGATCTCGGGAATTTCCGAGCTCACCATGATGACCGAGAGACCCTCGCGCGCGAGTTCGGCCATGAACTCGTGGACCGCGGCCTTCGAGCCCACGTCGATGCCCTTGGTGGGTTCGTCGAGGATGATGACCTTGGGCTTGGTCGCGAGCCATTTCGCGATCACGACCTTCTGCTGGTTGCCGCCCGAGAGCTCTCCCACAGGCTGGTCGAGCGCCGCGGCGCGCAGCTCGAGCCGCTGCGTGTACTCGCGGGCGAGCTTGAACTCCTCCGCCATGCGCACGAACCCCCGCTTCGAGGTCCGCCCGAGGGACGGCAGTGTCACGTTCTGGAAGATCGGCATGGCGGTTATCGCGCCTTGCCGCCCGCGGTCCTCGGGCACGTAGACGATGCCTTGATGGATCGCGTCGGCGGGCGAGCGTATCTCCGCGGCGCGGCCCTCGATCTGGACCGAGCCGCCCGATGGCCGGGTCACCCCGAAGAGCGCCTGCATGAACTCGGACCGCCCTGCCCCGACCAGCCCGTAGAAGCCGAGGATTTCTCCCCGGCGCAGGCTGAAGGAGATATCGGCGAACTCGGTCGGATGCGCGTAGCCCTCGACCCGCAGAACCTCTTCGCCCGGCTGCGACTGGCGCTGCGGGAAGATGGTGTCGACAGAGCGGCCGACCATCTTTTCCACCAGCGCGTTCTCGGACGTCTCCGAGATCAGGCCGGCATCGACCATCTCGCCGTCGCGGAAGACCGTGTAGCGGTCGGCGATCCGGAACACCTCGTCGAACTTGTGGCTGATGAAGAGGATCGCCTTCCCCTCCCCCTTCAGCCGCTCGACGAGGTCGTAGAGTTCCTCGATCTCGGTCTGGCTGAGCGATGCGGTGGGCTCGTCCATAACGACCACCCTCGCCTCGATCGACAGTGCGCGCGCGATGGCCACCAGGTGCTTGTTGGCGATCCCGAGTTCGCGCAGGACCACCTTCGGATCGATGCGTGCGCCGATCCGCTTGAGGATCTCGGAGGCCTCCCGGTTCATCCGGGGCCAGTCCACGAGCCCGAAACGGCCGCGCGGCGCATGCCCGAGGAATATGTTCTCGGCGACGGACAGCTCGTCGAAGAGCACCGTCTCCTGGTGAATGGCGGTCACGCCGGCCTCGGCCGCGTCGTTGGCCGTCGGGAACCGCGTGGGCGAACCGTCGATGACGATCTCGCCGCCATCGGGTTGGTAGATCCCGGTGAGGATCTTCACCAGAGTCGACTTGCCGGCGCCGTTCTCGCCCACGAGCGCGGTCACCTGCCCCGGATAGAGCGCGAGTTCGACGTCCGAGAGCGCCTTCACGCCCGGGAACGACTTGCTGATCCCGCTGAGCCGGAGCACCGGGTCTCGCTCGGAGACGGGCTCGACGGCCGCGGATTGTGTGTTCTGCTGCATGACTGCCTCGGAAGGGCCGGAACGAGAGGATGGGCCCGGCGAGACGCCGGGCCCGAGGGAACATCAGAAGATGTCCTTGTACTCGTCGATGTTGCTCGCGTCGTAGGTGAAGGGCTCGCTCATCGCCGCGGTGTTGTCGTCGTCGAGCGTGGCGGTGCCCATCCGGCCCATGCCGATCTCGGCGCCCGGCTCGGCGGTCGCTTCGTCGGTGGCGAGGTTGTAGGCCAGCATCGCGGTGGCATAGCCCAGGTCGACCGGGTTCCAGATCGCGAAGCTCTCGGAGGCACCGCTCTCGATGGCGCCGGCCATCTCGGAGGGCAGGCCCAGGCCCGTGACGTTCACTTCACCCACCTTGCCGGCGTCCTGAACCGCCTGTGCGGCGGCCACGATGCCCACGGAGGTCGGCGCGATGATCGCGTCGAGGTCCGGGTAGGACTGCATGAGGCCCTGCGCTTCGCGGTAGGACTTGTCGGCCAGGTCGTCACCGTAGACCGTCGCGACGACCTCGATGTCCGGGTACTGATCCATGACCGCGTTCATTTCCTCGATCCAGGCGTTCTGGTTCGTGGAGGTCGAGGTGGCCGAGAGCACGGCGACCTGCCCCCCTTCGGGCATGTGGTCGGCGGCGAGCTTGATGATCGTCTGACCGATCAGCTCGTTTGAGGACGGCGCGAGGTGCATCTCGCGGCCTTCAGGGGCGACACCGGAATCCCAGGAGATCACGGTGATGCCGCGCTGCATGGCGCGCTGCAGGGCCGGAACCACGGCGTCGGGGTCGTTGGCCGAGATCGCGATCGCGTCGACCTGCTGGGCGATGAGGCTGTTGATGACCTCGATCTGGCCCTCGGCGGTGGTGCTGGTGGGGCCGGTGTAGATGATCTCGGCGTTGCCGAGTTCCTCGGCGGCCTCCTCGGCGCCGCGGGCGGCGGCCTCGAAGAACCCGTTGCCGAGGCTCTTGGCGACGAGCGCGATGCGCACGTTGTCCTGCGCGATGGCGGCCGTACCGCCCATCAGGGCGCCGGCGAGAGTCAGCCCGGCGGCCAGTTTCGTGAAGAGTTTCATTGTCTTACCTCCCTAACGATGAAACCGGAGTTCCCCCGCCGGCTACCCGGCCGAGGGCATCTCCTCCTCGTGGGCGCGCGTCGGCGCCACGATCAGTCGCACGTCCGCGCTCTCGAGGAGTGCGGCGTGCCTGTCTTCGAGACCGTCGTCGGTGATCACCGTCCCCACCCGCTCCAGCGGGCAGAGGATCAGGCTCGACCGGCCCGCAAATTTCGAACTGTCGGCGAGAACCACCAGCTCCTCGGTCTGGCCGATGAGCTTCTCTTCGGCCTGGATGATGAGGGGGTCGGTCTCCATGATCCCGACCGGGGCGATGCCCTGGCAGCCCATGAACATGCGCCGCGCGTAGAAATTGCGCGTGACGTCGTTGTCGAAGGGGCTGAGGACGATGTTCTGCTCGCGGTAGATCGTTCCTCCCGAGAGCATGACCGTGTTCTTGGAATGCTTGAGCAGGTGTTCCGCGATCGGGAAGCTGTTGGTGAAAACCTGGCAGCGGCGATTGGCGAGCGGATGAACCATCTGGAACGTCGTCGTCCCGCCGTTGATGATGATCGGGTCGCCGTCTTCGCAGAGCTCGACCGCCGCCTTGGCGATGGCGCGCTTCTGCGGGGCATAGTGCGACTGGTTGACCGAGAAAGGCCGCCCGGCCAGTCCCGGGAAGGCCGGCGGCGCCACGGCCTCTGCCCCGCCCCGCACGCGGCGCAGCTTCTTCTGCATGTGAAGGGTCGCGATGTCCCTGCGGATTGTCGCCTCCGAGCTTTCCGTCATCTCGACCATCTCCGCGACAGTGACGACAGGCTTCGCCTGGACAGCGGAAATGATGAGCCGGTGGCGCTCGGATTCGTGCATCGTGTCCTCCCTGTCGCCGAGCATCGCCACTCAAACCGATCATTGTCAATCATAAATGATCGATACCGATTATTCTGCACCTGCAAAATGATCGCATGTGATCGTTTATGATTGACAATGACGGGTGAGGCCGGGATGGTCCGCGGGAACGATGTGGGGCCGAGTCCCGGCCCGATGGGAGGAAACCGATGTCACAGACCGCCGCCGGGTCCCGGCTCCAGAACCTTTGGGACGACGCCAAGGCCGCCTCGATGTCCGAGCCGGAGAAGCTCCTCTACCGCTCGAACCTGCTGGGCTCCGACAAGCGCGTCACCAACTACGGCGGCGGCAACACCTCCGCGAAGGTCACGGAACGCGACCCCCTCACCGGCGAGGACGTCGAGGTGCTCTGGGTCAAGGGTTCCGGGGGCGACATCGGCACCATCTCCATGGACGGTTTCGCCACGCTCTACATGGACAAGCTGCGGGCGCTGAAGGACCTCTACCGCGGCCCCGAGCACGAGGACGAGATGGTGGGCTACCTGCCCCACTGCACTTTCAACCTGAACTCCCGCGCCGCTTCGATCGACACGCCGCTGCACGCCTACGTCCCCCGCAAGCACGTCGACCACGTCCATCCCGACGCGATCATCGCCATCGCGGCCTCGGCCAACTCCAAGGAACTCACGCAGGAGATCTTCGGCGACGAGATCGGCTGGCTTCCGTGGAAGCGTCCCGGCTATGAACTGGGCCTCTGGCTCGAGGATTTCTGCAAGAAGAACCCCGACGCGAAGGGCGTCGTGCTCGAAAGCCACGGCCTCTTCACCTGGGACGACGACGCCAAGGCCTGCTACGAGCTCACGCTCGAGATCATCAACAAGGCCATCGCCTTCTTCGAGGAGAAGACGGACGGCATTCCGGCCTTCGGCGGCAAGACCCATGAGACACTGCCCGCCGACGATCGCCGCGCCGTCGCCGCGCGCCTGATGCCCGCGATCCGCGGCTTCGTCTCCGGCAACCAGCACATGGTCGGCCACTTCGACGACCAGGACGCCGTTCTGGAATTCGTCAACGCCAAGGACATGGAGCCGCTCGCCCGCCTCGGCACCTCCTGCCCCGACCATTTCCTGCGCACCAAGATCCGCCCGCTCGTCGTGGACTTCGACCCGGCCAAGCCGGACATCGATGCCACCGTCGAGAACCTGCGCGGCATGGTCGAGAGCTACCGCGACGACTACGCGGCCTACTACGAGCGCTGCCAACACGAGAACAGCCCGCCGATGCGCGACCCCAACGCGGTAGTCTACCTCGTCCCCGGCGTCGGCATGATCACCTTCGCCAAGGACAAGGCCACCGCCCGCATCTCCGGCGAGTTCTACGTGAACGCCATCAACGTCATGCGCGGCGCCCACGCGGTCTCGGAGTACCGGGGCCTGCCCGAGCAGGAAGCCTTCGACATCGAGTACTGGCTGCTCGAAGAGGCCAAGCTCCAGCGCATGCCCAAGCCCAAGAGCCTCGCCGGACGCGTGGCGATCGTGACCGGCGGCGCGGGCGGCATCGGCTCGGCCACCGCCGCGCGCTACCTCTCCGAGGGCGCCTGCGTCATGCTCGCCGATATCGACCCCGACGCGCTGGAGGCCACGCGAGAGCAGCTTGCCGGCAAGTTCGGCAAGGACATGGTCCGCACCGTCAGCATGGACGTGACCTCCGAGGACGCGGTGATCAGCGCCTACGGCGAACTCGCCGTCGAGTTCGGCGGCGTCGACCTCGTGGTCTCGAATGCCGGCATCGCCTCCTCGGCCAAGATCGAGGACACGACGATGGAGCTCTGGAACCGCAACCAGTCGATCCTCTCGACCGGCTACTTCCTGGTGGCGCGCGAGGCCTTCAAGCTGCTCAAGCAGCAGGGCATCGGCGGGTCGATGGTCTTCGTGGCCTCGAAGAACGGCCTGGCCGCCTCTCCCGGCGCCTCGGCCTACTGCACCGCCAAGGCCAGCGAGATCCACCTCGCCCGGTGTCTGGCGCTCGAGGGCGCGCCCGACGGAATCCGCGTCAACGTGGTCAACCCCGACGCCGTCCTGCGCGGATCCCGCATCTGGACCGGCGAGTGGCTCGACCAGCGCGCGTCGACCTACGACCTGGACAAGGAGGGACTGGAGGAGATGTACCGCCAGCGGTCGCTGCTTAAGCGCTCCGTCCTGCCAGAGGACGTGGCCGAGGCCTGCTACTTCTTCGCGGCAGAGGTGAGCGCCAAGTCCACGGGCAACATCATCAACGTGGACGCGGGCAACATCCAGTCGTTCACGCGGTAATCGGGGCGGTGCGTGCCTGGCACGCACCCCACCGCACACTTGTAGGGTGCGTGCGCGCCGCGCACCGGGAGGAGAGACAATGATCGACGCCGACGTCCTTCAGCAATCGAACGAGGCCGCCGAGGCCGACCTGCGCGCCGACTACGACTCGCTCGGCGAGCGCCTGGCCCGCCGCGGGATCGACATCGCGGCAGTGAAGGAAAAGGTCGCCGGCTACGGCGTCGCCGTTCCCTCCTGGGGCGTCGGCACCGGCGGGACCCGCTTCGCGCGCTTCCCCGGCCAGGGCGAGCCGCGCCACGTCTTCGACAAGCTCGACGACTGCGGCGTGATCCACCAGCTGACCGGCGCGACGCCCCGCGTCTCGCTGCACATCCCGTGGGACGACGCCGACCCCTCCGACCTGCTGGCCAAGGCCGAGCAGACCGGCCTCGGGTTCGACGCGATGAACTCCAACACCTTCCAGGATCACGAGAGCCACCCGCTCTCCTACAAGTACGGGTCCCTCTCGCACACCGACGCGGCGGTGCGCCGGCAGGCGGTGGAGCACAATCTCTACGTCATGGAGCTCGGACAGAAGATCGGCTCGAAGGCGCTGACCGTCTGGCTCGGCGACGGCTCGAACTTCCCGGGCCAGGTCAACATGACACGCCAGTTCGAGCGCTATCTCGAAAGCACCAAGGAGATCTACAAGGGGCTCCCTGGCGGCGACTGGCGTCTCTTCACCGAGCACAAGATATTCGAGCCCGCGTTCTACTCGACCGTCGTGCAGGACTGGGGGACCAATTACCTGATCGCCCAGGAACTCGGCCCCCAGGCTCAGTGCCTCGTGGACCTCGGGCACCATGCGCCCACGGTGAACATCGAGATGATCGTCGCCCGGCTGATCCAGTTCGGCAAACTCGGCGGCTTCCACTTCAACGACAGCAAGTACGGCGACGACGACCTCGACACCGGGTCGATCGATCCCTACCGCCTCTTCCTCGTCTTCAACGAGCTGGTCGATGCGGCCGACACGCCCGGCTTCGACCCCGCCCACATGCTCGATCAGAGCCACAACGTGACCGATCCCATCGAAAGCCTGATGATGTCGGCCATGGAGGTCCAGCGGGCCTACGCCCAGGCGCTGCTGGTCGACCGGCGGGCGCTCGCCGGGTTCCAGGACGAGAATGACGCGCTCATGGCAAGCGACACGCTCAAGCGGGCGTTCCGCACCGACGTCGAGCCGATCCTCGCCATGGCGCGTCTCGAGCGCGGCGCGGCCATTGATCCGATCGCGGCATATCGCCAGGGCGGCTACCGTGCCCGGGTCGCTGCGGAGCGCCCCCAGAGCGCGGGCGGCGGCGGTGGCATCGTCTGAGCCCAAGGGCTCGTCCGGCAGACGGGCCTCCAGCATCGGTTACTGCGGGCTCGCACGAGCAGTGCGGGTCGAGGAAGGCTGAGCGACGCGTCCGTGGCGCCTGTCGCTCCGCCCCTCCTTATTGGACCCGGCCGACTTCGATGATAGCCAGACCGAAATCAACTGAGCGCCACCGGGAATAGGATAAAAGATATGGAATACAGAAAGCTCGGTGGCAGCGGCGCCGTTGTCTCGAACCTCGCGCTGGGCACCATGACCTTTGGTGACGAGGCGGACGAGGCGACCTCGCACCAGCTCATCGATGACTACGTCGCGGCGGGCGGGAACTTCCTCGATACCGCGAATGTCTACAGCGCGGGCATCTCCGAGGAGATCGTCGGACGCTGGCTGGCCAAGAACCCCGCCGAGGCCGAGAAGATGGTCGTAACGACGAAGGCCCGCTTCCCGATGGGCGATGGCCCCAACCAGTTGGGCCTGTCCCGCATCAACCTGCGCAAGGCGCTAGACGCCTCGTTGAAGCGGCTCGGGGTGGAGCATATCGATCTCTACCAGATGCATGCCTGGGACGCGCTGACGCCCATCGAAGAGACCCTGCGCTTCCTGGATGACGCGATCAGCGCCGGCAAGATCGGCTACTACGGGTTCTCGAACTTCCTGGGATGGCAGCTCACGAAGGCCGTGCATGTCGCCCGGGCCGAAGGCTTCGCCGCGCCCGTCACCCTGCAGCCGCAGTATAACCTTCTCGTCCGGGACATCGAGTTCGAGATCGTTCCGGCCGCGCTCGACGCGGACATCGGGCTGCTGCCGTGGTCGCCCCTCGGCGGCGGCTGGCTCAGCGGCAAGTACAAGCGGGACGAGGAACCGACCGGGGCGAGCCGCCTCGGAGAACAGCCTGACCGCGGCATGGAGGCCTACGGGCCGCGCAACGCCCAGGAACGCACCTGGTCCATTCTCGATACCGTCCAGCAGGTCGCCGACCGGAACGGGGCCTCGATGGCACAGGTCGCCCTTGCATGGCTGGCAGCGCAGCCCGCTGTCACTTCCGTCCTGATCGGGGCACGGAACCAGAAGCAGCTATCGGACAACCTCGGGGCGGCGAACCTGAAGCTCTCGGCAGAAGACCTGGACCTACTGACGACCGTCAGCGCGCCGCAGCACAACGTCTATCCCTACGGAGACAAGGCCGACCAGCAGCGCCATCGCAACATCGCCGGCAGCCGGTAAGGCGACAGAGGCTTGGCCGTGCGTCCCCTGCGACTGCGGCCCGGCCCCCGGTCGAGACATCGATGCAGGGGTCGCACCGTCGGCTGGCCCGTAGTCGGATCAGGCGACGCCATCCAGCGGCTTGAGTAGCTCGAAGATCCGGGCGCGCATCCATGAGGCCATGGGTGCCTGATCCATCCTCTTGTGCCAGATGCCGATGATGAGGGCCGGATCGATCCGCATCGGCGGTTGGAAGACCTTCAGCCCGTAATCCGCCTCCACCTTGCGGGCGAGCTGGACCGGCAGCAGGGCGATCAGGTCGCTGCCGCCGACTGCGCGGCAGACCCCGGAGAACACCGGCACCGTCATCGCCACCTGCCGGGTCCGTCCGACCCTCGCCAGGGCCGCGTCTCCCATCGCGCTCAGGTTGCCTTCCGGTGAGAACAGGACATGGCGCAGCTCGCAGAAGGTGTCGATGGGCATGACCTCTCCGGGGGCAAGCCCCGAGATCCCGGGGTTCCCGTCCCGCGCGACCACGACGAAAGGCGACCAGAATAGCGGCTGGCGGCTGATCCAACCCGGCAACTCCGTGTCCGGGATCAGCGCGAGATCGGCGTCGTAGCGTTCGAGGCTTTCGATGTAGTCGTAGGGCACGAGATCGACCAGCTGCGCCCGAAGACGAGGAGCCTTCTTGTCCAGAAGATCGCCGAGCCGGGGCATCAGCATTTCCGCCATGAAGTCGGACGCCGCGATCTTGAACGTTCCCTCCGCGCTCGCGGGATCGAAGGCGGCAGGCGGAGACAGCAGCGACCGCAACCGCTCCAGTTCTTCCGGCAGTGTGTGGCGCAGCCCCTCGGCGAAATCGGTGGCGACGAGGCGATTGCCGTGCCGTACGAAGAGCGGGTCGTTCAGGGCGTGTCGCAGCCTCGTCAGGGACGAGGAGACGGCAGACTGCGACAGTCCCAGGCGTTCGCCAGCCCGGGTCGTGGAGCCTTCGCGGAAGAGCGCGTCGAGGACCTTCAGCAGGTTCAGGTCGAAGGTCGCGAAATTCATGCCGTCGATACCCTTTATGCCGAAAGGCGATTTGCTCCATATGGTGTGCTTGGATTAACCTTTGGTCAACGAAAGCGCTTTCGTTTCATCCCGGATCGAGGACCTGAAACGATGAAAGACCTGACCATGGACGACACCACGATCGAATGGCTTGGTGTCCGCTACAAGACCATCCTGGGGCCTGCAGACACCGGAGGCGCGATGTCCATCGTGGACAGCCTCTCTCCCGTCGGCAGCGGCCCACCGCGCCACGTCCACCACAACGAAGACGAGATTTTCGTGATCCTGAGCGGCACCTGCCGTCTCTGGATGCAGGGCGAGGAAACCGACCTGCTCGCGGGACAGAGCGCGTTCATCCCGCGAGGCAAGGAGCATACCTTCAAGGCCATAGGGGACGAGCCGTGCCGTCACCTGGTCATCCTGACGCCAGGCGGGTTCGAGGGCTTTTTCGCCGATATGGCGGCCGGACAGTTCGCCATTCCGGACGACATGCCCGCGATCGCGGAGTCGGCCGAACGGCATCACATGACCTTCACCGGTCCTCCGCTGGACTGATGCGGGGGACCCGGGGGAGCCGAGACGCGCGCTACCAGACGGACTTGCCGGCCACGACGCTTTCGAAATCCATCCGGAGAGTGTCGGCGGGCGGGTCCGTCCGCGTCGAGACGATGACCCCGAAGTTCGTTCGATACTGGCTAGGCGACACGCCCAGCCTCCGCTTGAAGACACGTCGCATGTTCGCGTCGGCCCCAAAGCCGCTCGACCGCGCGACGGACTGCATCGGATGGTCGGTCGTCTCCAGCAGCAGGCGGGCCCGGCCAAGTCGAACGTCTTCTATGTACTCGGAGAGGGTGCTGCCGGTCGTCTCCTTGAATCGTCGGACGAGGGACCGCTCGCTCATGTTGGCCGTCGCAGCGAGGCTCTTGTGAGTAAGCTCGGCCTCGGGGTTCTGCCAGATGTGAAGCTGCACCCGGCGGATACGGGGATCCTCCGTCGCGTCCGCCATGAGCTGTGCGCTGAACTGGGACTGCCCGCTGTTGCGCCGCAGGGCGAGAACCATGAACCGGGCGATGTCGAGCGCGAGCTGCCGGCCATGGTCGGCCTCCACGAGACCTAGCGCAAGGTCGACGCCGGCGAGCATGCCGGCGGAGGTCCAGAACTTGCCCGACCTAACGTAGATCGCATCGGGGTCGACGAGGCCGCCGGCCCCCTCTTTCTTCAGTCGCATGGCTTCGAGCCAATGCGTCGCGATCCGGTGATCCTTCGTCACCCCGGAGGACCGGAGCACGGTCGACCCGGTGCAAACCGAGCCCATCGTCCGGCAACGCGGCTCCAGCTTTCTGAGCCACCGTCCGATCTCCGGATCGGCGGCAGCCGCCATGTAACCGGGCCCCCCAGCCACGAGGAGCAGGTCCATACGGCCGGGGAGTTCGTCGACCGAGCAGCTCGGGCGGATGGTCAGATAGCCTCCGGCAACCGCCAGCGGCCCACCGTCGATCGAGGTCGTCATCGGGTGATAGAGGCGGCGGCCCGTCAGGAAATTGGCGAGGCCGAAGACTTCCAGCGCGCCCGTGACATCCACTGCAGCAACATGCTGGTAGAGAAACATCACCACCACTCTGGTGCGTTCGATCGTCCGGCCGTCGTTCACAAAGTGATTCCTTATTGAGCAAGTCCGACCTGCCGCGCGCTCAGTTAATCTTACCCTACGTCAGCGCGTCTATCCGTGGAAGCATTTGCTTGACGCCAGATACCGCTCAATCCGCGCCAAACTGGGTGGCCGCCGCCCTCACCTGCCGGAAGTCGTGCGAGCCTCTTTCATCGGCTCGCATTTCCTGGTGGTGGTCATGGAGACCTCTGCGGTCCTTACCTATCTCACGACTCTTGCGGCGCTCACCCTGACCCCGGGACCGCTCGTCGCCGTGCTTGCCGCGCGGTCGGCCAATGCCGACAGGGCCGGCGCCTGTGCCATCGCAGTCGGAATCTGTGCTGGCGACGTCATCGTGATCCTCGCGATCTGCGCCGGACTGGGGTTCTGGCTGCAGGCGAATCCGGAGGTCTTCAGTGTCGCCAAGTACGGCGGGGCCGTCGCGCTTTGCTGGATGGCCTGGCGGATGTGGTTCTCTGTGAAAGCCGACGAGGACGAGGCAAGCCCACCCACCGGAGTTTTGGCGGCGGTCGCGGCCGGGCTGTTGATCTGCCTCAGCAGCCCCCAGACCGTCGTCATCTACCTCATCCTGCTCCCGCGCGTGCTGGACCTTACCGCCATCCAGCCGAATGACGCCGCGATACTCATCCTGCTGACGGCACTGGTCCTGCTCGCCATCTTCATGAGCGTCATTCTGCTGGCCGAAGGGATGCAGCGGCTGTTGAATTCGGAAGGCGGGTCGAGGCTCTGGCAGCGATCGACCTCCATGGTGGTCGCGCTCTCGGCGGTCTGGATCATGGTCTCCTGAACGACGAAATGCGCGCTGGTGTTTGGCCGGCGCTTCGGTGTCTTCGGGTCCGGGAATTTTCGAACGTCATTCGCCAACTTTCCCCTTGACCCTCCAGCTACTGGAAGCCCCATCTACCAGCCTGAACACTCATTTCGGCGAGAAGGTCAGGCCATGGACACCGCGCACGCACACCACGAAACCGGGGATAACGCCATCATCCGGGACGCGGTCTGCGGGATGACAGTCGACCCGGACGCGGGCAAGCCCAAGGCCGAGGTCGAGGGCCATACCTACCACTTCTGCTCGGAGCGATGCCGCGAGAAGTTCGTCGCGGACCCGGAGGCCTACCGTACCGCCAAGGACCCGGTCTGCGGCATGACCGTGGAGCGCGCCAATGCCGCGCATATGGCCAAGCACGAGGGCGAGCGCTTCTACTTCTGCTCGGCCGGTTGCCAGACGAAGTTCGAAGATGACCCGGAGCGATATCTGGGCGACCGCCCTGCCCCCGAACCCATGCCGGAAGGCACGGAGTACACCTGTCCGATGCATCCCGAGATCGTGCAGGACCACCCCGGCGACTGTCCGAAGTGCGGCATGGCGCTCGAGCCAATGACCCCGACGGCCGACAGCGGGCCGAACCCCGAATACGTCGACTTCAAGCGCCGTCTCTGGATCACGGCTCCGCTCGCCCTCGCGGTCTTCCTGCTCGAGATGGGCAGCCACATCGGCCTGCCCTTCGCGGATTGGATCGGACACTCGGCCTTCGGCTGGCTGCAATTCGCGCTCGCCACGCCCGTCGTCTGGATCTGCCGCCCGTTCTTCAAGCGGGGCTGGGCCTCTGTCGTGAACCGCTCGCCCAACATGTGGACCCTGATCGCGCTCGGGACGGGCGCGGCCTACGTCTTTTCCATCCTCGCGCTGATCGCGCCCGGCCTCCTGCCCGCCCAGATGCGCGGCGGGATGGGCGGCGCGCCGGTCTACTTCGAGGCGACTGCGGTCATCCTGGTGCTCGTGTTGGTCGGCCAGGTCCTTGAACTGGCCGCGCGCGAACGGACCGGCGACGCGATCCGGGCCCTGATGGATCTCGCGCCGAAGACCGCGCGCAGGGTTACGGGCGACCGTGAAGAGGACGTTCCTCTCGACGACCTGCGGACGGGCGACATCCTCCGGGTCCGTCCCGGCGAGAGCGTGCCAGTGGACGGCGTGGTCACCGAGGGACGCTCCTCGGTCGACGAGAGCATGATCACGGGCGAGCCCGTCCCGGTGGAGAAGGTCGTGGGCGAAGAGGTCACCGGCGGCACGCTCAACAAGACCGGCAGCTTCCTGATGGAGGCCCGCAGCGTGGGCGCGGACACGACTTTGAGCCGCATCGTGCAAATGGTCGCCAGCGCGCAGCGGTCGCGCGCTCCGATCCAGGCCATGGCGGACCGTGTCGCGGCCTACTTCGTGCCCGCTGTGGTGGCAGTCGCTATCCTGGCCTTCGTGGCCTGGTGGATTTTCGGGCCCGCCCCGGCGCTGTCCTACGCCTTCGTCGCCGCGGTCTCGGTGCTCATCATCGCCTGCCCCTGTGCCCTCGGTCTCGCGACGCCGATGTCGATCATGGTCGCCACCGGCCGCGGTGCGAACGCGGGCGTCCTGATCCGCGACGCCGAGGCGCTGGAGCGCTTCGCGAAGGTCGATGCGCTGATCCTCGACAAGACCGGGACGCTCACCGAAGGCAAGCCGACACTCACGGACGTGGAGCCCGAGGGGCTCGAAGAGGCCGAGTTCCTGTCGCTCGTCGCGGCGTTGGAGCGCGGCTCGGAGCATCCGCTGGCCGAAGCCATCGTGTCGGGCGCCGAGGAGCGGGGCGCAGTCGGCAAGGACAGCGCCGACTTCGATGCCGTGACCGGCAAGGGTGTGACCGGAACTGTCGACGGCCGCAACGTGGCGCTCGGCAACGCGGCGCTGATGGAGCAGCTTGACGTCGAAACGGGACCCCTCTCCGACAGGGCCGCCGCGCTGCAGGCCGAGGGCAAGACGGCGATGTTCGTGGCGGTCGACGGCCGGGCCGCCGGTCTCATCGCCGTCGCGGACAGGATCAAGGAGACGACCCCGCAGGCGATCCGCGCGCTGCACGAACTCGGTCTGCGCATCGTCATGGCGACCGGCGACGCCGAAGCCACGGCACAGGCCGTCGCCCGCGATCTCGGGATCGACGAGGTCCATGCCGGCGTCAGCCCCGAGGACAAGGGCGCCCTCGTCCGCAAGCTGAAGTCCGACGGCCTGTCTGTCGCCATGGCGGGCGACGGCGTCAACGACGCGCCGGCGCTGGCCGAGGCGGACGTGGGCATCGCCATGGGCACGGGCGCGGACGTCGCGGTGGAGAGCGCCGGCATCACCCTGGTCAAGGGCGACCTGGGCGGCATCGTCCGCGCACGGAAGCTGGCGGAAGTCACCATGCGCAACATCCGGCAGAATCTCTTCTTCGCCTTCGTCTACAACACCGCGGGCGTTCCGGTCGCCGCGGGCATTCTCTACCCCTTCGTCGGCGTGCTGCTCTCGCCGATCTTCGCGGCGGCAGCGATGAGCCTTTCCTCCGTCTCGGTGATCGGCAACGCGCTGCGGCTGCGGGCGACGAAGCTGTGACGTTTGCGGGGCCGACCACTCCGGGGCGTGACCTACTACACGTGAGGCGTTGGGAGTCTTACCTTCCAGCAACGAGACGGTCCATCGAAGCTCGTCGAGGAGACTTGCCATGAACATCGGGCACGCGGCCGCTGATACCGGCCTGTCGGTAAAAACCATCCGCTACTACGAGGAGATCGGACTGATCGAGGCCGACCGGGCCGCGAACGGCTACCGCGACTTCGGCGAGCGGCACCTCGACCAGCTCCGTTTCCTGGCGCAGGCGAGGCATCTCGGCTTCGGGCTGGACGAGTGCCGCCGCCTGCTGGAGCTGTACGCGGATCCCGACCGGACGAGCCGAAGCGTCCGCGACCTCGCGATCGAGAACCTCGAGTCCGTACGGGCCAAGATCACCCAGCTCCGCACACTCGAAACGCGGCTGGAGACGCTGATCGATCAGTGTCACGGCAACGACGACCCCGATTGCGCGATCCTCGACAGCCTTGAAAAGGGGGCCCACGACTGAAGGTGGTGCCGGTCGGCGCGGCTACTCCGGCAGACGGATGAACTCGCTGTCGTCTCCGGGCGGCAGGTTGAAACGCCCGTTGGCCCAGTCCGCGGCAGCCCATTCGCTCTTGGCGGCCTCGATCCGCTCTCGCGAGGAGGCGACGAAGTTCCACCAGATGTATCTGGGGCCGTTGAACGTCTCGCCCCCGAGCATCATCAGCCGCGCGCCCTGCTCTCCGGCCGTGATCGTCATCGCGTCGCCGGGCCTGAAGACCATCATCCGGCCGGCCTCGAAGGTGTCGCCGGAGATGACGACGGAGCCCTCGGTGACGTAGATCGCACGGTCCTCGTGGTCGTCCGGCAAGGGAATCCGCGCTCCGGGATCGAGCCGCGCGTCGGCGTAGAACATCTCTGAATGGACCCTTGCCGGGGCCCGCTCGCCCCAGGCGGTGCCGAGGATGAGCCGGACGTCCTTGCCCTCCCCCTGCAGAAACGGCAGCGCATCCGATCCGGAGTGCTCGAAGGTGGGGGCTTGGTCCTCCACTTCCTCGGGCAAGGCGATCCAGGTCTGGATCCCGAAAAGCGAATGCCGCGACTTGCGCGTCTCGGCCCTGGTCCGTTCCGAATGCGTGACACCCCGCCCGGCCGTCATCAGGTTCACCTCTCCGGGGAAAATCGTCTGGTGCGCGCCGGTACTGTCCCGGTGCTCGAACTCGCCGCGGTAGAGATAGGTCACGGTCGACAGCCCGATGTGCGGATGCGGCCGGACATCGATTCCGCCCTCGGTGATGAATTCGGCCGGACCCATCTGATCGAAGAAGATGAAGGGCCCGACCATCTGCCGGGCTGGCGCCGGAAGCGCCCGCCGGACCTCGAAGCCGCCGAGGTCGCGTGCCCGGGGCACGATCAGGGTGGAGATGGAGTCGAGGTCGCCCGCGTCGGGGCAACCAGGCTCGATTGCGGGGTTCCAGCTCACACCAGACTCCGAACTGCTTCGCGAATGGACCTCGGTGGCGCGACACGAGCGCCACCCCGTTGACGACAGGATAGCACGTCGCGCGTCCGTCACAGTACGAATTTGAATCGCCCGGCCCGCAGACAGGAAACGCCCAGATTCGCCGGCGTTTCACGATCGTGCTGGGCGCGACCTGACGACCAGGGGCGCCGGGGCGGCCTGAGCAGCTGCTTCATCTGTCAGGAGAATGGTGCGGTCGAGAAGACTCGAACTTCCACGGGTGTTACCCCACAGCGACCTCAACGCTGCGCGTCTACCAATTCCGCCACGACCGCACTGCCTTGGCTTGGTGGCGGGTCTCTAACGAAGCGCCCGGGGAATGTGAAGGGCAAAATTCGCCCTTCACGCAACGGCCCGTCGAGCACGGTCTCGGAGCGCCACGACGGCCAGCAGGATCAGGCCCAGGACGATCGCCGACCAGGCCAGACTCGGGCGGCCTCCGAAGAGAACCTGTCCCATGATCCGGTCGGGCATGAAGGTGAACAGCCCCGCAACGCCCAACGCGCCGAAGGCCAGGGACCGCATCCCGCGCCGGTGCGCCTCGATGCGGCCCGCCCGGGCATCGCAGACCGCGCGCCAGAGCCCGACAAGCGTGATCGGAACGAGGATATGGATCGGGCCGTAGGGTCCGACCACGGCCAGGCCGAAGCTCGGGATGAAGAGAGCGGTCAGTGCCAGCGCGGCCATGGCGGTCACCCAGACATATCCTCCGGCCCGGTGGATGTGGTCACGCCGGTCGCGCCAGATCTGCAGCGGCGCCAGTATCACCGCGACGAGCGCGGCGAGGAGATGGAGTTGGATGACGGGGCTCGTCGAAAGGATGGGATCGAAGGTCATTGGGCCTCCCTTGTCTTGCTGGATTGGAGCGGTGCTGGCAGTCTCCTCGCCGATCCCTCGCGGGGGCGTCGACGCCTCCTGCGCAAGTTGAGGCCGCCGCTTCGTGAACCGCCCTGCCCCGTCATCCGCGCTTCGTGAAATGCGGCGTCACATGAGCGACCCGCAGGTCGCGGCGGCCCTTGGCGGGGTCGGCGTGATTCTCGGGATCGCCGGGCCCTTCGGTACGGACGACGTTCTGCGGCCCCTGCCGCGTGTGGCCTATTGGCTCGCGGTCGCGGTCGTGACCTACGGGCTGGGTGTCCTCGCCGACCTGGTCATCAGCCGACCGCTCCGTCTGCGCGGCTGGCCCTCCTGGGCCAGGATTGCCCTGGACGGCGTCGTCACAGGCCTGCTCGCAAGCGCCGCCGTCACGCTGATCACGCTGGCTGCCCTCGGAAACCCGCCTGCCCGGGGCCGGGAGTGGGCGGGCTTCATCGCCGCCGTCATTCTGATCTCGATGACGATCTCAGCCGTCGGGGCCGTGCGCCGGGGGCGCCGGAAGGAGAGCGACAGCGGGGCTCCTGCGCTCCTGGGCCGGCTCCCGGTCGCGAAGCGGGGGAGCATCCTCGCGCTTTCCGCAGAAGATCACTATGTCAGGGTGCGGACAACGAAAGGGGACGCGCTCATCCTCATGCGACTGGCCGACGCCATTGCGGAGACCTCACCGGTCGAAGGCCTTCGGATTCACCGGTCGCACTGGGTGGCACTGGGCGCCGTAGCCGGGGTGACCCGGCGCGGCGACGGAGCGGAGATAACGCTCCCCACGGGAGAGACCGTGCCGGTCAGCCGCGCGAACATGGCCGGCCTGCGAGAAAAGGGACTGTTGTGATGGTCGAGTGGATCACCTCGCCGGGTCTCGTGGATTACGAGGAGGCCGTTTCCATCATGGAGGCGCGGGCCGAGGCCATCCGCCGCGGCACCGAGGGCGAGGCGATCTGGCTGCTGGAACACCCGCCGCTCTATACCGCCGGAACCTCGGCCGACCCGAAGGACCTGACCGACCCGGACCGCTTTCCCGTGATCCCGACGAAACGGGGTGGTCAGTATACCTACCACGGTCCCGGGCAGCGGGTGGCCTACGTCATGCTCGACGTCGCCGCCCGTGGGCGGGACGTGAGGCGGTTCGTCCATGACCTCGAGGACTGGATCATCGCCACGTTGGCGGAATTCACCGTGATCGGCGAGCGGCGCGAGGGCCGCGTGGGCGTCTGGGTGACGCGGAAGGACAAGCCTCTCACCGCGGCGGGGCTGCCCCCCGAGGACAAGATCGCCGCCCTGGGCATCCGCCTGCGCAAGTGGGTCTCCTTCCACGGGATCTCGATCAACGTCGAACCGGAGCTGGAGCATTTCTCCGGCATCGTGCCCTGCGGCATCGCGGAGCATGGCGTCACAAGCCTCGTGGACCTCGGCCTGCCGGTGACGATCGAGGATCTGGACGTCGCCCTGAAGAAGACCTTTCCGGAGGTCATGGGCGTCCCGGAACTGGCGGCGGAGCGGCGCTAGGGCTCAGTCCTCCAGAAGGTCCAGCCTCTCCGGCAGCGGCGGACAGGCCATCGGCTCCAGCCGCAACTGGGCAGTCACGACGAGCGTCAGCCGGACGGCCTCCTCCTCGAAACGCGGCTGCGTGGCGGCGATGGCCACGGGCCGGAAGGCGCCCATTGCGCCCGCGTCAGCGCAGGCGTCTTGCCAGACATCCGCGAGGGATTCCTTCAGCACCGGTTCGGAGGCGAGTTCTTCCGCCCGTTCCCGAAGCGCCCGGTCCACCGCGCGGTCGAGCCTCGGCTGCAGTCGGCGTCGCAGGTCGATCTCCAGCCCCCAGAGGTCGAGCTCGGCCCGTTCGAGGCGCGCCCGGCCGGTCGGTTCGAGCTCCAGCGAGTAGTCCCCCCGCAGCCTCGGAAGGGCACTGAGATCGACGCGAACGCGAAGGTCGACCGTCTCATCGAAGAAGATGCCGGCAAGACGGCCCTTCACGTCGATCTCTCCTTCCGCCACCGCCCGGAGACGCAGGCCGCCCTGCTGCGCCGGGCCGGCGCTCACCTCGCGGACCTTGGCGGACCATTCGAGTTCATCGTCCGAGAGACGGTCGGAGACATCCTTTCGGCGGCCCTGCCAGTCCCTGTCCAGATCATCGCTCAGGAGCCGGGTCACGGCCTCGTAGGGCAGCTCCAGCGTCACGGCCGCGTGGCTGCCGGGCGACTGCAGGCGCTCAGCCAGCGTCTCGGCCCAGGCGCCCTGCGCAACTGCCAGTAGGGCCCCGATAAAGGCGGCACGACGCATGTCACTTTGCTCCCGATGCCCGCGAGACGGCTTCCGGCTGTTGATCTGGCGCAAGGCGCGGGGAGGTCCAGTCGGCGAAGACCCGTCCCGGGAGCCGGGAGGACGGGACCGGCCGCGGCGAGGGAGACGACGGCGCGCCGCGGCCGGCGCCTGCGCTAATTCGGCGCAATACATTCGGGCCTCGAAATATTGCTCCCCCGGCGCGAGGGCTCTAGAACCCTCCCCGATGACACGCGTCCGACTCAAGGACGCGCGCGAGACGCATCTTGGGAGAGCCAAACATGGCAGACGCCGCCATTCACGGCCACGAGCACGAAGACCAGCGCGGGTTCTTCACCCGCTGGTTCATGTCGACGAACCACAAGGATATCGGGATCCTCTACCTGTTCCTCTCGGGCGTCGTCGGCTTCATCGCCGTGGCCTTCACCGTCTACATGCGCATGGAGCTGATGCAGCCCGGCGTTCAGTTCATGTGCCAGGAGGGCGCCCGGTTCCTGCCGGCCGCGCCCAGCGAGTGCACGCCGAACGGTCACCTCTGGAACGTTCTGATCACTTACCACGGCGTCCTGATGATGTTCTTCGTGGTGATCCCGGCGCTCTTCGGCGGCTTCGGCAACTACTTCATGCCGCTGCAGATCGGCGCGCCGGACATGGCCTTTCCGCGGCTGAACAACCTGTCGTTCTGGCTCTACGCGACCGGTGTCTCGCTCGGCGTCGCCTCGATGCTCTCTCCCGGCGGCAACGGCCAGCTGGGTTCGGGCGTGGGCTGGGTGCTCTACCCGCCGCTCTCGACCTCCGAGGCCGGCATGTCGATGGACCTCGCGATCTTCGCCGTCCACGTCTCTGGCGCCTCGTCGATCCTCGGCGCGATCAACATGATCACGACCTTCCTGAACATGCGCGCTCCGGGCATGACCCTCCACAAGGTGCCGCTCTTCTCCTGGTCGATCTTCGTCACCGCCTGGCTGATCCTCCTGGCCCTGCCCGTGCTGGCTGGCGCGATCACCATGCTGCTGACCGACCGGAACTTCGGGACCACCTTCTTCCAGCCCGCCGGCGGCGGTGACCCGGTGCTCTACCAGCACATCCTGTGGTTCTTCGGGCACCCCGAGGTCTACATCATCATCATCCCCGCCTTCGGCATCATCAGCCACGTGATCGCGACCTTCTCGAAGAAACCGATCTTCGGCTACCTGCCGATGGTCTACGCGATGGTGGCGATCGGCGTGCTCGGCTTCGTCGTCTGGGCGCACCACATGTACACCGTGGGCATGTCCCTGACCCAGCAGAGCTACTTCATGCTGGCGACCATGGTCATCGCGGTGCCGACGGGCGTGAAGATCTTCAGCTGGATCGCGACGATGTGGGGGGGCTCGGTCGAGTTCAAGACGCCCATGCTCTGGGCCTTCGGCTTCCTCTTCCTCTTCACCGTGGGCGGCGTGACGGGCATCGTCCTGTCGCAGGCCGGCATCGACCGCGCCTACCACGACACCTACTACGTCGTGGCGCACTTCCACTACGTGATGAGCCTCGGCGCGGTCTTCGGCATCTTCGCGGGCATCTACTTCTACCTGCCCAAGATGGCCGGCCGCATGATGCCGGAGTGGGTCGGCAAGACGCACTTCTGGGCGATGTTCATCGGCGCCAACCTGACGTTCTTCCCCCAGCACTTCCTGGGCCGTCAGGGCATGCCCCGCCGCTACATCGACTACCCCGAGGCCTTCGCGACCTGGAACATGGTCAGCTCGATCGGCGCCTTCATCGCCTTCGCGAGCTTCGTGTTCTTCATCGTGATGCTCTTCAAGACGCTGCTCGCCCCCAAGAACGCGACGCAGCCCAACCCCTGGAACGAGTGGGCCGACACGCTGGAGTGGACGCTGCCCTCGCCTCCGCCGGAGCACACCTTCGAGACGCTCCCGAAGAAGAGCGACTGGGACCGGACCCACGCGCACTAGGCGCTGACCTCCCAGCAAGCCCATGACGAAGGCCCCGGACTGACCTCCGGGGCCTTTGACATTTCGGCGGAGCGATACAAACTCTGCCTCTGCCGGTTCGATGGATCGAAGGAGCATCCTCCAATGTCGCAGCTGACCGAGAGCGGACGTCGCATCGTCTCCGAGACCGCGGCACGCCACGGCGTGACGGAGGATACGGTCGCCCGGATGTTCGCCGCCGTCGCGCGCGGCGGTGGAACACAGGCCCAGTTCGACATTCCCGAGCTCGGCGGCATGGGGCAGTGGAGCCAGGGTGGCATGACCATGGTCGGCGACATGTTCAACACCGGCCTCCAGGCCCGCGTCTCCGCCCTCTGCGCCGACCTCGCCCATGCGCTGCGCGACGACACCAGCTTCCAGCCGGCCGGGAACACACAATCGCAGAGCCAGAACGGCGCCGCGCCGTCCATGCCGCGCACAGCCTATTTCGAGCCCGAAGGGCGAACCGCCCGCTGGCCGGACGAATTCGGCCCGCCCTCCAGCGAGGGCGCCCAGAACGATACGGCCTACGCCGTCTTCCCGCAGGTGAGACGGCTGGCGATCGAGAGAAACGGCAGAGTGACGATCTACGATACCGGCGACCATCGGATTTCGGGCGTCTCGCAATCGCAGGGCGTGGGGCACGGACTGACCTTCACCAGCCAGCACGGACTGGTGGGCCTCAGCGACCTGCCCGAAGTATCTCCGAAGGAGCCGGCCGCCCCGGTGGACAGGGCTCCGGCCGGCACCGCCGCCCCAACCGCCCGGCCCGACCCGGAGGCCAGCAGCCCGGTCGCCGCCGAGACCCTCTCCGATGACGCGATCTTTTCACGGCTCGAGCGTCTCGCCGAGTTGCGCGACCGGGGCATTCTGAGCGACGAGGAGTTCGCGGCCAAGAAGGCCGAGCTTCTCGCCCGCCTCTGATCCACCGCCCTGCCCCATGCCCTACGAATGGACAGAGCCTCGCCCGGGAGGACCCGGAAATGCGCCGCTCGAGGAATGCCACCTCTGGCCGTTCCGCTCGCTCCCCCGGCGCGGAATGGTCGTGTTCATCGGCATCACCTGCGCCCTGGTCTCGATTCCCCTTCTCGCGGTCGTCGGCTCCCCCGTGCTCTGGGGGCTTCTGCCTTTCCTCATCATCGCGATCGGCGGGGTCTGGTGGGCGATCGAACGCAGCTACCGGGACGGCACCGTCCTCGAAGTCCTGCGCCTCTGGCCGGACCGAGTTGCCCTCACCCGCCACAATCCGCGCGGCCCCCGGCAGGAGTGGGAGGCCAACCCCTACTGGGTCGACGTCCGGCTGCACGCCGATGGCGGACCGGTCGAGGACTATCTCACGCTCAAGGGTAACGGCCGGGAGGTCGAACTCGGCGCCTTTCTCGCGCCGGAGGAGCGGAAGGCGCTCCACGACGATCTGACCGGCCGCATCGCTCGGCTGCGTGCGCCATGAGCCAGGCGCCCGCCACTCCCAAATCGCGGCGCGCCTCCAGGCTCCTCCGGGCGCGGCTCGGCATGTCGCAGGGCGACCTCCTCCCCTCCGAGCGTGCGGCGCTGGCCCTCCGCGAAAAGCCGGCAGAGCCCCCGGTCGACCCCACCGTCGTCTTCCTTCTGCCCCTCGTCGGGGCGCACCACGTCACGGACCCGCGCGCGGTCGCCGAACGACTCACCCGCACGCTGGAGAGCTTTCGCGCGCAGACCGATCCGCAGTGGAGGGCGGTGGTCTGCAGCCAGGAGAACCCGGGGCTTCCGGAGGACGACCGTATCAGTTTCCTGCCCTTCACCGATGCGATGGAGGGCAACGACAAATGGGCGAAGCTCGACCGCCTCTGCCGTCACCTGCCCGATCTGGGCCCGGAGCTTGGCTACGTCATGCCCTTCGACGCCGACGATCTGCTCCACCCCGGGGCGGTCGAGGAGATGCGCAAACGGATGGAGCCGGGCGGCTACCTCGTCACCACCGGATACGTCCGGGACGTGGCATCGGGCATCATCGGGCGAGCCGCTCCTCCCTCACCGGCGGCCCCCCTGCGCAAGCCCTTCTGGAAGCTCTGCGGGAGCTGCGCGGCCTTCGCGACCGATCTGCGGGACGCGCGCGGGCCCGCCTTCCTCGCGGCGGCGACGGCGCACGAACACCGGATGTTTCCATATCTAGCGCGGCTGGCAGGACGGCCGCTGTCGCCGCTCTCCCGGCCATCGGTGCTCTACGAGCTCAATCACGGAGAGAACTTCGGCGCACGACGCGGCCGGGTCGGGTTCAAGACGCGCTTCACGCGCCGCTTCGCCGTGACCGATCGCGCCGAACTCGCGCGGATCGCCGAGGATTTCGCCCTCTAGCCGCCACCTGGCCCGCGGGACGGCGGGCGGGGCGCCTTCCTCCGCCGCGGGGCGGAGGAACAGCGTCGTCCGCCGTCAACCGGCGAGACGGTCCTTGACCATCGGCCCGACCTTGCCGAAATCCATCTGCCCTGCGTGGCGGGCCTTCAGAGCGGCCATGACGCGCCCCATGTCGCGGATCGAATCCGCGCCGGTCTCGGCGATGGCCTGGTCGACGGCCGCCTCCGTCTCCTCCGCGTCGAGCTGGCGCGGCAGAAACTCGGATATCACCTCGATTTCCGCCTGCTCCCGCGCTGCGAGGTCGAGCCGTCCGCCCTCCTCGTAGGCCCGCGCGCTCTCCTGCCGCTGCTTGACCATCTTGCCCAGGATCGCCAGCACCTCGTCATCGGAAACGCCGCCCGCGGCGCCCTCCTCGCCGGTGCGCGCGGCGATATCCCGGTCCTTGATGGCGGCATTGATCAGCCGCAACGTCGAAAGTCGTTCGGCCTCCTTCGACCGCATCGCGGCCTTCAGGGCCTCGTTGACCCGCTCTCGCAGTTCCATTGTCCCGATGTCCCCTTGCGGTCGCCGCCCATCCCCGGCGGCTTCACAGAAGTCGGACACTACTCAGAGGGCCTGCCGCTGACAACCGCGCGAGCCTTCTGCCGACCCTGGGTCAAGCGCCCTTGACCCCGCCGGACGGCACTCGTACCTGAGCACCGTTTACCCGCACACCGCCGCCGCAGGAGAGAGCCATGCCGGAGAGCCCCAGCCACCCGACCGCCTGCCTCGCGCTGGCCGACGGAACGCTCTTCTATGGCCGCGGCTTCGGTGCGACCGGCCAGACGACGGCGGAGCTTTGCTTCAACACCGCGATGACCGGCTACCAGGAGATCATGACCGATCCCTCCTACGCCGGGCAGGTGGTTACCTTCACCTTCCCGCACGTCGGAAACGTCGGCGTGAACCCCGAGGACGACGAGACTCAGGACCCGGTCGCGGAGGGAATGGTCGTGAAGTGGGATCCGACCGAGCCCTCGAACTGGCGGGCCGCCGAGGCGCTGCAGCCCTGGCTCGCGCGCCGCGGCCGGATCGGGATCGGCGGCGTCGATACCCGCCGGCTCACCCGTGCGATCCGCCAGCAGGGCGCGCCGCATGTGGCGCTCGCGCACGACCCCGAGGGAAAGTTCGACATCGACGCCCTCGTGAAGGCCGCCCGCGCCTTCCGCGGTCTCGAGGGGCGCGACCTCGCCAAGGGCGTCACCTGCGCCCAGTCCTACCGCTGGGACGAGACCCGCTGGGCCTGGCCCGAGGGCTTCGGCCGTCTGGACCAGCCGCGCCACCGCGTCGTCGCCATCGACTATGGCGCCAAGCGCAACATCCTGCGCTCTCTCGCCTCCGTCGGCTGCGAGGTGACCGTGCTCCCGGCGACCGCGACGGCCGACGAGGTCCTGGCGCTCGCGCCCGATGGCGTCTTCCTCTCCAATGGCCCCGGCGATCCGGCAGCAACCGGGCAGTACGCGGTACCGATGATTTCCGAGGTGCTGGATCGCAGCGAACTGCCGGTCTTCGGCATCTGCCTGGGCCACCAGATGCTCGCCCTCGCGCTCGGCGCCCGGACCATCAAGATGAACCACGGGCATCACGGCGCGAACCATCCGGTAAAGGACGTGGAGACCGGCAAGGTCGAGATCACCTCGATGAACCACGGTTTCACGGTCGACAGCCAGACCCTGCCCGCGGGCGTTCGCGAGACGCATGTCAGCCTCTTCGACGGGTCCAACTGCGGAGTCCGGATGACCGACCGGCCGGTCTTCTCGGTCCAGTACCATCCCGAAGCCAGCCCGGGTCCGCAGGACAGCGCCTATCTCTTCGAGCGCTTTGCCGCCGCCATGGCCGAACGCGCCAGTTAACCTAACGTTAGCCATGGCCGGGCAATGCTCCGTCCGACCCTTGGAAGGGACGGTACGGCATGACGGGACAGGCACCACAGGTTTTTGCGCAGCCCCCCGGCCAGCCTGAGGCAGCACCCGACGTACGGCTCGTCGAAGCCTACGGTCCGGCACGGTGTCTTCACGATGGCATCCTTCCCTTTCGCAACGTCGGGGGCTGCACGCTCGTCCTGACGACGCGCCTGCCCGTCGGGAGGCACCATCGCGACCGTCTTACGCGCCTCTTCGGCGCGGTCCGTTTCGCCACGGCGGACGAACGGCAGCTTGAACGGGGTGTGCGCGCGGTGAGCGAGGCGGCGCTCCTGCGCCGGGCTGAGGCACGCGTTCCCCGGCGCGAGAGCAGCCGCCTCTGGGCCAGGCGGCGCAACGGCGCCCTTGCGCTTGTCGCGGCCGGGCTCGTGGCTGCCGCCTCTGCTGCGGCGCCGGTCGCCGTGCTGCTCGCCCTCATCGGATTGGCCACGACGCTCCTCGTGCTCTCGACGGCACTGAAGCTGGCCGCCGCCCTTGCCAGTCCCGCCCGACGCCTCAAAACCCACGACCGGAGCGCCGACCGACCGACAATCTCCCTGCTCGTTCCGCTGTTTCGCGAGCGGGACATCGCGGGGCATCTGCTGAAGCGGCTCGAGGCCCTCGACTACCCCCGCGCGCGGCTCGAGGTCTGCCTGATCCTCGAGGCCGACGACCGGACGACGGCAGCGGCGCTGGACACCTTGTCCCTGCCCGCCTGGGTCCGCACGCTCTCGGTCCCGGCCGGCACGCTCCGCACCAAGCCGCGTGCGCTGAACTACGCCCTGGATTTCACGCATGGGGAGATCGTCGGCGTCTACGACGCCGAGGACGCGCCGGCCCCCGACCAGCTTCTGGTGATTGCCGAGCGCTTCGCCCGGCGTGGCCCGCAGGTCGCCTGCCTGCAGGGGACGCTCGACTACTACAACGTCGCCGCTGGCTGGCTGACGCGCTGCTTCACGCTCGAATACGCCGTGTGGTTCCGTGTGGTCCTGCCCGGCCTCGCCCGGATGGGTCTCGTCGTGCCGCTGGGCGGGACGACGCTCTTCCTGCGCCGCACTGCGCTGGAGCATCTCGGGGCATGGGACGCCCACAACGTCACCGAGGATGCCGATCTAGGCCTGCGACTTGCGCGCCACGGATACCGCACGGAGCTGATCGGGACCGTGACCGAGGAAGAGGCGACGAGCAGTGTCGCCCCCTGGGTCCGCCAGAGGTCGCGCTGGCTGAAGGGTTACGCGATGACCTACGCGGTCCACATGCGCGACCCCGCGCACCTCCTGCGCGACCTCGGTACCTGGCGCACCGCCGGCGTGCAACTCGTCTACCTCGGGACCGTGCTGCAGTTCGCCCTCGCCCCGCTACTCTGGCTGAGCTTCTGGCTCCTGCCCGCGACCCTGGGCGAGGCTTTGCCGGGCGCCGCCTGGTGGGCGCTCCTGATCCTCTTCCTCGCCGCCGAAGCGGTGAACCTGGTGTTGGCGCTGGTCGCCGCCCGCCGCGCGGGGAAACCGGGGTTGGCACTCTGGGCGCCGACACTCGTGTTCTATTTCCCGCTGGCGACACTCGCGCTCTACCGGGCGCTCTGGCAGCTCTTCCTGCGGCCGTTCTACTGGGACAAGACGGCTCATGGAGCCTCGCTCGCGCAGGAGCTTACTCCGCCGCCTCGACCGCCGCCGCGTCCAGCTTCAGGCGCGTGACGAAGGCCTTCGAAATGTGCTCCCGCAGGGCCTGGTCGGCCGCCTCGCCGTCGCCGGCCTCGATGGCGCTGACGATCTGCGCATGCTCGCGCAGCGTGTCCTCGGGCCGCCCGTCCGCCGCGATGGAGGTCGAGGCGAGCAGCGCCATGGATCGGTGAACCAGGTCGAGCTGCTGCACAAGGAACCGGTTGTGCGACGCCAAATGGATCTGCTTGTGAAACCGTCGGTTGGCCCGCGCCATCGCGTCGGGATCGGACACCAGCGCCTGATCCGCCTCGAGCATGTCCCGCAGCACGCGCACCTCCTCCGGAGCGGCGTGTCGCGCTGCCAGGCGCGCGGCGAGACCTTCGAGCTCGCCGCGGACGACGTAGAGCTCCGAGAGCTGTGAATGATCGAGCGAGGCGACGATCAGTGACCGCCCGTCCCGCGTCAGCAGGGACTGCGTCTCGAGCCGCTGGAGCGCCTCCCGGATCGGGGTGCGCGACACGCCGAAGCGATCGGCCAACTCGCTTTCGACGAGCCGGTCGCCGGGCTTGTAGAGCCCGGTGTCGATCGCATCGAGGATCAGCCCGTAGGCGTCCTTCTGCGCGGGCCGCGTCTCCGGCATGCGAGGCTCCTGCCGTTCAGGTCCCGCGATCCTATCCGCTCGGCGGCCTCTGCGGCAAGCCGGTTGCGGCGGCCCTCTCCCTGCGCGACAAGGCGGCATGGTCGCCGCCAGCTTTTCCCACGTCCGCGTCTGGGTCTTCGACCTCGACAATACGCTCTACGACCCGTCGGCCCGGCTCTTCGCCCAGATCGAGACGCGCATGGCCGCCTGGATCATGCGGGAGCTCGACGTGGACGAGGTCGAGGCCCAGCGCCTGCGCGCCGACTACTGGCGAGGGCACGGCACCACGCTCTCCGGCCTCATGGTCGAGCACGGCGTCGATCCGGTGCCCTTCCTCGAGGACGTGCACGACATCGATCTTTCCGGTCTCACCCCGGACCCTGCGCTGGCCGGGGCCATCGGCGCCTTGCCCGGCCGCCGGATCGTCTTCACCAACGGGGACCGTCCCTATGCGCACCGCGTCCTCGCCGCCCGCGGGCTGACCGACTGCTTCGACGCCGTCTACGGAATCGAGCATGCGGACTATCGCCCCAAGCCGCAGCAGGCCGCCTACGAGGCCGTTTTCGCGCTCGACAGCCTCCTTCCGAGCGAAGGCGCGATGTTCGAGGACGATCCGCGCAACCTTGCCGTGCCGCACAGCCTCGGGATGCGGACCGTCCTGGTGGGGCCAGAACCGCTGCCGCAGGACCATATCCACCATCACACGTCCGACCTGACGGATTTTCTGTCGCAGCTCTCCGCCCTTTCCGGTCCCCGCGGCGCGGCCTAGCTTGCGCGCCATGAGCTTCGACGCCGACATCTTCATTTCCGGGGGCGGCGTGGCCGGCCTGACCGCCGCCGCGACCTTCGGCGCGGCGGGCTTCTCGGTGGTCTGCGCGGACCCGGCCCCGCCCGTCACCGACGAGGCGGCCGAGGGCGCGGACCTCCGCACCACGGCCTTCCTTCAGCCCGCACGCGACCTGCTCGACGAGGCCGGCCTCTGGGACCGCCTTGCCCCTTACGCGACAGAGTTACGCACCATGCGCATCGTCGACGCCGGCGGCGAGCAGGCGGAGGCGCGCGTCACCCGCGATTTCGACAGCGCCGACCTCGGCGACGCGCCGTTCGGCTGGAACCTCCCGAACTGGCTGCTCCGGCGCGAGATGCTCGCACGCATCGAGGACCTGCCCACTGTCGACTTCCGCCCCGGCACGGGTTTCCGCGCGATGCTGACCCGCGAACGCGAAGCCCGGGTCACGCTGACCGACGGGGCCCGCCTTCGGGCTCGCCTTGTGATCGGGGCCGACGGACGGGGCAGCCCGGTGCGGGAGGCGGCCGGGATCGGCGTGCACACGATGCGATACGGGCAGAAGGCCGTCACCTGCGCGATGACCCACGAGGCGCCGCACGGGAACGTCTCGACCGAGATCCATCGGACGGGCGGCCCGTTCACCCTCGTCCCTCTCCCCGACCACGAGGGTCGGCCCTGCTCGGCGCTCGTCTGGATGGTGCCCGGCCCGGAGGCACAGCGCCTCGCCGCGCTCGAGCCCGAGACCTTCGAGACCGAGGCGACGGAGCGCAGCGCCCACCTTTATGGTCCGCTCACCCTTGCATCGCGCCGCATGGTCTGGCCGATCATCAGCCAGCTGGCCGACCGGATGAGCGCCGAGCGCACTGCGCTCATGGCCGAGGCCGCGCATGTCATGCCGCCCATCGGCGCGCAGGGACTGAACACGAGCCTGGCCGACCTCCGCGTCCTCCTCGACCTCGCCCGCGAGGCGCCAGACAGCCTTGGCGACCGTCAGATGCTTGACCGCTATCATCGCCGTCGCCATCCCGACGTCCGCCTGCGCGTCCAGGGCATCGACCTGCTCAACCGGACGTCCATGGCCGCGGCCCCCGCCCTTCGCGACCTCCGCGCAAGGGGCATCGAAACGCTCTACGGCATTGCTCCGCTCCGACGGTCGCTCATGCGGCTCGGCCTCGGCGCACGGTCCTGAAAGCCACCGTATCGCCAAGTTCGCGACGCGGTGAGGCCCCGACTCACCACGACTTTCGGGGGAACACTGCAGGCGCCCTCGAAGGCGCCGCGCCGAGGGGGCAGACGTGGACACGACGATCATTCTGAACGGGTATTCCGTTCTCGACGACCCGTCCGTGGGTACGACGAGCGGAGCCGGCTATCAGGGTGGCGGCCAAATCACGGTCAGCGGTGGCACGCAGCCGTTCGAAAGCGATGATATCGTCACCTTCCAGGTGAAGGACGCGACGAGCGATCTCGAGGTGGACGGTTCGAGCTCGATCATCGGGATCACCGTCTACGATTCCGCCGACGACTACCTGAGCGGAACCGTGAAGTACGACTACGGCCCGATGAACCCCGATCAGACCGCAACGATCCAGTCTGACCTGAGCGGG
Organism: Histidinibacterium aquaticum; assembly: GCF_008710275.1. Classification (GTDB taxonomy): domain Bacteria; phylum Pseudomonadota; class Alphaproteobacteria; order Rhodobacterales; family Rhodobacteraceae; genus Oceanicola; species Oceanicola aquaticus. The sequence continues at coordinate 481,615 of NZ_VYQE01000001.1, forward strand.
CTTGGCGACATCTACCTGCGCTTCAACGGCAGCGTCCTCGTGTCGGACGATCCCGACGCGCCGCAGCTGTCGAACATCTTCGCCGTCGCCGGAACGGATCTGCGCCAGGTCGCCGAGGGCGAGACCCTGACCGTCGACCGCTACGTCGACAACGACTACGACGAGGACGGCACGATCGAGAGCGGCACGGTCGAGGAGGCCAACGCCGCGTTCGCGACCCAGAACAACCAGATGACGGTCATCTGCCTGGCCGCCGGAACCCTCGTGGAGACGCCCGACGGCCCGCGACAGGTGGAGACTTTGGTGCCGGGCGACCTCGTCACGACCCTGGACGACGGTCCGCAGCCGCTGGCCTGGATCGGCCGCCGCCGCGTTCCCGCAGACAAGGAGCACGCGCCCATCCGCATCGCGGCCGGCACGCTCGGCGCCATGCGGGATGTCTACGTCTCGCCGAACCATCGGATGCTCATCGAGGGGCAGATGGCCGAGCTTCTCTTCGGCGAAGCGGAGATGCTCGTCGCTGCGAAGCATCTTATCAACGACAAGACGATCCGCCCCGTGCCACGCGACGAGATCGAGTACGTCCACGTTCTCTTCGACCGCCACCAGATCATCTTCGCGGAGGGCGCCCTGACCGAGAGCATGCACCCGGGCTGCGAGGCTATGCGGTCGCTCGCGCCCGAGACGCGAGACGAGCTTCTGGAACTCTTCCCCGAGCTGGAGCGCCGTCCCCTCTCGCGTCCGGCGCTTACTGCGCGGGAGGCTCGCCTGCTGCGCGCCTGAGATTGCCTGAGGGCCGCGCGCCGGGATATTCTTGCGCATGGTGACCATGCACGTTCCCTTCAGCGCGATTCTCTGGGTCGCCGATGGCGTCTTCGGACCCGATCACGCGGTGCTTGCGCCTTCCGACCGCCTGCTCGAAATCTCCGACAAGGCCAGCCGGCGCGGTCTCAGACAGGCGGTGGTCTCGAACGGAGAGGCCTCCGCGCTGGAGCCCCAGCTCGCTGCCCTGCCCGAAGCGGAGACCGTGATCGGCACCGACGACCTGACGAGGGCCGCCGAGGAGATGGGACTCGAGCCGCCCGAGATCCTGCTCGTCTCGACGTCGAGCGCGACGATCCACGAAGCGGCACGCGCCGGTTTCCGGACGTTCAAGTTCTCGACCCTCGCCCTCGACGCGCTCGACGCGCGCCTGCCCTCGCCCCGGCGCTAGAGCGGGCCGGGCCGGCGCTCCTCGGTCAGCAGGACGTTCGCCTCCACGTTGCCGATCCCGGGCAGGGTCATGATCCGCCGTCGCAACACCCGCTCGAAGTCGGCGAGGTCCCGGGCCACGACACGCAGCCTGTAGTCGTAGAGACCAAGCACGTGTTCGACCATCCGCACCTCGGGAATCGCGGTGACCGCGCGCTCGAAGTCCTCCAGCCCGACGCGCCCCTTGGTCGCCAGCTTCACCCCGAGGAAGACCGTCACGCCGAGCCCGAGCTTTTCCGGGTCGAGCCGCAGCCGTCGCCCCCTGAGAACGCCCGCCTGCTCCAGCCGGCGGATCCGGCGCCAGGTTGCCGGCTGCGAGAGGCCCACCTTGCGGCCGAGGGCCCCGGCGGACTGCCCCGCGTCCTCCATCAGCAGGCGCACGAGGGCGAGGTCGGTGTCGTCGGGCGCGCTCATACCGGCAGACCTCCCTCGTCCTTGACGGTCGAGATGGTCAGCAGCGCTTCGATGTCGGCGATGTGCGGCAGCGTCAGGATCCGGTCGCGGTAGACCTCCTGGTAGTGCGCCATGTCCCGGGCGATGACCGCAAGGCGCAGGTCGACGCGGCCGAGGAAGGTCTGGATCTCGATGACCTCGGGGATCTCCCGCGCCGCCGACATCAACTCGTCGAGCGCGCGCGGAGCGGCCTTGTCGACGGTAACCCGGAGCGAGACATGCACGGCGAAACCGAGCGCGGCCCAGTCGACCACTGCTTCGCGCCCCTGGATGATCCCCTCCGACTCCATCCGTTCCACGCGCCGCGCGGCCCGCGCGGGTGTGGTCCGAGCGAGGTCCGCGAGGTCGGGCATCGAGAGCCCGGGATCCGCCTGGAGCTGCCTGAGAATCCGTCTGTCGATGTCGTCGAGCATGAAACTGGCGATAATTGCCGAAACGGCGAATAGCAATCTTCACTTGAAGCCGCTTTTGCCCACCCGCGCATCTCGATCCCTAGACTGCAACGGATATTGTGCGCGCCGTAACACCAACGAAAGGGATGACCCGATGCGCGTTTATTATGATCGCGACTGCGACGTGAACCTCATCAAGGACAAGAAGGTGGCGATCCTCGGCTACGGCAGCCAGGGACACGCCCATGCGCTCAACCTGCGCGACTCCGGCTGCAAGAACGTCGTCGTCGCCCTGCGCGACGGCTCGCCCTCCCGCGCCAAGGCCGAGGGCGAGGGGCTTCAGGTCATGGGCATCGAGGAGGCCGCGGCCTGGTGCGACCTGATGATGTTCACCATGCCCGACGAACTGCAGGCGGCGACCTACAAGGCGCATGTCCACGACCACCTGAAGGAAGGCTCGGCGATCGCCTTCGCCCACGGGCTCAACGTCCACTTCGGGCTCATCGAGCCGAAGCCGGGTGTCGATGTCATCATGATGGCGCCCAAGGGCCCCGGCCACACGGTGCGCGGCGAATACGTGAAGGGTGGCGGCGTGCCCTGTCTGGTGGCGGTCGACAATGACGCCTCCGGGAAGGCCATGGAGATCGGCCTGTCCTACTGCTCGGCCATCGGTGGCGGGCGCTCCGGGATCATCGAGACCAACTTCCGCCAGGAGTGCGAGACCGACCTTTTCGGCGAGCAGGCCGTGCTGTGCGGCGGTCTCGTGGAACTGATCCGCATGGGCTTCGAAACGCTGGTCGAGGCCGGATACGAGCCCGAGATGGCCTACTTCGAGTGCCTGCACGAGGTGAAGCTGATCGTGGACCTGATCTACGAGGGCGGCATCGCGAACATGAACTACTCGATCTCGAATACCGCCGAGTACGGCGAGTATGTCTCCGGCCCGCGGATCCTTCCCTACGAGGAGACGAAGAAGCGGATGAAGGAGGTTCTCACCGACATCCAGACCGGCAAGTTCGTCCGCGACTTCATGCAGGAAAATGCCGTCGGCCAGCCGATGTTCAAGGCGACCCGCCGTCTGAACGACGAGCACCAGATCGAGCAGGTCGGCGAGAAGCTGCGGGGTATGATGCCCTGGATCGGCGCCGGCAAGCTGGTGGACAAGGCCAAGAACTGAGGCGGCGTCCAAATTTGGACACCCGCCCAACCCACTGAAAAGCAACGACGTTCGCGGCCTAGGCCGCGAACGTTAACCTTAGTTAAAGAGCCGCGGACCCGGCCCGTCCTTGGCAAGCGAAGACTTCTTGTGGTTCGGGTCGTGACGCAGATCGTCGGTGCGCCGCTTGCTGATGCGGGCGAGGATCAGGACGCCGACAAGGGTCCCGAAGGCGAGAAACGGAAGCAGGGCGTCGAACATCGGATATCCTTCCGGTCGAGTTCAGAGTCCGCACCGAACCCCACGACATCCCGGACCGTTCCCGGCGATGCCGCGACCGTGATGGTACCCGGAGGTGAGGGTCAGCCGACGGCCCGGAAGATCTCCGTGCGCAGCGCCTCCTCGGCTACCTCGCCGGGATCGTCCAGGTAGACTTCCCAGACGGGCATCCCGACCTCGAGCCCTTCGCCTCGCGCGTAGTCCCAGAGCTGCTGATGGGTCTGGCCGAGGGAGGAATAGGGCCCGACATGCACGCCCGCCACCGCCTCGGTTGGAAGGACGCCGGCCTGCACCGGGTCCGCCGCCTTCACCGCGTCGCCCTCCGCCACCACGACACCGGCGTGGAAGCGGATGGGGTCGGTCATGTCGAAGTAGACGCAGATCGGGGCGGACAGCGGCGTGATCCCCCGCGTCCCGCAAAAGCCGAAGACCTCCGCGAAGCCGGACCCGATCGCCTCGGACATGGCCTCGGGGGTCATGGCACTTTCGCGCGGAACGTAGAGATAGCTCTGCGGCGGGAGCGTGATCCGATCGAATGCCATGGAGACCTCCCGTGCAGCGGCTCCGTCAGCCTAGCCCGACTCCCACCGCGCTGGGAAGTCAGGCCGGGGCGGAGGCTGCCTGAACCTCGGCCACAATCCCCTCGACCACCTGGGTCAGAAGCGCCTCGTCCTCGCACTCGGCCATGACGCGAACCAGCGGCTCGGTCCCCGACTTGCGGATGAGGACGCGGCCCCCCTCGCCCATCTCGGCCTCGGCCGAGGCGATGGCCTTCTTGACCGCCTCGGAGGTGAGCGGATCGAGAGCGGGATCGTAGCGGACGTTTTGCAGCAGCTGCGGCACCCGGTCGAAGGTCTTCGCCAGGGCGGAGGCCGGCTGACCCGTCTCGACCATGGCGGCGAGGTACTGCAGGCCCGCGAGCAGGCCGTCTCCCGTGGTGGCGTAGTCCGTCATCACGATATGCCCGGACTGCTCGCCGCCAAGATTCCAGCCGCCCTTGCGCATGGCCTCGACAACGTAGCGGTCGCCGACCCGCGTGCGCTCCAGCCTGAGGCCCTGCCCCTGGAGGTAGCGCTCGAGCCCGAGGTTGGACATCACGGTCGCCACGAGCGTGCCGTCCCGCAGGCGCTGCTGCTCGGCCCAGCGGGCGGCGAAGAGCGCCATGAGTTGGTCGCCGTCGGCGACCTCGCCCGTCTCGTCGAGGATCATCACCCGGTCGGCGTCGCCGTCGAGGCAGATGCCCACGTCGGCTCCGCTCTCCAGGATGGCCTTCGAGGCGGCACCGGTCGAGGTCGAGCCGCAGTCCCGGTTGATGTTGAGGCCGTCGGGGTCGGTCCCCACCTCCACGACGTCGGCGCCCAGTTCCCAGAGCACCTCGGGCGCGACGCGGTGGGCCGCGCCGTGCGCACAGTCGATCACGACCTTCAGACCGTCCAGCCGCATGCCCGAGGGGAAGGTCGACTTCACCCGCTCCGCATAACGGAAGCGGCCATCGTCGATCCGGCGGGCCCGCCCGATTTCCCCGGCAGGCGAAGGCGACATGGGTCCGGCGACCATTTCCTCGATCTCCGCCTCGGCGGCGTCGGAAAGCTTGAAGCCATCGGGACCGAAGAACTTGATTCCGTTGTCCTCGTGCGGGTTGTGGCTGGCCGAGATCATGATGCCCATGTCGGCGCGCATCGATGTCGTGAGCAGCCCCACGGCGGGGGTCGGGACGGGGCCCAGCAGCAGCACGTTCATGCCGGTCGACGTGAGTCCCGCGGTCAGCGCGTTCTCGAACATATAGCCCGAGAGCCGCGTGTCCTTTCCGATCACCACCCGGTGGCCGTTGCGGCCGTCGCCCCGGAAGTGGCGGCCGGCAGCCGCGCCGATCTTGAGCGCCATCTCGGCGGTCATCGGCCAGCTGTTTGCGGTGCCCCGCACGCCGTCGGTGCCGAACAGCTTGCGCATGTCAGTCCTCCTCGAACCCGTCCTGGATCGCCAGATGCAGGCGGAGCGCCTGTCCGGTCTCGTGTGTGTCGTGCACGCGCAGGATATGCGCGCCCTTCGTCGCCGCCGCGAGTGCCACCGCGATGGAGCCGCCCAGCCTGTCTGCGGCGTCGTCCGCGCCGGTGATGGCCCCGATGAACCGCTTGCGCGACGCGCCGAAGAGCAGTGGAACGCCGAGCGCATGATAGCGGTCGAGATGGCGGATGAGACTCAAATTGTGTTGCAGAGTCTTGCCGAAGCCGATGCCCGGATCAGCGATGATGTTGCGGCGGTCGATGCCCGCATCCTCTGCCGCGGCGATGCGCTCTTCGAGGTGGGCGTAGACCTCTTCGACCACGTCGTCGTAGCGGGCATGGGCCTGCATGGTCTTGGGATCGGCGACCGAATGCATCAGGCAGACGGGGACGCCACGACCGGCCACGAGCGGTAGCATTTCCGGGTCGAAGCGGCCGGCCGTCACGTCGTTGACCATGTCGGCTCCGGCGTCGAGCGCGGCCTCTGCGACCGCCGCCTTGCGGGTGTCGATGCTGATGGGGGTGGCGAGGCCCGCCGCACGAATGGCCTCGATCACCGGTACGGTGCGAGCGATCTCCTCGGCCACCGGAACCTCTTCGGCGCCGGGCCGCGTGCTCTCGCCGCCGATGTCGAGGATCTCGGCCTCCCGCGCCATCGTCCGGGCGCGGGCCAGCGCCGCCTCGACCGTCGCGTGCCGTCCGCCGTCGGAGAAACTGTCGGGCGTGACGTTGAGGATACCCATGAGCCGGGGCCGGTCGAGAGCCAGGCCGCAGAGCGGCGGATGCGTGATCATGCGACCTCCGTCCTGACGGGGACCTCGGCCTCGGGCGGTTCCACGCCGACCACGACGAGCTCGGCCGCCGACATCTCGGCGGCGAACCAGGCGGCGAGGGCCAGCGGATCGCCGGTGGCGGGGCTCTCGACGGCGTCGAGGACGATCTTGGAGGGGGCCCAGACGCAGGTCTGGCCGTTCTTCATGGCCCAGTCGAGCTCGGTCCGCGATCCGGTGACCACGCAGCGGCGGTCCCGGCCGGCGAGGACCCATGCGTTCTGCTCGATGGCCAGCAGGTCGATCCGGCGCTGCGCGAGGGGCTGGTCGGCCTGCGGGGCGAGACGGTCGGAGGGGCCGACGGTGAGGATCAGCGGCGGGCCGTCGGTGAGGCGGTCGAGCAGGTGGGAGAGCCCGTCACCTTCGATGGCAGCGTTGGAGAGATAGGCGACTCGGGGATGCGGGGCCTCCTGGTGGACGGAGGCCGGCAGGTCGTCGCCCTCTCGCGAGCGGACGATCTCCACGCCGAGGTCGTAGGGGCCGCGGTCGATCTTCTCGATCCGGACGAAGACGCGGGCAGCGCGGGGTTCCGCCAGAATGCGCCAGGCGACACGCTCGGCCAGCGTCTCGAGCAGGTTGATGCGCTCCGCGCCGAGTTCGATGCCGATGGCCTCGGTCAGGCGGTCGTAGGAGAGGATGCGGTCGACGTCGTCGTCGATGGGACCGCGCTCTGGAGTGACCTCGACCGCGATGTTGAAGCGGACGCGCTGGAGGGTGCCGCGCTCCTGCTGGAAGGCGCCGATCTCGACCTCGACGGTATAGTCCCGGAGCGAGATGCGGTCGCGCGGCGCATGGGCCGATGCCTCGGCCCGCTCGGAGGGATGGGCAAAGGCCTGTCGGATCTCGTCGGTCATCTGCGCCCCCTTCGTGGTCCGCCCGGCTCGGCTCCGGGCGCCGCGACTTACCGCCGCCGGCGCCCGGGACGCAAGGGTGCCCCGTCCTCAGTTGGAGGCGGTGCGCAGCGGCCAGCGGTAGAAGTGGTGCACGCCGATGGAGGCGGTGCGGGGGAACTGCCGGGCCCAGCCGGGATTGACGGCGCGCGTGTGATAGTGCGTCGCCCCGTCGGTCAGGCGGCGCGGCGCGCCGTCGATCAGGAGCTTCGCGATCTTGCCGACGCGGCTCCAGGCCCCGCGTTCGGCCACGTTCTCGGGGCGACCGTCGCAGGTGTAGGTGAACTGGCACTCCCACTGGCGGCCGGTCCCCTGGTTCACGACAGAGCAGATGGTCCCGGGGTAGCGCGGATCGTCCACGCGGTTGAGGATCACCTCGCCCACGGCGAAGAGCCCCTCGAGGTCCTCCCCCCGGGCCTCGAAGTAGAGCGCCTCGGACAGGCAGCGCCACTGGGCGTCGCCGGTGGTGACCGGGAGGGCGTCGATCGAGGCCTCGGAATAGGTGACGGTGTCCGGCGCCGTGCCGCCGGCCCGGGTCTCGGGCGCGGGCGGCGCGAGCAGCACTTCCATCCGTCGGGATGGAACCACCTGGAGAGATTCGCTTTCTTGTCCCAGAAGGGACTCGAGCCGTGCGGCGAGAACGGTGTCGGCCGAGGCACCCCCGGCATGACCGAATCCAACAAAAACACACAGAGCCGCATATGCGGCGGCGCGCAGCGTAGCGCGTCCCGTCATGGTCTTCCCCCACTCTCTGTCGCGCGGGTCCAGCACCGCGCAAATTCGAACTGGTGGTGCGACAAGCCTGCCGCACAGCTGTCAAGGCTCTATCGCAGGGAGCCCGCGAAAACCACCCGGGGGCATGCCGTGCGGGTCACACTCGCCCACGCCCCGAGTCGGTTCCCCATATCTGGGGGGCGAATTCTTAACCTACGCTAAGGAACGGTTCGATTCCCGTTCCGCGAGTGCCAGCTGAGCAGCGGAAAGTCGCGCAATCGGCACGCGGAACGGCGAGCAGGAGACGTAGTCGAGGCCGTGCTGCCGGGAGAATTCGATCGCCGACCGGCTGCCTCCGTGCTCGCCGCAGATCGACAGCACGATGCCGGGCTCCGACGCCCGGGCCCGCTCCGCCCCCATCGAGAGCAACTCTCCCACACCGTCGAGGTCGAGGGTGTGGAAGGGGTCCTCGGCATAGACCTTTTGCTGCACGTAGGCGGACATGAACCGTCCGGCGTCGTCGCGGCTCAGACCGTAGGTCATTTGCGTGAGGTCGTTCGTGCCGAAGGACAGGAACGCGGAATGCTGCGCGATGTCGCCCGCCCGGAGCGCGGCGCGCGGCGTCTCCACCATGACCCCGAGACGATACTCCAGGTCGGCGCCGGTCTCGTTGTGAACATTGACCGCGACGGCATCGATCCGGTTCTTCACCAGCTCCACTTCGCGCATGGCCGAAACGAGCGGGATCATGATTTCAGGCACGACCCTGGCGCCGGACATCTTCGACAGGATCGCCGCCTCGAAGATGGCGCGGGCCTGCATCTCGTAGATCTCGGGGACGGTGACGCCGAGCCGGACGCCGCGCATTCCCAGCATGGGATTGTATTCCTCGAGCGCCTCGATCCGGGCCGTGACCTCGGAGAGCGGCCGGTCGAGCACGTTGGCGAGCTCGCGGATCCCGGCCTTGTCGGAGGGCAGGAACTCGTGCAGTGGCGGGTCGAAGAGGCGGATGCAAACCGGGTAGCCGCCCATGATGCTGAAGAGGTCCGCGAAATCGGCGCGCTGCATCGGCAGGAGCCGCTCCAGCACGGCGGCCCGGTCCTCGCCCTTGTCGGCGAAGATCATCTCGCGCATGACCGAGAGGCGCTCGCCCTCGAAGAACATGTGCTCGGTCCGACAGAGGCCGATGCCCTCTGCCTCGAAGTTGCGCGCCGTCTGCGCGTCGGCGGGCGTGTCCGCATTGGCGCGCACCCCGATATCGCGCACGGCATCCGCCCACTGGAGGAGCGTGCGGAAGGCCCCGTCGAGCGAGGCCTCCAGCATCGCCGGCTGCCCGGCGAGAACGTCGCCCGTCGTGCCGTCCACGGTGATAACGTCGCCCTCGCGGAACACGCGTCCGTCCGGCGCGGTGAGGCGCTTGGCCTTCCGGTCGATCAGGAGATCGGAGGCGCCGACGACGCAGGGGAGACCGAGCCCCCGGCCGATCACGGCGGCATGGCTCGTGACGCCGCCCCGCACGGTGAGCACTGCGGCGGCGGCGTGCATGCCGCGGATGTCCTCCGGAGAGGTCTCACGCCGGACGAGCACGCAGTCCTCGCCCCGGGCAGCGGAGGCCTGGGCGTCGTTCGCTGTGAAGACGATCCGCCCGGAGGCGGCGCCGGGGCTCGCCGCGATGCCGTTGGCGATGCGGTCCCGCTCGGCGTCGAGGGCAACCTGGCGGTGCAGCAGCTCCGACAGCGCGGCGGGGTCCACCCGCATCACCGCGTCTTCGCGCGAGATGATACCGTCCTGCGCGAGTTCGACCGCGATCCGGACCTTCGCGCGCGACGCCCGGTGGACCCGCACGGCGTCGAGGACCGAGAGCCGTCCGCCATCCAGCGTGAACTCGATCTGCATTTCCTCCCGGAGACGCGTGCGGGCGCGTTCGCCCATCTCCAGGAGCTCGGCGAAAACCTGTGGGTACTCGTCCTGCAGCGACGGCCCGCGCGGATCCCGGGTGAGGTAGACGGCCCCCGCCGGGTCCTCGAGCGCCTCACGTCCCTGGGACTGGCTCAGGTAGCGGCCGGTGACCTGCCGCTCCCCCGTCGCGGGGTTCACGAACTGGATGACGCCCGACCCGCAGGCGCCCTGCCCGACACCGAGCGCCAGTTGCTGGACGACGAGGCCCAGCCCGGCGCCCTCGGGCGCGCCCTTGGCCTTGCGCAGGAGGCGGGCGCTCGTCCCCTCCCAGGCGCGTGCCATGGAGCCCAGGATGTCACCCAGCTGGCGCTCGACCTCCTGCGGGAAGGGCTCTTCGGCCTCCTCCTCGTAGGTGCGCAGGGCGACAGCGAGCGTCTCGTGCGTCGGGTCCTCTGGCACCTCGAAGAGGTCGTCGTCGAGCCGGGCGACATGGGTCGCGTAGGCCTGGATGAAACGGAGGTAGAGCGAGGTCGCCGCGCGTTCACCGATCTCGTCGCAGAGCGTCGCGTGGAGGGTGTCGCAGATGCCGACGTTGAGGATGGCGCCGGGCCCGCCCCAGTCCGGGTCCTGGCTGGAGGGCCGGACCGAAAGCAGCGGCGTGGGGCCGAAGTGGCGCAGGATCTCGGTCACGTCGGGAGGCGTGCCGGCGGCGATCCGGCGCACGGCGTGAAAGCTGAGCGCCACGGTCTGCGGCACCGGCATCTCGAGCCGGATCAGCCGTTGCAGGCACTTCGCCCGGCCCCCGTGCACCTCCGCCGACATCCGCGCATCGGGCGTGATCGGGGTGATATCGGACTGGGCGAACTCTTTCTGCACTGCGGCATCCTCTTCGTCCCCACCATAGTCGGTGTGACCTTCGAGGCAATGGAAAGCTGAATCAGCCCTCGACGCGGGTCAGATCGGCCACCGAGAGGCAGAGCCTCCGGATCCGGCTGAGCAGGTTCAGCCGGTTGCGGCGCAGGATCTGGTTGTCGGAGTTCACCTGCACGGCCTCGAAAAAGGTGTCGATCGGCTGACGCAGACCGGCCATTGCCCCCATGGCGGCGACGAAATCCTCGCGCTCCATGGCCTCGTCGATCACCGGCTCTGCAGTGTCGAGAGCGGTGAAGAGCTCCTTCTCCTCGGCGGTCTCGGCGAACTTGGCGTCGGCGCCGAAGGAGTACTCCACCCCGTCCTTCTCCTCGGCCTGGGTGAGGATGTTGTTGGCGCGCTTGAAGCCCTGCAGGAGGTTGCCGCCGTCGTCGGTCTTGAGGAAGTCGCTCAGCGCCCCGGCCCGCTTGACCAGCAGGGTGAGGTCGTCATTGCCGGGCATGGCGGTGACCGCGTCGATCACGTCGTGCCGGATGCCCTCGTCACGGAGGTGCACCTTGAGGCGGTCGTGGAAGAAGGAGAGGAGGTCCTCTGCATCTGCTTCGCCGTTCGCCGAACCGATCGTCTGCAGCAAGCCGAGGCGATGGCCGTTCGACAGCACCAGCCGGATCACCCCGAGCGCGGCGCGGCGGAGGGCGAAGGGGTCCTTGGAGCCGGTCGGCTTCTCGTCGATGGCCCAAAAGCCCGAGAGGGTGTCGAGCTTGTCGGCGAGGGAGACGGCGACGGAGACCGGGGCCGAGGGGACGGTGTCGGAGGGGCCGAGGGGCGAGTAATGCTCTTCGCATGCCTGGGCGACCTCGGGCGGAAGGCCGGCGGCCTCGCTGTAGTAGCGGCCCATGAGGCCCTGAAGTTCGGGGAATTCGTAGACCATCTCCGAGCTGAGGTCGGCCTTGCAGACGCGGGCGGCCTGGGCGGCGAGCTCGGGATCGGCGCCGACCGTCGGAGCGAGCTCCTTCGCCAGCGCCTCGATCCGGGCGACGCGGTCGGCTTCGGAGCCCAGGCGGCGCTCGAAGGTGCGGTGGGAGAGGCTGTCGAGCCAAGGGCCCATGCCCTCCTTCGCGATGCGCAGGTCGTTCTCCCAGAAGAAGGCGGCGTCGGAGAGGCGGGCGGAGAGGACCTTCTGGTTGCCCGCGAGGATCGTGGCGCCCTCGTCGGCGGTCTCGATGTTGGCCACCGTGACGAAGTGCGTGATCCGGCCGTCCTTTCCGGCCGAGAGGAACTTCTGGTGCTCCTTCATGGAGGTCTGCAACACCTCGGGCGGCAGCTCCATGAAGCGCCGCTCGATCTCTCCCATGAGCACGACGGGCCATTCGACGAGCCCCGCGACCTCGGCCAGCAACCCGCGGTCCTCGCGCACGTCGAGCCCGGCGGCGAAGGCGCGGTTGGTGGCGTCGTGCCAGATCAGTTCCTGGCGCTCCTCGGCGCGCAGGAGAACCTTGGCGCGCTTCAGCTTCGCCTCGTAGTCCTCGAAAGAGCCTACGGAAAACGGCTCCGGCGCCATGAAGCGGTGGCCGCGCGTCGTATTGCCCGCATGGATGCCGTCGATCTCCAGCGGCACGACCTCGGCGCCCTCCTCGGTGGTGAGGATGCAGAGGATCGAGTGCAGCGGCCGGACCCAGCGCAGGCTGCCCTCGCCCCAGCGCATCGCCTTGGGCCAGGGGAAATTGCGGATGGTCTGCTCCAGCACCTCGGCCACGATCTCGGCGGCGGGGCGGCCGGACTTCTCGATCACCGCGAAATAGAACCGGCCCTTGTCGCTCTCGCGCTCTTCCAGCTCGTCGCGGCTCACGCCCGCGCCGCGGCAGAAGCCCTCGATGGCCTTGTCGGGCGCGCCGACCTTGGGACCGCGCCGCTCTTCCCGGGTGTCCGGGCTGCGCTCGCCCAGCCCTTCAACGGTCAGCGCGAGCCTGCGGGGCGTCGCGAAGCCTGCGGCAGAGGCGTAGGAGAGGCCGGACTCGACCAGGCCGTCGGTCATCAGCTTCTTCAGGTCCTCGGCGGCCCGGGACTGCATCCGGGCCGGGATTTCCTCGGAGAAGAGTTCGATCAGGAGATCGGGCATCAGCGGTATCCTTCGGGTGCGGGCGGGCAGCCCTCCGGCGCGGGATCGCCGTCGAAGACGACCTCTCCGCAGCGGTTCAACTGGTTCCAGGCGTAGGCGCGGCCGTCGGGCATCACTGCGACCACGCGGTCGACGCCGTATTCGATGTTCTCCTCGCCCAGGAAGGCGATGGCCTGGTCCTCGAGCGCGGCGCCGATCTCGTCGGCGTCGAAGCAGTCGAACCAGCCTGGAGCGACGAGGGGCACGGCCTCTTCGTAGATCTCGTAGGTTTCGGTCAGCGTGGGCACCGAGAGGCCCATGTCGAAGCAGGCGCGGTAGCGGATCGGAGAGCTGCCGGAGTCGATGCCCTGGAAGTTCTCGACGCGCACGTCTTCCGGCTCTCCGGTCGAGAGGTTCACGAGCTGCACCTTCGCCTCTTCCGGCGGGATCTCCTCGTAGTAGGCGAAGACCTGCAGGTAGTAGAGAGCGATCCCGGCGACGAGCGCAGTCACGAGAATTCCCAGTATGGCGATGCGGCCTGCGCTCATGCGGCGGCCCCGCCGGCCTCCGTCCTGACGAAGGCGTCGGCGCAGAGCTTGGCGAGGGTGCGGACCCGGCCGATATAGGCCTGCCGCTCGGTCACCGAGATGACGCCGCGCGCGTCGAGCAGGTTGAACAGGTGGCTGGCCTTGATGCACTGGTCATAGGCCGGATGCGCCATGACGATCTCGCGCCCCGTCTTGGGGTCGGTGTCGGGCTCTTCGAGAATGCGGCGGCATTCGGCCTCGGCCTCCTCGAAGTGGCGGAAGAGCAGATCGGTGTCGGCCACGTCGAAGTTCCAGCGCGAATATTCCCGCTCGGTCTGCCGGAAGACGTCGCCGTAGCTCAGCGGCTGCGGCGCGTCGGGGGCGTTGAAGGGCATGTCCATGACGTGATCGATGCCGAGGACGTACATCGCCAGCCGCTCCAGCCCGTAGGTCAGCTCGCCGGAGACCGGGTGGCAGTCGTGGCCGCCGACCTGCTGGAAGTAGGTGAACTGGCTGACTTCCATGCCGTCGCACCAGACCTCCCAGCCGAGGCCCCAGGCGCCGAGGGTCGGGCTCTCCCAGTCGTCCTCGACGAAGCGGATGTCGTGCATGCCCATGTCGATGCCGATGGCCTCGAGCGAGCCAAGGTAGAGCTGCTGGAGGTCCGGCGGCGAGGGTTTGATGAGCACCTGGAACTGGTAATAATGCTGCAGGCGGTTGGGGTTGTCTCCGTAGCGGCCGTCCGTCGGGCGGCGCGAGGGCTGCACGTAGGCTGCGGCCCAGGGCCGGGTACCGAGCGAGCGCAGCGTCGTGGCCGGGTGGAAGGTCCCCGCGCCGACTTCCATGTCGTAGGGCTGCAGCACGGCGCAGCCCTGCCCCGCCCAGTAGGTCTGCAGAGCGAGGATGATTTCCTGGAAGGAACGGGGTTTCTGGGCCATCGGCGCCTCTCTCCTCGGGTCGCGGCCTGCAATAGGCAAGGCCGAGGGGAGGGTCAATCACGCCACGTCCGATCAAAACCCTATCAGGCTGCCACTTTTCCGGCTGACGCGACAGGCTACTTTGCTAGGTTCGGCGAAAACATGAACAGGCGGCCGCGGAATGCGGTTCTTCGGAGAGATTGATGAACAAGACCTTGACCTCGTGTCTTCTCGCGACCGCGCTGGCTTGGCCCGCGGTCGGCATGGCCCAGAGCCAGGACACGGTATGGCTCCAGATCGAAGCGCGGCAGACCGTCGCCGGCGCGTCCTCCGCGGCGCGCTCCTACGCTCAGCAGCTCGAGAACGTCGTCGGCTTCTCCCTGGGCAACGGCTTCTACGGGATCGCGCTGGGGCCATACTCGCCACAAGACGCGCAGGCGCTGTCGCAGCAGCTGAAGGCACAAGGTCTGATCCCGCAGGACGCCTATATCGTCAGCGGCAACTCCTACGCGCAGCAGTTCTACCCGGTGGGCACCGGCGTCTCGCTTGACCCGCAGCCCCTGCCCGACGGGATTTCGGCGCCGGAGGGTGCGGCGACCGCGGAGGACTCCGCTACGATCTCGGTCGAGGACCTGGCGCGGGCGCTGGAAGAGCCGGTCGCTGCCGCCGAGGGTGAGGAAGAGCCCCAGGCCGAAGCGGAGACGGAGACCGCAGAGTCCGCGCCCGAGCCTCCGCCCGAGCCGCAGGAGACGCGCGCGGAAGCCGTCCAGTCCGAGCGTCAGCTGTCGCGAGACGAGAAGCGCGATCTGCAGATCGCGCTGGAGTGGGCCGGCTACTACGACGGGGCCATCGACGGGCTCGTCGGTCCCGGCACGCGCGGCGCGATGCGCGGGTGGCAGGAGGCGCAGGGCCTCGAGGCCACTGGCGTTCTCACCACCGCTCAGCGGAGCACGCTGCTGCGCCAATACAACGCGGTTCTCGAGGGTCTGGGCCTCGCCACCGTCCGGGACGACGCCTCGGGCATCGAGATGCTGATCCCGACAGAGGTCGTGGAATTCACCGAGTACGAACCGCCCTTCGTGAAGTTCGAGCCGACCTCGGACGACCTCCCGGCGCAGGTGCTCCTGATCTCCCAGCCCGGCAACGAGGACCGGTTCTTCGGCCTTTACGAGATCCTGCAGACGCTCGAAGTCGTACCGATGGAGGGAGAGCGCTCGCGCAACGGGCAGGAATTCACCATCGACGGCGAGAACGAGACCTACCGGACCCATATCCAGGCGAGCCGGGAGAACGGCACGATCAAGGGCTTCATGCTGGTCTGGCCCGCGGGCGACGATGAGCGCTTTAGCCGGGTCCTGGACGAGATGCAGGAGAGCTTCACCCGTATCGAGGGTGTCCTCGACCCGGCGATCGTCGCACCCGACGATGCGCAGGCGGTCGACCTCGTGGCCGGCCTCGAGGTGCGCAAGCCCGAGCTGTCGCAGTCGGGCGTCTTCATCGACCAGGCCGGGTCGGTCCTGACCAGCTCGCGGGTCGCCGAGGGCTGCACCGAGCTTACGATCGGCGGAGAGCACGAGATGCAGGTGGTCCACAGCGATCCCGACCTCGGCATCGCGGTACTGCAGCCCCAGGGCGCGCTCGCGCCGATGCGCGTGGCGGAGTTCCAGACCGCCACGCCGCGCCTTCGGGCCGAAGTGGCGGTCGCTGGCTACCCCTACGGCGGCATCCTCTCGGCTCCGGCGATGAGCTTCGGCACGCTGGCCGACCTGCGCGGGCTGGAAGGTGAGGAAGACCTCACGCGGCTCGAGATGACCGTTGAGCCCGGCGACGCGGGGGGACCGCTCTTCGATAACGGCGGTGCGGTTCTCGGGATGCTTCTCCCGCGGAACGACGAGGGCCGGGTCCTGCCGGAAGACACCAACTTCGCCGCGGATGCGGGCGCCATCGTGGCCTCGCTCGGGGGCGCCGGGATCGAGGTGCAGACCACCCGCGGCATCGAGGCGATCACGCCGGAGAGGCTGACCCAGCGGGCCGCGGAAATGACCGTGCTCGTCAGCTGCTGGTAGGGCCGCTCAGTCCTGCCAGAAACGGGCGGTGAGGATCGTCAGGACGGCGAGGACCTCCAGCCGTCCGACCAGCATCGCCGCCGAGAGCAGCCACTTGGCGGTGTCGTTGACCTCGTTAAAGTTGCCCACGGGCCCGATCTTGTCGCCGAGACCGGGCCCGACGTTCGCGATGGCGGTAGCCGCGCCGGAGACCGAGGTGATGAAGTCCTCGCCCGTCAGGCCGATCGCCACCGTGAAGAGACCCATGGTCACGATGAAGGCGACGAAGAAGCTCATGACCGAGTTCAGCACGTCCTCGCCCACGGGGCGGCCTTCGTAGCGTGGAGCGAAGACGCCGTGCGGTGAGTGGATCCGACGGATCTGCGTGCGGATCGAAGCGAAGAGCAGCTGGTAGCGGAAGATCTTGATCGAGCAGGAGGTCGAGCCCGCGCAGCCGCCGATCAGGCCGATGAAGAAGAAAAAAGTCACCGCGAACCCGCCCCAGAGCATGTAGTTCGCGCTCGCGTAGCCGGTTCCGGACATGATCGAGGTGACGTTGAAGAGGACCTCGCGGAAGGCCTTTTCGCTGAAGGTGCCTTCGTAGGTCATCAGCCAGAGGCTCAGCACGAGAACGCAGGCGAAGATGGTCCCCATGAAGCCGCGGATCTGGCTGTCCTTCCAGAGCGGGTCGGCCTGCCCCGAGACCAACTGGACGTAGCGCACGAACGGCAGGGCCGCGAGGACCATGAAGACGACGGCGACGTAGTGCGCCCCCGCCCCGTAAGCCCCGAACGAGGCGTCAGAGTTGGCGTACCCGCCGGTGGAGACCGTGGTCATGGCGTGGACCAGGGCATCGAAGCTCGTCATGCCCGTGGCCGTGTAGGCGATGGCGCAGGACAGGGTGAGTGCCACGTAGATCACGGAGATCCGGCTCGCGATCTCCGCCGCGCGGGGGAGGATCTTGCCCATGGTCTCGAAGGCTTCCGAGCGGAAGATCTGCATGCCGCCGACCTTGAGCTCGGGCAAGAAGACCATGGCCACGACGATGATCCCGATGCCGCCGAGCCACTGCAGGATTCCCCGCCAGAGCTTCAGTCCCTCCGGCAGGGCCTCGATGCCTCCGAGAACGGTCGAGCCTGTGGTCGTCAGCCCCGACATGGATTCGAAGAAGGCATTGGTGAACGAGAGGTTCGAGGCGCCCAGCATGAAGGGGATCGCCCCGAAGAAGGGAAGCGCGACCCAGACCAGGACGGTCAGCAGGAAGGTCTGTCGAAGCGTCAGCCCCTCGCTCACGCCGTTGGAGCAGGCGAGCGCCGTCAGGGCCCCGGCGACCACGGTGATCCCGGCCGACTCCAGGAAGACCGGCCAGTGACCGTTGCCCGAAACCAGGTCCGAGATCAGGGGCGCCAGCATGGTCAGGCCGAGGGAGGCGACCAGCAGGCCGATGACGTAGCCCACCGGCCTGAGATCGAGCATCGCGGTGTGATGGTGCCGCCGAGCGAGATTGTCGATCTGGTGTGACGACACCTTCAGCGCTCCATGGCCTGCGGCTCAGCCGACGTGGTGGAGCGTGTTGAAGAACTTCGGGTCGAGGCTCTCCGAAGAGAAGGTCTCGCCCTCGACGAGGATCGACACCGCGTCGTGGCTGTGCAGGCTCTCCTGGTGGCTGGCAGCCACCCGGAAGTCGCCGATCCGCGGGTCGGCGCGCAGGCGCTCGCAGAACAGCCGCGCGGCGTCCTCGACGAATATTGGGTTGGCGGCGTTGAGCTCGGCGAAGGCCTGTTCGTCCTCGCGCTTGACCATGACCTGTGTCTCGGTCGGCACGGCGTCGCGGGCCATGCCGATCAGGTCCTCGAACCAGAGGCAGCCGGGCGCGCTCTGATCGACCTCGACGGAAATCCGCGCGACGGACCGCTGGCTGTGCGGCGTCGCGAGCCGGCCGCGCACCTGGCGGGCGTGCTCGCTCAGTTCCAGCGAGCAGGGGCAGGTCGAGGAATAGACGTAGTCGAGATGGATGAACTTCTTGGCGACGCCGTTCTGCTCCACCAGTTCCAGCGCGATGTCGTAGTACTGAAAGCCGGCGAGGCCAGAGCGCAGGCTCTCGACCCGCATCGGGAAGGAGAAGCGCATCTGGATGCGGGCATCGATGCTCTCGAGGTCGGTCTTGTAGTCCGCCAGCGCCCTCTCGATCACGTCGAAGGAGAAGGTCTCCTCGGCGTGCCGGTAGAAGGTCCGCATGATGCGGGACATGTTGATGCCCTTCTTCTCGGCCTCGAGGCTGACCGTTCCGGTGACGCTGGTCTCCAGCGTCATGTCACCGCCCTCGCGGCTCTGGAAGCGGATCGGCAGGCGGAAGTTGGAGATGCCGACGTGCTGGATCGGCGTCGCCTCGCCGCGGATCAGCGCGGCGGGTCCGTTCTGAAGATCCGGCATCGTGGCCTTGTAGGCCTCGTCGGCGACGAAGTCGGCATCGTAGTCACGGGCAAGGTCGGGGTAGTTCGATACCTCGCGCCCCGGCAGCAGCCGGGACACGGCGGGGTCGAGCGTCGCGACCTCCTCGGGTGTCGCGCCACCGGCCCAGCGGCGCAGGACCGCCAGGGCGGTTTCGGCCTCGGTCCGCGTGGGCTCGCGGTCGATCTCTCGGGTGTAGAGGTTCATAGGTGTCGTCCCCCTCGTGCGGCCTCTCCCCGGAATGTGGGGTCTGAACCGCCGATTTCCATCGCATGTCGGCTGGATACGCCGCCCCGGCGCCCCTGGATCAAACGCCCTCCAGCGCGGCAACGAGGTCCGCAAGCAGGTCTTCGGGCGCTTCCAGCCCCACCGAGAGCCGCACGAGCCCCTCGGTGATGCCGAGCGCGGCGCGCTGCTCCTCGCCCAGCCGCTGGTGGGTGGTCGTGGCGGGGTGAGTCGCGATGGATTTCGCATCACCCAGGTTGTTGGAAATCGTCCATATTTCCAAGGCGTTGAGCAGGGCGAAGGCGGCGGCCTTGCTGCCGCAATCGATAGCCAGCACCGTGCCCGCCTCGCCCGTCTGGCGGCGGGTCAGCTCGTGCTGGGGATGGCTTTCGAGCCCCGGATAGAGCACCCGCGACAGTTTCGGGTGCTCCTCGAGCGCACGAGCAAGTGCTTTCGCGCCATGGCACTGTGCGCGAACGCGCAGGTCCATGGTCTCCAGCCCCTTCAGCAGGAGCCAAGCGGTGAAGGGCGAGAGGCTCCCGCCCGTGTGCTTCAGGTAGGGCTCCACCGTCTTGCGGATGAACTCCTTCGTGCCAAGGATGATGCCGCCCAGCGCCCGTCCCTGACCGTCGATGTGCTTGGTGGCGGAATAGACCACCACGTCCGCGCCCTGGCGGATCGCGTTGGAAAAGACCGGCGTCGCGAAGACATTGTCGACGATCACCTTCGCGCCGACCTCGCGGGCGACGGCGGAGACCGCCTCGATGTCGATGACCTCCAGCGTCGGGTTGGCGACGCTTTCGAAGAAAACGGCGCGGGTGTCGGGGCGCACGGCATCCCGCCACTGGTCCAGGTCGGTGCCATCGACGAAGGTGACCTCGACGCCGAAGCGGGGCAGGATCTCCTCCAGGATATAGAGACAGGATCCGAAGAGTGCCCGGGACGACACCACGTGGTCGCCGGCCTTGAGCATGGAGACCAGCGCCCCGTTGACGGCGGCCATGCCGGAGGCGGTCGCAAAGGCGTCTTCCGCGCCTTCCAGCGCGGCCATCCGCTCTTCGAACATGCGCACCGTGGGATTGCCGTAGCGGGCGTAGATGAACTCGTCCACGCCGGCCTTCAGGAACCGCTGCTCGGCGGCCTCGGCACTCTCGTAGACGAAGCCCTGTGTCAGGAACATCGCCTCACTCACCTCTCCGTACTGGCTGCGGCGGATGCCGGCGTGCACGGCCTTGGTGCGGCGGTCGAGGTCGCGGCCCGCGCGAAGGGCCTTGGGCTTGGGTAGTTCGGTCATCGGGTCGCTCTCCTGTTCCAGTCCCGACACCGGCAGAAGGCGACGGGGCTGCGGCCCCTGACCTCTTTAGCGGCTTTGATTCACGCGAGGCCAAGACCCCACGACCGTGGCCCGCAATCCGGTGAACAAATCGCCACGTCGGGCGGATTTACGCGCGGGGAGGCACTGCGGTCAAGCACGCTGCGGCGTCACGGGGCTGTAACGCTCCGGTCACGGCCATGTCGCACCTGAATGGCATGTGCCGACACAAGATGTCGTGGGGCAGCCATGTCACTCCTACAGGTCAACAGCGACGATCTTCCGGACGGCCCCCGGCTCCGGGCCGCGCTGGAGAGGCTGCCGCCGGGCGCTCCGGTCGTGGTGATGATCCACGGTTTCAAGTTCGCGCCGGGGTCCTCCTCCGATCCGCACCGACACATCCTGTCGCTGGAGCCTCGGCGTGACTGCTGGAAGTCGGTCTCGTGGCCCCGGCACCTCGGACTGGCGGGTGGCGGCGGGCTCGCGATCGGGTTCGGCTGGCCGGCGCGGGGCTCAATCTGGAGGGCGTGGCGGGCCTCCGCGCGAGCCGGGCGCAGGCTGTCGCGGCTGCTGACGATGCTCCGGGAGGTTGCGCCGGAGCGTCCGATTCACCTCGTTGGCCACTCGCTTGGTGCTCGGGTGGCGCTGTTGGCGCTGCCCGGCCTGCCGGAGCGCACGGTGGGCCGGATCATCCTGATTTCCGCCGCCGTGTTCCGGACGGAGGCGACTCGGCTGGCCGTGTCACCGGCGGGATGCAGCGCGGAGATCTTCAACGTCACGGGCCGGGAGAACACGCTCTTTGACCTCCTGCTGCGTCTGGCGATGCCGCTGGGTGGACGGACGCTGGGACAGGGCGGGCCCTCCGGGCGCAACTGGCTGGACCTCCCGCTCGACCGGTCCGGCCCTCTGCTGGCGCTGCGGGGGTTGGGGTACCGCATCTCCGCTCCGCGCGCCCGCATCTGCCATTGGTCGGGCTACCTTCGCCCGGGGGTCTGGCGCCTCTACCGCGCCCTGCTCCTGACGCCCGCCCGCACGCCCCTGCCGCTTCTTCGCAACCGTCTGGTCGCGGACCGGGAACGAGAATCGGCCTGGCGGCTGGCGGCCTTGCGCCGGGCCTGAGGCGCGATCAGAGCGGGCGCCACATCTCGACCGCCGGAAAGTCGATCCCCGGGGCGAGTGGCACGACGGTGTTCCCGATCCGGCGAAACCCCAGCGCCGCGTAAAAGGGCTCTGCCGTCAGCGTGGAGACGCAATGCATCCAGCGCCGGCCTGCCGCACGCGCCTCGGCAAAACTGTGCAGAAGCAGCGCGCGCCCGATCCCCCGGCGCAGCGTGCTGTCGCAGGTCACGACGTGCCGGACGTCGGCGCGTTGGCCCAACCGCCCGGGGCGGTCCGACGGGGTCCATCCGCCGGCGCCCCGGATCGCACCGTCGAGTTCGGCCACGTAATAGGTGCCGCTGGCGAGCAGCCGGGGCTGCGCTCGCGCGATCATGGGCACCGCGGTCACCAAAAGGGACGGCGGGTAGTCGGCCTTGAGAAGTCGCGGATAACTGCGGGCGAAGAGCGCGTCGAGTTCCGCCAGGTCCGAGGGACGGGCCGGTCGGATCCGCAGGGCCTCGGCCGCGTCAGGCGCGGGGGACACGGCGGTCGTTCACGCAATGAGGATCGGTCGTCATGGCCTCTCTCCCAAAACGAAAAAGGGCCGCGCCCGGTGGCGCGGCCCTTATCGAAGTCGTCCGGAGGCGAAGATTACTTGATCTTGCCTTCCTTGTACTCGACGTGCTTGCGCGCCACGGGATCGAACTTCCGTACCGTCATCTTCTCGGTCATGGTGCGCGCGTTCTTCTTCGTCACGTAGAAGTGCCCGGTCCCCGCGGTGGAGTTCAGGCGGATCTTGATGGTCGTCGGCTTCGCCATGTTAAGGGCTCCTGCTCCGCGGGCTCTTGGCCCGGCGTGAAATCCGTTGAAGCCCGCCTCTTACCGATTGCGCCCGTCATGTCAACCGGGATGGGCGGGGAAAGGCGCGCGGACGGCCTGTAAGCCGGATTCTGTTCCCCGGGCGTGCCCGGTTCGATGACCATTCCTCTGGACGGCCCGTTACCGGACCGCCTCCAGCTGCCAACCCGGGCCTCTCGGGTCAGGCTCCCCTGCCTTCCGGCGCGAGGCCCCTATTCGGCATTGCTCCCGGTGGGGCTTGCCATGCGGTCCCGGTTGCCCGGTCCCCGGTGGGCTCTTACCCCACCGTTTCACCCTGACCCCGGCCTGCGGGGCGGACTGTTCTCTGTGGCGCTCTCCCTGGGGTTTCCCCCGCCGGGCGTTACCCGGCACCGTGCCTTCATGGAGTCCGGACTTTCCTCCCCGCTCCCGGAGGAGCGAAGCGGCCATCCGGCCATCCGCGCGGAGCCCAGCTAAGGGCCGGAGGGCCCGGGGTCAATGTGCGTCAGTCGGGCCGGACAGGCCATCGGAGGGCGAGGTCCTCGGCCATGGCGAGGTCCGTTCCGTCGAAGGCCCCCGCCTCGGGGCGGAAGCGCTGCCGGAAGGCGTCGAAGAGCAGCGTCGCCTGGCTGCCCCGGTAGCCGAAGCCCGTGAGCGCCGCGGTGAGTCGCGCGAGCCGTTCCGGCGTGGCCTCTACCAGCTCGGGCGCGGCGCCGGTCTCGGGCCAGACCGAGAGCCCCTGCTCCGCCAGCCGCTGCCATGGAAAATGCGGGCCGGGGTCGCGCTTGCGGGACGGGGCCATGTCGGAATGGCCGATGACCCGTTCCGGCGGGATCGCGTGACGCTCGAGGATGTCCGAGAGGAGGCTCTCCAGGGCGGCAACCTGCACCTCGGCGAAGGGATGATCGCCCCGATTGTCGAGCTCGATGCCGATGGAGCGTGAATTGACGTCCGTCACAGGGCCCCAGGCGCCCTGCCCCGCGTGCCAGGCGCGCTGCTCTTCCGCGACGAGCTGCAGCAGGCTGCCGTCCTCTCCGATCAGGTAGTGAGAGGAGACGCCATGCTCGGGCGCGCAGAGCCGCTCGAGGGCGGCGTCGCAGCTCTCCATGGCGGTGTAGTGCAAGACGACCATGTCGGGCCGCACCCCGCCGCGCCGATCGCCGAAGTTCGGCGAGGGGTGCCAGAGCGCCCCGTCCGCCATCATGCCGCTCAGCCGCGGGCGGCGCGGAACGGCGCCGGATCCCAGCCGCAGGCGAAGCCGTCGCCGTCCGGGTCGAGGCCCCGGCGGTCGCGCTCCGGTCCGCCGCGCGCGAGGAAGTCGCGCTGCGCGGCGTCGGGCGTGCGGTACTCCGCGCAGTTGCGCTGGAACCGGCCCTGCGAGGGGGCAAAGCGGCGGTAGATCTGCTGGCCCCGCGCATTGGTCGTCTGGAGGGCATAGGCGACGATGTTCGGGCCCGCGTCCTGAGTGCGCTCCGGCGTGTTGCCCTGCACGACGCGGTAGTTGGCCTGCGCCTGCTCCAGCCGGGCCGCGTCGCCCTCGATCGAGCGACGGTCGGAGACGGCGTCGAAGTCCTGCTCGTCGGAGAGGCCGGGGTTGTTCACCAGAACCGGCGCGGCATTGGTCGGCGAGGCCTCGACCTGGACCGAGCGACCGGCCTCAGCCAGCGTGTCGCGCTGGCGCGGGAAGCCGGGCGGCGTGGCGGCCGGGCCGGTCGGCGGCGCTGCCACCGCTCCGGGCTGGGCACCGATTCCCGCCGAGGCGAGATCGTCGAGGGTGATGGAGCCGTCGGCGGAGCGGGTGGCACCGGCGGAGGCGACGGTGCCCGGAACGCCGGTCACCGGCACCCCGGCCGAAGGAGAGCCGGCTGCTCGGGCCGCCTGTTCCTGCGAGTAGGTCTCGTAGTCGCCGAAGCCGACGCCCGGCCCGCTGTCGGGCACCTGGGGCCCGCAGGCGGCGAGAAAGAGTGCCACAGCCGTCAGTTGGATCCGCATTCCGCTATCCCGAACTCCATGTCGGAGCGTGGCTTACCACCACTTCGTGGGTTTGGAAACGAAACCGGCGGCCTGCTCCAGCGCGTAGGCGGTATTGAGCAGATCGGCCTCTTCCCACGGCCGACCGATAAGCTGGAGACCGAGCGGCAGACCCTGCTTGTCGGTCCCGGCGGGCACCGAGATGCCCGGAAGGCCGGCCAGGTTCACCGTCACCGTGAAGACGTCGTTGAGGTACATCTGCACCGGGTCGGCCTCGGTCATCTCGCCCAGCCCGAAGGCGGCGGAGGGCGTCGTCGGCGTCAGGATCGCATCGACACCCTGGTCGAAGGCCTCGTCGAAGTCGCGCTTGATGAGGGTCCGGACCTTGCGGGCGCGGTTGTAGTAGGCGTCGTAGAAGCCGGCAGAGAGGACGTAGGTGCCGACCATCACGCGGCGCTTCACCTCGGCGCCGAAGCCCTCGGCGCGGGTCTTCTCGTACATCTCCACGATGCCGTCGCCCTGGTCCAGCTTGGCGCGGCGGCCGAAGCGCACGCCGTCGTAACGGGCGAGGTTGGAGGAGGCCTCGGCGGGGGCGATGACATAGTAGGTCGGCAAGGCGTACTTGGTATGCGGCAGCGAGATGTCGACGACCTTGGCGCCGGCATCCTCGAGCATCTTGCGGCCCTCGGCCCATAGAGCCTCGATCTCTTCCGGCATGCCCTCCATGCGGTACTCGCGCGGGATGCCGATGGTCTTGCCCTTGATGTCGCCCGTCAGAGCCGCCTCGAAATCGGGGACCGGCAGGTCGGCGGAGGTCGAGTCCTTCTCGTCGTGGCCGCACATGGCGGACAGAAGGATCGCCGTGTCGCGGACGTCCTTGGCCATGGGCCCGGCCTGATCGAGCGACGAGGCGAAGGCGATGATACCCCAGCGCGAGCAGCGCCCGTAGGTGGGCTTGAGGCCCGTGATCCCGGTGAAGGCGGCGGGCTGGCGGATCGAGCCGCCGGTGTCGGTGCCGGTCGCGCCGAGGCAGAGGTCGGCCGCCACGGCGGAGGCCGAACCGCCGGAAGAGCCGCCGGGCGTCAGCGACCGGTCGTCAACCTTCCACGGGTTCACGGCATTGCCGTAGGTCGAGGTCTCGTTGGACGAGCCCATCGCGAACTCGTCCATGTTGAGCTTGCCCAGCATGACCGCGCCCGCGTCCCGCAGCTTGGCCGAGACGGTGGATTCGTACTCCGGCCGGAAGTCGGTGAGGATCTTCGAGGCCGCCTGCGAGGGCACGGCCTCGGTGCAGAACAAATCCTTGATGCCGAGCGGGATGCCGCAGAGGTCGGGCGCGTCGCCGGACTTGATGCGGTCATCCGCGGCCCTGGCGCGCTCGGTGGCGATCTCGGGCGTCTTGTGGACGAAGGCGCCCAGCGCGTCGGCGGCGTCGATGGCGCCGAGGCAGGCCTCGGTCAGCTCCAGGCTCGTCACGTCGCCCTTGCGGAGGGCGTCGCGGGCTTCGGCGATCTTTAGTTTCGTCAGGTCGGACATCACTCAACCACCTTCGGCACGGCAAAGAAGCCCTCACGGGCGTCGGGGGCGTTCGACAGGACCTTCGCGGCCTGCGAGCCGTCGGTCACCACGTCCTCCCGGCGCTTGAGCCGCATGGGCGTGACGGAGACCATCGGCTCCACGCCGTCCACGTCGACTTCCTGAAGCTGCTCGATGAAGCCGAGGATGGTGTTGAATTCCGAGGCGAGCGCCGGAAGCTCGTCCTCCTCGACCCGGATGCGGGCGAGATGTGCGACCTTGCGGGCGGTGCTTTCGTCGATGGACATGGGGCCTCCGTTGAGGGGTCGCGACCGTCTAGCGCGGCCGCCGGGGGCCTTCAAGGCATGGCGCGGCGCGCTCAGCCCGCCTCTGCCGCCCGGCGGGCGCGCATGTGCCGCCGGTAGACCTCGATCATCCAGGGCAGCATCACCGCGTTCAGCGTGTGCCAGAGGAAATGCGTCCCCCAAGGGAACCAGTCGCAGACCATGAGATCGACCGACCGAACGGCGATGGAGACCGACAGCAGCGAGGCCCCGGCCACGAAGCCCCAGGCCGTGGCGCGGTTGCGCCGCGCGACGACGGGCGCATAGGCCAGCAGCAGGACCGGAACCGTCCAGTAGAAGTCCGAGATCCGGAAGAAGGCGACCCGGTCCAGCGCCGGCACCAGCACAGCCGCGTAGGGAAAGAACCCGGCCGTCGCGAGACCGGCCTTCCACCAGATCAGCCCGAGCACGTCGCGGTTCACCGCGAAGAGGTAGACGAGGATGAAGATGCCGATGGGCGTCGTGTCCGCCGTCGAGGCCCAGAGCGTCGCCGTCGTGTGAAAGAGGAAGGACCCGATCGCGATGAGGCCAAGGAGGATTGAAAGCAGGACCGCCAGCGGCAGCCCCTGCCGCCGGACCCGCAGGAACATCAGCATCGCGCCCGCCAGGTAGAGCCCGTTGGTCAGCGCGTTCAGCGGCTCCGACCAGAAGGTGAAATCGGTCCGCTCGCAATAGACGTCGATCTGCTGCGTCCAGTCCACTGGTCCCGTCCCCTCTTGCGACTAGTCTAGTTGGCAAGAACCCACCGGAGACGCACCATGAAAATCACCTGGCTCGGGCATTCCGCCTTCCGCATCGAGATCGGCGACCAGATCCTGCTCATCGATCCCTGGCTCGAGGGCAACCCCTCGTTTCCCGACGAACGCCGTGCGGAGGCCATCGACCGCGCGACGCATATCCTGCTGACCCATGCCCATGGCGACCACGCCTCCGAGGCGCTCGGAGTGGCCGAGGACACCGGCGCACCGATCTGCGCGATCTTCGAGCTTGCCGAGAAATGGATCGAACCGGCGGGATACGAGGCCAAGGGCTTTTCCAAGGGCGGGACGCTGGAGCTCGGCGACGTGCAGGTCACCATGGTGACGGCGCATCACTCCTCGTCGCTCGACTTCCTCAACAACCCGCCGCCAGCCGGGGCCGAGGCCGGGTTCGTGATCCGCGGCGAGGGCCATTCCATCTATGTCTCCGGCGACACCGACGTCATGGCCGACATGGACGTGATCGCCAAACGCTACGCGCCGGACATCGGCATTCTCTGCGCGGGCGGACACTTCACCATGGACATGGAGGGCGCGGCCTGGGCGGCGAAAACCTACTTCGACTTCAAGACCGTCATCCCCTGCCACTACAAGACCTTCCCCCTGCTCGCGCAGAGCGCCGAGCCGCTGGTGAAGGCCCTGCCGGACGTCGACGTGAAGACGCCGGAGGTGATGGAGCCGGTCGAGATCTGACCGATCGGAACGCAGGGTCGGACGTGGCGAATCCCGGCGGGCTCCTCTAGTATGTGCCCATGGTCGCCCTACAAGATATCGCCCCCACCGCCTTCCTCGGTGTCGAAACCTCGCTGAACGGCCGCCGCTGGGTCGGCCCGGATGCGGGCGCCGACCGGGCGGCGGAGGCTCTCGGACAGGCCACCGCCCTTCCTCTGGCCGTCTGCCGGCTGCTGGCCGCGCGCGGCATCGAAGCGGCGGGCTGCGAGGCCTACATGGCCCCTGCCCTGCGCGACCTCCTGCCCGACCCGCGCTCGCTCAAGGACATGGAGACAGCCGCGGAGCGCTTCGTCTCCGCGGTCGCCAGGAAGGAGAGGATCGCGGTCTTCGCCGACTACGACGTCGATGGCGGCGCCTCGGCCGCGCTGCTGCTCGTCTGGCTGCGCGAGCTCGGGCTCGAGGCGACGCTCTACATCCCGGACCGGATCGACGAGGGCTACGGCCCCAACGCCCCCGCGATGGCCGAGCTGGCCCGTGCGCACGACCTGATCCTCTGCGTGGACTGCGGCACGCTCTCGCACGATGCGCTCGCGGCGGCGCAAGGCACCGACGTGGTCGTGCTCGACCACCACCTTGGCGGCGAGACCCTTCCGCCCGCCCTCGCCGTCGTGAACCCAAACCGGCAGGACGAGGGCGGTGAGCTCGGACACCTCTGCGCCGCGGCGGTCGTCTTCCTGATGCTGGTCGAGGCAACCCGGCAGCGGCGGGTCGCGGGTCTCAAGAGCCCCGACCTGCTCGGCCTGCTCGACCTCGTGGCGCTGGCGACCGTCGCGGACGTGGCGCCGCTGACCGGGGTGAACCGGGCCTTCGTGCGGCAGGGCCTCGCCGTCATGGGACAGCGGCGGCGGCCCGGCCTGGTCGCCTTGGCCGACGTGGCCCGGCTGGACGAGGCCCCGACCTCCTACCACCTGGGCTACGTGCTGGGGCCCCGGGTCAACGCCGGAGGCCGGATCGGTGCGGCGGACCTCGGAGCCCGGCTCCTGTCTACCGCCGACCCGCACGAGGCCGCGGCCCTGGCGGAGCGGCTCGATGCTCTCAACACCGAACGGCGTGAGATCGAGGCGGCCGTCCGCGACGCGGCCCTCGCGCAGGCCGAGGAGCGTGGGCTCGACGCCCCGCTGGTCTGGGCCGCGGGCGAGGGCTGGCATCCCGGCGTCGTCGGCATCGTCGCGGCACGCCTCAAGGAAGCGACGAACCGCCCTGCCGTCGTCATCGGACTGGACGGAGAGATCGGCAAGGGATCTGCCCGGTCCGTAGCGGGCGTCGACCTTGGCGCGGCGATCCAGCGCGTCGCGGCCGAGGGCCTGCTGCTCAAGGGCGGCGGCCACAAGATGGCGGCCGGCCTGACCGTGGAGCGCGACCGCATCGAGCCCGCGATGGAGCGTCTGTCCGAGCTTCTCGCCCGGCAGGGCGCCGTACGCATGGGTCCCGCCGACCTGCGCCTCGACGGCATGCTCATGCCCGGGGCGGCCACCATCGATCTCTGCGAGGCCCTCGAGCGCTGCGGACCCTTCGGCCAGGGCGCCCCCGCCCCGCGCTTCGCCTTCGCCGACATGGCGATCGGGCAGGTGCGCGAGGTCGGCTCCGGCCACCTTAAGGTCGCGTTCCACGACGGCATGGGCGCCCGGCTCGAGGCCATTGCCTTCGGGGCCTTCGAGGGGCCGATGGGCCAGCGCCTCATGGCCCACAAGGGCGCGCGCTTCCATCTGGCGGGCCGTCTGGAGATCAATAGCTGGCAGGGGCGCCGCAGCGTCCAGGTCAAGCTGGAGGACGCCGCCCCTGCCTGACGCAAGCGGAGGTGAAAAATCCGCAAGAATCCCCTTGCACCGGCAAATCCCTTTGGCTAATCCACGCCCCACGCCAAGCGTGGCCCGTTCGTCTATCGGTTAGGACGCCAGGTTTTCAACCTGGAAAGAGGGGTTCGATTCCCCTACGGGCTGCCACTTCACCCTGATATCTAGTTGTAATCATTGACGCCTTGCGGGCTCTGCAAGATCCGTCCCGCCACTTGTCCCACCAGCGAGCATAGGTTCGGACCAGATTTGGGGCCGTCTGTGCAGAAAACCCGCTCTTTACTGCCGCCGTGATCTACGGCAACCGATCCTGAGTCCTAATCTCCCGCATCCTGCGACTCCCGGAGCTGGCGGGCTTCTTCCTCGGCTTCCCGTTGGCGTCGTTCGGCAAGAGCCGCGCGAGCCAGCGCGCTGTTGAGCTGTTGGCCGAGGGCCTCGAACTGGACGTCTGCGGCTCGGTCCTCTTCTTCGGCCATATTGAGTAGTGACTGTAGCGAACCTACTTGATCGCGGAGTTGGCTAAGCTGCTCGTTCAGAAGGGCGACCTGCCGCTGCGACTCGGCCGAAAGAGCTTCCTCCTCGGTGAGCGCACGATTGGCTTGAGCCAGCAAGCGCTCTCGGCGCTCAGCGTCTTCCAGCCGCTCCGTTGCTAGGCTCTCCGCTTCTTGTGCTCGCGCCATTGTATCGGACAGGCGAGCGCGTAGGCTGTGGAGTTCTTCCTCCACTTCAGACCTAGCAAGAAGCGCCTCGGCAAGGCGGTCTTCAAGCTGCGCTCGCGTGTTGCGATCCCCTGAAGTCGCGGCCCTCAATGAGGAGAGTTCTGCAGAAAGTGCTTCGCGAGCCATCACGGCGGAAGCTAGACGCCTCTCGACTTCCGCAAGTTCTTCGTCAGCTCGCGCCAAACGCTCATCCGCGAGAACGATTTGCTGCTCTCGCTCAATCACCCTCTGTTCGAGGGAGGAGATGCGACGCTCAACCACCTCATCAAGCTCTTGGGGTTCCAGTGCCATCGCAACCGAAAGCTCCGTCGACACATCGACGCATTCGCCCTGAACCAAGGCTCCATCCTCAAGTCGAAGAGCTCTTTCGTCGAGGAACTGGAATACTGCTCCGTCGAGTACCGCAGTCACTGTCCCGCTTTGGTTAGTAACCGAAGAACCCGGCGAGGCCAGTAGAACAAGTGAACCGTCCGGCTCAGGCTGGAATACGAAAGCCGAAGGATTCTCATCAAAAATACACATATAGGATAGAAGAGAGGGGCTATCCTCTCGCTCTAACTGCTCCTGCTGCCCAAGCGCGAGACTCCCAAGAACGAGACCGAGCCCGGTCGAAACCCAAAAAGTAAAGCGACCGACAATCATGAAGCGAATTCCACCCAATGCGCGCATCCCATCCACTTATGCCTTAATGTTCTCAGCCCTGAGCAAACGGTTAAAGTCGAAGTGCTCTACGTTCTCGCGGTCGCAGAGCTCCGGAATTCGTATTTTCTTCTGGCTAGGAGTGGTATTGCGCCTCTCCATGCTTGCGACTGGCAACCGCAAAGTCGCCCCAAGAGCAACAATTGAGCAATCGTTCAAGCCGACTGTGCCCTTTCGGTTTCCGTTGTATTCAGATATGTAATCCTTGTATTTTGTTCTGTAGCCTTCGAATATCTTCAGATACCTCCTCCAAGCCCAAGAACCGACACCAACTTCCAAACAACACTCTTGCTTCGCATTTCCTAGCTGCTGGCCGACTTGACCACCAATGGAACCGTCGAGCTCTTCCCAAATCTCGACATTCCAGCAAAAACTACCGACATCTATTAAGTGACCAATTTTTTCCCAAAGCGAGACATGGATATCGGGAGGCATCTCCAGTAGAGGATTCGAAATCCAAGAAGTATCCAGGCAGTATTTAGGCATCAAGAAGAAACATCTCGCCTGATATCCTCCAAATGCCGAAAGTTCTTTATTCCCATGAACTCCGCCGCATTGTGGGCAGATATTGCGCCAGCCGCCCAAGCCTCCATCACCAGACCAGTATAATAATCACCAAGCTTACTCTTATACCGCGAGCCATAGTAGGGGCTTCGGGCTGGTGGCGGCTCATATCCCTCTTCTTCTTCTATGAATTGGGGGCGCTTTATTCTCCAGTAATACTCCGCCTCAACATAATTGAGCGCAACAAGACGAATTAGCATCGCCTGCCGACTCACGCCAAATAGGGATGCCATCTCCGAGATAGTGTCGTCGGAGATTTCGTGATGCGGACTCTCAGGAACTGACAGGAACCTCAGCACCTCAGATGCTGGCATTAGAAATGCTGCAGCAAACCTATTACACCACCCCTCAACCTTCTTATTGAGGTTTCCGGTTCTCCCAAACCTTGGGTAGGAACTAATCGCACTTTGCCGAAGGATGATGTGAGCGAATTCATGTGCCAGAGTGAACGCCTGAGCGCCAGGCGCCTCATTTCCATACACAATGATCGGCAGTGGCTCCGCATACAGACAGAGGCCGCGAGTTCGAAGCCTTCCAAGAGAGCTATATTTGAGCACCAGAACATTGCATGATGAAAAATATGTTCTAACTATATTCGGCAGCTTATATTTTTCTGATCGCGGGAGACTTGTTTGCTCGTCCGGCGAGAATCCAAGAAAATCCCTAACGCGAATTGAGGCATCCTCTACATCGTCAGAGAGCTTTGAATAGAGTTTCTCTGGGAAAGGTGCAGGCGCTTCACCGAGTAGATCAAACAGGTCAAAGGCGTTCAGCCGTTGCTCCTCTGCCCAAGATTGAACCTGTTGCAGTGAATGCGTTTCCGCCGGGCCTGCAGGCTTCCTATGGAAGCGAAAATCGGGAACGAGACTAACCTCTGGGAGGTCAGGGACCTCGTTTGCGAAGAACTCTAGGAATGGTCGATGGTAGTGCTTGGCTAGGATTCGCGCTTGTCTGGGGGTCGGTGAGTCGTCGCCCTGCTCCCAGTCAACAACGCGCGACGGCCGGACGCCCGCCTTTGCGGCGGCATCCTCAACTTCGATACCTGCGCGCACTCGCGCCCATGCGAGTACTTGTGGGTTGATCGGAAGCTTTGCGCTCGCTGCGGCCATGGACTGAATCTAGTGTGTCATGTGCGCCTAAGCTAGTTGGTCGGCGGCATGACGCGGCTAGACTGCGGCAGTTTTGAATCATTTGTTCGTCGGGATGCTGTGTCTGCTTTCGGCCCTGCGATGCGACGCGTCAATATTCGCTATGAATGCGCCAGGACCAGCGGCGGCTCCTGAGGGAAGCTCCGGATGTCGAACCACTTGAACCGCGTCCCGTCCGGGTTGGACTTGTCACCCGAGGCGATGCGCAGCCCGTTCGCAGACTGACGGATGAGCGCGGCCCGGAAGGCACGCAGGTCGATGAGCCACCATCGCTCAATGTGCCTCTCAGAGGCGTCAGAGTGGCCGTAGAAGAGCCAGTCGCCCGCGCCGTTGACTATCTTCGCGAGCTCCGTCTCCGCGCCTGAGGGGACCTGGGAGCGGATCGTGAACTGGAACGGGTAGCGGTCGGCGTAGCCTGGTCTACGCACCCGTGCTGCGATCCTCAGGTCCCTGCCATCGAGGACCATGAGGTCCGTGGCCTGGTGCATGTCGAAGGGGTCTGCTGCGACGTCGAGCAGGTGGGCGCCAACGATACGCCTGATCTCTGGGATGAAGCGGTCGGACCACGACCGGTTGAAAGCATAGCCGTCAGGGTAAGCGTTCATGAACGAAAAAGCCCACAGCTGGAAGCGCGCGGCAGTCAGGTGGAAAGATTTCTCGGGAGCCCGGAAGCTCCCGAAATCTGATTCATCGGTCCCGTGATCTTGTTCATCTTGAGCGAGTAATGGGGACAGCGGGCGGTTGGGGTGTTTCTGTCCACCGGCCCCGCACTGTTGGAGAGCGACAGAGCCGGTGGCGGGGGCGCCTAAGCTGCTCTCTGCTCCTCGACCACCTGCCGATAGGTCGCCATGACCTGCTCGACGTTCAGCTTGTCAGCCAGAGCGATGCGGAGAGTGGCGGTCAGGGCGCTCAGTTCGGCCCGGCTCAGCCCTCGGACCGCATCGAGAGTATGCTCGTCCTCGAGCTTGGACCTCTGCATGAGCTTGACCAGCTTGTCCTGACAGCCGTGCATGAGCCAATCCAGGTCGCCGCCAGCTTCCCGGCAGAAATCGATCAGCTCATCGGTGAGGCGGGCGGCTCCGTGGTCTTCCGCCTGAACAGGGACCGGCTCCATGCCAGCCAAGCCGGCCAGCATGTCCACGCGCCGCTGCACGACGAGCTGTGACATGGCCTCGTTGTGCTCGCGGAAGGCCAGCGCCAGGGGGCGCACATCCCCGGCGAAGAGCCAGTCGAGACAAAGCTCCTGCTCGTCGGAGTACTGCAGCAGCTCATCCGTGGGCGCGCCGTCAGCGTCGACCAGCGACGCGGGTGCCTCGGTGTTGGTCCACCCGGCGAACTGGGCCAGCCGGGCGCGGGCTTCGATCAGGTCGTTGTTGGTCATGGTCGTCTCCTTGTTCGGAATGGCGGGGAGAACCCCGGTCTGGCCGGTGCGTTGGCTCAGTCGAGCTTTTCGAAGTCGCGCTTGCGACCGGCGAGGGTGTGTGCGCCGTAGCGCAGGGTGGCGAGGAATCGGGTCTCCGGGTCGTCCATGATCGAAGCCCAGATGTCGGTCCCCGGCGTCACGTCGAGGGTCTCGCGCCACTTCACGTCGAGCATCATGGCGAGGCCCTCCGGCGTCCTGGGCGGGGTCTTCTCGATTTCCCGTTCGAGCTTGATGAGGGCGTCAATGGCATCGCCAACGCGCGGGTCTTCGGGCATCCAGCCGCTCTCCTCCATGTTCGGCGTGGAGTTCAGAAAGTCCCGGATGCGCATTTGCCGCTGCGCTAGCTCGATGACCGGGTCGTCCTGCTCAAGGATGCGCTTGGCTTCGCTGGTGAGCGCTTCGAAGGCGCCCTCGGGAGGATCGCCCGCAAGGAGAGCGGCCACCTTGCGCAGCACGTCCTGCATGGTGCGGGCTTCGACCTTCACGAGGTCGGCGGCGGCGTCCGCGACGTTGGCGGCTGCCTTGTCACGGTCGGCTTCGGCTTTCGGGAGGCTGTCGGCAAAGCTCTTGCCGTTCACCCCGTTCGGCATGGTCTCGGCAAGGCGGCGAAGTCCCTCGACCTCGGATTCTGCTGACGCGAGGCGCTCGCGGAGGTCGGTCAGCGTCTCGACGGCCGCTTTCACGGTGTGGGCCTTGTAGTGCATGTGGGTTCTCCCTGGATCGAGTGGCTCGCCGGCTTGAGGCTCAGGCGAAGGTGTGGACTTGGCCGTTGGCGGCGATGCGCGAGATGGTGGCGAGGTTGATTGAGCGGCAGACTCGCTTCTGGGCGTCCCAGACCGGCATGAGGTTCGGATGGCGCTCAGCGCGCGTCTGAGAGGCCCTGCGGCCCGCGTCCGAGGCGTCTTCCCCCTTGAGGCGGGACCGCAGCGCGTCGGGCTGCACGGTCATGGTGCGCTCGGCTCCGTCCTTCTTGGTGAAGGTGACGGCGACAAAGCGGCCGGTGCCGGTGGCGATCAGCTCACGCTTCGCGGCGAAGTCCTCCCGCTCGCGGGCCCTGGCGAGAGCGCATCGAAGCTTGGCGAGGCGGTTGGCGCCATCGATGCCGATGATGCTGCGGTTCTCGATGTGCTCGATTTCCCGGGACAGGCAATCGACCGAGCGGGCCTCGAGTTCGGCCTTTGCGCGGGCGAGTTCCATGCGGGTCTTGGCGTTAACCCAGGCCTCCCGCAGGTAGCGGCGGAAGAGCGGGCGGAGGAACAGGCGGGGATTGTGGGCCAACGCCTCGTGGGTGCGGGACCAGGCCTCGGACATGATCGCGGAGAGGTCGTAGGTGGCGCTATGGTCGGCTACGGTCATCTTCGGGATTTCCTTAACCAGTGTTTTGTTCTACACCTCATATGTATGTAGATACACACCGCGTGTCAACACACAGTGTGTATCTTACAACAAAAAAAGTGTAGGTTGGAACGTATGCCTCTTCTGACTCCTCAGCTTTGCAAAGCAGCCCGGGCGTTGATCGAATGGACGGCGGCTGACCTGTCCGAGAGCTCCGGCGTCTCGTCGGACACAATCCGGTCTTTCGAGAGCGGAAGATCACGTAGCCTGCGAGGTGATAACGACGCCGCCGTCAGAGCTGCCTTCGCCCGCGAAGGAGTCCGCTTTCTTGACTCTGGAGAAACGGCTGAAGGAATTGGCGTCGTAAGGAAAACACCATGAAACGTGCAATCCTAGTCAGTCTCGCGTTGACCGTGGTTCTGCTTGGCAATTCAGGTGCCGCTCAAGATGCCTCCGGTCCGTTCCAGACAACATCGAACGGGAGCGGTCCTGGCGTATGGATCACAGACACGAGGAACGGCGCGGTTCGACTTTGCTTGCCCGAAGCCAACAGCGGCACGCGCACAGGCTACATCGTCGTATGCACTGACGCTGTAGAATGGAACGAAAAGGGCGGTTGACTCGCTGGCGCTCTGTTACGCTTCACTGCATGCTAATCGCGGGCCGACACCGTCAGATTATTCATAACTCATGCCTCTGAAAGCGATTGCCGCTGGCTGTCTGCACAATTCCCTACTCAGCATCACTCGCCCACTAAACTGTGCTAGAGTTGACTGGCGATAGTTAGCCGTGAGGTTTAAGAATGCGTTTCAGCCTAGTAATTTTCTCGGTCACATTGGCTTGGACCTCAGCCTGTATTGCTCAAGTCACGACAGTTGGTGACGCTATGGGCCGCTGCAGCAATCCCCACAGGCAAGGCGAAATCACCTTAAGCGGGGGACAAGAGGCCTACGACATTGGGGTTTGCTTAGGCGTTGCGAGGGGGGTCGCGTGGGTGATGATGAGCAACTGCAACGTGTATCGTCTGGAAACCGGTCAATACAACAATGGTGGTGGCCTCAGAGCAGCGCCGCCAATCGGCACTGGTGCTGCCTGGCAAGCCTTCAAAAACTGGTCGGAGGAGAATCCAGGATCATGGAACGAGCCGCTTCAATTAGGGATGACGAGGGCATTGAATGAGGGTCTTCCGTGCATCCGTTAGATACGCAACGAAGCTCGATGGCCGGGCCTGGAGTCGCCCTGCGGAACGAGGACTGACAGCGGTGTCGGCCGCGACCGGCATGGCGGCTGGCCGGAGGTCGTACCTCAGCGACTGAACTTGTGGCTCTTTCTCCAGTTGGTCGAGTCGACGCGCTGCGTCGCTCAAACCGAAGGAGAGAGCAAATGCCGAAGTTCAATCATGTTCAGGGTGCGACTGCCGTAATCGCGCTTCTTGCCCTCACCGCGCCTGCCGTGGCGCAGGACAGCTCCAGTGCCAACGGCTCTTCTGCTGACGCTGCGACCTCGGAGACCGACCAGGGCTCGGGCGGCGACCTTGCCGATGTGGTCGACGACGCGGAAGCGCCTGCGACTGACGGCACAAACCAGACTGAAGGCGCTGGCACCACAGGTTCAGCCGAAGGGAACACGCCTGGCGACACCGCCGTGGCGCCTGGCGACATGAACGTCGGCGGCATGACCAACCAGAACGCCGGGCAGACTGTGATGTTGGACATCGAGTCCTTCGCCCAGCAGATTTACGAGCGGGGCTACCGCCAAGGATACATGAGCGGCGTCTCCGACACCCGCCAGCAGGTCATGGAGCAGGTCCGCGCTCAACGCATGCAGCAGATGCAGAACGGCGAAATGAACATGCAGGGCCAACAGACCGGCAATGGTGACCAAGCATCGAACGACGCCGGGTCTGGGCCAAACGCACAAGGCACCAACCAACGCAGCGCGGCGCGCTCCGGTGGATCGATCATTGTCCTGCCGCCCGGTGTCAGCCCGGAAGCCTTCATCGAACAGATGATGCAGCAGAACCAGTAAGAGCCGCCGAGGCGATCAAACCCCAGTAGCCCGGCACCAACGCGGTGCCGGGCTTTTTTATCGGGTCTTCGCAACCCAGTACCAGAGCAACAAGCAACAGCTACTATAGCTGTCCCTAGTCGCCAGAGCCTGCTATCTGAGAATAACAGTTTTCTGCAGCTGATCTGTCCATAGCTTCAGGCCCTCCCCATGTCCTTCATAGTATTTGCGAACGGCCTTGTGCTGTTGGGCCTTGCAGCAGTCATGGGCGTGATTGGCATCTTTTTCCCGTTATCGAGAACCGTGTTCCTTGAGTCGGCGCTGCTGGCCGGGTTCATCGGTCTCTGTCTCGTACTCGTCGCGTCGTCTGATCGTCGAGGGCTTCAACGACTTCATGCTTTCCTACTAACGGCCAGCGTCTGGATCGTGGCAGCGCTGGCCGGTGCCTTGCCCCTTTGGCTCTGGGGGCTGCGCCTACCGGACGCCATCTTTGAAGCTGTGTCAGGCATCACGACGACGGGCTCGACGGTGATGGTGGGCCTCGACAACACCGAGCACGGAATTCTGCTCTGGCGGTCCATTCTCCAATGGATCGGCGGGGTCGGCTTTATTGTCGCGGGAATCGCACTCATGCCCATCATGCGCGTTGGCGGGATGCAGCTCTTCCGGACCGAGAGTTCCGAGCGCGGCGACAAGGAGATGACGAGTGCCGCTCTCTTCGCTGGCGCCACGGTGTGGATCTACCTCGGCCTGACGGCACTCTGCACGGTGGTCTACATGGCCGGGGGCATGCTGGGGTTCGATGCCCTGAGCCACGCCTTCACGACCGTCTCCACGGGAGGTTATTCGACTTCCGACGCGTCTTTCGGTCAGTTCGAGAGCAGCTACCTCCAGTGGTCCGCGACAGGCTTCATGCTGGCCGGAGCACTTCCATTCGCTTGGTACATCCGGCTCCTGAGACGTGGATCGGCTCAAAGCGAACAGGTTCGGACGCTCTTCTTGGGTCTGGCCGTCGCGATCCTAGTCATCACGACCTGGCGCGTCCTCGAGGCGCACACTCCGATCATGGAAACCCTGCGACTGGTGTCGTTCAATGTCGTCTCCGTCGTCACGACGACCGGCTACGCCACTGTGGACTATACGGCGTGGGGGCCGTTCGCGGCGACGGCATTTCTCCTGCTCACTGTCATCAGTAGCTGCACAGGCTCCACCTCAGGAGGGGGAAAGATCATGCGATGGATCATCTTTGCCCGGGCGACAGTCGTCCAGGCACGGGCCGTCCATAATCCTCACGGTGTCTTCAAGGTCCGCTACGAAGGCCAAGCCGTCGGCGATGATGTGGTCAGCGGCGTCATCTCATTCTTCGTACTGTATGCGGGAACGGTCTTCGCCCTCGCGTGGGCCCTTGGTCTGATCGGCCTCGATGCCACGACAGCCGTAAGCGGGGCTCTCACAGCCGTCGCGAACGTCGGGCCTGGAATCGGCGGCGTGATCGGTCCGGCAGGCAACTTCTCCTCCCTACCCGACCCCGCCAAGTGGCTGCTCAGCTTCGGCATGTACGCAGGCAGGCTTGAAATGCTGACCGTTTACGTGATCCTTTTACCGAGCTTTTGGCGCGAGCTGCCTCGCTGACCGGCCAATAGTGACGCGCCAGACTAATGCGCGAACTCCGAGCGCCGCTCGACCAGCCCAGAGCGCTCGCAGAGCATCCCGACATAGACCTTTACGCTAAGTCACATCTTCGGTGACACTGAAGCAGGTTGGTGATATGCGATCACTAGCCGTTTGGGGACGCGGCGCGGGAAGGCACTGCAGAGGACGGGACGAAGTGTTTGATTCCCTGGATGGGAGCAATCCGGGACGGCACGAGCGATGCAATATCTGCGAGGACTCGGGCCAGGTCGTTGATGCAGTTCCGATCATCCGCCTCACAGGTCCACGATACGCCGTTCTCCTCTGCCGAAAGCGGTGCTTTGCTTGCGTCGCAAGAAACCATGCGGACTGCGGCGGGAACCTGCTTTCGGCAATGGTAACCCTCTCCCTGTGCGACGGGAGAGAGTCTCTCGACGTCGCACCAGTGACATCTTGTCCGCTCTGTCCGGTTTCCGGAGACGGCTGAAGACGGTCAGAGGGTCCAGAGGTCTGGAACGATGGGTGCGCGATAGCGTGTCTTCTTGCGGCTGGCAGATTGCTGCTGAGCCCGAGGGGCCAAGCTGAGCCAGCACTACCAGAAGCGTAGAAAGCGGGGGAGTTTCACGCCTCGCCGGATGCCTTGGGCGCTTTCGCTACGCACGATGCCTCTGAGTTTCTTCCGCCGGTGGAGGACCGCGACACGTTCGACGAGTACCGCTCCAACGAAGAGCGCGACGTAAATCGCGGTGATCACCCGGCCCGCAGTCTCGGTGGCACCGCCCACGATCCCACTGAAGCCGAACACTGACGCGATAACTGCGATTAGAAGGAAGGAGACCTTCAAACTCATATCGATGCCCTCGCTAACCGATACAACCTACGCGACAGAGCTGTCGGGGGGAAGTTGCGGTGCCACAGCCCAGTAAAGTGTAGAGTCGCGGGTCGCCACCTCGACCGCTGTCCGATTCCGCACCAACGGTCCCAGCGATGCCCGAAAAGGCTCCGCCTTAATTGTCGCTCGGGGGTCTGGCGCGCACTTGGGCATCCTGTTGGACGCGCTGACGGCGAAACCAATCTACCGACCTGACGCAGACCACGAACAGGAAGAGCGCCAGATGAACGATGGTGATGAGACGGGCCGAGGCTTCGGTCGAGCCGCTGGTAACCCCCGAATAGCCGAACACCGCTGAGACAGCTGCAATGAGCAGGAGTATCGATGTCAGTCGCAAGGTCGCTGCCCCTCTGTCTTTGCTGCTCTCTCGGAACCCGACCAACTGCTTACCTTGCGTCAAAACCAGATGGCCCCCCTTCCGGTTCCAGAGGGTTCGCTTCCGTCGAACCCAGCCGCTCTCGACACCCAACGCAGGGCGTGAGAAGCATCTATCGGTGGCACAAACCTGGTTGCCGCATAGTGACCGAATGACTCGCCCCGGCCCGAAGGTCGGGGCCTTTTTCGTCGCCTTAGCCCGGACGGAATGTTCGGTTCCGTACTGGGACGATCCTGAACCACACCGATGCTCCGTGCATTGCCGTACTAGCCGCTGCGGCTGTCATCGGTACGCGAACGGTTCCCGCTCTGCTCCGTGGAGTGGTCGCCGCAGCGGCACCCACCTACTGAACGGATACTGACGCATGACCGATCAGCAGCGCGAAAAGGTGACCGCCACGGATGGCGAAGGTCGCGAATATGAAGTTTACCTCGAAGGTGACGGCGACAAGCCGAACGCGCGGCTCGCATCCGGTCTGACCGTGGAGGCGATCAGCCGTGACGTCTTTGCGATGCCTGCGACCGGTACCCTTCTAAGACGGGTCGATGACACCTAGCTTGTGGCTAGGACCGAAGGAGGGAGACCACGATGCAGTGCCCAGTTGACGGAACCCAGCTCGTCATGAGCGAGCGCGCCGGTGTCGAGATTGATTATTGCCCGCAATGCAGAGGTGTCTGGCTTGATCGCGGAGAACTCGACAAGATCATCGAGCGCTCGGACGTCCCTGAGGGCCCACGCCGCGAGGCTTCCGACTATGGACGCTCATCGTCAAAGAAAAAGCGAGGCGGTCTCTTGGGCGAAATCTTTGATTTCTGACGCCGCTAATTGAGCATTGCAGCCTTCAGGGCCCGGTGAAGGCTCCGCTCATCCGCAGGTTTGGCTAGCGTCGCCCGAGCTTGTCTATGGGCTTCGCTGAGCTGTTCAATTGGCCAAGCTGACACGACGACGAACGGGATACGGAAATCGGCCAGTTTCTCCGCCGCTGGCTCCGAAGTCTCTCCCCTAAGCCGCCCATCGAGGATGGCTGCGTCGAAGTTCTCGACCTCCACCAACATTCTGGCTTAAGCGTTGGAGTGAGCCATCTCGGCAGCGGTCCACCCCCAGCTCTCAATCATGTCCGCATAGTTCAGCGCTAGTATTGCCTCGTCCTCGATGACCAGGACGTTCGGCGAGCTACGAAGTTCAGTCACTTGTTCCCCTTCCATCGGGAGAAGAGACCGATTGGCCCCTGTGGGTGCAGAATGGCTGGAGAGAGGCTGGTGGCTCCAATGCCTTGGTGCGTACGTGGTAAACAAACGGTGCCGTTCAGCCGAAGGTTCCTGCACTGCAGAAGTTCAGAGGACGATGGAGGCGCGAACACCAGAGCGGAGTTCAGGAGTAGACTCCAATTCGCGCCTCGCACCGCCTCCCAACAGCACGCTCGTGAAAACGAGGGAAGCACACGAGCGCGCTTGTCCAAGAGTAACGAGACGGGGGTGCGGATGTTCCCGCCTTGGGTTGGCCCCGAGCGCCTCTCGGCCGCTCAGCGTGATCAGAAGAAGAGCGCGAGTGCTATCGCCGGGGCCAAGACAATTGCGTGGGCGCCAATGAAGCGCACAGCGGCCTCAACCAATGCCTTGGCTTCGGGATCATTTACGTTCTGCGCCCAGGCTTTCGCGGATCGGTTCGGAATGTGACTCATGGGTTCGACTCTTCTTGAACGCCCCCCACACTCGACGCTTTGAACGGGGCACGATGCTGGCCGGTTCCCGGCTATTTGGCGGCTTATGGTGCCTGCGACCGGTCCGCGAGAACGAAGTCGGGAAAGGCTCGTAGGAACGCCGCGCCGTCCTCGATCCGGCGAAAGTGAAATGCCATGGCATCGCACCCGAAGCTCTTGGCCGTGCCCTCCGCGAAGTTTCCTACACCGACGTTCTCGCGGCACCAGCGGATCGCGTCACCTAGACGATTGCCGAGGCCTGTTGGTGGAACAAGTACCTTCACGCGGATAGGGAAAGAGAGGTCATCGCGCTGGCTGGACGGCATGGTGCGGCGAGTCATCAGAGTGCCTAGATGTGAGTGACGAGCCAGCAGAATGCCGTCACTCAACGCCCTAGCCAAGCCGCACGTCGCGCCAACCCCGCGTAGCAGTCCGGTCTACTTGATCCGAAGCTCTTCGAGGTCCTTCCCGGCTTCGACCCATTCCTTGACCCACTCGGGACGGCGGCCCCTGCCGGTCCAGGTGACGTCGCTGTTCTCGGGGTGCCGAAACTGCGGGGCTCCCTTTGACCCGGTCTTCTTGGTCTTCCCGCCGGTCAACTCGGAAAGCGAAAAGCCGTACTGCTTGGCCGCGTCCTCGGCTGCCTTCCGGGCCGCCTCGCGCTCGCGCTTGTCGACTTGCGTCAGCGCCTTCTCCACGTCCTTGCGGAGGGAGATGAGTTCAGTCCTAGAGAACTCGTTCAGGTCGATTTTTGCCATCTCTGTCTTCCGTAATCATGTTTTGAGTGGGCAATCCGAGCGTTCATAAATTTATTCAGCGCTTCAATCACCGTCTGGGGCAACATACATCAGGAACAATCAACATCGTAGACCTATTGCCAGTAGCCATCTCGGCGCAAGGATCCATAAGATAGAGCTCGCATTCAGCACGGAGCGCAGACCATGATTGAGGCCAACGAAGAGCTGATGCAGCGCCGATTCGACATCAAGATTCAGGAGCGGCGCCGCGATTGGTGGCCTATCGCGATGGCGAGCTTTGCAGTTATTCTGGGCTTCTGGAACGGCGAGGGGAATATCTGGCTTCGCCTTAGCGGGGGAGAAGCCTTCGTGGCGGTTTTCCTATTCATCATTCTGCGCGAGGTGCTCGATATCAATGTCATGCTGCTGAGACGCGACCTCGCGCGCTCGATGGGGCGATAGGCTTAACCTCACCGCCCTCCTTGATAAGACATAAGCCCGGCGGGAGACGCCCCCGCCGCCGGAGCAGCAGGGTTCGAACGCCGCATCAGCGCCTCCACGATGGCCCTGCGGTGGTCGGTGCTAGCGACCGCGTCCCTCAGGCTGTTCCCCCTGCGTCTGACCATGGCGTCCGCGACCTTGCCCACGCCCCAGCCTGCCGCCGGTAGCGCAAGGGCAGTGGGACCGGCCGCGTAGGTCGCGCCGCCGGTGATTGCCACACCGGGCAGTGAATTGAGCGAGAAG
Source organism: Histidinibacterium aquaticum (assembly GCF_008710275.1). Lineage (GTDB taxonomy): Bacteria > Pseudomonadota > Alphaproteobacteria > Rhodobacterales > Rhodobacteraceae > Oceanicola > Oceanicola aquaticus. The sequence goes on from NZ_VYQE01000001.1 coordinate 524,950, forward strand.
AGGCGGCCAAGGCCGCGCAGCGTCTTCACCCCGGCCCCGCCCTGGGCGATGGAGCGCATGAGGCGGACTTCCTCGTCGCTGAAGCCCCGAAGATTGCGCGGGTTTCGCAGTAAGGTCCGGAAGCGGCTCTGGAGCGTCCGCTCGAAGTTGTCGTAGTTGCTCGCGTCGTCGATGATGCTCTCGATCCGACCAAGACGGCTCATCCGGGCCCAGAGCTGGCGCGCTTCTCGCAGCATCCCGCCCTGGTCGCTCAGCTCCTCCACCGTGTCGTCGATCCGGTCGATGGCGACCATGGCAAGCCGACGCTCATCGGGGTCCAGCGAGCTGGCCGCGTTGCCCGCGATCCGGCGCAGGATTTGCATGTCACTCATGGACGCCGCGCCGCGCCTCGCCATCTCGTCCATCTCGTCCAGGACGACGCTCAGGCGGGGGTGAAGCCGGGGATGGTAACCCTCGGCGCGCAGGGCCCTCTCAGAGCCCCGTGCGAGGCTCGTGACGCTCTGGCCGGGGATTGAGCCGCCCGACCGGTCCACGGCGGCGTAGAGGCGCTGTGACGCCTCCTTGAGGCTCTCCATGGTCGGAACGGCCTCCCGGAGCACAGGATTGCGGCTCAGCGCTCGTGCAGCCCGTGAGAAGCCCTCGCCGATGCCGGTGACAGCGCCTCCACCAAGAGCGCCCACACCTGCCCCGATGGCACCGCCCATCACGCGGCTTCCGGTGTCCTCGCCTTCCATCGCGCCCATGGTGGCACCGGAGGCAGCGCCAACGCCCGCACCACGGAGCAAGCGACCTCCGACGGTGCGGGCTCCGTTGATGACGGCACTTGCTCCCTTGCCGGGTCCGAGGATCGCACCGAGCGTGTCAGCCGTGATCGCCATGGCGGGAGCCTCCTCGCGCAGCTCCTCCTGCCGCCTGCGGTAGAACTCGGTGCGCTCGTCTGCATCGCCCCGACCGATCATCTGGTCGAAGCGGCCAGCGGCTTCGTCGCCGACAAGCCCCATTGTCATCATCTCGCCAGCGCTGTTGATGGCTGCGCCGATGTTTGCCCCGAGCTGCTGCCTACGGGCTTGGTCGTTGACTTCCCAGGCCCGCGCCTCCTGCGGGGTCTGTATATTGCCGTATCCTCCGGGAGTGCTGTCCAGGTGGCCTTGTGCGGGCGTCGTGACGCCACTTCGCGCCGGGATCGAAGGCGCATCATCGAGACCCGAGCGGTAGGCAGAGCGGCCGAAGCCGCGTTGTGCCTTCGCATCGTCGGCATACTGCGTCACCGGCTGCGCTGGGCGGGGCGTGGAGGGCGAACCTTGTCCTGGAGGGGGAATGCGTACCGTCTGACCGGCCGGGGCTCCTGACGCTCCCGTGGCGCGTCTGGCGCGTTCGGCACGAGCGAGTTCGAGAAGGTCGTCAATTTGGGACTGCTGTGCATCCCGCTTCTCCTGCTCTGCGGCAATGGCAGCGCGGCCGATGGCCTCGCGCTGAGCCGGGGTCAGCTCGCCCCTCGAAGCGGCAGGAGGCGGAATGCGAACAATGGCAGGGCCGGACGGGTCCACTGGAAGGCTGGGAGCACGCTGCGGTGTGGCCTGGGCATCCCACGGCTGCGGCATTGGCGACGGCACCCGAACCGGAGAACGGGGCGAAGGTTGCATCTGCGACGGCTGCTGTGGAGCAGCTTGGCGAGCGCGCGCGGCAGCCTCTCCTGGAACGTCCGGTGCAATGAAGGTCTGCGGCGCTGCGCTCGTGGACTGCGAGGTTTGCAGCGGCGAAGCCTGCGACGGGGAAGCGACGGGCCTCTGACCCGACCGCTCCGGAAGATAGCTGGACAGAGGTTCCTTGGACGGCTGCCCCCCGAGGATCGCCCCCATTCGAAGCGGCTGATAACCGTGTTCTGTCAGCGACTTATTGGGCTGACTCCTCCTCGGAGGGTCCATGAGCAGGTTCGCAATCACGGAGATGATCCCGCCGCCTTCGAAATGGGAGCCGGAGCGTCCGGGGCCCCCACCGTCGAACATGTCGCCGATTGACTGGTATTGGGTCGAGCGCCGCTGCTGGGGCACTTTCGTCGTTGTCATCATTGGGGTGCCCTCCGGCTCTCCAGTGTTTCGTTTACCGCGAGCTTCACCCTCTCTTCGAAGGCGGAAGCTGGCTCGTCGTCGTCTGCGTCGAAGAAGTCGGTGTCGTTTGGGCCATAGATGACGACCGCTCGCCTGAAGCGTTCGACCTCGCTGCCATCTGCTGCGTCGAAGAAGGTGCGGAAGAAGACGAAGATAGGCTCATCGGCCGGGGCGCGCTTGCGCTCGACTTGCTTCAACCTTTGTTCCAGTCTCATTGGGTTTCCTCCGGCTCACAGTAGCGACGCTCCCATTCCTCGGGCGTCATCTCGCCTTCCGGCTCATCGACTCCGACCGGGGAACGCCGGATGACCAACCGCTCCTTGCCAGCCACTCTGCGGCCATCCTCGAGCTTTCGAACGCGGTGCTTGACGGTCATTGGCTTCCCTCCAGTGCAGCGATGCGACGCTCCAGTTCGGTGAGTTCCAGCGTCTTCCGGTAGCCCTCCACCAGAGCCATCACGGACGCAGCCTCGACAGGGGTGAGTTCACCTTCTGAGACAGCCCTGAGGACGGCGGAAGCGGCCTCTGAGGCCTCCTGCGCGTTGGTCATCGGCGGAAGGTCGAACTGGACCGGCGCGTCCTTCTTCGCGGGCGCGATCCGCTCCAGGCAGAGACGCAGAGCCGTGGTGTCGCCTTCGAGAGCCAGCTCGACGGCCTTCCGGGTCAGGCCCTCGGCCTCGCCTTCAAGCAGCTCTTCGACGGCGCGTGTAGTGCGGTGGCGAGCACCTGCAGGCCGTCCGGGGTTGCCGGGCGCGAAGGTGCCGTCCGGGTTGCGGCGGTCCGTTGTGGAGCCGTTGTTACGGTCGGCTGGAGCACGGCAAATGCCATGCAACGGGATCCCGTAAACATAAGTGAACACTAAACCCCTCCCCCTGTGGCTTGGGCTGCATGCAGCTCTGTGACGTTCGAGGCTGACGGACGCAGACGGCTCAGTCGGTAGGTCCGTGGCTGCTTTCCAGCGATGTGGTGCTCGGCGACAGTGAGAAGCCCAGCCTCCTGAAGCGCCTTGCGAGCCGCGAAGAAACGCTCCCGGGAAAGGTCCGTATGGCCTGCTGCTTTCATTGCGGCATGGTCGAGCGGAAAGGCCACTGCGGGTCGGTGTCCGTGTTGGCTCTGCAAGACGACGAAGAGGCCCAGGGCATCGGTGGCGTTGGGCATCGCCATGATCGCATCGAGGGCCTGCCGGTTGATCCTGAACTCGCTGTTTCGGCCTCGAAACACGTTGCCCTCCAGACGCTTCGACCACGCCCAGGCAGCAATCTTGCGAAGCTCTTCATCCGGGATGCTGGCAGGGTCCTCGCACTCGTCGTCCCGGATGAAGGCCAAGTTGCCGAAGAGTTCGTCGGTGTCATCGACGGTCTCGACCATCTGGATCGCGGCGACGCTGAGCGCGTAGTTGCGCGTGCCCTTCTCGATCCCTTGCGAACGTTGCTTTTGGCTGGGGGTCTGGAGGAGGAGTTCGGGCAGGGTGTCGGAAGTAAGGTTGCCCTTATCCTGGACGTAGCTGCCACCATCGGCCCGCACCGAACCTGGTCCGGCGACGTAGGAATTCGCGCCGCGCTTGATGTCGACCGGCAGGCCTTCCTTGCGGAGGTTCGGATACTGGCCGGACGCACTGGCTCGGTAGTAGAGATGCCGACCGCGCGGGGTACGGACGTGAACAGGAGACGCGCCGAAGCGCGCCTCCATATTCTCGATGAGCTTGGGGTCATCCACGTCGCAATCGACTACGGCAAGGCCGTCCAGGCGGACGCCATAGCAGGTGGAGCCAGTGCGGTGCATCGGCGCGAGGACACGCTTCAGCGGCAGCCGTGACTTTCCCTTGAAGCCAATGATCGGGCTCTTGCCGTCCTCCCCGCCACCGAGTGGCAGCAGGGAGAAGCCAGCGTGATGCAGACGGGCCATCTCGTCGGACGGGATGGCGGAAGGAACGAGGCGAGGAAGAGCGGTCATGCAGCATCCTCCTTCGGCTCTGGCTGAGCGTCCTGCGCTCGCCGGAGGGCGTTCAGCAGCTCGGGCAGAAGCTCCGCCTTTAAGGCGATGCCCTGCTTGCCCGGCCTCATCTCGTCCCCCGCGTCGTAGAAGACGCGGAGGTTGATCATGTCGTGGCCCTTGTAGTCGTCGCGGGACACGCGCAGCTCTTCGCGGGCGTTCTTGCGGATGCTGGCAAGGACGGTCATCGGCTCCGCCCTCCGAAGGCCAGTTCGGCCACGGCGCGAGCCGCTGGTTCGGAGAGAGCGTGACGCTGACGGATATGGCGGATGCGCTGATCATGGGTCATGCCGCCTCCGCCGTCTTGGGAGCCTGGGCACCGAGGGTCTCGACCTGCGAACGCAGCACGTAGACTCCGAACCGCGTGGGCGGGTCGTTGGTGTCGTCCTCGAAGAAGAGCGTCTCGATGTCTGCGCCGTGCTCGCGCTTGAGGACGTAGACGACATCCGAGAGCCTGACGGGGCTCGCACAGTAGAGCGGCGAGCGCCGCAGCGCTTCGAGCACCTGGCGGTAGGTGGTCGAGATTGCGCTCGTGGTCTCGTTTCCTTCGCGGTCGGTCAGCCTGTAGAGTACGGCGGCGCGGGTGTTCGGCAGGTCCTTCCTGCGCATGATCCATCGGGTATCCGACGGAGGATGGATGCCTCTGGATTCCTTGGGAGTTTCAGTAGTCATTCTGCTCGTCCTTGTTGATTGGACGGGCGGACTGCGCTATATCCCTTGTACCGCTACACGAGATTGCGCCCCCGCCGCCCGTTCCGGGTTGGTGGGGGTTTCTCGTTAAGCGGCTTCCCGCATCTCTGCGGCCTTCGCGATTGCCTCCTCGATTTCGGACATGCGCCAACGGCTCATCCCACCAATCTTGATGGGCGGAGGGAACGTGCCGTCTGCGACACGCCGCCACCAGGTGGCGACTGACGCGTTGATCATTTTCGCGCCGTCTTTATCGCGGATGAGTGGATCGGTGATCGTCATTTCTCAGCCTCGCGCTTGATTGCGTAGGGCTGAGATATCTGACGACTCTTAGTGCGGCACTTTCGAAGAAATGGACATGATTTTTTCGAAAGCTACCAAGACATGCGATCCAAAAGATCACCCCATCCGGGGTCGCTCTTCCTGAGCCACGCCAGTCCTTGGCTTACAGACTGCTGAAGCCTGGTCTCTGACGGAGCGAACAAGCGTGTCCTTTTTTCAATTTTCCCTTGCTCAACTCCCAACTCGTCCAGGAACTTGACCATTCGGACCATTTCAATCTTGGTCTTCGGAGCCCAGCCCCTAGCCAGCATGTCCCGGTGCATGGCAGAAACAATCGCAGCGCGGATGGCGTCTTTCGGAACTTCCTTCTTTGGCGCTCCACGCGGACGCTTTTTCAGCTCTCTCAGCTCTTCTTGCGTTTCAACGAGAAGGCCCCGAAGGAAGTGCCTGAGCTGATGAACTGTTATCGTTCTGGGAAGGCGATATTCCTCAGCGAGCTGGATGACTTCCGGCGGCATGGCCAAGAGCTCTACGATCCGCGCGATACTCTCTTCTCGTTCCGTCATACGTGATCATCGCACGATGCCGAAGGTTGAGTATCAAGCCACTCGTTCAGCTGTGACTCGCGCCAGCCCACGGCGCGCATTCCGATCCTGGTCTGTCGTGGAAAGTCGTCCCGGCTCACCATCCGGTAAATCGTTGCCCTGCTCAGGCCGGTCAGGCGCTCGACTTCAGGCAGGCGGAGAATTCGGTCGTTCATCAATATATCCTCGTTAAGGTTGATGACCAATGTCCTACCAGTCCTGGGTTTCGGCATCGTTTAGGTTCCTGCTAGTCTGACGACCTTGCCGTCATCCTGCCCCGTCGCGAACTTGCCCCACTGCTCCATTAGCTCGACCCGCCGAAGAAAGAGGTCGGATCTGGCGTAGGCCCGCTCGACCTCGTTGCCGGTTGCGTGCGACAGCGCGGCTTCGGCGACTTCTCGGTCAACCCGGGCGTATTCACTTGCCCAATCGCGGAAGGTCGAGCGGAAGCCATGGGCAGTGACGCCCTCTACCTTCATCCGATCCAGCAGGCTGCCGAAGACGTTCACTGACTGTGGCTTGGCCTTGCCCGCTTCGTCTCGTGTGATCGCTGGGAAGACATACCGATCATCAAGGCCCTTTAGCTCTTCAACGACCGCAAGCGCCTCATTGGAGAGCGGCACCCTATGGGGAATGTCGCGCTTCATGCGCTCAGGAGGCACCGTCCAGATGCTTCCGGAGAACTCGCTCCACTCCGCGCCTCGCACCTCCCAAGAGCGGCACGCGGTCAGGATGAGGAACTTCAGCGTGAAGGCCGACATACCCTCGCGCTTCGAGAGGTCATCCATGAAATCCGGCAGCTCCTGCCAGGGGAGCGCGGGCCTATGCTTGGTCCGGCGTCGGACCTTCGGCAGGCCGCTCACCAAGTCCCGGTTGACCGGGTTCGCGTTACTGTAGTGCCCCGCTGCGATTGCCCAAGAGAACACGTTGGCGACGCGCTGCTTAACTCGCCGGGCCGTGTCGGGCTTGCTGGTCCAGATCAGTGCAAGCGCTGACCGAACATCAGGTTGGCCGATGTCCTCGATGAGCCTGTCACCGAAAGCCGGGAACACGTGGTTCTCCATCGAAGACCACCAGATGTTCGCGTGCCGCTCGCTTTTCCAAGTGGGCTTCATCTCCGCGTGGACGCGCTCAGCGGCCTTTCGGAAGGTGATCTCCTCGTGATCGCGAGCAGCACCTGGGTCCTGCCCTTGCCGCGCGAGAGCCCGAAGCTCCTGAGCCTTCAGCCGAGCGTCTGCTAGCGAGACGTCGTTGACCGAACCGAGTCCGCCCTCCCAACGCAGTGGCTTCCCGCTCTGCGTGAAGCGCCCCTTGATCCTTGTCCGCAGAATCCACGACTTCGATCCCGAGGGGCCGACGCGAAGGTAGAGCCCTCCACCGTCGCCATACATCCCCGGCTCCTTCTTCGCTTTCACTTCGCGAACCGTAAGGCTAGGCACCGAACCGTCCCGCCACTTGTCCCACCATCTGTCCCGCCACTTATTCTGAGTAGGTGTGAGTATTGATGAGAAGACACTAGAAGACCGGCGCTACTTTCTCAAGGATTTCAGGGATTAAATGAGAAGTCTTGGGTAGCCATGATGCTCTGGTGTGATAGCCCTACGGGCTGCCACCTTCCCTCCTCCTCAGCTGTACTTGCCTTCCCGGCCAACCGCTCTTCCTCGTGTTCGGATGGAGCGCATTGCGTGTCCCGCGTGTTATGGGGTGCGAAGGGAGTGACCGGTGCAGGACCGACCAGGCGAAGGCCCCGGCCCCGGACAGGGGGCCGAACCCAGTCCGAAGGGCGCGCACCCCGCGGCGCCGGAGCCGCGGGAGGAGGCCGAGCGCGAGACCGGTCACGGTCGCGAGGCCTGGCGGCCCCACAGCATTCCATTCTCCGGGTGGCGGGACATCTTCATGCGCGCGGGCGGACGCATCGGGCGGGACCTCGTGCCGCTCGTGGCCGCGGGAATCGCCTTCTTCGGCCTGCTGGCGCTCTTTCCCGCCATCGCCATGCTCGCCTCCCTCGCCGGCCTGATCTTCGAGACGGACATCGTGATCCGACAGATCGACGCGCTCGACGGGCTCGCCCCGGCCGAGCCGCTCGCCGTGGTCCGCGAGCAGACGGTCGCGCTCGCCGGGCAGGCGCCGGGCCGGGCGACGGTCACGGCCGTCGTCAGCCTCGCGCTCTCGCTGTTCTGGGCCTCGCGCGGGATCGACAACCTCGTGAGCGGAATCAACATGGCCCATGCAGAGGTCGAGACCCGGAACATCATCGTCCGGAACACCGTCTCGCTCGCCCTGACCGCGGTGCTGACCGCGCTGGCGTTGTCGGTCCTCGCCTTGGCCGTCGCCGTCCCGCCAGCCGCCGGGGCCCTCGGGCTCTCGGGCTGGACCGACACCATCGTCACCGTTGGCCGATGGCCCGTGCTGGCGCTCCTCTCGATGGTCGCGCTCGGCGTCCTCTACCGCTATGCGCCGGCGCGACGCCCTCCCCGCTGGAGCTGGGCGACCCCCGGCGCGATCACGGCCACGACCCTCTGGCTCGGCGGGTCGGTGCTCTTCTCGGTCTTCGTGCGCAATTTCGGCAGCTACCAGCCCACCTACGGCGCCATCGCCGGCGTGGTGATCCTGCTGCTCTACATGTGGCTGACCGCCTTCGTGGTGCTTCTGGGCGCCCTCCTGAACGCGGAGATGGAGCACCAGTCCCGCCGCGACACGACACGCGGTCGGGTCCGGCCCATGGGCGAGCGCGATGCCGAGATGGCGGACACCCTGGGCCGGCGGCCCTGACCTATCGGCGCGCCGGGACCCAGGAGACGACGGCGAGCCCCACGAGGATGAGCGCGACCCCCGCGAGGTTCGCGGGCGTCACGGGCTCCTGCACGACCAAGGTCGCGAGAAGCCAGGCCGTTGCGGGTTCCGCCAGTGCGAGCGTGACGGCAGTGGAGGCGGCGACGCGGGTCAAACCCCAGGTGTAGAAGGCATAGGAGAGGCCGGTCGCCCCGATCCCGAGAAATGCGAGGGCGACCCAGGCGCCGAGCGTGGTGCTCCAGCCGAGCGGGACAAGGAAGAGAACAGGCGAGGTGGCCAGCGCGGCGACGGAGAAGGTCGCTGCGGCGAGCGAGGTCGAGGGTGCCCGGCTGCCGCTCCGGCTCGTGATCAGTGAGTAGCCCGCGTAGCAGGCGCCCGCGGCCAGGGAGAGACCGAGGCCGGCGAGGGAGCCGGCCGGCCCACCTCCGACCAAACCGAGGAGCGCCACGCCAAGGATCGAGACCCCCTGCCCCATGGCCCGAAGAAGCCCCGGGTCGCGCCGCAGGATCACCGCCTCGTAGGCGGTCGTCCAGAGCGGAGCGCTGCCGATCGCGACGGCTGTGCCCACGCCGACTCCCGCCTCGAGCACCGCCCAGAAGAAGAGGAGGTTGTAGGCGCCGATCGATAGGCCCGCCCCGATCGCGCCCCGCCACGGCACCCGGCGCAACCCGGCGCGTGTCTCCGCCCGGACCAGAGCCAGGACGAGAAGCGCGGCGGCCCCGATCGCGAGGCGCAGGGCGCCGACGGCGAGCGGCTCGCGCCCCTCCGGCAGGAGAGCCTGGACCGTCCCTGTCGAGCCCCAGAGCACGGCCGCGAGAACGACCGCCGCAATCCCGGCCTCTCTGCCTGCCTGCATGTCCCGTTTCCTCGCCTGTCCGGCGCACCTACACAGCCAGCCTCGAGCATGGCAAGCGGGCCCTGCGCCCAACGATCCGCAGCCTGGCCGGGATCAGTCCTCGGGAGAGCCCTCGCCGCCGTTCGCGATCCAGTCCATCACCCGGACGGTGTCCTCTCCGAAGTGCGGCGGGGGACGTCGGTAGGTCACGGGAGAGGACGAGAACTTCAGCGGGTTGCCGATCAGTTCGACCCCGCCCCGCTCCACGTCCTCGCGCGCCATCTCGATCCGCATCCCTCGTGCAGCCACCTGGTCGGTGGCGAAGACCTGCTCCAGCGTGTTCACCGGCCCGACGGGCACCCGAAGCGCCTCCAGTCCGGCGATGATCTCGTCGCGTTCGCGCCGGGCGAGGAGCTCCGAGAGCAGCGGAATGAGATCGTCGCGGTTCGCAAGCCGCGCCGGGTTGGTAGCGTAGCGGGTATCGTCGCCCAGCTCGGGTCGGCCGAGGTAGTCGCAGAGCCGCCGGAACTGCGCGTCGTTGCCCACTGCCACGATGACCCAGCCATCCGCCGCGGCGAAGACCTGGTAGGGCACGATGGCCGCATGCCCGTTGCCCCGCCGCTGACGCGGCTCGCCCGTCGTCAGGTGGGCCACGCCCTCGTTGATGAGCCAGGAGACCTGCGTGTCCACCAGCGCCAGGTCGATGTGCTGGCCCTCGCCCGTCCGGTCGCGGTGGCGGAGCGCCGAGAGGATGCCGACGGCGGCGTACATCCCGCACATGACGTCGGCGACCGCCACGGCGACCTTCATCGGCTCGCCCTCCGGCTCACCGGTGAGCGACATGATCCCACCCCAGCCCTGCGCCATGAGGTCATAGCCCGGCTTTTCACGGTTGGGACCGGTCTGGCCGAAGCCCGAGATCGAGCAGTAGACGAGGTGCGGGTAGTCGCGAAGCAGCGTCTCGTGGTCGAGACCGTAGCGCGCGAGGCCGCCCGGCTTGAAGTTCTCGATCACCGCGTCCGCCCGCGCCGCGATCTTGCGGACGGCGGCCTGCCCCTCTTCGCTGGCGATATCCAGCGCCACCGAGAACTTGTTGCGGTTCGAGGACATGAAATAGGACGACAGGTCGGTCGGCGCCCCGTCCGGGTCGTGGACGAAGGGCGGGCCCCATGTCCGGGTGTCGTCGCCCCAGGTCGCGGGGTTCTCGATCTTGATGACGGTCGCGCCCAGGTCCCCGAGCAGCTGAGTGCAGGTCGGCCCGGCAAGGATCCGGCTGAGATCCAGCACCACGAGCCCGTCGAGGGGCCCGCGCGATGGCCGTTCCTCCGCCATCAGCCGGCCCTGTCGCGGTCGCCCGGCAGGTCCTTCGTGGCCCAGACCCGGTCGGCCGGAGGCCGCGGCAGCGGGTCGATGTTCCGGTCGCGGTGTATGTGCACCTTGGAGATGAAGTAGGCCGAGACCGGCGCGGTCACGAAGATGAAGGCCATGATCAGCAGCTCGTGCAGCGACCCGTCGCCCCGGACGAAGCTGTTGATCATCGACGCCATGAGGATGCTGCCGACACCCAGCGTCCCCGCCTTCGTCGGCGCGTGGAGCCGCGACATGGGGCGGTCCAGCTTGACCAGGCCGTAGGAGCCGACCAGCACGAAGAGCGCGCCGAGAATGAGCGCGATGGTCACGGCGATCTGTGCGATCTCGGTCATTCGATGATGTCCCGGCGCAGCACGAAGCGGCAGTAGGCCACGGTGGAGACGAAGCCGAGCATGGCGATGATCAGCGCCGCCTCGAAGTAGATCTGCGTTCCGCCCCAGATGTTCAGCAGCACGATCAGCGCCACCGAGTTGATCGACATCGTGTCGAGCGCGAGAACCCGGTCGCCCACGGACGGACCGGTCACGAGCCGCCACAGGCAGAGAAGCTGGGACAGCGCCACCGAGGCGAACCCGAAGTAGAGGGCGTAGAGGATCATTCGAAGATCTCCTTCAGCCTGCGTTCGTATCTGTGCTTGATCTGGTCGCGCACCGCGTTCGGGTCGGGCGCGTCGAGGGCATGGACCAGAAGCGCGTGCCCCTCGTCGGACAGGTCCACCGAAACGGTCCCGGGCGTCAGGGTGATGGTGCCCGCAAGCGCCGCGATCGCCTCGGGCGTCCGAAGCTCGAGCGGGATCGCGACCCAGGTCGGGGACATCTTGTCGTTGCTCTTGAACAGGACGATCAGCGCGACCTCGACGTTGGCGACGATGATGTCCCAGATGACGATGACGAGATACAGCCCCAGCTTCAGCGGCCGCAGGAGCTTCGGCTTGTCCGGCCAGTAGGCCGCCGTCAGCATCGGCACGGCGATGCCGAGGATCAGGCCGAAAGCCACGGTCCCGCCGCGCAGCTCGTTGATGAGCAGACACCACGTGACGGTCAGGAACAGCGTGAGGAGCGGGTGCGGGAAGATCCGCTGGACGAGACGTGCGGCCATGTCAGTCGTGTCCTCCCGCGTCGGTTTCGGCCTCGGCCTCGAGCTCCGCGTCGTACTCGTAGCCGTGGGTGATCTCCTTGCCGGGCGTCTCCATGACCTCGGTCACGTAGGCCTCTGGCGAAAAGAGTTGCTCCGAGGTCGCCGAGAGGAAACGCTGCGCCGGGCCGGCCAGAACGGTCAGCGCCACCAGCGCCGCGATGAGACCGCCGATCGCGATGACCGGTAGCACGGGCGGCGCGAGCGGCGGCACGAGCTCCGGATCGCGCCGCTCGGTTTCGGCGGCGGCATGACTCTTCCAGAAGATCGTGCTTCCGGCCCGGGCGAAGCCGACCACCGCCACGAGGCTGGACGAGAGGATCACCGCCCAGACCCACCAGACCCGGGGGTCGTCGAAGGCGGCGTCGAGGATCAGCAGCTTGCCGACGAAGCCCGAGAGCGGCGGCAGACCGGCCATGGCGATGGCCGAGGCAAAGAAGAGCCCCGCGATCAGGGCGGCTCCGGTGAAGGGCGGTGCCGCGACCAGATCGGACCCGCGTGCGCCGCGACGTTCCCGCACGATGTCGACAAGCAGGAAGAGCGCCGCGGTGACGAGCGTGGAGTGAATGGCGTAATAGAGCGCCGCCGAGATGCCCGCGGGCGTAAAGAGCCCCACGGCTGTCAGCAGCATCCCCATCGAGCCCACGACCGAGAAGGCGACCAGCCGGTCGAGCCCCCGTGCACCCAGAACCCCGATCATGCCGATGGCGCAGGAGACCAGCGCCGCCGGCAGAAGCCAGGCCCCGAACAGGCCCTGGGTCAGCGCGAGGTCCGGCGGGAAGACCAGCGTGTACATGCGGATGATCGCGTAGGCCCCGACCTTGGTCATGATGGCGAAGAGCGCGGCGACGGGCGCCGGAGCCTCCGAATATGCCGACGGCAGCCAGAAATGCAGCGGCAGGAGGGCGGCTTTCACGGCGAAGACCATGATCAGCAGGACCGCCGCCACCCGGATCCCGGCCGACCGGTCCGCTGGGATCTCGGCGATCCGCTGGGACAGGTCCGCCATGTTGAGCGTCCCGGTCTCGCCGTAGATCGTCCCCAGGGCGAAGAGGAAGAGCGTCGAGCCAAGGAGGTTGAAGACCACGTACTGCAGGCCCACGCGGAACCGTTCTGGCCCGCCACCGTGGATCATCAGCCCGTAGGAGGCGATCAGCAGGACCTCGAAGAAGACGAAGAGGTTGAAGGCGTCGCCGGTCAGGAAGGCGCCCATGAGGCCCATGAGCTGGAACTGGTAGAGGGCATGGAAGTGCCTCCCCCGCATGTCCCAGCCCGAGCCGATGGCATAGAGCAGGACCAGCACCGCGAGCAGTGCGGTCAGCAGGACGAAGAGCGTGGCGAGCCGGTCGGCCACCAGCACGATCCCGAAGGGCGCGGCCCAGTCGCCGAGCTGGTAGAGCGTGACGGTCCCGTCCGAGGCGTTCCAGAACAGCGCCGCCGCGATTACCAGGAGCGTGACCGTGCCGGCGAACGAGAAGACGCGCTGAAGCACCGGCTGGTGCCGCAGCACCAACACCATGAAGGCCGCCATCATGGCGGGCAGCACGACGGGAGCGATCGTCCAGTGCGTCATCCGTCCCCCCTGTCACTGTCGCCGCGGATCGAGGGGCCAAGGCCCGCCGGCTGATCGTCGACATGGTCGTCGTTCGAACTGAGATAGGCCGCGAGCGCGACCATCACCGCGACCGCCGTCATGCCGAAGGAGATCACGATGGCGGTCAGCACGAGGGCCTGCGGCAGCGGGTCGGTGTAGCTTTCCACGCCGTCCCGAAGGATCGGCGGCTGGTTCACCACCAGCCGGCCCGAGGCGAAGAGAAAGACGTTGACCGCGTAGCTCAGCAGCGAAGTCCCGATGATCACCGGGAAGGTCCTGAGCCGCAGGACGAGGTAGACCCCGGCCGCGGTGAGCACGCCGATGGCGCTTGCCATGAGCAGTTCCATCTCAGCCTCCCCGTCCGGCTTCCGCGCGCTCTTCGCGCGAGGGGTCGATGTCCATGGCGTGTTCGCTCCGGTCCTTCCGGGCCCGGCGCGCCAGCCGCGAGAAGCTCTCGAGCGAGAGCATGACGGCGCCCACGACCGCGAGGAAGACGCCGAGGTCGAAGCCCATGGCCGTCGCCAGCTCGAACTCCTCGAAGGGCGGGATGCGGAAATAGCCGAAGGCCGAGGTCAGGAAGGGATAGCCCGCGAACCATGAACCGATGCCCGTGACGCCCGCGACCAGCACGCCGGCTCCGATGATCGTGTGATAGGGGTAGCGCTGCCGCTCGTCAGCCCAGGCAAAGCCCGAGGCCATGTACTGCACCACCAGCGCGATGGCGACGACGAGACCCGCGATGAAACCGCCGCCCGGCTCGTTGTGCCCGCGCAGGAAGATGTAGATGCCGACCATCAGCATCACCGGCATCGTGACCCGCGTGACGACGACCATCAGCAGAGGATGCGCATCGCCCGCCAGGGGCTCGTCCGGTTTGCGGGCCGCGAGTCGCGCCCGGGTCGGCCCGATCAGCAGCGCCTCGGTGATGGCGTAGATGATCAGCGCGGCAATCCCCAGCACGATGATCTCGCCGAAGGTATCGAAGCCCCGGAAGTCCACGAGGATCACGTTGACCACGTTGGTCCCGCCGCCCCCGGCGTAGGAGTTCTCCAGATGGTATTCCGAGATCGGCGTCGTGGCGAAATCGCGGACCAGGATCGAGTAGATCAGCGCCGCCGCTCCGGTGCCCGCGCCGAGTGCGATCACCCCGTCGCGGATCCTGCGGGACCAGCTGCTCTCGACCGGGGTCTGCTTGGGCAGGAAGTTCAGCGCGAGCAGCATCAGGATGATGGTCACCACCTCGACCGAGAGCTGGGTCAGGGCCAGGTCGGGCGCGCTCAGGTAGGCGAAGCCGATCGAGACCATGAGGCCGATCACGCCCATGAGGACGAGCGCCAGCAGCCGGTTGCGGTGGCAGTAGACGAGGAAGCCCGTCGCGATCACCAGCATCAGCCAGCCGGCGAGCTGCATCGGCCCGAGCGGAATGAGGTCATGGGTCGGCGGCGATTTCGCCCCCGTCGCCCAGGCGTGATAGGCGACGGCCACCACCGTGACCGTGAAGATCAACGCATACCGGGTGAGCGCACCGTCGTGCAGTCGGCCGGTGACGAAGCGCGCGACCGAGACAGCGCCACCGATGACGCCGTCGAACATCGCCTTCGCGTAGGGCGGTCCGGCCGTCTGCCAGCCCTTATCCAGCGGGCGGAAGAGCGCCAGCAGCACCAGGCCCCCGAGCACGGCGATGATCGACATGTAGAGTGCGGGCGTGAACCCGTGCCAGATCTTCAGGTGAGCGTCCGGCATCTCCGCCGCCCCGCCAAGCACCGCCTGCGTCACTAGCCGCACCGTCGGTTCGGCCAGGAAGGGCGCGACGCCGATCAGCATGACGAGCGCCACGAGGAAGGCGGGCGGCCACCACATGCCGATCCCGGGGTCATGCGGATGCGAAGGATAGTCGTCCCGCTCCGCCCCGAGGAAGGTGTGCCCGAGGTAGCGGAAGGAATAGGCCGCCGAGAAGAGCGCGCCGATGGTCGCCAGGACCGGCACGAGCCAGGCGCTGTCGAAGAGAACGGTGTGGCTCGCCTCCTCCAGCATCATCTCTTTCGACAGGAACCCGTTGAAGAAGGGGATCCCCGCCATCGAAAGCGACGCGAGCGTCGCGATGACGAAGGTGACCGGCATCAGCTTCCGCAGACCGCCCAGCCGCTTGATGTCCCGAGTCCCCGCCTCGTGGTCGATGATCCCGGCCGACATGAAGAGCGCGGCCTTGAAGGTCGCGTGGTTCAGGATGTGGAAGACCGCCGCCATCGCCGCGTAGGGCGTGCCGATGCCCAGCAGCATCGTGATCAGGCCGAGGTGGGAGACCGTCGAGAAGGCCAGCAGCGCCTTCAGGTCGTCCTTGAAGAGCGCGATGATCGCCGCGACGACCATCGTGACGAGCCCCGCCGTGGTGACGATGAGGAACCAGGCGTCGGTCCCCGCGAGCACCGGCCACATGCGCGCCATCAGGAAGATGCCCGCCTTCACCATGGTGGCGGAGTGCAGGTAGGCCGAGACAGGAGTCGGCGCCGCCATGGCGTGCGGCAGCCAGAAGTGGAACGGGAACTGCGCCGACTTGGTGAAGCAGCCGAGCAGGATCAGGATCAGCGCAGGCAGGTAGAGCGGAGAGGCCTGGATCGCCTCGCGATTCTGCAGGATCGTCGTCAGGTCGTAGCTGCCCGCGATCTGACCAAGCAGGAGCATGCCCCCGATCATCGCGAGGCCGCCCATCCCGGTCACGGTGAGTGCCATCCGCGCGCCCTGCCGCCCCTCTGGCAGGTGTTTCCAGTAGCCGATCAGCAGGAAGGACGAGAGCGAGGTCAGCTCCCAGAAAACGAGCAGCATCAGGATGTTGTCGCTCAGGACAATGCCCACCATCGCGCCCTGGAAGAGGAGCAGGTAGCTGTAGAACTCTCCCATGTTGTCGCGCTCGGACAGGTAGGCGCGGGCATAGGCGATGATCAGCAGCCCGATGCCCAGGATCAGGCAGGCGAAGAACAATCCCAGTCCGTCGAGGAACAGGTTGACGTTCAGCCCCAGCGCCGGGAGCCATATGGCGCGGGCCGTGATCGTCTGACCGTCGACCACGGCGGGAATATGGGTCGCGAGGCCGATGAGAGCGGCGAGGGTCACCATGAAGGTGGCGGAGGCACAGGTCTGGCGCCCTGCCTGGATCAAGAGCCCCGGCAGAAGCGCGCCGAGGAACGGCAGTGCGACGATCAGAAATAGCGACATGGATTCCCGGTCTTCGTCCTCTCACGCAATCTTATGGGAACGCGCCGCCCTTAAGAGCGGTGGCCTGATGTCGCGCCCGTCCCGTCGTGCCCCTTAATCTAGATTGTGCCGCCCGGGGGCAAGTCGATCCGGTCCTCCGCCGCCCGGAACGGAACCGGCCGCGGGACTGCGCGGTTCGCCCCCCATGGACTTGAGCCGGGCCAAGCGAGGGGCGAGCTGGGTGCGCCGCAACGTCGAGATCAGCTCGATGCTGGTTCTCGCGCTGTCGGTCGCGGCCGTCTGGGCCTTCGCCGAACTCGCGGACGCGGTGCTGGAAGGCGCCACGCGCGATCTGGACCGTGATCTGCTTCTTCTGCTGCGCACGCCCGGCGATCTCTCCGACCCCATCGGCCCGCCCCTGCTCGAGGAGATCGGCCGCGACCTCACCGCCCTCGGTGGGGTGATCGTCCTGACGATGACCACGCTCGCGGTCGCAGGCTTCTTCCTGCTCCAGGGCAAGATCCGCTCGACAATCTTCCTGTTCTGCGCGGTCGGCGGCGGAATCCTGATCTCCGGCATTGCCAAGGAAGCCTTCTCGCGCCCCCGGCCGGATCTCGTTCCGCACGGTTCGATCGTCCACACGGCGAGCTTTCCTTCCGGCCATTCGATGATGGCGGCGGTGACGTATCTCGCGCTCGGCGTGCTCGTGGCCCGGGTGGTGCCGCTGCGCCGCCTCAAGGTCTACGTCCTGTCCGTGGCCACGACGATCACGATCCTCGTCGGGGTCAGCCGCGTCTACCTCGGAGTGCACTGGCCGACGGATGTCCTCGCCGGCTGGCTCGCCGGCGTCGGCTGGGCCGTCATCTGCCTCATCGCTGCGCGCCTTCTCGCGCTGCGCGGGCATGTCGAACCACACGCCGACGAAGACGATTCTGACCCCCGGTCAGCTCGCGAGACCCGCGCGCGGGCCGGAGGAGACTGACGCCCACTCCCCGACCTGCCTTGTCGTCCGACATGCCGAGATGCTCTCCTTGCGTACCATTTCGTACCAGGTTTCCGGGCTAGTTGCCGTTCGGTCGGCCGCCCGGCGAGGTCGCCGAGACGATGCTGCCATGCAAGAAATGACGTCAGACGTCGTTGCGGCTTTGGTTGATGCGTAAGTTTTTACCGAGACCGCTTTCGGGCGGTGGCCGCAGCGGCGTCGCCTTCCTCGCCCTCGCCTACCCCATCATCAGTCCGGCACCCGCTAGCCCGTGGGCCATTCCGGGTGCAGGCGGTCGATCACGACGGGATGCGCATGCCGTCGACGTCCACCGTGCTCCGCAAGGTGCGGATGGTCGGGAGGCAGGTCATCGTGCCCATGCGGTAGCGTCTGCGGATCACCCGCCGGCCAGAGCCGCAGGGCAGCGCCGATGCCGAATAGCGCCAGGGCGACGAGTCCGAAGAGCGCCACCGAAGCCCCAGCATAGGTCATCAGGAGCCCAGCGAGGGGATAGGTGATCAGCCAGCAGGCATGGCTGAGCGCGAACTGCGCGGCGAAGATCGCCGGGCGGTCCTCGGCATGGGCCGAGCGGCGCAGGAGCCTGCCCGAGGGCGTGAGGACCGTCGAATACCCGATCCCCGCGACCAGCCAGGCCGCGATCAGCAGCGGCCAGGAGAGGCCCGAGGCCAGGATCGTCGCGCCAAGGAGCACCAGTGTCGTCGTGAGCACGATCGCGCCGCCGAGCATCACGGGGCGGTCGGACGCGCGGTCCAGCACCCTCGGCAGGGCGAATGCCGCGATCATCGACCCGGTCCCGAAGGCCCCCATCGTCCAGGCCAGGGCGCTCTCTCCCAGCCCCAGTTCTCCGCGCACCAGGACGACGGTATTGACCAGCACCATAGCCCCGCCGGCCGCGGCGGCGAGGTTGAGCGCCAAGAGGCCCCGCAGGCGCGGCGTGGCGAGGTAGATGCGGATGCCGCGGGTGGAGCGCTCGTAGATGCCGCGGGGCTCGGTCGGCTGCGGGCTCGGCAGCAGCACCGAGACGACCAGCATGGCCGAGGCGAGGAAGCCCAAGACCGTGCCGAGGAACAGCACGTTGTAGGACATCAGCACCAGGAGCAGCCCGGCAAGCACCGGGCTCACGATGTTCTCAAGGTCGTAGGCCAGCCGGGAAAGGGAGAGGGCACGGGTGTAGCGTTCCTCCTGTGGAAGCACGTCCGGGATCGTCGCCTGGAAGGTCGGCGTGAAGGCGGCCGAGGCCGACTGAAGCAGGAAGATCAGGACGAAGACCTGCCAGATATCGGTGACGAAGGGCAGCGCGAGCGCCGTCCCGGCCCGGACGATATCGAGCCCCACGAGCATCGCGCGGCGCGGCCCCCGGTCGGCAAAGGCGCCTGCGATGGGCGCGACGGTGACATAGGCCACCATCTTGATCGTGAATACCGTGCCGAGAACGAGTCCCGCCCGGTCTCCGGCGAGATCGAAGGCCAGAAGGCCCAGCGCGACGGTCGCGAGGCCGGTGCCGAGCAGGGCCACGACCTGTGCGAGGAAGAGATGGCGGTATGTCCGGTCGCGGAGAATGCTCAGCATGGTGCCCTCGCAGGTTGAATGCGTTCGCCTTTCGTCTCGGCGCGATCGATCTCCGTGTTCCCGAATCCCGGTCGCGGGTGCCCTCGTTGAGGCCGACAGCACATGGCTCGGCTCCGAAGCGCCTGAGGACCTCGGCCGCCGAACGCAACTCGGAGGCGACTAATGGCGGAGCCGGCACCTCCCCGGCCGAGGCGGCGTACTAGTCGTCCCCCAGCGGCGCGACGCGGCGCAAAGGCAGTGATCGAATCCGCTCGGCGTAGTCTGCGCGGGAATTGCCCGCGCGTCACTCCTCGAACCGGAACGACGCTCATTCGCGCGAATGATCAGTGAATAGATCGAACTGGCAGCACTTTGATGGAAGCTGGACCAAGGTCCGAGGCTCAGCCCCACGCGGAGCCTGCTGGCCGTCACCGGTTGCGACCGTGACAGCCGACCGAACGCCGATCTTGCAGGAGCGAAGAAATGTGGAGGCGAGTACCGGAATCGAACCGGTGTACACGGATTTGCAATCCGCTGCGTCACCACTCCGCCAACTCGCCGAAGTGGCCTTTCGCATATCGCGCGCGCCCATCCGCCGCAAGGGGGGATGCGGGCCGATAGGCCGTTGCCCGACGGGCGGGGGTGTGGCATCACCGGCTCGACCCGAACTGAACCAACGAGTCCAGACTTGGCCGACTTCAAGACACGCCGGACCGCTATGGTCGACACCCAGGTTCGTCCCTCGGACGTGACCAAGTTTCCCATCATCGAGGCCATGCTGGCGATCCCGCGCGAGCTCTACGTGCCCGAGTCCATGCGCGAAGCGGCCTACATCGGCGAGAACGTCGATCTCGGAGAGGGCCGTGTCCTGCTGGAGCCGCGCACCTTCTCCAAGATGCTCGACACGCTCGATCTCGGCCCCGGCGACGTCGTGCTCGACCTGGGCTGCGGCCTTGGCTACTCGACGGCCGTCATCGCCTCGCTGGCCGAGTTCGTCGTCGCCGTCGAAGACGACGAGGAGCGCGCGGCCGAGGCGCAGGGCCTGCTCTCGGAACAGGGCGTGGACAATGCCGCCGTGGTGCACGGTCCCCTCGCCGAGGGAGCTGCCAAGAGCGCGCCCTACGACGCGATCGTCCTGCAAGGCGCGGTCGAAGTCATTCCGCAGGCCCTCGAGGCCCAGCTCAAGGACGGCGGCCGGATCTGCGCGATTTTCGCGGACGGCGCGCTGGGGACCGTTCGGATCGGCTGGAAGCTCGACGGGGCGATTACCTGGCGGTATGCTTTTCATGCCTCGGCTCCGGTTCTTCCTGGCTTCGGGCGCGCGGAAACCTTCGCACTATAGATAGTTCTGGTATGTTGGCTGCGAGCCACGAGGGGAGACAGGTCATGCAAATCCTCGGACGTGCCGCCGCCATCGCGTTCGCGCTGAGCCTGGGCTTCGCCGCTCCGGCCGCCCGCGCCCAGAGCCTCGCCGACACCCTCATGAACGCCTACGAGAGCTCGGGCCTGCTGACCCAGAACCGGGCGCTGTTGCGTGCCGCGGACGAGGACGTGGCGCAGGCGGTTTCGCAGCTCGCCCCGATCATTTCCTGGACCGCGAACGCGCAGGTCACCGATCCACGCCCGATCGACGGCGACTTCCTTACGACCTCGCTCGGCCTCTCCGCCCAGCTGCTGATCTACGACGGCGGCGCGACGCAGACCGCGATCGCCGCCCAGAAGGAGACGGTCCTCGCCACCCGCGCCGAGCTCCGCGGAATCGAACAGGACGTCCTCCTGCGCGCGGTCGAGGCGCATCTGAACATCCGCCGCGCGAGCGAGTTCGTGCAACTCCGCCGCAACAACGTCCGTCTCATCACGGAGCAGCTCCGCGCCGCGCGCGACCGGTTCGAGGTCGGCGAGGTGACCCGGACCGATGTCTCGCTGGCGGAAGCCCGTCTCGCCTCCGCGCGCGGCAACCTGGCCTCGGCCGAAGGCGACCTCGCCCAGGCGATCGAGGAATACATTGCCGCCGTGGGCACCCGGCCCGGCACGCTCGGCGCGGTCCAGCCAGCGCAGATCGGCTACGATCAGGCTGCCGCCAAGGCCTTCGCCGTGCGCAATCACCCCTCGATCGAGGCCGCCCAGCACCAGGTCGCCGCGGCCGAACTCAACATCCAGCGGGCCGAGGCCGCACTGCGCCCCAACGTGAACCTGCAGGGCAACATCGGCCTCGACGACGACTTCAACAGCACCGAATCTCTGAGCCTCAGCCTCTCCGGCCCGATCTCCCAGGGCGGACGCCTGGCGTCCTCGATCCGGCAGGCCATGGCTCGCCGCGATGCCGCACGGGCCGGCCTTCACATCTCGCGCCAGCAGATCGAGCAGCAGGTGGGCAATGCCTATGCCCTGCTCGCCGTTGCCCGGGCGAGCGCCGAGGCCACGGACCGCCAGGTCCGCGCGGCCCAGGTCGCCTTCGACGGCGTCCGCGAGGAGGCCACGCTCGGCGCCCGCACGACGCTCGACGTTCTCGACGCCGAGCAGGAGCTGTTCGACGCCCGGACGGCCCTGATCTCCGCGCAGATCGACGCCACCCTCGCCACCTACCGCGTGCTGGCGGCCATGGGCCTGCTGACCGTCGACCGACTCAACCTCGGCATCCAGACCTACGATCCGGCCGCCTACTACAACCTGGTCGAGGATGCGCCGCTCGGTCAGTCGGACCGGGGGCGCGCGCTCGACCGCGTGCTGCGTTCGATCGGCGACTGAACCGCGACAATACACGCTGGAGTTGTGGCTCCGTTGCCGTGAGCCGACCCAAAGGGACCAACTTTATCCATATGTGTTGTTGTATTCACGGGCGCGGGATACACTCTGTGGTGAGGCCGAAGCAGGAATCGCATGTCAGATCCCCTTACCAATGTGGAGATCGAGGACGTACTGGAATCGATCCGCCGTCTGGTCGCCGCCGGCGACTCGTCCGGACACGCCGTCCCGAAACCCGAGGACCGCGCGCGTGACAGGCTGGTCCTGACACCCGCGCTGCGTGTCGACCGGGATGCCGACAGGTCCGTCGAGGACACGCCGCCAGCGAGGTGGCGCACGGAGGACAGGCGCGCTGCTGCAACTCCGGCTGAAACAGGTGGCGCTGATCGGACCGCCAACACGAAGGACAGCGAGGAGCTGCTCGCCGGCATCCTTGCGGCCACCTCGAGCAAGCACATCGACGACGCCGAGTTCGTGGACCTCGCCGACGACGATGAAAGCGACGCCGACCGGGACAACGACGCAGCGCCCCGGAGCCGCCTCGCCTCCTCTGACCTCGCGCGGCTGATGCCGGAGTCCTTCGACTCCTCGGAAGACGATGAGGCCGAGGCCGACGACCACCGTGACCCGGCCACCAACGACGCCCGTCAGGACATCGAGACCGAAGAACCGCCGATGCCGACCTTCGTCGCCTCGCCCCGGCAGCGGCTCGAGGACACGATTGCCGAGCTCGAAGCCGCTGTGACCTTCTCCGGGCAGGACTTCGAGCCCGACGGCACCGAGCCCTCGGACTGGTCCACCGTGACCGCCAACCGCCCGGGCCGCCTGCATCTCGTCTTCCCCGATGCCGAAGAGGCCGCGGAAGAAGATTCGCAGCCTGAAGAGGCCACGACGGACGACAATTGGGAGGCCGCGATGGATGACGACACGCCGGCGGAACCGCCCGAGTCCAGTGAGAGCGTCGCGCCCCTGCGCCTGCGCCCCTCCGAGCGCACGCGCCGCAGCCCCGAGGCGCCGCAGCGCTCCTTCCGGGTCTACGAGGGCGACCGCGAAAGCCAGCGCGCCGAAGTCGCGCAGTCCGAGTCGCAGGAGAGCCGCCTCGCCGCCCGTCCCGATCTCGACGACGACGAGGATCTCGCCGCCTACTTGGGCAACACCGGCGCCGTCGACGAGGAAGCCATGCGCGAACTCGTGGGCCAGATCGTCCGGGAAGAACTTCAGGGCGTGCTCGGCGAAAGGATCACCCGCAACGTGCGCAAGCTCGTCCGCCGGGAAATCCACCGCATCCTGAACAGCCAGGACTTCGACTGACGGCCCGGGCCCTGGGCCCCGCCGACAGACAGGCATTTCTTCGCGCGCCCATGGGACGGCGGGCGGGGCGTCGCCGCAGGCGAGCGCCGTCCCGCCGGAGACTGGAACGCCCCCCTCCCGGCTGCTACGTCCGCCCCGTCTGACAACGGAGCGCCCGCCGCGTGATCCTCTACCGTCTCCTGCTGAGCATCGCGGTTCCGGTGCTGATCTCGCGCCTGCTCTGGCGACGCCTGCGGCGGGAGGATGGCCCAGGCAGCCTCTCCGCCCGCCTCAAGGGACCCGACCCCGAACCGGGGGCCCTCTGGATCCACGGCGCGAGCAACGGCGAACTCGCCTCCGCGCGTCCCCTCGCCGCCGCGCTTGCCGCGCGCACCGGTCGGCCTCTCCTCGTCACCGCCAACACCGCGACCGGCCGGACCCTCGCCGAGGGCTGGGACATCCCCCGCACGCAGGCCACCCTCGCCCCTCTCGACTTCCGGGCGAGCCTGCGCCGCCCCCTCTCCCGCGTCTCGGGGCTCCTCCTCCTAGAGAACGAGATCTGGCCCAACCGGATCATCCTCGCAGCGGCCCGCGGTCTGCCCGTCCTGATGGTCGGCGCCCGCATTTCCGAGCGCAGCGCCGCCCGCTGGGCCCGCTTGCCCGGCCTCGCCCGACGCATCCTGTCTAGCGTGACGCTCCTCTCGCCGCAGGACGCCGAAAGCGGCGCGCGGTTTCGCGCCCTCGGCCTGCCCGCCGACCGCCTGATCGCGCCTGTGCAGCTCAAGTCGCTCTACATCCCGCCCGACCAGCCGCCACCGGAGGAGCTGCGCACCGCCTTTCCCCGCGCACGCACGCTGCTCGCCGCCTCGACCCACGAGGGTGAAGAGGAAACGGTCCTCGACGCCTTCGCGCGTCTTCACGCCGAAAACCCGGGACTGAAGCTCATCCTCGCGCCGCGCCATCCCCGCCGGGCCGAGGCCATCGCCCGCCTCGCGTCGGAGCGCGGCCTCCGTACCGCCCGCCGCTCCGCGGCTGACGCGCCGGACGGTCCCGTCTATCTCGCCGATACGATGGGAGAGATGGCGCACTGGTACGCTCTCGCCGGCTGCGCCTTCGTCGGCGGCTCCCTCGTGCCGAAGGGCGGACACACCCCCTACGAGCCCGCGGTCCACGGCTGCGCCATCCTGCACGGCCCACATCTGGCCAATTTCGCCGACGAATACGCCCGGCTGGATACCGAGGGAGGGGCGCTTCAAGTCGAGGATGCCGCCGGTCTTGCCGAGGCCTGGCAGCTGCACCTCGAGACCTCCCCGATGCCGGACAAGGCGCGCGCCGTCCTCGCGCCCGGCAACGCTTCCGAGCTGCTCGACCGGATCGTGGAGGTCCTGTCCCGCTAGACCCAGACCCTCAGCCGCGCGTCCAGCCGGTCGAGCCTCTCTCTCACCTCGGGCCGGATCGGACCGGATCTCGGCGCGTCCCGAAGCGTCTCCACCCAGTGAGCTTCGGGAAAGATCTCGCGGCGCGGCCCTTCCCAGCGCAGCGCCTTGAGCACTGCCGCCGCGCGGTCCGGCAGGCGGCGCGGGATGTCCGCCCCGATGAGCGTGCCCCAGACCCCGGCCCAGAGCCGCCCGCAGGACCATGGGTTGTAGCCACCGCCCCCCAGGACGATCAGCCGGGGTGCGAGCCGCTTCACCGCCCCGACGACCGCCCAATGCGCGTTGTTCGACAGCGAAAGCCGCGACTGCGGGTCTTCCTCGACCCCGTCCGCCCCGCACTGCAGCACCACGGCGTCGGGCCGGTGGGCCTCGAGGACGGGGAGGATCAGCCGCTCCCGGATCAGCGCCATCTCGTCATCGTTGAGCCCTCGCGGCACAGGAAGGTTCCAGACCTGCCCCGCGCCACGGTCCTCCAGCGGACCGGTCCGGGGCCAGCGCCCCTCCTCGTGGGTCGAGATCAGACAGACCTCGGGCTCGTTCCGGAAAGCATGGTCGACACCGTCCGGGTGATGCGCGTCGATGTCGATGTAGACGACCCGGCGCGCACCCACACGGCGCAGCGAGAGGATCGCGAAGACGGGGTCGTTGAGGTAGCAGAATCCGTTCGCCCGGTCGGGCAGTCCGTGATGCGTGCCGCCCGCCGGGTTGTGGACTACGCCGCCCCTGGCCACGAGTTCGCCCGCCAGGATCGAACCGCCCACGGCAGTCGCGGGTCGTCGGTACATCTCGGGGTAGACCGGGTTCGAGGTCGTCCCCAGCGCGTGGCGCTCGCGCACCTCAGGGCTCACCCACTGGCGGTCCTCGGCGGCCTGAAGCTCGGCGACATAGGCCGGATCGTGGAAGGCGTGGAGGGCGGCCGGCTTTGCGCGCGGGCTCTGCACGAAGCGCGCCGGAGGCAGCCAGCCCAGCGCCCGCGTCAGGTCGGTGACGGTCGAGACGCGCGGGATGCGCAGCGGGTGCCACGCTCCGTAGGAGGAGTTCCGGTAGATCTCGGAGCCGATGTAGAGCGGCCCGCCGCCCTCAGCCGCCAAGCGCCCCCTCCACGGCCTCCGTGATCATCGGCGACATGGGCTGCACCGCCGAGGGCCAGTCGGTGATCACCCGGCCGTCGCGATCGATCAGCACCTTGTGGAAGTTCCACTTCGGCACGACCCCTTCGCCGGCGAGCCAGAGGTAGAGCGGATGCGCGCCCTCCCCCAAGACCGGCGTGATGGCGGTCATCGGCATGTCGATCCCGAAATGCATCGCGCAATAGTCGCGGACCGCCTCCTCGTTTTCGAGCTCCTGTCGGAAGTCGTCGGAGGGCACGGCGAGCACCATGAGCCCGTCCGATCGGTAGGCGTCCCAAAGGTCCTGGAGCCCGGCGAACTGCGGCGTGAAGGCGCAGAGCGAGGCGGTGTTCACCAGCAGGATCGGCTTCCCGGCGTAGTCGCCCAGGTCGATCTCGCCGCCGTCGATCGAATTCAGCGTCACATGGGGCATTTGCCCGTTGCGTTCTCCGGTCGCGGCGGCGGCCGCTGTCATAGTCACAAGAAGAACAATTATCGCATAAAGCGCACGAATTGCGGAATTATTCATTTGAGCCATCCGGCAAAGCCGTTCACATTACCGGACGATCTATCGCGCAGTAAAACGAAGGCAAGAAAAGCCCGATGTCCATCCAGTCCAGGATACAGCGCCCCTTGCGTCTGTCCGGTGCCGCCAAGACGGACCCGCGCACGCAATTCGCCGTGCTGCCCTGGCGGATCAGCAAGGGCAAACTGAAGGTCTGCCTTGTCACCTCGCGCGAGACCGGCCGCTGGATCCTGCCCAAGGGCTGGCCGATGGGCGGCGCCACACCCGCGCAGGCCGCGGGGAACGAAGCCTGGGAAGAGGCGGGGCTCAAGGGCGATATCGCCCCCCAGCCCATCGGCCTCTATTCCTACCGCAAGCGGCTCGGCTCGGACGAACTTCCGGTGATCGTCGTGGTCTACGCCATGCGCGTGACGGAGGCGGCGGCGGACTACCCCGAGCGCGGTCAGCGCAAGCGCAAGTGGATGGGCCTCAAGAAGGCCTCAGAGCGTCTCTCGGACGAGGAACTCGCGCATATCGTGCGGCACTTCGACCCCAAGCTCGCGAAGGTCTAGCGATCTTCCGAGGGCAGCCCTGCCATTGCATCGCGCCCGTCAGCGGCTAAATATCGGGAACTCCTGAAGCATCGGCACGAGAGATGATCCGATACGCCCTGAAATGCTCCGGCGGCCACAGCTTCGACAGCTGGTTCCAGTCCGCCGCCGCCTATGACCGCCTCGCCGAGGCGGGCCACGTCGCCTGTTCCGTCTGCGGTTCGAGCGAGGTCGGCAAGGAATTGATGAGCCCCGGCGTCAGCGCCCGCGAAGAGCGCGAGCCCGCGCGGCCCGCAGCCGACCGTCCGCTCGCGACGCCGAGCACGCCCATAGAAAAGGCCATGGCCGCCCTGCGCAGGAAGGTCGAGACGGAGAGCACCTACGTGGGCAACCGCTTCGCCGAGGAGGCCCGCAAGATGCACGAGGGCGAGACGCCCCAGGCCTCGATCTACGGAGAGGCGCGCCTCGCGGATGCCAAGCAACTGATCGAGGACGGCGTCCCAGTCTGCCCCCTGCCCTTCACGCCCCGCCGGTCGTCGAATTGACCCGCGCCCTGGTGACAGGCGCGAGCCGCGGCGTCGGCGCCGCGCTGAAGGCCCGGATGGAGGCGCGCGGTGACGAGGTGATCGGCACCTCGACCAGCGGCGGCGACGGCCTCATGCAGCTCGACGTCACCGATCCCGCCTCCGTCGCCGACCTCGGGAACAGCGTCACGGGGCCGCTCGATCTGCTCGTCTGCAACGCCGGCATCTTCCCCGACCGCCACGAGCGGCTGGACGACGGCTTTCCCGCAGAGATGTGGGCGGAGTCCTTCGCCGTGAACGTCACCGGCGTCTTCCTCACCGTGCAGGCGCTCCTTCCGGCCCTGCGCGACGCGCGCGGCCGCATCGCCATCCTGTCGTCGCAGATGGGCTCGTCCGAGAAGGCCGGCGGCGGATCCTACATCTACCGCGCCTCCAAGGCCGCCTCGGCCAACCTCGCGCGCAACCTCGCCACCGACCTGCGCTCGGACGGCATCGCCGTGGGGGCCTACCACCCCGGCTGGGTGGCGACCGACATGACCTCCCACAAGGGCGAACTGTCCCCCGAGCAGTCCGCTGCCGGGTTGATCGACCGCTTCGACGCCCTCACCCTCGACACGACCGGCTGCTTCCAGACCTGGGACGGCCGCGACCATCCATTCTGAGGTGACCATGACCAAGCGACCTGTCTTCGACGCCGAGCCCTCCGGCGGACGCGATCTCGGCCGGCTTCCCGAATGGGACCTGACCGACCTCTACGAGTCCCCCGACGCCCCGGAGCTGAAGCGCGACCTCGACTGGCTCGAGGCCGCCTGCCGCGACTTCGCCGCCGACTACGAGGGCAAGCTCGCCGAACTGACGGCTCAGGATATGCTTGAGGCGGTCCGCCGCTACGAGCGCATCGATGTCATTGCCGGCCGGATCATGTCCTACGCGGGCCTGCGCTACTACCAGGAGACCACCGACGCCGACCGGGCCAAGTTCCTCTCCGACTGCCAGGACAAGATCACCACCTACACCACGCCGCTCGTCTTCTGGGGGCTGGAGTTCAACCGGCTCTCCGACGAGCACGTCGAGGGGCTCTGGTCGGCATCGGACGAGCTCGCTCGCTACCGCCCGGTCTTCGACCGGATGCGCGCCATGCGGCCCTACCAGCTCTCCGACGAGCTGGAGAAGTTCCTGCACGATCAGTCCACCGTCGGCGCCTCGGCCTGGAACAAGCTCTTCGACGAGACCATCGCCGGGCTCACCTTCACGGTGAACGACGAGGAACTCGGCATCGAGGGCACGCTCAACCTGCTGACCGAACAGGACCGCGCGAGCCGCGAGGCCGCCTTCCGCGAACTTGGCCGCGTCTTCTCCGGCAACGTCCGGACCTTCGCCCGCGTGCACAACACGCTGACCAAGGAAAAGGAGATCGAGGACCGCTGGCGCGGGATGGAGACGCCGCAGACCGGCCGCCACCTGGCGAACCACGTCGAACCGGAGGTCGTCGAGGCGCTGCGCGATGCCGTCGTCGGCGCCTACCCGCGCCTCTCGCACCGCTACTACGCGCTCAAGGCCAAGTGGCTCGGGCTCGACCGTCTGCAGGTCTGGGACCGCAACGCCCCCCTGCCGATGGAGAGCGACCGCATCGTCGACTGGGACGAGGCGGTGGAGACCGTGCGCAGCGCCTACGCGGGCTTCGATCCGCGCATGGCCGAGATCGCCGAGCCCTTCTTCACCAAGGGCTGGATCGACGCGGGCGTGAAGCAGGGCAAGGCCCCCGGCGCCTTCGCGCATCCCACGGTGACCGAGGTGCACCCCTACGTGATGCTCAACTATCTGGGCAAACCGCGCGACGTGATGACCCTCGCCCACGAGCTGGGCCACGGCGTGCACCAGGTCCTCGCGGCCGGTCAGGGCGAGCTTCTTAGCTCCACCCCCCTGACCCTGGCCGAAACGGCGAGCGTCTTCGGCGAGATGCTGACCTTCCGCAAGCTGCTGGCGGAGGCCCCTTCCGAGGCCGAGCGCAAGGTCCTGCTCGCGGGCAAGGTCGAGGACATGATCAACACGGTCGTCCGGCAGATCGCCTTCTACGATTTCGAGTGCAAGTTGCACGACGCCCGCCGCGGCGGAGAGCTGACGCCCGACGACATCAACGCGCTCTGGATGTCGGTGCAGGCCGAGAGCCTCGGCCCCGTCTTCGACTTCGCCGAAGGCTACGAGACCTTCTGGGCCTATATCCCGCACTTCGTGCACTCGCCCTTCTACGTCTACGCCTATGCCTTCGGCGACGGGCTCGTGAACGCGCTCTACGCCGTCTACGAGGAGAGCGGAGAGAGCTTCAACGAGAAGTACTTCGACATGCTCAAGGCCGGCGGCGCCAAGCACCACAAGGAGCTGCTCGCTCCCTTCGGCCTCGACGCCTCCGATCCCTCCTTCTGGGAAAAGGGCCTCGGCATGATCGAGGGCTTCATCGAAGAGCTCGAGGCAATGGAGCGGTGACAGGCGTCACGCTTGCGCCCCTGCCCCGGTCCGAGACGCATCGGGTCCTGCACCTGAGGCTGCCGGAGGATCAGAAGGTGTTCGGCGGCGACATCGCGGAGACGGCCGCGGACCCGGATCCGGAGACGGATTTCCACGTGATCGAGGCCTCGGGGGCGGTCGTGGGCTTCTTCAAGATCGAGCGGCCCTACGGGACGCGGTACGACTTCGCGCCTGCGGGCGCCCTCGGGCTGCGGATGCTGCAGATCGACGCGGGCGCCCAGGGCTTCGGCTATGGCCGCGCGGCCTTCGCCGCGCTGCCGGGCTACCTCCGGGAGAGGTACCCGGACCGTTCGGAATGCTGGCTGACGGTGAACTGCCGCAATCCCCGCGCGGGACACGTCTACCTGTCCGGCGGCTGGGAGGACACCGGGGAACTCTACCATGGGGGCCCGGCCGGTCCCCAGCACATCATGCGCCTGTCCCTGGTCCCCGTGGCGGGAAGGGGGCTGTCTGCCCCCTCTTGCGCCTGACGGCGCAATTCACCCCCGAGGATACTTGGACCCAGAAGAGGGCCGTTTCCGGTTTTTCTTTCTGAATCAGGATGATGCCGAGGCGTCCAAATTTGGACGCCTCAGTCGAGCTCCGTCCAGGGCCAGGGCTTCACCTCCGAGGCGGCGGTCTGGTAGCGCGCGGCCTTGGCCATCCAGATGCCGAGATCCGTGCCCGCGTCGGCGAGCCGCTCGTTCGGCTCGCCCCGGTTGAGCAGCATCATCACCACCTGGAAGACCGCCATGACCCCGAGCGCGGTGCCGGCGAGGCTCAGCATCACGCCGATCAGGATCATGTAGAAGACCCGGAGCACGATGTTCTCGCGCTCCTCGGGCTCGTTCTGGTCGCCCAGCGTCCGGCCCATCACCTTCTCGTCGTCGGTCATGCCCATGGGGAGTCTCCCTCAGCCGCGGGAATATTACCCCTCCGCGGCCGCGAATACCATGTCGATCATCCGCAGCGTGCCTCGCGAGAACTCCAGCGGGCAGGCGTAGCTCTCGCCCTGGCGGAGCGCCCGGCCGAAGGCCTCGACCTGCAGGACGTAGTGGTTGTCGCGCGGCCAGCGCTCCAGCTCGACCTTGCCCGCCTCGCGCTCCAGCCGGAGTTCGGCGAGGTCGTGAACGTTGGCGTTGAAGGGACAGGTCAGCGTGATCAGCCCCTTCTCGCCGTGGAAGGTGATGTACTGCCGCGGGAAGGCGCGCATCGAGACGGTGCCCGAATAGGCGAAGTCCGGGAAGCGCGCCGCGACCTGGGTGAAGACATCGACACCGTTCTCGCGCCGCAGGTTGGCAAGGGTGATCTCCTCGGGCTCCTGCCCGGTCACGAAGCGGGCGGCGCCGAAGATGTAGACCCCGATGTCGTAGAGCGCCCCGCCCCCGGTCTCTGGCCTGTTGCGGATGTTGCCCGCGTCGCGGTTGTCGAAGGAGAAGACCGCATCGACCTGCACGAGATCGCCGATCGCCCCGCCCTGAACCAGCTCGCGGGCGCGCTGGAACTGGGGATGGTGGACGATCATGTAGGCCTCGGCGGCGAGGATGCCGGTCTCGTCGCGCTTGGCGATGACCGGATCGAAATCCGCCGCTGTCAGCCCGAGCGGCTTTTCCACCAGCACCGGCTTGCCCGCATCGAGGGTCTTGAGCGCCCATTCGACGTGAAGATGGTTCGGGAGGGGGATGTAGACCGCGTCGATCTCGGGATCGGCCAGCAGTGCCTCGTAACTGTCGTGGACGCGGAGGCCCGGTGCGAAGGCGCGAAAGCCCTCGGCCTTGTCGGGCGAGCTCGTGGCGAGCGCGGCGAGTTCGGCGCCGGAGGCGGCGTGGATCGCGGGGCCCATCTGGCCCTTGGCGAAATTGGAGGCGCCCAGAATGCCCCAGCGGATCGTATCGGTCATGTCCTACCCTCCCTTCGGTGTCCCGCGCACCAAACGCCAGTTGTCCGGGGAACGAAAGCCCCGCGGTGGATTTGACCCAGAGAAAGCGGAGGGCGACATGACGATCCAGGTCCAGGGACTGCACCACATCACGCTGGTCGGCGCGAGCCGGGCAGAGACGATCGACTTCTGGGAGGGCGTCCTCGGGATGCCGTTCCTCTTCGAGCAGCCGAACCTCGACGCACCGGAGGAGGCGCATCTCTACTTCGACCCGGGCGACGGGCGGCTGATCACGATCTTCTGCCACGAGGGCGCGGAGGCGGTCCACGACAAGACACCGCGGGATCCCGGCTGCGTTCATCACATCGCCTTCGCGGTCTCGAATGCCACCTTCCGGCAGATCCCGGAGCGGCTCGACGCGCGGGGGATCAAGCACTCCGGACCGAAAGACCGAGGGTTCATGGATTCGATCTACTTCCGCGATCCGCTGGGGCTGCTGATCGAGCTTGCCTCCTACCGCTTCGAGCCGCCCACCGGGGCGAGCCACGCGGAGGTGCTTCACATGGCTCACCGCCGTAGGGTGGAGCGGGGCGCGAGCCACATCGAGCCGCTGGATCTGGCGGACGCGACCGAGGCCCTGTCTCGGAGACGGAACCTCAGCCTCTCTGATGACTGACCCACGAAAAAGGGCCGCCCGAAGGCGGCCCTGTCTTGGTCGGCGGTCAGGCCCTGCTTACTCGCGGTTGCCCATGAGCTGGAGCAGGAACATGAACATGTTGATGAAATCGAGGTAGAGGTTCAGCGCGCCCATGATGGCGGCTTTGCCGAGCCACTCCTGATCCCCCTGCGCCGCGTGAGCGATGTAGGTGTTCTTGATGTTCTGCGTGTCGTAGGCGGTCAGGCCCGCGAAGATCAGCACGCCGAGGATCGAGATCGCGAACATGATCGCCGGCGAGGCCAGGAAGATGTTGACGATCGAAGCCACGATCAGGCCGATCACGCCCATGATGAGGAAGGTTCCCCACCCCGAGATGTCCTTCTTCGTGGTGTAGCCCCAGAGGCTGAGACCCGCGAAGGCGATCGAGGTCACCAGGAAGACCTGGGCGATCGAGTAGCCGGTGAAGGCCACGAAGATCCAGGACAGCGACAGGCCCATCACCGCCGCGAAGGCGAAGAAGAAGGTCTGCGCGCCGGCGGCGGAGAGCCGGTTGATCATGGCACCGAAGGCGAAGACCATGATGAGCGGCGCGAACATGGCGATCCAGCCCAGGATGTTGGGCTGCAGCGTCTGCGGATCGCGGAAGATCGCCAGCAGCTGCGGCGAGGTGCCCACGGCCCAGGCCACGGCAAAGGTGATCAGCATGCCTACGGACATCGTGCCGTAGACCTTGTTCATGTGGGCGCGCAGCCCCTCGTCGATGGCGGCGGAGCGGACACCGCCCGCCGTCCGAACCGTCTGATACTCGGCCATCCATTCCCTCCAGATGTATCGGTGGCGTCCGACAAGCCGGACGCCTTGCTCCGAAATATTGGAGGTTCCGGCCGTCGTTTCAAGGTTTTCCGGTCGGGATCCGGCCCTTCCCGACCGTTTGACGCAGGTTTGATCGGCGCCGGAGCGCCTGAGGCCTCAGCAGCGCCAGCCGGCGGGCACGTCCCAGACCGGGCGGGCGGCTTCGCGCGCGGCATCCGAGGCGCTCACGCCGATGTCGCGCAGGCCGGACGCATCGAGCCGGGCCAGCGCGCGGCGCTGGCGGTAGAGACCGAGAAGGTCGAGAAGGCCGGCGGCGCGGCGACGGCTGCCGGTGACGGCGAGCGTACGGGTCATGGTGGTCATGTCGGTCCTTTCCCGGAGCGCCGGCAGCCGGCCGATCCGTGATGTGTCAAAGCTCAATCATCATGTAGCTTGATTTATAGGGCCTCGGCTGGCATAGGTGAAACGAATGATTTTCAACTAACGCATCACGGAACGTGATATGCCCCGGAACCTCGACATCACTTCGCTCCGGTCCTTCGTCACCGTCGCCGAAAGCGGCGGGGTAACCCGGGCGGCCGGCCTGCTGCATCTGACGCAGTCGGCGGTCTCGATGCAGCTCAAGCGGCTGGAAGAGAGCCTCGACACCCGCCTGCTGGAGCGGGCCGGCCGCGGGGTCGGCCTGACGGCGGCGGGGGAGCAGCTGCTGTCGCACGCGCGGCGGCTTCTGGAGATCAATGACGACATCTACCGGCGCATGACCTCCGAGGATCTCGAGGGCGAGCTGACGCTCGGCGTCCCGCACGACATCGTCTACCCGGCGATCCCCGAGGTCCTGCGTCGCTTCGCGGCGGATTATCCCCGGATGAAGGTCCAGCTGCTCAGCTCCTTCACCCGCGCCCTCAAGGAACAGTACCGGCGAGGCCAGGCCGACGTGATCCTGACGACGGAGAGCGCCTGCGACCCGGGCGGCGAGACGCTGGCCACGCGCCGGCTGGTCTGGGTGGGCGCCCCGGACGGCAGCGCCTGGCGCGCGCGCCCGCTGCGGCTGGCCTTCGAGCGCAACTGCATCTTCCGCTCGGGCGTGCAGCGGCGGCTCGACGAGGCGGGCATCGGCTGGGAAATGGCCGTGGACAGCGACGCCAGCCGGTCGATCGACGCGACGGTGAGTGCCGACCTCGCCGTCAGCGCGCGGATCGAGGGGACCGAGGCCACCTACCTCGAGCAGATCGACCACGGGCGCACCCTGCCCGAGCTGCGCGAAATACAGGTGAACATGTACGTCGCTGATCACGGCCAGGGCCCGGCGGCCGAGGCGCTCGCCGAGATGATCCGGAACGCCTACGCTGCGGTGTAGCGCGCCCGAAACGGATCAGGCACGGCCTGGTCAGCCCCACTCCTGAAGACGCGCCACGTAGCGCGCGAGGGTGTCGATCTCGAGGTTCACGGCGTCGCCCTCCGCGACGTCGCCCCAGGTGGTGGCGACCTTGGTGTGGGGGATCAGGTTCACCCCGAACTCGTGCCCTCTCACCTCGTTCACGGTCAGCGACGTGCCGTTGAGCGCGACCGAGCCCTTGGGGGCGACGAAGCGCGCCAGATCGTCGGGCGCGCGGAAGCGGATGCGCGTGCTGTCGCCCTCGTCGGTGATCGAGACCACTTCCGCCACGCCATCGACGTGGCCCGAGACGATGTGACCGCCCAGCTCGTCGCCGACCTTCAGGGCGCGCTCCAGGTTGACCCGACGCCCCGGTGCCCAGGCATTGCGGCCGATCGAGGTCTTGGAGACCGTCTCGGCGGAGACGTCCACGTCGAACCAGTTGCGCGGCTCGGAGCCCTTGGCGACCACGGTCAGGCAGACCCCGTCGCAGGAGATCGAGGCGCCGATGTCGATACTGGCGGGGTCGTAGTCCGTCGCGATCCGCGCACGCAGGTCGCCACGCTGCTGCACCTCGATGACCTCACCGACGTCGGTGACGATGCCCGTGAACATGGCGCTGTCTCCTTCACTCGCTGCCCCGACTGCAGATAGCAGCGGATCGCGCGGGGCAACAGGTCAGTTGACGAGGCGTAGCGGCTGACGGGGCCCGGCCTTGCCGTTCTTGAGCGCGTCGTAGGGATCGTCGGCGGCGAGCATCATGTCGACGACCTGGCGGAGCAGTTGTCTGCGGCCCCGGGCCGAGTAGAAGCCGCCGGAGATCTGGCTGGTCTCCAGAAGGAACCGGCGGAAGTCGCGATAGGCCCGGCTGTCCGGGCGCGCGGGCTCGGAAAAGAACTCCGGAAGCGGCTGGCCGGAGACGAACTCCGGCTTGGCATAGACCGCCCGCCCGAAGACCTTGAGCGGAATGCCCCGCCAAAGCACCTGCTGGCCGGCGGTGGAATTGACGGTCACCGCCGTTCGGGCGTGATCCAGCAGCCGCGCGAGCTTGCCGCCCCGCACGTAGTGAATCCGGTCCGCGACCCGGTGCTTCCGGGCGACGCGCCGCAGGATCCTGCGGAGCGGCGACTGGCCGTTCTCGAGCGGATGCGCCTTGAAGACGAGGTGATGATGGCGCGGCGCGCCCTTGGCGAAGCCCTCGATCACGACCTCGATGAACTCCTCCATCCGGGAGAACGGCGAGTGCATCCGGAAGCTCGCGTCATGCTCGAGCTGCATCAGCACGAGGTGATAGGGGAAGCCGCCGTACTTGATCCGCGCGGTGGCGATCATCCGGTCGAGCGCGACGAAGGGCATGAGCAGGAGCCGCCGGGTATAGAGCAAACCTTCCCTGGCGACGGGCAATTCGCGGTGCCGGCGGAAACCTCGGTATTCGAGGGAGCGAAAAAGCAGGAACCAGTGGTAGAGCGCGCCGTAGAAGACATGGCTCTTCATGTCGCCCCAGTGCGCTGGAGGCTCAGGGATCTCCAGGTCGCTCAGCTCCAGGACCCGCTTCATTTCGGGCAGCGTCATGTCCATGAGGCGGGAGTGGCCGTTGGAGCCGCCGCGCTCGTAGGTGACCCAGTAGGGCCGCATGTAGCCTTCCTCGAAAACGTGGATCTCCAGCCCCATCTCACGCGCGGCCTCGACCGCCTGGGCATGCACCGGGCGCGTGTCGCCGTAGAGCACGAGATCGGTGATCCCGCGCTCCTCGACGATCTGCCGGAAGCGATCTGGCCAGTCCTCGGGCCGGCCCCGGTAGGGAATGTAGTTGTCGAAAGAGAACCAGAAGGCCCGGTCGCCACCGTTGAAACCGACCCGCCAGACCTCCGCCCCCGCCCGCGCCAGCATCCTGCCGAGACGGTGGAAAAAGGGGCCGTGTGGCCCCTGCAGGAACAGAAATCTGCGTGTCGACGGCATTGTCATCGGTTAGCGGTGCAATCTCCTCGCGGAAAGGCATAGGTCCGCAACCGGGCGGATTTGCGACCCTTTTCGCGGGATTGCGTGGCATGGAGGCCCGCTCAAAGGCGCCGCCGCAGGTTCCGCAGTCCGCGCGGCCCCTGCGCAACAGTCGCGAATCGGGCAGTGGCGCGCCCTCTAGGCAGAAATGTCCGAAGCCGCTAGGCTGCCAGAAAAAATATTGGCAGAGCATAAGGTCGAGGAGACCGAGCAGTGACAGTGAACAGCGTGCGCCTCGCGCGGGCCGCCCTCCTCATGGGGGCGCTCGCGCTTCTGGCGGGCTGCGGCCTTCCCCGGTCGGGCCCCACCCGCGGAGAGATTTTCAACGGATCGGTTCTGCGGGAGGGCGACGCCTTCGTGCTCGTCGTGACCGATCGCGTCAACGCCATCGCCTCGGTGGCCCCGGCCCTCGGGTTCTCGAGCGAATTCCGGGACGCGGGCCTCGTGGGCTCCGACATCATCAGCCCAGGCGACGTGCTGGGCCTGACCATCTGGGAGAACGTCAGCGACGGTCTTCTCGTCCCGACCGGCCAGAACGCCACCGTCCTCGAAGAGGTGCAGGTCGACGGACAGGGCTTCATCTACGTCCCCTACGCCGGCCGCATCCGCGCGGCGGGCAACACGCCGGAGCGCGTGCGCCAGATCATCACCGACCGCCTGGGCGACCAGACGCCGGATCCGCAGGTCCAGGTCCGCCGCGTCGCGGGCGACGGCGCCACCGTGTCCGTCGTCGGTGCCGTCGGCGCGCAGGGGATCTACGCCATCGAGCGGCCCACCCGCACCCTGAGCCAGATGCTGGCGCGTGCCGGCGGCGTCGCGGTCGATCCGGAGATCGCGCGCGTGACCGTCACCCGCGGGGGCCACACGGGCTCGGTCTGGTTCGAGGATCTCTACGAGCCGGGCCACGACATCGCCCTGCGCAACAACGACCGGGTCATCGTCGAGGCCGACACTCGCGCCTTCACGGCGATCGGCGCCACCGGCGCGCAGTCGCGCGTCAACTTCGAGAGCCAGTCGATCAGCGCAATCGAGGCCATCGCACAGGTCGGCGGCCTGAACCCCTCCCTCGCCGATCCCGAAGGCGTCTTCGTGCTCCGGAACGAGCCCGAGGAAATCGCCGAGCAGCTCACCGGCCAGGATCTCGTCGGGACGCAACGCATCGTCTACCTGCTCGACCTGACGCGGCCGAACGGCCTCTTCTTCGCGCGGGATTTCGCGGTACGCGACGGCGACACGATCTACGTGACCGAAGCCCCCTTCACCCGCATCAACAAGGCCGTCTCGGCGCTGACCGGCACGCTTGGCGGCGTCAACGCCGTCTCCAGCGCGGCCCAGCAGATTGCCGGGAACTGACCCGGACGAGGAGGCGCTGCGGCGCCTCTACGTCTACAACGGCGGGTTCCTGACCCAGGGCCGGGTCCGCCGCATCCTACAGCTTTCAGGCTACGACATCCGCATCGGCAAACCCGGCGAGGGCGACCTCGTCGGGGTCTGGGGCAAGTCTCCGACCGCCCCCCGCGGAGAGGCAGTCGCCGCGAAGACCGAAGCTCCGATGCTTCGGGTGGAGGATGCGTTCCTGCGCTCCGTCCTGCCCGGGCGCGCCGGGGGCGGCCCGCCGCTCGGACTGCAACTCGACCTGGGCGGCGTGCATTTCGACCCCGCGACCGTCTCCGACCTGGAGCGGCTGCTGTCCGAGCATCCGCTCGACGACACGGTCCTGCTGGACCGGGCGCGCGGCGCCATGGCCGAGATGCGGCGCCTTCACCTGACGAAGTATACCGGCTTCGCCCCGGAGGCTCCGGTGCCCGAGCCCGGCTACGTGCTCGTGATCGACCAGACCCGGGACGACGCGAGCGTCACAGCGTCAAAGGCGGGCCGGAACACCTTTCTCGAAGCGCTGATGCTGGCCCGGGAAGAACACCCGGCCGCGCGAGTCGTGGTCAAGGCGCATCCCGAGACCGCGGGCGGCCATCGCTCCGGCCATATCGGGAACGAAGACCTGCGGCCCGGCGAGACCCTGCTGACAGAGGCCGTCTCCCCCTGGCCGCTGCTGGAGGGTGCGGTCGGGGTCTACACCGTCAGCTCGCAGATGGGGTTCGAGGCTATCCTCGCCGGGCATCGGCCCGTCATCCTCGGCCAGCCGTTCTACGCGGGCTGGGGGCTGACCGACGACCGCGCGCCGCTCGCGCGGCGCCGGCGCAGGCTCACACGGCCCCAGCTCTTCACCGCCGCGATGATCCTGCACCCTGTGTGGTACGACCCCTTCCGCGACCGTCTCTGCGAGCTGGAGGACGCTCTCGCCATCCTCGCTGCCGAGACCCGGGCCTGGCGCGACGACCGGTCGGGATGGATTGGGACGGGCATGCGGCTCTGGAAGCGAGGTCCGATGACCGAGGTCTTCGGCCGTCCGCGCGGCATTCGCTTCGACGACCAGGAGAGCCGCGCCATTCGCCGCGCGCGGAAGAGCGGCCGCCGTCTCATGGTCTGGGCCGGCAAGACGACCCCCGCTCTGGAAGAGGCGGGGGCGCACCGGGTCGAGGATGGCTTCCTGCGGTCTCGGGGGCTCGGGGCCGACTTGGTGCCGCCCCTCAGCCTCGTGCTCGACGACCTCGGCATCTACTACGATCCGACCCGCGAGAGCCGGCTCGAACGGCTGATCGCCGCCTCGACGGAGCTGTCGCCGCAGGCGCGCTCGCGCGCGCGCCGCCTGATCCGGCGGCTGCTGACCGAGAGACTCGGCAAGTACAACCTCGGCGGCGCGGGCCTGCCCTCCGGCCTGCCCGCCGGACGGCGCATCCTTGTGCCGGGACAGGTGGAGGACGACGCCTCGATCCGGCTCGGCGCGGACAGCGTGGGCACGAACCTCGCCCTGCTGGAGGCCGCGCGCGCGGCGAATCCGGCAGCCGTGATCCTCTGGAAGCCGCATCCGGACGTGGAGGCCGGCCTGCGCCAGGGGAGTGTCCCGGAGGCTGGCGGCATCGCCGATGCGGTCCTCACGGAGACCGACCCGATGGCCGCCCTCGACGCCGTCGACGAGGTCTGGACGATCACCTCGACGCTGGGCTTCGAGGCGCTCCTGCGCGGCAAGACGGTCGTCTGCTTCGGTCGGCCCTTCTACGCGGGATGGGGCCTGACGGACGACCGCGGGGCGCCCCTGCCCCGGCGGACCGCGCGACCCGATCTCGAAGCCCTCGTTCACGCCTGCCTGATCGACTACCCCCGCTATTTCGACCCGGTCACCCGGCGCGCCTGCCCCGTGGAGGTCGCCGTCGACCGTCTCGCCTCGGGCGAGATCCCTCGGCCGTCCCGGGCCAACCGGCTGCTTGCCAAGTCGCAGGGCGCGCTCGCCGGACAGGCCTGGCTCTGGCGGCGGGGGTGAGTGAGAAAAGGGCCTTCGAAGGCCCATTTTCAAGCCGCTTCGAAGCGGCTTGACCCCCGGCCCGGGCGTGACGCGTCAGTTCTCGGGACGCGTGATCTCGATCTCCTGCCAGAGCTCGCCGGTCGCCCGCCCGTAGACCAGGATGCGGTCCTGTGAGGTCGTCACGGCGATCCAGTCGACGCCCTGGGTGAAGGCGACGGCCTCCTCACCTTGGGGCAGCTCTATCCGCTCTGGAAGAGGCAGGGGGCTCGCGCTAAGTCGGATGACAAGAGTGGCGATCAGGACTACAAACCCGCCGATCATCACCACCGTCAGCACCGTGACGAGCCTTCTGAGGCGCGTCAGATGCGGCGGCAACCCGTCCTCGTTTTCCTCTGGAGCGCCTACCATGCCGCCCTCCCTCGTCACATTCCGGATCGCGCCCGATCCGCCGCCGCGCCTTGATAAGGCGCTGGCCCGGGATGTGCCAGAGGAGGCCTCGCTC
Source organism: Histidinibacterium aquaticum (assembly GCF_008710275.1). Classification (GTDB taxonomy): domain Bacteria; phylum Pseudomonadota; class Alphaproteobacteria; order Rhodobacterales; family Rhodobacteraceae; genus Oceanicola; species Oceanicola aquaticus. The sequence continues at coordinate 565,326 of NZ_VYQE01000001.1, forward strand.
TCCCGCTCGCGCCTCGCCCGGATCATTCCCGACGGCGCGGTCCGGGTGAACGGGGTCGTGGTCACCTCGCCCCGCGCCCGCGTCGGCGTGGGCGACGCGGTGGAGATCGCCCTCGACATGGCCGAGGAGAGCCACATGGGGGCCGAGGCCCTGCCCCTCGATATCCGTTACGAGGACGACGAGGTCATCGTGGTGATGAAGGAGGCCGGCATGGTAGTGCACCCGGCTCCGGGCTCGCCGGACGGTACGCTGGTCAACGCGCTCATCCATCACTGCGGCGAAAGCCTCTCCGGCGTGGGCGGCGAGCGGCGGCCGGGTATCGTCCACCGGCTGGACAAGGAGACCTCGGGTCTCATCGTCGCTGCCAAGACCGACCGCGCGCACCATGCGCTGCAGGTCCAGTTCGAGGCCCGCGAGGTCGAGCGGATCTACCAGGCCGTCTGCTACGGCGTGCCCGATCCCGCCGATCCGCGACTGCGCGGGATCCGGGGCACGGCCTTCGAGCCCGGCGGCGTCCTCAGGATCGAGACCCAGATCGCCCGCCACAAGACCGATCGCCAACGCCAGGCGGTGGTCTGGCACGGCGGCCGCCACGCGATCACCCGCGCCCGGGTGCTGGAGCCCTTCGGCAAGCCGCCTGTCGCGGCCTTGGTCGAATGCAGGCTGCAGACCGGCCGGACGCACCAGATTCGGGTGCACATGGCCCACGTGGGCCACGGCCTGGTGGGCGATCCGACCTATGGCGGCAATCGCAAGCTCGCCAAGGACGCGGTCAGCGAGATGGCCCTTCAGGCGGTCCGCAGCTTCCCCCGGCAGGCGCTCCACGCGGCCTCTCTCGGGTTTCGGCACCCCGCAACCGGAAAATTGTTGAGGTTTGTCGCGGAAATGCCGCCCGACATGCAGGAACTCTGCGCAAGCCTGCGGAATTGAGACTGTAACGCCCGTCACATGTGCGGGAGCGCACGTTAATCGCTCTGGCGCCCGACGAACGCTGCATTCATGCTGCGTTATGAAAACTGAACTAACCGGTCTTGTATCGCGCCGTTAGCGCACACATATCCATGTTAAGCCCATATACATTGGGAGGGGCAGACATGTCGACTTACGCAAATCTTCCGGCTCCGTCGCCGGAACAGGGCCTGAACAGGTACCTGCAGGAAATCCGCCGGTTCCCCATGCTGGAGCCGGAGCAGGAGTACATGCTGGCAAAGCGCTGGGTGGACCACGAGGACACCGACGCGGCGCACCAGCTCGTCACCTCCCACCTCCGCCTCGCCGCGAAGATCGCCATGGGTTACCGGGGCTACGGCCTGCCGCAGGCCGAGGTGATCTCGGAGGCCAACGTGGGCCTGATGCAGGCGGTCAAGCGTTTCGACCCGGAGAAGGGCTTCCGGCTCGCGACCTACGCCATGTGGTGGATCCGCGCCTCGATCCAGGAGTACATCCTGCGGTCCTGGAGCCTGGTGAAGCTCGGCACGACCTCCGCCCAGAAGAAGCTCTTCTTCAACCTCCGCAAGGCCAAGGCCCGCATCGGGGCGCTGGAAGAGGGGGACCTGCGGCCGGACAACGTGAAGCAGATCGCCAACGACCTCGGCGTGACCGAGGACGAGGTGATCTCGATGAACCGGCGCATGTCGGGCGGCGACGCGTCCCTCAACGCCATGGTCGGCCAGGACAGCGAGAGTTCGACCCAGTGGCAGGACTGGCTGGAGGACGAAGGCGCCAACCAGGCGAGCGAGTACGAGGAACGCGACGAGCTCGACGCGCGCCGCGAGTTGCTGGCCGAGGCGATGGAGGTCCTGAACGATCGCGAGAAGGACATTCTCGTCCAGCGCCGCCTGCAGGACGAGGTCGTCACGCTGGAGGAACTCTCGGGCCAGTACGATGTCAGCCGCGAGCGCATCCGCCAGATCGAGGTCCGCGCCTTCGAGAAGCTGCAGAAGCGGATGCAGGAACTCGCCCGCGAGAAGGGCATGCTGGCGGTCGCCTGAGGCTGACTACGGCCGGGGGCTCTGCCCCCGTCCGCGCCATGTTGGCGCGGACTCCCCCGGGATATTTCGGCCCAGAAGAAGATGGTCCGTGCCCTGAAAGGCGCGGACCGTCTCGTCTCAGGATCGGGTCCAGCGGTGCAGGACGTCCGGCCCGATCGGCCGGGACTCGCCCAGAGCAAAGCAGGGCGCATCCGCGAGGCGACTGATGCCCATCGCCCCAAGCATCGGCGTGCCCTCGGCCCCGATGGCAAGGCCTGCGGTGAAGCAGATCAGTTCGTCCACGAGATCGGCGTCGAGCAGCGCCGCGGCCAGGCTGCCGCCGCCTTCGCAGAAGACCGATGTCAGGCCCGCGCGACCCAACGCCTGCAGGGCGGGTCCGGGGTCCAGCTGGCCGCCGGTGACGGCGGTCTCGATCAGCGTCGCTCCGGCCCCGGCCCAGAGGCTGCGGACCTCGTCGGGCGCATCGGGACCGTGGCAGAGCCAGAGCGGGGCTTGCGAGATCGTGGTGGAGAGCGCGGAGGGATGCGGCAGGTCCAACATGCGCGAGAAGACCACGCGGACCGGCTGGCGGTCGTGATGCCAGCCGCGCACCGTCAGGCTCGGATCGTCGGCGCGGGCGGTGCCCCCGCCCACCAGGACTGCGTCGGACCGGGCGCGCCAGGCGTGAACCAGCTGGCGCGCCGGCGCGGCCGTGATCCAGCGGCTCTCACCCGAGGCCGTGGCGATGCGCCCATCGAGGCTCGCGGCGAGCTTGAGGGTCACGCGCGGGCGGCCCTTGGTGACGCGCGTCAGGAATCCCGCGAGATCGGCGCGGGCCTCGGCTTCGCGGCAGGCGGTTTCTACCTCGACGCCCGCCTCGCGAAGCATGGCGATGCCCCGGCCGGAGGTGCGCGGGTCAGGGTCACCCGTCCCGATCACCACTCGCGCGACACCGGCGCGCGCCAGTTCGGCGGCGCAGGCGGGTGTTTCCCCGACATGGGCGCAGGGTTCAAGCGTGACGTAGGCCGTCGCGCCTCGCGGGTCGCACTGGGCGAGCGCCGCGGTCTCAGCATGGGGCCGACCGCCGTCCGTCGTGCGGGCCCGGGCGATCACCCGGCCGTCGCGAACGATCACGCAACCGACCGCGGGGTTCGGCCAGGTCCGGCCCAAGCCACGGCGCCCGAGCGCGAGCGCCTGGCCCATGAACCGCCGGTCGGCGTCGGTCACTGGTCGCCGGGGGCGTGCGGCCGCAGCTCGCTCACGAACTTGTCGAAGTCGTCGGCGGCCTGGAAATTCTTGTAGACGCTGGCGAAGCGGACGTAGGCCACGGTGTCGATCCGCGCGAGGCTCTCCATGACGATCTCGCCGATCACCTTGGAGGGGATGTCGGTCTCACCCATGCTCTCGAGCCGGCGCACGATTCCCGAGATCATCTGGTCGACGCGCTCGGGCTCGACGGGGCGTTTCTGCATGGAGATCCGGACGGAGCGCTCGAGCTTGTCGCGGTCGAAATCCTCTCGGCGGCCGTTGGTCTTGACCACGACGAGATCGCGAAGCTGCACGCGCTCGTAGGTGGTGAACCGTCCGCCGCAGGCCGGGCAGAAGCGGCGCCGGCGGATCGCCACATGGTCTTCGGCGGGCCGCGAGTCCTTCACCTGAGTGTCCACGTTTCCGCAAAATGGACAACGCATCGCAGTCCCCTCTCGTCTGCCTCTAGGGGGCCCCCGGCCCTTCTCGCCGAAAACTATAGGGGGGTCGCGAGGATTTGGGTAGGGGGCAGTTTTTGCCGCTAGATCATGGGGGTCGGGGCCGTTGCGGATCCGACTCAGGGGTCAGGCGAGGTGAGCCGCGACCTCGCGCCGATGGGGCCGGGCGCGGTGCTCGAAGAGGTATATGCCCTGCCAGGTTCCCAGCCGCATGCGGCGGTTCATGACGGGGATCTGCAGGCTCACCGGCAGGTGCGCGGCCTTGATGTGGGCCGGCATGTCGTCGGGCCCCTCGGTGACATGCGTGAGGTAACTCATCTCCGGCCGGTCGGCATCGGGCACGAAGCGCTGCAGCCAGGCCAGGAGGTCGCGCTGCACGTCCGGGTCCGCGTTCTCCTGGATGAGGAGCGAGCAGGAGGTGTGACGCACGAAGAGCGTCAGCAGCCCCTCGCCGGGGCCCTCGGAGACCCAGCGGGCGACCTCCGACGTGAAGTCGTAGAGGCCGGGGCCGCTGGTCTGGAGTGTGAAGGTCGTCTGCACGGCGTCGGCCCCTCAGTCGAAGAGCCGATCGCCCTGTTCGTCGATCAGCTGACGCGCCTTGCCGATGGAGGCATCGACCGCCGCCGTCTCTTCGTCGAGCGTGTCGACCCGGACGAGCTGGTGTTCCTTCAGCTCGCCGTCCACTTCCTTGACGATCCGGGCGGCGATCCGCCACGAACTGCCGTCGCGCACCGGCTCGGGATAGATGTCGTAATCCTTGTAGCGCTCAGGCTCGCGCGCCGGAGGCTCGTCGTCCCTGGGTCGTCCGAAGAGGCGTGAGAGGATTGACATCGGCCTACTGGTCCAGGAAGGACCGCAGCTTGCGCGAGCGGCTCGGGTGCTTGAGCTTGCGCAGAGCCTTGGCCTCGATCTGGCGGATCCGCTCCCGGGTGACGGAGAACTGCTGGCCGACCTCCTCGAGCGTGTGATCGGTGTTCATGCCGATGCCGAAGCGCATCCGCAGAACCCGCTCCTCGCGCGGAGTGAGCGAGGAGAGCACGCGGGTCGTGGTCTCCTTGAGGTTCTCCTGGATCGCGCTGTCCAGCGGCAGGACCGCGTTCTTGTCCTCGATGAAGTCGCCGAGCTGGCTGTCCTCCTCGTCGCCGATCGGCGTCTCGAGGGAGATCGGCTCCTTGGCGATCTTCATCACCTTGCGGACCTTCTCGAGCGGCATCTGCAGCTTCTCGGCCAGTTCCTCGGGCGTCGGCTCGCGGCCGATCTCGTGGAGCATCTGGCGCCCGGTCCGGACCAGCTTGTTGATCGTCTCGATCATGTGGACCGGGATACGGATCGTGCGGGCCTGGTCCGCGATGCTGCGGGTTATGGCCTGACGGATCCACCAGGTCGCGTAGGTCGAGAACTTGTAGCCGCGACGGTACTCGAACTTGTCGACAGCCTTCATCAGGCCGATGTTGCCCTCCTGGATGAGGTCCAGGAACTGCAGGCCGCGGTTCGTGTACTTCTTGGCGATGGAGATCACGAGGCGGAGGTTGGCCTCGACCATCTCCTTCTTGGCCTGCCGGGCTTCCTTCTCGCCCTTCTGGACCTGCGCCACGATGCGGCGGAACTCGGAGATGTCGACGCCGACGTACTGGCCGACCTGCGCCATTTCGGCCCGGAGTTCCTCGATCTTGGGCGAGGAGCGCTCGATGAAGCTCTGCCAGGCGCGGCCGGGCTTCTCGGCCATCCGCTCGGTCCAGGTCGGATCGAGCTCATAGCCGCGGTAGGCGTCGATGAACTCACGCCGGTTGATGCGGGCCTGGTCGGCCAGCTTCACCATGGCGCTGTCGATCGACATGATCCGGCGGTTGATGCCGTAGAGCTGGTCGATCAGCGCTTCGATGCGGTTGTTGTGCAGGTGGAGCGAATTCACCTGCACCACGATCTCGCTGCGGAGCTTCTGGTACTGGCCCTCGTCGGCCTCGGTGAAGGAGCCATCCTCGTTGAGGGTGGCCGACATGCGGGCATCCTGCATCTCGGACAGGCCGGCGAAGTCCTCGGCGATCCGGTCGAGGGTCTCGAGGACGCGCGGCTTGAGGGCGGCCTCCATCGCGGCGAGCGACATGTTCGCCGCTTCCTCGTCCTCTTCGTCGTCGTCCTTCTGGATCGGGTTGCCGTCCGCGTCGAGCTCCGGACCATCGTCCTTCTTCTGCGACTCGGAGTTCTGGGCAGCGGGCGCGGCGGAGGGATCGACGACGGGCGCATCGGCCACCTCGTCGCCCATCTGCGTGCCGAAGGTCGCCTCCAGGTCGATGACGTCGCGCAGCAGGATGTCCTCGTTGAGAAGCTCGTCCCGCCAGATCGTGATCGCCTGGAAGGTGAGCGGGCTCTCGCAGAGCCCCGAGATCATCGTGTTGCGGCCGGCCTCGATGCGCTTGGCGATCGCGATCTCGCCCTCGCGGGACAGAAGCTCGACCGAGCCCATCTCGCGCAGGTACATCCGCACCGGGTCGTCGGTGCGGTCGAGCTTCTCCTGGTCCCCGGAGCCCAGGGCAACTTCGCGGGAGCCTTCCTTGGTGACCAGCTCGGTCGACTTGCCGTCGTCCTCGGCCTCTTCGGATTCCTCTTCCTCGGTGACTTGGATGCCCATCTCGGAGAGCATCGACATCACGTCCTCGATCTGGTCCGACGAGACCTGATCCGGCGGAAGCACCTGGTTGAGCTGATCGTAGGTGATGTAGCCGCGTTCCCGCGCCTCGGCGATCATCTTCTTCACGGCGGCCTGGCTCATGTCGAGCGTCATGTGGTCGCCGTCCTGGTCGTCCTTCTCGCGGTCGTCGGTATCTTTCGCAGCCATGTGCGCTCCTCGATGTGCCGGCGGGCGGGCAAAATAGGCGTTCGTCCGAATCAAGATGCGACTCAGCCGATTCGCAAGTCCCCGAGGCCGGTTTTCCCTTACATGCGTCCCGGGTCGTCAGCTAGCGCCGCCACGTCCCTTTTCAAAACCGATTCGGGCGAGGAGCTCGTCGAGTCGCGCCTTCTCGTCCCGGTTCACGGGCGCGCCGTTCGGGGCGGTGTCGAACTCGGCCCGGTCCTCGCCGATACCCTGCCGGCCGGCCCGGTCCATCGCGGCGCCCGAAAGCGCGAGGCGGGCGGTGACGTGTTCACCCGCAACCTCTGCCGCGATGTCCTCCTCGGCCTCCTCGACCTCGCGCCGGTGGCCCCGGCGCGCGTTGAGCTTGGCGAGTTCCTCGGCCACGCAGAGCCGCGCGGCCTCGACATCGCCCGGGCGGCGTACGCCCGGAGTGAGCGCGACATGGCCATGGGCGAACAGCTTTTCAAGGGTTTCCGCGCCAGCCCGCACGGCAATGCGCGCCTCCGGATCGGGGCTATCGGCCTCCGCCAGCAGCGCCGCGGCGAGCGCGTCGTGACCCGGGCCGGTGAACTCCAGCGCCTCGATCTCGCCGGTAAACTCTTCGAGCGCGGCGGGCGTGCGGATGAGCGTGGCGAGGATCACCGCCTCGCGCAGGCCGTCCTCGGTCAGGCTGCCGGTCGCGAGCGCCGAACTGCGCGTGCCCGGCCGGGCCGTCGCCACGGGCATGCGCCGGCCGGTGCGGGCGGCGGGCCTCGGGCTGCGGAAGAGCTCCCAACGCAGGCGGCGAATCTCCTCGCCGTAGTGCGACCGGATCGAGGGGTCGCGAATCATCCCGATCCGCTCGCGCAGCGCCTTGTCGAAGGCCGCCCGACGTTCGGGACTGTCGAGCGAGCGCCCCTCGGTCTCGCGCCGCCAGAGCAGCTGCACCAGCGGCTGCGCCTCTTCGACGAGCGCGCGCATGGCCGAGGGGCCCTTGGCCCGCAGCAGATCGTCGGGGTCCTGCCCCTCCGGCAGCAGCACGAAACGCAGCGACTTGCCCGCCACCAGCAGCGGCAGCGCGAGGTCCATGACCCGGTGCGCCGCCCGCAGGCCGGCCGTGTCGCCGTCAAGCGCGATGACGGGCTCGTCCGCCATCCGCCAGAGCAGCTGCAGCTGGTGCTCCGTCACCGCGGTGCCGAGCGGCGCGACCGCGGCCGGGAAGCCGTGCTCCGACAGGGCGATCACGTCCATGTAGCCCTCGGCGACGATCAGCGGCGCGCCTTTCCCGGCGGCCTCGCGCGCGGGCCCGTGGTTGAAGAGCGTGCGCGACTTGTCGAAGAGCGGCGTCTCGGGCGAGTTCAGATACTTCGCGTTGTCGCCCGGATCCATCGCCCGCCCGCCGAAGGCGATGGCGCGGCCGCGCGCATCGCGGATCGGGAACATGATGCGGTGGCGGAAGGTGTCGTAGGGCTCGCGACCCTTCGAGCTCTCCTTCACGAGTCCGGCCTCGAGCAGACGGCGCCCCTCCACGCCGCGGCCGTTCAGGTGGTCGCGCAGGGCCTGCCAGCCGGGCGGGGCGAAGCCGATCTCCCACCGGGCCAGCGCCTCCTCGGAGAGACCCCGCTTCGCGAGATAGTCGCGCGCCTCGGCAGCGGCGCCGGTCCGGAGCTGCAAGCGGTAGAACTGGACCGCCTGCTCCATGACGTCGCTCAGTTCCGTCCGGCGGTCGGCCTTCTCCTGCGCGCGGGGATCGCGCTCCGGGACCTGCATCCCGACCTCTCCTGCCAGGATCTTCACCGCCTCCATGAAGTCGACGTTCTCGGTCTCGCGCACGAAGGAGATCGCGTCGCCCTTCGCGTGGCATCCGAAGCAGTAGTAGAAGCCCTTGCGGTCATCGACGTGGAAGCTGGCCGTCTTCTCCTGGTGGAAGGGGCACGGCGCCCAGAGGTCGCCCTTGGCCTGGTTGGACTTGCGATTGTCCCACATGACCTTGCGCCCGACGACCTGGCCGAGGCTCAGGCGCGAACGCAACTCGTCGAGGAATCCGGGGGGCAGACTCATGAAGGCAGCTTCGACTCCGTGAAGACCCGAAGGCTACCCCATGTCGCCGGCATGTGCGAGCCGCCGCGTGGCCCTATTGCAGCGGCCAGATGAATGGGATCGCGGTCGACACGACCAGCGCCAGGGTGATGTTCAGCGGCAGTCCGACCCGAAGGAAGTCCGAAAACTTGTAGCCGCCGGGGCCGTAGACCAGCGTGTTGGTCTGGTATCCGATCGGCGTCGCGAAAGCCGCCGAGGAGGCGAACATCACCGCCACGACGAGCGGCCGCGCATCGACGCCCAGCGCCTCGGCGAGGCCGATGGCGATCGGCGTCATCACCACGGCCACCGCGTTGTTCGAGACGATCTCGGTCAGCGTCGTCGAGAGCAGGTAGACCGCGAGCACGATACCGAAGCTCGGAAGCCCGCCCATGAGAGGGGCCACCGCGTTCGCGACAAGCTCCACCGCGCCGGAGGAATCGAGCGCGGCCCCCACCGCCAGCATCGCGAAGATCAGCGCGAGGAGCCGCCCCTCAACGTACTCGAAGGCCTCGTCGGCATCGATGCAGCCGGTCACCAGGACGATGGCGACCGCGATGACGGCGAGCGCGAGGATCGGCGCCACGCCAAGCGCGGCGAGGGCGACGATCCCGATGAGCGCGCCCACGGCGATCGGTGCATGGGCCCGCCGGAAGGCGCGTGCGGAGGGCTGGGAGACGTCGACAAGCTCCATCTCTGCCGCGAGCCGCTGGATGTCTTCCGGGCTGCCCTCGAGCAGCAGCGTGTCCCCGACCCGCACGACCAGGTCGTCGATGGCGCGGCCGATGTTCTGGTTTCTCCGGTGAACCGCGAGCACATAGACCCCGAAGCGCCGGCGCAGGCGCAGCGCGCCCAGCGTCCGGCCGACCATCTTGCAGCCCGGCGTGATGAGCACCTCGACCGTTTGCGTCTCGACAGAGCTCACCTGGTCGACGCGGCGCAGCGACTTGTTGCGCTGGAGCGAGAGGAGCTCCGTCATCGCGGTCCGCAGCACGACCCGGTCGCCGACCTGCAGCTCCACCCCCTGCAGGTTGCGCCGCAGGGACTGGTCGCCGCGGATGACGTCCACCAGCCTCACACCCTCGCGCTTGAAGAGCTGCACCCCGGTGACTTCGCGCCCGATCAGGTTGCTGTCCGGCGGGATCACGGCCTCGGTGAAGAACCGCATCTTGGACCGGTCGGAAAGGAGCTGCGCCATGCTGTCCCGTTCCGGCAGCAGCTTCGGCGCGACGAACCGTAGGTAGACCATGCCCCAGGCGATGACGATGAGGCCCAGCGGGGTGATCTCGAAAATGGTGAAGGGCTCCAACCCCTGGCTGCGGGAGACGCCGTCCACCAGCAGGTTGGTCGAGGTCCCCAGCAGCGTCAGCGTGCCGCCCATGATCGCGGCGTAGCTCAGCGGGATCAGGAACTTGGAGGCCGACTCGCCCAGCGTCTTGCTGAGTTGTACGATCACCGGGATCATCACGACCACGACGGGCGTGTTGTTCATGATCGCCGAGGCGAACATGACGAAGAGCAGGACCGCCGGGATCGCGAGCTTCGGGCGCCGCCGGGCGCCTCGGTCGGCAAAGGTCGTCAGCGCGTCTAGCGAGCCCGTCCGCACCAGCGCGCCCATGACCACGAACATCGCCGCGATGGTCCAGGGGGCGGGGTTCGAGAGCACTTCGAGCGCGTCGTCGTAGGGCAGCAGCCCGAAGATCAGCATGAGCGCCGTGCCCGCGATGGCGACGACCTCGGTCGGATAGCTCTCGCGCAGGAAGGCCAGGAACATCAGCACGACGATCGCGAGCGTCAGGATCGCCTCGCCGGTCTGGGAGAACTGGAGAAGATCGGTCATGGGGTTCCCGCGTCTGGCCGAAGGCGATCCTTAACTGGCACCGGACCCGGCGCAAGCGGCCTGCGCCGCCGCGGTTGCACGAGGGCCACGCCCGCGAGCATCAGGGCGAGCGCGAGCCAGACCGTCGTCGCGTAGCGCTCGCCCAGCATGAGCATGGACCAGAGCACCCCGAACCCGGTCACCAGGTAGGCGACCTGCGCCGCGAAGACCGAGCCCGCCCGGCCCACGAGCCAGACGTAGCCCGCGTAGACCACGGCATGGATGACCGCGAGCGCGATCAGGGCGAGATCGGCCTCCCCGAGCGGCCAGCGGGGCGTGATGAACTGCCCGGTGGCCAGCGCGAGTGGCGCGGACAGGATCGCGCCTATGACCGAGGCCGCGAAGAGTGTCTGGATCGGCCCCATCCCGGCGGTGCCCCAGCGCGCCACGACGTTGCCCTCGACCGCGTAGCAGAACGGCGCGAAGAGCGCGACGAGCACCCAGGGCGCGGCGGCCCCGGCCGGCAGGCTCGCCTCCGGCAGCGCGATGAGGGCGACGCCGCCGAGCCCCAGCGCGAGACCCAGCACGCGCAACGCCGAGAGCCGGTCCATCCCGAGAGCGAGCGCGATCGGAAAGGCGAACATCGGCACCGCCGAGACGGCGATCGCCATGATGCCGGCAGGCAGGTGATTGGCGGCCTGGTAGCTGGCCGAGTTCGGCAGGATCGTCCCCGTCAGCGCGATCAGGGTGCCGAAGGCCAGCGCCCTCCCGGACACCAGGACCAGCGGCCTGCGCCGCAGGAGCTGCACCAGCCCCAGCACGACCGCCCCGAGCGCGAGCTGCCAGAAGACGAGGCCCACCGCTCCGTAGCCGTCACGCACGGCGATCTTTGTGAGCGGCGTGGTCAGGCCCCAGCCCGCCCCGAGCAGAGCGAGGAGGGCCAGGAGGCCCGCCGTCTCCCTCATTGCGGTCCCGAGGCCTCCAGCCGTCCGCCCTGGCGCACGGGGACGCAGCGCGTCGCCGCGCCCGTCCGGTCGTCGGTCTCGATGTAGAGGCCCGAGAGCGTGGCCTCGCCGCGCGCAGGCTCGAACCGGCCCTTCGGCATACCGGTGATGAAGCGGCGCAGGGGCTCGTCCTTCTCCATCCCGATAACGGAATGGTAGTCGCCGCACATGCCCGCGTCGGTGAGGTAGGCCGTCCCGCCGGGCAGGATCATCGCATCCGCAGTGGGCACGTGTGTGTGCGTGCCGATAACGGCGCTCGCCCGGCCGTCGGCGAAATGGCCCATGCCCATCTTCTCAGAGGTCGCCTCGCAATGCATGTCGAGGATCGAGGCCTGCACGAGCCCGCCCCGAGTATGCGACCGCAACACCTGGTCGACCGCCGAGAAGGGATCGTCGAAGGGCCGCTTCATGAAGACCTGTCCCAGCACCTGCGCCACCAGGACCTTGCGCCCGCCCGGCGCATCGAACAGCCGCGCGCCCTTGCCCGGCGCGGCCTTGGAGAAATTGAGCGGGCGGACGATGCGCGGCTCGGTCTCGCAGAAGCCCATCATGTCCTTCTGGTCGAAGGCATGGTCGCCGAGCGTGATCGCATCCGCCCCGGCCTCGAGTATCAGCTTCGCGTGGTCGGGCGAGAGGCCAGCCCCGTTGGTGGCGTTCTCGCCGTTCACGACGACGAAATCGAGACGCCAGTCGGCCTTCAGCCTCGGCAGATGGTCCTTGATGGCGGTCCGGCCGGCGCGTCCCATGACGTCGCCGAGAAAGAGAATACGCATGACGCAAGGAGGTATCAGCGCCCCGGCCGGTCGGAAAGCCCGGATCGCGGGGGGCGTTTGCTCTTCCCGCGCTCCGGGGGCAGTCTGCGCGCCATGACAGACGATCCGCGCCTCACCCCGCTTGCCGCCTCGCTCCCGCCGACCGTCCCCTTCGTGGGACCCGAGGAGCTAGAGCGCCGCCGCGGCGCGCCCTTCCGCGCCCGGCTCGGCGCCAACGAGAGCCTCTTCGGCCCCTCGCCCCGGGCCGTCGTGGCGATGAAGGCCGAGGCGGCTGAGGCCTGGAAATACGGGGACAGCACCTCCCACGAGCTGCGCGAGGCGCTGGCGTCGCACCACGGCGTGCGGGCGGAGAACATCACCGTGGGCGAAGGCATCGACGGCATCCTCGGCAACCTCGTCCGGCTGCTCGTGGAGCCGGGAACCCCTGTCGTGACGTCCGCCGGGGCCTATCCCACCTTCAACTACCACGTCGCGGGCTTCGGCGGCGAGCTGCACAAGGTCCCCTTCGCGGGCGACCACGAAGATCCCGACGCCCTGCTGGCGAAGACCCGGGAGACCGGCGCCCGGCTGGTCTACCTGTCGAACCCCGACAACCCGATGGGCACCTGGCACGAGGCCGCGACCGTCGAGCGGATGATCGAGCAGGTCCCCGAGGGCGCGCTCATGGTCCTCGACGAGGCCTACTGCGACTTCGCCCCGGCCGAGGCGATCCCGGCCATGCGCGCCGATGACCCGAGGGTGATCCGGATGCGGACCTTCTCCAAGGCACATGGTCTAGCGGGCGCCCGTGTGGGTTACGCCATCGGGCCCGAGCCGGTCATCTCGGCCTTCGAACGCATCCGGAACCACTTCGGCATGACCCGCATCTCGCAGGCGGGCGCGCTCGCGGCCCTGCGAGATACCGAGTGGCTCGGCCATGTGGTGAGCGAAGTCGCCTCGGCCCGGGAGCGGCTGGCGCGGATCGCCGCGGACGCGGGCTGCACCTCCCTGCCCTCCTCGGCGAACTTCGTGGCCATCGACTGCGGCGGCGACGGCGCCCTCGCCAGGCGGGTGCTCGAGGAACTCGCGTCCCGGGACGTCTTCGTCCGGATGCCGGGCGTCGCGCCCCTCGACCGCTGCATCCGCGTGAGCTGCGGCACCCCAGCCGATCTCGACATCTTCGAGCAGGCTTTCGCTCCCGCGCTGGCCGCCGCGCGGAAATAGTCGACTCGGGCGCGGGGCTCGCTACCTTCGGGTCAGAGACAGCCCGGAGTCGCCCATGACCGACCGTCCGCGCCGCGCGCCGAACTACACCCGCGCCTTCCTCGTCACCACGGGGGGCATTCTCTTCATGGCCTTCTTCACGCTCGCCGCAACCTGGGGCTTCGCCTCTGTCGTGCTGACCGCGCTGCTGCTCGACCTCGGTCTTCAAGCCGCCGGTCGGAGGCGCGCAGAGGCCGTCACTCGGCGGCGCGGCTGAGGGCCTGCGCGGGCTCCGCGAGAGCCTGCGCCGCCGCGTCCCCCGCGCCTTCGCCGTGCGGGATGCCGAGTGCCCGAAGCCCGGCCTCGAGCACGCCGACCACGCCCATCACCATGTGCGCGTTGACGTGGCCCATGTGCCCGATGCGGAACCAGTCCTCCCGCGGCTCACGTCCCAGCCCGATGCCCAGGGTCACCCCGAGGTTCTCCGAGCACCAGAGCCGCAGCCTCTCGCCCTGTCCGTCGGGCAAGTGGACCGAGGTGATCGCCCGGCTCCGCGCCGCGCGCTCGCTCACGTTGATCCGCATGGGACCGCCCTGCGACCAGGTCTCGATCGCCGCCCAGTAGGCGGAGGCCAGCGTCTCGTGCCGGGTCCAGACCTGCTCCAGCCCCTCGGACTTGAGCATGTCGAGCGCGGCGCGAAGGCCGAAAAGGTGATGCGTGGGCGCGGTGCCGCCGAAGTGCTGGTAGTAGTACTCGGGATTGGCCCGCGGCGCCCAGTCCCAGTAGCGGCTGAGCGGCCGGGTGCGGGCCCCTGCCGCGCGGTCGTTGAACCAGATGAAAGCCATGCCGGGCGGCGTCATCAGGCCCTTCTGCGAGGCGGCGAGCGTCACGTCCGCACCCCAGGCGTCCATCTCGTAGCGGTCGCAGGCGAGCGAGGCGATGCAGTCGATGGCAAGCAACGCCGGGTGACCCGCCGCGTCGATGGCGGCGCGGAGGGCGGGAACGTCGTTGCGGACCGAGGACGAGGTATCCACGTGGCAGGCGAGCACGGCCTTGATCCGGCGCTCCGTGTCTGCGCGCAGCGCCTCCTCGATCCGGGCCGGATCGGCGGGCGCGGACATGCCGAAATCGAGGACCTCGGTCTCGATCCCCATCTCCCGCGCCATTTCGCCCCAGCCCTGGCCGAAGCGGCCGTTGGCGACGACGAGGACCTTCTCGCCCGGCTGGGCCATGTTCGCGAGCGAGGCCTCCCAGGCGCCGTGGCCGTTGGAAATGTACATGGCGACATGGCCCACGGTCCGGGCCACCCACTTGAGATCCTGAGCGATGGTATGGGTCGTCTCGACGAGGTCGCCCTCGTAGATGTTGGGCGCGGGCCGGTGCATGGCCTGCAGCACCTCGTCGGGCATGACCGAGGGGCCAGGGATGGCGAGGTAATGGCGGCCTTGGGAGAGGGTCATGGAAGGGCTCCGGGAGATGACGCCGCGAAGTCTAGGCCCGGCGCGCGGGCGCGGCAAGAGCGGGTGACCAGGGTTGGTCACTCCTGCAAATCACTGGAAACGAATGAAAAATATGGTTAACGCGTCGGGTGTTAACACTTTTCACGCGCTGCCCTGACCGGGGTCCTCCCCGGTCTTGTCGGGGTCGATGAGGTAGCCCTGCAGGGCGATGATCTGCCACCAGAGAAAGGCCACCAGCGCCGCGGGGAAGGCGAAGGTCTCGAGCTTGACCCAGAGATCGGTCGACTGCGTGCGCCAGATCAGCTCGTTGGCGACGGCGAGCAGCACCAGGAAGCCGGCAAGCCGCCGGGTCAGGATCATCCAGCCTTCGTGCTTCATCGGCATGAGCTCCCCGATGACCCACTCCAGCCAGCTCTGGCGCCGGAGCAGGCCGATCCCCAGCAGGCCCGCCATGACGCCGTAGACGATGGTGGTCTTCATCTTGAAGAACCGCTCGTCGTTGAACCAGGCGGTCAGCCCGCCGAAGAAGACGACCATGACGGCGGTGAAGATCTGCATCCGGCTGAGGCTGCGGGTCAGCGCCCAGAGCACACCCATGGCGGCCAGCAGCACCGGCACGAAGATCACCGTCGCGACGATGAAGCCGGAGTACTCCGCACCGGCGAAGCTGAAGCTCTCGTCGCGCAGGCGCAGGTAGATCAGGAAGAAGACGATCGTGGGTCCGAGTTCCAGGACCTGCTTCAGGACGGGATTGATGGGACGCTCGCTCATGGCTCCCCTTTATCCTCCGAGTTCGACGATGACAGCCCCAAGAGCGATCAAAGCCATGAGAATGAGCCGCCGCGGCCCCACGGTCTCGCCCAGGATGAACCAGCCGATGAGCGCGGCGAAGACCGTCGAGGTCTCGCGCAGGACCGCCGCCTCGCCCACCTTGTCGAGCCGCGTGGCCAGCATGACGCCGCCGAAGCTGATCCAGGCGATGAGGGCCCCGGCCGCCCCGCGCAGCGCCAGAGAGCGCAGGCCTCCCGGCACGCCCGAGCGGCGGATGCGCAGCGCGGCGATGACCGGAAAGTCGAGCGCCGTGATGAAGAAGAACCAGGCCAGGAAGGTGAAGGGGTCCGGCGACTGCCGGATGCCGTAGGCGTCGTAGGTCGTGTAGAGCGCGACCATGATCCCGCCGGCCAGCGCCCAGGCGAGGCCCAGCTTGAGCGCGTGGCGGTCGATCCGCTCTTCCGAGTAGTTGCGCAGCGCCAGCAGCAGGATCGCGCCCGAAAGGCAGGCCACTCCCAGCCACTGCGTCGGCGTGAAGCGCTCGTGGAAGACGACCGCGGCGAAGATCACCGTGACCAGCGGCCCGGTGCCCCGGATCACCGGGTAGACCACCGTGTAGGCGGCCTGCTCGTAGGCCAGAGCGACCGTCAGCTTGTAGACGAAATGCAGGGCGAAGGCCCCCAGCAGGATCAGCATCGAGGAGGGGGTCGGCCAGGGCACCACGAAGAGGGCGATGGGCGCGGTGAAGACCACCAGGAAGAAGTCGATGGAGCCGCGCATTAGCCAGGGATCGTGGCGGCCCTTCTGCAGCGCGCCGAAGACCGCGTGGGCGAGCGCCGACATCAGGGCGAGCGCCGTGGCGAGTTGCGCGCCCGCCGACGTGCCCGAGATGGAGACCAGCCAGTCGCTCATACAGGGAACGCTCTCGGTCGCCTGACGTTTCCGTGAGAATGACGGAGGACGGGATGCTGCAAGCCATACTGGACGAAATGACCGGCGGGTTCGCCGTGGTGGATCCGACGATATCGGGCGCGCGCCTGCTCGCCGCCGCGTTCCTCGCGGGCGCCATCGGCTTCGAACGCGAGCGCCGCGGCAAGGCCGCGGGCCTGCGGACCCATATCCTGGTGGGCACGGCGGCCTGCCTCTTCATCGTCGTGGGGCTGGAGCTGTCGCAGCTCCCCTTCGGTCGGGACGGCGAGATGCGCATCGATCCGCTGCGCCTGATCGAGGCGGTGACCGCCGGCGTGGCCTTCCTCGCCGCGGGGCTGATCTTTACCGCCAACGGCAAGGTCAAGAACATCACCACCGGCGCCTCGATGTGGCTCGCGGGCGCGGTGGGGCTCGCCTGCGGCGCGGGCGAGGTGCCGCTCGCCGCCATGGCCACGGTCATCGTGATCACGGTGCTCGTGGTCCTGCGCTGGATCGAGCGGCACTTCGGCTTCGAGCAGGAGGCCGAGGGCGAGTAGCGCCTTCATTGTCTTGATGTATCGCGGGGGGAGTCCGCGCCCTGCGCGGACGGGGGGCAGAGCCCCCCTGGCACCGGCCGCCCTCACGCGTCGAGACCCACCAGGGCGGCTGCGAACTCCTCCGGGTCGAAAGGCGCGAGGTCGTCGATCTGCTCGCCAACGCCGATGGCGTGGATCGGCAGGCCGAATTTGTCGGCCAGCGCCACCAGCACGCCGCCCTTGGCGGTCCCGTCGAGCTTGGTCATCACCAGCCCCGAGACGTCGGCGAGTTCCTGGAAGGTCTTCACCTGGCTCACGGCGTTCTGGCCGGTGGTGGCGTCGAGCACCAGCAGCGTGTTGTGCGGCGCGTCCGGGTCCTTCTTGCGGATGACGCGCACGATCTTGGCGAGCTCCTCCATGAGGTCGGCGCGGTTCTGCAGCCGGCCCGCGGTGTCGATCATCAGAAGGTCCGCGCCCTCGGCCTGCGCCTTGCCCAGCGCGTCGAAGGCGAGGCTCGCGGGGTCCGAGCCCTCGGGCGCGGTCAGCACCGGCACGCCGGCCCGGTCGCCCCAGACCTGCAGCTGCTCCACCGCCGCCGCGCGGAAGGTATCGCCCGCGGCGATCACCACCTTCTTGCCGGCGGCATTGAACTGGCTGGCGAGCTTGCCGATCGTCGTGGTCTTGCCCGAGCCGTTGACGCCCACGACCAGGACCACCTGCGGCTTGGAGGGATAGAGCGGGAGGGGCCGGGCGACCGGCTCCATGATCCGGGCGATCTCCTGGGCCAGCGCCTCCTTGATCTCTTGGGTCGAGACCTTCCGGCCGTAGCGGCCCTCGGCGAGGTTCGCGGTCACGCGCACAGCGGTTTCGACGCCCATGTCGGCGGTGATGAGCAGTTCCTCGAGGCTTTCGAGCATCTCGTCGTCGAGGGTGCGGCGCATGACCGGCGTGTCGGACTTGCGTCCCATGAGACGGCCAAGGAAGCCGCCGCGCTCCTCGCCCGGGTCGGCGGCCTGTTCGAAGGCCTCCTCGGGGATCGGCTCGGGCGTGGGCCGCGGCATCACCGGCTCCTGCGGCGGCGGGGGCTCGGGCCGCGGATCGGGCTCCGGCTCCGGGGCGGGCGGAGGCTCGGACGATCCCGGCGCGTCGGGTTCGCGGGCATCGGGGACGACCGGCGGCTCGTCGGAGGCGACGTGTTCGGCGGGCGGATCCTCGGCCTCGACGGGCGGCGTGGTGTCCTCGGTCACCTCTTCCTCGCCCCCCTCCTCGACGATGGCGTCGAGCCCCTCCTCGAGCTTGGAGGAGGACTTGAAGAGGCGGTCCTTGAGCTTGCGGAAAAAGGCCATGCGCGGGGCTCCGGGTCGTGGTTGGTTCCGACCTAGACCCGGGGGACGGCGATTGGAAGGGGCGCGGGCGCGGCTATGATCCCGGACGGTTGTCGTGATATGGACGGCCATGCGCAGTCCCGTGCCCTATTTCGCCGTCGCGACCCTGGCCCCGGTGGCGCTGATCCTCGCCGGCGGCGCCTGGGGCGGTGCCTGGGCGCTCGCGGGACTCCTGTGGATGACCGCGCTGGCCGCGACGCTCGACGAGGCGGTCGCGGCGGTGCTGCCGGAGGCGGACGCCGGGGCGGAGTTTCCCTCGGCCGACTGGCTCTCCGTCGCGCTGGGCCTCGCGCACATGGCGGTGCTTTTCGGCACGGTGGCGGCTCTCTCCTCGGGACGGCTCGCGGCCTGGGAGGGCATCTGCCTCTTCCTCGCCGCCGGGCTCTTTCTGGGACAGGTCAGCAATTCCAACGCGCACGAGTTGATCCACCGGGGCTCCCGCGGGCTGCGGCGGCTGGGGACGGCGGTCTACGTGACGCTCTTCTTCGGGCACCACGCCTCGGCGCATCCGCTGGTCCACCACGTCCATGTCGCCACCCCGCGCGATCCGAACTCCGCGCGGCTGGGCGAGAGCTACTGGCGCTTTGCCCCGCGCGCCTGGATCGGGTCGTTCCGCGCTGGCCTCGCGGCCGAGAGCGCGCGGATGGCGCGCGCCGGACGGCCGGCCTGGCGGCATCCCTACCTGGTCTATACCGCGGGAGGGCTCGCGGCGCTCCTGCTCTCGGCGCTGATCGGCGGCCTAGGGGGCATGGCCGCGCACATGACGCTCGCGGGCTTCGCTGTGAGCCAGCTGCTGATGTCGGACTACGTCCAGCACTACGGCCTCACGCGCCGGATCGGGCCGGACGGCAAGGCGGAGCCGGTCGGCGCGGCGCACAGCTGGAACAGCCCGCACTGGTTCACCTCCGCGCTCATGCTGAACGCGCCGCGGCACTCAGACCATCATGCGCATCCCTCCCGCCCCTACCCCGAGCTGGCGCTGGAGCCGGACGCGCCACGCCTGCCTTATTCCCTGCCGGTCATGGCCTGCCTCGCCCTCTCACCCCGCCGCTGGCGGCGGGTCATGACACCGCGCGCCGAGGCCCTGCGCGGCGAGGCCCCGGTCGCCGCGGAGTGACTGGCCGTGTCCGCCACGCTCTGACAGCCTGCGCGGCATGAAACCGATTCTCGCCCTGTTGTGCGCCCTCGCGGCCGCGCCGCTCCACGCCGAAACGCCGCTCGACGCCGAAAGCTTCGAGGCACTGGTCGAGGGCCGGACCCTGACCTTCGAGATCGCGGGCGAGCCCTACGGCATCGAACGATACATGGAGGGACGCCGCGTGATCTGGTCCTTCCTCGACGGCCAGTGCACCCAGGGCGAATGGTACCAGCAGGGCGAGGCGATCTGCTTCGTCTACGACCGCGCCCCCGACGATCCCCAGTGCTGGGAGATCTACGACGAGGGCGAACGGCTGCGGACGGTTTTCCTCTCTGGCGAGCAGCGCAGCACGCTCTACGAGGCGCGGCCCGGCGACGAGGAGCTGGTCTGCAACAACTTCGGTTTCTGATCCGCTAGAAGAGCGAGCCTTGTTCGGGCGGCTCGTCGCCCTTGCGCGCCCGCTTCGGGGCCCCTCCGCCCGGAGTCATGCGCCCGTCGGCGAATTCGATCTCCAGCGACACAGCCTTTCGAGCCTCCGCCGCGCGCGTCACGACGGCCCCGTCGCCGCGCACCACGGCATAGCCGCGGCTGAGGGTGGCCTTGTAGCTCAGCGTCTCGAGCAGCCGGGCCGCCCCCGCCACGCGTTCGGCCCGCCGCCGCTCCTGCGCCGAGGCGCAGCGCGAGAGCCGGGCGGTGGCCTCGGCGAGCCTGCGGCGGTCCCGCTCGGCGGCGCGGGAGAGCGGCTCGGGGCGCAGCTTGATCGCGCATTTCCGAAGCTCTTCGCGCTGGCGGTTGACCAGGCGCTGGAGCCCGGGCGCGAGGCGCGCGCCGTCCCGGTCCAGCCTCCGGCGCGCCTCGGCGAGCCGGGCGCGCATCCCTGCGGGGCGCAGGCCGCCGGAGGCCTCTGACAGCCGGTGGCGCTTGGCCTGAACGACAGAGGTAAGCGCGCGCGGCAGACGGTGGTCCTGAGCGTCGAGCCGCTGCCTCGGGGCCTCCACCAGCGACTGCGGTCGCCCGAGCCCCCGGGCGAGATCCCGCAGGCGCTGGCCGCGATTGACGAGACCCTGCGCGGTGCAATGGCTCATCCGCGCGCCCTGCCCGTCGAGCCAGGCGCGCAGCTCCGCGCGGACCGGCACGGCGATCTCCGCCGCCGCCGTGGGCGTCGGCGCGCGGCGGTCGGCCACGTAGTCGATCAGCGTGGTGTCGGTCTCGTGCCCCACGGCTGAGACCAGCGGGATCTCCGAGGCCGCCGCCGCCCGGGCCACGATCTCCTCGTTGAAGCCCCAGAGGTCCTCGATGGAGCCGCCGCCCCGCGCGACGATCAGCAGGTCGGGACGCGGCAGCGCGCCGCCGGGAGAGAGCGCGTTGAAGCCGGCGATGGCGCGGGCGACCTCGGGCGCGCAGGCCTGGCCCTGCACGGCGACCGGCCAGACCAGCACCTTGCGTGGGAAGCGCTCGCGCAGGCGGTGCAGGATATCGCGGATCACCGCGCCCGAAGGCGAGGTGACCACGCCGATGACCTCGGGCAGGAAGGGCAGCTTGCGCTTGCGCGACTCGGCGAAGAGGCCCTCCGCCTCCAGCGCCTTCTTTCGCTTCTCGAACATCGCCATGAGCGCACCGACGCCCGCGACGGAGACCTCCTCGACGTTGAGGTTGTACTTCGACTGGCCGCCGAAGGAGGTCATCTTGCCGGTGACGACGACCTCCAGCCCCTCTTCCGGCACGACCGAGAGGTTGGGGATCTGGCCCTTCCAGGTCGTGCAGGCGAGGACGTTCCGCTCGTCCTTCACGTCGAAGTAGAGATGTCCCGAGCGGGCGCGGAAGACGCGGCCGACCTCGCCCTTCACGCGGATGCGGCCGAAGGCATCCTCCAGCGTGCGTTTCACCGCGCCGGAGACCTCGGTCACCGTGTACTCGGGCAGGTTGCCGCCGGGGGTCGGGTCGTCGATCAGGTCCATGGGCGGACCCTAGGGCTTGCGGCGGCGGGAGGGAAGGTCGCGCCGCGGGGCGGGCGGGCCGGTTGCCCTCCTTTCCGGGCGGGACTAGGAGAGGCGCGACCACCGGAGGGAGGCCGCATGAACATCCTGATCCTCGGCTCCGGCGGCCGGGAACACGCCATCGCCTGGGCGGTGAAGCAGAACCCCAAATGCGACCGGCTGATCGTGGCCCCGGGCAACCCCGGGATCGCCGAACTGGCCGAAACGACCGAGCTGGACATCCTGGACGGCGACGCGGTCGCGGTCTTCGCCGCCGAGAACGCGGTGGACCTGACCATCGTCGGCCCCGAGGCGCCGCTGGCGGCGGGCGTGGCCGACCGGCTGCGCGCGGCGGGTCTCGCGGTGCTCGGCCCCTCGGCGGCGGCGGCGCGGCTGGAAAGCTCCAAGGGCTTCACCAAGGCGGTCTGCGACGCAGCCGGTGCGCCGACGGCGGGCTACGCCAAGTTCCAGAACCCGGTCGAGGCCCATGCCTACGTCACCGCCAAGGGCGCGCCCATCGTGGTCAAGGCCGACGGGCTCGCCGCGGGCAAGGGCGTCACCGTCGCCATGACCGAGGACGAGGCGCACGCCGCGCTCGACGAGATGTTCGGCGGCGCCTTCGGCGAGGCCGGCGCGGAGGTCGTGATCGAGGAGTTCATGACGGGCGAAGAGGCCTCGTTCTTCTGCCTGGTGGACGGGGAGACCGTGCTGCCCATCGGCACCGCGCAGGACCACAAGCGCGTGGGCGAAGGGGACACCGGCCCGAATACCGGCGGGATGGGGGCCTATTCACCGGCGCCGGTGCTGACCGAGGAGGTCGAGCAGGCGGCGCTGAACCGCATCGTGCGGCCGACGATGGCGGTCCTCGCCCGGCAGGGCACGCCCTTCCGCGGCATCCTCTACGCCGGGCTGATGATCGAGGACGGCGTGCCGCGACTGGTCGAGTACAACGTGCGGCTGGGCGATCCCGAGGCGCAGGTGCTGATGATGCGGCTGGGGGCCCAGGCGCTCGACCTGTTCCAGGCCTGCGCGGAGGGGCGGCTCGACGAGGTCGCGCCGAACTGGGCCGACGACCACGCGATGACTGTGGTGCTGGCGGCCAAGGGGTATCCGGGAGCCTATGAGAAGGGCAGCGCGATCGGCGGGCTCGAGGGGCTGCGGCGCGACAGCCAGCACATGGTCTTTCACGCCGGAACCGCAGAGGCCGACGGCAAGACCGTCGCCGCAGGGGGAAGGGTCCTTTCGGCCACGGGACGCGGCGCGAGCCTGCAGGAGGCGCGCGACCGGGCCTATGGCCTCGCCGACGGCGTGGACTGGCCCGAGGGCTTTTTCCGGCGGGATATCGGCTGGCGCGCGCTCTGAGACCCGCGCCAGCCGGCGCGCGTCACTGGATGACCCAGCCGCCGTCGATGTGGATCATCTGGCCGGTCATGTAGTCGCTGTCGTGGCTGGCGAGGAAGGCGGCGGTGCCCTTCACGTCATCGGGGTAGCTCACCTTCTTCAGCGCCAGGATCTCGGCGAGGTCGTCGAAAGCCTGCCCCTCGCGCTCCTTGAAGCCGATCTCGACGAGGTCCTTGTCGAGCTGCTCCCAGAGCGGGGTCTTCACCACGCCCGGGGCGTAGCCGTTCACCGTGATGTTGTGCTCGGCCAGGGCGATCGCGCCGCAGTGGGTCAGCGCCAGGCAGCCGTATTTCGAGGTGCAGTAGACGGTCACGTCCACCAGCGGCTTGCGCGAGGCGACGGAGCCCACGTTGATGAGCTTGTAGGGCGTCTCCTCGGGGCCCTGGGCGATCATCTGGCGCGCGGTCTCCTGCATACCGAGCCACATGCCCTTGGTGTTGACCGTCATGATGAGGTCCCAGTTCGGCTCGTCGATATCCATGAAGAACCGGGGCTTGTTGAGGCCGGCGTTGAAGACACCGATGTTGATCGAGCCGAAGGCCTCGACGGTGGCGGCCACCGCGTTCGCGTTGTCTTCGCGCTTGGTGACGTCCATCTTCACGGCGATGGCCTTGCCGTTGCCGCGCTCGTTGATCTTGTCGGCGACGGACTGCGCCTCGTCGAGGTCGAGGTCGCCGAGGCAGACGTTGCCCCCCTGCTCCGCGAAATGCTCTGCGTTCACCGCGCCCATGCCGCGCGCGGCACCGGTGATGAGGATGTTCTTGCCCTTGAGGCGGTTGGGGTCCATCGGTTTCCTCCCTGTCTGACCTTGGTCGCTACGGAATGGCGGCCTCGGCGCGCTCCTGCGCGCGCCTGAGCGCCTGCCGCGGGGAGACGACGCCCCGCAGCATGTCGTGGAATTCCTCGCCGCAGATGCGGATGATCTCGGAGATCTCGGGGATCGGCGGGCGCGGCCAGAACTGCAGCTCGTCGCGCCAGGACATCTGGTCGACCGCCTCGAAGATCGGGCTGAGGCGGCGCACCTCCGGGTCGGCGCCCACGGAGTAGCGCGGGCTCGTCCGGCTGCCGTTCTGGATGTAGAGCTTCTGCGCCTCGGGAGAGGTGAAGGCGATGAGCGCCTCCGCTGCCTCGGCACGGCGGTCGGGCGCGAGGTTGGCCGGGATTCCAAGGACGTAGCCGCCAACCGGGGCCACCGGGCGCGCGCCGGGCCCGTGCGGGTGCGGCAGGTAGCCGGTCGTACCGTTCGCGGGCGAGGCGGGGTCGAGCTCGAAGTAGGGTGCAAGCAGCGTGTAGCCGTAGGCCATCGCCACCTTGCCCTCGGCGTAGGGGCGCACCCGCTCGTACCAGGACATCGAGAGGATGTCGGGCGGGGCCACGTCCATCAGGTCCATGAGGTACTCGGCGGCGGCGAGGCCCCGCTCGGTGTCGATGGTCACCCGCGGTCTCTCGCGGCCCAGCCAGTCGGCGTCGTAGCCCCCGGCGATGGGCTGCATGTCGAGGATCGGCTGGCCGAAGTCGGCGCAGGCCATCATGAAGGTATGTCCCAGGGCCGTCCCGCGCGCCGCGTTCCAGGCGATGCCGTAGCGCCCGTGGCGCGGGTCGTGCAGCGCGCGGGCGGCCTCCAGCACGGCGCCGGTGGTCGTCGGCGGCTCGAGCCCTGCCTCGGCGAAGAGATCGCGGCGGTAGAACATCAGTTCAGGCGTGGTCTGCGCAGGCACGCCGTAGGGGCGGCCCATCCAGTGCGCCGCGCGCCAGCCCGCGGTGTGGAAGTCGCCGGGATCGAGGCGAGAGACCTCCATCATCTCGTCGAGCGGGGCGAGGACGCCGCGCGCCACGAACTCGCCGACCCAGGGCAGGTCCACGGCGATCAGGTCGTAGCGGCTCTGCGGCCGGGCGGCGTTGCGGATCGCCTCCTCGCGCAGCCGGTCGATCGAAAAGGCGCGCTGATTGATCTTCGCGCCGACGAGCTGCTCGAACTGGCGCTTCAGGTTGTCCATGACCATGAAGGTCGGGTCGCCGTGGACGAGGATCCGCAGCCCTCCGGCGAGACGGAGCGGGCGCTGCAGGACCTGAGGCGGCGGAATCAGTGTCGTGGAATCGATATAGGAGCCACCGAAGTAGTAGTCGGCCTCGGCCGGAGCGCCCGTCTCGACGAAGGCGCGGCGGCCGAGGCGCAGGATGCGGTCCGAGAGCTGGGCCCAGACGGACAGCATCTCTTCGCTGGGATGAAGCGAGAAGGACTTGCCGGTCTTGGACCGCGGCCGCTGCTCGATCAGGCCCGCCTTCTGCATGTCGGCGAGTCGACGGACGGCGGTCGCGTAGGGCACACCCGCCGCGGCGACCATGCTGGAGGGGGTGACGATGCGCCCGTCCAGATGGCTGCGCAGCAGGTGCAGGCTCATGCCGAGGTAGGGGTCGGGGGTCGAAGGCTCCAGCGCGCCGCCCAGTTCGAGCATCAGCTCCTCGAGGAACCCGGTGGCCATCGCCAGATCGGTCCGGCCCGACCGCTCCGCCGGCTGGCGGGAGGCGGCCTGTCCGATCTGGATGTTCTCGGCCATTGCGTTCACCTGTCGGAGGTCCTTCGGCGGGGGGTCTGTTCTGTCGCGTCGGCTCACAGCGGGTCTCCGTGGAAAAATGTCCAGTTCGATATCCAGACGTTACGTCCAATATATCCATTATGGATACATCCATGTCCGAAACGGACATCTTGCCTGACGCTTGGGCGGCCATGTTCGTGGAAAGTGAGGGTCGAGACTTCCGCGGCCCGACGAGGGCCCCGCCAAGAGGAGGGCGGCGGACAGTCCGAAGAACAGTCAGTCTCTAGGGAGGACACCTGACATGACACCGACCAAGATCACTCTGGCCGCGACCACCGCGCTCGTCACCGCCGGCCTTGCCGGCGCCGCGGCCGCGCAGGAGTACACGATCGGCATCACCCAGAACAACGTGGGCGTCGACAGCTACCAGACCACCTACGAACAGGCCTTCATCGAGGCCGCCGAGGCGAACGAGAACGTCGAGGTAGTGGTGCTGGACGCCGGCGGCGACGTGGCCCGCCAGATCGCGCAGGTCGAGGACCTGATCCAGCAGGAAGTCGACGCCATCATCATCTGGCCGACCAACGGCGAGGCCGTCATTCCCGCCGTGCGCAAGGCCAGCCAGGCCGACATCCCGGTGATCGTCACCAACTCCAACATTGCCGAGCCGGGCTTCGACTTCGTCGCCTCCTTCTCGGGCCCCGACAACATCACGCAGGGCGCGCGCTCGGCCGAGATCATGTGCGACCGCTTCACCGAGCTCGGCATCCAGGACGAGGCCCAGATCGTGCAGATCTCCGGCCAGCCCGGCTACACCACCGCCATCGAGCGGGCGCAGGGTTTCGAGGATCGTCTGCCCGAGGTCTGCCCGAACGTGACCCTGATGGAGACGCAGCCGGGCGACTGGAACCGCGAGAAGTCGCAGCAGGTCATGGAAGCCTTCCTGGTCAAGTACGACGACATCGACGGCGTCTATGCCGGCGACGACAACATGGGCGTGGGCGCGTTGAACGCCGCGCGCGCCGCGGGCCGGTCCGAGGACATCGTCTTCGTCGGCGCCACCAACTTCGCCGTGGGCTACGAGGCCATGGGCGAAGGCGATTACTGGGGCTCGATCTACCAGTCGCCGGTCGACGACGCCGAGGCGGCGCTGCAGACCGCGCTCGACGTGCTGAACGGCGAGGACGTGCCGTTCCTCAACTACTTCGACACGCCGAAGATCACCCAGGACAACATGGATGAGTTCGAGAAGCCTGTCTTCTGATCTCTCCTCCCTGGCCGGGCGCGGGACCTCTCCCCGCGCCCGGTCTCATTCTTCAGCTTCGAACAAGGGTATCGGGTTATGGGACGTGTGGCAGGCCGCTCCTGCATCGTGACGGGCGCCGCCCGGGGTATCGGCCGCGCCATCGGCGAAGCCCTGGTCGAGGAAGGCGCCGACGTCTGCTTTGCGGACATCAACGGTGACGCCGCAGCCGAGGTCGCCGAGGGCGCCATGGGCCGGGTCAACGGGAGCGGCGCGCGCGTGACCCACGCGGCCGTCGACGTCACCGACCGCGAGCAGGTCCGCGCGATGATCGCCCACGCGGTGGAGCGCTTCGGCAAGCTCGACGTCAAGTTCAACAACGCGGGCGTCAACAAGCCCATGAACTTCCTCGACGTGACCGAGGAGAACTGGAATTTCATCATGGGCGTCAACGGTCTGGGCTGCCTCATCGGCATGCAGGAGGCCGCCCGCCAGATGATCGCCCAGGGCACGGGCGGCAAGATCGTGAACACCGCCTCGATCGCTAGCCGGCAGGGCTTCGACAACGTGGCGCCCTACTGCGCCAGCAAGCACGCCGTGGTCTCGCTCACCCAGTCGGGCGCGCGCGACCTGGCCAAGCACAACATCACCGTGACCGGCTTCGCGCCGGGCGTCGTCGCCACCGAGATGTGGGACCAGGTCGACAAGGACCTGATGAACATCGGCGCCGCCGAGCGCCCCGGCCAGGCGATGGAGGAGTTCTCGACCGGGATTCTGCGCGGTCGAGTGGCCCGGCCGGACGACATCACCGGCACGACGACCTTCCTCGCATCGAAGGACAGCGATTACATGACGGGGCAGATCGTAATGATCGACGGGGGGATGACCCTCGTCTGACAGACGTCTCGGGGAGGAGGCGGACATGGCAGACGTATCGGACAAGCGGCCGGCGACAAGCGAGACCGGCAGGGAGGACAGCAAGATGGCGGGCCTGAGCAAGGCGTCCGTGGGAACGTTTCTGGCCAAGCAGGGAATCCTGGTGGCCTTCGTCCTGTTCATCATCGGTTTCACCATCGCGAACCCACGCTTCATCGACCCCGACAACGTGCTCGGCGTCGTCCGATCCTCCGCGATCCTGGGGGTCATGGCGCTCGGCGTGACCTTCGTGGTCATCAGCGGCAACCTCGACCTCTCCGTGGGGTCGATGATGTCGTTCTCGACGATCGTCGTGCTCGACCTGCACGACAAGATCGGCCCAGCCCTCGCGATCCCCGCGATGTTTGCCATGACGCTCTGTCTCGGCGCCTTCATCGGCTTCCTCGTGGGCTACCTGAGGCTCAACTCGCTGATCGTGACGCTGGGGATGCTCTCGGCCATCCACGGGCTCACGCTCACCTATTCCGGCGGCCAGAACATGGACATCGCCGACAAGTCCGGGACCTGGTTCAGCGTCTTCGGCCAGGGCGAGGCCCTGGGGATCCCGGTGCCGATCCTGATGTTCCTCGCGCTCGCCGCTGCACTCGGCGTCATCCTCGCCAAGACCCCTTTCGGACGGAAGGTCTACGCGGTGGGCGGCAACGGCACGGCGGCCACCTTCTCGGGGATCCGGCGGGCGCGCGTCGTCTTCGCCTGCTACCTGATCTCGGCGTTCTGCGTCGCCTGCGCGGGCCTCATCCAGGCCAGCCGGTCGCTGGGCTCGCAGAACACCGTGGGCCAGGGGATGGAGCTCGAAGTGCTTGCGGCGGTGATCCTCGGCGGCGCCTCGCTGCTGGGCGGCTCCGGTACGATCTTCAAGACGGTCATCGGCGTGCTGATCCTGGGCTTCATCCAGAACGGCCTGCTGCTCGTCGGCCTGCAATTCTACGTCCAGTACGTCGTCACCTGGATCATCATCATCCTGGCGGTCTGGCTCGACATCGCGGCCAAGCGCGGCCGGCTCTGGTCACCGATCGCCTGAGGAGGGACACCCCATGAAACCCGGAACCCTCAGCACCTTCCTCGCCCGCGGCGCGATCTGGGGCTTCATCGTCCTCGAGCTGATCTTCTTCAGCATCGCCGGACAGTTCTTCTCGGTGAGCGACAACGCCTTCCTCGACCCGGCGAACATGCTGCTGCTGCTCAAGCAGTCGGCCCCCATCGGGATCATCGCGATGGGCATGACGATCATCATGATCAACGGCAACATCGACCTCTCGGTGGGCGCCACCTTCGCCCTGGCCGCGGTCGTGCTGCTCGACAGCATGACATGGCCCTTCATGGCGGCGATGGGCGACTGGGCGATCCCGCTCGCCTGGACCTTCGCGCTGCTCACCGGTGCGGTGCTGGGCGCGATCAACGGGCTCATCGTCTGGAAGACCGGCGTCGACGCCTTCATCGTGACCCTGGGGTCGATGCTCGGCTTCCGTGGCCTCGTCTTCATGTACAACGGCGAGCAGCCCACCAGCCACCTCAACTGGACGCTGGTCGATTTCGCCGAGGCGCAGTTCCTCGGCCTGCACACCGCCACCTGGTTCCTGCTGGGCGTGACAGCGGTGATCTGGGTGGTGATGCACCGCACCATCCATGGCCGGAACGCCTATGCCATCGGCGACAACCGCGAGGCGGCGATCAACGCGGGTATCCGTGTAGGCCCGCACATGATGCGGAACTTCGTCCTGATCGGTTTCCTCGCGGCCCTCTCTGCGGTGGTATTCTACTCCGAGAGCGGCTCGGTAAATCCCAACGACGGCCAGCTCTACGAGCTCTGGGTCATCACCGCGGTCGTCCTCGGCGGCACCAAGCTCACCGGAGGTTCGGGCTCGGTGATCTCGACCCTCGGCGGCGTCATCGCGATCCAGCTGCTGCGCAAGGGACTGGGCCACATCGGCGCGGACACCGAGACGGTGAACCTCGTGATCGGCCTCATCCTCATCGCCGTTCTCTTCCTCGACCGGCAACTGAACGTGAAGGGCAAGGAGGCCCTGCGGACATGACCCAACCGGCTCTCAGGCTCGAAGGTATCGTCAAGACCTTCCCCGGCGTGCGCGCGCTCGACGGTGTCTCCTTCGACGTCCTCCCCGGCGAGGTCCATGCCCTCATGGGCGAGAACGGCGCCGGCAAATCCACCCTGATGAAGGTGCTGGGCGGCATCCACCAGCCGAACGAGGGGCGCATTCTCGTGGGCGAGACGCCCGCCGTGATGGCGAACCCGCTCGACGCCAAGGGCAAGGGGATCGTCTTCATCCACCAGGAGCTCAGCCTCGCCGAAGAGCTGACGGTGGCGGAGAACATCTACCTCGGCGAGCTGCCGAAGAAGCGCTGGGGCTTCGTGGACTGGGAGACGCTCTACGAGCGCACGGATCGCATCCTGAAGACCCTGCGCGTGGGCTTCGACGCGCGGACTCGCGTGGGCACGCTCTCCATCGCCAACCAGCAGATGGTCGAGATCGCGCGGGCCCTCACCGTGGACGCCAAGGCGGTGATCTTCGACGAACCCACAGCCTCCCTGACCGATGCCGAGAAGGTCGTGCTCTTCGACGTCATCGCCGATCTGAAATCGCAGGGCGTGGGGATCATCTACATCTCCCACCGGATGGAGGAGATCTTCAAGATCACCGACCGGATCAGCGTGCTGCGCGACGGACAGTACCGCGGGACGCTCAACACGGCCGAGACCAACGAGGACGAGGTGACCCAACTGATGATCGGCCGGACGCTCGACCTCAGCCGCAACACCTCGCACCACCAGCTGGGCGAAGTGGCGCTCGAGGCGCGCGGGCTCTCGTGCCGGGGGCTCTTCGAGGACATCAGCTTCGAGGTGCGCAAGGGCGAGGTCGTGGGCTTCTACGGGCTGGTCGGCGCCGGCCGTACCGAGATCGCCGAGACGCTCTTCGGCCTGCGCAGCCCGACGGCGGGCTCGATCCACGTTCACGGCAAGGAGGTGCGCATCCACTCTCCCGCCGAGGCGATCTCTCTCGGCATCAGCCTGGTGCCGGAGGACCGGAAGAGCCAGGGGCTCGTCCTCGGCATGAACTGCCGGGACAATATGACCCTGCCGCAGGTCGGGGAGCTGTCGAGCGGGCCTTTCACCGCCGAGGGCGCCGAGATCGCGATCTTCGAGAAGTACCGCGAGAAGCTGGATATCCGGACACCGAGCTGGAAGCAGACCGTCGGCAACCTCTCGGGCGGCAACCAGCAGAAGATCGTGATCGGGAAATGGCTGTCGATGAACCCCGAGGTGCTGATCGTCGACGAGCCGACACGGGGCATCGACGTGGGCTCGAAATCGGAGATCCACAACCTGATCCGCGAACTGGCGTCCCAGGGCTACGCGGTGATCGTCATCAGCTCGGAAATGCCGGAGGTGCTGCACGTCAGCGACCGGATCGTGGCGATGTACTCCGGCCGCATCATGCGGACCTTCACCTCCGAGGAGGTGACCGAGGACAACCTGATCCAGGCGATTTCGGGCATCGAGCCCGGCAAGAGCGCAGAGCGGGAGCCGGTCAGCGCCTGAGCCCTGCCCCCTGAGACGAAGAAAGCCGCGGGACACCCCGCGGCTTTCTCGAGTCAGATCGGTCCGAGTATCAGGCCGCGGCGGCGCGGCTCACCAGGACGTCGTCGATTTCCTTGGCGGCGGCGGTCTCGTCGTTGCCGCCGACCGCGGCGATCTCGCGCGTCAGACGCTCGAGCGCGGCCTCGTAGAGCTGACGCTCCGAGTAGGACTGCTCGCGCTGATCGTCGGCGCGGTGGAGGTCACGGACCACCTCGGCGATGGCGATCAGGTCGCCGGAGTTGATCTTCTGCTCGTACTCTTGGGCACGGCGCGACCACATGGCCTTCTTGACCTTGGCCTTGCCCTTAAGCGTCTTCATGGCGTGCGAGACGACGTCCGGCGAGGACAGCGCGCGCATCCCCACTTCCGACGCCTTGTGGGTCGGAACGCGGAGGGTCATCTTGTCCTTCTCGAACGAGATCACGAAGAGTTCGAGCTCCATGCCCGCAACATCCTGCTTCTCGATCGAAATGATCTGCCCCACGCCATGCGCGGGGTAGACGACGTAGTCGTCAGGGGAAAAGTCGTTCTTCTTGGTCTTGCTCATCGCAGGGTCCTTCCAGGGGCACCTGACACCATCGGACGACAGAAGACCGGCGGGGACCGGGGCCTCCGTCGATCATCGAGGTTTCTTGCGGTTCAGGATTCCAGCAGCATCGATGCACAATATAGCAGAATCAGCGGCCCAATGGAAGGGCCGCCGCCACCGCTGGGTAAACCGGCGCTTAGCCGCCCTCGCCGGGCGCCTCCGAGAAGAGCTCCATCTTGCCCTCTTTGCCGTCCATCTCGTCGGCGCCGGGCAGCGGATCCTTCTTCGTTATGATCACGGGCCATTTCTCGGAGTACTTCCGATTGAACTCAACCCATTTTTCCATGTCGGGCTCGGTATCGGGGCGGATCGCATCCGCCGGGCACTCCGGCTCGCAGACACCGCAGTCGATGCACTCGTCGGGATGGATGACGAGCATGTTCTCGCCCTCGTAGAAGCAGTCCACGGGGCAGACCTCGACGCAATCGGTGTATTTGCAGGCGATGCAGTTGTCGTTGACGATATAGGTCATGTACCGGCCCGTCCTTCCTTCGCACGCCGACCTAGAACAGCTGCGAGGGAGCTTCAAGCACCCTTGGGACCATGCTTCGCGAGGTCGCGCCGGTCCTTCGCAGAGGGGCGCCCCTTGCCCTCGTACCGGGGCGGCGGGGGCGCTTTCGGCTCTGGCTCCGGCGTGAGATCCTCGTAGAGCTCGCGCGCCTCGGGCGCGGGCCCCCGCCGGGTGCCGATGGCCACGATCCGGACGACCCTGATGCGCTCTCCCTGCGGGAAGGTCAGGACGTCGCCGGGTCCCACCGCGCGGGCGGGCTTCGCGATCGGCGCCCCGTCCAGCCGCACGCGCCCGGCCGAGACGAGCTCGGCGGCCCGGCCGCGCGTCTTGAAGAAGCGGGCCTGCCAGAGCCACTTGTCGATGCGGAGCGTCGGACGCGGCTCCAAGCGGCCTCAGTTCGTCTTGAAGCCGGCGAGCGCCGCCGCGAAGGGATTGTCGGGGTCGATCTTCTTCTCGCGTTTCGGACCTGCGCTGTGTTCGCGCGGGCCCTTCTGGCCACCCTTGGCGGGGCCCTTGGGCCCCTTGCCCTTGGGCTTGCCACGTCCCTTGCCCTGCTTCTGCTCGGGACGGCGGCCCTTTTCGCGGCGACCGGCCCAGGTGAAGGTGTAGAACACCTCCATCTCCGGCTCGGCCTCCTCGGCCTGCGCCGCCACGGCGTCGACCTCGGCGGTCTGCTCGGGCAGCTCCGGCGGAGGCTCTTCCACGGGCGTCTCGTCCGGCGCGTCGGGCGGAGACTCGTCCGGCGTCGGCGGCTCTGCCGGCGGCAGGTCCGGATCGGGCACGGGCGGCTCTTCCGGCGGCACGTCGGGACCGGGCGGCGGCGTCTCCGGCGGGGGCGTCCCCGGCCCGGGCGGCGCCTCGGGCGGAACCTCGGGGCCCGGCGGGGTCGAGGGCGGCGCGGGCGGCTCGCCCGGAGGCATCGGGTCGCCGGCGGCGTCCGTGGGCTCGGTCGCCGCGACCGGCTTCTGCTTCACCCTCTCGCCCTTCTCGGCCTTGTACCCGAGCCCCTCCATGAGGTTGGCGAACTGCTCCAGCGTCATGCCGGTGATCGAGAGCATGTCGGCGGTCGCCTCGAAACCGCCCTTGCTGTCCTTGTCGCGCAGCATGTCGGCGAGGCGTTCCAGCATGTCGATGCGGATCGCCCGCTCCCCCGCGGCGCGGTAGCCGGACATCGCGTAGACGCCCGGCTCGGCATCCTTGGCGGCCGGCACGGTCACGAGGCCCGGCGGCGGCGCCTCGGGGAAGGTATCGAGGCCCTTCTGTAGCGACCAGAGCACCAGCCGGAGCCGCGTCGGCGCGGGCTTGAGCAGGAGCGGCATGAAGACGGTGAACTGCCCGAACCGGACGCCGTGCCGGCGCAGAGCGCCGCGGGCGTCCTGGTCGAGGTCGCGGACCTCCTGCGCGACGTCGCCGCGCGGGATCACGCCGAAATTCTCCACCAGCCGGAAGGCGAAGCCGCGGGCGAGGCCCGTCAGCGCCTCGTCGTTCCGCATCTTCATCAGCGGCTCGAAGTCCTTGGCGATCTTGCGATCGATGAAGTGCTGCAGGCGCCGCTCGACCTTCTGCCGGATGTCGGGACCGGCCTCGTCGTCGACGAAGGGCTCGACGCGCGGCTTCAGCGGATCGTCGCCCGCGGTAAGCTTGCCCACCGCCTCCTTGCCCCACATGAGGCCGCCCTGCTCGGTGAAGTCGAGCTCGGTATCGGGAGAATTGTAGAAGCGGTCGGCCCTCAGGTGGAACTGCGGCGCGAGCGCCTTGAGGGAGGCCTGCCGGACGGTTTTGTCCTCGTCCGCCGTGCCGCTCTTGTCCTGCCGGAAGCGGAAGCCTTCCAGCCGCCCGACGTGCTGACCTTCGACGGTCACCGCGCCTTCATCGTTCACCTCGGCCAACATGGCCTCCTTCTGCTTGAGCCGGCGGAGAAGCACGCTCGTCCGCCGGTCCACGAATCTCTGAGTCAGCGCGCCGTGCAGGGCATCCGACAATCGGTCTTCTACCGCGCGCGTCTCCTCACGCCAACGCGATTCGTCCCTCACCCAGTTCCGCCGCTGAGCGACATAGGTCCATGTGCGGATATACGCCAAGCGTTTCGAGATCGTGTCGATGTCGCCGTCGGTGCGGTCGATCCGTTTGACCTGCCGGGCCATCCAGTCGTCTGGCACGCGGCCGTTCTCGTGGAGGTAGCCGAAGATCTGTCGCAGCAGACCCGCGTGTTCGCCGTGGCTGATCCCACGGAAGTCGGGGATGCGGCAGACGTCCCAGAGCAGCCGGACCGAGGCCCCGTCGGAGGCACGCGCCTGCACCTCGGCGTCCGCCGCCAGCGCCTTCAGCGCCTGCAGGTCGTCGGCCTCGCGCATCCGGCTGAGCCAGGGGTCGTCGGTCTTCTGCTCCAGCGATCCGATCAGCCGTCCGACCGAGCCGAACTCCAGCCGCGCATTGCGCCAGTGCAGCTTCTTAACCGGCTGGAAGCTGTGCGAGGTGATCCGCTCGACCACGCCCTCGTCGATCTCGGGAGCCTCGCCGGTCACGCCGAAGGTGCCGTGGTTCATGTGCCGCCCGGCCCGACCCGCGATCTGGGCGAGTTCCTCGGGCGCGAGGGGGCGCATCTTGCGCCCGTCGAACTTCGCCAGCGAGGAAAAGGCGACGTGGTCGATGTCGAGGTTGAGCCCCATGCCGATGGCGTCGGTGGCGACGAGGTGGTCGACGTCGCCGTTCTGGTACATCTCGACCTGCGCGTTGCGGGTCCGCGGGCTGAGCGCGCCCATAACGACCGCCGCCCCGCCCTTCTGCCGGCGCAGCAGCTCGGCGATGGCATAGACGTTCTCGACCGAGAAGCCGACGATGGCCGAGCGCCCCGGCATCCGGCTGATCTTCTTCGAGCCCGCGTAGGTCAGCTCGCTGAACCGCTCGCGCCGCATGAACTGCACCCCGGGCACATTGGCCGCGATGGCCGAGCGCATGGTCTCCGCGCCGAGGAACAGCGTCTCGTGCAGGCCCCGCGCGTTCAGCAGCCGGTCGGTGAAGACGTGCCCCCGGTCGGGATCGGCGGCGAGCTGGATCTCGTCGATGGCGAGGAAGTCGCAGCCCATCCCGTCGGGCATCGCCTCGGTGGTGCAGACCCAGTACTGGGTCCGCTCAGGCACGATCCGCTCCTCGCCGGTCACAAGCGCGACCACCGAGGGACCGCGCACCGCCTTGATCCGCTCGTAGACCTCGCGGGCGAGCAGGCGCAGCGGAAGGCCGATGATACCGGTGCGATAGCCCAGCATACGCTCGATGGCGTAATGGGTCTTGCCCGTGTTGGTCGGGCCGAGAACGGCCGTGATCCGGGAATTCGTCGTCATCTTGGCCTTTCGCCGGAGGCCGGCTCCCTAGAGCGGGATGCCGTCCTGCCGCAGCTCGAGGCGCTCGAGGGCCTCGGCGACATCCGCCATATAGGGATGGATCTCGAGGATTTCGCGGGAAACCTGCATCGCCGTTTCCTCGTCGCCGATCTGCTCCAGGATGATCGCCAGCCCGCGCATCGCCCCGAAGTGGCGGGGGTTCAGCACCAGCGTCTGGCGGATGTCGTCCAGGGCCGGACCGTAGAGGTCCTGCATGAAGTAGGCCGTGGCCCGGCCGTGATAGGCCTCGGCGAAGTCCGGCGCGTGGTCGATGGCCGCGGTGAAATGCTCGGCCGCGGTGCGGGGATCGCCCGCCTCCAGCGCATCGCGCCCGCGCTGCCACAGCAGGTCGATCGCCGCGGAGCCGCTCTTGGCCCATTCGCTCGCGATGCGCTCCTCGATGCGGCGCGCCTCCTCCTCGGTCTCGGCCGCGGCCAGATCCTGGTACATCTCGTCCAGCGTCTCGGCGCCCGCGGACAGCGAAAGTCCCGCCGACAGCAGCCCCGACGCCACGATACATTTGATGAGGGTCCGAATGCTCGCCATAACCCGGACTGTAGAGGTTGCGGAGCGGGGCGCCACCCCCGCCCCGTCACGAACAAGGGAAAAGGGCCCAGCATGAGCGAAGTCGTGAACGAGGCGGTCACCCGCCTGAACGAAAAGATGGCCGGTCAAGGCTTTGACAGCACGGCCAAATTCGTCATCGAGAACGAAGGCAGCGTGATGATCGACGGCGACGGCGCCCGGGCCGGAGACGAGGACGCGGAGGTCACTCTCACCTCCGACACCGAGACCTTCCAGGCGATTCTCGATGGCGAGGAAAACCCGACGGCCGCCTACATGACCGGCAAGCTCAAGCTCGACGGTGACATGGGCACCGCCATGCGTCTCGCCAGCATCCTCGGATAAAGGTGACGATGGAGCCCGCCCCCTTCTTCGCAGAGGTCGCCGACGGGCCCGACGACGGCGCGGCGCACTGGGTCGAAACGCGGGACGGGCTCCGCCTTCGCATCGGCCACTGGCCGGCCCCCGGCGCCCGCGGAACCGTCCTGCTGTTCCCCGGGCGCACCGAGTACATCGAGAAATACGGCCGCGACGCCCGCGCCCTGGCCGAGCGCGGCTACGCCTCGGTCACCATCGACTGGCGCGGCCAGGGGATCTCCGCCCGGATGCAGGACGACCCGCTCGTCGGGCACGTCGAGGCCTTCCCAGACTACCAGCACGACGTCGCGGCGATGACGGCCTATGCCGACGAACTCGGTCTTCCCCGCCCGCACTACCTGCTGGCCCATTCGATGGGCGGCTGCATCGGTCTGCGTTCGCTCTACGAGGGGCTCGACGTCGTGGCCGTCGCCTTCTCCGCGCCCATGTGGGGCATCCAGATGTCGGCAACCCTGCGCCCGTTCGCCTGGGGCCTGTCCAGCATCGCGCGGCCGCTGCGCTTCGGTCACCGCTTCGCGCCGGGACACGGCGGCGACCCTTACATCATGCGCGCGGCCTTCGAGATGAACAATCTCACCTCGGACCGCGAGATGTTCGACTACATGCAGCGCCAGATCCACGAACACCCGGACCTCGGGCTCGGCGGACCCTCGCTGCACTGGCTGAACGAGGCCCTGACCGAGATGCGCGAGCTTGCCCGCCGCTCCTCGCCCGACATCGCCTGCGTCACCTTCCTCGGCACCGAGGAGACCATCGTCGACCCGGGCCGGATCGAAGCGCGCATGGCCCGCTGGGAAAGCGGCGAACTCGTGCCCGTCGAGGGGGGCCGCCACGAGATCCTGATGGAGGCGCCGCGGCACCGCGAGATGATCTTCAACCGCATCGCCGACCACTTCGCCGCGGCCGCCTGACCGGCGCCTTTGACGGCTCGCCTGCCCGTTCCTATCTTTCTTGCTCTCACCTGAAGGAGACTGATCATGGCCGGCGGCTGGTCGCGCGATGGCGCGGTGAACGAACAGATCGAAGCCTCGATCGAGGACGAACTCAAGCGGCTCAAGGCGCGCCGCGCCCCGCAGGGCGAGAGCGCGACCCACTGCGTGGAATGTGACGAGCCGATCCCCGAGCGCCGGCGCGAGGCGATCCCGGGCGTGAAGCTCTGCGTCGACTGCCAGCAGGAGCGCGACGGCCGCTTCCAGGCGCGCGGCGGCATCAACCGGCGCGGCTCCAAGGACAGCCAGCTCAAGTAGCGCTCTGGCCCTCGCGGCCTGCGCGGCTAGATCGCCCGGCATGGCGGACGTGCTCACCTTCACCGACCGCGGCATCTACTGCCCGGCGGCCGACATCCACATCGACCCCTGGCGGCCGGTGGACCGGGCGCTCATCACCCATGGCCACGCCGACCACGCCCGCCCCGGCATGGGCCGCTACCTCTGCACCGAGGGCTCGGCCCCCGTCATGCGCCACCGGCTGGGCGAGATCGACGTCGAGACCGTCCGCTACGGCGAGCGGGTAACCATCGGCGGAGCGACCTTTTCCTTCCACCCCGCCGGCCACGTCCCCGGCTCGGCGCAGATCCGCGTGGAGGTGGGCGGCGAGGTCTGGGTCGTCTCCGGCGACTACAAGACCGTGGGCGACGGCCTCTCCGAGCCCTTCGAGCCCGTGCGCTGCCACGCCTTCATCACCGAGTGCACCTTCGGCCTGCCGGTCTTCACCTGGACCGCACTGCCCGCGCTCCGCGCGCAGATCAACGACTGGTGGCGCGCCAATGCCGCCGAAGGCCGCGCCTGCATCCTCGGTGCCTATTCCCTCGGCAAGGCCCAGCGCCTGCTGCACGACCTCGACCCCGAGATCGGCCCCATCCTGACCCACGGCGCGGTCGAGAACACCAACGCCGTCCTCCGCGAACAGGGCCTCGCCCTGCCCGAGACCATCCGGGTTGAGCCCGAGACCAGGGGCAAGGACCACCCCGGCGCCATGGTCATCGCGCCGCCCTCCGCTCTCGGCTCAGCATGGGCGCGGCGGTTTCCGAATTCCTCCACCGGCTTCGCCTCCGGCTGGATGGCGCTGCGGGGGGTGCGCCGACGCCGGGCCGCCGACCGCGGCTTCATCGTCTCCGACCACGCCGACTGGCCCGGCCTCAACGCCGCGATCGCCGAGACCGGGGCCGAACGCATCTTCGTCACCCACGGCTACACCTCGATCTTCCGCCGCTGGCTGGAGGAGCAGGGCTACGACGCGAAGATCGTCGAGACCGACTACGAGGGCGAGAGCCTCGACGACGCGGGCGACCAGGAGGCGGCGTGAAGGACTTCGCCACGCTCTTCACCCGCGTCGACCAGACCACCAAGACGACGCGGAAGGTCTCCGCGCTGGCGGATTTCTTCGAGACCGCCGCGCCCTCCGACAGGCTGTGGTGCATCGCGCTCTTCTCGGGTCGCCGCCCGCGCCGGGTCATCACCACCTCGCTCCTGCGCGAATGGGCCAGCGAGCGCGCCG
Source organism: Histidinibacterium aquaticum (assembly GCF_008710275.1). Lineage (GTDB taxonomy): Bacteria > Pseudomonadota > Alphaproteobacteria > Rhodobacterales > Rhodobacteraceae > Oceanicola > Oceanicola aquaticus. Next base: position 604,500 of record NZ_VYQE01000001.1, read on the forward strand.
GCATCCCGCTCTGGCTCTTCGAGGAGAGCTACCCCATCGTCGGCGACCTGGCCGAGACCATCTCCCTCGTCCTGCCGGCCGGCGAACCCGCCGAGGACAAGCCGCTCACGTTCTGGATCGAGCGCCTCGCCGAGCTCTCCCGCGCCGACGAGGACACCCGAAAGGCCGGCATCCTCGAGGCCTGGGAGGGGCAGGACCGCACCGAGCGGCTACTCTTCACCAAGCTCCTCACCGGCGGTTTCCGCGTCGGCGTCAGCCAGAAGCTCATGACCCGCGCCCTTTCGCAGGCCACCGGGCAGGAAGAGGCGCTGCTGACCCACAAGCTGATGGGCAGCTGGACCCCGGAGACCACGACCTGGGAGCGGCTGATCGAGGCCGAGGACCCCTCCGCCGATCTCTCGCGCCCCTATCCCTTCTACCTCGCCTACCAGCTCGAGGAGGGCGACGACCTCGGTCCCGCCACCGACTGGTTCGCCGAGCGCAAGTGGGACGGCATCCGCGGCCAGCTCATCCTGCGCGGCGGAGAGCATCACCTCTGGTCGCGGGGCGAAGAGCTGATGACCGACCGCTTCCCTGAGTTCGCGCGGCTCATCGACTACCTGCCCGAGGGCACCGTCATCGACGGAGAAGTCCTGGCCTTCCAGGACGAACGCCCCCTGCCCTTCAACGCCCTGCAGAAGCGGATCGGCCGCAAGACCGTGCCGAAGAAGCTGCTGATCGAGAGCCCGGTCGTCCTCATGGCCTATGACCTGCTGGAGGAGGCGGGCCGCGACGTCCGCGACCAGCCCTTCGCCGACCGCCGCGCCCGGCTGGACGCGCTCGTCGCCCAGGCCCCCGCCGAGGCACCCGTCCGCCTCTCGCCCAACGTCTCGGCCGAAGACTGGGAGTCGCTGGCGGAGACACGCGCGGAGAGCCGGGACTTCAACGCCGAGGGGCTGATGCTGAAGCGCCGGGACTCGCCCTACCTCTCGGGCCGCAAGAAGGGCGACTGGTGGAAGTGGAAGGTCGACCCGCTGACCATCGACGCGGTGATGATCTACGCGCAGCAGGGCTCGGGCCGCCGCGCCAACCTCTTCACCGACTTCACCTTCGCCGTGCACGACGGCGACACCCTGGTGCCCTTCACCAAGGCCTACTCCGGCCTGACCGACGCCGAGTTCCGCCGCATCACCCAGTGGGTCCGCAAGAACACCGTCCAGCGCTTCGGCCCGGTCAGGCAGGTGACCCCGACCCACGTCTTCGAGATCGCCTTCGAGGGCATCCAAGAAAGCCCCCGCCACAAGTCCGGCGTCGCCCTCCGCTTCCCCCGCATGGCCCGCTGGCGCCACGACAAGCCGGTGGCGGAGGCCAATACCCTTGAGGACCTCAAGGAGATGCTGCGGATGTACGGCTAGGGGCTCGACGCGCCCGGTATTACCGGGTAATGCACGTTTATGCACGATTCGACCCTGCCTCTCGGCCGCCGCCGCACTATCGCAGACCGCCTTTCGGGCGGGCAGTCGGTGGTGGCAAGTGACCTTGCGCGCGAGTTCGGCGTCTCTGAGGATGCGATCCGCCGCGACCTCCGTGCCCTCGCCGCCGACGGGCTTTGCACCCGCGTCTACGGCGGTGCGCTGCCCCTCTCACCCGCGAACGGGCCGGTGACGGAGCGGCAGACGGAAAACACTGCCGCGAAGCGGGCGCTGGCCATAATTGCAGCCGGCCTGATCCGGCCCGACAGCACCATCTTCCTCGACACAGGGAGCACCGTGGCCCTCCTCGCGGAGGTTCTCCCCCCCGGCCTTCGCGTTGTCACCAATTCCCTGAGCGCCGCAAACGCCCTCTCGCGCCGGAGCGACCTCGCGCTCTTCCTCGTCGGCGGCGCCTTCGACCCGGAGACCGGCGGCTGCACCGATGCCCAGGCTCTCGCCGCACTCGAGCGCTATCGCATCGACCTCTGCTTTCTCGGTGCCTGCGCCCTCTCGCCGGCGGAGGGGATCGCGGGCTTCGACATGGCCGACGTCGAGATGAAGCGCGCCCTTCTCGACCGGAGCGCCGAAACTGCGCTGATGATGACCGCCGACAAGCTCGGCACCACGGCCCCATACCCGATCGCCCCGCTCGCGCGGCTGACCCATCTGGTCATTTCGGCCGGAACCGACGACACCACCCGCGCGGCGCTCGCCAAGGCAGGCCCGCAAATCCATCTCGCCAAGGACGCCGCCCAATGACCGCCCTCGCCGACACTCCCGCCAGCCTCGCCCCCGCGCGTCTCGCGACGCGGCTCGCCTTCTTCGCGGCGGGCTTTGCCGTGTCCTGCTGGGCGCCGCTCATTCCCTTCGCCAAGGATCAGACCGGTGTCAGCGAGGCCGGGCTGGGGCTGCTGCTGCTCTGCCTCGGGATCGGCTCGGTCATCGCCATGCCGGTGACCGGCTGGCTCTCGGCGAAACGGGGGGCGCGGCCAATGATGCTGGTCAGCGGGTTCGGCCTGGCCGCCGTGCTGCCGCTGCTGATCCTGACCTCCGAGCCGATGATCCTCGGCGCGCTGCTCTTCGTCTTCGGCGCGGCGCTCGGCACGCTCGACGTCTCGATGAACGTGCACGGGGCCGAGGTGGAACGTCGGGACGGGCGGCCGCTGATGTCGGGCTTCCACGCGCAGTTCAGCATCGGCGGGCTCGTCGGGGCGGGCGGCGTGACGGCCCTCCTCGCCGCGGGTCTCTCGCCGCAGGGGGCGGCGCTGACCGGCAGCGCCCTGACACTCGCCGCCATGCTGGGCGCGGCGCCCCGACTGCTGCGCGCCCGCTCGGGCGAGGCGCCGACCTTCGCGCTGCCCAGGGGCGTCGTCCTGCTGCTCGCCGTTCTCGCCGCGATCTGCTTTCTCGTGGAAGGCGCGGTGCTCGACTGGGGCGCGCTACTGCTGGTCGAGCGCGACCTCTCCGCGCCGGAGCGGGCGGGGCTCGGCTACGTGGTCTTCTCGGTGACCATGACCATCGGGCGGCTGACCGGCGACCGCATCGTCTCCACCGTCGGCGGCAAGCGCGTGCTGATCTGGGGCGGCATCCTCACCATGGCGGGCCTGGCCCTCACCGCTTCCGCCCCGGCCGGGTGGATCGCGCTGGCGGGGTTCGCGCTGATCGGTGCGGGCGCTTCCAACATCGTGCCCGTGATCTTCAGCCACGCGGGCCGGCAGACCGTCATGGACCCGGGCCTTGCCATCGCGGCGGTCACCACGACGGGCTACGCGGGCGTTCTTCTGGGCCCCGCGGGCATCGGGGTGATCGCGGAATGGGGGAGCCTGCCCGCCGCCTACTGGATGCTCGTCGTGCTCATGGCGCTGATCCCGCTGTCGGCTGCCCGCGCCACGCGGGGCTGAGATCTTGCGCGGGCCCTCCGCGCGCAATATGAGCGCGCGGAACGAAGGGCGAGGGACCATGCCCATCCTTGTGATGAAATTCGGCGGCACCTCCGTCGCCACGCCCGACCGGATCCGCCGGGCCGCCAAGCGCGTCGGCGTCGAGGTCGCCAAGGGCTACGACGTGATCGTCATCGTCTCCGCCATGGCGGGCGAGACCAACCGCCTCGTCGAGCATGTCTCCGAGATCTCGCCGCTCTACGACGCGCGGGAATACGACGCCGTCGTCAGCTCGGGCGAGAACGTTACCGCCGGCCTCATGGCGCTGACACTGCAGGAAATGGATGTTCCCGCCCGCTCCTGGCAGGGCTGGCAGGTGCCGCTGCGGACCAACTCCGCCCACGGCGCCGCGCGGATCGAGGAGATCCCGCCCGAGAACATCAACCGCAAGTTCGCCGAGGGCATGCGGGTCGCCGTGGTCGCCGGCTTCCAGGGCATCTCTCCCGAGGGCCGGATCACGACGCTGGGCCGCGGCGGGTCGGACACCACCGCCGTCGCCTTCGCCGCCGCCTTCGGGGCAGAGCGCTGCGACATCTACACCGACGTCGACGGCGTCTACACCACCGACCCGCGCATCTGCGACAAGGCTCGCAAGCTCGACCGCATCGCCTTCGAGGAGATGCTGGAGCTCGCGAGCCTCGGCGCCAAGGTGCTGCAGACCCGGTCGGTCGAGCTCGCCATGCGCTACAAGGTGCGCCTTCGGGTGCTAAGCTCGTTCGAGGAACAGTCCGACGAGGCCGGAACGCTCGTCTGCGACGAGGAGGATATCGTGGAAAGCAATGTTGTCGCCGGGGTCGCCTACAGCCGCGACGAGGCCAAGATGACCCTCATTTCCGTCGCCGACCGTCCAGGCATCGCCGCCTCGATCTTCGGCCCGCTGGCCGAGGCGGGGGTCAACGTCGACATGATCGTCCAGAACATCTCCGAGGACGGCCGCACCGACATGACCTTCTCCTGCCCCGTGGACCAGGTGAAGCGGGCCGAGGCCGCGATGGAAAAGGCCAAGGCCTCCGGGAGCATCAACTATCACGATCTCGTGGCCGATACCGGTGTCTGCAAGGTCTCGGTCGTGGGCATCGGCATGCGCTCCCACGCCGGCGTCGCAGCCAAGATGTTCGAGGCGCTGAAGGCCGAAAACATCAACATCAAGGTCATCACGACCTCCGAGATCAAGATTTCGGTGCTCATCGACCGCAAGTACATGGAGCTGGCGGTCCAGGCACTGCACGACGCCTTCGAGCTCGACCGCGCGGCCTGAGCCGCGCCTCCGCCCTTGGGTCAACCTGTCGCGGAACCCCGCGGCGGGCCAGCGCCGTTCTTCATGTCATCGACGACGCGGGGACCGCGGGCGGCTGGCGCCGTCCGCCAGACAAGCGGAGGACATCCATGTTCAACACGTCTGCCAAGGTATCGATCGCGGCGCTCCTGAGCCTCGCGCTCACGACCGGCGCGCTCGCGCAGGACGACGCCACCGACAACGCGAACGCCGACGCCCAGAGCGAGGAAGAGGTCAATGACGAGACGGGCACGCCCGGCAGCGTCGCCGATCTCACCACGACACTGCAGGGTGGCGCGGCCAACCCCGACGAGGCCTTCGACGGGCTTCCCGAGGACACCGACGTCACCGTCGTACGCCTCAGCGAGATCGACGGCTCCGACGAAGACCTCGCCGACCTCGATGCCGAGCTCTCGGCCCGCGCCGAGCAGTTCATCGAGTACCACCGCCAGATTGCCGACCGCGACTACCTTGCGTCCGGGATCGCCGACGCGGGCTATAACGTCGAGGACGTGGTCGCCTGGTTCAACGGGCCGGACGGTCCGCTGCTGATCGTGGACGACCGCAACCGGATGTGACGAAACCTGCACTCTCCGGACACGTTGAGTCATCGAAGGCGGCGGTATGTCCGTCAGCCAAAGTGACAAGTCTGGAGGGTGCCATGCGTCCCCACATCTATCCCAAGACAGCTCTAGCCGCCCTGCTCGCCGCAGGCCTCGCCCTTCCCGCGACCGCGCAGGAAAACGACGATGCGGGCGGCCTCAAGGAAACCATGACCTTCGAGGACGGCGTCGGGGCCGATACCTACGGGATCGTCACGGATATCGGCGAAGATCCCACCTTCGACCAGGTCGTTCAGGACGTCGAAGCCATGGGCGGCTCCGATCCGTCCGAGGTCATTCGGGAAATCGATCCGACCGCCGAGCTTCGCACCGTGGCCCTGTCCGAGCTGAGTGAAGGGTCCGAGACCTCGACCGAGGACCTCGACCGCGTGCTCGGAGAGAACGCCCAGAGCATCGCCGACGTCCACCGTGCGATCTCGGAGAACAGCGTGATCACGGAGGCGCTCGAAGCCGAGGGTGTCGATCCCCAGACCGTCGTCGCGCTGGAACGCACCGACGACGCCGTGACCTTCATCGTCGACGACCGGGGCTGACTCATCCGACCCGTTCCTCTTAGGGCTCGCCCCCCGGGCGGGCCCTTTTTCGCGTCTGCTCACGCGCCGTCGCGCCGCCTCGACCGGGCCGGCCCTGACTGTCGGTCCCGCGTCGCGGCATGTCTTTCCCGGTTTCCCTTCTCCGGGGCGTTCGCCTATAGCTTGTCCCCGGACGACCGGGGAGAGCCAGAATGGCGGTCCAGTTCGAAAGCGAAAGCCGCAAGCTTCTCGGACGTTTGCGGGACACGATGGCCGAGGACGCCGCCGGCCAGGCGCGCCTCGACAAGATCGTGCACCTGATCGCCCACTCGATGGGGGCGGAGGTCTGCTCGATCTACCTGTTCCGTGACCCCGACACGCTCGAGCTTTGCGCGACCGAGGGCCTTGAGCAGGAGGCCGTGCACCAGACGCGGATGCGCCTGGGCGAGGGTCTCGTCGGCCGCGTCGCGCGGTCCAAGCGGCTGATCAACACTCCCGACGCCCCGGCGGAACGCGGATTCCGCTACATGCCGGAGACCGGCGAGGAGCGGTTCTCGTCCTTCTGCGGCGTGCCGATCCAGCGCCTCGGCGAGGCCCTGGGCGTGCTCGTCGTGCAGTCCAAGGAACAGCGCAAGTTCACCGCCGACGAGGTCTACGCCCTCGAGGTCGTGGCCATGGTGCTGGCCGAGATGACCGAGCTCGGCGCCTTCGTCGGCGAGGGCGCCGCGATGGAGGCCCGCCACCAGCAGCCGGTGCTGTTCCGCGGCGTCGTCGGCCAGGAGGGCGCGGTCGAGGGCCGGGTCTACCTGCACGAGCCCCGCGTCACCGTCACCAACCCCGTCAGCGACGACCCCGACCGCGAGCTGGAGCGCCTGACCGAGGCGATCGAGCGCCTGCGGGTGTCAGTCGACGACCTGCTCGAGTCCAGCATGGCGGTCGACGCTGAGCAGAAGCAGGTCTTCGAGGCCTACCGCATGTTCGCGAACTCCCGGTCGTGGCTGCGCCGGATGGAGGCCGACATCGCCAACGGCCTGACCGCCGAGGCCGCCGTCGAGAAAGAACAGTCGCTCGCCCGGACCCGAATGAACCAGGCGCAGGACCCCTACCTGCGTGACCGGCTGCACGATCTCGACGACCTCTCGAACCGCCTGCTGCGCATCCTCACCGGACAGGGCCGGGACACCGGGGCGGAGATGCCCGAAAACCCGATCCTCGTGGCCCGCAACATCGGCCCCGGCGAGTTGCTGGAATACGGCAAGACTATCCGCGGCATCGTGCTGGAGGAGGGGTCGGTCGGCAGCCACGCCGCAATCGTCGCCCGCGCCTGGGCGATTCCGCTGGTGATCCGCGCCAGCCGCATCACGACCGAGGCGCTGAACGGCGACCCGATCCTGGTGGACGGCGAACAGGGCGTGGTGCATCTGCGTCCCGACGACAGCGTGCAGAATGCCTTCCGCGACAAGATCGCCATGAAGGCCCGCGCGCAGGAGCGTTACGCCTCGATCCGGGACGAACCCGCCGAGGCGCTCTGCGGCACGCGGATCTCGCTGCAGATGAACGCAGGCCTCATGGCCGACCTGCCCTCCCTGCCCTCCTCGGGCGCCGAGGGGGTGGGCCTTTTCCGCACCGAGCTGCAGTTCCTGATCCGCAACCAGATGCCCCGCCGGGCCGAGCTCTCGGCGCTCTACTCGAGGGTCATGGACGCCGCGGGCGGCAAGCGCGTCGCCTTCCGCACGCTCGACATCGGGTCGGACAAGGTGCTTCCCTACATGAAGCCCAACGAGGAGCCGAACCCGGCCCTCGGTTGGCGGGCGATCCGGGTCGGGCTCGACAAGCCGGGCGTCCTCCGGATGCAGCTGCAGGCCCTGATCCGCGCCGCCGCGGGCCGGCGGCTGACGGTGATGTTCCCCTTCATCGCCCAGCTCGCCGAGTTCCGCGACGCCCGCGCCGAGTTCGACAAGGCGATGGAGCGCGAGAGGATCCTCGGCCATCCCCTGCCCGAGGTGGTCGAGGTCGGCGCGATGCTGGAGACCCCCTCGCTCGGCTATGCGCCGGACATCTTCTACGACGAGGTCGATTTCCTGTCCGTGGGCGGCAACGACCTCAAGCAGTTCTTCTTCGCCGCCGACCGCGAAAACGAGCGGGTCCGGCGGCGCTACGACACGCTCAACGTCTCGTTCCTGCGGTTCCTGCAGCAGGTCATCGACCGGTGCGAGGCGCATGGCACGCCGCTCTCCTTCTGCGGGGAGGACGCCGGCCGGCCGATCGAGGCCCTCTGCCTGGCCGCCATGGGTTTCCGCACGCTGTCGATGCGCCCGGCCTCCATCGGGCCGGTGAAGCACATGCTGCGCCGCTGCAATCTCCGGGAGGTCCGCGAAGTCATCGAGGACGCCGCCGCGCGCGGTGAGCAGTCGGTGCGCGAGCCGGTCATGGCCTATCTCGCCGAGCAGGGATGGGCGAACTGAGCGCAGCGTACGCACCGGTCACCGCCTCTTAACCGTCCTCTGGCAGGGTGGCCCACGGTTGACCCGCGGCCGGCTGTGCCGGTCGTGCCATATGGAGACTCTCGTGGCTGCCGGCCCCCTCGCGGGGCAGGTCCCTGCGCGCTCCGACCTTGGGGGGGATGGCATCCCTCCACGGCCCGCCCGCCAGAGATACGATACGGAGACGATCCGCGGCCCCCGCCGCATCAGCCCGGCGCCCATGAGGCGACCCGGGCCGGAGGCGCGTGCGTCGGGTGCGTTTCCAACGCACCGCCGCACCAGACACCGCCACGCCGTGGGGTGCGTTCTCCGGACGCACCGCCAGGCCAAACGACTCGCGCCCTACCCCCGGGCGGCCACCGATCGTGCCGCGCGCTCGACCTCCTCGACGAAGGTCCCCGCCATGGAGCGGAAGACCATCACCTCGAAGCCCTCCCCCACCCGCGTTACGCTCGCCGACATGTGGCCCACGAGCGTTCGCGCCGTGGCATCGGCGCCGAAGGCCTGTTCCGAGAGGTCCACCGGTACCAGCCGCGCCAGCACCTCGCGCACCGTCGGCCCCTCCAGCGCCGCCACTGCCCAGCCGTCGGAGACATCGGTCACGGCTGCCCCGGGGATCTCCGGCGGGACGGCCCCGACAAGGAACGCCTGCCCCGGCCCGACCGAGACCAGCCGACCCGACGCACCACCGGTCCACCGGTTCGGCGCCGGCCAGTCGAACCCCGCCGCGCCCAGCGCCTCCGCGGTGCCCTCCAGTCCCGAACGGTAGGGCGCGATCCAGTGCACCGGGCCCGGATCGACCTCGGTCACCCGCAGCGAGCCCACCTCGCGCGGCAGCAGCCCTGCGAAGGGTGAGAGGGGCGACAGCTTAACCACGGACCAGTTTCCCCTCGGGGTCGTAAGCCACCGGATCCCCCACCTCGCAGAGAACCTCGACACCGCGCAGGTGATCGACCAGCTTCACCGTCTCCCCATGCCTCGAGCGCCCGCGCGCGAGGAACCCCATCGCCAGCGTCGTCCCGAGCGTGGGCGAATAGGCGGCAGAGGTCACATGCCCCTCCGCCGCCTCCCGCACGGCAGCCGCGTCGGGCGCAAAGAGGAAGGCGCCCGGCGGCAGGGCCGCCACCGCCCCCACCGGGCGCAGGCCCACGAGCTGGGGACGGTCCTCGTCAAGCAGCCCCTCCCGCATGGCGGCGGCGCGGCCGATGAAGTCCGGCTTCGAGAGCATACGCTGCATCCCCAGGTCGAAGGCCGTCACCCGCCCGTCGATTTCGGCATGGGTGAGGAAACCCTTCTCGATCCGCAGGACGTTGAGCGCCTCCATCCCGTAGGGCCCGCCGCCCCAGCCCTCCGCCTGCGCCAGCAGCAGCCGCCAGAGCGACGCGCCGTAGCGCGCGGGCACGGCAATCTCGTAGCCCTGCTCGCCGGAGAAGGAGATCCGGAAGAGCCGTCCGTCCACGCCCCCGATCCCGACCGGACCGCATGACATGAAGGGCCAACGCTCGGCATCCATCTCCTCGTCGAGCAGCGAGGCCACCACCCCCCGCGCCTCGGGACCCGCGACCGCGAACTGCGCCCAGTGCTCGGTGACCGAGGTCAGCCGCACATCCATCTCCGGCCGCAGCACCTGCGCGGCGTAGTCCATGTGCGCCATCACCAGACCGGCTGCGGCGGTGGTGGTCGTCACGAGGTACCGATCCGAACCGAGGCAGGCCACGGTCCCGTCGTCCATGACGTGCCCGTCCTCGCGCAGCATGATCCCGTAGCGCACCCGCCCGGGTTTCAGGCTGCCCATGCGGTTGGCGTAGACATAGTCGAGGAAAGCCGCCGCGTCCGGGCCCTGCACTTCGATCTTGCCCAGCGTCGAGACGTCGGCCACCCCCACCGACCCGCGCACCATGGCGACTTCCCGGTCGCAGGCTTCGCGCCAGGCCTTCTCGCCCGCCTTCGGGAAGTAGGCCGCACGGTACCAGAGCCCGGCCTCGACCATGGGCGCGCCGCGCGACCGCACCGCGGCATCGGAGGTCGTCCGGCGCACCGGCGCGAAGCCCTCCCGCTCGCCCCCCGCGCCCATCGCGGCGATGGAAACCGGCGTGTAGGGCGGGCGGAAGGTGGTCGTGCCGGTCTCGGGAATGCTGCGCCCCGTGGCGTCGGCCAGCACCGCGAGCGCCGCGACGTTCGAGGTCTTGCCCTGGTCGGTGGCCATGCCCTGCGTCGTGTAGCGCTTCATATGCTCGACCGAGCGGAAGTTCTCGGCGGCCGCCCCCGCCACGTCCTTGACCGTCACGTCGTTCTGCATGTCGAGCCAGGCGCGCCGCTTGCCCGGCACATGCCAGAGCGCGGCGATGCGGTAGGGATCGTCCTCTGCCTCCGGCAGCTCGGTCCGCGTGGCGTCGAAGCCCAGAGCCTCCAGCACCTCCGCCGCCACCGCGGCGCCGTCTTCCAGGCAGGCCCGGGTGGAGAAGCGCCCCCGCGCCGCGCCTGCGACTGCGAGCCCCGGCACCGCACCCTCCGGCGGCAGGAAGGCCAGCCGCGCCTCGTCCCAGACCGGGCGCGCGCCCATGTGGCAGGTCAGGTGAACGGAGGGGTTCCAGCCGCCCGACACGGCGAGGCAGTCGGTCGGGATCTCCCGCGTGCCGCCGGCATGGGTGACGGTAACCGAGCGCAGCCCCAGCCGCCCCCGGGTTCCGGTGACCCGGCCCGAGGTATAGACCGGCCAGTCGCCCTCGGGCGCCGAGTCCCGGCTGTCGACCACCCCGGCGACCGTCACCCCTGCCGCCGCGAGATCGCGGGCGGTGCGGTGCGCGTCGTCGTTGTTGGCGAAGAGCGTGACCCGCTGTCCCGGTGCGACGCCCCACCGGTTGAGATAGGTGCGCACGGCCGAGGCCGTCATGATCCCCGGCCGGTCGTTGTCGGCGAAGGCCACGGGCCGCTCTATCGCGCCCGCGCAGAGAACCGCCCGCCGCGCCGCGATCCGCCAGAAGCACTCCGGCGGCAGGTCCGCGCGCGGCGCCGCGTGCAGGCCGACGCGCTCCAGCGCGCCGTAGGTCCCCTGGTCGTAGGCCCCGGTCACCGTGGTGCGCGGCATGAGCCGGACGTTGGGCAGCGCCGCGAGCTCTGCCAGCACCCCGTCTGCCCAGGCGTGACCCGGACCCCCGTCGATCTCGTGGGTCTCCGACAGGAGCCGCCCGCCCATGCGGGCCTCCTCGTCGGCCAGGATCACCCGCGCGCCCGCCCGGCCCGCCGTCAGCGCCGCCATGAGACCGGCGGGACCCGCCCCGATCACCAGCAGGTCGCAGAAGGCGAAGGCCTTCTCCGAGGCCTGCTCCGGCGGCTCTCCCGAGAGGTGGCCGAGACCTGCCGCCCGGCGGATCATCGGCTCGTAGACCCTCTCCCAGAAGCCGCGGGGCCACATGAAGGTCTTGTAGTAGAACCCCGCGCCCAGCAGTGGCCAGGCGAGATCGTTGACCGCCATGAGATCGCGCGACAGGGCGGGCCAGGAGTTCTGGCTGCGCGCCCGGAAGCCATCCCAGATCTCCTGCATCGTGGCACGCACGTTGGGGCGCTGCCGCCCCCGGCGGCCCACGGTAACCAGCGCATTGGGCTCCTCGGACCCGGCCGTCAGGATGCCCCGGGGGCGGTGGTACTTGAAGGACCGGCCCATCAGGCGCACGCCGTTGGCCAGCAGCGTCGCCGCCAGGGTCTCGCCGGTCCGCGCGTCGTAGGGCTTGCCGTCGAAGTAGACCTCCGCCGGCGGTCCCTCGTGAAGGCCGCGACCGGGGAGCCTCACGACCCGGGCTCCCGCGCGGGCCGGGACTCCGCCACCGCGTGGGTCGCCGTGTTCCGGGTCACGCTCAGCCAGCTGCCGCAGGGGCCGTGATACCAGAGATCCCGCGTCTCCCCGGCCGGGTTCCGTCGCAGGTGCAGGTAGGCCTCCCAGTCCGGCCCCCAGTCCGGCCCCTCGGGCAGCGGCAGGTCCGCACCCTTGTAGGTGAACTCGCGCAGATCGCGCTCACCGCAGTGAGGACAGGGCAGTCTCATTCGGGCGCGTCAGACCCTCGTGAGCGGAGCGGGGGTGGAAGGCACGGCGTGGCGTCCCATCAGGCGCAACTGTCGACGGTCACGTCGCCGACGAGCGCATCGTCCGAGCCCAGGAAGCGCACGCGCAGCCGGTTGCCCGAGGCGAAGAAGGTGCGCGCGTTGTCGTCGGCGCAAAAGCCTTCGAGCAGGGCGTTGGTGAAGGTCGGCCCGACCTCGGCGCGATCCTCCTCGGAGAGATCGGCGCCGGGGAATGACAGGCCGAACTCCGCGGTCACGAGCTGGCCCTCGGCCACGGCGGAGCGCAGCTGGAGCCCGCTCTCGGCCAGGACGTCGGCGCGGGCGTTCAGCCGAGCGGCCACGGTCCGGGCCTGCGCCGCCGGATCGGCGGCGGCGGGGGCTGAGGCCGGCACGGCTGCGGTCGTGGCGGGAGTCGCGACCCGGTCCATCCCCTGCCCGCAGCCCGCGAGCGTGAGGGCGAGAAGGGCGGTAAGCGCAATCGGTTTCATGTCGATCTCCGGTCTGTGTCCGCTTCGCGGTCAGTGAAGGTTGTGCTGGGCACCCGTGCCCTCCTCGTCCATCAGGCCCCTGCCGGTCGCGAAGCGGTCCAGCCGCATCCGCGCGGCGCTCTCGTGCGGCCGATCCTGCGCGATCAGGTGGGCGAAGGCAAAGCCCGATCCGGGCACCGCCTTGAAGCCGCCGTAGCACCAGCCGGCGTCGAGGTAGAGGCCCTCGACGGGCGTCCGGTCGATGATCGGCGAGCCGTCGGGCGTCATGTCCATGATCCCGCCCCAGGAGCGCAGGACCTTGGCCTGCCCGATCATCGGCATGAGGGTCATGGCGGCCTCCATGACATGCTCGACCCGCGGAAGGTTCCCGCGCGCGGCGTAGGAGGCGTAGAAATCGAGGTCGCCGCCGAAGACCAGCCCGCCCTTGTCGGACTGGCTGATGTAGAAGTGGCCCATGCCGAAGCTCACGACCTGGTCGATGCAGGGCTTGAGCCCCTCGGTCACGAAGGCCTGCAGGACGTGGCTCTCGATCGGCAGGCGCAGGCCCGCCATCTCGGCCACCTGCGAGGACCGTCCGGCGACCACGATGCCAACCTTCTTCGCCTTGATCGCGCCGCGCGTGGTCTGGACGCCGGTGACGCGGCCGCCCTCCACGTCGATACCCGTGACTTCGCAGTTCTGCACGAGGTCCACGCCCCGCCGGTCGGCGGCGCGGGCATAGCCCCAGGCCACCGCGTCGTGCCGGGCGGTGCCGCCGCGCGGGTGGTAGAGCCCGCCGTAGATCGGGAAGCGGCCCTGCTCGAAGTCGAGGTAGGGCAGGTGTTTCCGCACGCCCTCGCGGTCCAGCAGCACCGCGTCGTCGCCCTGGTTGATCATCGCGTTGCCGCGCCGGGCGAAGGCGTCGCGCTGGCCGTCGGAGTGGAACAGGTTGATGAGCCCGCGCTGCGAGTGCATCACGTTGTAGTTCAGGTCCTGCTCGAGCCCCTCCCAGAGCTTCAGCGAGTGCGAATAGAACTCCGAGTTGCCCGGCAGGAAGTAGTTGGCGCGCACGATGGTCGTGTTCCGGCCCACGTTGCCGCCGCCGAGATACCCCTTCTCCAGCACCGCGACGCTGCGCGCGCCGTGCTCCTTCGCGAGGTAGTAGGCGGTGGCGAGGCCGTGCCCGCCGCCGCCGATGATGACGATGTCGTACTCGGACTTCGGCTCCGGGTCGCGCCAGACGGGCCGCCAACCGGCATTGCCGGTGAGCGCCTCGCGTATGATCCGCCATCCCGAATAGGCCATCGACCGGTCCCCTCTCCTGGCCAGCCTATCCCCTCGCGGGGCGGTGGCAATGGCCTGCGGCGGTCAATCGCCGCCGGGAAGGGGGCCGACGTCGCGCGCCGCGCGGAGGAGGCCCTGCGTCAGAGCCCCTTGGCCTGGTAGCTCGCCACGACCCGCTGGATCGCGACGATGTAGGCCGCGGTGCGCAGGTCGTGGACGTCGTCGCGGCCGTGCCAGACCTCGGACATGGACTGGTAGGCCTCGCGCATGGTGTCGTCGAGGCCCGAGCGCACCAGCTCCAGCTCGCCCGCCCCCTGCAGGTAGCGCGACTTGAAGTCCGGGGTCAGCTGCCAGCCGATGCCGGTGTCGGCCGAGAGCCGCTCCAGCTCGGTCACGATCAGCTGGTGCCGCGATTCCTCCTGCCGGCGCTGCATCCGGCCGAAGCGGATGTGGCTGAGGTTCTTGACCCATTCGAAGTACGACACCGTCACGCCCCCGGCGTTGGCGTACATGTCGGGGATGATGACGGTGCCCTTCTCCCGCAGGATCTGGTCGCCCCCGGCGGTGACCGGACCGTTCGCCGCCTCGATGATCAGCGGCGCCTTGATGCGGGCGGCGTTGTCCTGGTTGATGACCCCCTCGAGCGCCGCCGGAATGAGGATGTCGCACTCTGCCTCCAGCACCTCGGCGCCGTCGGCGTGGTGGTTCGCGTCCGGGTAACCCGAGACCCCGCCGTGCTTGAGGATCCACTGCTTCACCTGCTCGACGTGCAGGCCGGTCTCGGAGTAGAGCGCGCCGTCGTGCTCGATGATCCCGGTGATCCGGGCGCCGTCCTCCTCCTGCAGGAACTTCGCCGCGTGGTAGCCCACGTTGCCGAGGCCCTGGACGATCACCCGCTTGCCGTCGAGCGAGCCCGAGAGGTTCGCCTTCTTCACGTCCTCCGGGTGGCGGAAGAACTCGCGCAGGGCGAACTGCACGCCCCGGCCGGTCGCCTCGGTCCGGCCCTTGATGCCGCCGGCGTGGACCGGCTTGCCGGTGACGCAGGCGTTGGCGTTGATGTCGGTGGTGTTCATCCGCCGGTACTGGTCTGCAATCCAGGCCATCTCGCGCTCCGAGGTGCCCATGTCGGGCGCGGGCACGTTCTGGGCGGGGTGGATCAGGTCGCGCTTCGCCAGTTCGTAGGCGAAGCGGCGGGTGATCCGCTCGAGCTCGTCCTCCTCCCACTGCCGCGGGTCGATGCAGAGCCCGCCCTTGGAGCCGCCGAAGGGCGCCTCGACCAGTGCGCACTTGTAGGTCATCAGTGCTGCCAGCGCCTCGACCTCGTCCTGGTTCACGCTCATGGCGTAGCGGATGCCGCCCTTGACGGGCTCCATGTGTTCGGAATGCACCGAGCGGTAGCCGGTGAAGGTGTGGATCGCGCCGCGCAGGCGCACGCCGAAGCGCACGGTATAGGTCGCGTTGCAGACGCGGACCTTCTCTTCCATCCCCGGGGAGAGGTCCATGAGCGAGACCGCGCGGTTGAACATGATATCGACGCTCTCGCGAAAGGTCGGTTCTCCGGCGGGGCGATGGGGTTGGGACATCGGGCTCTTCTCCTCTTTGCGTCTGGCCGCACCCTAGACCCGATTCGTGAGGAAAGTGCACATATTCCGGGCGGCGCGGCATGGTCCGCCCGGCCGGCTGGGCGATGTTTCCCCTACGTCGACACTGGGCCCCACATGCGCCCTTCGCGGCCCGGACGGGCGTCCGCGGGAAACAATGTGGCGCATTTCTGTCTAAACTGCGCCCTCAATGTGCCGCATTCCCGTGACCTAATCATGGCACGGATACCGCGCCTCCACCGGGGGCACCGCGCCCCCGGCGCGGCGGGCAGGGTGTGGATCCACGAGAGTAAAGGTGCCCGATGCCGCCGCTGCCAGCCTCCCGACCCCGTCTCCGGGGCCCTGTCGCCGATGCCGTCCGCCGCCTGCGCCAGATGCGCCGCGACGAGCACGGGGGCATGATCATCTTCTCGCTCTTCATCTTCGTCGTGATGCTGCTCATCGCGGGCCTCGCGGTGGATTTGCTGCGCACCGAGACGACGCGCACCCGGCTGCAGGGCACGCTGGACCGCGCCGTCCTCGCCGCCGCCGACCTCGACCAGGAGCTCGACCCCGAGGCGGTCGTGCGCGACTACGTGGCCAAGGCCGGGCTTTCGGATCACCTCGTCGAGGTCACCGTCTCCAACGACAGCGGCAGCCGCGTGGTGGGCGCCCGGGCCCGCGCCGATGTCCTGCCGTTCTTCTCGCACATGGTCGGGCTGGAGTCCTTTCCCGCCCCCGCCGCGAGCATGGCCGGCGAGACCGTCAACAAGATCGAGGTCTCGCTCGTGCTCGACATCTCAGCCTCGATGCAGGGGACCAAGATCGCCGAGCTTCGGGACGCGGCCAAGCAGTTCGCCGGGACGCTGATCGGCGCGATGGGCGAGGAGCGGATCTCGGTCAACCTCGTCCCCTACTCCACCCAGGTCGCCGCGCCGACGACGCTCTTCGACCTCTTCGGCAACATCGCCCGCCAGCACGGCTATTCGAGCTGCGCCACGATGGCCGGGGCGGACTACGGCTTCACCTCGCTGCTGGGCATCGAGAGCATGACCCAGACCCAGCATTTCGACCCCTGGACGATGTACGGGCCGCTCTACGGCACCGATTCCTCGGACGGCACGCTGGTCTGCAATCCGCACGACTGGGCTCGGGCGGCACCGGGCCTGACCGGACTGGAGACGATCCAGGACCGGATCGACGCGCTGCAGGCGGACGGGAACACCTCCATCGACATCGGCATGAAGTGGGGCGCCTCGCTTCTGGACCCGGCCATGAACGCGGTGCTCGCGGCCTTCCAGGGCGACATCGGCGGGGTTGTCCAGGCGCTCGCCTCCTTCGACGACACCCAGGTCGACAAGATCATCGTGCTGATGACCGACGGCGTGAATACCGACGAGTACCGGCTCGAGGGAATCGACATGACTGCGCTCTCGGACATCTGGTTCGACGAGCTGCGCAACGAGATGTGGGTCCGCGCGGAGGGGCGCTGGTTCAACCCGCGCCGCAAGGCCTACGGCTGGAGCAACACCTGGTTCGACGACGACGAGTGGCCCTGGGGCACGCCGGCCGACGACAACGGCAACGGCTACGACGATGACGGCGAAGGCTGCGGATGGCTCCGGCCGGACGACGAGTGGATCAACGTCGACTGCGAGATCCGGAACCACCTGCGGCAGCTGACCTACGGCGAGCTCTTCGACCGCGTCTCGGTCCGCTACAACGCCTACTTTCACCACCGGGCGCAGCACGGCCGCCAGAGCGACTACAACGCCTGGTACGGCGACCTGCTCCGCGCCCCCGCCCGTTCGGCCAAGGACGACCGGCTCCGGGCCGTCTGCCAGGCCGCGAAGGACGAGGGGATCACGGTCTTCACCGTGGGCTTCGACCTGAACGACGACCAGGTCGACCTGATGCAGGAGTGCGCCTCGACCGACTCGCACTACTACCGCTCCGCGAACAACGAGCTGGTCGAGACCTTCGAGGAGATCGCCCGCCACCTGACACAGCTGAGACTGCTGCAATGATCCGGCGTCTCGGCAGGACATGGCGCCGGTTCCGCCGGCGCGAGGGCGGCAACGCGACGGTGGAATTCGTCATCGTCTTCCCGGCCTTCATGCTGCTCATGGCCTCCGGCGCGGAATCGGGGCTGCTGCTGATCCGGCAGATGATGCTGGAGCGCGGACTCGACCTCTCGGTGCGCGCGGTCCGGCTCGGCGGCGCCGGCGGCTCGGTCGATGCCGACGAGCTGCGCGAAATGATCTGTGAGGGGGCGGCCATCATCCCGGACTGCATGAACCAGGTGAAGGTCGAGATGATCCGGATGAACCCCCAGGGCACCCTCGCCTCGCCGCAGGTGCCCGACTGCGTGGATCACGACGAGGAGGTCCAGGTGAGCCGCACCTACGACAGCGGCGCGGGACACGACCTGATGTTCCTGCGGGCCTGCGCGCTCTTCGACCCGATCTTCCCCAACTTCGGCCTGGGCGTGAAGCTCGCGGACGAGCACCTCGACTACGCTCTGGTCTCGTCCTCGGTCTTCGTGATCGAGCCATGAGGGGGCCGCGGCATATCCTGCGGGCTCTGCGGCGCGACGAGCGCGGCAGCATCTCGGTGGAATCGGTGATCGTCTTTCCGCTGCTGATCTGGGCCTATATCGCGACCTACGTCTATTTCGACGCCTTCCGCGTGGTCTCGCTCAACGACAAGTCGGCCTTTGCCATCGGCGACCTGCTGAGCCGGCAGACCTCGCTGGTGACCGGACCCTACCTCGACTCGATGCTGCGGGTGCACGAGCTGATGACGCAGGACCCGGAGGACGTCCGGCTGCGGCTTTCCTCGGTCCTCTGGGACGCGGACGCCGGGGCCTACGAGGTCGTCTGGTCGACCACGCGGGGCGGCGGGACGGCCTTGCAGGACGCCGATCTCGCCAGCGGCGGCGCGCTGGACGGACGGATGCCGATCATGAGCGACCGCGAACGGGTCATCGTGGTCGAGGCCTGGCGGCCCTTCACCCCGCCCTTCGAGGTGGGTCTGGACCCGATCGACTTCTACAGCTTCAACACGATCTCGCCCCGCTATGCCTCTCGGCTCTGCTACGACGTGCTGGGCACGGGCGATCTGAACGACGCGGCCTGCTAGCGGGGCCCGCGCTCGTCCAGCAGGAGCGCGAGCCGGTCTGCCAGGGCCCGCGCCTCCCCCGAGGAGACGAGCCCGCCGACGCCCACGCGCCGCCCGACGCGCCACCAGAGCCCCGGCGTCCACGCGCGGCCGAGCGGCCGGTCCAGCACGACCGCGAAGCCGTTCGAGGGCTTGAAGGCGAAGAGGCCGCGGTCGACCGACCGGATCCTTTCCAGCGGCGCGACCTGCGCGCCCACACCGTCCGTCAGCCCCTCCCGCGTGAGGCGGACCTCCTGCGACCCTGTCCGCCGCACCCGCTCGCCCTGCACCAGCACCAGGAGCGCGATCGCGAGGATCGCCACCCGCGCGCCCGCGCCCAGCGCCGCGGTGAGGGCAAGCAGCACCAGCAACCCGCCCAGGCCGAAGAGCACGGCGAGCGCCAGCGCCCAGCGGCCGGGCGCGGGGCGGAGCGTCGCGAGGATCTCGTCGGGGGCATCCATGGACCGCCTCCTAGCGGGGCGCGGCGCCGGGGACCAGCCGTTCCCGAAAAGAGCGGCCTGACGGCCGCGCCGGGTCAGCCCGGCGACCGCCTCCGGCGGCCCCCGGGCGGGGTCGGGGCTCTGCCCCGTCCGCGGCGGGGCCGCGGACTCCCCGGGATATTTCTCCCCAGAAGAGGGAGAGGCGCTTTCCGCCGGGGGGCGGGCGGGATAGCCTGCGGGTCATGCTCCGGTCCCTATGCCTCGTCGCTCTGCTCGCGGGTTGCGCCCCGCCGCCCCTGGAGGGCCGGCTGACCGCGGCCGACCGCGCCGCGCCCTATCCCGACCTCGTCCCCCTGGGCCCGATCCTCGCCGCCGCGCCGGAGGGGGGCGACCCGGAGGGAGAGGCGGCCGCGCTGGAGGCCCGGGCAGCGGGCCTGCGGAGCCGGGCGGCGCAGGTGGGCGCGCCCCTCGGTCCGGACCCGGCGCTGGAGGCGCGCGCGGGGGCGCTGCGCGACCGGGCGGCGCGGATCCGGGGCGAGGTGGTGCCCGAGCCCGTGCAGGAGCGCATGGACGAAGGCGTCGACTCCGCGCCGTTGCCCTGAGCGCCGAGACCGGCTAAGGGCCGGGCGGCCCCCGGGCCCCCGATTTTCGCCACCAAGAACAGGAGTGTCACCCATGTCCGATCCGCTGCGTCTCGGTATCGCCGGTCTCGGGACCGTGGGCGTGGGCGTGCTCAAGATCCTGCGCGACCAGGCCGAGCTGATCGAGGCGCGCGCCGGACGCCCGCTGGTGGCCACCGCGGTCTGCGCCCGCTCGCGCGACAAGGACCGCGGCGTCGACATCTCCGACCTCGCCTGGGAGGACGATCCGGTCGCCCTGGCGCAGCGCGAGGACGTGGACGTCTTCGTCGAGCTCATGGGCGGCTCGGACGGTCCCGCCAAGGCCGCGACCGAGGCCGCCATCGCCGCCGGAAAGGACGTGGTGACCGCCAACAAGGCGATGCTCGCCGTCAACGGCCAGGCCCTCGCCGAGGCCGCCGAGACGGCCGGCCACGTCATCCGCTTCGAGGCCGCGGTCGCAGGCGGCATCCCCGTCGTGAAGGCCCTGACGGAGGGTCTCTCGGCCAACCGGATGGAGCGCGTGATGGGCGTGATGAACGGCACCTGCAACTACATCCTCACCCGGATGCAGTCGGCGGGCCTGCCCTACGAGGCGGTCTTCGAGGAGGCCGACCGGCTGGGCTACCTGGAGGCCGACCCCGAGCTCGACGTCGGCGGGATCGACGCGGGACACAAGCTGTCGCTGCTCTCCTCCATCGCCTTCGGGACCAAGGTCGACTTCGAGGCGGTGGAGCTCGAGGGGATCGGCGAGGTCACCATCGAGGACATCCAGCAGGCCGCCGACATGGGCTACCGGATCAAGCTTCTGGGCGTGGCGCAGATGACCGGCCGGGGGCTGGAGCAGCGCATGCAGCCCTGCCTGGTGCCCGCCACCTCACCGCTCGGCCAGCTCGAGGGCGGAATGAACATGGTGGTGCTCGAGGGCGACGCGGTGGGTCAGATCGTGATGCGCGGCGCCGGTGCGGGCGAGGGCCCGACGGCCAGCGCCGTGATGGCCGACGTGATCGACATCGCGCGCGGCATCCGGGTCTCGACCTTCGGCCAGCCGGCCGCGGGCCTGCGCGCGGCGCGTCCCGCCAGTTCGGCGGTGCCCGCGCCCTACTACCTGCGCATGGCGCTGCTCGACCGGCCGGGGGCGCTCGCCAAGGTCGCGCAGGCGCTGGGGGACAACGGGATCTCCATCGACCGGATGCGGCAGTACGGCCACACCGACGAAACCGCCCCGGTGCTGATCGTCACCCACCGGACCATGCGTTCGGCCCTCGAGAGCGCGCTCTCCGACATGGCCGGGACGGGCGTCGTCTCGGGCAAGCCGGTGGTGCTGCGGATCGAGGAGGTCTGAGCCTCAACCCGGCCAGAGCCAGAGGGCCAGCGCGAGCGCGAGGGCCAACCACAGAGAGACGACGATCACCGCCCCTGTCCGGCCTCCCCCGGCGGCGACCTCTCCCTCCGCGACCCGGCGACGGCTCTCGGCCATGACCCGCGCCGGCACCATGCGGCGCGCCAGCCAGAGCGCGGCGGGGACGATCAGCACATCGTCCAGCAGGCCGAGGACCGGGATCGCGTCGGGGATCAGGTCGATGGGCGAGAGCGCGTAGGCGACCGCACCGACGATCAGCCATCGCGCCGCCCGCGGCGTGCGCGGATCCCGCGCCGCGAGGGAAAGGACCGCGATCTCCCGCCGCAGATCCTCGGCCCAGGTTTTCAGCCGGTCTTTCAGCTCGGTCCCCTTCCCCGGCGGCCCCGGCCCCGGGCCGTTAGCGCGCGCAGTCTTGTCCCTGTCGTCTTCGCCGGTCACAAGTCGGGAAACCGGAAAAGACCGAAGGATCCGCCAGATGAGAACGCCGCCGCCCGAATTCCACGACCGAATGCTGTCCCTCGGGCTCGCCCGCGTCTCCGAAGCGGCGGCCATCGCCTGTGCCTACCTGATCGGGCGGGGCGACGAGAAGGCGGCCGACCAGGCGGCGGTCGATGCCATGCGCACCCAGCTCAACCACCTGGAGATCCGCGGCACCGTCGTCATCGGTGAGGGCGAGCGGGACGAGGCGCCGATGCTCTACATCGGCGAGGAGGTGGGCGCGGGCACGGGCCCCGAGGTCGACATCGCGCTCGACCCGCTGGAGGGCACGACGCTCACCGCCAAGGACATGCCGAACGCGCTGGCGGTCATCGCCATGGCGCCGCGCGGGACGCTGCTGCACGCGCCCGACGTCTACATGGACAAGCTCGCCATCGGTCCGGGCTTCAAGCCGGGCGTGGTGACCATGGCCATGTCCCCCGCCGAGCGGGTCTCTGCGCTGGCCGCCGCCAAGGGCTGCTCGGTCGCCGACATCACCGTGTGCGTGCTGGAGCGGCCGCGCCACGAGGAGATGATCGCCGAGATCCGCTCCACCGGCGCGGCGATCCGGCTGATCACCGACGGCGACGTGGCGGGCGTGATGCACTGCGCGGAGCCCTCGACGGGCATCGACATGTACATGGGCTCGGGCGGCGCGCCGGAGGGCGTGCTCGCGGCGGCGGCGCTGAAGTGCATGGGCGGGCAGATGTACGGCCGGCTCACCTTCCGCAACGACGACGAGCGGGCGCGGGCGAAGAAGGCCGGGATCACCCATCTCGACCAGGTCTACACCCGCGACGACCTCGTGACCGGCGACGTGATCTTCGCCGCGACCGGCGTGACCGACGGATCGCTGGTGCCGGGCATCAAGCGCGAGCCGGGCTACGTCACCGCCGAGACGATCCTGATGCGTTCGAAGACCGGGTCGGTCCGCCGCATGATCTACCGCAACCCGGTTGAGTGGACCTGAGCCCCTCCCCTCTTCTGGGCGGAAATATCCCGGGGAGCGCGAGGGGCTGGCCCCTCGCTCCCGTCCGCGGCGCCGGGTGATCCCGACCGCTCAGCGGCGGCGGGCGAAGAAGTCCCTGAGCAACCCCGCACTCTCCCCGGCGGCCAGCCCATCGTAGACCTCGGGGACGTGGTGGCTCTGCGGGTGGGCGAAGACCCGGGGCCCCTGCGCCACGCCGCCGGACTTGGGATCGGCGGCGCCGTAGTAGAGCCGGCGGATCCGGGCGAAGCCGATGGCGGCGGCGCACATCGGGCAGGGCTCGAGCGTGACGTAGAGATCGTGGTCCGGCAGCCGGTCGGAGCCCGCGGCGGCGCAGGCGGCGCGCAGGGCGAGGATCTCGGCGTGCGCCGTCGGATCGGCCAGTTCCCGGGTGCGGTTGCCCGCCCGGGCCACGATGCGCCCCGCCCCGTCGGCCACGACCGCGCCCACGGGCACCTCGCCGCGATCGGCGGCGGCGCGGGCCTCCTCCAGGGCGGTCTGCATGTGGCTGCGGAAGGACATGCACTCTCCTTTGCAGGCGGCGCGCGGAGCGGCAACGGGTTTCGCGTCCGACGGAAGGAGATTGCGCGACCCCGTCCTTCCGGCGTAGCAGCGGCGCATGAGCGGAGACGGCACGGACGGCGAGCGGATCGCCAAGGTTCTGGCGCGGCGGGGCGTGGCCTCGCGGCGCGAGGCGGAGCGCATGATCGGCGAAGGCCGGGTGGCGGTGAACGGGCGGGTCATCGACAGCCCCGCGCTCAACGTCACCGAGCGCGACCGCATCGCGGTGGACGGCACGCCGCTGGCGGCGGCCGAGCGGCCGCGGGTCTGGCTCTACCACAAGCCTGCGGGGCTGGTGACCACGGAGCGCGACGAGAAGGGCCGCAAGACGGTCTTCGACGCCCTGCCCGACGACATGCCCCGGGTGATGTCGGTGGGACGGCTCGATCTCACCTCCGAGGGGCTGCTGCTGCTCACCAACGACGGCGGGCTCAAGCGGCGGATGGAGCTGCCCTCCACCGGCTGGCTGCGGCGCTACCGGGTCCGCTGCCATCCCGTACCCGCCCCCGAGGCGCTGGAGCGGCTGCGCTCGGGCATCGAGGTCGAGGGCACGCGCTACCAGCCTATGCAGGTCGCCTTCGACCGCGAGCAGGGCCAGAACGCCTGGCTCACCGTGGGTCTGCGCGAGGGCAAGAACCGCGAGATCCGCCGCGCGATGGAAGCGGTGGGCGTCACCGTCAACCGCCTGATCCGGCTGTCCTACGGCCCCTTCCAGCTCGGCCGGCTGAAGCCCGGCGAGGTCGAGGAGGTCCGTCCCAAGGTGCTGCGCGACCAGCTGGGTCTCGAGCCGCCCGAGGGCGAGGGCGAGGCGCGCCGCAAGGTGACGCGCGGGCCCAAGCGACGCCCCGGAGGCCGTCCCCGGCGCTGAGCCTGGCCTTGCCCCTGGACGACCCATGTGCAACCTGACCCGAAGTCCGGGACAGGGAGCGACAGGCGAATGGCCGATCTCATCACGCTGGAAAACGCCACGAACCTGCTGATGCTCTGCTTCCTGCAGGCGGTACTCGGGTTCGACAACCTGCTCTACATCTCGATCGAGAGCCAGCGCGCGCCCGTCGCGCATCAGAAGGCGGTGCGAACCTGGGGCATTATCCTCGCGGTGGCGCTGCGGATCATCTTGCTCTTCGTCATGGTGCAGCTGCTCGCGACGCTGCAGGCGCCTTTCTACACCTTCGAGTGGGAGGGGATCCTGACCGGCGCTGTGAACTTCGCCACGGTGGTCTTCATCTTCGGCGGCGGCTTCATCATGTACACGGCGGTCAAGGAAATCAGCCACATGCTCTCGATCGAGCAGGTCGGCCACGACGTCGAGGGGAAGTCCGCCAAGTCGGCGACGCAGGTGATCCTGCTCATCGTCATGATGAACCTGATCTTCTCCTTCGACTCGGTCCTCTCGGCCATCGCCATCACCGATGTCTTCGTCGTGCTCGCCGCGGCGATCATCCTGTCGGGGATCGCGATGCTCGTGCTCGCGGACGGCGTCACGCGCTTCCTGCAGAAGAACCGCATGTACGAGGTCCTGGGCCTCTTCATCCTGCTTATCGTGGGCGTGGTCCTGCTCGGCGAAGCGGGCCAGGCGGCGGTGCACGGGGCAGAGGCCACGGGCATGCCCCACGAAGAGGCCGAGGCGCTGGCGCTGCACGTCTTCGGCTACGAGATCGTGCCGATGTCGAAATCGACCTTCTACTTCTCGGTCGTCGTGCTCTTCATCGTGGAAATCCTGCAGACGGGATACAAGCGGAAGCTCAACAGCGAGCGGAAAGCGCTGCAGGAACACTCGTAATCCGCCGGGTCACTTCCTATCATTGTTGAGAACCCGGGAAGCGTGAGAGCCCATGACTCGACTGATAATCGGCCTGCTGCTCTTTGCCGTCGCGGCGCTCGCGGTGCATGCCGCGGGCCTGCTGACGCGGCCCCGCGCGGGCGGAGGCGGCCGCCCGGCACGACGGTCCCACGAGAGCACGGAGGTCGCCATGCCCGACAGCTTCCGCAACATTTCCTACGCGATCCTGCTTCTGCTGGCGCTCGGCGTCACCTCCGGCTGGCTCGGGGGTCCGTGATGGCCCGGCGCTTCGGCGGACGACACAGCCCGGGCACGCCCCGGCCGGAGGAGGCGCCGCTCGACGCCGCCCCGGTGGACGCCGGCGGCGCCAAGGCGAACCTGATGTTCCTGCCGCCGGTGGTGCTCGCGGCGACCTCCCTGGGTGCGGGGCCGGTCGGCCTCGTGGCGGGGCTCGCCGGCGCGGGCCTGCTGGCGCTGGCCGCCTGGCTGACCCGTGAGGGACTGCGGGCCGAGGCGGCCTACAATGCCCGCAAGGTCGCCCGCCGTCCGGCGCTGCCGCGCAAGATCTTCGGCTCGCTGCTCACCGGCGCGGGCATCGGCCTCGCCGCCTGGACCGGCGACAGCGGCATCGTGGGATCGGTCCTCTACGGCATCGCCGCTGGCGGGCTGCACGTCGCGGCCTTCGGCATCGACCCCCTGCGCGACAAGCGCGTGGAAGGCGTCGACCACTTCCAGCAGGACCGGGTCGCGCGGGTGGTGGACGAGGCCGAGGACTATCTCTCGGACATGTACGCCACGATCCAGACCACCGACGCGCGGCAGCTGCAGGACAAGGTCGCCGAGTTCTGCGCCACCGCCCGGCACATGATCCGCACCGTCGAACAGGATCCGCGCGACCTGACCGGCGCGCGCAAGTTCCTGGGCGTCTACCTGATGGGTGCGCGCGACGCGACGCGCAAGTTCGCCGAGGTTTGGCGTCGCAAGAAGGACCCGGAGGCGCGGAAGAACTACGAGGCGCTGCTCGACGACCTGTCGCGCAACTTCGCCGCCCGGACCGAGAAGATGATGCTGGACGACCGCAGCGACATGGATATCGAAATCAAGGTGTTGCGCGATCGCCTCCAGCGCGAGGGCGTCTGACCACAGCCGGAACCATCGAGGGGGACAGGAGATGTCCGAGAAGACCGCGGAAAACAGGGCGAAGGCCGAAGCGAGCCTCGCAGAGGTGGAAAAGGTGACGAAAGTGGTACTTCCCGAACCCAAGGGAGAGCTGGTGGCGTCCGAGGGCGCGGACGCCCCCGACCAGGGCGAGGTCAAGGCCCGCATGGCCGAGCTCGACATGGGCAACACGAACTCGATCATCTCCTTCGGCTCCGCCGCGCAGGACGAGCTGCAGCAGATCAGCCAGTCCATGCTGCAGGGCGTGCGCAACAAGGACGTGGGCCCCGCGGGAGACAGCCTGCGCGACATCGTCACGACGATCCGCGGCTTCTCGATCTCCGAGCTCGACATGCGCCGGAAGCTCTCCTGGTGGGAAAAGCTCGTCGGCCGCACCGCCCCCGCCGCGAAGTTCGCCGCGCGCTTCGAAGAGGTGCAGGGCCAGATCGACCGCATCAGCGACGACCTGATGAAGCACCAGCACACGCTGCTGAAGGACATCGAGAGCCTCGACCAGCTCTACGAGAAGACGCTGGCCTTCTACGACGAGTTGGCGATCTACATCGCCGCCGGCGAGGCCAAGCTGTCGGAGCTCGACAACACCACGATCCCCAACAAGGAGCGCGAGGTCCAGGCCGCCTCGGAGGAGCAGGGCGTGATGAAGGCGCAGGAGCTCCGCGACCTGCGCGCCGCCCGCGACGACCTCGAACGGCGGGTGCACGACCTCAAGCTCACGCGGCAGGTGACCATGCAGTCCCTGCCCTCGATCCGGCTGGTGCAGGAGAACGACAAGTCCCTCGTCACCAAGATCAACTCGACCCTGATCAACACCGTGCCGCTCTGGGAGACCCAGCTGGCGCAGGCGGTGACGATCCAGCGCTCGACCGAGGCCGCCCAGTCGGTGCGCGACGCGAACGACCTGACCAACGACCTGCTCAAGGCCAACGCCGCGAACCTGCGCGAGGCCAACGCCAACATCCGCCAGGAGATGGAGCGCGGCGTCTTCGACATCGAGGCGGTGAAGGCGGCCAACGCCAACCTGATCGCCACGATCAACGAGAGCCTGCAGATCGCCGACGAGGGCAAGGCAAGGCGCAAGGCGGCCGAGGCCGACCTGCAGAAGATGGAGCACGAGCTGAAACAGACCCTCGCGCAGGCCAAGGCCAAGCAGACCGGGCTGGGCGAGACCGTCGGCCAGTCCGCCGGACCCAAGGGCGCCGCGTGATCCGTCCCGCCGGCCTCCTCGCGGTCCTCGCCGCCCTCGTTCTCGCGGGGTGCGAGCCCGCGCCTGCGCCCGACCCCGAGCCCGCGCCGGCCCCGCCGCCCACGGCGGCCCCCGACAGCTCGCCGCAGCCGCCGGCCCGCGACCTCACGCCCTCCGCCGAGAGCGAGGCGCTGCGGACCTTCTACCGGCGGCTCGAGAACGACCTGCTGGTACAGGGCCTGCTGCGCACCGACGGCGGCGGGCCGGACACGCCATATACCGACGCGATGCTCGCCCGGAACTTCGAGCGGATCGCGCTCTTCGACGAATACGTCTCCGACGGCAGCAACCTGCGCGCCCGGCAGACCGAGAGCCGCCTGCGCCGCTGGGAGCGGCCGGTCCGCTTCGGCGTGGAGTTCGGCGCCCGCGTCCCGCAGGATCAGCGTGTCCGCGACCGCAACTCGGTCCAGTCCTACGTCAACCGCCTCGCCCGGGTGACCGGTCACCCGATGTCCTACGACGAGAGCGACCCGAACTTCCACGTCCTGGTCCTGACCGAAGACGACCGCAGGACCTCCGCCGCGCGGCTGCGGGAGCTGGTCCCCGGGATCACCGAGAGCTCGATCCGCGCCTTCCAGACCCGCGACCGCGGCTGGCTCTGCCTGGTGCTCGCCTTCTCCGACGGCACGGGATCCTCCTACACCCGCGCCGTGGCACTGATCCGGGCCGAGCACCCCGACCTCCTGCGCCTGTCCTGCATCCACGAAGAGCTGGCCCAGGGCCTCGGTCTCGCGAACGACAGCCCCGCCGCACGGCCCTCGATCTTCAACGACGACGAGGAATTCGGCCTGCTGACGAGCCACGACGAAGACCTGCTGCGCATCCTCTACGACGAGCGCCTCTCGCCCGGCATGACCGCGCCGGTGGCGATGCCTCTCGTCCGGCAGATCGCCTCCGAGCTGATCGGAGGCGGCGCGAGCTGATGCCGTGACCGGCGTCGCGGCGGCCCTGCCCATTGCGGTGGTCCTCCTGGTCATGGGGATCCTGCGCCGCTCGGCGGTCGTCGCCGGCGCCTGCGGCCTGGCGGTCGCAGCCCTGCTCGCCCCGGTCCTCTTCGTAGAGGCGCCACAGCTCGGCCTCGTGGCGGCGGGCAGCGGGCTCGAGGCGGTGCATTCGACCCTCACCATCCTCTGGATCGTGCTCCCGGCGCTGGCGCTCTACGAGTACCAGGCCGCGAGCGGCGGCATCGCCCGGATCCGCGACGCCCTCGGCGGGCTGACCACGGACCACCGGATGCAGGTGATTCTCATCGCCTGGTTCTTCGGCCTCTTCATGGAGGGGGCGGGCGGCTTCGGCACGCCCGTGGCCCTCGCCGCCCCGCTGCTGGCGGGGCTCGGCCATCCGCCGGTGCGCGCCGTGGCCCTCGCGCTGCTGGGGCACGCGGCCGGTGTCTCCTTCGGCGCGGTGGGCACGCCGACGCTCGCGCAGGTGGGGCTGACCGGGCTCGACCCGCGCGCACTCGCCGGAACGGCGGCGGCACTCCACGCGGTCATCTCGCCGATCCTGCTCCTGGCGACGGTCCGGCTCGCCGCCGAGGGCCCGCTCACCCGCCGCGACCTCGGATGGACGGCCCTCGCCTGGGCCAGCTTCGCCCTGCCCTCCCTCGCCCTCGCCTGGTTCGTCGGGCCGGAGGTGCCGAGCCTCGGCGGCGCGATGATCGGCCTGGCGATCTTCGTGACCGTCCTGGCCCGGCGGACCGGCGGCGCGCGGGTCGACCTGCGCGCGCTACTGCCCGATCTCGCGCCCTACCTCGCCATCCTCGCACTGGTCCTGGCCACGCGCCTCGTCGGGCCCGTGGGCGCGGCGCTCGCGGGCCTGAGCCTCGACTGGACCCTCGCAGCCCGCTTCGGCGGCAGCTTTGCGCCGCTCTATCACCCGGGCACGCTGCTCATGCTGGGACTCGTCCTCGGCGCCGCCGCGGGAGCGGGCACGGCGCAGGTCGCCCCGGCGCTCCGGCGCGCCCTCGGGCGGATGGTGCCGGTCGCCTTCGCCCTTTTCGCCATGCTCGCGCTCTCGCGGCTCATGGTCCACGCCGGGATGATCGCAGCGCTGGCCGAGGCCGCCGCCCGCACCGGCGCGTTCTGGCCGCTTCTCGCGCCCTCGCTCGGCGTGCTCGGCACCTTCATCACCGGCTCGGCCACGGCCTCGAATATCCTCTTCACCGAGCTGCAGGTCTCCGCCGCCACCTCGCTCTCGCTGCCGCCGGTGCTCATGGCCGCGGGCCAGAGCTTCGGCGCCGCCGTAGGCAACGTGATCGCGCCCCACAACATCATCGCCGGCAGCGCCACGGTCGGGCTGACCGGCCGCGAGGGCGACGTGCTGGCCCGCACGGTGCGCCCCGGGGCGACCGCCGTCGTCGCCGGCGGGCTGCTGATCCTGGCGCTTGCGGCGATCGCCTGACGCAGGCGTAGCGCCCGCCCCCGCGAATCCCTATATCGGGGCGGGACGCAGACAGAGACAGGACCCCGACGCATGGCCATCTTCGACTTCCTCTCCGGTCAGTTCATCGACGTCATCGAATGGACCGACGACACCCGCGACACCATGGTCTACCGGTTCGAGCGGCACGGGCACGAGATCAAGTACGGCGCCAAGCTCACGGTGCGAGAGGGTCAGGCGGCGGTCTTCGTCCACGAGGGCCAGCTGGCCGACGTGTTCCAGCCCGGTCTCTACATGCTCGAGACCAACAACATGCCGATCATGACGACGCTGCAGCACTGGGACCACGGCTTCCGCAGCCCCTTCAAGTCCGAGATCTACTACGTCAACACGACCCGCTTCTCGAACCTCAAGTGGGGCACCAAGAACCCGATCATGCTGCGCGACCCGGAGTTCGGCCCGATCCGCCTGCGCGCCTTCGGCACCTACACGATCAAGGTCGCCGATCCCGCGCTCTTCCTGCAGGAGATCGTGGGCACCGACGGCGAGTTCACCACCGACGAGGTGACCTTCCAGATCCGCAACATCATCGTGCAGGAAACCTCCCGCGCCCTGGCCCAGAGCGGCATCCCCGCGCTCGACATGGCCGCCAACACCCGCGAGATGGGCGAGCTCGTGGCCAAGGCCATCGACCCGGTGATCAAGCAGTACGGCCTCACCCTGCCCGAGCTCTACATCGAGAACATCTCGCTGCCCCCCGCGGTCGAGAAGGCGCTCGACCAGCGCACCTCGCGCGGGATCGCCGGCAACCTCGACGAGCACCTGAAGTGGAAGGCCGCTGAGGCCATGGGCCAGGGCGGCGCCATGGGCGACTCCATGGGGGCTGGCATGGGCGCGGGCCTCGGCATGGCCATGGGCAACATGATGGGCGGCATGGCCCAGGCCGGCCCCTGGGGCGGCCAGCAGCAGCGCCCGCAGCCCGCGGCCGCCGCGCCGCCACCCCCGCCGCCCCCGGTCGAGCACGTCTGGCACATCGCCGAGAACGGCCAGACCAACGGCCCATTCTCCAAGGCCGCCATGGGACGGATGGCGCGCGAGGGCGGTCTCACCCGGGAGAGCCTCGTCTGGACCCCCGGACAGGACGGCTGGATGCGCGCCGAGGACGTGGCCGAGCTCGCCCAGCTCTTCACCGTGATGCCGCCGCCCCCGCCTCCCCCGCCGGGAGCCTGACCGCGACCCGACGAGGGGCGGGCCGCGACCGTCCGACCCGGCGCGCGCGCCGCCCCTTCATCTAGCCCGGAAATACCTCCGCCGGAGGCTCCCCCGCCCTGTCCCGGGCCGGCCGCCCGCAAGCCCGGGCACCCCGCGGGACGGCGGGCGGGGCGATGGCGCAGCCGAGCGTCGTCCGCCGAGCCCGACTGCGGTTCCCCCCGCCGCCCCGCCCCGCTAGGGTCCGGCCCGAGGACCAAGGACGAGAAGGCGGCGATGGCCGAGGAACACCACTTTCCCTGCGACGCCTGCGGCGGCGACATGCGGTTCGATCCAGGGCACGACCGGATGGTCTGCGACCACTGCGGCAACACCCAGCCGGTCGAGGACGCGGGCCCCTGGGGCGGCACCGCGATCAAGGAGCTGGACTTCGCCCGCGCGGTGGCCGGCCAGGTCGAGGCCGAGGACGTGGAGGAAACCCGCGTCCTCTCCTGCCCCAACTGCGGCGCGCAGGTGGAATTCGACGAGGCCACCCACGCCAAGGAATGCCCCTTCTGCGCCACGCCCGTGGTCACCGGCACCGGCACCCACCGCCACATCAAGCCGCGCGGCCTGCTGCCCTTCGCGCTGGAGGAGAGGCAGGCCCACGACGCGATGAACGCCTGGCTGGGCAAGCTCTGGTTCGCGCCCAACGGGCTGCAGCAATACGCCCGCAAGGGCCGCAAGATGACGGGGATCTACGTCCCCTTCTGGACCTTCGACGCCGACACCACGAGCCGCTACTCCGGCCAGCGGGGCGACGACTACTACGTCACCCGCACCGTGACCCGCAACGGCGAGCGCAAGACGATCCGCGAGCGCCGCACGCGCTGGTCCGCCCGGTCGGGGACCGTCCGGCGCTTCTTCGACGACGTGCTCGTGCTGGCCTCGCGCTCGCTCCCCAAGAGCTACACCGACGCGCTGGAGCCCTGGGACCTCTCCGAGATCGTCCCCTACCGGCCCGACTTCATCGCGGGCTTCCGCTCCGAGGGCTATACCGTCGAGCTGGAGGAAGGCTTCACCGAGGCGCGAGGCTACATGGACCGGATGATCCTGCGCGACGTGAAGTTCGACATCGGCGGTGACCGCCAGCGGGTGCACGACATCGACACCGAGGTCCGCGACGTGACCTTCAAGCACGTTCTGCTGCCGGTCTGGCTGGCCGCCTACAAGTACCAGGGCGAGAGCTACCGCTTCGTGGTCAACGGGCGCACCGGAAAGGTCCAGGGCGAACGGCCCTGGTCGACATGGAAGATCGCGCTGGCGGTCCTGCTGGGCGTGATCCTCGCGGCGGGCCTCGGATATCTCTACGCCACCACCCAGTGACGCTTGCCGCAGGGCGGCGAGCCCGGCATGAAGGCCGGACCGAAGAAGGAAGAGCGCCATGATCCTCGCCTGCGGCGAAGCCCTGATCGACATGCTGCCCCGCACCAGCACGGAGGGCGAGACCTGCTTCGCCCCCTACCCCGGCGGCGCGGTCTTCAACACGGCCATCGCCCTCGGCCGCCTGGGCGCGCCGACGCGGTTCTTCTCGGGCCTCTCCTCCGATCTCTTCGGCGACATCCTCCGCGCCTCGCTGAAGGCCTCGGGCGTCGACGCCTCCACCGCCGCGACCTCCGACCGGCCGACGACGCTCGCTTTCGTCACCCTGGTCGACGGCCAGGCCAGCTACGCCTTCTACGACGAGAACACCGCCGGCCGGATGCTGACCGAGTCGGACCTGCCCACGGTCGAGGCCGACGCGCTCTTCTTCGGCGGCATCTCCCTGCCGGTGGAGCCCTGCGGCGCGGCCTACGAGGCGCTGATGCTGCGCGAGGCGCCCCGCAAGGTGACGATGATCGACCCCAACATCCGCGCCGGTTTCATCCGCGACGAAGCACGCTACCGCGCCCGGCTCGACCGGATGATCGCGGTGGCGGACATCGTGAAGGTCTCCGACGAGGACCTGCACTGGCTACTGGGCGAGGGCGAGGCCGACGCGCTGGCCGAAGGGTTGCTGGAAAAGGGCCCGAAGCTCGTCTGTGTGACCAAGGGCGCGGAGGGGGCTACCGGCCACACCGCCGCAGGGAGGGTCGACGTGGCCTCCGAGCGGGTCGAGGTGGTCGATACCGTCGGCGCGGGCGACACCTTCAACGCCGGGATCCTCGCCAGCCTGCAGGAGGCCGGGGCCCTGACCAAGGAGCGCGTCGCGGCGCTGACCGAGGACGAGGTGCGCGCCGCGCTGTCCCTCGGCGCCCGGGCGGCGGCGGTGACCGTGAGCCGCGCCGGAGCCAACCCGCCCCGGAAGGACGAGCTGTGAGGGCACTCCTGCAGCGGGTGAGCGAAGCCTCGGTCACGGTCGAGGGCGAGCGCATCGGCGAGATCGGCCCGGGTCTCCTCGTCCTCGCCTGCGCGATGCAGGGCGACACCGAGGCCGTGGTACCGAAGCTGGCGGCCAAGATCGCCAAGCTCCGCATCTTCCAGGACGACGCCGGCAAGATGAACCTTTCCGTCCGTGACGCGGGCGGGGCGGCGCTTGTCGTCAGCCAGTTCACGCTCGCCGCCGATACCTCGCGCGGCAACCGGCCCGGCTTCTCCACCGCCGCGCCGCCCGAGGAGGGCGAGCGCCTCTACCTCGCCCTGGCCGAGGCGCTGCGGGCCGAGGGGATCGAGACGCAGACCGGCCGTTTCGGCGCGGACATGAAGGTGCGGCTGCTGAACGACGGGCCGGTGACGATCTGGC
This sequence comes from Histidinibacterium aquaticum, assembly GCF_008710275.1. Taxonomy (GTDB): domain Bacteria; phylum Pseudomonadota; class Alphaproteobacteria; order Rhodobacterales; family Rhodobacteraceae; genus Oceanicola; species Oceanicola aquaticus. The sequence continues at coordinate 638,334 of NZ_VYQE01000001.1, forward strand.
TCGACACCGACGCGTGAGCCCGGCTTGACGGCGCGCCCCCGGGCGGCATCTTCGCCGCCATGACCCTGCCCGCCCGCTTTCAGACCTGGTTCGACAGCCGCGGCTGGCAGCCTCACCCCCACCAGCTCGACATGCTGGAGCGCGCCGACGACCCAGCGCTCCTGCTCATCGCGCCCACCGGCGGGGGCAAGACGCTCGCAGGCTTCCTTCCGACGCTGGTGGAGCTCGCCGAGGGCGGGCACCAGGGGCTGCACACGCTCTACGTCTCGCCGCTCAAGGCGCTGGCCACGGACATCCGCCGCAACCTGACGATGCCGGTAACCGAGATGGACCTGCCCGTGCGGATCGAGGACCGGACCGGTGACACCAGCGCGACGCGGAAGAAGCGCCAGCGCGCCGACCCGCCGCACATCCTGCTGACCACGCCCGAGAGCCTCGCCCTCCTGACAAGCTACGAGGACGCGCCGCGCATGTTCGCGGGGCTCAAGCGGGTGATCGTCGACGAGGTCCACGCGCTGTCGGAGAGCAAGCGGGGCGACCAGCTGATGCTCGCCCTTTCACGGCTCGACGCCATGGCGCCCGGGCTGCGGCGCGTCGGGCTCTCGGCCACGGTGGAGAACCCCGCCGCCATCGCGTCGGAGCTCGCGCGGCATCCCGACCCCTGCCCGATCCTGCACGCCGACCCGGGGCCGGACCCGGACATCTCCATGCTGGTGACCGAGGAGCGTCCGCCCTGGGCCGGCGGAGGGGCAAAATATGCCATTCCCTCGGTTCTGAGAGAGGTCAAGCGTCACAAGACCACGCTGATCTTCCACAACACCCGTGCCCAGGCGGAGATCTTCTTTCACAACCTCTGGCTCGCCAACGACGAGGACCTGCCCATCGGCATCCACCACGGCTCCCTCGCCCGCGAACAGCGCGAGCGGGTCGAGCAGGCCATGGTGCGCGGCGACCTGCGAGCCATCGTCTGCACCGGCACGCTCGACCTCGGGATCGACTGGGGCGACGTGGACCTCATCATCCAGATCGGCGCGCCCAAGAACGTGAAGCGACTGGTCCAGCGCATCGGCCGGGCCAACCACCGCTACAATGCGCCCTCCAAGGCGATCCTCGTGCCAGCCAACCGCTTCGAGATCGTCGAATGCGTGGCGGCGCTCGAGGCGGTGCGCGACCGCGACCTCGACGGAGATCCCAAGGGACCCGGCCCGCGCGACGTGCTCTGCCAGCACATCCTGATCCGCGCCTGCGCCGGCCCCTTTCTCGCCGAAGACCTCTACCGCGAGGTGAAGAGCGTCGGCGCCTACGCCGGGCTCAGCCGCGCCGCCTTCGACGACTGCCTCGAGTTCTGCGCCACGGGCGGCTACGCGCTCCGCGCCTACGACAAGTGGCAGCGGCTCAAGCAGACGGGCGAGCAGTGGCACCTCCGCGATCCCCGCGCGGCGCAGCGGATCCGGATGAACATCGGCACGATCCAGGACACCGACACGCTGAAAGTCCGGATGCGCGGCCGCGGCAAGCCGCTGGGCGAGGTCGAGGAGGGCTTCGCCGCCACCCTCACCCCCGGCGACACCTTCCTGATCGGCGGCGAGATCGTGCGCTACGAGTCGATGCGCGAGATGACGGTCGAGGTCACCCGCCGCGCCGACAAGGAGCCCAAGATCGCGACCTTCATGGGCACCAAGTTCGCCACCTCCACCCAGCTCAGCCAGCGCATCCTGCGCATGTTCCGGCAGGAGAGCTGGCCCGAGCTGCCCGAGCACACCGCCGGCTGGCTCGCCCTCCAGCGCGAGGTCTCCAAGCTGCCCGAGGCCGACCGGATCCTCGTCGAGACCTTCCCCCACGACGGCCGCCAGCACCTTTGCGCCTACGGCTTCGCCGGGCGGAACGCGCAGCAGACGCTGGGGCTCCTGCTGACACAGAGGATGGAGGAGCTTGGCCTGCACCCTCTGGGCTTCGTCTCCACCGACTACGCCACGTTGGTCTGGGGGCTGGACCAGGTGCCCGACCCGGCGCCGCTGCTCTCGCCCGACACGCTGCGCGAGGAATTCGAGACCTGGCTCATGGGCAACGCGGTGATGAAGCGGACCTTCAAGACCTCGGCGACCATCGCCGGCCTCATCGAGCGCAACACGCCGCAGGTGCGCAAGACCGGCAAGCAGGCGACCTTCTCCTCGGACATCCTTTACGACACGCTGGCGCGCTTCGAGCCGGACCACCTTCTCATGCGCATCACACGGGAGGAGGCGCTGCGCGGGCTCGTGGACTTCGGACGGGTCGAGGAGATGCTGACCCGCACTGCCGGCCGGATCGACCATGTCGACCTCGACCGCGTCACCCCCCTCGCCGCGCCGCTATTCCTCGAGCCCGGGCGGATCCCCGTTGCCGCCTCGGGTGCGCAGCGGATGCTGGAGGAGGAAGCCGCGCGGCTGATGGAGGCCGCCGGCCTCTCCGGCTGACGCGGCGCCCGACTTGCCTCACCGCGCGCGCTCTGGCAGAGACGAACGGAGCATGAACACCCTGCCCGTCACCTTCGCCGGCGAGACCCTGCACCTGACCGGCTCCGGCGCGCTGCACTGGCCGGCGCGGGCGCTGCTCTGCGTCTCCGACCTGCACCTCGCGAAATCCGACCGCATCGCCCGGCGGGAGGGGCGGATGCTGCCGCCCTACGAGACCCGCGCGACGCTCACGCGGCTCGCCGATGTGCTGGAGGCGACGGGCGCGACACATGTCGTCTGCCTCGGCGACAGCTTCGACGATCTCGACGGGCAGGCCGCGCTCGACCGCGAGGATGCCGAGACGCTCGCCGCCCTGCAGGCGGGACGCGACTGGACCTGGATCGAGGGCAACCACGACCCCGGCCCCGTCACGCTCGGAGGCACGCACCGGGCGGAGCTTTCGCTCGGGCCGCTGACCTTCCGCCATATCGCCGAACCCGGCGCGACGGGCGAGATTTCCGGCCACTACCACCCGAAATGCCGGGTGCGCGGTCCGGCCCGGCCGGCCTTCCTGATGGACCGGGAGCGGATGATCCTGCCGGCCTTCGGGGCCTATACCGGTGGGCTCGACTGCAGCGCCAAGCCGCTGCAGGAGCTGCTCACCGACCCGGCCGTCGCCATCCTGACCGGCCCGCGACCGGTGCCCGCGCCCCTGCCGCGGACCGGGAGGCGCCAGCACCTGCCGCCGCAGGGCCGCCCGCGCCGGATCGGCGCCTGATTCCAAGCCCTTCAAACTGAACGATAAATGCGCGCGGCACCGGGCGACTTGACCGCTCGCGCCTTTATATCGATACTCACTTATATAAACGGATATCGAATCATGCTCGACCCGACCCTCGCCGCCCTCTCCGACCCGAACCGCCGCGCGATCCTCGCCCGGCTGGCCGAGGGCGAGGCGACGGTGGCCGAGATCGCCGCCCCGCTGCCGATCAGCCAGCCCGCCGTCTCTCACCATCTCAAGGTGCTGGAAGAGGCCGGCCTGATCCTGCGCCGCGTGGACGGCCAGCGGCGGCCCTGCCGGATCGCGCCCGACGCCCTCGCCCCGCTCGAGGCCTGGATCACGCGACTCCGCAGCGCCATGGAGCACAATTACCAGCACCTCGACGCCATCCTGGCCGAGGCTCCCGAAGGAGACTGACATGCCCCTCAAGCTCGTCACCGACGGCAATACCGCGACCGTCACCCGCCGCTTCGCCGCCCCGCCCGAACGGGTCTGGGACGCCCATACCGATCCCCGGATCGTGCAGCGCTGGATGACCGGCTACCCCGGCTGGCATATGTCCCGCTGCGAGTCCGATCCGCGGCCCGGCGGCAAGATCCACTACACCTGGGAGCGAACCGAGGGAGAAGCCTCGGAGGCGGACATCACCGAGGGCTTTTCCCTGACCGGTGAGTACATCGAGCTCGAACGCCCGCACCGGATCGTCCATATCGAACGGATGCACCTGCCCGACCCGACGCCCGACAACCGTATCGAGACCCTCTTCGAGGCGAAGGACGGCGGCACGCTCATGACCATGACGATGACGGTCCCCACCGCCGAGATCATGGAGCAGATGCTGGCGACCGGCATGGCCGACGGCATGGAGGTGAGCTACGCCAAGCTCGAAGCGGAGGTCCTGCAGGGCGCCTGAGCGCCGGGACCGCGCTAGGCGGTCAGGCCTTCGGGCTCCGCCAGGCCATTGGCCCGGCAGCAGGCGGTGACCGTGTTGGCCAGCAGGCAGGCGATGGTCATGGGGCCGACGCCGCCCGGGACCGGTGTGATGGCGCCCGCCCTCTCCGAGGCCGAGGCGAAGTCCACGTCGCCCACCAGCCGCATCTTCTCGCCCTCGCCGGGCACCCGGTTGATGCCCACGTCGATGACCGTGGCGCCCGGCTTGATCCAGTCGCCCGGCACCATCTGCGGGCGGCCCACGGCCGCCACCACGATATCGGCGCGCTTCACCACCTCGGCGAGGTTCTTGGTCCGGGAATGCGCGATGGTCACCGTGCAGCTGTCACCCAGCAGCAGGTGCGCCATGGGCTTGCCGACGATGTTGGACCGCCCGATCACCACGGCATCGAGCCCCGAGAGCGAGCCCAGCTGATCGCGCAGCATCATCAGGCAGCCGAGCGGCGTGCAGGGCACCATGGACTTCTGCCCCGTCCCCAGCAGGCCCACGTTCGAGATGTGGAAGCCGTCCACGTCCTTGGCCGGGGCGATCGCGTTGATGACCTTGTCGCTGTCGATATGGTCGGGAAGCGGGAGCTGCACGAGGATGCCGTGGATCGCCGGATCGGCGTTCAGGTGCTCCACCAGCGACAGCAGGTCGGCCTCCGAGGTATCCTCGGGCAGGCGGTGCTCGACCGACTCCATGCCGACTTCGCGCGTCATCTTGCCCTTGTTCCGGACGTAGACCTGGCTGGCGGGATCCTCGCCCACCAGCACGACGGCCAGCCCGGGGGTGATGCCGTGCTCTTCCTTCAGGCGGGCGACGTGGCCCGCCACCTTGTCCCGGATGGTGGCCGCGAAGGCCTTGCCGTCGATGATCTCGGCCGTCATGGCTGGCTGCTCCTTCTTTGCTCGGGGCGCACGTTCTTCCAGAAGCCCGTGGCCCGCAAGCGTCTTCTGCCAGTGGGTTTTCCCCTAGAACAGCCCCTCGACGAGACCGCACCCGTTGAGCCGGATCGCCTCGGCGGAGGGCACGCGCGGCAGGCCCGGCATGGTCATGATCTGCCCGCAGATCACGACGACGAAGCCCGCCCCGGCCGAGAGCCGGACTTCGCGGATCGGCACCGTGTGACCGGTGGGCGCGCCGCGCAGGTTGGGGTCGGTCGAGAAGGAGTACTGCGTCTTGGCCATGCAGACCGGCAGGTTGCCATAGCCCTGCTCCTCCCACTGACGCAGCTGGTCGCGGATCGACTTGTCCGCGATGACCTCGTCTGCGTGGTAGATGCGCTTGGCCACCGTCTCGATCTTCTCGAAGAGGCCCATGGCATCGGGGTACAGCGGCGCGAAGTTGGCGCTGCCGGAGTCGGCGAGGTCGGCCACCTTGCGCGCGAGATCCTCGATCCCCGCGCCGCCCTGCGCCCAGTGCTTGCAGAGGATCGCCTCGGCGCCCTGCTCGGCCACGTAGTCCTTCACCGCCTGCACCTCGGCCTCGGTATCGGTGACGAAGTGGTTGATCGCCACGACCACCGGCACCCCGAAGCCCTTCACGTTGGCGATGTGCCGGCCGAGGTTGGGGCAGCCCTTGCGGATCGCCTCGACGTTCTCGGTTCCGAGATCCTCCTTGGCGACGCCGCCGTTCATCTTCATCGCCCGGCAGGTGGCGACCACGACCACCGCGTCGGGGGCGATGCCGGCCTTGCGGCACTTGATGTTCATGAACTTCTCGGCGCCGAGGTCCGCGCCGAAGCCCGCCTCGGTCACCACGTAGTCGGCGCAGCGCAGCGCGGTGGTGGTCGCGGTCACCGAGTTGCAGCCGTGGGCGATATTGGCGAAGGGCCCCCCGTGCACGAAGGCCGGATTGTTCTCCAGCGTCTGCACGAGGTTCGGCTGCATCGCGTCGCGCAGCAGCACGGTCATCGCGCCGTCGGCCTTGATGTCGCGGCAGTAGACCGGCGTGCGGTCGCGGCGGTAGGCGACGATCATGTCCCCAAGCCGGCGCTGCAGGTCCTCGAGCCCGCTGGCGAGGCAGAGGATCGCCATGACCTCGGACGCGACGGTGATGTCGAAGCCGCCCTGCCCGGGAAAGCCGTTGGCCACCCCGCCCAGCGAGGTCACGATGTCCCGCAGCGCGCGGTCGTTCATGTCCATCACCCGTCGCCAGACAATCCGGCGCTGGTCGATGTCGAGCTCGTTGCCCCAATAGATGTGGTTGTCGATCATCGCCGAGAGCAGGTTGTGCGCACTGGTGATCGCGTGGAAGTCGCCGGTGAAGTGGAGGTTCATGTCCTCCATCGGCACGACCTGCGCGTAGCCGCCGCCAGCGGCGCCGCCCTTCATCCCGAAGTTCGGGCCCAAAGAGGCCTCGCGGATGCAGATCGCGGCCTTCCTGCCAATCCGGTTCAGGCCGTCGCCGAGGCCCACCGTCGTCGTGGTCTTGCCCTCGCCCGCCGGGGTCGGGTTGATCGCCGTCACGAGGATCAGCTTGCCTTTCGGCCGGTCCTGCACGCTGTCGATGAAGGACTGGGAGATCTTGGCCTTGTCATGCCCGTAGGGCAGCAGGTCCTCGGGGCCGATCCCGAGCTTCGCCCCGATCTCCTGGATCGGGCGCTTCTTCGCCTCGCGGGCGATCTCGATGTCCGTCTTGTGCGCCATAGTCGGTGATCCCTCGTTCCCCGGCGTTACGTTCTCTCTGCCATAGGAGAGAAGCCTGCAGCGCACGCGGGCGATTGCGACACTCTCGGGCGCGGGACCGTCGCGGCTGGAAGCGGGGAACCGGGGACGGGGGTGTGATCTTGAGTCGCCGTATGGGGACGGGGACCCCTGTCACTTGGAGGAGCCAAATGACCCGTACGACCCTTTCCGTCTTCGCCCTCGCCGCCGCCGGCATGGCCCCCGCGGCCTTTGCCCAGGACGGCACCGCCGAGCTCGGAGACTACTGCCAGAACGCCTTCTATGCCGGTGACCAGAACGCCGACGCGCAGCTCAGCGACAGCGAGCTGCAGGAGATGCGCAACGCCGTCTACGAGCAGATCGATGCCAATCAGGACGGAACGATTACCCGCGAGGAATTCGCCAACTGCGAGACCATGGCCCAGGAAGCCAACATCGAGAAGATCGGCGAGACCTGGGGGCCCGACCAGAACCGCGCCGCCGCCTCGATGATGGGCGACGTGTGGCCGGGTATCGGCCCGGAAGCCGCCGAGCCGGTGGTGCCCGACGACAGCGGCAGCTCCGACCAGGCGAGCGCCTCGGACACCGAGGGCATGGCAGAGGAGCTTGAGACCTCCGAGGAGGACACCCTCGAGGCAGGTGACAACACCGGCGTGAACGAGGAAGACGCCTCGGAGAGCGCGGAGGCGCTCAACGATGCCGAGACCACCGGTGATGCCACCGAGAGCGCCCAGGCCACGAGCTCCACGCAGATGACCGACGAGGAGATGAGCCGCGACGACTTCATGTCGGCGGCGAACACGGCCTACGAGGAGAACATCCTCGCCTCGCCCGACGACGACAGCGTCGAGCCGAACGAGGATTGGGCCAAGCCCTTCATCTTCCTCGGTGAAGGCGAGAGCGCCTCGGACCTGAGCGCCGAAGAGTTCGCCTCCCGCGCGGCCTACACCTTCGAGACCACGGATGCGGACGGCAACGACGCCCTCAGCCAGGAAGAGTACCTGAACCGGTCCGACGTGCTTGAAGTCGACGCTGAAGAGATCAACCAGCGCTTCGACGCGATGGACGCGAACGCCGACGGCTCGATCTCTCAGGAGGAGTTCAACCAGGCGTCCGAGAGCCGGAGCAGCGCCGCGGCCGATGCCGCCGGTGAGGCCGGCATGTCCACGGACGCGGGCGTTCCGGTGATCTACTACTTCTTCTACCAGCGCTCGTAAGACTGGACGTCAGTCCCGGGCCGGCGGTCACCGCCTGTCCCTCGCGCCCGCCCGGCCTCGCCGCGGCGGGCGTCTTTCATCCGGTCATCGCGCCGCTTCGGGCATCCGCGCCGGCGCCTCTTGCGGGGCCCAGTTCCGCTGCGCGGGAACGAACAGCCGCAGCCGGTCCCCCAAGCGCAGGACGCCCTCGCGCTCGACCCAGGCGGTCACGCCGCGGCGGCCCTCGGCGGCGGGCTTGAAGGCCTTGCCGTGCCCCGGCATGGCGCGCTCGATCGTCATCGCCGGGAACTGGCATGGACCGTTTTGCAGGTCGACCGTGAGCGTGGTCCCATTCTCGGCCTGCAGGCGCGCGTTGGGCGGGACGTGACTGAAGTCGGGAATGCCTTCCACGACCACCGAGGCCCCGAGCCAGGCCGGATCGAGGCTCTCCAGCCCCAGCACCCGCCCGATCTCGGCGAGCTCCTCGGCGGAGACGATGGAGAGCTGGCGGGTGTTCCGGATCTCGGTGTCGCGCGGGTAGAGGTCGAGCACCCGGCTGCAGGAGGGTCGCGTCAGCCCGGCGTGATGCTCGCCCTCGAAGCCTGCAAGCGTCAGCGGCATCTCGTCGAACGCCTCGGCGCTGATCTCGCGGGTGTCGCGGTCCGTCACCCGTCCCAGCCAGGTGACGGTGCCGTAGATCTCGGTGGGGGTCAGCGCGGCCATGTCGGTCTCCTTCGGCAGCGACTATTCCGCTGCGACCGGGCCAAAGCAAGGGTCAGCCCGCCTCCCGCCGCAGCCAGTCGGCGAAGGCCACGACCTCCGGCCGCCGCGCCGCTTCGGGCGAGAGGGTGACGTGGTACTGGAGGTCCGAGGGCGCGATCTCGGAAAAGGCGCGCACGAGGCGGCCGCGCTCGATCTCGTCGTGAACCAGGGAGGTGCGGACCAGGGCCAGCCCCTCCCCCTCGATGCAGGCAGCGATCATCTCGGCGAAGGTCTCGTAGGTCGGGCCGAAGGTGCAATCCTCGAAGGGCAGGACGCGCGGGTCGTCGGGTACGACCTGGTCATACCACCGTTCCCAGTCCAGCACCGTCTGCCGCGAGCCGGCATGGCGCAGCAGCGGCGCGGCCCAGAGCCCGTGCCGTTCCGGCAGGCGCTCCGAGACCTCGGGCGCGCAGACGACGAACTCTTCCTCGAGTCCCAGCGGATAGGAGACGAGACCGCGCCCGCCCGGGGCCGGCCATACGGACATGTCATCGCTGCTGGTTCTCAAGTCCGGGCGGCGGTGGCCTACGCCCATGCGGATCCGCACGTCGGGGACCAAGGTCAGGTAACGCTCCAGCCGCGGCCCGAGCCACTGGGTGCCGAGCTCCGGCGTGGTGGCGACGGAAATTTCCGCGACCTCCGGTTCTTCCCGCAGCTCGGCGAAGCCCGCCCGCAGGGCGGCGAGCCCCGCCTCGACCTGCGGATGGAGCCGGGCCCCTGCGGCGGTCAGGGTGACTCCGGACGGTGCGCGGCGGAACAGCGGCGTTCCCGCCCAATCCTCCAGCTTGGCGATCTGGTGGCTCACGGCGGTCTGGGTCAGGCCCAACACCTCGCCCGCGCGGGTGAAATTGCGCTGCTCGGCCACGGCGAGGAAGGCGCGGAGGCATTGCAGCGGCGGCAGAAGGTCATGCACCATGAAAAACCGTCATACCTCGCGGTGACGTCAATTCGTTTCAGATACTTATAAAAAAGGCGCATCCACGGGTCGAGAGAAATGACGGAGGCCCACCATGATGACACTTCTTCTTGCCCGACTGCATCGGAGGCTCGCCGACCGCGCCCCGTCGAACGACCACCTGCGGCGTGACGTCGGGCTGCCGGAAGAGCGGGATGGCGTCAGGGGCTGGTGGCGGCTGCTCTGAACGAAAAACGGCGCGACGGGGGCCGTCGCGCCGCTAGCATTCGTAGCTCAGGAGGCCTCAGGTCGGCTCGGGCTCGAACCCGCCGTCGCCGCGCGGCTTCTTCGGCTTGTTGGTCTTCGGGATCGCCGTGATCGAGGAGCCGCCGGAGGGCGGCGTATCGTCGGCGTCGTCGGACCGGTCGAGCGGCTCGCCGTTGATGACCTTGGTGATCTCGGAGCCGGTCAGCGTCTCGTACTCGAGAAGGCCCTGGGCCAGACGCTCCCACTCATCGCGCTTCTCGGTGAGGATGCGCTTGGCGACCTCGTAACCCTCGTCGATGATTTCCTTCACCTTGGCGTCGATCCGCTTCTGCATCTCCTCGGAGTGCGCCGTGCCGCCGCCATAGGCACCCAGATAGCTCTGCTGCTCGTTCGCGTAGTCGACGTAGCCCAGCTCCTCGGCGAAGCCGAACTGGGTCACCATCGCGCGCGCGATCTTGGAGACCTGCTGGATGTCCGAGGCGGCGCCGGAGGTCACGTTGTCCTTGCCGAACTTCAGCTCCTCGGCCACCCGGCCGCCCATCGCCATGGCGATCTTCGACTTGTACTTTGTCAGCGTCACCGAGAGCTGGTCGCGCTCGGGCAGCGATAGCACGAGACCCAGCGCGCGGCCGCGCGGGATGATCGTCGCCTTGTGCACCGGGTCGTGCTGCGGGACGTTCAGGCCGACGACGGCGTGCCCGGCCTCGTGGTAGGCCGTCAGCTGCTTTTCCTCGTCGGTCATGACCATGGACCGCCGTTCCGAGCCCATCATCACCTTGTCCTTGGCGTTCTCGAAATCGACCATCGTGACGAAGCGCCGACCGACGCGGGCCGCCATCAGCGCCGCCTCGTTCACGAGGTTGGCGAGGTCGGCGCCGGAGAAGCCGGGCGTGCCGCGTGCGATAATGCGCAGATCCACGTCGGGGCCGAGTGGCACCTTGCGGGCGTGGACGCCGAGGATCTTCTCGCGGCCCTTGATGTCGGGGTTCGGCACCTGGACCTGCCGGTCGAAGCGGCCCGGACGCAGCAGCGCGGGGTCGAGCACGTCGGGGCGGTTGGTCGCCGCGACGATGATGATACCCTCGTTCGCCTCGAAGCCGTCCATCTCCACAAGCAGCTGGTTCAGCGTCTGCTCACGCTCGTCGTTGCCGCCGCCGTAGCCGACGCCACGCGAGCGGCCCACGGCGTCGATCTCGTCGATGAAGACGATGCAGGGCGCGTTCTTCTTCGCCTGCTCGAACATGTCGCGGACACGGCTTGCGCCGACACCCACGAACATCTCGACGAAGTCGGAGCCGGAGATGGTGAAGAAGGGCACGCCCGCCTCGCCCGCGATGGCGCGCGCGAGCAGCGTCTTACCGGTGCCCGGAGGGCCCACGAGGAGCGCGCCCTTGGGAATCTTGCCGCCGAGGCGCGAGAACTTCTGCGGATTGCGCAGGAACTCGACGATCTCTTCCAGCTCGTCCTTCGCCTCGTCGATGCCCGCGACCTCGTCGAAGGTGACGCGGCCATGCTTCTCGGTCAGGAGCTTGGCCTTGGACTTGCCGAAGCCCATGGCGCCGCCGCGCCCGCCGCCCTGCATCCGGTTCATGAAGTAGATCCAGACGCCGATCAGCAGCAGGAAGGGCAGAAGCCCCACGAGGAAGGTCGTGAAGCCCGACTGCTCCTGCGGGCGCGCGTCGACGGGAATGTCGTTCTCGAGCAGGAGCTGGGTGACCTCGGCGTCTTCCGGCTTGATCGTCACGTAGTCGCGGCCGTCCGTGCCGCGGTAGCGGATCTGCTCGCCGTCGATGGTGACGGAGCTCACGCCGTCGTTCTGCACCGACTGCACGAAGTCGGAGTAGTTCCGAGAGGTCGACTGCATGGTGCCCTGTCCGCCCGAGAACAGGTTGAAGAGGGCGAGGATCAGCAGGAAGAGGACGACCCAGAAGGCCAGGTTGCGCGCGTTGCCCAAGGATAGCTCCCGTGAATAGCGTCGCCGGACCTCCTCAGTCCGGCTTTGCCTTAAGATAAGGGTTGGGGCGGCTACTTCAATGCGATTGAAGCCAGCCGGCCACGCCCCGCTGACCACCGGGGCGGGCGGAGCACAGCTCTGCCCGATGGGCCGGCCCGTGACCGAGCGCGGCGCAGGCCACGAGGCGGTCCCCGTCCCAGACCGAGGGCAAGGCGTGGAGCAGGGCCGCGGGACAACCTGCGCGGTCCTCCGGCGCCGCCTGGCGCAGCCCCTCTGGACCCAGGGCCCGGATTTCCAGGTCGTTGATTTCCGGGCCCGAAATCCGCCAGCGCCCGTCCCAGAGGCTTTCGGGCCCCGCCGTCTCGCGCAGGTCGCGCACCGCCGCATACTCGCGGAATACGAGCAACCGCCCGCCGCGCGCCATGGCCTGGCAGCCGTGCAGGGTGATCGTTCCGCCCGAGAGAATACGGTCCAGCGCGTCCTCGAGGGCGGAGGCGCGGGGCCGGTATTCGGCCTGCGCGACATATTGCAGCGCCGCCGCCAGGCAGCGCATCTGGGTGTCGGTTTCCACCGCCGCGAACCGGTCGCGGTCCCAGACCACCGCCCCCGCGGCCGACGTCGGGGGCATGCTCACCTCGACCTCGGTCAACACGGACAGCGCCCGCGCCGTGAGTGCCTCCCGCGCCCGCGCCAGCCTCCGGGCCGTGGCGACGAGTGTCTCCCGGCCCAGCCCCTCGGCCTCCAGCGGATCGAGAAGGGCCCGGATGCGCGCGCGGTCGTAGGCGGGGTCCGAGTTCGTCGGGTCCTCGGCATAGGGGATGCGCAGGACCTTGAGGTAGTGCCTCAGCTCCGCGCGCGAGACCTCGAGCAGCGGCCGAAGCACAAGCCACTCCCCTATGTGCCGCGATGCGGGCATCGCCGCGAGGCCCTCGACCCCGGAGCCACGCTTCAGCCGCAGCAAAAAGGTCTCGGCCACGTCATCGGAGGTATGCCCGAAGCAGACATGCCGGACCGTGCCGCGCCATTCGCCGATCAGGTCGAGCCGGGCGCGGCGGGCGGCGTCCATCAGGTTGCCCTGCCCGTCCCACTCCCAGCGGAGAATGTCGTGCGGCAAACCCAGCCCCGCGGCCTCGTCGGCGACCATCGCGGCCTCCGCGGCGGCGGCGGGGCGGAGCCCGTGGTCCACGGTCACGACCCGCAGGCCGATCCCCCAGACCCGCGCCCAGCCGGCGGCGAGGTGCAGCATCGCCATGCTGTCGCCGCCGCCGGAGACGGCGAGGCCGATCTCGGTCGGAAAGTCGGGCCCGGTCAGGGCCCCCATCGCCTCGGCGAACCTCTGGTCGAGGCTCACGGGCGCGCCCTCACTGACAGGCGAGCTGCGCGCGCGCCTGGCCTACGTCAAGGGCCGCCTCGGAGGCCGGGAAGCGGTTGCTCACCTCGGTCAGTGTCACGCAGGCCTCCTGGGTCTGCCCGAGACTGCCGAGGGTGGTGCCCAGCTTGTAGAGCGCGTCCGGCGCGATCTCGCTGTCGGGATAGTCGCTGAAGGCCGTCAGGTACGACCGTGCGGCCTCCTGGAGCTCTCCCAGCGATTCCAGCGCGTCGCCCCGCAGGTAGTGGGCGCGGGCGCTCAGCGGTCCGCCGGGGTAGGTCTCGACATGGGCCGCAAAGAGGTCAGCGGCGCTGCGAAAGTCACCGTTGGCGAGCGCCTCCTGCGCCCGCTCGAAGTCGCGCTGTTCACCGACGGCCAGCGCGGGGCCCTGATCCTGGGGTTCTGCCGGCTCGGGCAGGTTCTCGGCTGCATCCACGCCGCCCAGCGTCGGCGTATCGCCGAGGCTGCCGATATCGCATCCCTCTTCCAGCTCGCAGAGCCGGAATTCCAGGTCGCCGATCCGGTTGGTCCCCTCGCGGGTCACCCGGTCGATGCGGAACTCCAGCTCCTCGGTCTTGGAGGTGAGCCGCTGCAGCTCCGCCTCCATCGCGTTGACGCGCTCGAGCACGGATCCCGCGCCGGTGTCCACCTGCGGGAAGCCGGTGGTCGAAAGCTCCGTCCGCAGCGACTGGATTTCCTGGTAGAGGACGGTCAGCTGCTGCCGGATGTCGGCGAGAGTCTGGTCCTGGCCCTGCTCCTGCCCGGCGGCGCCGAGGGGCAGCGCGGCCAGGAGCGCGGCGGCGATCAGGCGGCGCATCGTCACCTCCTCAGCTCAGGGCACCGGCGGCGATGACCGTGACCGCACGGCGGTTGCGGGCGTAGCAGCTCTCCTCCGAGCAGACGGCGATGGGCCGCTCCTTGCCGAAGGTGACGGTCTGCAGGCGGTTCGCCGAGATGCCCTGGCTGACCAGGTATTCCCGCACCGACTGCGCCCGGCGCGAGCCGAGGGCGAGGTTGTATTCCCGCGTGCCCTGCTCGTCGGCGTGGCCCTCGATGACGGCGGTGTAGTCGGGGTTCGACTGCAGCCACTGTGCCTGACCGTTCAGCGTCTGCTGGGCTGCGGCGGTCAGCGTGTGCTGGTCCACCTCGAAGAGCACACGGTCCCCGATCGTCTGCTGGAAGTACTGCGGCGAGTTCGGGTCGGAGGCCCCGCCCGGGGTGACGTTGACCGAGGGCGCGGCGTTCACGTCGGCACCCACACCGGCGCCCGCGTTGCGGTTGGCGCAGCCCGAGACGGCCACGGCCGCGACGAGGAGGAGGCCGGGGATCAGTCGCTTCAAAGACATCATGCGTTCGCTCTCAATGCTCGATTTTCCGCTTGGTAACACAGTTGGCGCACCGGTGCATCAGGGTTGCAGCGGTCCCCACGACGGGTCGGACGCACCGGCCGGGGTCTGGACCCGCTGCAGGTTCCGGCCCGAGACGTCGACCGAGTAGATCGACGGCGCACCGGTCTCGCCCTGCGTTTCACGGGTGAACATGAGCACGCGCCCGTTCGGCGACCACGTCGGGCTCTCGTCCAGGAAGGACGAGGTGAGCAGCCGCTCCTCGGAGCCGTCGGTGCGCATCACGCCGATGTGAAACCGCCCCGCGTTCTGCTTGGTGAAGGCGATGAGGTCGCCGCGCGGCGACCAGACCGGGGAGCCGTAGCGCCCCTCGCCGAAGCTGATCCGCCGCGGCTCGCCGCCGGAGGCGGGCATCACGTAGATCTGCTGGCTGCCGGAGCGGTCGCTCTCGAAGACGATCTGGCTGCCATCGGGCGAGAGCGAGGGCGCGGTCTCGATCGAGGGCGCGGAGGTCAGCCGCTGGTGCTGCCCGGTGGGCACGTCGGTGCGGTAGATGTCGGTGTTTCCGCCGTTGGAGATCGAGTAGATCACCGACCGCCCGTCGCGCGAGAAGCGCGGCGAGAAGGCCATCTCGCCGTCGATCACCGGCAGCGCCTGCCGCGTCACCGTGCCCACGTCGAGCGCGTAGATCCGCGGGAAGCCGGAGTCCCAGCTGGTGTAGATCACCCGGTCGCCGTTCGGCGAGAACCGCGGCGCCAGCACGATGGAGGAGCTGTCGGTCAGGTACTGAACGTTGGCGCCGTCGTAATCCATGATCGCCAGCCGCTTGCGCCGGTCCGCCTTGGGGCCGGTCTCGGCCACGAAGACCACGCGGCTGTCGAAATAGCCGCCTTCGCCGGTGATCCGGGAATAGACCTGGTCGGCCACCTTGTGTGCCATGCGCCGCCAGCCGTCGGTGGTGCCCGAGAGCTGCTGGCCCGAGCCCAGCTCCTGCCCCGAGAAGACGTCGTAGAGGCGGAACTTCACCGTCACCTGGTTGCCGTTCACGGCCACCGCGCCGGTGATGAGCGCCTGGGCGTTGATCGTCCGCCAGTCGGTATAGGCGACCGGCTGGGCGAAGCTCTCGATGCTGGAGACGAAGGCCTCCGCCGGGATGCGGCGGAAGACGCCAGTGCCGGTGAGGTCGGCGGCGATCACCTCGGTGATGTCGGCGGCGAGCTGCTCCGCCCCGGGCGTCTCGGCCTCGAAGGTCGGCACGGCGAAGGGCAAGGGCTCGACGTTCGGATCGGTGATGGTCAGGCGCAGCGGCCCGTCCTGCGCCTGCGCGGCGAGCGCCGCCAGCATCAGGAGAACCGCGAGGAACGGGGCGAAGAGGGCTTGGCGTGTCATGGGTTCATATTCTCCGGCAGGGTCCGGGTTGCAATCGTCGTGGGGCCGTTACGGCAGGAATTCACCGAGTCGGGGCAGTAAGCGGTGCCGCCGGGCGCGGTTCCGGTGGGCCGGGCGGATCGGGTCGGACAGATGCCGATCTGCATCGCTGCTCCCCTCAGTACGGCGTGCGGGCGTCGAAGGTCATCTCCACATCCCGCCATTGGCCGTATTTCTCTTCCGGCAGGTCGTAGCCCGACCGGCCGTTCGCATTCTGGCAGCGCAGGACCGCGCGCCGGGCGGCCTCGAAGGCCGCGTTGACCGCAGCCTGCGGCCCGTCGTCGGCCGAGATCTGGCGCACAGAGCCCTCGACCCGGCCATTCCGGTCGAGCGAGAAGCCCACGGTGACGGCGATCCGCGCGGCCTCGGAGCCCGCGTCAACGTTCCAGCAGGCCTGCACCGCGACGCGGAAGCCCTCCTGCTCGGAGCCGGTGAGCGGCGGGCCGGAGGGCGCCTCGGGCGCGGTGGCTTCGGCGGCACCGGCGAGCGCGGCCTCGACGGCGGCGTCGACGGCATCCTCCTCGACCTCCGGCGGCTCGGGCTCCTCGGCGGCCTCGGAGCTCGCCGTGGTCGTCGTGGGCTCTGTCTCGGGCGCGGGCTCCGGCGGCGCGGGACGGTTCGGGCGCGCCTGCGGGCGAAGCGAGGCGAGCGGGGCAGAGGCGGCGGGCTCTTCGGCCTCGGTCACGATCTCGGTCGCGGCCTCCTCCGGCGCGGTCTCTTCCTGCGGCTCCTCGACCACCTCTTCGGGCGGAGCCTCGGACTCGGCGGCCTGCTCCTGCGCCTCCTCGGCGACGGTCACGTCCTCCGGCGGCGCGGGGGCGGCCTCGGACGAGACGCGCTCGGAGGGGCGCGGCGTGGGGCGCGGGCTCTCCTCGAGCGTCGGGTCCTCGACGATCTGCGGAACGGCGGGCTCCGGCTGAGCCTCCGGTTCGGGCTGCGGCTCAGGCTCGGGCTCGGGCTCAGGTTCCGGCGGCGGGGCCGGCTCGGGCTCGGGCTCCGGTTCGGGCACAGGCTCAGGCTCGGGCGCAGGCTCGGGTTCGGGAGCGGCGGGCTCCGGCTCGGCCGGCGCCTCGGGCGCGGCCTCGACCTCGGGCGCGGGCGCCACCGCCTCCTGCTCCGTCTCCGGCTCGGGCGTACTGGCGGAGCGCATCGCCTCGAACTCCTCGGAGGAAACGACCGACACGTCCATCACGTCGAACTCGAGCGGTTCGGAGGCGAGGCCCCAACCCATGACGAGCCACAGCAGGAGCCCCGCGTGGCCCGCGCCGGATATGTAGCCTCCGGGCGTCATGTCTGATCAGCCGTCCGTTCCGTCGAGCCGCGGGCCGCCGATGTCCGTGACCAGGCCGATGTTGTCGAACCCCGCCGCGTTGAGCGCGCCCATGATCTCGGCCACCTGGTTCCAGGCGTTGGCCCCGTCGGCGCGCAGGAAGACCCGGTCGCCCTCTCGCTCTTCCGCGATGGCGCGCAGCCGGGTGATGAACTCCTCCCGCTCCACG
Organism: Histidinibacterium aquaticum; assembly: GCF_008710275.1. Lineage (GTDB taxonomy): Bacteria > Pseudomonadota > Alphaproteobacteria > Rhodobacterales > Rhodobacteraceae > Oceanicola > Oceanicola aquaticus. The sequence goes on from NZ_VYQE01000001.1 coordinate 655,866, forward strand.
TCCGTGGTCTGGATCTGCAGCCCGCCCTCCGCGGTGAGCGTCACCGTCAGCGGCTCTTCCTGCTCGGTCGGCAGGGCGTTGGCCGCCGTCTCGGGCAGCTGCACCGGCACGCCCACCGTCAGCAGCGGCGCGGCCACCATGAAGATGATGAGCAGAACCAGCATGACGTCGACGAAGGGCGTCACGTTGATCTCGGACATCGGCTGGGTGCGGCGCGACCTGCGGCGTCGCTTGCCGCCCCCGTCCCCGCTCGATTTCATCACCCCTGCGCCCATGTCAGGAATCCAGCTGGCGCGAGAGGATGGTCGAGAATTCGTCGGCGAAGGCCTCGTAGCCCGCGATGATGCTGTCGGCGTCCGAGGAGAGCTTGTTGTAGAAGATCACCGCCGGGATCGCCGCGAGCAGGCCCAGGCCCGTCGCCAGCAGCGCCTCGGCGATGCCGGGGGCCACGACGGCGAGGTTGGTGTTCTGCTGCTCGGCGATCTCGATGAAGGCGTTCATGATGCCCCAGACCGTGCCGAAGAGGCCGATGAAGGGCGCGGTCGAGCCGACGGTCGCAAGCACCGGAAGCCCGCGCTGCAACTTGGCCGCCTCCTTGGCGATCGCCACGTCCATCGAACGCTCGATCCGCGAGGCCGCGCCCGGGATCAACGCCCCGTCCTGCCGGTGCGACCGGCGCCACTCGATCATGCCCGCGGCGAAGATCCTCTGCGACTGGCCCTTCGGCTCGGGGCCGATCTCGTCGAACAGCTCGTCCAGCGGCTCGCCCGACCAGAACGACCGGTCGAAGCGGTTCGCCTCGCGCCGGGCCGACTTGTACTGGATCCACTTGTCCACGATGACCGCCCAGCACCAGATCGATGCCGCGATCAGGATCAGCATCACGAACTTGACGGTGAGAGTCGCGCGGGCGAAGAGCGCCCACATCGAGAAATCGGTAGCTGCTTCCATCTGCCTGCCCGTATCCGCCTGCCCCCTTCTTTGACTGGGACGGATCCGTCCCGGGGGGGTCTTGGCCCGGATATACCATGTCCGGGGCGAAATCCACGCGCATCAAGTTCACGACCGCGTATCTCGCGGGAGAAGCGAAAGTTTGCCGGAAGACCTGGGACCGGCCCCTCGCGTCTCAGGTCGCCAGCCGCTCCCGCAGCGTCGCGGGGAGCCGCCGGGGCCGACCGTCCTCGCCCACCGCCACCAGCGTCACCCGGGCGGCGAACAGCCGCTCGCTCTCCCGCAGGACCCGCTGGTCGAGCTCCAGCCGCGAGCCGCCGAGCACGGCGACCTCGGTCTCGACCGCGAGGACATCGTCGAACTTCGCCGGCCGCAGGTACTCCGCGTCGATCCGCCGGACCACGAAGACGAGCCCCTCCTCGGCCTTCAGCCGTCCCTGGTCCACACCGAGCTCACGCACCCACTCCGTCCGCGCCCGCTCGATGAATTTCAGGTAGTTCGCGTGATACACGATCCCGGCGAGGTCGGTGTCCTCGTAGTAGACCCGGCAGGTGAAGCGGTGGGTCATTGCGCCTGCATCCGCGCGTAGATCCTCAGCGCGTGGCTCGGGTCGTGGGCGACCGCAGGCAGGACGGGATCGTAGGCGGCGCGTATGACCGCCGCGATCTCGGGCTTGAGGACGGCCTGGCCGTCGAGCAGGCCCAGCGGCGAGCTCTCCGTGAAGGCGCGGTCGGACCATAGCAGGATCGACTGCGCCGCCTGCCCCAGCGCCAGGGTGGCGGCGGGAAGCTGCGACAGTTCCGCGTCCATGCGCAGGAAGACGAAGCAGGCCCGGATCGCGCCCGCCTGGTCGAAGCGGAAGACCCGGTACTGGTTCGCGCCGCTCTCGCTCAGCTTCTGGACGAGCGGTGCCAGGCCGTCGATCAGCCGGTCGAGGTCCGGCACGCCCAGGAGCTCTTCCCAGTCGCGGCAGAAGAACATCATCAGGTTGGCGCCGAGCTCGGGGTCGGTCTCGGCCATCTTGTGATCGGCCAGCACGACCACCGCCTCGATCGCGCCCTTGAGCGTCATCAGCGTCCTGTCCTCGACGCCGAAGACGATCGGGACCACCGGCCGGCCCCAGCGCGCGCAGACGAAGCTGCCGTCAGACCGGGTGAAAAGCGCCTCGATCTGCTCTGGCGAAACAGGCGCGGTCACGGAGCCTCGCGCGGCGGAAGGGCCGTCGGTCCGGGGACTTCGAGCCTCGGCACGGAGCGATCTTGGGGGCGGGCGACCGTCGGCGACATGCGCCCTTCTTTCCGGTCCCGGCCCGCGGGGTCAAGCCCGCGGGCCGCCGCGCCGGCGCGTCAGCCCGCCCCGTCGACCAGCCAGTTGCCGTGGACCCACCCCACACGCCGGGGCTGGCCGTAGTAGACGCCCCACCAGGGCCCGCTCCGGGCACAGGTGCGCACCATGTCCCCGTTCACCAGCTCGTCGAGCTTGCGGTAGCTGGACCCCGGTCCGCTGCGCACCGCCAGGAAGCCGTCCCCGCCCGGGTCCAGCCCCGCGACCACGCTCCCCGCGCATCCGGCGGCCTGGCCGTCTTCTGCGATCGGAAACCCGACATCGAGGTCCTGCGCCTGCGCCGGTACGACGAGGAGCGCGATTACCGCTGCGAGACAGAGCCGTCCCATGCCGAATCCCTCCGCTAGATTGACCCTTGGTAAATCATGGCCCTGAAGCCTGAAGCGATCAACGCCAGCCGCGTTCGGCGCTCCGGTCCTGGCCCGCGCCTCGCACCGGGGCCGAAAGGTCACGAAAACACGCTTTTCATTGTATTTCCGATCGTTGACCCCCTGTCCAAATTTGGACAGCTCAGTCGAAGAGCCCGCCCTGCCCCGCCGGCCGATCCAGCCCGAGGTGCCGCCAGGCTCCATCGGCCAGCATCCGGCCCCGCGGGGTCCGCTGGATCAGCCCCTGCTGCAGCAGGAAGGGCTCGATGACCTCCTCCAGCGCGTCCCGGCTCTCCGACAAGGCCGCCGAGAGCGTCTCGATCCCCACCGGCCCGCCGCCGTAGCTCTCGGCGATGAGCCTGAGGTAGCGCCGGTCCGCCCCGTCGAGGCCGAGCCCGTCGACCCCCAGCCGCGTCAGCGCCCGGTCGGCGATCTGCTGTGTCACCGTCCCGTCCCCCTCGACCACGGCGAAGTCCACCACCCGCCGCAGCAGCCGCCCCGCGATCCGCGGCGTTCCCCGCGCCCGCCGCGCGATCTCCTGCGCGCCGTCCTTCGTCGCCGGAGCGCCCATCAGCCGCGCCCCGCGGGTGACGATCTCGTGCAGCTCGGGCACGGTGTAGAACTGCAGCCGCGTCGGGATCCCGAACCGGTCCCGGAGCGGCGTCGTCAGCAGCCCCAGCCGCGTCGTCGCCCCCACCAGCGTGAAGGGCTGCAGCTCGATCCGCACCGTCCGCGCCGCCGGACCCTCGCCGATCACGAGGTCCAGTTCGAAGTCCTCGAGCGCCGGGTAGAGCACCTCCTCCACCGCCGGGTTCAGCCGGTGGATCTCGTCGATGAAGAGCACGTCCCGCGCCTCGAGATTGGTGAGGATCGCCGCGAGATCGCCCGCCTTGGCCAGAACCGGCCCCGAGGTCGTCCGGAACCCCACCCCCAGCTCGCGCGCCATGATCTGCGCGAGCGTCGTCTTCCCCAGCCCCGGCGGCCCGTGGAACAGCACGTGATCCATCGCCTCGCCCCGCCTCCGAGCGCTCTCGACGAAGACCCGCAGGTTCGCACGCGCCTCTTCCTGGCCGATGAACTCGTCCAGCGCCTGCGGCCGCAGTGCGCGGTCGGCGTCCTCCGGCTGCCGGTCGGGACGCAGAGTCGGATCGGGCTCGGTCATGGCGCGGCCTTTCGCAAAGTCGCCCGGAGGGCGGATGAGCGGCCCATCCCTAGCCCTTCGGCGCCAGCCGCCTCAAGGCGGCGCGGATGAGGCCCGCCGTGTCCTCGGCCTCTTCCCCGGCCTCGGCGACGGCAGAGGCCGCCTCGGAGGGACCGTAGCCCAGGTTGGTGAGCGCAGAGAGCGCCTCGGACTGGGCCGCCCCGCCGCGTGGAGCGGGTGCCGGCGCGGGCCGCGGCGCGTCGCTCTCGACGACCTCCGGCTCTTCGACGTGACCCGCCATCGCCGCGGCCATCGTCCCGCCCAGCGCCATGACGGAGGGCGCCTTGTCCTTCAATTCGCGCACCACCCGTTCGGCCGTCTTCGGCCCCACCCCCTTGGCCGCCGAGATCGCCGCCGCGTCGCCGAGCGCCACCGCCCGGCCGACGCCCTCGGCCCCGAGCGCACCCAGGATGGCGAGCGACGCCTTGGCCCCGATCCCTTGCACCGACATGAGAAGCCGGTGCCACTCCTTCTCCTGCAGGGTGGTGAAGCCGAAGAGCTGGAGCAGGTCCTCCCGCACCAGCAGGTCGGTATAGAGCGAAACCGCCTCCCCCGGGCCCGGCAGCGCGGCCATGACCCGGTCGGAGACGAAGACGACGTAGCCGACGCCGCCCACCGAGATCAGCACGTGATCCGCGGCCCGGTAGTCGAGCCGCCCGGAGAGCCGACCGATCATGCCCCGGCCCTCGCCACCGCCGCGGCCACCGAGCTCGCGGACTGAAGGTGATGCGCATGGCAAATCGCGACGGCGAGCGCGTCGGCCGCGTCGGGCCCCGCCGGATCACAGCCCGGCAGGTGTAGCCGGACCATGTGATCGACCTGCCGCTTGTCGGCGTGCCCGACGCCCACCACGCATTTCTTCACGGCGTTGGGCGCATATTCCCCCACGGCGAGCCCGGCCCGCGCCGGCACCAGCATGACGATCCCGCGCGCCTGGCCGAGCTTCAGCGTCCCGGCCCCGTCGCGGTTGACGAAGGTCTGCTCCACCGCGGCCGCTTCCGGCGCCCAGTCGGCGAAGACCGTGCTCAACTTTAGAAAAAGGGAATGAAGGCGATCCGACAGCGCGGTGCCCTCGGAGGCGCAAACGCCGTTCGCCACGTGGACCAGGCGGGAGCCGCGCAAGTCGATCACGCCCCATCCTGTCCGCTGCAATCCCGGATCGAGCCCGATTACCCGCATGCCTGCCCCTTATGTTTTGCCGGACGCTAGCACAAAGAGCGAACATCGGCCAAGCCGATTGTCACAATCCGTGATCGAGGCGCACCGCGGAGAACAGGGTCCAATCCCGGCACAACCTGTCCCGAACGCGACATCCCGGGCCGAATTTAACGTCGTTTTTCAGCCACTTGCGTCGCTTCCGTGACATGCAATCCGAGCATGGGACCCATGCAAAAAATACGCTTCCGTGGCCTTGATTCTCCGCCTACCTGCGCTGAACGACACCCACCGCGAGGCCCCTCGCACCGGCTAAGGACAGCACCATGGCGCTCTACGACCAGACCCGCCCCTTCGCCGCCCCCCAGGGCGGCGCCGCCCCTCTCCACACCCGCGCGCTCGCCGCGTTCCGCGCCTGGAACGACTCCCGCAAGACGCGGGGCACCCTCGCCCGCCTGACCTCGCACGAGTTGGCCGACATCGGGCTCGACCACGGCGATATCGACGTGGTGGCCGACGGACGCCGCCGCCGCTGAACGCGGCTCGGACCGGACATTAGGCACAGCCTGTCGCCCGACCCCGGGCGGCAGGCTTTTCTCGTTGAGGGAACATGTGGCGACCCCGCCCGGCTCAACCCCCGGCCCGGTCGACCTGCTCCGCGATCCAGAGAGTCGCGGGGTCCGGCTGCAGGACGAAGGCCCCGGCGCGGTCGACCGGGTCCTCGGGATCGAGCGCCGCGAGACGCTCGGCCCAGTCCTCGGGCCCGAGATGAAGATAGAGACCGGCCTTCAGCGCGAAGGCCAGCAGCGGGACCAGGAGCAGCGCCCGCCACGGAAACCGCCGCATGCGCCGCCGGGCCTTCACGACGATGAGCCCGTCGCGCGTCAGCCGCGGGTCAGCACCATACTCGTTGATCTGCCGGTGCCGCTTCTCGATGCGCTTGACGCGCTGCTCGAAGGGCCGGCGCTGCGTGTCCGACATGAGAGGTCTCCCTCGCTACGGGAGCGGACCCTGCATGGGGAATGGGGCAGTATCGCGGCGCGCGTCAGGCCCTTCGGCGGAGAGTGAGCGTACTCCAGTCGCCGATTTCCTCGTGGTGGGCGAGGTCGAAGCCCGCCTCGTCGTAGCGCGCGATCACCTCCGCCGCCTGGGCATTGAGCAGACCCGAGAGGATGGCGTGGCCGGAGGGCGCCGTCGCCCGCGCCATGGGCGCGGCCAGATCGAGCAGCGGCGCCTTCAGGATATTGGCGAAGACCAGGTCGAAGGGCGCGGCCGCGGCGATCTCGCCGGCCTCGAAACCCGCGGCCTCGACGCAGCGGATCCGGTCGGAGAGCCCGTTGGCCGCGGCATTGGCCCGGGCTACCTCCACCGCGACGGAATCGATGTCCGAGGCGAGGATCTCGCCGGGCCAGAGATGCGCCGCCGCCATGGCGAGCACCGCCGTGCCGCAGCCCACGTCGATCACGGAGTGTTTCACCTCGCCCGCCTCCGCCAGCCGGTCGAGCGCGCGGAGGCAGCCCAGCGTCGTGCCGTGGTGGCCGGTGCCGAAGGCCATGGCCGCCTCGATCAGCAGCGCGACGCGCCCCTCGGGGACGCGATCGGCGTCATGGCTGCCGTAGACGAAGAAGCGACCGGCCTCGACCGGCGCGAGATCGCGGCGCACCTTGGCGACCCAGTCGGTCTCCGGCAGCTCCGAGACGGTGAAATCCCGCGCGCCTTGGGCGGCCGCCAGCAACGAGAGGGCGACTCCATCGGGCGGCTCGGTGAAATAGGCGCCGACCTCCCAGAGCCCGGAGCCATCCTCCATCTCGAAGACGCCCACACCGGTGGGTTCGGGCTCCAGCGCCTCGAGCGCCTCGCCCAGCGCCTGGGCGCGGGCCTCGTCGGAGAGAGTGGTGATCGCGGTATAGGTCGGCATGCCCGCCGCCTACCCGATCGCGCGGGGCCGCGCCAGCACCCTTCTTCTGGGCCCAAGTATCCCTCGGGGGCGGCGAAGGCCCCGGGCCTTCGCCGGCGGGGGCAGACAGCCCCCGACCGCCTTGTCCCGCGCAGGCGGGGCAAGGCTCAGCATGGCTGCGCGGGCCGCAGGCCCGGGCAGTCCGCCGGATCGCGTCAGGCGCCCGTGCCCACCGGGCAGGTCACGCCGGTGCCGCCGATGCCGCAGTAGCCGCCGGGCTCCTTGGCGAGGTACTGCTGGTGGTAGTCCTCGGCGAAGTAGAACTCCGGCGCGGGCAGGATCTCCGTCGTCACGGCGCCGTAGCCCGCATCCTTGAGACGCGGCGCGAACTGGGCCTTGGTGCGCTCGGCGGCCTCCTTCTGCGCCTCCGAGGTATAGTAGATCCCCGAGCGGTACTGGGTGCCGCGGTCGTTGCCCTGCCGCATGCCCTGGGTCGGGTCGTGACCCTCCCAGAAGACCCGCAGCAGGTCCTCGTAGGAGACCTTGGAGGGGTCGTAGACCACGCGGACCACCTCGTTATGGCCGGTCTTGCCGGTGCAGACCTCGCGGTAGGTGGGGTTGGGCGTCTCGCCGCCGGCATAGCCGACCATGGTCAGGTACACGCCGTCGAGCTGCCAGAACATGCGCTCGACGCCCCAGAAACAGCCCATGCCGAAGATCGCCACCTCGTGGCCCGCCGGCACCTCCATGGTGAGGGGGCGTTGGTTGACGAAATGGGTCTCGGCGGTGGGGATGGGCTCGGCGCGTCCCGGAAGGGCTTCGCCCGGCGCCGGCATCTCGAGCGATTTGTTGAGCAGTCCGAACATGGTCTCTCCCGTCATCTGTCTGGGCCTTATATAGGCGGCCCGGGCGGCGGCTTCCACGGGCCGCGTCACTCCGCCGGGGCGGGCAGCCCCCGGCGGGCGAAGATCGTCTCGTTGCCCGGGGCCGGATGGCGCGGCACCAGCAGCCCCAGCGCGAAGGAGCCTCCCGCGATCCCGGCGGCAAGCAGGAAGACCCCGCCCGGCGTCACCAGCCAGAGGTAGCCCAGCGCTGCCGGCAGGAAGACCGCGGCGATGTGGTTGATGGTGAAGGCCACCGCCGCCGTGGGCGCGATGTCCGACGGGTCGGCGATCTTCTGGAAATAGGTCTGCATCGCCAGCCGCAGCGCGAAGAAGAGGTGGTCCACCACGTAGAGCGCCGAGGCCAGCACCACGCCCCAGCCGAACCAGTAGACCCCGCCGTAGGCGAGGAAGACCACCACCAGCCCGCCGTACTCGAAGAGGAGCGCCGCGCGCTCGCCGAAGACCGCGACCACCCGCCCGAAGACTGGGGCGAGCACCATGTTGGCGACGAGGTTGATCAGGAAGAGCGCCGTCACCTGGTGCACCTCGAAGCCGAAGCGCTCCACCATCATGAAGCCCGCGAATACCACGAAAATCTGCCGCCGCGCGCCCGACATGAACTGAAGCGCGTAGTAGAGCCAGTAGCGCCGCCGCAGGATCAGCGTCTTAAACTGCGGATCGGGCGACTCGAACTGCGGGTAGGCGAAGAAGGCGAAGACCGCGATCAACGCCGTCGCCCCGCCCGAGAGCCAGTAGACGAAGCTGTAGGAGAGATCGAAGCTCTCCCAGGTCAGCACGATGAGGACGTAGGCCACTAGCGTCGCCGCCGATCCGGCGGCAAGGATCCAGCCCAGCACCTGCGGCGCCCGCTCCCGGTCGATCCACTGCAACTGGAGCGACTGGTTGACGGTCTCGAAGTAGTGGAAGCCGATCGACGAGAGCATCGTGATCGTCAGGATCCCGCCCAGCGAGGGGAACTGCGCGGTGAGGGCGGTCGCCACCCCCAGCAGGGCCAGCGCCACGAGTCCCAGCACTTGCTCGCGCACCACCAGGATCAGCGCGATCACCCCGACCGCGAAGAACCCCGGCACCTCCCGCACCGTGTGGAGCCAGCCGATGTCCGAGCCGTCGAAGTCCGCGACCTCGATGACGAAGTTGTTGAGCAGAGACGACCAGGTGGCGAAGGCCACCGGCATCGCCATGGCCATCAGGAAGAGCAGCGTCACCGGCCGCTGCCAGAGAGGCAGGGACGGGGCCTCGGAGAGACGGACGATCCGCATGTTCGGTGGATTAGGCCCCTTTTCCGGGGGCCGCCAGACTCCAATGGCCAAGGCGGGCCGGGATCAGAAGAAGCTTTGCGGGTCGATGTCGATGGCCATGCGCGTCTCGCCCTTGAGACGCACCTGCCCGGCCCAGTCCGCGAGGGCCGCCTGCAGCGGCGCGCCCTTGTCGGCTTTCACGAGCAGGCGGACGCGGTGGCGGCCCCGGATCCGGGCGATGGGCGCGGGCGCGGGACCGAAGACCTGGGCGCCGATCCGGCGCAGCGCGACGTCGTTCCGCGCGAGCCGGGTGCCGAGGTCGAAGACCTCCTGCACGTCCGTCCCCGAGAGCACGATCCCGGCCATGCGTCCGTAGGGCGGCACGCCCGCCGCCTCGCGCTCGCGCGCCTCGGCGGCCCAGAAGGCCTCCTCGTCACCGCCGAGGATGGCGCGGATCACCGGGTGTTCGGGCTGGAAGGTCTGCAGCAGCGCCTCGCCCGGCTGGTCGGCGCGTCCGGCCCGGCCCGCGACCTGGCGCATGAGCTGGAAGGTCCGCTCGGCCGCGCGCAGGTCCGAGCCCTGCAGCCCGAGGTCGGCGTCGATCACGCCCACCAGCGTCAGCAGCGGGAAGTTGTGTCCCTTGGCGACGATCTGGGTGCCGATGATGATGTCGGCCCCGCCCTGGGCGATGGCCTCGATCTGCGCCTTGAGCTGTCGCGCGGTCCCGTAGAGGTCGGACGAGAGGATCGCCACCCGGGCGTCGGGAAAGACCCCGGCGACCTCCTCGGCCAGCCGTTCCACACCAGGTCCCACCGGCGCCAGCTTGCCCTCGGCCTCGCAGGAGGGGCAGGCCTCCGGGATCGGCTTGGTCTCTCCGCACTGGTGGCACATCAGCCTCTTGAGGAAGCGGTGCTCGACCATCCGGGCGTCGCAGTGGTCGCAGCCGATCTGGTTGCCGCAGGCCCGGCAGATGGTGACGGGGGCGTAGCCGCGGCGGTTGAGGAACAGCAGCGCCTGCTCGCCTTTCTCGATCCGCCCCTCCACGGCGCGTTTCAGCGTGGGCGAGATCCAGCGCGCGCCGGGCAGATCCTCGTCGCGCATGTCGATGGCGCGCATCCGGGGCATGACGGCGGGGCCGAAGCGGTCGGTCAGGTCGATGCGCTCGTACTTGCCCGCCTCGGCGTTGGCCCAGCTCTCGAGGCTCGGCGTGGCAGAGGCGAGCACCACCTGCGCCCCGGCGAGCGAGGCCCGCAGGACGGCCATGTCGCGCGCGTTGTAGAGGACCCCGTCCTCCTGCTTGTAGGAGGTGTCGTGTTCCTCGTCGACGACGATGAGCCCCAGGTCGCGGTAGGGCAGGAAGAGGGCCGATCGCGCGCCCACGACCATCCGGGCCTGGCCCTCGCCGACCATCTTCCACGCCCGCCGGCGCTCTGTCATGGTCACGCCCGAGTGCCACTCGGCGGGCAACCCGCCGAAGCGGGTGCGGACCCGGTCGAGAAACTCCGACGACAGCGCGATCTCGGGCAGGAGCACCAGCGCCTGCCTCCCCTGCCGCAGGCATTCGGCGACGGCTTCGAGATAGACCTCGGTCTTGCCCGAGCCGGTCACCCCGCGCAGGAGCGTCGTGCCGTAGCGCCCCGACCGGACGCCGGCGCGCAGCCGCTCCGCCCCGGCCTGCTGATCGCCGGTCAGCGCCTTGCCCGGCAGGTCGGGGTCGAGCAGCGGATAGGGCGCGTCGCGGGGTGTGTCCTCTTCGCGGACGGCGCCCTGTTTCACCAGGCCCTTCACGACCGAGGTGCCCACGTCGGCGTAGTCGGCCAGCTCCTTGAGCGTGAACGAGAGCCCGCCGTACTCGCGCAGCACGCCCAGCACCTTCTCGCGGGCGGGGGTCATCCGGTCGGGCGCCCCCTCTCCCAGCCGGTAGACCTTGCGCATCGATGGCGGATCGCCGAGCCCCGGCGCCCGGGTCCCGAGACGCAGCATCGCGGGCATCGGCGTCAGCGTGTAGGCCGCCGCCCGCTCGAGGAACTCGCGCATCTCCTCTGTCATGGGCGGCGCGTCGAGCACGCGTGAGACTGGGCGGATCTTCGACAGGTCGTAGTCGCCGCGCCCCTGGGCCCAGACGACGCCGAGCACGCGGCGGGGCCCGAGCGGGACCTCGACGAACTGGCCGAGCATGCAGCCGCCCTCGGGCGCACGGTAGTCCAGCACCCGGTCGATCGGCTGCGTGGTGAGCACGCCGACGAGATCGCCCTCGTCGAAGAAGCCCTCTTCGGGCGATGTCTGCATCTCGGGAAAGAGGCTCTCGCGCATGGTCCCTCCGAGCGGAGGGATTAGGCCCGCGGGCGGGCGAGGACAAGCCGGGTGCGACGGCTTCCGGCCGGGAGGCGTTTGCGCTAGACCGGCCCCGACCCCATGTTCCGCCCGAAAGGAGCCACCCCATGAAATTCTTCGTAGACACGGCCGACATCGACGCCATCAAGGAGCTGCACGCGCTCGGCATGGTCGACGGCGTGACGACGAACCCCTCGCTGATCCACAAGTCGGGCCGCGACATCAAGGACGTGACCCGCGAGATCTGCGAGCTGGTCGACGGCCCCGTTTCCGCCGAGACCGTGGCGCTCGACGCCGAGGGCATGATCGCCGAGGGTCACGAGCTCAAGAAGATCGCCGACAACATCGCCATCAAGGTTCCGCTGACCTGGGAAGGCCTGAAGGCCTGCAAGCAGCTCACCGACGAAGGTAACATGGTCAACGTCACGCTCTGCTTCTCGGCCAACCAGGCGCTGCTCGCCGCCAAGGCCGGCGCGACCTTCATCTCGCCCTTCATCGGCCGTCTCGACGACCTGAACCTCGACGGCATGAACCTGATTGCCGACATCCGCGAGATCTACGACAATTACGGCTTCGAGACGCAGATCCTCGCCGCCTCGATCCGCTCGGCCAACCACATGTCCGAGGCCGCCAAGATCGGCGCCGACGTGGCCACCGCCCCGCCGAAGGTCATCCAGGCGATGGTGAACCATCCGCTGACCGACAAGGGTATCGAGAGCTTCCTGTCCGACTGGGAAAAGACCGGCCAGAGCATTCTCTAAGCTTGCCTGACGCGGCCCGGGGGGCGGATTGACACCGCTCCCCCGGGCCGTAGGCTTGCCCGCAACACAGATTTACCGGGGGATATCATGCAGAAGGTCTACGGCAACGCGGCCGAGGCTCTGGACGGGCTGCTTCACGACGGAATGCTCATCGCGGCGGGCGGCTTCGGCCTCTGCGGCATCCCCGAGCTGCTGATCCAGGCGATCCGCGACAGCGGCGTGAAGGATCTGACCGTGGCCTCCAACAACGCGGGCGTCGACGGTTTCGGCCTCGGGCTTCTGCTGGAATCCAAGCAGGTCAAGAAGATGATGTCGTCCTACGTGGGCGAGAACAAGGAGTTCATGCGCCAGTACCTCGGCGGCGAGCTCGAGCTCGAGTTCAATCCGCAGGGCACCCTGGCGGAGCGGATGCGCGCCGGCGGCGCGGGCATCGCGGGCTTCTACACCAAGACCGGCTACGGCACGCAGATCGGCGAAGGCAAGGAAGTGAAGGTCTTCGACGACGAGCATTACATCCTCGAGCGCGGGATCTTCGCCGACCTCTCCATCGTGAAGGCCTGGAAGGCCGATACCACGGGCAACTGCGTCTTCCGCAAGACCGCCCGCAACTTCAATCCGCCGGCGGCGATGTGCGGCAAGATCTGCGTCATGGAGGTCGAGGAGATCGTCGAGCCCGGCGAGCTCGATCCCGATCACATCCACCTGCCCGGCATCTACGTGCACCGCCTGATCCAGGGCGAGCACGAGAAGCGGATCGAGCAGCGGACGACCCGGGCGGCCTGACCCCGAGCACGGCCAAGGGCGATTTGTCCGGGGAGCTGTCGTAAGAGTGTTGTAGTTAACGATTCGTGGAGACCGGTGCCGTGGCTGACATACGCAATCTGAAGAGCGAGATCGCGACGACGGCAAACGTCGGCGGTGCGCTCGACAGAACGAGCCTCGGCATCGTGCTGACCAACCCCGAGCTCGACGACAACCAGATCGTCTACGTCAACAGCGCTTTCGAGCAGATGACCGGCTATTCGGCGGCCTCCGCCGTCGGCCGGAACTGCAGGTTCCTGCAGGGCGAGGACACCGACCCCGCCGCCGTGGCCCGCCTCCGGGAAGCGATCCGCGACAAGGAGGAGACCCGCGTCGACCTCCTCAACTACCGCGCGGACGGCGAGCCCTTCTGGAACCGCGTCATGGTCACGCCGCTGCAGCTGGGCGAGAACGAGACGCCCTACTTCCTCGGCGTGCAGGTCAGGATCACGGAGCCCGGCGGCGACGAGGAGCGCGAGGACGGCGACGAGAACTCCATCGACACGATGCTCCACGAGATCCAGCACCGGGTGAAGAACCACCTGTCGATGATCGTGGGCATGATCCGGATGCAGGCGCGCGGCCATTCCGCCGAAGAGGATTTCACCACCCTCTCGCGCCGCGTCGAGACGCTCCAGCTGCTCTACGAGGAGATGGCCTTTCGCGGGGTGAGCCAGCGGCGGAACGACGAGTCGATCGACCTCGGCGCCTATCTCACCAGGGTCGCCAGCGCGATCTCGCACCTCGACGGCCGCAGCGGCGTGCGCGTCAACGTCAACGCCGAGGCCAAGGAGGTGCGCTTCGAGACGGCGACGCGCATCGGCCTGCTGGTCTCCGAGATCCTCACCAACAGTCTCCAGCACGCCTTCGACGGCCGCGACGCGGGGCTTGTCGAGGTGAGTATCCGGGATCTCTCCTCGAACGTGCTGCGGGTCCAGATCAGCGACGACGGGATCGGCCTGCCGCAGGGCCTCGACTGGCCAAACGACGGCAATCTCGGCGGGCGCATCGTCCGCCAGCTTGCGGACGGCCTGGAGAGCGAGGTCATCGTGACCAAGGCCACCTCCGGGACAATCATCACGGTCGACGTGCCCGCCGACCAGCGGGACTAGGCAGCCCTCGACCGTCCCCTCCGGCTGGGCTATCCATCGATGCAACGGGACCGGCCCGCCGCGATGCGCGCGGCGCAGAGCCGGCGGGAACGGCAGAAAGGACGCAGCACATGCCCTGGGATCGCAACGAGATGGCCGCCCGCGCGGCGCAGGAACTCGAAGACGGCACCTACGTGAACCTCGGCATCGGCATTCCGACCCTGGTGCCGAACTACATCCCCGAGGGCGTGAACGTCACGCTACAGTCGGAGAACGGGATGCTGGGCATGGGTCCCTTCCCGCTCGAGGGCGAGGAGGACCCCGACCTCATCAACGCCGGCAAGCAGACCATCACCGAGCTGCCGCATACCGCCTACTTCGACAGCGCCACCTCGTTCGCGATGATCCGCGGCGGCAAGATCGCCATGGCGATCCTCGGCGCGATGGAAGTGGCCGAGAACGGCGACCTCGCCAACTGGATGATCCCCGGCAAGCTGGTGAAGGGCATGGGCGGGGCCATGGACCTCGTCGCCGGCGTGAAGCGCGTGATCGTGGTCATGGATCACCAGAACAAGGCGGGCGAGTCCAAGCTGCTCAAGGAATGCACCCTGCCCCTGACCGGCACGGGCGTTGTGAACCGCATCATCACCAACCTCGGCGTGCTCGACGTGGTCGAGGGCGGGCTGAAGATCATGGAGACCGCTCCCGAGGTCACCGAGGACCAGATCCGCGAAGCAACCGAGGCGACGATTGTCAACTGACACCCCCGAGATCCGGCGAGAGGTGGAGGGGTCCAAGGGCCGCTACGTGATCTCGACGCCGGAGGGGGAGGCGGAGCTGACCTACTCGGTTCTCTCCGCCGCGCTCGTCATCGCCGATCACACCGCCGTACCCAAGGCGCTGGAGGGCAAGGGCTACGCCCGTGCCCTCCTCGACCGGATGCTCGATGACGCGCGGACCGAGGGGTTTCGCATCGTGCCGCTTTGTCCCTACGTGAATTCCCAGCGGGCCAGGCACCCGGAATGGGCCGATCTCTTCTCGGTCTGACGCCGATCCGGCGTTTCCGGATCCGGGACGACGTCATTCTATTGCCCCAATCCGTCGCTAATCCGGCGCCAATGACACCGAAGCCCGCAGTCCCCGCGCCAGAGGTGCGCGCGTCCTCCCTGGACACCCGCCGCAGGTGGCGGGACGTGGCGTTGCTCGGCGGTCTCTTCGTGCTGGTCATAGCGGGCCTCGTGAGCCTCGCGGCCGCCACCGGCTGGGAGGAGACGCGCGCCCAGCTGATGAAGCTCGGCCTGCCCCAGATCATCGCCCTGCTGGCGCTGAGCGGGGCCAATTACCTCCTCCGCGGACTGCGCTGGCACGTCTGCGCGCGGCGGCTCGGCCTCTCGACCGGGCTCGGCCAGAACCTGCGGCACTTCCTCGGCGGCTTCGCCATGTCCGTGACCCCCGGCCGGCTGGGCGAGCTCGTCCGGATGCGCTGGCTGCGCCGCGAGACCGGCTGGCCGGTGGAGCGCACCGCGCCGCTGGCGCTCGTGGACCGAGCGGGCGATCTCGCCGCCATGGCGCTGCTGCTGGCCCTCTCGCTTGCCTTGGCGGCCTCGGGCATCGCCTTCGCGCTGCCGGTGGCCCTCGCCTCACTCGCCGCGGCCTGGGTCGCCACCCGGCCCCGGCTGCTCGCGCAGATCACCACGTTGACATACCGGGCCACCGGGCTCGCGCCCCGGCTTATGGGCCGTCTGAGACGTTCGGCACGGTCGCTGGCGCTCTTCTCCAGCTTCCCGGTCGCCGCCGGTGCCATCGCGCTCGGCCTCGCGGGCTGGGCGGCGGAGGGCTACGCCTTCCACCTGCTGCTGGTCTGGATGGGCGCCGACCTCGGGCTCGCCAAGGCGGTGGCGATCTTCACCTTCTCCACGCTCGCGGGCGGGCTCACCGGCGCGCCGGGTGGCGTCGGCGGGGCCGAAGCGGCGATGATCGCCCTGCTCTCGCTCGACGGCATTCCGCTGGAGGTCTCGATCCCCGCCACGGCCATCATCCGCGTCACGACGCTGTGGTTCGCCATCGGCATCGGGCTGCTCATCTTCCCGGTGGCCGAGCGCCTGTCCCGCAAGGCGGGCCCATGACCTGGAAGCGCACGCGATACGCCGGCTGGGGCCGGGCGCTCTGGGCAGACGGAGAGCTGGCCCGGCCCGAGCGGCAGCGCGACCTGCCCGCACTCGCCACCGAGGGCCCGGCCATCGGCAACCGACGCAGCTACGGCGACGCGGCACTCGTCTCGGGCGGACGCGCCAGCGATCTCACCCGCCTCGACCGGATCCTCGGCTTCGACGAAGAGACCGGCATCCTGCATGTCGAGGCCGGAGCGACCCTCGGCGACATCGCCCGGCTTTTCGCCCCGCGCGGCTGGCTGCCCCCTGTGATGCCGGGCACCGGCTTCGCCACGGTGGGCGGGGCCATCGCCATGGACGTGCACGGCAAGAACCACCACGGCGCGGGCTCCTTCGGCCAGCACGTGACCGAGATCGAGCTGCTCGGCCCGGACGGCCCCCGCACCCTGACGCCGGAAGACCCCCTCTTCCGCGCGACGATGGGCGGGCTGGGGCAGACCGGTATCCTCTCCTCGGCGAAGATCGCGCTCAAGCGCGCCAAGGGCGACGTGATGATGGTCACCGAACGCCGGGCGCCGGACTGGTACAGCCACCTCAGCCTGCTCGACCGCTCCGAGGCGACCTACGTCGTCGGCTGGATCGACGCCACCGCGACCGGAGAGGCCCTCGGCCGAGGCGTCGTCGAGGAGGGCGAAACGGGCCCGGGCCTCGTCCCCCGCCCGAAGACTGCCCGCCGTGTCCCGCTGGATGCGCCCGGCGCCGCGCTGGCGCCGCCGGTCGTGAAGGCCTTCAACGCGCTCTACTACCGGCGCGTGCCGAAGTCCGGCCGGACCGTCGTCCGGCCCATCGAGACCTTCTTCTTCCCGCTGGACAAGATCCGCGACTGGAACCGGCTCTACGGCCGCCGCGGCTTTCACCAGTTCCAGTGCGTCGTGCCCATAGGCGCCGCCGACGCGCTCCGTGCCATGCTGGAGCGGGTGGCGAAGTCCGGCCTCGCCTCGCCGCTCGCCGTGCTCAAGCGCATGGGCCCGGGGCGCGCGGGGCCGATGTCCTTCCCGATGGAAGGCTATACCCTCGCGGTCGACTTCCCCAACCGGTTGCAGGCCGCACGGCTCATCGAGACACTCGAAGCCATGACCGAGGAGGCGGGCGGGCGGCTCTACCTCGCCAAGGACGCGCTCGCGGGACCCGAACGGGTGCGGGGGATGTATCCCGAACACGCGGACTGGCTCGACGAGGTGACGAAGGCCGACCCCGAGGGGCGCTACGTCACCGACCTCGTCCGCCGCCTGAAGCTCAGGGAGGCCGCATGACCTGGATCGTGCTCGGCGCCACCTCCTCCATGGCCCGCGCTCTCTCCCGCCGCCTGGCGGAGCGGGGCGAGGCGCTGCTTCTCTGCGGACGTGACGCCACCGATCTCGAGGCGATCGCCGCCGATTGCCGGGCACGCGGGGCTGGGTCCGCCGAGTGGCAGAGCTTCGACGTGCGGGATCCCGGCAGCTTCGCGCCCATCCTCGACTCCGCGCGCGCGCGCGAGGGCCCACTGCACGTGGCGGTCTTCGTGGGCTCCATGCCCGAGCAATCGCGGATCGATGCCGACCCCGCGCTGATCGAGGGCACGGTGACCGACAGTCTCACCGGCCCCGCCCGCTTCCTGCACGAGATCGCCTCCCTCCTCGAAGAGCGCGGCGGCTCCGTCGTCGGCGTCTCCTCGGTGGCCGGGGACCGGGGACGG
Source organism: Histidinibacterium aquaticum (assembly GCF_008710275.1). GTDB lineage: Bacteria > Pseudomonadota > Alphaproteobacteria > Rhodobacterales > Rhodobacteraceae > Oceanicola > Oceanicola aquaticus. The sequence continues at coordinate 673,758 of NZ_VYQE01000001.1, forward strand.
GTGACGAACTACGTCTACGGTGCGGCCAAGGCAGGCTTCACGGCCTATCTTTCGGGCCTGCGCAACCGGCTCGGCCGCTCGGGCGTGCACGTCATGACGGTGAAGCCCGGACCGGTGGACACGGCCATGACCTGGGGGATGAAGATGCCCCTGATGACCACGCCAGAGGCCGTCGCCGAGGCCATCCTGGCCGGGCTGCTGCGCAAGCGGAACGTGATCTACACCGCCGCGGCCTGGCGGCTCGTCATGACCGTGATCCGCGCCGTTCCGGAGCCGATCTTCAAGAAGACCTCGTTTTGAGGTGACGCGCCTGTGGGATCATCGGCGCGGTGGGGTGGAACCCCACCCTACGCGGACCACGACCGTAGGGTGGGGTTCCACCCCACCAAAGCGGCCCCCAAACGCCCCTACCCGAACCAGATCGCGAACCAGTCCTCCCAGAGCCCCGCGGCGTAGAACATCAGCCCCAGCGTGATGAGCAGCAGCCCCACGCCCCGCTTGTCGCGCAGGGCGAAGACGATCGGGTCGTAGTCCTGCTTGCCGTACCAGCCGAGCCGCACCATCCGGAACAGCCACCACGAGATCGGAATCAGCGCCACCCAGAGGATCCACCTGTCGGGGTAGAGCGTCCGGCCCTGCTCGGAAAAGGAATAGGCGAAGAAGATCAGCAGCGCCCCGGCCGCACCCAGGATCGAGACGTTGAGCAGGTCGTCCCGGTCCGGCCGGCCGTAGCCCCGGCCCGGCAGACGCTCGTCCCCCTTGGCCAGCGTGAGCTCCGTCAGCCGCTTCACGCAGCCCAGCGTGATGAAGACCGGGAAGATGAAGACCAGCATGAAGACCGAGGCCTCAACCCCGCTGGCCGCCGCCCCGGCCACGACACGGATCGTGTAGAGCGAGGCCAGTGTCGCGATGTCGATCCAGCGCATCCGCTTGAGCCTGAGCGAGTAGGCGAGCGAGAGGACCATGTAGAGTGCGACGACCGCGAGAAAGGCCGGGCCGAGGAACGCTCCTATCCCCACCGCCGCCAGGCCCAGCGCCAGCGTCGCCAGCATGCCCGCCCGTATGGGGACCGCGCCGCTGGCGAAGGGCCTCCGGCACTTCGTGACGTGCAGCCGGTCGGCCTCCAGGTCGAGCAGATCGTTGACGAGGTAGATGCAGGAGGCCGCCGCTGAGAAGGCCGCGATGCCGAGACAGACCCAGAGTAGCGTGGCCAGGGTGAACTCGTGCGCCGCGATCATCGGCAGGAACAGCAGGACGTTCTTGACCCACTGGTGCGGCCGCATCGCCCGGACGAGATCCCTTGGCGCCCAGCCGCCCGCGATCTCGCGGACCGGCTTGCCTTCGGCCTCCAGGTGCCGCGCCGAGGCACGGTCGCCGACGACCACGGCCTCGGCCGCATGGGCCCAGACCTTGCGGTCAGGTGTTTCGTTCCCCGCGTAGTCGAAGCCCCCCTCGCCATAGGCCTCGCTCAGCACCCGGGCCTTCTCGCCGGCCTTGAGGTTCACCCGGCCGTCCGAGGCGAATGCCCTGTCGAAGCCGTGGTGATCGGCGAGCGGCCCCACCAGCGAGATGTCCGAGGCCGAGGCGAGCGCCACCGGCCGACCCGCCGCCCTCGCCTCCTCGGCCAGCGCCTTGACCTCGGGCTCGACCGGCAGGAGGTCGACCCGGAGCGGCGCGATCCGCGCGAGCTCCGCCTTCAGGCGCGCGCGGTCTCGCCAGTGCCGGGCCGACGCGCGCAGCGTGTCCACGGGGCGGCGACCCAGTCCGGCCCAGAAGCACTCCAGCAGCATGTCCGTGCGCAGGAAGGTACCGTCGGCATCCAGCACCAGCGGCCGGCCCGTCGCCGTCTCGGTCGGGCCCACCGGCGCGGGCGCGGTCACCTCAAATCCCTCCGTCCACGGCGAAGACGCAGCCGTCGGTGACGAGCTGCGGCGGCGTCACGCAGAGGCCGCGGGCGACCGTCCAGGCGGCGAGGACCTTGGGCACGTAGGCGCGGGTTTCGGCGAAGGGCGGGACACCACCATGCTGGCGCACGGAACCCTCGCCCGCGTTGTAGCCGGCCAGCACCAGGATGGGATCCGTCGCGAACTCTTCCATCAGCCAGTCGAGGTAGCGCACGCCGCCCCGGATGTTCTGGCTGGGGTTCAGGCTGTCGGTGACGCCGAAGCGGCTCGCGGTGTCGGGCATGAGCTGCATGAGGCCCTGCGCCCCCGCACCGCTCACCGCCTCGATCCGGCCGCCGGACTCGACCGCGATGACCGCGAGGACGAGCGCCGGCGAGACGCGGGTGCCCACCGTCTCGCGCAGGATGTCGGTGCCATGCGCCCGGGCGATGTCGCTGAGCCCCTGCAGCGCCGGCGGGCGGACCTTCGCCTCGTCCGGGGCGCGGTCCAGCGCGGTCAGCGAGAGCTGCAGCCGTCCGGGGCCGCTGTCCTCCATGGCCGGGGAGACGGCCTGCCAGAACCAGGCGACCTCCGGCGCGCGCGGCACGGTCGGCACGCCCGGCGCGGCGGGAGCCGCGGCTCGGACCGGCTCCGACGGAGAGGAGGGCGCGGAGGGCGGCGACGGGGCGCGGATGGCGCTCGGGGCGTTGGGATCGATCTGCACGGTGATCCGACCGCCGGTGCTGCCGTGCTGAGGGACGCCCACGCGGCGGAAGGTGAAGTCCGGCTGAAGCCTGGAGCTCTCTGCAAGGGCTGCGGCACCACAGAGGCAGCCAGCGGCCCACAGCCCCAGCGCGACTAGGGAATGTCGCATATGTCTCGACCTGCTCTCGCTCGAATTGGGCTCTCGCGGCCCTCGTTTTGTTATCCTCTATGGCCCATTCACCCTTTTCAGACCAGTCCGCCTTACCCTAGGTGCTCCGGCACCCAACCCGGCGACGCCTTTTTGCAACGCCGGGCGCCAGCGGCCCCTGGCGAGACCGCCCGCCAGCGCCTTTGCCCGTGCTTCGTCGATAGTCGGGCGAGGGTTAACATGTTGTCTCCGAGGGGCGTGTCCTTCCTCGAAATCGCCCCCGAGCCCCAGCGAAAATGATCGATTGCGGCCAAAATCCCGCCCCAATCCCAAGGCTATAACCGGCTCATCCGATCCGGGATGGGCCGCTTGAGAGGCCGGACCATCGAGCCACCGGTAGGACGGAACAGACCGGACCATAGCCCCTGAGGAGGGACAGAAATGCAGAAGTTCATCAAAAAATTCCGCCGCGACGAAGACGGTGCCGTCACCGTTGACTGGGTCGTGCTCACCGCCGCCATCGTCGGCCTCGGCGTCGCCGTCATGGGCACCGTCAAGGGCGGCGTCGAAGACCTCGGCGACAAGATCTCCAGCAGCCTTTCGTCCCAGACCGTCGGCAGCTGACACCCGATCCTGAGCGCTTAGCCAAGGAGAATATCATGACCAAGTTTCTTTCCAAGTTCCGCCGTGACGAAGACGGCGCTGTGACCGTCGACTGGGTCGTGCTCACCGCCGCCATCGTCGGCCTGGGCGTGGCCGTCATGGGCACCGTGAAGGGTGGCGTCGGAGACCTCGGAGACAAGATCTCCAGCAGCCTTTCGTCCCAGACCGTCGGCAGCTGATAGCGCCCTCGGCACGGACAGACGCACCAGAGGGCCGCGCCACCAGGCGCGGCCCTTTGTCGTAACCCGGCGGTCGCACTGCAGCTTTCCGCCAGCGTGTTTCCGCCGCGACTCCGCGATTTGGCCACATTGGTCGATCAAGGTGCCGGCGAAGGGCCGGGATGACCGCCCGAAGGAGAGACTGCCATGCTCAACAACCTCAAACGCCTTCTGTGGCGGGAAGACGGTGCCGTCACCGTCGACTGGGTGGTGCTGACAGCCGCCATCGTGGGGCTCAGCGTCGCCGCGATCTCGACGGTGCGGACGGCTGCGACAGACAAGTCCACCGGGATCGGCGCGCGGCTTTCGTCGCATCAGGTCGGGCTGGACTGACGGGGACACCCGGGGCGGGAACGCCCCGACGTGACAGAGACCGCGGGTCCGCGGCAGGCCGGACGGGGATCCGGTCGAAGTGGGGAACGAAAGGACAGCAGGCATGAGAGCGGTATTCGGACTCGTACTGATCGTTGGGATCGGCCTCGCCGGCTTCGCGGTCTACATGGCCCAGGACTACCTCGAGCAGACCCAGGCCCAGCTGGCGCGCGAACGTGCCGCCGCGGCCGAGGCGGTTCCGACCGTGGAGATCTACGCCGTCAACCGGGAGATCGGCTACGGAGAGCAGCTCACCCCCGAGGACGTCCAGATCATCCGCTACGCGGAGCCCTTCCTGCCCGAGGGCACATTCGCCACCGAGGAGCAGCTCTTCCCGGAGGGGGCCGAGGAGCCGCGCGTCGTGCTGCGGCCGATGCTCGCGCTGGAGCCGGTGCTCGCCGCCAAGGTCACCGAGCCCGGCGAGGACGCGGGCCTTACCTCCCGCCTGTCGCGCGGGATGCGGGCCTTCGCCATCCGCGTCGACGTCTCCTCCGGCGTGTCGGGCTTCCTGCGCCCCGGCGACCGGGTCGACATCTACTGGACCGGTCGCTCTGTCTCGAACGACGGCCGGGTCGAGGAAGTCACCAAGCTGATCGAAAGCGCCGTGAAGCTGATCGCCGTGGACCAGCAGGCCGACGGCTCCTCCAGCTTCAACGCGACCATCGCCCGGACCGTCACGGTCGAGGCCACGCCCCAAGAGGTCGCCGCCCTCGCCCAGGCGCAGTCCACCGGGCGGCTCTCGCTGTCTCTCGTGGGCCAGGACGACGATACCGTCGCGGGCCAGATCGAGGTCAACCAGCGCCGCCTGCTGGGGATCCCCGAGCAGGAGGAGACCGTAGAGGCGCCGGCCGAGGAGGTCTGCACCATCCGGACCCGCCGTGGCGCCGAGGTCGTGGAAATCCCGATCCCCTGCACGAACTGAGGCGAATCATCCGCCGCGATCCAAAGGGCGTGCCGCCGGCGCGCCCTTTTTTCGATGCGACCGACCTGTTGCGCCAGACCCACATGAACGACGCAGGGTAAATCTTTGATTCTTGCAAAGGAGTCCCGCCCCGGCGATGCTGCCCCAAACGACGGGCGAAATGCCCGCGCCGAGCGTGACATAGAGGCAGGTCACCGATGAAATACGACGGATTCCTTAAGGCGGCCCTCGCCGGCCTGTCCATCGCGCTCGCGGTTCCGACCGCGCCGGCCGAGGCCCAGGTTCTCAACGTGATGCGCGGGGCCCCCTCCAGCGAGCTCAAGGTTTCGATGAACCGCGCGGTGGTGGTCGAGAGCGACACTCCCTTCACCGAGGTCTCGATCGCCAACCCCGGCATCGCCGATATCTCCACCCTCTCAGACCGCACGCTCTACGTGCTCGGCAAGGAGCCGGGACGGACGACGCTGACTCTCCTCGGCGCGGACGGGCGGCTGATCACCAACGTCGAAGTCCAGGTCACCCCGGACATCGAGGAGTTCAAGGAGCGCCTGCAGCAGATCCTGCCCGGCGAGCACATCGAGGTCCGCACCGCCAACGACGGGATCGTGCTCTCGGGCACAGTCTCCTCGACGGCGCGCCTCGACCGGGCGCTCGAACTGGCGCAGCGCTATGCCCCCGACCGGGTTTCCAACCTGATGACCGTGGGCGGCGTGCAGCAGGTCATGCTCAAGGTGCGCTTCGCAGAGATGCAGCGGTCTGTCTCCAAGTCGCTGTCCTCATCGCTCGTCGCGCAGGGCACCGCCCTTTCGGACAACCTGGGCCTGAGCGCGGGCACCGGGCGTCTCGTGGACGATGGGTCGGTCGGCAACTCGCTCAACGGCAGCCTGCCCGCCAGCAACGCCAACAACGGCGCGGTTCTGTTCGGCTTCAACGCCGGCGGCGTCGAGGTCGGCATCCTGCTGGAGGCGCTGGAGAGCCGCGGCGTGGTCCGCACCCTGGCCGAGCCCAACCTCACCGCGCTGTCGGGCCAGGAAGCCCGCTTCCTCGCGGGCGGCGAATATCCCGTGCCGGTCAGCCAGGAGGGCGGGGCCGTCTCGATCGAGTACAAGCCCTTCGGCGTCGAACTGAACTTCGTCCCCCGTGTGGTGGACGGCGACCTCATCAACCTCGAACTCGAGGCGGCGGTCTCCTCCATCGACTCGGCCAACGGCGTGAACCAGGGCGGATTCACCGTCGATGCCTTCCGCCGGCGCGAGACCTCGACCACCGTCGAGATGCGCGACGGAGAGAGCTTCGCCATCGCGGGCCTGCTCAGCGACGATTTCCAGGACGCCAACAGCCAATTGCCCTTCGTGGGCGACATCCCGGTGCTGGGCGCCCTCTTCCGCTCGGCGGACTATACGCGCCAGCAGACCGAACTCGTGATCATCGTCACCCCGCACCTCGTCCAGCCCACCCGCGGGGAGGCGCTGGCCCTGCCGACCGACCGGGTGCGCCCGCCGACCGAGCGCGACCTCTTCCTCAACGGCCGTGTCGCAGCGCCCCAGCAGGGAGCGGCGGCGGAAGTGGCGCGGCAGGACTTCTCGGGGTCCTACGGCTACGTGATGGACTGAGGAAAGGCGCCCGACATGAGACGAGTCACTCTTTCCGCAGCGGCGCTCCTGGCGCTCTCGGCCTGCGCCCAGACCGCCGGCGGCCCCGGTGTCTTCGACGCCGAGGCGGGAGCGGTCATCGACACCGGCACCTTCGGCAATGCGACGATGCACAACACGCTGGTGATGAACGGCGAGCGTGACTACACCGTCGCCCTGGCCGAACGCTTCGACGCAGAGGTCCCCTCGACCGTCAACTTCGCCTTCAACTCCGCGCAGCTCGGTCCCGAGGCGCGGGCGATCCTGACGCAGCAGGCCAACTGGATGAACCAGTTCCCCGAACTCAGGTTCTCGGTCTACGGCCACACAGACCTCGTCGGCTCGGACAGCTACAACTACAATCTCGGCCTCCGCCGGGCCCAGGCCGCGGTGAACTACCTGGTCACCCACGGCGTGCCCCGCTCGAGCCTGAAGGCCCTCGTGTCCTACGGCGAGGAACAGCCGCTCGTGCTCACCCAAAACCGCGAACGGGCCAACCGGCGCACCGTGACCGAGGTCTCGGGCTTCCTCCGGCGGCACCCGACCGTGCTGAACGGCAAGTACGCCGAGGTGATCTTCCGCGAGTACGTGCAATCGGCCGTGCCCAGCCAGGACCTCGAAGGCGTGACCGCGGCCGGACTGCAGTAGGCCGCGCTCCCCCGCACAGTTAACGCCTTGGAGCAAGGCGATTTCTGCGCCCATCAACTGTTCGTGCGAACGCCGGGTGATCGTCTCCGCAAATCGCACAATGGCGATTGTTTCGCCCCAAATTAGTCAGAATGGTCGGCGACTTTGACCTCATGGGAAGGCGTGTCGCCAATGGCGACTCTCTTCCGTAACGGAAGGAGTTCGACGGCCCCGCGGCCGTGTCCGTTGCGGCAGGGAAAGCCCTTTCCGGAAGGACGAGAGGCTTATGACCAGCAACGCAGTTCTCCAGCCAGAGGCCCAGCCCCTCCTTGCCTGCACCGTCAGCCGGGACGTCCAGGTGTTCGATCTGCTGATCGAGGACATGGAAGGCGCGCTCGGTGAAAGCTGGGGCGATCTGAACTTCTCGGACGCCCTGCCCTTCCTCGACCAGCCCGAGGCGGGCGCGATGCAATTCATCTGCATCGCCATGGACGAGCAGGACGAGGGCGACCTCTCCCTCATCATCGACGTCGTGAAGTCCGCGCGCGGCCGCGGCCTCAAGGTCATCATCGTGGCCGAGGACGTGAGCCCCGCCTCGCTGCACCAGCTCCTGCGGGAAGGCGGCAACGAGTTCGTGCCCTACCCGCTGCCCGAAGGCGAGCTGTCGCAGGCCATCGACCGCGTTCTCGCGCCGCCGCCGCGCCCCGCCATCGCGCCGCCCGCGAACGACGACGCGCAGGTCCCGGCGACCACCACGCCCGCGCTCCGTGCAGAGGGCGACCGCAACGGCGTCGTCATGCCCGTGCACGGGATGGCCGGCGGCACCGGTTCCACCACCCTCGCCGTGAACCTGGCCTGGGAACTGGCGACGATGCAGGGCAACGAGCCGCCACGCGTCTGCCTGCTGGACCTCGACCTGCAGTTCGGCTCGGCCTCGACCTACCTCGACCTGCCCCGCCGCGAGGCGGTCTTCGAGCTTCTGAGCGACACCGAGGCGATGGACGGAGAGAGCTTCATCCAGGCCCTCCAGACCTACAACGACAAGCTGCATGTCCTGACCTCGCCGACCGAGCTCATCCCGCTCGACCTGCTGTCGCCGGAGGACGTGCGCCGGGTCATCGACCAGGCCCGCGCGAACTTCGACTACGTCGTCATCGACATGCCGACGACCATGGTCGAGTGGAGCCAGACCGCGCTCGAGGCGAGCCATGTCTATTTCTCGATTCTCGAGATGGACATGCGCTCGGCCCAGAACACGCTGCGGATCAAGCGGGCGCTCAAGGCAGAGGACCTGCCCTTTTCCAAGATGCGCTTCATCCTCAACCGCGCACCGCGTTTCACCGACCTCAACGGCAAGGCCCGGGTCAAGCGGCTGGCCGATTCCCTCGGCATCTCCATCGAGGTTCAGCTGCCCGACGGCGGCAAGGCCGTCGCCCAGAATGCCGACCATGGCGTCGCGATGGCCGAGGGCATTCCGAAGAACCCCCTGCGCCGCGAGATCGCCAAGCTTGCCGCCAAGGTTCACGAGGTCAACCAATCCGAAGCCAGAGGAGGCTAAGGGCAACTAAATCCTGGGGGATTTAAGATGTTCTCGAAGTACAAGAAGTCCGGCTCCTCCAAGCCGGCCGCCAATGCCTCGGTCCAGTCGACGGCCGCGAACACCGTGGCCGCCCTCGACGCGGCCCGGCAGGCCAGCGACTCTCAGTCCTCGACCGCCACCATCAAGACCGCGCGGGTCGAGGGGAGCCCCGAGACCCAGAAGCCGATCCTCAAGCAGGCGCCCAAGAAGGACGCCAAGGCGGCCCCGGCCGACAAGGAACGCAAGCGCAAGGAACGGCTGGGCGAGATCAAGCTCGAGGTGCACAAGGCGCTGCTCGACAACCTCAACCTGTCCGCGCTCGACAAGGCCTCCGAGCAGGACCTTCGGGCCGAGATCGGCTCCATCGCGACGGAGACGCTGGAGGACATGGGCGTCGTCCTCAACCGCGAGGAACGCCAGCAGCTTCACCAGGACCTCTACTTCGAGGTGACCGGCCTCGGCCCGCTGGAGCCGCTGCTCAAGGACGACACGATCAACGACATCCTGATCAACGGCCCGCACCAGATCTTCATCGAGCGTCACGGCCGGCTGGAGCTGTCGGACGTCACCTTCAAGGACGAGCGTCACCTGCTGCGGATCATCGACAAGATCGTCTCCGCCGTGGGCCGGCGCGTCGATGAATCGAACCCCTACGTCGACGCCCGTCTCGCCGACGGCTCGCGTTTCAACGCGATGGTCTCGCCGATCGCGGTCGACGGCTCGCTGGTTTCGATCCGGAAATTCAAGAAGGACAAGCTCGGCATCGACGAGCTGGTGAACTTCGGCGCCTTCTCCGAGGAAATGGCCGCCTACCTGCAGGCCGCCGTCGCCACGCGGCTCAACGTCATCGTCTCGGGCGGTACGGGCTCGGGCAAGACGACCACCCTCAATGCGCTCAGCTCCTTCATCGCCAACGACGAGCGGATCCTGACCATCGAGGACACCGCCGAACTCCAGCTGCAGCAGACCCACGTCGGCCGGATGGAAAGCCGCCCGGCCAACGTCGAGGGCCGTGGCGCAGTCTCCCAGCGCGACTGTCTGAAGAACGCGCTGCGGATGCGCCCGGACCGCATCATCGTCGGCGAGACGCGCGGCGAGGAGGTCATCGACATGCTGCAGGCCATGAACACCGGCCACGACGGCTCGATGACGACGATCCACGCCAACTCCTCGCGCGATGCGGTCAGCCGACTGGAAAACATGGTCGCGATGGCCGGTATCGAGATGCCGATCAAGGCGGTCCGCAGCCAGATCGCCTCGGCCGTCCATCTCATCGTGCAGGCCAGCCGCCTGCAGGACGGCTCGCGCCGCATGGTCTCGATCACCGAGGTCACGGGCATGGAGGGCGAGGTGATCTCGATGCAGGAGGTCTTCCGCTACCAGCGCGTGGGTCTCACTCCCGAGAACAAGATCATCGGCCATTTCACGGCGACGGGCGTGCGCAGCCACTTCGCGGAGCGCTTCAAGCTCTGGGGCTTCGACCTGCCGTCTTCCATCTACGAACCGACCCTGGGGTAAGCCGACATGGTTCTCTCAGCCGAACCGATCATCTACGGCCTGATCTTCGTCGCCGTTCTCGTCCTGGTCGAGGGCCTCTACCTCACCGTGTTCGGGAAATCGATCTCGCTGAACAGCAAGGTCAATCGCCGGCTCGACATGCTCGAGAAGGGCGACAGCCGCGACAAGGTGCTGGAGCAGCTCCGCAAGGAGATGTCCCAGCACATGAAAAGCCAGCAGGTGCCGATCTACGCCCTGCTCGCGGCCAAGGCGCAGAAGGCCAACATCGCCTTCACCCCGGGCCAGCTCATCGTCGTCATGGCCGTGCTGGGCGGCGTGGCCTTCATGGGCCTGACCGTCGGCACGGAGGCCAGCCTGCTGGTCCGCGCCATCGTCTCGCCGGTCATGGGCATCGGCAGCGCCTACATCTGGGTGAACCACAAGGCGAACAAGCGGATGTCGCTGATCGAGGAGCAGCTGCCCGACGCGGTGGAGCTCATGGTCCGCAGCCTGCGCGTCGGCCACCCCTTCTCCTCGGCGATCAACATCGTCGCCAAGGAGGTGGCCGACCCGCTCGGCACCGAGATGGGCGTGATCGCCGACGAAAGCGCCTACGGCCGCGACGTCGGTGAAAGCCTCAAGGCCATGGCCGAGCGGATGGACATGCAGGACCTTCGCTTTCTCGCGGTCGCCGTGACCATCCAGCAGACCTCGGGCGGCAACCTCGCCGAGATCCTCGACGGTCTCGCCAAGGTGATCCGGGCCCGCTTCCGCCTGTTCCGGAGGGTCAAGGCGATCACCGCCGAGGCGAAATGGTCGGGGATGTTCCTCTCGGGCTTCCCGCTGATCTGCCTCGTGATGATCAACAGCGCCCAGCCGGACTACTACAACGAGGTGATGGAGACGCCGTACTTCATCCCGGCCTGTCTCGTGGTCGCGGGCTTCCTGGTCGCGAACATCATCGTCATGCGCCGTCTCGTCGACATCAAGGTCTGAGGCGCCCCCGCGCCCGCTTCAGGAGCTCACCCGTGATCCGCTTGTTCTTCGCCCTTCCCCTGATCGCCGCGCTGGCGGGGACGCCCCCCGCCCAGGCGCAGGCTCAGACGGACGCCGCCCCTGGGGCGGAGACCGCCGAGATCGACCTCGACGGCGCCATCACCCACCTGCACGGGATCGACGTCTCGGACTTCCCGCAGGTGCGGGTCAACGTGACAGTCGAGCAGGACGGCGCGCTCGTCGGCGGGCTGGAGGCGCACCGCTTCCGCCTGCGCGAGAACGACCGTTTCATTGAGAGTTTCGAGCTCTCCGACCGCCTGCCGCCGCTCTCGGTGGTGCTGGCCATCGACAGCTCCGGCAGCATGGGCGAGTTCATGCCCCAGGCGAAGGACGCCGCGACCGGCTTCGTCGAGCGGCTGGGCGAGGAGGACAGCGCGCAGCTGGTCACCTTCGCGGACGGCATCGACACCGTTCAGCCGATGACCTCGGACAAGCAGGCCCTGATCGACGCGATCACCGGCTTGCGCGGCTGGGGCAATACCCGGCTCTACGACGCGCTCTACTCCTCTGCCGCGAGCCTCGCGGGCACCGGCGGCCGGACCGCGGTCGTGCTGCTGTCCGACGGTCAGGACGACGACGGGACCGGCCAGCAGATCAGCGTGACCGGACTCGACGAGGCCCTGCAGGCCGCCGTCGATGCCGAGGTTCCGGTCTATACTGTGGCTCTCGGCGACGAGGCCAATTCCGAGACCCTGAGCCGCATCGCCGAGGAGACCGGCGGCCGGCACTTCGACGCGCCCGACGGCGCGGCGCTGGATTCCGTCTATGCAGCCATCGGCGAGAGCCTGAACCGGCAGTATGTCCTGAGCTACACCTCCGGCGTCCCCGCGGACGGGCGCGGGCTGAACATCATGGTCGGCGTCGAGGGTTCGAGCCTCGACGTGACCGATGCGGGGCCCCGCGTGGTCTCCATGCCCGGCCAGCGCGTCGGCAGCCTGCTCATGTCGCCCGCCGACGCCCCGCGCCCGGCCCAGCAGGCGCCCGCCGCGCCCGCTCCCGGCCCCGACGTGGCCTCGGGTCAGGCCGCCGCGACGCCGCAGGCGCCTGCCGTCGCAGGCGATCTCTTCTCCGGCAGCGGCAGCGCGGGGACCGCACCCACTGCCGAAGAAGCCGCCCTGATCGCGGAGGTCCTCGGCGTCGATCCCGCGACGGTCACACCCCAGGCGCTCGCCCAGATGGACCCAGCCCTCCGCGCGGAGCTGCTGACCGCCGCCCGTGCCGGACAGGGGACCAGCCCCTCGCCCGAAGCCATGCAGGCCGCCATGCAGGCCCTCGAGGCCGGCCGTGGTGCCTCCGGCGGTGTCCAGGTCCCGGGTATCGCCGGCGGCGGTGCGGCTTCCGGCAGCAATGCCGCCGCTGCGCAGGCCCCCGCCGAGGGCGCAGCTGTCAACGGTCAGGGCAGCGCCGCCACTCCGCAAGCGACGGCCGAAGGCGCGCAGGCCAGCGAGGGCAACGCCCAGACCCCCGCCGCCGCGGGTGCGCCCGGCGGCGGCGCGGGCTCCTCCTCCGCCACGGCCCTGCCCCCCGGCGCGGCCGCCGGGTCCGGCGGCGGCACCTCCGAGCGGACCGTCGACGTCCCCCTCGGCGCGCAGCCTACCGGCTCGGGCGGGTCGCGCAGCGACGGCCCCGCCCCGACCGGGCCCGCCGTCTGCACCGCCGAGACCGCCGTCCGCTCCGAGGGCGCGGGGGTCGAGACCGCCTCCCGCAGCTTCGGCGCAGGCGTCATCGACAGCGCCGCCCGTGTGAGCATGTCCACGACCTCGGCCGAGTCCATGGCCCGCACCGCTGCCGATAGCGGCGAGCCGGGCTGCCTCGCCCTTGCTCTCGGCCTCGCCGAGGAGATGCGCGGAGCGGGCAAGATCACGACCGAGGCCCTAGCCTCCGTGACCGGCATCCTGCAGACCGCCGGCCAGCAGATCTGCCTCGGCGTGAGCGGTCCCGATATTGCCGCCTGCCGAACCGTGATGAACGCCTCCTACGCGGCAGTCGCCGCTGACGAGACGGCGCAGGAGGAGGTCCGCGAGGGCCCCGACCCGGTCCAGATCTTCATGGACTGGATGACCGACAAGCTCGGCCCCTTCGGCCCCTGGATCTTCGTCGGCGGCCTCGGGCTCCTGCTCGTCCTGCTGACGCTGCCCACGCTGCTGAACCGGCCGGAAGACCCGCTCGACAAGCTCAAGCGGTCCCAGCAGAGCGACACCAAGAACCTTATCGAGGCCACGAAACTCCGCCAGAAGCGCGGCACCGACAAGCTCGACAAGTTCTCCAACTTCCTCGAGCCCAAGGACGAGGCCGAGTACACCGCCGTCCAGCTCAAGCTGCTGCAGGCCGGTTACCGCACCAAGAGCGCCGTCAGCCTCTACCACTTCGCGCAGTTCGCGCTCGGCATCCTCGGCCTGGTCCTGGGCGTGGTCTACACGCTCTACCTCAGCCAGACCGCCGCCCCTGGCGCCGAGCCCACGACGCAGAACCTGATCCTCTACACGCTGATCCCGGGCGCGGCGGGCTACATGCTGCCGAAGTACTGGGTGAACAAGCGCCAGAAGGAGCGCCAGACGGAGATCACCAACGGCTTCCCCGACAGCCTCGACATGATGCTGGTCTGCGTGGAGGCGGGCCAGTCGCTCGACCAGGCCATCATCCGCGTGGCCCGGGAGCTCAAGGCCGGCTTTCCGGCGCTCGCCTGGGAATACGAGCTGGTCGCCTACGAGATGAAGGCCGGCAAGGACAAGCTCGCGGTGCTCAAGGACATGTCCGAGCGCTGCGGCGTGCCCGACGTGAGCTCCTTCGTCACCGTGCTGATCCAGTCCCAGCAGTTCGGCACCTCGATCGCCGACGCCCTGCGGGTCTATGCCTCGGAGATGCGGGACAAGCGGGTGATGCGGGCCGAGGAAAAGGCCAACATCCTGCCGACCAAGATGACGCTGGCCACGATGATGCTGACCGTGCCGCCGCTCCTGATCATCCTGATCGGCCCCTCGGTCTACAACATCTACGAGAACCTCGTCCTCGGCGTGCAGTAGCCGGGACCACACCCGCGACACGAAAGGACCCGCGCCCGGGGGGCGCGGGTCCTCTGGTTTTCGTCGCCGGGCGATAGCCTCAGAAGGGCATCGGGTGCGCCTTGTGCGTCGCGTCGATGTCCGCGACCACCTCGTCGGACAGCTCCAGGTCGATCCCGCCGAGGATGCGCTCCAGCTGCTCGACCGACCGAGCGCCGAAGATGGCGGAAATCGGGAAGGGGCGACTGCGCTGCCAGGCCAGGGCCATCTGCACAGGGTCGAGCCCGTGCCGCTGCGCCACCGCGTGATAGGCCGCGACCGCGTCCCAGACCCGCTCGGTGATCCGGCCGCCGAGGTCCTCCTGCCGGGCGCGGCGGCTGTCCTCGGGGATCTGCCCGCCCTGGTACTTGCCGGTAAGCAGCCCCGCCCCCAGCGGCGAGAAGCTCAGCAGCGTGACGTCCTCGGCGGTGCAGGTCTCGGCGAGGTCGGTATCGAAGACGCGGCAGAGCAGCGAGTACTCGTTCTGGATCGAGGCCGGGCGCGGCAGTCCCTCGCGGTCCGCGAGACGACACCACTGCGCGGTGCCCCAGGCGGTCTCGTTCGAGAGCGCGAAGGCCCGGACCTTGCCCGCCTTGACCATCTCGTCCATCGCCCGCAGCACGTCGAGCATGTGCGCCTCGACGGCCTCGGCATCGAGCTTCGAGGGATCGTAGGCCCAGTACTTGCGGAAGTGGTAGGAGCCGCGATCCGGCCAATGCAGCTGGTAGACGTCGATCACGTCGGTCTGCAGCCGCTTCAAAGAGGCATCGACCGCCTGCGGAATCACGGTGCCGTCGTAGCCCTTGCCATCGCGCACGAAACCGCCGTTCGGGCCCGAGACCTTGGTCGCCACGGTCCAGCGGTCGCGCTTGCCGGACTTGGCGAACCAGTTGCCGAGGATCTCCTCCGACCGGCCGACCGTCTCCTTGGTGACCGGCGCGACGGGATACATTTCGGCGCAATCCATGAAGTCGATGCCCGCGTCGAGCGCCATGTCGATCTGCCGGTGCGCGTCATCTTCCGGCGTCTGGTTGCCGTAGGTCATGGTGCCAAGGCACCAGTCCGGCACCTCGATGCCGGAACGGCCGAGTTCGATCCGTTTCATCCTGTTCCCTCGTCTTTCGGTTTGCGCGGACACTAGCCCCGGAAAGCGCCAGCGCAAGACGCCGGGCTGATCGAGATCAAGGCCCGCCTCCCCGCGAGGCGTGATTGTCCCGCCAGACACCCTCCCGAAAGGACAGGAGACCTCGATGGCTTTCGACTTCACAGGCAGGACCGCGCTCGTCACCGGCGGCGCTTCGGGTATCGGCGCCGCGATCTGCCGACAGCTCGCCGCGGGCGGCGCGCGCGTCACCGTGGCCGACCTCGACGCCGAGGGCGCGGGCCGGGTCGCGGACGAGATCGCCCAGGCCGGCGGCAGCGCCCGGGCCGCGACCCTCGACACCTCGGACCCGGCGGCGGTCGAGGCCGCCATCGCCGAGGCCGCGCGGGACGGTGGCGGGCTTCACCTGCTCGTCAACAACGCCGGGATCGGCGGTCCAGCCGAGCCGACGGGTTCCTACCCGCTCGATGGCTGGAAACAGGTGATCGACGTGAACCTCAACGGCGTCTTCTACGGTTGCCGGTTCGGCATCCCCGCGATCCGCGAGGCAGGCGGCGGGGCCATCGTGAACATGGCCTCGATCCTGGGGTCCGTGGGTTTCGCCACGGCCAGCGCCTACGTCGCAGCCAAGCACGCGGTGGTCGGGCTGACGAAGACCGCCGCGCTGGAACACGCCGCCGACGGCGTCCGGATCAACGCCGTGGGCCCCGGCTTCATCCGCACGCCGCTGCTCGACAAGCACCTCGACGTGGAGACGCTGGACATGCTCGCGGGCCTGCACGCCACGGGGCGGCTCGGCACCGCCGAGGAGGTCTCGGAGCTGACCTGCTTCCTGCTCTCCGACGCGGCCTCCTTCATCACCGGCAGCTACCACCTCGTCGACGGCGGCTACACCGCCCGGTGACGGCGTCGAAGGCGCTTCGAAGCGCCTTCCCCCGAACGCCCTTCGACGGGCGTTCGGCACGCGCCTGTCAAAGGCGCGTCCCGCAAGGGCTTTCGAAAGCCCTTGCCCGGCTTTCGCATGGACCCTCGGCCCGCCCCGGCGCAAGAAGGGCCCATGCGCACCCTGCTGACCTTCGCCGCCCTCTTCCTCTCGGTCGCCTTACTGCAGCTCTCCTCGGGCGGCGTCGGACCCCTCGACGCGCTGACGGGGCTCGCGGGCGGGTTCTCGCGCTCCGAGGTGGGCCTTCTGGGCTCGGCGCATTTCATCGGCTTCTTCCTCGGCTGCTGGTGGGCGCCGCGGCTCATGGGCGCCGTGGGTCACGCCCGCAGTTTCGCCGCGCTCACCGCGCTCGGCGCGATCGGGCTGCTTGCCCACACCATCGTCTTCCATCCGCTGGCCTGGGCGGTGCTGCGGATCGCGACCGGCCTCTGCATCGCGGGTTGCTACACGGTGGTGGAATCCTGGCTGCAGTCCTCGGTCACCAATGCCACCCGGGGACGGACCATGGCCGCCTACCGCGTGGCCGACATGGGCGCCTCGCTGCTCGCGCAGCTGATGATCGGCGCGCTGGCGGACCTCGAAACCTACCTCGCCTACAACACCCTCGCGCTCTTCGCCTGCGCCGCGCTGCTGCCGCTGACCCTCACCCGGTCCAGCCCGCCCGGCACGCCCGAGACCCCGCGCCTGCGCCCCGCGCTGGCCTTCTCCCGCTCGCCCCTCGCGGTGGCCGGCGTTCTGGCCGCCGCCGTCACCGCCGCCTCGTACCGGATGGTCGGGCCGATCTACGGCGCCGAAGTGGGGCTCTCGGCCGACCAGATCGGCGTGCTGCTGGCCGCCTGGATCGGCGGCGGCGCGCTGGCGCAGTACCCGGTGGGCTGGCTCGCCGACAAGTACGACCGCCGCTGGGTCCTCATCGGCCTTTCCGTTGGCGCCGTGCTCTCCTGCGGCCTGACCGTGGCGGCCGCCGGCATGGGCACCACGGCGATCCTTGCCGCCTCGGCAGTCTTCGGGGCGACCTCCTTCCCGATCTACTCGGTCTCCGCCTCGCATGCCCACGACTTCGCAACCGCCCCCGAGAGGGTGGAGCTCTCCGCCGCCCTGATGTTCTGGTTCGCCTGCGGCGCCATCGCCTCGCCGCTCGTCTCCTCCGCGCTGATCGGCGCCTTCGGACCCGCCGCGCTCTTCGGCTTCATTTCGCTCGCCCACATCGCGCTGCTGCTCTTCGGCCTCGCGCGGATGGGCCGCCGCGCCGCGCCCGCCACGCGGACCCGCTACGTCTGGACCCCGCGCACCACCTTCACCGTTGGGCGGCTGTTGGCGCGCGACCGCGAGCGGGACCGGGACGACTGACTGGCCCCCGCGGCGCGCCTGCACTAGAGGAGACCCCGACCCCGAGACGACAGGACGACCATGGCCCGCCACCTCATCACTTCCGCCCTGCCCTACATCAACGGCATCAAGCACCTGGGGAACCTCGTGGGCAGCCAGCTGCCCGCCGACCTCTACGCCCGCTACCTGCGCGCGCGCGGTCACGAGGTGCTCTTCCTCTGCGCCACCGACGAACACGGCACCCCGGCCGAGATCGCCGCGAAGAAGGCCGGCAAGTCCGTCGCCGACTACTGCGCCGAGCTGCACCAGGTGCAGGCCGAGCTCGCGCGGGGCTACGGCCTCTCCTTCGATCACTACGGGCGCTCCTCCTCCAAGGAGAACCACGCGCTCACCCAGCATTTCGCGGGCGTGCTGGCCGAGCAGGGCCTGATCCGCGAGGTCACCGAGACGCAGATGTACTCGCCGCAGGACGGCCGCTTCCTGCCCGACCGCTACATCGAGGGCACCTGCCCCAACTGCGGATTCGAGAGCGCGCGCGGCGACCAGTGCGACAACTGCACCAAGCAGCTCGACCCGGTGGACCTCATCGACGCGCATTCAACCATCTCGGGCGCCACCGATCTCGAAATGCGCGAGACGACGCATCTCTACCTGCGCCAGTCCGCCATGAAGGACGAGCTGGAGCAGTGGATCGACACCCGCGAGGGCTGGCCGGTGCTCACCACCTCCATCGCCAAGAAGTGGCTCAACGACGGCGACGGGTTGCGCGACCGTGGCATCACCCGCGACCTCGACTGGGGCATCCCGGTCAAGAAGGGCACCGAGGACTGGCCCGGCATGGAGGGCAAGGTTTTCTACGTCTGGTTCGACGCGCCCATCGAGTACATCGCCTGCGCGCAGGAATGGGTCGAGGCCGGCAAGGGCGACGACTGGAAGAAGTGGTGGCGCACCGACAAGGGCGCGGACGACGTCACCTACACCCAGTTCATGGGCAAGGATAACGTCCCCTTCCACACGCTCAGCTTCCCGGCGACGATCCTGGGCTCCCGCGAGCCCTGGAAGCTCGTCGACTACATCAAGTCGTTCAACTACCTGAACTACGACGGTGGCCAGTTCTCGACCTCGCGCGGCCGCGGCGTCTTCATGGACCAGGCGCTGGAAATCCTGCCCGCCGACTACTGGCGCTGGTGGCTGCTGAGCCACGTCCCCGAGACCGCAGATTCCGAGTTCACCTGGGAGAGTTTCCAGTCCGGCGTGAACAAGGACCTGGCCGACGTGCTGGGCAACTTCGTCAGCCGCGTCACCAAGTTCTGCCGCTCCAAGTTCGGCGAGGCCGTGCCCTCGGGCGGCGAGGACCTGCCCGTCTCGCAGGAAGATCTGGACGATCTGGTCGAGAAGATCCGGACCTACGAGAAGCACATGGACGCCATCGAGATCCGCCGGGCGGCCGCGGCGCTGCGCTCGATCTGGGTCTGGGGCAACGAATACCTGCAGGAGGCCGCCCCCTGGGCCACCTATAAGGAGGACCCGGACAAGGCCGCCGGCCAGATCCGCTTCGCCCTCAACCTGGCGCACCTCTACGGCGTGCTGTCGTCGCCTTTCATCCCGAATGCCTCGCTCGAAATCCGGGGGGCGCTCAACAGCCTCGACGACAGCTGGCCGACGGATGTGCCGGCGGCCCTGACGATGCTGCGTCCGAGCCATGCCTTCGAGGTGCCGGAGAACCTCTTCACGAAGATCACCGACGACCAGCGCGACGAGTGGCAGGCCCGCTTCGCAGGCAAGCGGGACTGAGGGTCAGGCCCGCGCCCGGCCTCCGGCCAGGCCCCGGCGGCCGGTCATGGCGGCAAGTCGCGCAGCGACACGGCGGACACCGGTGGGACGCGTGCCGGCCGACAGGCTGTCCATCCGCGCCATGGCGAGATCCGCCATGGCGGTTCGCGTCTCGGTGCCGCGCGGCGTGACGACGTTGTAGATCGGGATCATCTCGGCCCTCCGTCCTTGTTCCAGTATTGCCCCGTAGGATGTGTTGCGGAGGCAGCATCTCCAGTGCGCCGCACCGCAGCGAATGTGCGGTGACGCACGGTGCCTCAGGCCCGCGCCGCGAGCGGGGCGGCGGGGCGCGGCGTGATCGGATCCGCACCGGACCGCGTACGTCCGAGCAGCGCGGCCCTGATCCGCAGGAGGCGGCGTCGGCGTGCCCATTTCCGGTGGCTCGCGATCCGTCGGCGGATGATCTCGCACTCCGGGACAGGTGCTGCCCGGGGCGGGACTCGTAGCGGTCGGATGATCGGCATCATGTCTCTGCTCCTCTTGGATTTGAAAGCGTTATTCGGCTTACCTCCAAGATGAGCGCAGCAAGCGCTCTTGAATACTGGCACTCCAGGCAACTAGAATTCCGAAAATGAAACCCTCGGCCTCTCTCGATGATCTGGCGCTGTTCTTGGCGGTCGCCGACACCGGATCGCTCTCGGGCGCGGCCGAGCTCACCCGCACGCCCCTGCCCACCCTCTCCCGACGGATGACCGGGCTCGAGCGCCGCTTGGGGCGCAGGCTCTTCCTGCGGGGCCGGCAGGGATACAAGCTCACGGCCGAGGGCCGCGCGCTGGCGGAAGAGGTCGGCGAGCTGCGCACCGTGGCCCGCCGCGCCGACCGTTGGGTGGAGAGTACGCAGCGCCCGCGGGTCCGCATCACCGCCGGGGTCTGGACCTCGCGCCTGCTGGCCCGCCGCATCGCGGAGTTCTGGAGCCCGGACTCCGACTGGATCCCGGAATTCCTGCCCACCTCCTCGATGGTCGACATCGCCCGGCGCGAGGCGGACATCGGGCTGCGGAACGGCCCGCCCGAGCAGCCCTGGCTCGCCCGGCAACGCGCGGGGCGGGTCACGGTCTCGGTCTACGCGACCTCGGAGGCGGTCGAGGGTTACATCGCCACCCACCGCGACGGGACGGCAACCCCCTCGCAGCGCTGGCTCCGCGCGCATCGGGGCGACCGGATCGTGACGACCGCCGTCGACCCGCGTCTCTGCCTAGATCTCGCCCGCGCCGGCGTGGGCCGGATCGCCCTGCCAGACGAGATCGGCGCGGACGAGCCGCTGCTCCGCCGTGTTGAGGGACCGATCGAGGAGCTTGCCCACGACCGCTGGATCGTGAGCCACGCCGAGGCCCGGCACGATCCGCCGATCCGGGCCGCCCTCGATGCCCTCGCCCGGATGCTCACCCCGTAGGGTGCGTTTTCAACGCACCTAAAACGTAATGATTACAAAACCTTGACCCATCGTCCAAATTTGGACGCCCGCACTCAGTCTGCCGGAACAGCCACCCGATCCGCACTGTCCCAGGTCCCGGCATTCTCGAGAATCCGCTCCGGGTCCTGGTAGGCCTCTCGCAGAAGCCGCTCGTAGAGCGCCCCCTCCGCCGCGCGGTCGACCTCATCGAAACCCGTGAGCCGCTGCAGCGCCCCGGTCAGGGCGTCGACGGTGCCCGAGCCCTCGTCGAACTGCGCCTTCTTCCGCCAGACGAGGCGCGTCGGCAGCAGGTCCGCGCAGGCCTTCCGGAGGATCCACTTCTCGGTGGTCTCTCCGGTCGCCTCCTCAGCCTCCGGATCGGTCCGGCAGAGCTTCAGCGCCGCCGGGATCGACTGGGCGAAGTCGATCAGCTCCCGGTCGAGGAAGGGGGTCCGCGCCTCCAGGCTCTCGGCCATGGTCACCCGGTCGACCCGCTGAAGGTTGATGTTGTGCATCGTCCCCAGCGACCGCGTCAGCTCGTCCGCCAGCGCACGCGGGTCGTCCACGTACTCGTGGTGGTAGGTGTAGCCGGCAAAGAGCTCGTCCGCGCCCTCCCCGGTCAGCACCGCCTTCACCTCCGCCCGCGCCAGCCGCGCGGCGAAGAGCGTGGGGATGGCGGACCTCACGAGGTCCACGTCCGCGCTCTCCAGGTGGTAGATGACGTGCCTCAGGTTTTCCGCGAGATCCTCCGCCGTGAAGACATACTCGCGGTGGTCCGAGCCGATGTGCTCCGCCACCATCCGCGCCGCCAGCAGGTCGGGCGAGCCCTCGGTGCCAACCGAGAACGTCTTGAGCGGACCCTTGCCCTGGTCCGTCCGGACCCTCTGCGCGATGGCCGCGATGATCGAACTGTCGAGCCCGCCGGAGAGGAAGGCGCCGACCTCCACGTCGGCGACCATCCACTTCGCGACCGCCTCTTCCAGCACCAGCCGCAGCTCGGCGGCGGTGCGGTCGATGTCGGTGCCTGGCTCCAGCTCCGCCGCGCCATGGGGCGTGCGGTACCATTGCCGCCAGCCGGCCTCGCTGTCGTAGAGCGTGCCCGGCGGGATCGCCTCGATGGACTCGACCGCGACCCCGTCGAAGGCCTTGAGCTCGGAGGCGAAGGCGTAGCCCTCCCCTATCCGCGCGAGGTAGAGAGGCTTGATCCCCAGCGGGTCGCGCGCCGCCACGATCCTGTTCCGCGTCGCCAAAACGAAGGCGAACATCCCGTCGAGCCGCGAGATCCAGCGCGCCTCTCCCGAGCGGAAGAGATGGAGGATCGTCTCGCTGTCGCTCTGCGTCTCGAAAGCCGAGGCCCCGAGGATCGCCCGAAGGTCCCGGTGATTATAGATCTCGCCGTTGGCGATGAGCATCTCGCTCGACTGGTAGATCGGCTGGGCCCCGTCCTCGGGCCCGATGATCGACAGCCGGCAATGCGCCATGACGACCGGCGCGTTCTCCAGCGTCGCCACCTCCACCGCGTCCGGTCCCCTGTGGGCGATCTTCCGGATCATCGACCCGGCCAACTCCTCGTCACCGACGTTCCAGAGGCAGACGAACCCGCACATCTCAGTTCCCTTCGCAGTCCCTGTCCTCTTCCAGCACGACGGCATCGAGACAGTCGTACGAGGTCCTGTCGCTCATCAGCAAGGCCAGCGGCCTGAGTTCCTGGACATGCGCGGCGGCAATCAGGATCGCGATCATCACCGGCACCCCGAGCAGCGTCCCGGGCAGGCCCCAGATCCAGCCCCAAAGCAGGATCGACACCAGGATCACGAGCGGCGACAGCGCCACCTGCCGGCCCTGGAACTTGGGATCGACGTAGTTGCCGATGATCTGCTCGATCACGAAGAGCCCGCCGCCGATCAGCAGCGCCGTCGACCAGTCCTTGGTCAGCAGCGCGTAGAGCACGGGGAGGAGCCCGGAGACGACGGAGCCTAGGTTCGGGACAAAGCTCAGCAGGAAGGTCAGCAGCCCCCAGACCAGCAGCAGGTCGAGATCGAAGAGCCAGAGCCAGCCGACGTAGAGCGCCGCCGTCACCAGCCCCATCGCGGCCCGGGCCATGAGGTAGAGCCGCAGCTTGTGGGCGATGATCTCGGTCGCCGAACGGCAGGCCCGGCCGCGGTCGCTGTCGGTCGCGGCAGAGAGCTTCTTGGTCCATTGCGGGGCCTCTGCCAGCATCATCAGCACCAGGAAGACCGAGATCACCAGACCGGCGAGCCCGGCCGCCGTCCAGTTGACCATGGTCTGCGCGACGCTGGAGGCGATCTGCATCGACCGGTCGGCGAGGTTCGACAGCAGCGGCTCGATCTGCACGCCAAGCAGCTCGCGGTCGGCAAGACCGGCATTCTGCATGAGCTGGTCGGTGCGCTCGGGGAGATCAGAGAACTCCGCCGCGATCTGCCGCCCGCCGATCCAGAAGCCGAAGCCGAAAAGCGCGAAGATGGCGAGCACGACCGCGAGGGCGGCCATAAGACCCAGCCATTTGAGCGGGCGCGGCATCCGGTCGGAAATCCACCGCGCGATCGGGGCGACGACCAGCGACAGGAACAGGGCAAAGACCACGGGCACCAGCACGGGCGTCATCGCGCGCAAGGCCAAGCCGGTGACGATGATCGCCACGGTCGCGAGCAGCCAGGCCCGAAGTGTGCCGTTGTCCTTGAGAGGTCGTTCCACTGGTTGCCCCTTTTCATGCCAATGCCGGGCGCGGACCGGGGTCCGCGCTCTCGACCTCGTGAGGACAGCGCACGGCACGCGCGGCGGTTCCACCGAAGGGACTTGATCGGCGTCGGAAGCGCGGCTCTCATCGCGTCATGGCGAAACGTCCGCTGGATGATGCAGAAGAGGTCGAGGTGACCTCGCGCGCCGCCCTGCGCGATTGGCTGGCTGCGCATCACGGGCGGGAGCGCGGCGTCTGGCTCGTCACCTGGAAGAAGGCGCATGCGGACCGCTATGTCTCCACCGGCGAGATCGTGCGCGAGTGCTTGGCCTTCGGATGGGTCGACAGCCTGACGCGCGGCAAGGACGCCGACCGTTCGATGCTCTGGATCTCGCCGCGCAAGCCCGGCTCGAACTGGAGCCGCGTGAACAAGGCGCTCATGGCGGAGCTGGAGGCCGAGGGCCTGATGACGGAGGCCGGCCGCGCAACGGTCGCGCGCGCCAGGGCGGACGGCACCTGGACGGCGCTCGACGATGTGGAGAATCTCGTTGTCCCGCCGGACCTGCAGGCCGCCTTCGACGGCGCGCCGGGAACGGAGACCGTGTGGCAGGACTACCCGCGCTCGGTGAAACGCGCCGCGCTCGAACAGCTCCTGAACGCCAAGCGACCGGCCACGCGGGAGAAGCGCATCGTGGCAATCCTCGAGGCGGCGCGCGCCGGCGAGCGCCCGTTCCAGTGGCGCGCCTGACCGCTCCGGTTCAGCCTTCCACCAGCTCCATTTCGACGGTGCGCTCCGAGCGCCCCGAGCGCAGGGTCACCGTCACGCTCTCGCCCGGCTCCCGCGAGTCGAGCGCGGCGAAGAAATCGTCGAGCCCTTCCAGCGGCTCGCCGTCGAGCGCGGTCAGAACGTCGCCGGGCACGATCCGCCCCGCCCGGTCCAGCCTCGCGCCCTCAAGTCCGGCCTCGGCCGCCGGGCTCCCCGGAACGGTACCGAGCACGAGAACCCCCTCGAGGCCCTGCCGGTTGACCGCTGCATTCACCCGGCTGTCGACCTCGATGCCGAGGGAGGGCGGGGTGTACCGGCCGCTCTCGATAAGCTGCGGCACCACCCGCCGGACGGTCCCCACGGGCACGGCGAAGCCGATCCCGGCGGAGGCGCCGGAGGGCGAATAGATCGCGGTGTTGACCCCGATGAGCCGCCCGGCGCTGTCCAGCAGCGGGCCGCCGGAGTTGCCGGGATTGATCGCGGCATCGGTCTGGATGAGTCCGCGGATCGTCCGCCCGGTCCGCGAGGGAAGCTCTCGGTCGAGGGCGGAGACGATGCCCGTCGTGAGGGTCCAGTCGAGGCCGAAGGGGTTGCCGATCGCCAGCACGCCCTGCCCGACCTCGAGATCGCGCGAGCGTCCGACCTGGAGCGGCTCGGGCAGGTCCTCGGCCCGGATCCGCAGCACCGCGAGATCGTGCGCCGCGTCGCGCCCCACCAGCCGCGCCTCGACACTGCGCCCGTCGGCAAGCGCCACGGTCGCCGTCGAGCGCCCGCCGACCACGTGATCGTTGGTGACAATGTGTCCCCGGTCGTCCCAGAGGAAGCCCGAGCCGGATCCCGCCGGCTGCTCGTAGCTTCGCCGGGTCCAGGGATCGACCACGGTGTCGGCGGTGGAAATCGCGACGACGCTCTCGCGCGCCGACTGGAAGAGCGAGATCGTCGTCCGCTCGGTGTCGGTCAGCGGCAAAGGCGGCACGACGATTTCGGGCTCGGCCTGGGCGAGCCCCGCGCGATACCCCGCCGCCCCGCCCGCCAGACCGGCGGCGAGGACCAGCACGAGAAGGGCGGTGAGCCGTCCCCGTAGGCGTCCTTTTGGTCTCCGAGATGTCATCCTCGCGCGAAGTAAGCTTGCTGGATCGCTTCGCCAAGCCATGTTAGCCCAAGAATAACGCCATTTTTTCCGGAGCCCGCTTCATGCGCCGTCTCGCCATCGCTTTCGCCTTCCTCTCCGCCACCGCCGTTCATGCCGCGCCCTGCATCACCAGCCAGGGCGAATTCGGCTCCTACAAACAGGCTCTCGGGCAAGAGGCCCAGGCTGCCGGAGTCGGCCAGCGCGGCATGCAGGCGCTCCAGCAGGCGCAGCTCTCGGGCGTCACCTGGCGGTTCGAATCGAACCCCTCGAGCCAGACCGGCACCTCCTATAGCGACCCGGCGACATTCCTGACCCGCCGGTTCTCCAGCGTCGACAGCTTCGTGTCGAACGCCCGCAGCCGACTGAACAACAACGCCTCGTTCTACGACGCCATCGAACGCGCCTACGGCGTCCCGGGCGAGCTGCTGGTGTCCATCTGGGGCTACGAGACGAGCTGGGGCGGCTACACGGGCGAGACCCCCGTCGTGGGCGGCGCGGTAACGCTCGCCTCCTACTGCCGCCGCCATCCGCGCTTCGAGGACGACGCCATCGCGGCGCTGCAACTCGTCGACCGCGGTGTGATCTCGTCCAACACCACCGGCGGCCCCTCGGGCGAACTCGGCCACATGCAGTTCCTCTCCGGCAACTGGGTCCGCTACGGCGTCGACGGCAACGGCGACGGCCGGGCCGACCCCTACAACGCGGGCGATGCTCTGGCCTCGGCGGCCAACATGCTGCGCGCCAACGGCTGGCAGGCCGGTCAGCCCTACGGCGAGGGCACCGCGAACTTCCGCGCCCTCTCCGCCTGGAACGACAGCGGCAACTACCAGCGCGCCATCGTCTACGCCGCCCAGCGCGTCGCCAACTGATCCACGCACGGTCTAACGTCCGGCCCTCTTACGCGGGCCGGACGTTGCGCTATCCTCTGTCCGACTCGCGACGGAGTTTCCCATGTCCCGATACCGTGACCGGCTGCGCCTGCTGCCCTATGCCGGGGCCGCGCTCCTGCTTCTCGTCCCCGCCATCGCCATGCAGCTGACCGAGGCCGTCCGCTGGAGCCCGGCCGACTTCGGTGTCGCCTCCGGACTGCTCTTCCTCATGGCCTTCGGGGCCGAGTCCGCGCTGAGACGCGACGGGCCTCCCGTGTCGCGCGGCCTCGCCCTCGCCTGCGTCCTGGCCGCGGGGGCCACGGTCTGGGCCCTCCTCGCCGTCGCCGGCTGAGGTGCCCCGTTCATCGCTGAAGATCTCGGAATGGTGCCCGCGGCCGGACTCGAACCGGCACGGCCTTTCGGCCTAGAGATTTTAAGTCTCGCTTGATGTAAGAAAAATCAGCACCTTGGCCCGAACCGTTCCCAAGAACATTGGCGGAACCTAATGTGAATGTGGGAACAGCACACTGCAGCGTCCTAACCCATGCAGCAAGCTCCCCTGGCCATGGGAAAAATGCGTTGGGACATGAGAGCTTGATTTTCCGGGCCGGGGAGACAGAGGATATGTAGACTATTTTGTTCGGGGAGTTCAGCGAGTGATCAGAATCTCAAGTCTCGGCGCAGTACTTTCCGTGGTCTGGGCGACGAGCTCATCTTCTGGGATATGCGACTACCGGCTCAGCCAGTGGATCAGTCCAAAGGCTGCTACCGCTGCTGTTACAGCGGGTAGCGCGGGCGCGACGGTTGGCCCGGCTACCATGGCCATAGGGGGACTATATTTCTTTCCACATGCAACCAGCGGAACTTTGATGTTGGGTTCAACGCTCGCCGGGGCTTCCGGGGCCGGAACAATAGGTATCATCGGAGGCAGTGGTTTTGCGGCAACTGCGCTTGCTGTTCTCACTGCGCCAATAACTCTGTTGGTTGCTGCCGGCACATCCGTCACGGTTGGCGGCCTCGAAGCCGGCTGCTATTTCGTCGATGAGCGAATTACAGAAGAAGAGAAGGTGCTGGAAATTCTAAGGCACGTTGCGCTAACCGCCAATGAGGATTACTTTAGGCTATTTGAGGTGAGCGACGAAGAGGCTGCCTTGACGGGGACAGCGAGTCGAATTCGCATACCTGATGAAAGTGGAGAGTACCAATTTTTCGATGTAGCAGACCTCTACATCGTGAATGGCGAATTAATGCATCGGGATTGGTTTCTCAACACTCCGCTTGGAAACATAGCTGCCGCGGTGGTTACTCTTCGTTAGCCTAATCTTGAACTTAGCATAGGCCTCTTACTGGCCTACGAAAAACTTCAGAAACAGCTTTGGAATTCTTGAGAGAATCTTTGATCTGACTGGATCGTCAACTGTTTGCTCTCTTGAACCGGGTGTACTGAAATACCAAAGGTGCTGAAGCTAGCTTGTGATGAATAGTCCGGCCAGCAAGCTCTCTGTAAGGAGAGGAGGCAAGCTCCGGCGCCAGCACAAGCCGTGCCGACTTTGGATTTATTGCGATGAGACATGCATCGAATAGTGCGTGAATATCGCGCCTAAGGACTAGGCTGTTTTCAGGAACTTCAAACTCATCATTACCAGTATGTGGAATTACATGTGCGGCATCCAGTACGGCAGCGATACTCGCACCGGTCACGACGCAGCGCCCACCGTGTCGCTCCATCGCTTGTTCCCTAAATTTCCATTGCTCGGGCCTGGCCTTTGCAATGGCTGTTTTTCTCTTTCGTTCAGCATCTATTACTTCATCATGGTGCTCATTAAGCGCTCGTTCCAGAACACTCAGGTGTGCAAGCTCGGCAGCCTCCAGAGAGGCCGATCCACGAGAGCACATCTCCGTAATAATCTGATCGAGCTTGATCCGTTCTTCGTTGCTGAGGTTCCAGGCTCGCGGCCGTGGGTCATCTTTCAGTTTTTTGAGAACTCCTGACTCTAGGAAACCTTCGCTCAGATGCCGGAAACCGAAAGGGCGCTTGAGAAGGGCTAGGTCCCCGAGTTGGATATGCAACTCGTCGACTGCAGAGGTTATCCTCTTTGCCTTCGCGATCCCGGTAAGACCTTGGCCGAAACCAAACTCCTCATCTTCGTGAACCCAAAGATATAGGATGTCACCGACCGCGAGATGTGGGCCAGGCGACTTGTCGCTAAGAGAACTCGCGCGTGGGACCCTCCATGGCATTCGCAAGACTTGATCGTCCCAGTCACCGACTTCTTGAGGCCGCGCGATCCCTTGAGGCCCGTTCAGTTCCCCATTGAATTTTAACAGGAAAGTCTTTCCCCGACCCGCGATATCAGTGAAGGAAGGGCCTTTGAGCGATTGCTGCCAAAGCTCGGGACCGCCGGGAAGTTCATCCGTGATCAGACGAAACTCCGGATGACTACCCCAATCGTAAGCAAAAACTCGACCTTGTGCCTCTGGGATGTCGATCTCTCCGGTCACTTCGCGGATATAGGTCAACGCGTCGCGGCTCGGATAGCGCTCTCCCTTCTTCACAAGGATCGTTGTCAGAGGGGGGAGCTGTAATTCATGTACGTATGTTAGTACTACATATAGATTATTGCCAATCCCCCGACCAGTAGGGTGTGGCCACCTTACAGCAGCAGCGAGTTCCTGATAGGTCGCTAGCCGCCCTTCTCTTGCTCGCGCCGCAAGAAATCGAGAAATCTCAAGCTGCAGTTCATTCATCGTCAAACCACTGGCGCTTTTCACCGTCCTTTGATGCCGCCACAACGGCTCGAGTGCATAAATCGACGGGCGAAAAAGGGATGGCGGCAAGCTGACCCGCAACCCCAGTAGAACTATTCACATTTACCTACATAAGATCCGAAAGCATCAAAAAGCCCTTGCCTATGGCGAGAGTAGAAAACCAAATCGTTCGCGAAATCAAAAGTATACAATTCACTGCCCGACATGTAGCCAACATATAGAGTAACTTTCCGATCGCCCTCCAATGCTACGGAGATCGACTGCCCCAACTCGCGCGCCGAGTTATGATCGCCCCACCGGATATCGAAGCCACCTCTGTTTAAGAAAAGAGAAACTTGCGCCTCGCTAAACTGATCTTCACTCCACTCGCCCATCATGTCTGAGTAGGTAGTGAATCCTTCAAGCTCAGTGCAGGTTGCGATAACTTGGGCTAGGCCCGCCGAAGCGGAGATGAAAAAAAGCCCCGATATCGCAATCAATCGCAAGCGGGTCGCTCCCCTGGATGCTTCAGCAATGGAATTGACCCTATTGATATCACATTGGCCAGCAACGAGCGCAATCGAAAATTTTATGCCGCCTTACAAACACCAAAATCGCGACCGGCCGGGGCGGCGCAAGATCTGTCAAGCCTTAGCCACAAACTCCGTCGGAACTCTCCAACACAACCTTATACTAGCCTCTCGCAGCTCAGGTCCGTTCGATATCCTCCGCCATCGACGGTGTGTGTTGCCCGAATAATCAACCAGTCGGTGTCAGCGGGAGCGCCGAAGCCGGAGAGGCGCAGCCGCGCCTCCGCAACCGCGTCCGGGTTGCCCGGCATCTCGACTGACAGCTGGATGCCCTCGCGCTGTCCGCGCCGCCATTCCGCCTCGGCAGCTGCCTGGGCGCTCGCCTCATCGGGGAACCGCTGCCGCAGCCGACGGACCCGGTCACCCTCGCCCGCCGTGACCTCGACCGGCTCCCCGGCCCCGGTGTCCCGGTAGCTGGCGACGACCCGCCCCACTGCCGGCCGCAGAGCCTTGCGGACCCGCCAGGTCGAAACATCCCGAGGCCGGACTGCGATCACCGGCATGGGCTGACCGGAGACCGTCAGGCTGGCTCCGCGCTTCGCTAGGACGAGACGGCTGCCTCCGGGCTTCACGATTGCATCGCGATCCCGCGCCACGCGAGTGAGCAGATTGATGTCCGCCTCGTCCACCTGATCCAGGTGCGGGAGCACCGCCCCTGCGAGGCTCGGCGCGACCGCAGGCTCGAGCCCGTGCTCGGTTGCGATGGTCTCCACCAGCGTGCCGAAAGTGGTCCCATCGGGCCAGCTGCGCGAGCGCTGCTCTGTGAGAGCCGTGAGGCCGGACGAGGTCTCGCCGTGGATGGATGACACGGCCCGGATCATGAGCTCGTCGGGCGGACCACCCGCCTCTATCTCGTCGGCGATGAAAAGTCTCACGTGATGTGAGCGACATCAGCGCCTTAGCCCCATCCGTTCCCAAGAACGGTTGCAGAACTAAGAACGAAAGTGGGAACGCGACGCTCCAGCACCAAAGCACCGAGAAGTACGTTACGCGCTCGGACCTAGTAGACCTCGCTGTAGCGGGCGCATTTCTCGGCGTCGCTCAGACCCTCGATGACCGACATCTCCGTGCGCTTGTGGTCCGCGTAGACCTTCACGAACTCGGCCCCGAACCAGCGCCTCACCGCCTCCGAGCCTTCCAGCCTTTCCAGCGCCTCGAGCAGGCTCTGCGGCAGGCGCGCGAAGCCGCGCGCGGCGAGCTCGTCGGGCTCAAGCTCCGACAGGTCCTCCTGGGTGACGGCGGGCGGCTCGATCTTCTCGCGCAGCCCCTCGACCCCGGCGAAGACCAGCGCGGCCAGCACGAGATGCGGGCTCGCGGCGGCGTCGATGGCCCGCACCTCGAAGTTGAACTGCCGGGCGATGCTGGTCTCGTCCTTCGCCGTGACGGGGCAGATGCGGACCGAGGCCTCGCGGTCGCGGAAGCCGAGGTTGTTGTAGGCCGCGCTCCAGCGATGAGGGGTGAGGCGTAGGTAGCTGATGTCAGAAGGCGCCAGCAGCGCGAGGATCTGGTCGAGATGGGCGAGAATTCCGCCCACGAAGTGCCGGGTCGCCTCGCTCATCCCGTGGGGCGCGTCGGCGTCGTAGGTCGCGGGTTCGCCCTCCGCGTCGAGAAAGCTCATGTGCAGATGGACGCCGTTGCCGACACTCTCGGGATCGAGAATCGGCGCGAAGCTCGCCGCATGGCCCGCACGAGTCGTGACCTCCTGCACCAGAAGCTTCGTGATCGCCGAGACGTCGGCGATGCGGACGCCGTCGAAGGGATCGGTCGTCACCTCGTACTGCGAGGGCCCGTACTCCTTCATGAAGGTATCGGGCCCGATCCCCGCCGCCGCCATCGCGTCGATCAGGTGCTGCGCCCAGCTCTGTGCGCTGCGGAAACCGCGGAAGCCGTAGCTGTCGCCGGGCACGGGCGCCACGTCCGAGAGCTGGAACTCGTGCTCGAAGGCGCCGACGAGGCTCAGCCCCGCGACCGCCTCCAGCTCCGCCAGCGCCCGCTTCGCCAGCGACCGCGTGCAGTAGTCCCAGGGCTCCCCATCGAGGCTCTGGATGTCGCCGAGCGCGAAATCGAGAGGCGGACGTCCGTCCCCGCCGGGGAGCTGGAAGCGGCTCTCGGGATCGGGAACGAGAACGAGATCGCCCAGCGCCCCGAACGGCGTGGGCGCGATGGCGTTGAAGCAGGTGATCTGGACGTTGGTCGGCGTCCAGCCGACGCCACGACGGGACCGTTTGTCCCATGCCGAGACCGGAAAGGCCTTTCCGCGGAGCAGACCGGCAAGGTCAGTCGTTCCGACGAATACCATCGGGTCTTCTGGCAGGGTCATTCAGGGGTCTCCGTCTTGGTTTCTCTCAGGGCGTCCCAGGCCTCGATCCGGTCCTTGGTGCCGTCCCAGTTCCGCTCGGCCAGCGGCACGAGCAGCGCCTCGACCAGCGCGAAGCCGGCGACGTAGCTGTCCCAGAGGGTGCCGGAATGGATCGGCACGGGGATGAGCTCGGTCGCGCCCCGGCTGGCGGGACTGATCCACTGGTCGGTGATGACGATGGTCTGCGCCCGACGCTCGCGAACCTTCACCGAAAGCCGGGCGAGGCTGTCCTGATAGCGGCGGAAGTCGATGATGAGGACGACGTCCTTCGGCCGGAGGCGCAGCAGGTACTCGGGCCAGAGCTCGGGGTCCGACGGAATATGGGTGACATCGGCCCGGATCTGCCGGAGGTGGCCGACGAAGAACCGGGCGATCGTGTCGGTCATCCGCCCACCGATCATGTAGATGCGCCGCCGGGAGTCCGACAGCAGCTCGACCACCCGCTCGAACTGCGTGCGGGGCATCTGTTCGGCGAGCTCGGCCAGAAGCGCCGAGGCCCTGGCGAGATGCGCCGCAAGCGGGTCCTCCGGCGCGCCTCCCTGGGACTCCCGAAGCTCGATCGGCGACGACTTCCCGGCCCGCAGCTCCTTCACAAGGGACTGCTGGAATTCCTGGAAGCCGCGATATCCCAGCTTGTTCACAAAGCGGGAGATCGAGGGCGCCGAAACTCCGGCGCGCTGCGACAGTTCCTGGATCGGTTCGAGACCGGCGAAGGGGTAATCGGCGAGGATGACCGCGGACAGCTGACGCTCGGCCGGCGTCATCGTGTCGGACACGGATTCGATCTGGCTTCTCAAACTCACCGGTCCGCTGCCCCCACCAACCGATCCTCACGTCGCTACCCAGGGCGAGATTGGCGGCGCAAAAAACTTCTGTCAACAAAGCTGCACAAGTTGACTTTGATCGACTTGTTTCAGAGATTCCGACGGGCTCGAACCGGTGAGTTATTGGGCAGACAGCGAACGGAGTGAAGAGAATGGAGAGCCAGGTTCGCAGCGGGCCGAATGGATCTTCGGGCAAGGACCAGGCACCCCTGCTTGACCCCGAACGTGATCCGGCACCGGTCGAGATCGTCGAGCCGACGAAGCGCGACGACATCCTTCTCGTCTGCGAGCATGCCGGGAGGGCCGTGCCCGCCGCCCTCGACGACCTGGGATTGGACGAAGCGGACCTCGGGCGCCACATCGGTAGCGATATCGGGGCCGAGAACGTCGCCCGCGCCATCGCAGCCGAGCTCGGCTGCACCTTGATCGTCCAGCGCTACAGCCGGCTCGTCATCGACTGCAACCGGCCGCCGCGCACCCCGCATTCGATCCCCGAAGTGAGCGACGGGACCGTCGTGCCCGGCAACGCGAACCTCAGCCACGAAGAGACCGAGGCGCGGGTCAACGAGATCTTCGAGCCCTACGCCGAGGCCTGCCGCGAGCGCGCCGCCCTGCCGACGGTCCGGGCGGGCTATTCTATCCACAGCTTCGAACCGGTCCTCGCCGGTCGGGCCCGGCCCTGGCACGTGGGCTTCCTCTACGCCTCGGAACAGAGCCGCGGGGCGCAGCTCGCCGCCGACTTCCGCGCGGCGCGTCCTGAGATGCTGGTCGGGGATAACGAACCCTACCAGATCGAGACCGAAACCGACTGGTTCATCCCCTACTGCGCGGAGGAGAAGAACCTCAGAAACAGCCTGATCGAGATCCGGAACGACCTGATCCGCACTCCGGCCGGCTACGACGCATGGGCCTCAGACCTCTCCTTGCTCATCAGCAGGGCCATCCCCCAACTCTGATCCGCACCCTCATCCAGCCAACCGCCTGCACGATTCGGAGGCAGGGACCCGCGGTCAGCCCGCGCAAGCTGCAATTATTTCCTCACAGTTCTTGCTTTCCTTGACTCTGAAAGTTTCCAATCAATGATGGAGGCGAACATTGCGGCCGGACCCTACTTCCGCCGGCGCTAAGACTTTGGAGCCCGACGTGCAGACACGCGACGTCCCCCTCGACCCGGCCGCTTCCGCCCTCCTCTTCATCGACGTTCAGAACTTCAGCGCGCGCCGTGACGGAGGCGAGTGGAAGGACCTCTCGCCCGAGGCCTTCGAAAAGAAGCTCGGCTGGTTTTTCGAGAGGTTCGAGGCCGATACCCTGCCGAACATGCAGCGCCTCCAGGCCGGCTGCCGGGCCGCCAAGATCGAGGTGCTCTACACCACCATCGAGAGTCTGACGCTCGATGGCCGCGACCGGTCGCTCGACTACAAGATCACTGGCTTCAACGTGCCGAAAGCCTCCTGGGACGGAAAGGTCCTCGACGCAATCGCGCCGGGCGAGGACGAGATCGTCCTGCCGAAGTCCTCGTCCTCGGTCTTCATCTCCACCCACATCGACTACATCCTGCGCAACCTCGGCGTCCGCCAGCTCGTCATTTCCGGGCTCGTCACGGACCAGTGCGTTGAGAGCGCCATCCGGGACGCATGCGACCTCGGCTACCTCGTGACCCAGGTCACCGACGCCTGTCTAACCTACAGCCAGCAGCGACAGGATTTCTCGATCTCGGCGATCAAGGGCTACTGCCGGCAGGTCACCACCGACCAGCTGCTGAAAGAACTCGAAGGAGCGACCCCATGAGCGATACTAAGCAAGCGGTCTGGGATGCGATCGACGCGGACCCCGACTTCGTCACCGAGCTCACGCAAGAACTTGTGCGTATTCCCTCGGTCAACCCGAAGTTCGAGACGGGCGACGGACTGAACCGCGAGAGCGATGTACAAGCTATACTCGAGGAACGACTGAAGGGGTTGGGCTTCGACACCGCTCAGGACGAGGTCTTTCCGAACCGCCCCAACCTGATCGCCGATCTCGCCGGCAATGAGGACCGCAGCCTCATCCTCTGTGGCCATATAGACGTTGTGCCGGTGGGCGCGCGCTCCGACTGGTCGGTCGACCCCTGGGGCGGCGAGCGCAAGGACGGCCGCATCTACGGCCGTGGCGCGGTCGACATGAAGTCTGGCGTTGCCGCCTGCGTCGCCGCCTATCACTTCATCCGGAAAGCCGGGCTGACGCTCGACGGGCGCTTTTCGATCCATTCAGTGGTCGACGAGGAGGCCGGCGGCTTCGGCGCGATGCACGCGGTCAGGCAAGGCCAGCTCGCGAAAGGCGCAATCGTGACAGAACCAACATGGGGCATGGTCCAGCCTGCAGAGGGCGGGCTCGAATGGGTCCGCGTGACACTCTTCGGACGGTCGGGTCATGCCGGCTTCCGCTACAATGACATTTTCCCGCAGCCTGATGTCGATGGCCGGCTCAAGCCCGCGATCAACGCCATCGAACTCGCGAACCGCTTCCTGACCGCCCTGCGCGACTTCGAGCAGTCGCGCTGCCGCAACAACTACCACCCGCTCTGCCCGCCGGGGCTCTCGACCATCAACCCAGGCGTCTTTCATGGCGGAGTCGGACTAGGCGAGGATGGCCTTCCGCAGATCCGCTCGAACCCGGCGATGACGCCGGACACGGCTGTCATCGATCTCGACTACAAGTATCTGCCGCACGAGGACAGTTTCGAGGTCCGGCGCGAGTTCGAGGCCTTCGTGAAAGCCTTTGCCGATACCGACCCCTGGATGCGGGAGCACCCGCCCAAGGTCCAATGGGAGCTGGGCGGACTGCATTTCCCGGCGATGGATACCCCCGTCGACCACCCGCTGGTACAATCGTTAATCGGCGACCACGAGATCATCGAGGGCAAGGCGCCCCCGATCCGCGGCTTCGACGCCGTCACCGACGCCGCGCATTATGCCGGAGCCGGAGTGGACAGCGTCATCTACGGGCCTACCGGCGACGGCTTTCACGGCATCGACGAATACGTCGACATCGCCTCACTCCTTCGCGTGACCAAGGTCGTCGCCGGGGCTGTCATTGATCACTGCGGTCTGCGCTGAGCGCCGATGCCCGACACGGAATCCAAGCAACCACCAATGGGGAAAGTCAGATGAAGAGACGTACACTTATCGCATCGGCGGCCATGTCAGTCGCACTCGCCGCACCCGCCTTCGCTCAGGAGGTCGTCAAGGTTGGTGTGCTCGCGCCGGTTTCCGGTCAGGCGGCCGCCGACGGGCAGGAGATGGTCAACGGCGCCCAACTCGCTGTGGACGAGCTGAACGAGAATGGTGGCGTTGCCGGCTACACTTTCGAGATCGAGGTGGGCGACGTGGGTGACGGCAGCGCGGACTCTGTGGCCACTGCCGCGCGGCGCCTGCTCTCGGACCGCGACATGGGTATCATCATGACCGGCTATGCCTCAGGCTCCAACTTTGAGATCGAGCTGATGGCAG
The DNA here is from genome assembly GCF_008710275.1 of Histidinibacterium aquaticum. GTDB lineage: Bacteria > Pseudomonadota > Alphaproteobacteria > Rhodobacterales > Rhodobacteraceae > Oceanicola > Oceanicola aquaticus. The sequence goes on from NZ_VYQE01000001.1 coordinate 710,174, forward strand.
AGCAAGACATGCCCTACCTCATCTCAGCCAATTCCGCTCAGACAGAAGAGATCGTGACCGAGGACCCCGAGTTCTTCCGCACTGTCTGGTCGCTGACACCCAGCTTCGATGGCTACGAAACCGGGGTCCTGCCTGTGGTAGAGAGCCTGGCAGAATCCGGCGCACTCGAGTTGCCGAGCGAGGAAATCGCGATCATCTCCTCGGACAATCCCTACTCGAAGACCATCGCTGAGGGGCTCGCCTCCTCCTTCGAGGAGGGAGGTTGGACGATCACCCAGAACGAGCTTCTGCCTTTCGGTGAGATCAACGACTGGCGCGGCTTCCTCAGCCAGGTTCGTCAGGATCCGCCAGGCCTCCTCGTGAACACAGACTACCTTCCGGGCAATGCGGCGACCTTCATGTCGCAGTTCATGGAGGACCCCACGAACAGCCTCGTCTTCATTCAGTACGCTCCCTCCGTGCCCGAGTTTCTCGAGCTGACGCAGGACGACAGCTCGGGCGTGGTCTACAACCTGCTCGGGGGCATCCTGAATACGCCGAGCAATCCGCGTGCCCAGGAGGTCGTCGGCAAGTACCAAGAGGCCTTCGGCAACGAGCCCGGCACCTACGGGGCGGCATTGTACGAGCAGGTGATGCTCTATGCCGACGCGCTGGAGGCAGTGGGCGATCCGGCCGAACGGGTGGCCATCGGGGAATGGATCGGCAATGCCGAGAAGCAGACTGCAATGGGTATGCTCAAGTTCGATCCCGAAACCCACCTCGCGGTGCAGGGCGACGACGGCATCCCGCTTCAGTTCTACCAGATCATCGATGGCGAGCGGGTACTCTTCAGCCCGGAGCAATACGCCACCGGCGATTTCGTGCAGCCCTCCTGGATGGGCGGCGAAGAGTAGGCACTCCCGGCGCGCCCGCGGACCGGGCGCGCCTTCACACCGACGGGACAGCGCCAAGGAATGAGCAATCCAATTCTCGAGGTAGACCGGGCCAGCCGGACGTTCGGCGGACTAAAGGCGGTGCAAGAGGTCTCCTTCTCTGTCGAGGAGGGCGAGATCTTTGGCGTCGCCGGGCCCAACGGTTCCGGCAAGAGCACACTCTTCAATCTCATCACCGGCATCCCGTTTCCACCGACCTCGGGCAGCATCGTCTTTGGCGGCACCCGGATCGACGGCAAGTCCCCCCACGCCATAGCCCGGTCGGGCCTTGCGCGGACGTTCCAGAAAGACGCCGAGTTCCCGGACCTGTCTGCTCGTGAGACAATGCTCATCGGAGCGAGCTACGCAGGCGGCATGTCCGGTCGCCAGGCAGGGCATGCCGCCGACGACGCGCTCGAATTGGTGAGCTTTCCTGAAGACCGACGCGATGTGGAGTCGGGCCATCTCTCGGTCTACGAGAAGAAGCAACTGATGATCGGCTCAGCCCTCGTTAGCAATCCCCGCATTCTTATGCTGGACGAACCGGCTTCGGGCCTGACCCGGCCCGAGATCGCGGCACTCGACAAGCTGCTTCTCGACGTAAATCGGACCGGCGTCACCATCCTGCTAATTGAGCACGTCTTGTCCCTGTTGCTCTCGGTCAGCGAGCGCCTCCTCGTCCTTAACCAGGGCCAGATCTTGGCGAGCGGCGACCCGCAGGAGGTGATCCGAGACCCGAAAGTGATCGAAGCATACCTCGGAGGCCGCAAATGACCACGTCGCTGCTCGAGGCCAGCCACATCTATGCCGGCTACGGCGAGGTGCCCGTTCTACGCGACATCACCGTACATGTCGGAGCCGGCGAGGCAGTCGGCATGTTCGGACCGAACGGTCACGGTAAGACGACGCTTCTGCGCACAATCTCAGGGCTGCTGCGTCCCTCGAATGGGACAGTCCACTTCGACGGTGACGACGTGACAATCGCGAAGCCTTCGGACATCGTCGGTCGGGGCCTCGTGCATGCCCAACAGGGCAACATGCTATTCGGCGACATGGGCGTCGCCGAGACGCTGGAACTCGCGGCCTTCAAACCACGCGCCCGCGCCGGCGCCAAGGCGGCCCTCGAACGGGTCTATGCATTGTTTCCCCGCCTCGCAGAACGCCGCAAGCAACTGGCACGAACACTTTCCGGGGGTGAACGGCAGATGCTCTCGATCGGCTGCGCGCTGATGTGCGCGCCCCGCCTCCTGTTGCTAGACGAGCCGACCCTCGGCCTCTCGCCCCGCCTTAAGGAAGAGCTGGCTGTCGCCATCGGAGAAATCCACGAGAGCGGCATTCCCCTCATCCTTGTCGAACAGGACGTCGAATTCCTGCTTTCTCTGACCGACCGCCTCTATCTCGTCGAGCACGGCGAGGTGGCGCGCGAGATCGACCAGGCCAGCGCCCCCGATCACCAGGAGATCATGGACATGTATTTCGGAACGGCGGCGACATGACTGAGACGCTGATCGCAACTATCGTCTCGGGCCTGCTGCTCGGGTCGCTCTATGCCCTGATGGCGAGCGGCCTCAGCCTAGTCTGGACGACGCTCGGCGTTTTCAACTTTGCCCATGGCGCGCTGATGACGTTCGGCGCCTTCGTGGCATGGACGGTGGCGGAAGCATGGGGCCTTGGGCTCCTTGCAGGAGCGGTCGCTGGAGTAGGAGCGGCGGCATTGGCCGGTGTGCTCATTGAGTTGCTTCTCGTCAGGCCGTTCTACGGCCATCGGAATATGCTGCTGATCACCGTGATGACGACACTGGCAGCGATGATCATCCTACAAAACGGCGCGCAGGTGATCTGGGGCGCCCGGCTAAAACAGCTTCCGCCGATCGTCGAAGGAAACGTCTCGATCTTCGGAGCGGTGGTCTCGGCGCACGAGGCGCTGATCATCGTGATCGCTCCGCTCGTCCTGCTGCTGCTCTGGTGGTTCGCGAGCACCACCCGCACCGGCCGCAGCCTGCGAGCCGTCGGTCAGAACCAGGATTCTGCTGCTCTCATCGGTATCGATGTCCCACGCGCCTTCTCGCTCGCTTTCGGACTATCCGCGGCACTCGCCGGTCTTACCGGCGTGCTTCTCGGCTCGATCCGATTCATCACTCCTTCGCTCGGTGCCGAACCCTTGGTAAAGGCGATGATCGTAGTAATCTTCGGCGGCCTCGGCAGTCTCGGAGCCTCGGCGGGCGCGGCCTTCGTAATCGGCATGCTCGAGGCCTTCCTCGTGCTCTGGCTCGGCCTCTACTGGACGCCGTCGATCCTCTTCCTGCTGCTGATCCTCGTTCTGGTCTTCCGTCCCAACGGCCTCTTCGGGAGGGCGAACGCATGACGCGCACCCGTATTGCCGCCATCCTCGTAGCCTTTGCCCTGTTGGCTCTCGTGCCACTCGTGGTCACGGACTCCTACGTGCGTCACCTCTTCATCATCGCGTTCATCTACGCAGTGGTCGCCTCGAACTGGGACCTGAGCCTTGGCTACACCGGACTCTTCAACTTCGGTCACCTCACCTTCTTCGGTGTCGGCGTCTACACCGCCGCAATCCTTGCCGAGACCGTCGAACTCAGCCCCTGGGCCGCGATCCTCTGCGGCGGTATCACCGCGGCGCTCGCCGCGCTGCTGATCTCGGCGCCTGTCGCCCGGCTGAAAGGCATCTACGTCGTGCTGGTGACCTTCGCATTCAGCCAACTGGCGATGCAGGTTGTGCTGAGCCAGAGCGACATTACCGGCGGGGCCGAGGGCATCGTCAGGATCCCCTACCTCCAGGTCGGGGACTACCGCTTTATCCGGGACTACAACCTAGCCTATTATTACACGGCCTTCGCGATGCTCTGCGTTTCGACAGTCTTTCTGCTGGCGGTGGTCGCGTCGCCCTTCGGCAAGTCGCTGCGGGCGCTGCGCGACAATCCGGACTATGCGGCGTCACGCGGCATATCGGTGGCACGGCAGCGGATCATGTCGCTGGTGCTGAGCGCCGTCTTCACCGGCATAGCCGGCGGGTTCTACGCCATATACCTGCGCGTCGCCTCGCCTGAGGTCTTCGGCTTCGGCACGCTGTCTTTGGCCCTCTCGATGGTGCTGATCGGCGGCGTAGGCACGATCATAGGCCCAGTACTGGCCGCACTCTTCCTCACATTCCTAACCGAGGCGATGGCCGGTATTCGCGGCCTTGAGGATGCCCGCTTCATCGTCGTTGCGCTCGCGATGATCCTCGTGCTGCGCCTCGCCCCCGGCGGCTCGATCGAAATGCTCTCGCGCCTCCGTCTCGGCGCCGGCTTTCGATCGCGACGCGAGACGACAGACACAGCAGGAAACAGGTCATGACAACACGCACAATTCCCTGCAGCGCATGTGACATCGCTATCGTAGAGTCGGAGGGGTCCGGGCCGACGGTCTTGATGATCCACGGCAATTCGTCCAGCAAGGAGGTCTTTAGAAATCAGTACGACGGGCGCATCGGCGAGACCTTCCATTGCATCGCCATGGATCTCCCCGGGCACGGAGGCTCGGGCGACGCCCGCGACCCGGAGGCGACCTATTGGATGCCGGGCTATGCCGATGTCGCACTCGAACTCATGGAAAAGCTCGGCATCGCCCAATACGCCATTCTCGGATGGTCGCTCGGAGGCCATATCGGTCTTGAGATGATCGCTCGGTCCGACGCGCCAACCGGGCTGATGATTTCGGGCAGCCCGCCTTTCGGCCCCACCGACGAGTCGGTCGAGAGCGGCTTCAAGACAAACGACCACATGCACCTCGCCGGACAACGAGATCTGACACCGGACGAGGTCGAAGCCTACGCCCACGCGACGTGTGGCATCAACGCCCCTTTCGAGACTTTCCTGAGCGAAGCTGTCGCCCGGACGGACGGTCGGGCCCGAGAACTTATGTTTTCGCGCCTCACAGCAGACGGTACCGTCAATCAGCAGGAAGCCGCAGTCGCCTCCCGCGTCCCGTTCGCCATCGTGAATGGCGAGACCGATCAATTCATCAACAACGACTTCATCGCAGCGCTCCCATATGGCGATCTGTGGGAGGGCAAGGTCCACCTTCTGCCCGGCATTGGCCACGCGCCATTCTGGGAAGCGCCAAAAACCTTCGACCCAATCCTCGAACGTTTCCTAGCTTCCATCTAAAGCCACGCCCGACGTGTGGTGGGGCCTGGACAAGAACTGCAGTCGATTGCTTGCGTCATTGCCGACTTGGCCGAACCGACCTTGGGGCCGATCGGCAAATGGGAAAAGGCTCGATCTTTAGGATGTCGAGGTAGCCGATTAAGAACACGGCGAGAGCCGGATCCTAAACGTTCGAGACTGCCGCGCTCTACCCTCACTCGGCGTGGGAACCAGGAGAAATTGACAAAGAACTCCACAGCCAGTGCTCAGGGTAGAGAGGCGCCTCCCCCCTCTAGACACTAAGGAGCCGGGATCCTGCCACCCAGCCCAGCGCTCCGGTGAGGCCGATACCCACAGTGTACCAAAGCAGAAAGAAGCTGGCGGCATCCTCATCGCAGTGCAACGCGTAGATTAGGGCGCCAATACCGTCGGCAGCGAGACCTGCGCCAAGCCCCGTCCGGGCGGGCGCTGTCACGACCCGATGCCTCAGCCCCCAGAGCAGAGCCGCGGCCACCGGGAGCGCTAGGAGCGGCACCGAAATCAGGCAGACCACGGTAGTGTCGGTAACCACGACGCCGCCCGAGAGGACCGCGACGCTCCATAGACCGAGAAGTGCCGTCGTGGCCAAGGCCAGGGGCCGTAGTGAGATCCGCTCCCCAGAGGGCTGGAGTAGCAGGAGGCCCGCGAGATTGGCCAGTGCCAGCGGCCAAGCCACCTTTGCAGCCATCATTGGTTGAGCCGCGAACTCAGCCCAGTCGGGATGGAGGCCCCAAAAGCCCAGTAGGAGCGCCAGCGACACGGCCGCCCCTCCCGCGAGATGGAGCATCAGTGCGCGTTCTGATCGAGAAGGGCCAAGACCTCAGATTCATGCGGTATGGCCGTTGCAGCGCCGGGCGCCTGAACCTGAAGCGCCGCCGCCGCCATCGCGTATCGCAAAGCGAGATCGGCGGGCTCGCCAGCGTCCAACCGGGCCAGGAAGCATCCCAAGGTCGTGTCACCCGCCCCCGTTGTGTCGACAGGATTCGCCCGTATTGCCGGGACGTTGATCGTCTCGCTCGGCGTTATCAGAGACGCGCCTCGCGCCCCATAGGTCACTAAAATCGACAGATGATTGGGAAGCTCTCCGCCGGCTTCCCGCAACTGAGCGAACTCGATCTCGTTTACAGCCAAGAGATCGATGTCCGGCAGCACCGGCCAGATTAGAGCCGCATCGAAGGGAGCGGCAGCAAGGACAACACCAACGCCCTGTCCTCTCGCGAGCGCGGCTCCTTCGGCAAGGACGTTCGTCTCATTCTGCAAAAGCACCCTGTCGCCGGCTTCTAGACGCACAATCTGCTCGCGGCAATGCTCAGCGGGGATGCGCGCATTCGCGCCAGGGTCAAGTATGATCTGGTTCTCGCCGCCCCTCTCGACGACGATCAGGGCGCTGCCGGTCAGGGAACCCGGTATTCCAACGATCCCCGACGTCTCCAGGCCCAAGTCCTCGACCGCCGCACGCATCGCCGCATCAGCTTCGCCTATCGCGCCGACATGGCGGACGCGGCCCCCGGCCCTCTGGATGGCTACGCTCTGGTTCAGCCCCTTGCCGCCGAGACCGACACTCGCGCTCTTTGCGGCAAGGGTTTCACCTGGGCCCGGGAAGTGATCCACGACATAGAGCCTGTCCCAGTTGATCGAGCCGATATTGAGGATCGTCATGAGGCCTCCGGAGGTTCGGTCTGGAGGTTCCTTTCTGTGGCCTGCGCTAAGATGGCACGGGCGCGCTGGGCCATCGGCGCGTCGATCATCCGGCCATCGAGAACAGCAGCGCCACGGCCTTCGGCGCAGCTGGCTTCCAACGTCCGGAGAACCGCCTCGGCCCACGCGATGCTCTCTGGACCGGGAATGAAGCCACCATTGAGCGCAGCGATCGTGCCTGGATGTATTGCGCTCGCCCCGACGAAGCCGAAGGCGCGGGACCGGCGTACGAGCGCGGTCAGATCGTCGTGATCCAGCCGAGCGACGCTATCCAGCAGGCCCAGGGGCGCCACGCCAGCAGACCGGGCCGCTGCCACGAGCCTCTGCCTCGCATAGAGCAGTGCCTCATGCGAAGGCTCCATCCCGCAAGCCGTGGCGTAGTCCTCTGCCCCGAGCGCGAGAGCCGCCACGCGCGGCCCAGAGGCGATCTCGTAGGCCTTTTCGATGGCGCCGGGACCCTCCAGCAACGGCACGAGGTTAACCGTGCCCGGCGAAAGGCCACGCTCGGACTCGAGTCTGTCAAGAGTTTCGGCAATCCAGCTTATCATGGAGGCGCCCCGCGCCTTCGGGACATAGACCGCCCGAAGGCCAGGCCGAACGACCGCGTCGAGGTCGCGGGAAGCCTCAATGAGATCCGCGTTTATCCGCACCATGAGGTCCGCAGGCCCTCCGGCGAGCCTATCCCAATGCTCGACTAGGCAGGCTCGAGCACCGTCCTTCTCTCGGAGTGGAACGGAGTCTTCGAGGTCGAGAATGAGCGCATCCGCACCGCGGCTCTGCGCCTTCTCGACAAAGCGTGTCACGTTGGCGGGTACGTAGAGCAGCGACCGCCAACTCATGCGATTGTCCCCGCAGACCGCAACCGGGCGATATCGTCGTTCGAGTAGCCAAGCTCAGAGAGTATCTCGGGGCCCTGTTCGCCGATAGCCGGGGCAGGTCGCCGCAAGCTTCCCGGGGTAGCTGACATTCGGGGCAGCGGGCTGTGCTGGATCGACTGACCAGTCTCCGGGTCCGGCGCGGCAACGTAGATGCCGCGATCGCGGAAGTGCGGATCGCCGGCGATGTCGGCGCTGTTGTAGATTGGCGCGGCAGTGACGCCGGCCTCGTCCATGGCTTCCATCGCTTCGTCCCGATCGCGCTCCGCGAACCACGCCGAGACGGCTGCGTCGACGTCTTCGCGATGGGCGACCCGGTCGACATTTGTCCGAAACCGCGGATCATCAATCATGTCTTCCCGGCCGATGGCGCGGAAGAGGCGCTCCGCCATGGATTGCATCGAACCTGATACGGCAATCCACGCACCGTCCCGGGTTTGGTACGCGTTCCGAGGGCTGGAGGTATTCGAACCGTTGCCGACGCGCTGCTTCGGAGCGCCAGTCAGCGACTGGTCGAACGCCTCCGGTCCGAGGACCGAGGTCATCGCCTCTAGCAGCGAGAGGTCGATGACTTGTCCTCCCAGCCCGGCGTCTCTCGCACGAAGCGCCATCGAAACGGCATTTGCCCCATAGAGCCCCGCGATCATGTCGGCCAGCGCCAGCGGAGGCAGCAGTGGTCCACCGTCAGACTCCCCATTTCGGGCTGCGAAGCCTGACATCGCTTCGATCAGGGTGCCGAAGCCCGGCCGCTTGGAGTAAGGGCCGGACTGCCCAAACCCGGAGACACGCAGCAGAATGAGATCAGGATGCGCCGAAAACAGTTCTTTCGGCCCCAGCGACATCTTCTCCAGCGTGCCCGGTCGGAAGTTCTCGATGAGAACGTCGCTGTGGGAGATCAGGCGGCGCAGGACGGCTGCCGCCCCGTCGTCGCGAAAGTCGAGTCCGAGGGACCGCTTGTTGCGACCGTAGACCTTCCAAAAGCTCGAGACGCCTGCCTGCTTCCAGGCCCGGAGAGGGTCGCCGGCGGGGATCGGCTCGACTTTGATCACGTCAGCGCCGAAGTCGGCCATCTGCAGCGATGTCATGTTCCCGGCCACCAGCCGGGAAAGGTCTAGCACACGGATGCCCGAAAGCGGACCCTCGGCCTCGGGCCGCCAGCTCGTCTCGGACCAGGTCACAGCAGACGCCCTCCGGTATCGGGGTCAAAGACCAGCGCCCGGTTCGACGGAATGCCGAGGTGAATGCGGTCGCCCTGGCGAAGGGCTGCGGAGGTCGGCAGGACCGCCACCATGTTCTGACCGGCAACGGTGAGCGACACATCGGCCGTTTCACCGGTGGGCTCCACCAGTTGCACCTCCGCCAGTGGGCCGTGGTCGGCGATAGTGATCGTTTGCGGCCGGATACCGTAGGTCACTGGCCGCCCCTCAGGCAGGTCAAGCGGTCGTGGAAGCGGCATGGTGAGGCCCTGGCCGAGGTCGACGTGTGTCGCACGAGGGCCGGCCGAAGTGGCGCGGAACAGGCTAATCTCGGGCGAGCCGATGAAGCTCGCGACAAACTCGGAGATTGGGTTGTCGTAGAGCTCTTCCGGAGGCCCCATCTGGGCGATGCCGCCGTCATTCAGCACGACGATCCGGTCAGCCATAGTCATGGCCTCTGTCTGGTCGTGGGTGACGTAGAGGGTCGTCTTGCCGAGCTTTTGATGCAGCTTCTTGATCTCAGAGCGCATCCGCACACGCAGCTTTGCGTCGAGGTTTGAGAGCGGCTCGTCGAAGAGAAAGGCCTCTGGGTCGCGCACGATGGCCCGGCCCATGGCGACTCGCTGGCGCTGACCGCCGGAGAGTTCCTTGGGCAGCCGGTCCAGTAGGTGCTCGAGACCCAGGATGCCGGCGGCCTCCTTTACCTTGGCATCGATCGCGGCCTTGGGCGCCCCGGCGAGCCGCAGCGAAAAGCTCATGTTGTCCGCCACTTTCATGTGCGGGTAGAGGGCGTAGGATTGGAAAACCATCGCCAGGCCCCGCTCCTTCGCCGGAATACGGTTGGCGACTTTGCCGTCGATCACGATCCGCCCGCGGGTGATGTCCTCAAGACCAGCGACCATGCGCAGCAGCGTTGACTTCCCGCAGCCCGACGGCCCGACGAGGACGACGAATTCGCCGTCCTCGATGTCGATGTCGATGCTTCCCAGGACATCGACGCCCCCATAGCTCTTCCCGACCCGTTCAAGCTGGATGCGGCCCATGGCTCACTCCTCCCTGATCTCGAACCGGGCGCAGCCAATAGCACCCGGCGCGCCGAGGCGGAGCCCAGCCATGCCGCGGGGATGGCGGTCGTCAGTGGCCGACAGCACTTCCTCCCCGTCAATTGAGAGACTGAGGCGGTTCCCGGTCGCAGAAAAAGTCAGGTCGACCTCTTCGCCCGCTTCCACGGGAACTGCGCCCAACTCGGTCCTGCCAAAGTCCTCACGGAGGATGACGGCCCGGCCCGCCTCGATGCCCGCGGCGTAGAAGCGCTGTGTGCCAGCCGCGCGCGCGGTGACGAGGTGGCTGTCACCCTCGAACCGGGTGATCCGGGCCTTAACCGTCTGGTCCGTGGTGAAGGCGTGGCCGGTCCAGAGGTCGCCGTCGTTGTCCGAGCGCCCGACGATCAGGTCGCCATCCAGTCCCCATGTGCCCCGGTTGAAGCTGAACCGGCTGACCGAGCCCCATTCCTCGGCCTCGAGCGCGGGCAAGACCACAGTATGGCCTGCTCCCGTCACACTGAACGACCGGATCAGGCAGGACATCAGCACCCGTCCTTCGCCCTGCTGGATCATCCGGATACCGATCTCGTCGATCGCCTCGGCGCTTTCCGGAAGATCGAAGCGCACCATTTCCCAGTCGAGAGGCAGCGGTCTCCACATGCCCAGATCGTCCCGCTTACCGCTGGACGCATAACGGACGTAGGGTACGAAACGCACGTCGCGCGGGCCTTCGGCCGCGTCGGTCCCCATCAGCTCGATGGCCACGGTCTGGCCCGACGCGACGAGGGGCGAGAGCATCGGACGGTAGCGATTGTCGTCAAACTCCCCTTCCCGATAGAACGGCTTCCAGAAGACGCGGCCACCCTCACCTCCGGCCCAGCGGTCGATCTGAACGTCAAGCGCTCCGCTCAGGTGGTCCGGAATCGTGCGCAGTCGGTGCGATCCCTCTGCGCGGATGCCGTGACTGGCCCCGGGAAGAGCGAAGTCGAACTCGACGGTCCGCGACAGGGCTGCATTGGCCCATTCTTCGGGGATGCTTTCGCCCCGCCGACGTAGGGCCAGGACCGCCATATCACGGGCGGCAGACGGCATGTCGACGATATTGAGCGAGCCGGTAACGGCGGACGTAATGAGGATGTCGTTGATCGGACGGCGCCATTTGGACCAATGCGGGCAGACGCCCTGAAGCACTCCTGCGATGTTGGCAGCGTTGCCGGCGTTACAATCGGTGTCCCAGCCGCACATGGTCGCGATGGCGGCTGTCCGCGGCATGTCGCCCTCTCCGTAGAGCAGGGCTAAAGCAACCACGCCGGCATTCGGGATCACGTGACAGACTCCCGTCCATTTGTCGTAGCCGAAATCGCGCTCGAGCATGTGGAAGCAGCTGCGCCAGTCCTCAGGTTCCTCGGCATGGAATGCCTCTACCGCGTCGATCACCTGCGCGTAGTGAGAACCGTCCTCCACTAAAGCGCGAGCTACGTGGTGTACCTCCTCGATATCCCGCGCGGTGAAGGCGGCGGCGGTGGCCCCGGCGACATAGGCTGCGCCGTGCAGAGCCTCGCCGTCGTGAGCGACCGAGGCCATGATGCGCGCCAGACGGGCGGCCCCCTCGGGGTCCCCGGGGCAGACCCAGCCCCAGCAATCAGAGAAGATCTGACCACCGATCTGCTCTGCTGGCACCTGACCGCGCAGCTCGATACTCCCGGACTTCGGCGGTTTGATCCCCCGTTGCAGATAGCGAAAGGCGGTTTCCTCGGTCGAGATATCGAAGCCGCCCCACCAGAGCATCCCATGTCCGTCGCCGATGTAGTTCAGCCAGTTCCTTCCAGCCGCGGCATGAGTGAGGTCATCGCCCTCGTCCCAAAGGGCGCGGACGAAAAAGAGCGGACCGTTTGTGTCATCGTCGGCAGCGAAGTTCCTGTAATCGCGCACGTAATCGTCGATTTCGCCATAGACCTCGCGGATTCGGTCGTGGTCCCAAACCGTCGGCTCCACGGGCGCGCCTAGGCGAACTCCGACGGCCTTGCCGATCAGCCCGGCATATATCTTCTCGCGGATCGTCTCGGGTGTCATTCGGCCGCGGACCTTTCGGATTTCGTGATCAGGGTCTCGCGCTGCGCGATGATATCGGCGGCGCGGGCGGTATCCTCGAACAGGATGTCGAGTACAGCTTCCGTAAAATGGCCTGCATCGGCAGCGAGATTGAGGCGGTTCGCACTGTCGATCAGCGCGGCGTCCTCGGCATCGATGACCGAGGAGCCGTGCATGGCCCCAAGGATCGCTCCAGCCATGACTCCAATTGAGTCGGTGTCGCGGCCTGAGTTGATGCCATCGACGACAGCCTGCCGGAAGTCTCCTCTGGCCGTGATGCAGAAACCGAGCGCCAGTGGCAATTCCTCAATCGAGAGCAGTCGAGAGGGCTGGTATGCTGCCGAGGCGGCTCCTGCCTTGTCCGGGCCATGCACCACATCGTCACCCATCGGCGAGAATGGGGCGATGACCCTGTGGAATTCGTCCGTTACTTCGTCCGCATCCGCGCCCTTGCGTGCGAGCTCTTCGGCCGCGGCAACGATCTCGGCTATTGCCGTTCGGGTACCATCATGGGCTACATCGTGGGCAGTGCGGACTACCTCGTCCAGCGTCGTGCCGGGGACGAAGGCTTGCGCGACGGCGGCGGCCAGCACGCCGGCGGCCTCTAGACCATAGCTCTGTTGGTGACCGGAGGCGAAGTTGATTGCCTCGTCGTAGGCGGCGGCAGGGTTGCAGGCGTTTGCCGCCCCGACAGGCGCGATGTACATGGTCGCACCACAATTCACCATGTTGCCAACGCCGCCTTGCCTTGGGTCGCAGCCCGCAAGCTGGAGGCGTTGGAAGATCCATTTCTCAGGATAGAAGAGACGTTCGATCAGCGGTGCCTTGCGCTGCAGCTCGGGCACCCAGCGGCTTTCCCAGGCGATTTCGCGCACCATGCCGGAGGCCATGTCCCAGGCGTCGAGATGACGGCGCTCGGCGCCATAAATTCGCATGAGCGACAGCGTCATGGCCGTGTCGTCAGTTGTGATTCCGTTGCCGCGAACCCGGCCCTTACGCTGGTCTTCATCCTGTCCGTCACGGTGCCAGGCCGTCCGCAGCGACGTCACACGTCCATAGCGCTCGCGGATTTCTGCGGCGGTCAGTTTTTCGACCGGGGCGCCCATGGCGTCGCCGAAGGCGACCCCATGGACCATGCCGCGGATGCGGCCCCGCAAATCGGGGCCGGTCCTTGTTTCCGAAAGGCTCACAGCACTTCCTTCGCGTAGTCGACCATCGCTTGCCCGCCAGCGTCGAGCCAGCCCTGGACGTAGGCATCCCAGTCGTCCTCAGTGGACAACTCACCGGAGATGAAACGGAAGGCGTTGGTCCGGTAGTAGGTCTCGGCACCGTCGACCGCCGCGGCGAGGTCAGCGGGCCAGACGAAGGTGTTGTCGGCGCGGAAGCCGTCGACGCCCTGCTGGAGCGAGGCCTGCGCCAGTTCGCTCAGCGGACTGATCGGCGGCTGGTAGTAATTCGGATTGTCGTAGACGAAACGCGGATACCAGGCGCCGAGCTTGTCTGTCGGTGCAAGGGTGTCTCCGTCGCGGGTGTAGTGCTCTCCCTCGAAGCCGAGGCGGTCCATGAGCTGCCCTTCGGGGCTGGCCATGAAGTCGAGGAAGGCCACTACGGCGTCCGTCTGCTCGGTCGTTACTGGAACGGCGAAACCCCGGCTCTCCTTGCTGACGTCGATCGCCTGGATGCCGGCCGGCGGGGTCAGGAGGACCAGCTCCGCGCCTGGGTTCACTTGTGCCATCTTGGCTTCGTAGATCCCGACGACAGGTCCAGCCGTTCCCATCACGACGCCAACATCTCCAGTGTAGAACTTGTCTTCCTTCACTTCCCAGTTGGAGGTGACGAACTCGGGGTCGAGCACTCCGTCGGCGTAAAGGCTCGCGTACCAGGCCAGCTTCTGGCGCTCGCCATCGCTGATCCTCGAGTGGATCCAGGTGCCGGCGTCGTCCTGCAGCCAGGTCTGGTCGATGCCGAAGGCCGGGTCGAAGACCGCATCCAGCTCATCAGTGTTGTTGGGCGCAATGATGCCGTAGGTCACTGGATTGCCGTCGACCTCGGTGCCCGGGATGGCACGCAGCAGGGCGTCCCATTCCTCGAGCGTAGTAGGCGCGGACATGCCCGTCGACTCCAGTAGATCGCGGCGCATGACCGGCGCCTTCGTCCGGGCCGGGAACACGTAGAGCAGGTATGGATAGTTATCCATCCGCGCCGTGTTGTGAGGCCATAGAGCGGGGGCCAGGTGCTCGGTTCCCTCGATCATCGGCCGCAGGTCCATGAGTGCACCTTGCTGCGCGATCTGCTCGTCCCCACCCTGGAAGTAGATGACGTCCGGAATGTCGCCGGAGAGCAGCATCAGGTTGAGCTTCTCGGCATAGCCCTCGGACGGCAGGTCGACGATCTCGATCGAGATGTCGTGCCCGCGGGCAGCCAGAGCCTCTTCGATGCGGGCAATATGCGCCACGTCCTCGGGATTTGTTGTCAGCAGATCCTTCATGACGATCCGGATGCTGCCGGTCGCGGCGCGCACAGGGCGCGGCAGCATGCCGACCATCGGCGTCGCGGCGAGGCCGGCCATAAGGGCCCGGCGGGAAATGGACAGTTTTTGCATCGAGTTCCTCCCTTGGATGCAGATATTGCGTGCGGTCATTTCAGGGCCCCGGACATGGTGCCCTTCGTGAAGTAGCGAAGGATGAGCGGGTAGATCGCGAGGACCGGAAGAATGGTGAACAGTATCATCCCAGCCCGGAACGCCTTGAAGTCGATCTGGCTGGCGCCCTCATAGTTGTTCATGGCTTGAAGCCCGACGATGGCCGCCTTGTCGCCGACCACCACAAACTGGCGCAGTACGACCTGGAGCGGCCACATGTCCTGGTCGTTGAAGTAGATCATCGGCCGCAGGAACTCGTTCCAGTGGTACACCACATAGAACAACGTGATCGTCGCCAGAGCCGGCTTGGCCAGTGGCACCACGACCCGCCAGAAGGTTTGGAAGGCGTTGGCACCGTCGAGTTTCGCTGCCTCGATTAGTTCCTCGGGCACTTCCTCGAAGAAGCGGATCAGGATGATCAAGTACCAGGCATTGACCATCTTGTAGATGATGACCGCCGAATATGTGTCGAGCAGACCTAAGCGACGCATAACGAAGTAGTCGGGAATGATCCCTGGCTCGAAGACGATGGTCGCAAGGATCAGCACGAAGAGTGTCCGCCGAAACGGCAGTCGCTTGCGCGACAGCGCCCAGGCCATGAGCGCGGTGCAGGTCACGTTGAGGACCGTGCCGACAGACGTGATGAAGAGCGAGTTCATCAGCCCTCGCTGCACGGCCGGGTGATTGGCGAGCAGCTTCCAGATGTCGACGGAGAAGCCGTCGGGCGTAATCGCCATGCCGCTCATGCCCGGCACGCGAGCTGGGTCCGACAGCGAGATAGCGAGAAGGTTGAGGATCGGCTGGACCGTCACGACGACGATCGCGATCAGGACCGAGAGGATGATCGCCTCCTCGACACGCTCCAGTGGGGTGCGGTTGCGCGTCGCCATTACCAAACCCCCCTGCCCGTCAAACGCTTGGACAGGAAGTGCGCGCCCAGCATCAGGGTCATGCCGACGACGCCCTTGAAGAGGCCGGCCGCGGTTGCGAGCGAGAACTGCCCGCCCGTTATGCCGAGCCGGTAGACGTAGGTGTCGATGATGTCGATCTTGTCCCTGATCGCATCGTTGGACAGGTTGAACACTTGGTCGAAGCCCGCGTTCAGGAACAGACCGACGTTCAGGATGAATAATGTCGCGATGGTCGGCACGATCCCCGGCAGGGTGATGTAGCGCATCTTCTGCCAGCGGCTTGCGCCGTCCATTTCAGCCGCCTCGTAAAGGGCCGGATCGATCGACATGATCGCCGCGAAGTAGAGAAGGCTGTCCCAGCCGGTGCTACGCCATGCCTCTGACCAGACCAAGACCCAGCGGATTGAGCCGCTCTCGGTCATGAAGCTGCGCCGCTCGAGCCCGATCATGTCGCGCATGTCGTTGATCACCCCGTCTGCGGGGGACAGCGCGGCGATAAAGATCCCAGCGATCACTACCCAGGAGAGGAAGTGCGGCAGGTAGATCACCGACTGCACACCGCGGCGGAAGCGTCCGGAGCGGACCTCGTTCAGAAGCAAAGCCAGAATGATCGGGAGCGGGAAGACGAAGGCGATCTTCATGGCGCTGATGATGAGCGTGTTCATCAGCACCTCAAAAAAAGCCGGCGAGGCAAAAAGCTGCGCGAAGTGCTTCAAGCCGACCCAGACATTCGGGCCAATGATGCGCAGGTCTTCGAACGCCAGCTTAGCCTCCCAGACTGGAAGGTAGTGGAAGAGCGCGAAATAGATCAGCCCGGGGGCCAGCATCAGGTAATACGGCCACCACTCGCGGACCCCATCGCGAAAGCGGGCACCGGGAGTGTCGAACTCATCACCCGGCCATTGGTCGCTGGCAATCTCGGCGGTCAACAGGTCCGGGTTGGGAACGTTCCCATTTCCGCCTGCAGCACTGCTCTTATGGTCCAGCTTGGTCACGGCTTCGTCCCTATCCAGTACTGACGGCGCGGGGGTAGTTTGGTTGAGGCAGCGTCTCGCGCTCGATCAGGGCACATGGCAGCGAGAGTTTCGGCACATCTGGCTCGCCTGCGATCTTCTTGCTCAGCAGCTCGAAGGCCCGCCCGCCAATCTCCCGCGAAGGCTTCGCTACGGTCGTCAGCGAAGGCGCCGAGACCTCGGCGGCCGGAACACCGTCGAAACCAAGGAGCGCGACGTCTTCAGGGCAACGCAGACCGGAAGACCGGATCGCCTGGAGTGCGCCCAGTGCCATCAGGTCATTGGCCGCAAAGACTACCCGCGGAATGTCCCGCGCAAGGAGCCGGTTCATTGCCGCGCGGCCTCCGTCAACCGTGTAGTGACCGTCCTCGAGACGCATTTCGTCGAGTGGCCAGCCCTCGACTTCGCCGATCGACCTGACTGCGGCGACGAACCTTTCGCGAGCGGTGCGCTCGGCGTCGCCGACCAGCAGAGCTGGCATACCGAGGCCTGCCGCGACGATCCGATCAAGGCCGATGGAGACGCCTTGAGAGATGTCGCTTCCGACCGAAGGAAGCTGCGGAAAGCGCTCAGCAGATGAGCCGATCAGCACCAGCGGAATCCGAAACCGAGCGATCTCGTCAAGTCCATCGCGCACCGGGTTTACTATGGCCCCGTCCACGCGGGACTGCGTTAACGCCAGCAGGTGCCGACGCTCGCGCTCCGGGTCCCAGTCAGAGTTGAAAATAAGTAGCGAGACGTTCTCGTCGGCGGCCGCATCCTGCGCCCCACGGGCCACATCGGCCCAGAAAGGGTTGGCGATGTCGGGGATCACAAGGCCGATCATCCCGGTCCGGCCAGACCGAAGCGACCGCGCGAGGTCATTGCGCCGGAAGCCCGATGTCTGGACAGCGGCCATGACCTTCTCACGCGCGTCTTCGGACACGCTCTCCGCCCCGGAGAGAACACGGGACACCGTACTCTTCGACACGCCCGAGAGGCGAGCGATATCGATGATGGTCAATGGTGCGGTCGAGTCCGACACGGTGATTCTCACTCCTCCCAAAACAAAACTATCACGCAAAACCAGCCGTGGGAACCTTCCCACGGGCCAATCGTGGTCGCCAACGGCTGGTTGGCTCTCACAGGCTCTTTGTACTGCCCGCATTTGCGCTGGGGCTGTAAGGAGGATCGTGCCGGAAGCGATGCTGCTCAGAGGTGTTCGAGTGGCACGCCTAAGTTGGGGCTGTCACAGAAGACATTTGCCGCCCCTCACGGCCTCCCCCTTGCTCTCCCGTCGCGCCGAGGACGCGTCGGACAATTTCGTTTTCGCGACCCCCAAAATGATCGCGTCGAGCCCTACCACGAGGAGGTCTCAGAGGAACGCAGCAAGCACCTTACGATACCGTTTAGAGTGCCTGGCTATCCAGCGGTCTTCGACCGTCCAAGAAGGCAGGTACCTCTCGTGGAGCAAAGCAATACGCAGCATTAGTCCAAACGAGGCCCCGCTCCAAATACAAAAAAGACATTAAATTTCCGATAGTTACGAACCTTTCGTCTATCCACGTCAAGCTTGCCACCCTCGAACTGGGGATCGGTCCCGCGGTCTGCGGAAGCGTTTGACCGAACAAATACACAAAGGGCCGCACCCCTGCAGCAGCATCCAACCTCATGCGCGTTACGAGCAAAGCCAATCCTTCGAAGTGGCCCCTACAAGCAGCCCCAAAACGAAACGAAACGGGTTTTTTGTCGCACGCAGACATGCAGTTTGGCGCCTCCGCACACCCGCAAGGCCCTCCCCCGTCAGAAGGACCCATTTTTTCTGAGGGGCTCAGGTTGCCCAGCCGATGCGCTTCGCCAGACGCGACAGGCCGAGGGTCCCACCGGACATGCCGGCGTAGATCAGCGCCGCGAGCAAGACCGAGCCGGCATTGACGTCGACCATCAGCATGCCGGTGTCTTCGTTGAAGCCAACGCAGGCAGAAGAGACATCCGAAGACCCCCGCGGCCCGGCACTCCTCGGCGGAGACCAGCCCGTCAGCGATCAGTCGCTCGGCCAGCTGCCGCGAGACGTGCTGGGCCAGGTACGTCCGGTTCCGGATGGCTTCGGCGAACTTGGTGCGGGTCTTGGCCTCCAGCTCGGGATCCGCCGCAGCCGGCTCGGAGAAAGCCTCCCACCGAGCGTCCCGGAGCCAATTCTGCGGATAGGCGATGTACTGCTTGCGGTTGCCCTTCTGCTCCTCGGCGTAGGCCCTCGCCGCCGCCACAAGCCGCTCAGGCGTCGCGCCGCGACCGAGAGCCTCCTCGATCCCCGCCCGGACGGCCTCCTCGTCACCGCGCCGCGGATAGGCCGCGAGGAAGTCAGCGAGCAGGTCGTCGAGATCAGGCTCCGCCTCATCCAGCTTCGAAGAAGAATCCGATGTGTGTGGCGCCCCCGGCGACACACAAGGTTCCCTTACTGGTTCTTTTACAGGTTCAGCATCTATATAAACTCCACCAGAGTGGAGATTGGTCTGGCCCGAAAGTGGAGATAGCCCCCCCTCCAAAGTGGAGTTAGCCCTATCTCCACTGAGTGGAGATGGCTCTTGGCCTTCTTGAAGCTCAAACCCCAAGATGTAGTGGGTCGGCAGGCGGAGATGCGTCCGCGCTTCGTGCTTCCTCTCCCGCCGGATCAGCCGCTTCTCCTCGAGCGAGCCGAGGGCGTTGTTCAGGCCGCCATTGGACAGGCCGGTGTGATCGCGCAGGTAGTCCTGCCGAGGGAAAGACCCCATCGAGGGGTTGTGGCAGTCGCACAGGTGGAAGAGCACCCGGAACTCGCCGTGCGTGAGGTCGTCAGGCGGGACGTCCGCCAGCCATTTCATGGCGGCGAGGCTCATTGCGCCACCGCCCAGATCGGCCGCTTGCGTGCCATTCGACTGCTCCCGCGTTATTGCCTGTTTCTGGTCTGCCTCGGTGGAGGCATCGCTGGCCCCAAGCAGGGCTTTGTAGCTGCTGTTTCGAGCGGACTAGGTCGGGCCAGGCAGCCCTCCCGGTGCTCCTGAACTGTCACCGCGATATGGGCGCCACTCGCGCCCGTCGTTCTGGCTCAACGGTTGCGAGCGGTCCTGTCCGCGACGTCGAAGACGCGGCAGACAAGGGCGACGCCCCCAAGCTCGTGATCAGTTGATGTGCAGCGTTCGACATGCAACAGAAATATTACGATAAGTTCGTAATATCAAGAATCTGGACCTCAGGAAATGCAGAAATATCGGATTCAGGTAATGACAAGCTGATGGACTACTTGGCAAAGCAGCGCAGGGCGAGGTCCGGCTCGCTGACACCTGATGCGATACACCGCAGGCTCGTCGCGGTGCGGCTAGCAACTGGCTTTAAGGCAACTGACCTCGCCGAGAGCGCATCCATCAAGTACACGACCTTCAAGTCACAGGAGGGCTCGGGTTCGCCATCCCTTCGGATGCTCGACTTCTACTGGAAAGCATTCCAGGTCGATCCGAACTTCATCCTTGGCGGAGACTTCTCGCGAATTCTCCCCGACACCCTTGAAGCGATCTTGTCGCACTTGGACGACCCCGAAGCCGGCACTTCGGATAGAGCAACCTAGTAGCGCCCCGCCCCTTCGGCGCGACCGAAAAAGCCACCAGACGCGCAAACATGCGCCCCCCGCGATGTTCACGGCTCATTCTCCTCCTAGATAGCGAAGCAATTTTGCCGAAAGCATCTAAATTACATTTATCTCGTATTATAGATTGCTGTACTACCAAAATATCGTAATGTGCGCCTCAGTGTTGGTAGGAGGCACCGATGCAGGACACAGAACGCCTAAACCTTGAACGCATGAAGGCGGACTTCTAGATGGCGCCGCCAGCCCAGCGCCTCGAGGTGATGAAGGCCGCCGTCATTAACACCCACAGCGGGTGGGACCTGCCCAGCGAGAGGAGTCTATCAACCGATCATCTGCAGCCTGCAGCTCTTCGCAGTGTACACGATGTCCGACGACATCGAACAGCTCCCGCGCAACTGGCTGAAGGGCGCCAAGGCCCAGCCGGCCCGCAATCGGAGCCGTCATTCCGAAGGCTGGACAGGGCGGATCCGCGCCAGGACTGGCTTCCTCTGTGAGCCGGATGCAGCCCCTCTTCGCCAAGGCACAAACCGCTGCGCGCCTGCTCGACATGGAACGGCCGGAATTCCTGCGCCTCGGCGAGGCGGGGAGCCTGCCCGGCCCTAACAAATTTGGAAGATGGGATGTGTCGCAGCTTCTGGCTATCATGCGGGGCGACGCGATCCGCATGGAGGAGGAGCTCGAGCTGTGACTCGAGGGAGCAAACCCTACCTGAGCCGGAAGGTGATCCGGGGACGGCGAAGGGTCTTCTTCCGTAAGACCTGGCTGGAAAACGGAAAGCGCCGGGAACGCTACGTCGAGATCCAGCACCCGGAAGACAGCCCCGAGTTCGATCGAGAGTACTGGAAGCTCCGCAGCGGGCAGAGCGAGCGCCTCAAACCCGGAAGGGCCACCCACACCTATGGCGAGCTGATCCGGAGCTACCGCCGCTCCAGCGCCTACCTCACCCGCGCCCCGGCTACCCGCAAGAAGTACGACGACGTCCTCGAGGCACTGCTCGAGAAGAACGCGACGAAGGACGTACGGAAGACGACCCGCAGCCAGGTGCGGGCCATCCACGAGAAGTACGCCGCCACGCCTCGGAAGGCGGACTGGCAGATTCAGGTCATCAAGCTGCTCTTCAACTTCGCGATCCAGGAGCTGGACTGGCCTATGACGAACCCCGCCGCGGGCATTTCCCTCTTCGGAACATCGAAGGAGCACGAGCCCTGGCCTGAATGGCTGCAGAAGGCGTACGACAACGCCGCCCAAGCGCGCGACGACGTGCACGGCCAGCGCGCGCTGATCGCTCGACACCTGGGCTGCGGAACCGGTCAGCGCCCCAGCGATCTAGTCTCGATGGAATGGGACCACTTCGACGGCGAGTACATGGCCGTGGTCCAGGACAAGACGAAGACGAGGCTCTGGGTCTACTGTCCTACGTTCCTGCGCAACTTCCTCGAGTCGGTTCCGCGCACAGGGCGCTTCATCCTGGCAAAGAACCTGACGGAGCCACTTACCTACTGGCAGATGGCGTCGGCTTTCCAGAAGGTGCGCGGCGCCCTGGGGCACAAGGCCGAAAGCTACGTCATGCATGGATGGCGCTTCACGGCGGCCACCGAGCTGGCGGAGGCAGGTTGTAGCGACGCGGAGATCCAGTCAGTCACGGGCCACAAGAGCCTGGCGATGGTCCAGAAGTACCGCGGAAGAGCCCAGCAAAAGCTGCTCTCCCGTACCGCACAACAGCGACGACAGCGGGGGTGAGGCCAAAACTCACGAACATGCCAAGGTCATCGCATGGAACACCATTGCTTCACCATTGTAGGTATGAGCAATCTGAGACGGTTGCGGGCGGTGTAACGGACACTCGCGGGCGCTGGAGCGCGTCACGATCAGGAGAGCGCAGCCACTATGGAAGATCGGGAACCAAATCTGCATGTGGGCACGGTTCTCACGCGCCGCGTAGAGAGAACCAGTAACCTACGAGCAACAAGATGAATCAAGACTCGCCGTTGATTGCCGACCCCTTCTACGATCCAAAAAGACTTGGGGCGTTCTACACTCCGACGACGATTGCTGACATGCTCGCAGAATGGGCCGTACGCTCGGGATACGAGCGCGTCTTGGAACCAAGTGCTGGTGAAGGAGCCTTAGTGAAGGCGGCAAGCAATCGTTCGGCACAAATGCATGGAACGCCAAGGGTGACAATCCTCGCCTGCGATATAAACCGATCCGTCATCCCAACAATTGCGAGCCACCTCCCTGAAAATTCCGAAGCAATAGAAAAAGACTTCCTCGATTTAGAGCCGACATCGACAGGCCTCTTCGATGCAGTCATCGCAAACCCGCCTTTCACTCGAAACCATGCAATTTCAGGAGAAATCCGAGTCGAGATCCGACGGCGCTTCCAGGTTTCGGGCGCTGCCGGCCTCTGGGTCTACTTCATTTTACACTCATTTAAGTTCTTAAAGGTTGGGGGTAAAATTGCGGCAGTGATACCAGCAGCCGCCCTCTTCTCGAACTACGGGAGGGAAGCGCTAGAGCGAGTTAGTGAACAATTCTCGACAGTAGAGCTTCGCGAATTTAATAAAAACCCAGCATGGGTCAATAACGCTGACGAAAGGGGGCTGCTACTACTTGCTGGCGGCTTCCGCCAAGGGTCCTGCGCAACCCCACAGAGAACAAAATGGACCACGACGGGCGCGGTCGCAGAAGTTGACCCCGCCTCTGATGCTGAATTCCAGTTCCTCCTTCGGTGTTCGCACCGATTAGAGAAGATTGCGAAAATCAGCATTGGCGCCGTAACGGGCCATAATCTTGTATTTCTTTTGGATGAAGAGACTCGCCGGAGACACGGGATCCCGCCGAGCGAGGTCAGACCAATTGTCTCTCGTGCACGTCATGTACCTGCGTTGACAGTCGGAGCAGCCTCCCTGCGTCGCCTCGCAGCGGCAGGAGAGCGAACGCTTCTCCTGTCACCGCAGTCTATCGACGAACGGGGAAGCGGAAGCAGAAAACAACTTGCACGGATAAACGCTCAACGGCGACGTACTACCCGATGGTTTCAAAAGCGGAATCCTTGGTGGCGCGTATCAGTACCCGAATGCCAGGCTATTTTCACCTACATGAATGACAAAGGGCCAAGGTTGGTCCTCCAGAACGACGATATCGGATGCACGAACACGCTTCACTGCGTAACTTTTATTGCAGGTTTTTCTAGGCGCGAGCAGGAAGCCGCCTCTTTGAGCCTACTATCAACTTTTGGCCAACTCGCAGGAGAAATTCTTGGCCGCCGCTATGGCGGTGGAGTTCTTAAATTCGAGCTCAAGGACGCAAGGGGGCTCCCAATTCTACCAGCACCTAGTGACGTGGGAACGGCGTTTAGCGAGGCCGACGTTGCACTGCAAAACGGAAACCATAGTTTGGCGACTGAGATTGCGGATCGAGCGATAGTTGCGCCAATCCTTGGCCCCGGCTGGCTTAAGGCCGTAGCCAGAATGAGAGTCGAGCTCGCCGACCGCCGCAAAACCCGACGAGGTTGTTGACTCACAGTTACAGCTCTAGAGGTTTAGGGAACGGTCGTTGCATCGCGATCAAAGCATGGGTGTAAGTAAGTCCGACTGTAGCATCCCATTGGTGTAAGATCGCCCTAAGCCGCTCTCGCTGTCGTTTGGGAAGATGGCGAAGAAGCGTCTTCGCCTTTGCCGTGTCGATATGCTTCCGCCAATGTTTCTGATGTAACTCCATCACTGCAAAATTTAGTACGTCGATCGGGTGCACAATCAAGCTAGGTAGCCTTGGAATATCATTCATCGCTCCATGGAATTGGGAATGGAACGGCGGATGAGCCGCCCTTTCGACCGTGCGGCCCTCTACAACTTCCCGCCATCCGCCTTCCTCAGTGTCAAAGTGAACTACTTTAACTCCACCGTTCCCACTATCCCGAAAAGTAATAACAACGGCCCCCTTTACCCACACCCGACCGGTCTCGACCTGCAAACTGCAGAGATAATCAATTGAGATCTCGGCAGTCATGGTGTCAAAATCATCGGTCCCACCCTTCCAGCTCTGAGAACCAGAGAACAGAATAGGATTATCCCTTCTAGTGCGCCAAACGAAATCTTGGCCACCTCCCTTCTTTGCACTCGCTACAGCGCTCACAAGATCGATCCTCAGTTGATCAATGCGGCTCTTTGATCCTTTCTGAAGGAATTTCGCGGCCCCCTTAGAGAATGAGTCTAGATCGTCGGCCATATGAGCGGGATTGAAGGTAAACGTCATTGGTTCTCCGGAAGGTCCGCAGGATCAACCATCGTTCTCGCGATAGGATCGTTCATCGCTTCGTCCCTTCGCATCCAGACATCCAGCGCTTCTGCAGGCCAGCCGGGCGGATTTATCTGTATCGCATCCTCGATACGTTCCAAGCCGGATTCTTCAAGGTCAACATCCACCACCACGACCTGATCTTCATTCTCCAGAGGGCCGACTTCTCCGGGTAAATTATCTTTGAGAGCGCGAGCAAAATCGCCCGCGACTTCCGCATCTCGCTTTATTTTCCAGCTAAGGAAATCGATACCTGCGGTCCACCAACGTCGACCGGTTAGTCCACCGGCAAGACCCTCGAACCTTGCCTCGAGGAGAGCGGGCGATTCTTCGACGCGCTCATTTGCAACTCGACAAAAGTCATCTAGATCGACCCCCAACGTCCAAGCCGCATACTGGTCGGATAGCAGCAAGCCGGGACATGGAAGGACTCTATGGAGCAACCAACGTAGAACTGGCGTTGCCCCGCGGCTCCCGGATTTTGCGTTCCCAGCCTCACTGATCGGCGGACTCCACCTAGAAATCTGGTTGAATGCCATGTCGTACCACGTGGCCTCCTTCGGAACGCGTAGGAAAACCTCAACCTCCTCAAAGCTCATTCTCTGGTCGCCAGCGTCTTCCAACAGTTCCAGGGACACGGCGGCTAAGCACGAAACTGTGTCAAGAGACCCATCTTCATCCTTTGCGATAAGCCATTCGACATCCAGAGCAGGCGCCATGCGCGCCTCTCTACCCACGAAGCTACCGCTGAGTGGCACTGCTGGCCCAAGCGAAGGGATCTCATCCGAAAACGCCTCGACCTCATTGGTATAGATGGCAATCGGAGGGAGTGAGAGATCCTTGGCACGCGCCCAAGACCTAAGATTCCCGACAAAACTTGCTCCATCTAACGTGCCAAGACCGAGAATCTGCTCCCTATCAAGGTTCTGATCGAGAAGTATCAAGCTTGCCGAATCTAGGTTCTCCGCAAGCACTTCCCCAAATTTGCTATCGGTAGTATCGAGCATTACCGCATCAACAGATGCCGGTAGAAGCGCGGGCCTCGGATCATCGTCAATTAGGAGAACTCGGGGCTTTTTCATTTCTTAGGCAACTCCAATTCAACCGCGGTTTCATAACCCTCGGAAGGCGCGACAAACCGAACGCGCCCACCATACTCATCGACAAGGCTTCGAGTGATAGTCAGTCCTAAGCCCATCCCCTGCCCAAGCGACTCATCAATATCAATGCTAGTCGATCGGAAAGGCTCAAACCACTTTTCGGCAGCGGCTATGTCGACACGCGCACCGCTGTTTTCTACCTTCAACTGGAATGAGTCTTTATCCTCATTCGTAGAAATATGCAGTCGTCCGCCCTCCTCAGTGAACTTCACGGCATTACTGATGAGATTGCTTAATAGCGCAGTAAGCTCCGCCGGAAAAATTGGTGGAGTCACTGCATCTTCGTCAACCTGAATCCTCACGGCGAGGGCCTTTTTATGAATAGACGCGTCGAAGAAGGCTAGAACCCTCTCAAGCCGATCTCTTACTCCCTGTCGGCTTCGGCGCCGCCTGCCTTCGATGCCCGTGACGTCAGCCAGATAGACCGCGTTTCGGCGGAGCCTTTCTCTTATTTCTCGACTCTCCGCGGCAATAGCACGAAGTTTCTTGGCTCGACCGATGTTCTCTTCCGCGGCTGCAACTCGGTCTAGCGCCTCAGCGACCGATTGCGCTACGAGAGAGATGCTTCGAACTTCATGCACAAATGCCGCATGCTCCAGCCCAATTGATGCAAGCACTCGGAACATTGTGGCTTCTGATGTCATCTCATCAGATAGCTCTACTGCAGAGCCGAGGGTCTCTTCCAACTTTGCTATTTCCGCCTGAGCATCGGCAAATCTTCCAACGGTCATTGCGGAACGCGCATTCGATATGGAAGCTTGGGCTCGTTGATGGATATCTCGTAGCAAATGAGCAGATGGAGATTGTCCTGATGAGGCCCTTTCGGCGGCACGTTTCTGTCGCCCGCTTGTAGCTCTTCGTGCTTGTTTCACAGTAGACGTCGCGGCATATCTCACCCGCACCTGCAAGTCGATAGCCAAGCGCACGGTCTCCTCTATGAAGGTGAACTGCTCATTAGGAAGGAAACCTTCACGATTAACAAGCATCTGAAGGTCGCTTGCACCGGTTCGTGTAAGCAGTACCGCACCAAAAACCGCAGTATTGCCTTGGACCGCCAGCCCTTCTAACTGTGATCCAGGCGGTAAATCCCATTCTGATCGCCGCCGAAGGCGGCCTAATTCATTATGCCCTCGAGCCCTGTAATCGCGATCCAGTTGCAACCAATCATCCTTCGCGTCGCCATAAGGCAGAACGCGAAAACCTTCGTAGTAGACGCGGACACCCTGATATCGCGCTGGCCATTGGCCATTAGATTTCTGGAGAATCCTTGCTTGGAATCCAACGTTCGGACTGTCGCTTGGCAACTTCCTCTCCAGAACGAACCCCTCTGCGTTCGTATATTCAGAGACGGTGCGGCGCGTCGGTGAAACGCTAATGGTGAGCTTTCGTTGTTGCCTATCGCAATCAACTTCAATCACCCACGAGGCGCCGGCTACGGCCGCAGGTAACTCGCCTTCGGGAATAGCCAAGTCCCCGAGATAGTTGACCTCAAAGCCTCCTGGTCGCAGCTCGTCTCGGACTGACATCTGGTCAAGTAAGGGCTTCGTCGCTGTTATGTCATCAAGAGGCGCCAAAAGAATTTCCGGAGGCGTTAGGGTGGAGACTTCCTGAAAAAATTGATTGCGCTCCCTTTCGCCCCACTGCCTGCGAAGCGGAGCTAGCCGAAGCTGCGTTCCTGCGCTTTCTTTGGATCGTTTTTTTGACTCTACTTTTACAGCGCCGCTTTCTTCGATGTCTGCAATTGTCTCTAGCTCTTCGATTGCATCCCAATCGATCTCTGCAGCTAGCTCATAGCTTGCGGGGAAGCCATGCAGCGTATCTCGTTCCTCTTCGTTCCACCGGCGGGAGCGAACCGAAAGCTTATGTGCCAGCTTATGGGCTGCAAGCCTCCCAACACCTTTCTCCCCAGTATAGCGTCGCTCAAACCACGGCGATCGGCGATCGGTGCCGGTCTTCGAACGGCCTGCGATACGAAGGAATCCGCTGGCGAACTCCTTTTCGGACATCCCTATTCCGTTGTCAGAAACAACAATAGCTCCTGCACCAAGGTCATCGATCGCTTCTCCGACGATTGCCACCTTGGTCGCGTCCGCATCGTATGCGTTTTTGATTAACTCAATAAGTGCGGTCGATTCCCGACCCACCAGAAGCTCGCCAAGCTCGCGAAACAACTTTGTATCGACTGAAAATCCTGGCAATCGCACCGCCTTCTGTTTTTCTGCAGGCCACAACTACCGGTGTCGCGGGCGCAGTTCACCAAGAAAATGGACCGACGTGCGGAGCAGGATCGATCACGTGGGAAATGCGCCACCCGATGTCGCGAACGCGTCGCTGGTCCGGCAGGCATTCAGCCAGGGTTCAGACTACGTCCAAAGCGATTTGCGCAACAAGATCATCGCGAAGCGAGCGTTCCAGACCGAGACAGAAATCGTCGCTAGAACGGAACAAGACCAAAACGAGAAGGTGGGAACGCACTGTGGGAACGCTGTTCGGGCTTCCAGTTGCGAGGGGCTGGTCAGGCCAAATATTACTAGAAAATTCAAAATGGTGCCCGCGGCCGGACTCGAACCGGCACGCCTTGCGGCTAGAGATTTTAAGTCTCCTGTGTCTACCGTTCCACCACGCGGGCGCGGGCCCTTCCTGACGTGTCGGGGCGGCCTCGGCAAGACGGTCCGCGTCAGAGAGGCTCGCCCGGGGGCTCCTCCAGGAGAGACCGTTCGGCGAGCCAGGGGTTGAGCTCCAGCGCTGCGCGCAGGGTCTCCTGCGCTTCCGCCTCGCGCCCGAGCCCCATCAGCGTCAGCGCCTTGCCGGAGAGCGCGGCGACATGGCGGGGGTCGATCTCCAGCGCGCGGTTCAGATCCCAGAGCGCCGCGTCGAAGTCGCGCCGCAGGAAGCTGGCGAAGGCGCGCTGGTTGTAGCCCTCGGCGTAGTCCGGGCAGTAGGCCACGAGCCGATCGAGCACGTCGCGCGCCTCCAGGAAGGCGTACTGCTCCCGCAGCGCCATGCCGCGGTCGAGCAATTCCTGCGCCCGGGCGTCGGGCGCATCGGTCCAGAGCTCCCAGAGACCGTTCGACAGCTGCCGCGCCTCGCCCTCGCCGGTAGCGGACTGGATGTCGGCGATGATCGAATCGAGCGCCGCGCGGTGATCCGGCGCCTCCGGACAATCGTCCTGCGCGAGCGCAGGCGCGGCGAGGCAGGCCAGGAGAAGCAATAGCCGTATCATGCTCAGAAGCGTGACGCTCCCTGCCCATGGGTCAAGTCACGTCGCCGTCAGTCCTTCCTCCTTGACGGCCTGCATGGCGACATAGGTGGATGTATGAGCGACATGCGGCAGAGCCGAGATCGTCTCGGCCAGAACCGCCCGGTACTCGGCCATCGAGGCTGTCCGCACCTTGAGGAGATAGTCGAAATCCCCCGCGATCATGTGGCACTGCTCGATACTCGGAACGGCGAGGATACCGGCGTTGAAGGCCGCGAGGGCCTTCTCGCGCGTGTCGCTGAGCTTGACCTCCACGAAGGCCACGTGATCCCGCCCCATGCGGATCGGATCGACCAGCGCCCGGTATCCCCGGATCACGCCGGACTCTTCGAGCCGCCTCAGCCGCGCCTGGACCGGCGACTTCGTGAGCCCGACGCGACGCGCCAGTTCCGCGAGGCTGATCCGGCCCTCCACTGCCACGATCTCGAGGATCGCACGGTCGAACTGGTCGAGCCTGTCCTGCCCCATCGTCCTGCCCCTTCCACCAAATACAGGCCGTTGTTTTGCAGAATTGGCCGGATCGGTCCATCGTTTCGCGGTCCCGGCACTATACTGCTCGAAATCCACAGGAGACCGCCATGCCCCGTGACGTGACGCCCGACGAGATCCGCGCCCGCATCGACCGCGCGACCTATGCCGGAGAGCAGGAGGTGCTTGAGGACCTCACCGCGCTCGCCGAGCTCGATCCCGCCGCCCGCGCCGCCATCCGGGACCGGGGCGCGGCACTGGTCCGAGAGATCCGCGCCGAGAGCCGCCCCGGCCTCATGGAGGTCTTCCTCGCCGAATACGGCCTCTCCACCGACGAGGGCATCGCCCTCATGTGCCTTGCCGAGGCGCTCCTCCGCGTGCCCGACGCCGAGACCATCGACGCGCTCATCGAGGACAAGATCGCCCCCTCCGACTGGGGCAAGCACCTGGGTCACTCCTCCTCGAGCCTCGTCAACGCCTCCACCTGGGCGCTCATGCTGACGGGCCGCGTGCTGGACGACGAGCGGCAGGCGCCCTTCAAGGCCCTCCGCGGCGCCGTGCGCCGCCTGGGCGAGCCGGTGATCCGCACCGCCGTCGGCCGTGCGATGCGGGAGATGGGCCGCCAGTTCGTGCTGGGAGAGGACATCGAGCGCGCCATGTCCCGTGGCGCGAAGAT
This sequence comes from Histidinibacterium aquaticum, assembly GCF_008710275.1. GTDB lineage: Bacteria > Pseudomonadota > Alphaproteobacteria > Rhodobacterales > Rhodobacteraceae > Oceanicola > Oceanicola aquaticus. Next base: position 740,203 of record NZ_VYQE01000001.1, read on the forward strand.
GGAGGATAAGGGCTACACCTACTCCTACGACATGCTGGGCGAGGCCGCCCGGAGCTGGTCCGATGCCGACCGCTACCAGAAGAGCTATTCCGACGCGATCGCCGCCATCGCCAAGAAGTCCAAGAGCCAGGATATCACCCAGAACGCCGGGATCTCGGTGAAGCTCTCCGCGCTCCATCCGCGCTACGAGGAGATGCGTGCCGAGCGCGTGCTGGAGGAGATCCCGCCGCGCCTCGCCGACCTCTGCGCTCAGGCCGCCGACGCGCACATGGGCCTCAACATCGACGCCGAGGAGGCCGACCGCCTCGCGCTCTCCCTCGACATCATCGAGCGCACGCTGCAGGACGAGCGGCTGTCGTCCTGGAACGGCTTCGGCATCGTGGTGCAGGCCTACGGCCAGCGCGCCGCTCCCGTCATCGACTGGGCCTACGACCTCGCCGGCCGCACCAACCGCCGGATCATGGTCCGGCTCGTCAAGGGCGCCTACTGGGACACCGAGATCAAGCGCGCCCAGGTCCTCGGCGTGCCGGGCTTCCCGGTCTTCACCGACAAGGCCGCGACCGACGTCAGCTACATCGCCAACGCCCGCAAGCTCCTGGGCATGACCGACCGGCTCTATCCCCAGTTCGCCACCCACAACGCCCATACCATGGCCGCCGTTCTGCACATGGCCGAGGGCCTGCCGCGCGACGCCTGGGAGTTCCAGCGCCTGCACGGCATGGGCGAGACGCTGCACGGCCTCGTGCTCAAGGGCGAGAAGACCCGCCACCGGATCTACGCCCCCGTGGGCGCCCACGAGGACCTGCTGGCCTACCTCGTCCGCCGCCTGCTCGAGAACGGCGCCAACTCCTCCTTCGTCAACCAGATCGTCGACGAGCAGGTCGCCCCCGAGGAGGTCGCCGCCGACCCCTTCGCCCGCGCGGGACAGGCTCCGCGCCTGCCGACGGGGCCCGAACTCTTCGCCCCCGAGCGTCCGAACTCAACGGGCTGGGACCTCGGCCACCGCCCGACGCTGGAGGCCATCGAGGCCGGGCGCGGCGCCTTCCACGACCACGAATGGTGCGCCGCTCCCTCTCTCGACAAGACCTACGCCGCCGACGAGTCCGAGGCGCGCACCAACCCTGCCGACCCTGGAGACACCGTGGGCCACGTCCGCTGGGCCACCGAGGAGGACGTGACCGAGGCCCTCGACGCCGCCCGCCCCTGGGCCACCGAGCCCAAGGCTCGCGGCACGATCCTCGCCCGTGTCGCGGACCTCTACGAGACCCATGCCTTCGAGCTCTTCGCGATCCTGCACCGCGAGGCGGGCAAGACCCTGCTCGACGCCGTGGGCGAGGTGCGCGAGGCAGTGGACTTCCTGCGCTACTACGGCGCCAACGCGAGCGACCGCGGCGGAGAGCCGGGCGCCTGGACCTGCATCAGCCCCTGGAATTTCCCGCTCGCCATCTTCACCGGCCAGATCGCCGCCGCCCTGGCCCAAGGCAACGCGGTGCTCGCCAAGCCTGCCGAGCAGACGCCCCTCATCGCCGCCCGTGCCGCCGAGCTGATGCACGAGGCCGGTGTCCCGCGCGAGGCGCTGCACCTCCTGCCCGGCGACGGCAAGGTCGGCGCCGCCCTCGTCTCCTCCGGCCGGCTCGCAGGCGTGGCCTTCACCGGCTCGACCGAGACCGCCCGCCGAATCCGGGCGAGCCTCGCCGAGACCGGCCGCCCCGGCACCCCGCTCGTGGCCGAGACCGGCGGCCTCAACGCCATGATCGTCGATTCGACCGCCCTGCCCGAGCACGCGGTCCGCGACATCCTGGCTTCCGCCTTCCAGTCCGCCGGCCAGCGCTGCTCTGCGCTCCGCTGCCTCTACGTGCAGGAGGATATCGCGCCGAAGCTGCTGAAGATGCTGAAGGGGGCCATGGACACGCTGATCCTCGGCGATCCCTGGCGGCTGGAGACCGACAGCGGCCCGGTGATCGACGAGGAGGCCCGCGCCGACATCGCGGCCTACGTCGACAAGGCCGAGTCGGAGGGCCGCCTGCTGCACCGCCTCGATGCGCCCGAGACCGGCACCTTCGTCGCCCCCGCGCTGATCCGGGTTCCGGGCATCGAGGCGCTGGAGCGCGAGGTCTTCGGCCCCGTCCTGCACGTCGCTACCTTCGGCGCCGAGGAGGTCGACAAGGTCATCGACCGGGTCAATGCTACCGGCTACGGGCTCACCTTCGGCCTGCACACCCGGATCGACGACCGGGTCCAGGAGATCGTCGACCGCATCGCGGTGGGCAATACCTACGTCAACCGCAACCAGATCGGCGCCATCGTGGGCTCCCAGCCCTTCGGCGGCGAGGGTCTCTCGGGCACCGGCCCGAAGGCGGGCGGACCGAACTACCTCCCCCGCTTCCGCCCCGCGCCCGCCCCGGTCGAGGGCCTGGGTTGGGAGAAAGACGACGACCCCGCCCGCCTCGAAAAGGCGCTCTCGGCGGTCACCGGGGGCAAGCCCGTGGGCACGCTGGACCTGCCCGGCCCCACCGGCGAATCGAACCGCCTCACCCTCCTGCCCCGAGGACCGGTCCTGTGCCTGGGTCCCGGCCCCGAGGCCGCGAAGGCGCAGGCGGAAGCGATCCAGGCCCTCGGCGGCCAGCCGGTGAAGGCCGAGGGCTCGGTTGGCCCCGACACGCTCGAGACCCTCTCCCCCCTCGCCTGCGTGCTCTGGTGGGGCGACGAGGAGACCGGCCGTGCCCTCGACCTCGCCCTCTCGAAGCGAGACGGCCCGATCGTGCCGCTGGTCACCGGCAGCCCCGACCGGGGTCACGCCTGCCACGAGCGTCACGTCTGCATCGATACCACCGCCGCGGGCGGCAATGCCCAGCTTCTGGCCGAGGTCTCCGGCGCCCGCGCCTGATCCTCTTCTGGGGTCAAATATCCCTCGGGGGGAGTCCGCGGAGCGGACGGGGGGCAGACAGCCCCCCCTCCGCCCGGTCCTCTCCGCAAGGAGAGGTCCGGGCTTACAAAGTGCGCCGAAGGCGCTCCGCGGGATCACAGCACTTGCACCACCTTGTCCCGCGCGGTCTCGCCCCGCACCAGCCGCAGGCGCGACTTCGGCAGACCCAGCGCCTTGGCGAGCAGCGCCAGGATCGCACGGTTGGCCTTGCCGTCCTCCGGCGGGACGGTGACGTAGACCCTGAGCCCCTCCGTCTCCTCGACGACCCGCTCCTTCGAGGCCCGCGGCGTCGCCCGCAGGGCGATCTCGGTGCCCGGTACGGCCAGGTGGCTGAGGCGTCCCTTCATCGTGTGGATCCTGCCCCCTTGCCGCCCGGAAGGCCATGGACAACGATGCCGCCATGAGCACCGGATTCTACTGGTCGGAGCGCTGTTTCTGGCACTCCGGCGGCAACTACGCGGGCAACGCCCCGGTCGGCGGGCACGTCCAGCCCCTCGCGGCGGGCGGCCTGCCTGAGAACCCCGAGGGCAAGCGCAGGCTGAAGAACCTCATGGAGGTCACGGGCCTCGTCGGGGACCTCGCAGTGGCGGGCGCAGAGCCCGCGACCGAAGCCGATCTCGCCCGCGTCCACGCCCCCGCCTACCTCGAGGAGTTCTGCCGCCAGTCCGACGCGGGCGGCGGAGAAATCGGCCTGCGCGCGCCCTTCGGCCCGGGCAGCTACGAGATCGCCGCGCTCTCCGCGGGCCTCGCCGCGCGGGCGGTCGAGGATGTCCTCGCCGGCCGCCACCGCAACGCCTATTCCCTCTGCAGGCCGCCCGGGCACCATTGCACCGCCGACTGGCCCAACGGCTTCTGCCTCCTGAACAACATCGCCGTTGCCGTCGCCCGCGCCCGGGCGAGTGACCCGGTCCGGGTGGCCGTGCTCGACTGGGACGTGCACCACGGCAACGGGACCGAGGCGATCTTCTACGAGGAGGCGGAAGTCCTCACCGTCTCGCTCCACCAGGAGTGGAACTACCCCCTCGACACCGGCCGCGCCACCGACCGGGGCACGGGACCGGGCGAGGATGCCAACCTCAACGTCCCGCTGCCCCCCGGCGCGGGCCATGCCACCTGGCTGGAGGCGCTCGACCGCCTCGCCCTCCCCGCGATCCGCCGCTTCGCACCCGACCTCATCGTGGTGGCCTGCGGCTACGACGCCGCGCTGATCGACCCGCTGAGCCGCATGATGTGCACCGCCGAGACCTACCGCGAGATGACCCGGCGGGTCATGGCGCTGGCCGACGACATCTGCGGCGGCCGCCTCGTGCTGGCGCACGAGGGCGGCTACTCCGAGGTCTACGTCCCCTTCTGCGGCCATGCCGTCCTCGAGGAACTCTCCGGCTCGCAGGTCCGCGCCCCCGATCCCTTCGCCGAGGCCTACCGCCTGCGCCAGCCCGGCGCGCGCTTCGAGGCCTTCGCGAGCGAGCTCATCGCCGAGCAGGCCGAGGCCGCGGGCCTCTAGCGGAGCCGCGCGGAAGAGGCTAGCTCCGGGGCCAGGCAACACGAGGATCCCATGCCCGAGAGAAACCAGGCCGCGCTCGACTTCCTGCTGACCCGCCGTTCGCGGCCCGCCAAGACGCTTCGCGCGCCCGTGCCCGACCGTGCAGAGGTGGAGACGCTGCTGACCGCCGCCGCGCGCAGCCCCGACCACGGCAAGCTGGAGCCCTGGCGCTTCCTGGTGCTGACCAAGCCCGCGCTCGACCGGCTGGCCGAGGCCGTCGTGGCCCGCGGCACCGAGCTCGGCAAGGACGAGGGCGACATCGCCAAGGCCCGCGCCCAGTATGCCGACGCCGATCTCGCCGTCGCCGTGGTCTCGGCCCCGGTGATCTCCGAGAAGATACCCGAGGTCGAGCAGCTGCTCTCTTCCGGGGCGGTCTGCCTCGCGCTGCTGAACGCCGCGCTGGCCTCGGGCTGGGGCGCGAACTGGCTGAGCGGCTGGCACGTCCACGACCGCAACTTCGCCGAGCGCCAGTTCGGACTCGCTCCGCACGAGCAGATCGCGGGCCTCATACATATCGGCACCGAGAGCAACGCCCCTCCCGAGCGGCCGCGCCCGGATCTCGCCGCCAAGACCACCTGGGTCGAATGATCTTCGGCGACTTCGCCAAGGCCGTTGGCCAGCTCACGGACCCGCGCTTCCGCCGGGTGTTCTGGCTCGGTATCGCGCTGACCTTCGCCCTTCTGGTGATGGTCTACGCGACCGTGCTCTGGATCGTTCAGGGCCTCTCCCCCGACTCGGTCACCGTGCTGAACGGGCGGGAGGTCACCTGGATCGGCGACCTGCTCTCCGCGGGCTCGCTGGTGCTGATGATCTTCCTGTCGATCTTCCTGATGGTGCCGGTGGCCTCGGCCATCACCTCGCTCTTTCTCGAGGACGTGGCCCAGGCGGTGGAGGAGCGTCACTACCCCGGCCTGCCCCCCGCCCCGCGCCTGCCCTGGAGCGACGCGCTGCGCGACACGGCCTCGTTCCTCGCGGTGCTCATCGTGGGCAACCTGGTGGCAATCGTGGCCTACGTCATGCTGCCCATCGGCGCGCCCTTCATCTTCTACGCGCTGAACGGCTACCTGCTGGGGCGCGAGTACTTCCAGATCGCGGCCATGCGCCGGGAGGGGCGCGAGGGCGCCAAGGCCCTGCGTCAGCGGCATACCGGCACGATCTGGGTCGCCGGCTGCCTGATGGCGCTGCCGCTCACGATACCGCTGGTGAACCTGCTGATCCCGATCCTCGGGGCCGCGACCTTCACGCACCTTTACCACCGCCTGAGGCGGCGCACGCCGGTCTAGTCGGTCGGCGCCTCGCGCGGGGCCATGCGCCCGAACCAGTCGAAGTCGCGCACTTCGATCACGCCGGAGATGATGATCCCGGCGATCACGACCCAGATGCCCAGCGCCCAGATCGTCGTGACCTTGGCCTTCTTGCCCAGTTGCGGGTCCGAAGGGGCGGACTTGTGCGTGCCCGGCACGGTCTCGCCGCTCTCGCCCTGGGTGGTCAGGCGCAGGGGGAGGACGACGAAGAAGACCATGAACCAGATCACGGCCAGCAGGACGAGGGCGGAAACGGGACCCATCAGACTTCCTCCAGTTCGATCAGACACCCGTTGAAATCCTTCGGATGCAGGAAGAGCACCGGCTTGCCGTGCGCGCCCGTCTTCGGCCTGCCGTCGCCCAGCACCCGCGCGCCCTGCCCGGTCAGCCGGTCGCGCGCGGCGAGGATGTCCTCGACCTCGTAGCAGACATGGTGGATGCCGCCCGAGGGGTTCTTGTCCAGGAAGCCGCGGATCGGGCTGTCCTCTCCCAGCGGATGGAGCAGCTCGATCTTGGTGTTGGGCAGTTCGATGAAGACCACGGTGACGCCGTGGTCGGGCTCGTCCTGCTGCGGGCCGACCTCGGCGCCCAGAGCATCGCGGTACTGCGCCCGCGCGGCCTCGAGATCCGGGACGGCGATGGCGACGTGATTCAGGCGGCCGATCATGGGCTCCTCCGGCGTGTCGGCGCCCTTATCCGCCCTCGCGTCCCGCGGCGCAACGGACGTCTCGTCGCGGTGGCTTAACCCGGCATTCACCAGCCCGGGGCGATGCTCCTCGGACAGGCGAATCGAACAGCGGAGGGGCGCATGAACTCGCTCGACGACTACCTCGCCACCCGGCCACCCACCGCGGACCGGCCCCTGCTCGGGGTCACCGTGCTCGCGGTGGAGGACAGCCGCTTCGCCAGCGAAGCGCTGCGCCTGCTCTGCCTGCGCTCCGGCGCGCGCATCCGGCGGGCCGAAAGCCTCGAGACGGCACGCCGGCACCTTCGGGTCTACCGGCCCACCTGCATCGTGGTGGATCTCGGCCTGCCCGACGGCGACGGGGAAGAGCTGATCGCGGATCTCGCCGGACCGGCCCCGGCCGTCTCCGTCATCCTCGCCACCAGCGGCGAACCGGACGGCGAGGCGCGCGCGCTGCAGGCCGGCGCGGACGGCTTCCTGGCCAAGCCCGTGGCCTCGCTTGCCGCCTTCCAGGAGGCGATCCTGGCGCGCCTCCCCGACGACCGTCAGCCCGCCGGCCCCCGCCCCCTGCCGGAGGGGGAGGTCGACCCCGACCCGATCGCCCTGCGCGACGATCTCGCGGCGATGGCCCGGACCCTCGGGGCGGAGGCGGAGGGTCACGCGGTGGATTACGCCGCGCAGTTCCTGGGCGGCCTGGCGCGAAGCTCGGGCGACGCGGCGCTCTCGCGGGCCGTCGCCGATCTCACTGCTCGCCGCCGCAGGGGCGAGCCCGCGCAGGCGGAGCTTCACCGGCTGAACGAGATCGTGCACCGGCGGCTCGACCAGACGGCGGCGATCTGATGCAGCCACCGACCCGAAAGCTCCCCCGTCGCGGCCAATTCGCGCCGCATTTGACCGCGAGTTTATTCCGCATGACGCCGCGCCACGGCACGGCAAAGGGACGAAGAGGGAACGCATGGCCCGGGTGATCGAACGGTTCTGGGACGACGAGATGGGAAGCGCGGTGGTCGACCGCGCCATTCTTGCCGCCGGCATCTTTATGCTGGGCTCCGCGCTCGCCGCCGCCGTCCTTCCCGCGCCCGCCGATCTCGCCGCGCAGGACCAGCCCGCGACCCTCGCCCAGGACGTCTGAGACTACTTCCGGGCGGCGGTCCGTCCCATCAGCACCAGATCGAAGCAGAACGACCGGTTCTCACGGTAGATCAGGTCGAGCCGCGCCTTCCGCGGAACGCAGGCCCGCGAATAGACGGCGTCGGTCTCCTCCGTCGTGCGGCAGCGCGACAGCAGCCATTCCTCGTGACCGTGGTACACCAGCGTCGCGAGCCCGGTGATGCCCGGGCGCGACTTCAGCACCTCGCGGTATAGATCGGGAAACCGCTCCACGTACTGACGGAGCGGCGGGCGGGGCCCGACGAAGCTGATGTCGCCCTTCAGCACGTTCCAGAGCTGCGGCAGTTCGTCTGCGCGTGTCCGCCGCAAGACGCGCCCGGTCCGCGTCACTCGCCCCGCCTTGTCGCCGCCCGAGACACCGCTGTCCTCGGCGACCACGCGCATGGTGCGGAACTTCACCAGCATGAAGCCCTCCTCCGGCGTTTTCATCCGCTCGGAGAGGTAGAAGACCGGCGCCCCGTCGCGCAGCCGGATCCAGAGCGCGATCCCGAGGATCACCGGCAAGAGCACCACGCCCAGCAGCAGCGCGAAGAAGATGTCGAAGAGGCGCTTGTCCCAGCTCATGCAGGTTCCTTGAGCCCTTCGCCCTCGGCGATCAAGGCGGCAGGCTCCGCCGCCCCCTCCGGCAGGTCCACGAGCGCGGCCAGCCGGGCACAGTCGAGCGTCACGTCCTGCACTGCCGTCGCGGGAGCGGGTCGCCACCGCCAGGGCTGGCGCGCGGCCTCGAGCAGCCCGGACATCGCCACCGGTCGCTGCAAGGCGACGTTGAGCACCGGCGGCAGAGGGTCGGGATGGCGGGCGAGCGCCACGAGGACGTCCGCAAGCGTGCGCGGTCCGATGTAGCTCCGCCGGGGCCCCTCGCCGTCATCGAAGCGGTCGAGCGTCACGGCGTTGCCCTCTCCCATGCGGCCCAGCAGCGCGTCGGCCCAGGCGACGTTGCCGATCCGAAGGCAGCAGGTCTCGACCTCGGCCCCCGCGACAGCCCGCTCCATCGCCAGCTTCGCCGCGCCGTAGTCGTTCACCGGCTTGCAGGGCGTCTCCTCCGACATCTGCGCCCCGGGACCGTAGACCGCCGAGGAGGAGGCCAGCAGCACCCGCCGCACGCCGCAGTGGCGCGCCATGGCTACCGCCGCTTCGCCCAGGTCGACATTCAGCCGCGCCCCCTCGCCGCTCCGCGTGACGCCCGCGAAGGCGAAGATCACCTCGGCCTGCACCGGCACGGCGGGGTCGAGCGGATCCCACTGCAGCAGGCCCTCGCCCGCCGCGCGCGATTGCGGCACCAGCCGCGCGCCCGGAGGCACCGCGCTCCAGTGGCGAAGGACCATCCGGCCAATGCGCCCGGTCGCTCCAAGAAAGAGCCAGGTTTCAGTGTTCGCGCTCATGATCACTCGCGGTGGTCGGCTTGGCGCCCTCATAGGCGATCCGGGGCCGAGGCGCACCGTCAGATGATCTCGTCTTCATCGAAGAGCGGATCGCGGACGTGGTGGCCCACGATCTCTTCGAGAGCCGCGCCCGCCCGGTCCGGGCGCGAAACCCGCGCGAGGTGGAATATCGCGTCGCCCTCGTTGACCACCGGCAGCACCGCGCGGCCGATCACGAGGCCGTCGAAGGGAGCGGTGATCTCTTCTTCGCGCTCACCGAAGGGATCGCTGACAGCGGCCATGAGCGTGCCCTTCTCCACCGCCTCGCCGTCGCCCTTGAAGGTGCGCAGCAGCCCGCCACGCGGCGCGCGGAGCCACTGGGTCTCGGTCGCGGCGAGCGGGACCTGCCGGGGGCGGCTGATGCCCTTCGCAGGCAGCATGCCCTTGTGGTGCAGCACCCGGAGGATGCCGGCGACGCCGGTCCGCACGGCGAGTTCGTCGAATCGCAGGCCCTCCCCGGCCTCGTAGAGCAGCATCTCCACCCCACGCTCCTGCGCCTCCGCCCGCAGAGAGCCCGCGCGAACGGGAGAGGTCAGCACCACCGGCGCACCGAAGACGCGCGCGAGGGTTGCGAGCTGGGGGTCGCCCGGCGTCACGCGAATCTGCGGGAGGTTGGTCCGGTGGATGGCCGCCGAATGCAGGTCGATGCCGAGATCGCACCGCAGCACGACCTCGGTCAGGAAGAGATTGGCCAGCCGCGCGGCAAGCGATCCGCCGGCGCTGCCGGGGAAGGAACGGTTCAGGTCGCGACGGTCCGGCAGGTAGCGGGAGCGGTTGAGGAAGCCGAAGGAATTGACGATCGGCACCACGAGCAGCGTCCCGCGCAGGCTCCGCAGGAGCGGGGAGCGCGAGAGCCGCCGGGCGATCTCCACGCCGATCACTTCGTCGCCGTGGACCGCGGCGCTCACGAAGACCTTGGGTCCCGGGCGGGCGCCGTGGATCACTTCGACGGAGAGGGTGACGGGGGTGTGGTCGGAAAGAACGGAGACCGGCAGGTCGACGACGCGCCGCTCACCCGGCGCGACGGTGGTTTCTCCGATCTCGAAAGGCGCTCGTCCGGCCAATGGTCCTGCCCCACTCATGAGTGAACGGGGCCAAGAACGTCACAGCCGGGCGCTCTGTGCAAGGCACCCGGCCGCCGCTTGATATCAGTGCACCGTGACCGGCGACATGTCGTGCTGGCGCGCCAGGACGAAGGCCAGGTCGCGGTCCGCCACGAGGGCGAGCTGCTGGCCGTCGCTGTCATGCACCGCGAAGAGCTGGTCCAGCCCCTCGGCCTTCTCCTGCACCTCTTCGGGCAGATCGGAGACGGCGACAGGCTTCACGTAGACCAGGCGATCTCCGAGCTGACCGAAATCGATCTTGGTATTCATCGCTCATTTCCTCCGGATCTGGATTGTCTGGACAACGCTTTCCGGCACCTGCCGGTTCAGATCGACGTGGAGCAGGCCGTTTTCGATCACCGCCTCGCCCACATCGACTCCGTCGGCCAGCACGAAGCTGCGCTGGAACTGCCGCGCCGCGATGCCGCGGTGCAGGAAGACGCGCCCCTCGCCGTCGTCGCGCTGGCGTCCGCGGATCACGAGCTGGTTGTCCTCGACAGTAATGGCGAGGTCCTTCTCGGAGAACCCGGCGACCGCGAGCGTGATGCGGTAGGATTGCTCGGAGGTCTGTTCGATGTTGTAGGGGGGATAGCCGTCGTTGCCCGACTTCGCCGTGCGCTCCACCAGGCGTTCGAGCTCTTCGAAGCCCAGCAGGAACGGGTGCGCCCCGAGGGTGAGTTTCGTCATCGCGACATGTCCTTTGTCAAAGCGACTGTCCTGATGTGGCCCCGTTCTGGCGGCCACGCCCGAAATATGGGGAGACGCTACGGCGCCTGCAAGTCTCCGGGCTAGCCTGACGGCCTGCGCGGCGTTATCTTGCAGCGGTCAGAGGAGACCGCCCCATGAATACCTCCGCCCGGATGGAGCAGCTCGAGGTGCTGCGCGTGGAACTCGAGGTTCTGCGGCAGGAGCACCGTGACCTCGACGCCGCGATCCGCGCGCTCGAGGATCGGGGGCCTGCGGGCGATATCCTGACGATCCGACGGCTGAAGAAGCAGAAGCTGGGGCTCAAGGACCGGATCGCGGTGCTCGAGGACCGGATCTTTCCCGACATAATCGCCTGAGCCGGGCCGCTTGCACGCGGGCCGCGCGTTCCTATAGTGCGCCCTTCCCGGGGGACAGGAGGGCGCGATGGCCGAGCCGAAAGTGGGAATCGTCATGGGCAGCCAGTCCGACTGGCCGACCATGAAGGAGGCGGCGCGCATCCTGGACGAGCTCGGCGTGCCCTACGAGGCGCGCATCGTCTCGGCCCACCGCACGCCCGACCGGCTCTGGTCCTACGGCAAGGAGGCTGCCGGGCGCGGGCTCATGGCCATCGTCGCGGGCGCGGGAGGCGCGGCGCACCTGCCGGGCATGCTCGCCTCCAAGACCCGGGTGCCGGTGATCGGCGTGCCGGTGCAGACCAAGGCCCTCGGCGGTCTCGATTCGCTCTATTCCATCGTCCAGATGCCACGCGGCTTCCCGGTCGCCACCATGGCCATCGGCGCAGCGGGCGCGGTGAACGGCGGGTTGATGGCGGCGCAGATCGTGGCGCTTTCGGACCCCGGGCTGGCCGGGCGGATCGACGGCTGGCGTGACGATCTCTCGGCCTCGATCCCCGAGGAGCCCCGCGATGAATGAGGCCCTGCCCCCCGGATCGGTCATCGGTATCCTGGGAGGCGGGCAGCTGGGCCGGATGCTCGCGCTCGCCGCAGCCCGGCTGGGCCTCTCATGCCACATCTACGATCCCGCGCCCGCGCCGCCGGCCGCGCAGGTCGCGGCGGCCTGCACCACGGCGGACTGGGAGGATGCCGAAGCGCTGGAGGCCTTCGCCCGCGCCGTCGACGTGGTGACCTACGAGTTCGAGAACGTGCCCACGGCGGCGCTCGACCGGATCGAGGCGATCCGGCCGATCCGCCCGAACCGCCGCGCGCTGGCCACCTCCCAGGACCGGCTGACCGAGAAGGCCTTCCTTGAGGACTGCGGCCTTGCCGTGGCGCCGCACGCGGCGGTCTCGAGCCGCGATGAGCTGGGGGCGGCACTCGAGGAGATCGGCACGCCCTCGATCCTCAAGACGCGGCGGCTGGGCTACGACGGCAAGGGGCAGGCGCGGATCACCGATCCGGCGCGGGCGGACGCCGCCTGGGAGGCCGTGTCGGGAGCGCCCTCCGTGCTCGAAGGTTTCGTGGAGTTCGGCGCCGAGGTCTCGGTCATCGGGGCACGCGGGGTGGACGGACAGGTCGCCTGCTTCGATCCGGGCGTGAACCGGCACGAGGACGGCATCCTCCGGACGACGACGGTGCCCGCCGGGCTGCCTGTGGCCCTGCTCACCGATGCGGTGCTGCTGACGGGCAAGGTGCTGAACGCGCTCGACTACGTCGGCGTGATCGGGGTGGAGCTCTTCGTCACGCCGGGCGGGCTGGTCGTCAACGAATTCGCGCCGCGGGTGCACAACTCGGGCCACTGGACGCAGACCGGCTGCGCCATCTGCCAGTTCGAGCAGCATGTCAGGGCGATCTGCGGCTGGCCCCTGGGCGACGGCGCGCGGCATTCGGACGTGGTGATGGAGAACCTGATCGGCGCGGATGTCGACCGGGTGCCCGAGCTCGCCGCCTCCGGCGCCGCGCTGCATCTCTACGGCAAGGCCGAGGCGCGGCCCGGACGCAAGATGGGGCACGTCAACCGGATCACCGGCCCGGCCTAGCGCAGGAGCGCATCGCCGAAGGTCATCCCGTGATCGAAGCTCCCGTGCCGCAGGAAATGCAGCACCTCCGCGACGACGAGCGGATTGTTCATCAGGAAGGTATGGGTGACCGGCAGGACGATGTGGTCCGCCGCCCCTTCCAGACGCGTGGTCTCCACCGAGACCTTGCCGTCGTCGGGCCCCTCGATCACCTGGCTGTAGACGGGGTTGAGACTGCGGTTGCCGGCGATGATCCCCAGCTCGTAGTCCGGCGGCGGCAGCGAAGGGGCGAAGGCCCCCTCTTCCGTGCCGAGCTGCAGCCCGGCGGGGCCGTGGATCCATTCGAAGGCCTCGAGGTCGCCGAAGACGTCGACGAGCTCCGATCCGTGGTTCGGCGGGGCAAGCTGGACGACCCGGCCGAGCTCGATATCGGGGTCGCCCGCGAGCCAGGCGCGGGCGATGATTCCGCCCAGCGAATGGGTCACGAGGTGGATGCGCCGGTCGCCGCACTGCGCGGCCTGCTCCGGCAAGCGGCGGGTCAGCGTCTCGATCGGGGCCTCGGTCGAGGGATAGGCGTCGTTGATCACATGGTAGCCCGCGTTCCGCAGCGCGCCCTCCATGAGCAGCAGCGAAAACTCCGTCCGGGCGAGGCCGTGCAGCAGGATCACGCAGTCCTGCCGGGTCTCCGAGCTCTCGGCGCCGGCGGGGGCGGGGCCGAGGACGGTGCGCAGCACGATCAGCGCCACCAGGAGAACGGTGGCTGAAACGGCGATCAGGGTCGCTCGGAGCGCGCGCATTGGCCTGTCCTCGAGGGTCTGTCGTCAGATAAGGAGATCCCGCGGGCGGCGCAAAAGTTCCGTCAGGTCGCGGGCGGGCGACGGCCGGTGGTTGCACCGGGATTGGCGCCGCGCGAGACTCCGGTCCATGCGCCCGCCCATCCGTCTCGCCGTGCGCGCCGTGCTGCTGCACGAGGCGCGTCTGCTCCTGGTCAACGCCTACCCGGGGCGCGGCGACCTCTGGTGCGCGCCGGGCGGCGGGGCCGAGCCGCATGCCTCGCTGCCCGACAACCTCGCGCGCGAGGTGCACGAGGAGACGGGGCTGAGGATCGAGGTGGGCCTGCCCTGCCTGGTCAACGAGTTCCACGATCCCGATGGCGACTTCCACCAGGTCGACGTCTATTTCCGGTGCAGGCTTTCCGGGTCGCCCGAGCTGGTCGACTGGACCGACCCGGAGGGCGTGGTCCAGCGCCGGAGGTGGGTCACACGCGATGAGATCGGCGGGCTGCGGGTCAAGCCCGACAGCCTCGCCCATGTGGCCTGGGGCGGGAGCGAGCCGCATTACGATCCCCTCGAACCGATCGTGAGATAGCGGAGCGCCTTCGGCGCGCCGGATCTGCCCGGGCCCGCCCGGAGGCAGGCCCGGGCCGTGGGTCTCTTGGCGTCTCGCGCGCGCCGTGCCAGTCGTCGGGCGGGAGGCCCGGCGTCGGAGCCTCCGGCGGAGGTATTTGGGGCTAGATGAGGGAGAGGGGCGCGTAGATCCGGCCCAGGTCGCCTGTGGGGCGCCGGGGTCGGGGCCTTGCGGGCCGGTCTCTTCTTCTGCTCCCGGTCGGGTCGGGGAACGGTGTGGGCCGTGGAGGGACGTCACCCCCTCCAGGGTCGAATGCGCAAGGGACCCGCCCCGAAGGGCCGGCCGACCGCGATATGTCCACATGGCGCGGGGCTGTGAGGCCCGCGGATCGATCGCGGAGAGGTCTAGCGGCGAGAGGTTCACGTTTCCCTGCGGCATCGCGCGATGGGTGTTGCGGCGCGTTCCGGTCATGGGGGTTCCGCCCCCCTTGCACGATCAGCACCCTCCGCCTTGGCGCGGGCGAGCTCCGCCGCGGCGATCTCAAGCGCCTCTTCCAATGCCTCGCCGCCGGGATGCGAGGCGAGGCCGATGGAGGCTGTGAGGCCGGGGCCCTCTGACGGGGCGCAGTCCGCGATGCTTGCCCGCAATCCATCCGCGATCCGGCGGGCCACGCGGCGCGGCGCGCCGGGGAGAAAGACCAGGAGTTCGTCGCCGCCGATGCGGGCGAAGAGATCGTCCCGCCGCAGCAGGCGGCTGCCGGCCTGCACCACCTCGCGCAGGACGCGGTCGCCCTCGGCCATGCCGTGACGCGCGTTCACGCTGGCGAAGCCGTCGAGATCGACCAGGAGGAGCCAACCGGAGGGCGCGTCGCGCAGCAGCCGCTCCGCCCCGCGGCGGTTGAGGGCGCCGGTCAGCGGGTCGGTGTCGGCCTCTCGCCGGGGCTGGTCGAGGCTGCGCTGGGCGCGGGCGATGAGGCGGTTGGCGTGGACCATCAACGCCCCGATCTCGTCTCCATGGCCCTCCGGCAGGACCCGCATCTGGCCTGTGCGCCCCCAGCGGTCCAGCGCCCGCGCCACCTGGAACACCGGGTCGAGCAGGGCGCGGAGGCCGGTGAGGGCGAGCACGAGCCCGGCGCAGCAGCCCGAGACGGTGACGGTGAGCAGCGTGGCGTCGAGACTGCCCTGCCGCAGGGCATGGGCCAGGAGACCGAGGACCGGGAGGGCGAAGCCGGCGCAGACCACAGCGGAGATCTTCGCTAGGTAGCTGTCTGGAAAGAGGCGCGCGAGCGCGGCGTAGAGAGGCATCACCCGGGCTCCGGTCCGTGCGGGGCGGGATAGCCGGGGGAGCTTAACACCGGGTTGACCGGCACGAAAAAGGGGCGCCCGGAGGCGCCCCTTTCCCGCATCTCTGCGATGGGCAGAGCGGATGATTACATCATGCCGCCCATGCCGCCCATGTCGCCCATGCCGCCACCGGCGGGCTCGTCCTTCTTCGGCTTGTCGGCCACCATGGCTTCGGTGGTCACGAGCAGGCCGGCCACCGAGGCGGCGTCCTCGAGCGCGGTGCGGACCACCTTGGCGGGGTCGATGACACCGAACTTGAACATGTCGCCGTATTCCTCGGTCTGGGCGTTGAAGCCGAACTTGAGGTCGTCGCTTTCGCGGATCTTGCCCGCGACGACGGAGCCGTCGACACCGGCGTTCTCGGCGATCTGGCGCAGCGGGGCCTCGAGCGCACGGCGCACGATGGCGATACCGGCGTTCTGGTCGCTGTTCTCGCCCTCGAGACCGTCGAGCGCCTTGGCGCCCTGCACCAGGGAGACGCCGCCGCCGACGACGATGCCTTCCTGCACGGCCGCGCGGGTCGCGTTCAGGGCGTCATCGACGCGGTCCTTGCGCTCCTTCACCTCGACTTCGGTCATGCCGCCGACGCGGATCACCGCAACACCGCCGGCGAGCTTCGCCACGCGCTCCTGCAGCTTCTCCTTGTCGTAGTCGGAGGAGGTTTCCTCGATCTGGCCGCGGATCTGGCTGACCCGGGCTTCGATCTCGGCCTTGTCGCCGGCGCCGTCGACGATGGTGGTCTCGTCCTTGGTGATGGAGACCTTCTTGGCGGTGCCGAGCATGTCCATGGTGACATTCTCGAGCTTCATGCCGAGGTCCTCGGAGATCACCTGGCCGCCGGTCAGGATCGCGATGTCCTGCAGCATGGCCTTGCGGCGGTCACCGAAGCCCGGAGCCTTGACGGCGGCGATTTTGAGGCCACCGCGCAGCTTGTTCACCACGAGGGTGGCCAGGGCTTCGCCCTCGACGTCCTCGGCGATGATCAGAAGCGGCTTCTGGGACTGGATCACCTGCTCGAGAAGCGGAACCATCGGCTGCAGCGAGGAGAGCTTCTTCTCGTGCAGGAGGATCATGCAGTCGTCGAGCTCGGCGACCATCTTCTCGGTGTTGGTGGTGAAGTAGGGGGAGAGGTAGCCGCGGTCGAACTGCATGCCCTCGACGACCTCGACTTCGGTCTCGAGACCCTTGTTCTCCTCGACGGTGATGACACCCTCGTTGCCCACGCGCTGCATGGCGTCGGCGATCTGCTGGCCGATGGCCTTCTCGCCGTTGGCGGAGATGGTGCCGACCTGGGCGACCTCGTCGGAGTTCTCGACCTTGCGGGCGGCCGACTTGATGTGGTCGACGACCTTGGCGGTGGCCAGGTCGATGCCGCGCTTGAGGTCCATCGGGTTCATGCCGGCGGCCACGGCCTTGAGGCCGTCCTTGACGATGGCCTGGGCCAGAACGGTGGCGGTGGTGGTGCCGTCACCGGCCTCGTCGTTGGTGCGGGAAGCGACTTCCTTCACCATCTGGGCGCCCATGTTCTCGAACTTGTCCTCGAGTTCGATCTCCTTGGCGACCGAGACACCGTCCTTGGTGATGCGCGGCGCGCCGAAGGACTTCTCGAGGACCACGTTGCGGCCCTTGGGGCCGAGCGTCACCTTCACCGCGTCGGCGAGGATGTTGACGCCCTTGAGCATCTTGTTGCGAGCTTCGGTTTCGAAGCGAACGTCTTTCGCAGCCATGTTTCGACTAGCTCCTGACTATTATTGATTTCGGAAAGGCTGTGGTGGCGCCGATCAGGCGGCCTGCGCGGCCTTGGCGTCGTCGATGATGCCGAGGATATCGCTTTCCTTCATGATCAGCAGCTCTTCGCCGTCGATCGTGACCTCGGTGCCGGACCACTTGCCGAAGAGGATGCGGTCGTTGGCGGAGACGGACATCGGGATCAGTTCGCCGGATTCCTTGCGCGCGCCCTCACCCACGGAGACGACGACACCCTCCTGGGGCTTTTCCTTGGCGCTGTCGGGGATGATGAGCCCGCCCTTGGTCTTCTCGTCGGACTCGACGCGGCGGACCAGGACCCGGTCGTGCAGCGGTTTGAAAGCCATCTTGTGAGCTCCCTCAGATGTTGAACGGTTAGCACTCACATCGGGCGAGTGCTAATGGCGCCGAGATAGGGAAGGCTCACGGGGCTGTCAACGGGAGAGGGGCGCAAAATTTGCGGCCTCTGAAACCGGGAACGGCGTCGACCGATGTCCCGCCGGGAACCCTTGGTATTAAGGGCGATCCCGCCTCTGCGGCCTCCGGCGAGGCGCACCTCTGTCCGGCATGTGGCCCCCATCCCGTCCGGGTGCAACCGGGTCACTGGAATTTCGCCCGCGAGGGGCCGCCCGGGCCAACCGTGCCCTCCGGGCCACGGTGCGACAGGGCGTCGCAATTTGGCTTGTGCGACTCGGCCGACGCGACTAAGGAGCCCCCACGTAACCTGTAGCGACAGGGGAGGGCACTTCATGCTTTGGATCAGCGCACGCGGCTAGGGCCGCCATTCCAGACTGACCGCGCCGGGCGGACGACGCCTCGCGCATGCCGAACTCCCAAATCGACAGGTGCCCCATGCATCCCCCGTTCTTCGTGGCCGCCGAGCCGGCGCGCCCGACCCGTTCCGGACCCCGACCGGCCCGCTCCGTGACCCGCCGCGGCTCGTCCGAGCGGCTGACTTTCGCCCTGCCGCCCGAGGCCGACCCGCCGCCGCGGCCGCTGGAGCCTCCGGTCTCGCTGGCCGCGCTCGCCCGCAGCGCCCCGCCGCGCCGTGCGCGGACGCCGGACCTGCGCGAGCGGATCGGCCGCTGGCTGATCCGCCTCGGCGAGCGCATCGCAGATCCCGCCCGCCCCGCCTGAGGGGCGGGCGGCCCTCCGCCTTGAGACCTGCGCCGCCGGGACCTAGGTTCCCCGCGACCGACGCCGCCTGACCGGAGCGAGTCCCATGCGCCTCTTCCCCCTTCTCGGCCTTCTGGGCCTTCTCGCCGGGCCAGCCGCCGCTGTCTGCGACGGTCCCAGCTTCGCCGACGAGATGACCGAGGCCGAGCGCCAGGCCGCCGCGGCCGAGGCCGAGGCCATGCCCTATTCCGAGGGCCTGTTCTGGGAGGCGACGCGCGGCGACCGCAGGATCACCCTGGTGGGCACCATGCACGCCTGGGACCCGCGCCTGACACCCATGCTCGATTCCGTGCGTCCGGCGATCGAGGAGGCCGACCTGCTGATGGTCGAGGTCACCCCCGAGGAGGAGGCCCGGATGCAGGAGGCCCTCGCCGAGGATCCCTCGCGCATCCTGGTGACCGAGGGTCCGACCCTGCCCGAGCGCCTCTCGGAGGAGACCTGGCACAGCCTCGTCGAGGCCGCGCGGGCGCGGCAGGTGCCCGGCTTCATGGCCGCGCGGATGAAGCCCTGGTACCTCACGCTCACCCTCGCTACCCCGCCCTGCGCGATGACCGACCTGATGGCCGGGCGCGAGGGGCTGGACCGGATGATCCTGGATGCCGCCGAGGAGGCGGGCCTTCCTGCGGAGAGCCTGGAGCCCTGGGAGACCGTGCTGGACGTCTTCTCCTCCGCCCCGGAGGACGAGCAGATGGAGATGCTGCGCCTGGCCGCCGGACCGCCGGACCTTCAGACACGCGGCTTCGTCGCCATGCTCGAGAGCTACTTCGCCGAGGAGACCGGGCGGGCCTGGGCGGATTCGCGCTTTGCCGCCTACCGCACGCCGGGGCTCAGCCGCGAGCGGGCCGACGAGATCTTCGAGCTCACGGCGGAGGACCTGCTCCACACCCGCAACCGCGCCTGGATCGCGCGGCTGGAGGAGACGGAGGCCGAGCACATCCTGCTTGCCGCTGGCGCGCTGCACCTGCCGGGCAAGCAGGGCCTGCTCAACCTGCTGGCCGAGTCCGGGTGGCTGGTGGAGCGCCGACCTTTCTGAGCGCCCCCCCCCCCGGCCTAGTCCGTGCCCCAGTCGGCAAGGCCGCGCCGTCCGGCGTCCGTCAGCCCGTAGACCCCCCGCTCCACGCGCTCGAACCAGCCGTAGTAATTGTCCGCCATGATCCGCCGTGCCTGCGGGACCTCGGCGAGCGCGGCCACACGCGCCGCGCGCAGCGGCCCTTCGCCGGCCAGCACGCGTGCGCAGGCCAGCGCGTCCTGCCGGTATCCCGTGACGAGCCCGTGCCGCGTGGCGCCGCCCGCGTTCGGATCGCCGCGCAGACGCTCGAAGGCGCGCAGCAGGCGCGCGGCCCGGGCGGGCGAACGGCGGGGCTGGAATGGTCCCGGGTCGCAATGGACCTCGACCCGCCCGTCCCGGGGCCGCACGGTCATCACGCCGAGCCCCAGCCGGCGGGCAAGGCCCAGGTTGCGCTTCAGCGCCGCCGCCCCGGGCCGCGCCACGCAGAGGTAGACGGCCTCGACCGCCGCCTGCCGCGCGATGCCCTGGTGAAAGAGCGCGAGGGAGAAGCCGCGCTTGAGCTCGACGACGACGGGAGGGTCGTTCGCGCGGACCGCCATGACGTCCGCCGCGCCCACCTCGCCCTTCACCTCGTAGCCCTGCCCCTTCAGGTAGGCCTTGACCGGGGGATAGAGATCGCTCTCACGCATGGCGCCGGAGACTGCCCGCCCGGCCCGCTCGCGGCAACGGGTGACATCGCCGTGAGCCCCTCCTATAAGGCGCGCGATCCGACTTTCCCCAAGCCACAGGGTGACCCAATGACGACGCTCGTTTTCGGCCACAAGGCCCCCGACACCGACTCGACCGGCAGCCCCCTGATCTGGGCCTGGTACCTCTCCGAGGTTCGCGGCGAGCCCGCCGAGGCCCGCCTGCTGGGCGAGCCCAACACCGAGGCCGCCTTCGTCGCCGAGCGCTGGGGCTTCCAGGCCCCCTCCGTGATCGAGGACGTGGAGCCCGGCACGCCGGTGGTCGTCGTCGACACCAACAACCCCGCCGAATTGCCCGAGGGCATCAACTCGGCCGACATCCGCTCGATCATCGACCACCACAAGCTGACCGGCGGGCTCGAGACCAAGGGCCCGATCGACATCACGATCCGCCCGCTGGCCTGCACCGCGACCATCATGCACCAACTGATGGGTCCGAAGGCCTCCGAGATGCCCGAGGGGATCAAGGGGCTCATGCTCTCCTGCATTCTCTCCGACACGCTGGAGTTCCGTTCGCCCACCACGACCGACGTGGACCGGGCGCTTGCCGAGAGCCTCGCCTCGGACCTCGACCTGAACATCGCCGACTACGCCACCGAGATGTTCGCCGCGAAGTCCGATGTCTCGGCCTTCTCGGACGCCGAGCTGCTGCGGATGGACAGCAAGGAGTACGAGGTCGACGGCAAGAAATTCCGCGTTTCCGTGCTGGAGACCACCGCGCCGGCCCAGGTCCTCGACCGCAAGGAGGGGCTGGTCTCCGCGATGGACACCGTCGCCAAGGAAGACGGCGTCGACCAGGTCCTGCTCTTCGTCGTCGACATCCTGCGCGAAGAGGCGACGATGCTCGTCCCCAACGACCTGACCAAGGGCGTGGCGGAGAAGAGCTTCGACACCACGGTCGAGGGCGACACCGTGGTCCTGCCGGGCGTGATGAGCCGCAAGAAGCAGATCATCCCGAACCTCAAGGTCTGATCGCCCCCGCGCCCTCGGGCGCGATTCGTGCTAGCCTTGCGGCCGTATCCCGTTGGAGCGGCCGCATGGCGGACCTCGTACCCCACCTCTGGTTCGACGACGACGCCCTCGACGCCGTCGAATTCTACACCTCCCTCCTGCCCGACAGCCGGATCGTGAACGTGGCCAACGCGCCCGACGAGGGCGGCGTCCTCGTGGTGACCTTCATCCTGCAGGGCCAGCCCTATGCCGCGCTGAACGGGGGGCCGCGGTTCCCGCATACCGAGGCCTTCTCGCTCGCGCTCACCTGCGACGACCAAGAGGAGACCGACCGCTACTGGACCGCCCTGACCGCCGACGGCGGGTCCGAGCACATGTGCGGCTGGTGCCGGGACCGCTTCGGCGTGCACTGGCAGGTCGTGCCACGCCGCCTTCACGCCCTGCTCGCCGATCCGGACCCCGGCCGGGCGCGGCGGGCGATGGAGGCGATGCTCACGATGCGGCGGATCGACGTCGCCGCTCTGGAGGCCGCCGCCGCCGGCTGAGCCCGATTGCGCTGCGCCCCGGGTTCCGGCAAGAGCGGGCCGGAGCACCGCAGGAGGCCGCATGACCCGGATCATCGAGAAGTTCGCCGCGATCGCCGGGCAGTACGACGTGGCTTTCGTCGACCTCTGGGGCTGCATGCACAACGGCGTCAGGGCCTTCCCGGAGGCGGTGGCGGCGATGCGGGCCTTCCGCGAGGCGGGGGGCAAGGTGATCCTTGTGACCAACGCCCCGCGTCCGCGCGGTCCGGTCGAGGCGCAGATCGCATCGCTGGGTATCCCCGAGGATAGCTGGGACGCGGTCGCGACCTCCGGCGACAGCGCCCGGACGGCGATGTTCGAGGGGGCGGTGGGCCGCAAGGTCTGGTTCATCGGCGAGCAGACCGACATGTCCTTCTTCGAGCCGCTGCACCTCCTGTCCGACCCGGTCGAGATCACCCGCGTGCCGCTGGACGAGGCGGAGGGCATCGTCTGTTGCGGCCCCGAGGACCGCTTCGCCGACCCCGAGATCTACCGGACCCAGTTCATCCCGGCTCGCGACCGCGGCCTGAAGCTGCTCTGCGCCAACCCCGACATGGTCGTCGACCGCGGCGAGACGCGCGAATGGTGCGCCGGGGCGCTCGCGTCGATCTACACCGAGATCGGCGGCACCAGCCTCTACTTCGGCAAGCCGCACCCGCCGATCTACGACCTCGCCCGCCGCCGCTACGCCCAGTTGCCCGGCGCGCTGGAGGATCCCCGGGTCATCGCCATCGGCGACGGCATCCTGACGGATATCCTCGGCGCGCAGCAGGAGGACATCGATTCGCTCTTCATCACCGGCGGTCTCGCCGCGAGGGAGACCAAGACGGACCGCCAGCCCGACGCGGAGGCGCTGGAGGCCTATGTCACGGGCCAGCAGGTGACGCCGACCTACGCGATCGGGTTCTTGCGCTAGTCGCGCCGCGGCGATTGACTTTCCGCGCCCGCGAAGTAACTTTATTTCTCAGCAGACGCCCATTGAGACCGAAAGTTACATGGTGGAGCACGACATGCTCGACAACCTGCCCCGCGGCACGATCTGCATCGAGGACATCGAGATCGGCATGGTGCGCTCGCTGTCCAAGACGGTGACCGACCGCGACATCGAGCTCTTCGCGGAGGTCTCCACGGACCGGAACCCGGTGCACCTGGATGACTCCTACGCCCGGGACACGATCTTCGAGGGACGTATCGCGCACGGGATGCTGACGGCGGGGCTCGTCTCCGCGGTGATCGGCGAGCAGCTGCCGGGGCACGGGACGGTCTACCTCGGGCAGAGCCTCAAGTTCCTCGGGCCGGTCCGGCCCGGCGACCGGGTGACGGCGGAGGTCGAGGTCACGGCCATCGACCACGCCCGCCGCAGGGTCACGCTCGACACCCGATGCGCGGTGGACGGCAAGCCGGTGCTCAAGGGCGAGGCGACGGTTCTCGCGCCCTCCGCGAAGTTCGACTGAGCGAGCTTGCCGGGGTCACGCCGCGTTGGCCCGCTGCCCTGCCACCGACCTGCGGCGGCCGCCTTGCGCCTGCCCCGTGGCCGCTTTACCTGCGCTGCATGCGCATCGTCCGTGACAGCCTGCCCCCGGAGAGCGCCGCCCGCGGCGCCGCGGCGGCGATCGGAAACTTCGACGGCGTGCACCTCGGGCACCGCGCGGTGATCGACACCGCCCGCGACGTGGCCCGGGAAAGCGGCGCGCCGCTGGGCGTGCTGACCTTCGAGCCGCATCCGCGCGAGGTCTTCGCCCCCGACTCGCCGCCCTTCCGCCTGATGAACGCCGAGGCGCGCGCGAACCGGCTGGAGAAGATCGGCGTGGACGTGCTCTACGAGATGCCCTTCACCCGCGACCTGGCGCAGTTGACGCCCGAGGCCTTCGCCCGCGACGTGCTGGCGGGGCAGCTGGGCCTGTCGCACGCGGTGGTGGGTGAGGATTTCCTCTTTGGCAAGGACCGGGCCGGCACCGCCGAGGGGCTGGGCGAGCTCGGCACGCGCTTCGGCTTCGGCGTCACCGTCGCGCCGCTGCTGGAGCTTAAGGCGGGTCGCGTCTCCTCCACCGCGATCCGGACGGCACTGACAGAGGGCCGCCCGCGAGACGCTGCGGCGATGCTCGGGCACTGGCACCGGATCGAGGGCGAGGTGATCCGCGGCGACCAGCGCGGCCGCGACCTGGGCTACCCCACCGCCAACCTCGACATCACCGGTCTGCACCCGCCGCGCTTCGGCGTCTACGCGGTGCGGGTCGACGTCCGCACCGGGCCGCACCAGGGCACCTACGACGGCGCGGCTTCCATCGGCATCCGGCCGACCTTCGGCGTCAACGCCCCGAACTGCGAGAGCTTCCTCTTCGACTTCTCCGGCGATCTCTACGGCGCCCATGTTTCGGTGGCGCTGGTGGATTTCCTGCGGCCCGAGCTCGCCTTCGACGGCGTGGACCCGCTCATCGCCCAGATGGACAAGGACTGCGCCCAGGCGCGCGAGGTGCTGGCCCATGTCTGACCGCCGCCTCCGCGCCACCGGCGCCCAGGCCAACGACCCGATCCCGCGCGACGGGGTGCGCGAGGGCTACTGGCGGGACACGCCGCTCTCGAAGATGAGCGACCGCGAGTGGGAAGCGCTCTGCGACGGCTGCGGCAAGTGCTGCCTCAACAAGCTCGAGGACTCCGAGACCGGCGAGGTCGCCCTGACACGCGTCGCCTGCAAGCTCTTCGACGACGGGACCTGCCGCTGCAGCAGCTATCCCACCCGTCACCGCTACGTCCCCGAGTGCATTCAGCTCACGGCGGAGTCGATTCCCGAACATCTCTACTGGCTCCCCCAGACCTGCGCCTACCGGCTGGTCCACGAGGGGCGCGATCTTCACTACTGGCATCCCCTGGTCTCCGGCACGCCCGAGACGGTCCATGACGCCGGCGTCTCGGCGCGCGGGCTGACCGTCTCGGAGCTCGTGGTTCCCGAAGAGGACTGGGAGGATCACATCATCGAGGAACCCTGAGTGCACTTCGCTTCCGACAACGCCGGCCCCGCCCATCCCGCCATTCTCGAGGCCCTGACCGCGGCCAACGAGGGCTACCTCATGGGCTACGGCAACGACGACATCACCCGTGGCGTGCAGGACCGGATCCGCGAGATCTTCGAGGCCCCGCGCGCGGCCGTGCATCTCGTCTCCACAGGCACCGCCGCCAACGCGCTCCTGCTCGCGACGCTCTCCCAACCTTGGGAGACGGTGTTCTGCACCCAGGTCAGCCACATCTCCGACGACGAGGCCAATGCAGTCGAGGCGGCCTCCGGCGGGGCCTCGCTGACCCACGTTCCCCACAGCCACGCCAAGATGACGCCCGAGGCGCTGGCCGAGACCATCGAGAGCCGCGGCCGCATGGTGCATTCGCCCCAGCGCGGGCCCGTCTCGATCACCTCGGTCACCGAGCGCGGGACGATCTACTCCACCGAGGAGCTCTCCGCCCTGACAGACGTGGCCAAGGCCTACGGCCTGCCCGTGCACCTCGACGGCGCGCGCTTTGCCAATGCCTTGGTGGCGCTCGGCTGCACGCCCGCCGAGATGACCTGGAAGGCCGGCATCGACGCGGTGAGCTTCGGCGGCACCAAGAACGGCTGTCTCGCGGTCGAGGCCTGCATCCTATTCGACCCGGACAAGAGCCGCGAGCTGGAGATGCGCCGCAAGCGGGCCGGGCATCTCTTTTCCAAGCACCGGACGCTGGCGGGGCAGATGCAGGGCTATCTTGCCGACGACCTCTGGCTGGGGCTCGCGGGCCGTGCCAACGGCGCCGCCGCCGCCCTGGCCGAGGGGATTCGCGCGCTGGGACTGGGCGAGAGCTTCGTCGCCGAGCCGCAGGCGAACATCCTCTACGTCCGCTGGCCGCGCCGGGTGCATGCCGCGCTGATCGAGGCCGGCGCGACCTACTACGTCACCGACGGCCCACTCGAGGGAGACCGCGAGGCGCAACTGACAGGGCGGCTGGTCTGCGACTGGTCGATGACCGAAGAGGCGGTCGAGACGTTCCTCGGCCACCTGCGCGGGGCGGTTCGGGGATAAGTGGCGGGTGGTGGCCGGGCTGAAGCCCGGCCTACGGATGGCTCTTCGCGGTCGCCAGGCGCGTCCGTTTCCCTTGACCGTCGGCCGGGCTTCAGCCCGGCGATCTCTCGCTACAGCCGGCCGAACTCCCCGCCTCCGCCAAGGTCGCGCCGTAGGCCGGGCTTCAGCCCGGCACCCCCGACAAAACCCTACAGCTCCCCCGCCAGGTGCCGGTCGAGATCGTCCAGCCGGTCGTGCCCCCAGAACCTCTGGTCCGTCTCCGCCACGATGTAGAAGGGCGAGCCGAAGGCGCCGCGGTTCACCGCCTCCTCGAGGTTCGCGGCATAGGTCTCGGCCCCGCTGAGCAGGCCCGAATCCGCGAGGCCGGGATCGAATCCCGCCGCCTCCAGGCAGCCCCGGACCACCGAATCCTCGGCGATGTTCTTCTCCTCCGCCCAGCACGCCCGCAGGATCCCGTAGCAGAGCGCGCCCATGTCGCCGCCACCGGCCGACTGGGCCGCGATGATCGCGTAGGAGGCGGGCGCGGCGTTCGTCGGCCAGTGCGCCGGCTTGAGGTTCAGCGGCAGGCCGGTCTTCTTTGATCCCCGCTCCAGCTCCTGCGCGCGGTACTCGTTCCGGCTCGGGTGGCGCTCCTTCGGCGGCACGCCCCCGGTGCGCCCGAAGAGCGCCAGGATATCGAGCGGCCGGTAGTCGATCTGGGCCCCGTGCCGCGCCGCGATCTCCTCCAGCCTTGTGCCCGCGAGGTAGGTGAAGGGCGAAATCGTGGAAAAGAAGTAGTCGATACGCGGCATTCAGCGCCCTCCCCCCGGTCAAAGCTTGCGCGAGCCTAGGTCTGTGCTACGCGGTGTCAACGTCATCTGGATGCCATCCGCCGAAGGACCGCCCATGCCTGCCATCGTCGAGCCGAAGCTCATCGCCGGGAACGCCAACATGCCGCTCGCCCGAGCGGTCGCGAGGCGGATGTCCATGCACAGGGGCATGTCGGTCGGGCTGGTCGACGCCCGTGTCGAGCGCTTCAACGACGGCGAAGTCTTCGTCGAGGTCTTCGAGAATGTCCGCGGCGAGGACATGTTCATCATCCAGCCGACCTCCCGGCCCGCCAACGACAACCTGATGGAGCTGCTGATCATCGCCGACGCGCTCCGCCGCAGCTCGGCCGCCCGGATCACCGCCGTCCTTCCCTACTTCGGCTACGCCCGTCAGGATCGCCGCACCAAGGCGCGCACCCCGATCTCGGCCAAGCTTGTCGCCAACCTGATCCACCAGGCGGGGATCGAGCGGGTGCTGACGATGGACCTGCATGCCGCCCAGATCCAGGGCTTCTTCGACCTGCCCGTGGACAACCTCTACGCCTCGCCAATCTTCGCCCTCGATATCCGCCACTACTTCGGCGACCTTTCCGATGTCATGGTGGTTTCGCCCGATGTCGGCGGCGTCGCCCGCGCCCGCGAACTGGCGACGCGGATCGACGCCCCGCTCTCCATCGTGGACAAGCGCCGCGAGAAGGCCGGCGAAGTGGCCGAGATGACCATCATCGGCGAGGTCGCGGGCAAGCGCTGCATCATCGTGGACGACATCTGCGACACCGCCGGAACGCTCTGCAAGGCCGCCGAGGTGCTGATGGAGAACGGCGCGACCGAGGTCCACGCCTACATTTCCCACGGCGTCCTTTCCGGCCCGGCGGTGGAGCGGATCGGCAAGTCGGTGATGAAGAGCCTCGTCATCACCGATTCGATCGAACCCGCCCCCGAGGTGAAGGCCTGCGACCGCATCCGCATCGTCCCCACCGCGCCGATCTTCGCCCAGGCGATCCTCAACATCTGGAACGGGACGAGCGTGTCGTCGCTCTTCGACCACCAGACCCTCGGGCCGATCTACGAGGGCATGTACAACGCCGCCTGAGCCGGCCCGCGCATGACGCTTGCCCTCCGGTGCGCCGGGGAGGACAGTGACGCATCCCGGTCCCGAGTGCGGCCATGGTCAGCGGACACGTCTTCATCGCCACGAGCCTCGATGGCTTCATCGCGCGCCCCGACGGGGCGCTCGACTGGCTGGAGGTCGAGGGCGCGACCGAGGATCACGGCTACGACGCCTTCATGGCGCGGATGGACGGCCTCGTCATGGGCCGCGCGACCTACGAGACCGTTCTGGGCTTCGGCGACTGGCCCTACAGCAAGCCGGTCGTCGTCCTCTCCCGCAGCCTGACGCCTGCCGACCTGCCGGCGTCCCTCGTCGACCGCGTCCGGATCTCCGCCGCCGCCCCGAGGGAGGTCATGGCCGAGCTCGCCACCGAGGGCTGGGCCCGCGCCTACGTCGACGGCGGCCGGGTCATCCAGTCCTTCCTGCGCGAGGGGCTGATCTCGGAGATCGTGATCACCCGCATCCCGGTCCTTCTCGGCGCGGGCCTCCCGCTCTTCGGGGCGCTCGACCACGACATACCGCTGCGGCACGCCGAGACCCGCAGCTTCGCGGGCGGGCTGGTCCAGAGCCGCTACGACCTGCCGTGACCCGAGGCTTGGCAGCATCGGGCCGCGGGGCCATCCTGGCCCCATGAGTGCACCCGATCTTTACCGCGCGGCCGAGCGGCTGATGGCCATGGACGACCGCGCATGGGCGCGCCATGCGAACCCGTGGTCGGTCTGGACCAGGGCCGCGACGCCGCTTCCGCTCCTCGCCCTCGCGATCTGGAGCCGCGTCTGGATCGGCTCATGGGCCTGGGCCGCGGTGGTCCTCGTCTGCCTCTGGATCCTCGTGAACCCCCGTCTCTTCCCGGCGCCGGACCGGCTCGACAGCTGGGCTGCCCGAGGCGTGATGGGCGAGCGCGTGCTCCTGCGCCACCGCGCGCGCATCGCTCCGCACCACCTGCGCGTGGCCCGACTGCTGAGCGGGGTCAGCGCGGTGGGCGTCCTGCCCTACGCATGGGGGCTCTGGCAGCTCGATCCCTGGGCGACGATCACTGGCATCGTACTGGTAGCCGGTAGCAAGCTCTGGTTCGTGGACCGCATGGCCTGGGTCTGGGAGGACTTCACCCGGTCCGGCGGCACGACGGAGGACCTCTCCGCGCCGGAGTGAGGTCAGGAGGCACCGCAGGTCACCCGGACAAGGGGCGGATCCATTTCGGTCGGTCCGTCCTCCAGCAGCGCGACGCGGCCGTCGAGTTCGGCGAACTGCGCCGCGAAGGCTTCGGGCATGAGGACGCGGTAGCCCTCGGCGCAGGCCGCCTCCACGAAGTCGAAATCGACCGCTCCATCGACCCGGCCGGGCATGGCGAGAAGACGGTCGGGATCGTCGATGGCCTCGGCATAGGCCTCTGCCGCGCCGTAGAAGACGACCGGACCGGCGATCCTCGACGCGGCCTCGGCATGCGCCGCCATGGCACCGCGTCGGGCTTGCGAGGCCCGGAGGTCCTGCAGCGCGAGGACTGTCGACACGCCCATCCCGGCCGCCACGGAGAAGAGCGCGGCGGAGGCCAGAGCGCGGCGCGGGACCAGTCCCGCGACGAGCGAGAGCAGGGCGATGACCCCGAGGAGATAGGTCGAGGCGACCTGGTGGAGCTGCGCCCCGCGATCCGGGGCGAGCAGCGGCCAGAGCGCGGCAAGTAAGAGCCCGGCGAGGGCCGCAAGAAAAGCCGGCCGCACGCCCTGCCCGGCCCGCTCCGCCAGCCGCAGGGTCAGCCAGGCGGCGAGGGCCGTCAGGACCGGAAGCGTCGGCAGAAGGTACCGCATGTTCGAGCCCAGCCCGCCGTGCCAGCTCCGCATCAGGAACGGCAGCGCCCAGAGAACTGCGACCAGCAGCACGATCACCACGCTGCGCCGCTTGTCCCGCCAGTCGAACCCGACCAGCAGGGCGAGACACCCGAGCCATGGGAGCGACTGGCCCAGCGCTTTCTTCGGGAAGCCCCAGAAGAGCAGAGTGCCGTCGGCCTGCGCCTGCATCCCCGGCCGGGGATCGGAGACCGCCGTCGCGTCGATCAGGATCGCGTGAATCCCGCTCAACAGCGCCCGCGGCGCGGAGGAGGCCGGCGAAAGAAGCAACACCACGACCCCGGCCGCCGCGGCGGCGAAAGCCAGGAGCCCGACCCGCCGCCCGCCTCCGCCGGTGAGACGCAGAACGACGAGCCCGCCGAGACCGAGCAGTAGCAGGACCCCGAGCCCGAGGTAGCTCGAGGCGTCGGTGCCTCCGCCCGAGGACCCGTAGGAGAGCGGGCTCCAGCCGCCGAACCGAGCCTGGTTGGACAGCGCCAGCAAGGCGGCCATCGGCAGGAGCCCCAGGGCGCCACCCATCAGGACAGCGATAGGGCGGACGGCGTAGAGGATCGTCGCCGCCGCTATGGCCGGCAGGACGAGGACGCCCTCGAGCCGGAAGAACAGGCCCGCCCCGACCGCGAGCCCGGACAGGACGGACGGCCACCAGGCCGAGCGCTCCCGGTCGAGCGCCCCGAGGAAAAGCCAAAGGGCAAGCGTGACCGAGAAGAGGCTGACAGAATGCGGCCAGTGACCCACGACGTATTCCGCCCAGAAGGTACAAGCCGCGAGCAGCAGGACCGAGAGATCCGCCACATCCCGCGACCCGAAGAGCCGCCGCGCGAGCGCATGGGCGGCGACGAGCGTCCCGACGCCGGCCGCGAGGTTCAGCGCGATGAGCCCCTTCGGCCCGAACAGGCCGATCAGCGGCGCCCCCGCGAGCGCCGTGCCGACGGGATACTGTGGCATGAGCCCCGAGGTGCCCTCGACCAGGAACCAGAGCCTCAGGTCGTCCGAGCCGAACTGCTCGTACCCGTTCTGGACGGCGAAGCCTCCCGTATCGCGCAGGGTCTGCGCGGAGAGGAAGTAGACCAGCTCGTCGATATTGAAGAAGCCGGGCGAGACGAAGGCCGCAAGCGCCACAAGTGCCGCCGACATCCCGAGGATGAGCGCCGCGCCGCGCCGCCCGAACGCGTGAGCCGTCATCGGCCCGCCCGGTCGAGCTCGGCCTTCAGCAGCCGGCTCCGGATGTCGGCCGAGAGCACCCGGTTCGCCGCGATCAGGTCGGCGACGAGGCCGCCCACGAAGACCACCGACCCTGCGGCGATGAGGGCCGCGCCGATCACGAGCGACTGGACGTGGCCGCTGCCT
The DNA here is from genome assembly GCF_008710275.1 of Histidinibacterium aquaticum. Lineage (GTDB taxonomy): Bacteria > Pseudomonadota > Alphaproteobacteria > Rhodobacterales > Rhodobacteraceae > Oceanicola > Oceanicola aquaticus. Next base: position 771,058 of record NZ_VYQE01000001.1, read on the forward strand.
TCGCCCGTCGCGTAGAAGACGAGGAAACGGATGAAGGCCGCGATACCCGGCAGCATGATGATCGCCGCCAGCACAGCGAAGAACCTCAGTGGCCGGTAGAGCACCGCGATGCGCAGGATCGTCTTGGTCGATCTCAGGATGTACTGCGCCACCGACCTCATCAGCCGCGACTCCCGCGTCGGGCCGTTCACCTCGACCGGGACCGAGACCAGCGGGATGCCGAGCCGGCCGGCCTGGATCACCGTCTCCAGCGTGTAGGTGTAGCGGTCGAAGACGTAGAGCTGGGTGGCCGCGTCCCGGTGGATCGCCCGGAAGCCGCTCGGCGCGTCGTCCACGTCCGCCCCGCTCGCCCGGCGCACGACCCAACTGCCGAGGCGCTGCAGCGCCCGCTTGACCGGTGAGAAATGGGCGATGGTCGAGATCGGCCGCGCGCCCACGACGATCTGGGCCCGCCGCTCGAGGATCGGGGCCGTGAGTGCCGGGATGCAGGCGGCGCGGTACTGGTTGTCGCCATCGGTGTTGACGATCACGTCCGCCCCCGCCTTCAGCGCGGCCTCGAGCCCGGCCATGAAGGCGGCGGCAAGTCCCTGGTTGTGCGACTGCTGGACGATGTGATCCACGCCGTGGGCGCGCGCGAGCTCGACGGTGCGGTCGGTCGAGCCGTCATCGATCACGAGCCATTCCACGCTGTCGAATCCCGGGACTTCCCGCGGCAGGTCGGCGAGTGTCCCCGGCAGGGTCACTTCCTCGTTGTAGCAGGGAATCTGGATGACAAGCTTCATGGACCGGACCGGCTGACACGCGTTTCCCAGCCGGGTTCGCCCCGAAATCGGCCAACAGTAAGGCCGCGGCGGGGCGAATGGCTGGAAACCGTGAACAATGGAAGGCGGGGCCGGTCAGAGCGATCCGGACGCAGCCACCCGGGCACGCCAGTCGGGCTCGCCGCCATATCCATGGGCCCGCATGGCGTCGCCGCAGAAATGCGCTACTGCCGCGACCTGGGCATCGCTCCAGGCCTGCCAGCGGAGCGGCGGCCCGCTCGACGCGTTGCGGCGGGACCCGGCGATCGCGTCGAAGTCACCGATCTGGTGCGGCGGGCCCTCTGCGTGCTCGGCCACGAAACGCGCGAGATTATTGAGCGCGCCGGGGTCCGGACCGAAGAGGTCCTCGAACCGGAACACCTCCACGTTCGAGTTGCCCCCGGAAGCCCGGTCGAGGGTCCGGCAAATGAGCGCCCATTCCCACGCCAGCCGCCCCACCTGGTCGAGTTGCGGCCAGAGCACGGCGGCTTCGCGGTCGCCCAGCTTCTCCGGTGTCAGAGGTCCGGGCGGCAGCCGCTCCGTGAGGGCTCCGCGACGACGTTTCGGTTCATGCCGCTGCCACGAGGTGATCCAGTCGCGCGGATCGCGGATCACTCCGGCCAGCTTGGCGCCCGGCCAGATCTGACCGATCCGGTCGGCGACCATCCACCAGGCGTAATAGCTCTCGACAATCAGCGAGGAATTCAGCCCATCGTGGTAGGCACGCCGCGAGGACCGCAGGCGCGAGATCGCGGTCTCCGGATCGATCCGCCCTTCGAGCAGCCGCTGTCCGACGACCCGCACGCCGCGGCGGCCCATAAGCCGGCCCGGGCCCATGTGCCAGGCGCCGAACCTGCGCAGGCGGTCGAGCGTCAGTCTCGAGGCTCCGGCAACCATGTCGGGCTCGTGTTCCGAATGGCAGTCAGAGATGACCTCTCCCAGCATGTCACCGAAAAACTGCGTGCCGGTCCGGCCACCGGAGGCGATGAAGACGAGTTGCTTGGTCATAGCTCATGCCTGCCGGACAGGACAAACCCCAGGCTGACGATCGCCCCTGCCGCGAGCCCGAGCGCTCGGTTGAGGGCGACGGCGAGGAAGGCCGCCGCGGGCGAGCCCGAGACGAGCGCGGCGAGGCCGGCGGCGATCGCCTCGTTCAGGCCGAACCCCGCCGGTATGATCGCGACCGTCGAGCCGAGCGAGGCTGCGACCGTGTAGAGGGCCGCTTCCGTCAGGCCGACGCCCGCCCCAAGGGTTGCGAAGCTGACTGCGAGCCTGACCACGCCCAGCGCCAGAGTGACGAGGCGGATGCCCACCATCGCGGCCAGCAACCGCGCCGGAACGCGCCGCGCCAGCCAGCCCAGCAGCGCCACGGTTGCGCCCGCCCCGAGTGCCGTGAGGACCCAACCGCTCCCGTAGCCCATCAGGGCAAGCGCCGTCGCCGAGAGCGTCACCGTCATGGAGAGTGTCAGCACCGCCGTCAGCGTAACGATGCCCGCACTTTCGCCCAGTCCGGCCCCGGCACGGACGAGGGCGGAGCCTCTGACCACCGCGCCTCCGGGCAGGGGCAGGAGCTCCGCCACGTTGGCCAATGCGGCGGTCCGGACCGCCGCGCCAGTGGGGATGGTCCGTCCGATGCTCCGCGCCGTGATGCCGAGCGTCACGCCCGCGACGAGGAGGTTGAGGGGCGAGAGAATCACGAGGTTGAGCAGCAGGAACCCGAGAGAGAGTTCGGAGAGGTCGAGGTCGAGCGCGGCGACCGACCAGGCCGCGCCGCCGAGCAGCAGGACGAGGCCGAGCCCGCCGAACCAGGGGCGCAGGTGCGGCGCGCTTGCCAAGGCGCGTAATCGGGCGAGGGGCGCGAGCCAGGGCGGCATCGCGCGGGCATCGGCCTCGGTGGGGCGGTCGCTCATCGGGCCGCTTGCCACTCGGACCCGGCGGCCGCCGGGTCGGCGTAGACTTCCCGGGTGTCGCGGGCGACGCGGTCCCATGTGAAATGCTCGGCGCAATGGGTCTGGGAGGCGCGGATGAAGGCTTTCCGCTCCTCCGGCGACCAGTCGGCGACCTCGCGGATCGCGTCGGCCCAGGCCCCCACGTCGCCCGGCGGCAGCAGGAGACCGGTGCGCCCCTCGGCGACAGCCTCCTGAAGCCCGGCGTGGCGCGCGGCCAGGACCACACCGCCCGCGGCGGCTGTCTCGGTTGCGACGAGTCCGAAGCCCTCGAAGGTGCCGTTCCCGGTGTCGACATTGGGCACCACCACGCAGAGGGCGTCGGAGTAGGCTTGCCAGAGCGCCGGACGCTCGAGCCGCGAGAGATATCGCACCCGTGGCGATTGTAGCGCCTCGCGTTCCCCGGCGTCCGAGGCGATCCCCGCCACGTCGAGCGTGATGTCCTCGGGCAGGTGCGGAAGGACCTCGCGGATGAACCAGGCGCACCCCTTGAGCGGGATAAGGCGGCCCGAGAAGAGCAGCCGACGCGAGGGCGGACCGGGGCGCGTCTCCGGCCCCTCCGCCGCGAGGGGCACGACCCGGATGTCGCGAAAACCGTAGCCACTGGCGCAGGCGGCGGTCGCGGAGGAATTGGCGATGACCGTGGCGCGCCCGAGGAGGCGCGCTCCTAGCCGCAGGTAGGCCCCGTAGAGCCGGCCCTTCGGTCCGCCGCGCGCCGGGTAGGACACGTCCGTCCCATGCGCCGAGAGCACGATCCGCGCCCCGGGCCGCCGAATGCGCGCGCAGAGGCCGAGCGGCCAGCTCGCCATGTCGGCGACGTGGGTGACCTCTGCGGGCTCGCGGGCAAAGAGAAGCCGTCCCGCTGCCGCGACCCCGAAGCGGATCAGCTCCAGCGGTCCGGGTACGGAGCCGTCCGGATGGCCCGGTAACACGATCCGCAAGACCTCCATGTCGCGCTCCAGCGCCTTCGACAGCTCATGGGCGTAGGTCTCCATCCCGCCCATGGCCGGGGGCCATTTCCGGGAGACGAAACAGAGGGTCGAGGGCGCGGCCATGGCGGCATCATCCACGGCCGATCCTAAAAGGCAAACCGCGGCGGGCGAGGGATGGCCGGTCTGTGGACACCGTGCCGCGGAGGCCGCACCTGCGGCGTTTCGGGCCGGCAACGACTCGAATTTCCCCAAGAACCAGAAAGAAGAAATGATTTTACTATCAGAGACTTAACAACGCGTCCAAATTTGGACGCGACAGCCTAGCCCTTGCGCTTCGCACGCAATGTCGGGTCCGCCTGCCGCGGATCCTCGGGCCATGGATGCTTCGGGTAGCGCCCGCGCATGTCCTTGCGGACGTCTTCGTATGACGACGCCCAGAAGCCCGGCAGGTCCATCGTGACCTGGACCGGCCGCCGCGCCGGAGACAGCAGGCTCACCCGAAGCGGACGGCCTGCCACGACCGGATGCTCCGTGACGCCGAACATCTCCTGCAGCCGAACCTCGATCTCCGGGTGATCGCCGCCATAGTCGATGGGAATCTCCCGGCCGAGCGGGGTGACGAACCTGGCGGGCGCCTCGCGGTCGAGAAGCTGCTGGCTGTCCCAATCGAGCATGGCACGCAGCGCGGGGAGGACATCGAAGCCCTTCCAGTCCTCCGCCGTGACGATGCCGCCGAGGTAGGGCGCGAGCCAGTCCTCCAGTCCCGAGAGCAGGGCCTCGTCCGTCATCTCCGGCAGGTCGGCCCCGGCGGCGCGCACCAGCTCGACCCGGGCGCGGAACCGGGCGGCGGCGCCCTTCAGACCCAACCCGAGCTCGCGTATGCCCTCGCACATGGCCTTGGCCATCGCCTCGGGATCGGCCTCCCGGTCGGGCCGATCCTCCAGCACCAGCGCGCCGAGCCGCTCCTGCCGCCGCGCGAGGACGCGCCGCTCTCTCCGGGACCACTCGCAGAGGCGGACCCAGCCGATCCGTTCGCCCGCCACCTCGCGCAGCTCGCCCTCGGAGAGGCGCGCAGCAAGCCGGATCCGCGCCTCGCGGGTGTCCCCGTCGAGGTCGAGCGCCACGATGAGCCGCTCGCCGGCCAGCGGATCGGCGGCGTCGATCGCCGCCCCCTTGCCGCCGGAGAGCAGGTAGCGCGGCGCGTCCCCCGGGCGGCGCAGGCCGATCCGGTCGGGATAGGCGAGCGCGGCCATCTGGCCGGCCGACATCGCGGGCCCGCCGGGCAGCCCCCTGCCCAGCCGCTTCACCTCGCCCTTCGCCCGGTCCAGCGCGGACCGGCGAATCTCCCCCGGCCCACGGTAGCGTCCCGAGAGGGCGGAGAGACGCCGCGCCACGTCGACCCCGGCACCGGCCAGGATGTCCCGCTCCGACAGCAGGGCCGCCAGCGGCGCAGCCTCCCGGCCCGCCACCTCCAGCATGTGGCCGAGACGGGGATGCACCGGCGCGCGCGCGAGCCTGCGGCCATGAGAGGTGATGTGCCCCTCCGCGTTGAGGGCGCCGAGGTCACGCAGCAGCGCCCGCGCCTCGGCAAGCGCCCCTTCGGGCGGCGGTGTCAGGAGCGGCAGGTCCTCCGCGCCCCAAAGCGCCAGTTCCAGGGCGAAGCCCGCGAGGTCCGCCGCCTCGATCTCGGCCGGGGGAAAGGCGGCGAGCGCGCCCTCCTCGCCCTTCGTCCAGAGCCGGTAGCAGACCCCCGGCGCGACACGCCCCGCCCGGCCCGCGCGCTGCGCGGCCTCGGCGCGGGTCACCCGCTCGGTCACGAGCCGCGACATGCCCGAGGCCGGGGAGAACCGGGAGCGACGGGCGCGGCCCGCGTCGACCACCACGCGCACGTCCTCGATGGTCAGCGAGGTTTCGGCGATGGAAGTGGAAAGCACGACCTTGCGGCCCTCCGTCTCGGGCCGGATCGCCCGGCGCTGCTCGGCGAAGGGCAGCGCGCCGTAGAGGGGCCGCACCGTGCAGTCCTTCGGCAGCCGCCCGTTCAGGAGCCCCGCCACCCGCCGGATCTCGCCTTCGCCCGGAAGGAAGACCAGCACCCCGCCCTCGCTCTCCTCGACCGCGCGGACCACGAGATCGGCGAGCGGCGCCTCGATCCGGGTGCGCGGCGGCAGCGGCTTGTCGAGGTGGCGGATGTCGACGGGGTGGCTGCGCCCCTCGGAGGTCACGACCGGCGCGTCGTCCAGCATCTCGGCCACTGGCCCGGCCTCCAGTGTGGCCGACATGACGATGAGCCAGAGGTCCTCCCGCAGGGCGCCGCGCACCTCCCAGGCGAGGGCGAGACCGAGGTCGGCGTTGAGCGAGCGTTCGTGGAATTCGTCGAAGATTAGGCAGGAGACGCCGGGCAGCTCCGGGTCCTCCTGCAGCATCCGGGTCAGCACGCCCTCGGTCACCACCTCGATGCGGCTGCCGGGCACGCTCTCGCCGCGCATCCGATAGCCGACGCTGGTGCCGGGGCGCTCGCCCAGACCCTCGGCCAGCCGCTCGGCGGCGGCGCGGGCGGCGAGGCGGCGGGGCTCCAGCATGACGATGCGGCCCTCGACCTCCGGCAGGAGCGCGAGGGGCACCCGCGTGGTCTTGCCCGCCCCCGGCGGCGCCTGCAGCACGGCCCGGCCCTCGGCCCGCAGGGCGGCCAGCAGCTCGGGCAGGACATCGTCGATGGGCATGGTCTCGGCCATGGCGCTCACGTTCCAGCCGCGCCCCGGCCCGTCAAGCGCTCAGACCACCCGCCCCTCCGAGAGCGCGTCGAGGATCGCGCCGGCCTCCGACCGGATCGTCTTGCGCTTCTCGTCCGACATTCGGTCCCAGGTCGAATACATCTGCGCCATGCGCGGGTTGCCCTCGAACCGCTCGCGGTGACGGGCCATGAAGTCCCAGTAGAGCAGGTTGAAGGGGCAGGCCCCCTCGCCCGTCTTCGTCTTCACGCTGTAATGGCAGTCGCCGCAGTAGTCCGACATCTTGTCGATGTAGTTGCCGGAGGAGACATAGGGCTTCGAGGCGACGATGCCGCCATCGGCGAACTGGGTCATGCCGATGGTGTTGCCGGCCATCACCCATTCGTAGGCGTCGGCATAGACCGACATGTACCACTCGTGCACCTCCGCCGGGTCGAGCCCCGCGAGGAGGGAGAAGTTGCCCGTCACCATCAGGCGCTGGATGTGGTGGGCGTAGGCCTCCTCGCGCGTCTGGTCGATGGTCTCCGACAGGCAGCGCATCTTCGTCTCGCCGCCCCAGAAGAGCTCGGGCAGCTTGCGGCGGTGATTGAGCGCGTTGCGCTCCATGTAGTCGGGCCCCTGCAGGAAGTAGATGCCGCGCATGTACTCGCGCCAGCCGATGATCTGCCGGATGAAGCCCTCGGCCGCGTTGATCGGCGCCTCGCCCGCCTGCCAGGCCTCCTCGACCGCCGAGCAGACCTCGCGCGGGTCGAGCAGGCCGAGGTTCATGTAGAGCGAGAGGACCGAGTGATAGAGGAACCGGTTCCCGATCAACATGGCGTCCTGGTAGGCGCCGAAGTTCTTCAGACCGTGGCGGATCCAGTGCGAGAGCTGCCGCCGCGCCTGCCCCCGGTCTGTGGCGAACCAGAAGGGCCGCGCCTCCCCGAAGTTGGATGCGAAGCGGCTCTCGACCAGGTCGAGCACCTCCTCGACCGTCTCGTCCGGGGTGAACTGCATGGGCCCGTTGAAATCGATCACTCCGGGCGCGGGTTCGCGGTTCTCGTGGTCGTAGTTCCACTTGCCGCCGGCGGGCTCGTCGCCCTCCATCATCAGGCCGGTCGACTTGCGCATCTCGCGGTAGAAATACTCCATCCGCAGCGACTTGCGGCCCTTGGCCCAGTCCTCGAAAGCGGCGTGGGAGCAGAGGAAGCGGTCGTCCTCGAACTGGTGGACCGTGACGGGGCAGTCCTCGAGCGCCGAGATCAGGCGGAACTCCCCCGGCTCGGTGGCGAGCACCTCGTCCGCCCCTTCCTCCTGCGCGCGCCGCATGAGTTCGCCGCAGATCGAACGCGAGGTCTCCTCGTCGTCGAGCTTCGAGTAGCGGACGCGCCAGCCGTCCTCTTCCAGCCCGGCGGCGAACTTGCGCATGGCGGCGAAGATCAGGGCGATCTTCTTGGGGTGGTGGCGGACGTAGCTGGCCTCGTCCATGACCTCGGCCATGACGACGGTGTCGGTCTCCTTGTCCGCTTCGCGCAGCGCGCGGATGTCGGGCGAGAGCTGGTCGCCCAGGATCAGGATCAACCGGCTCACCAGGGGATCTCCTGACCGTCGTAGGCATAGAAGCGGCCGGTGGCCTTGGGCGTCAGACCTTCCAGCACGGTGACGAGATTGGCCGCCGCCTCTTCTGCGCTCACCTTGCTGTGGCCGGGATAGTCGGCTGTGAAGGGCGTCTCGACCGTGCCGGGATGGAGGGCGACGACGGCGGCCTCCTTGCGCTTGCGGCCGATCTCGATGGCGGCGCCGCGGAGGATCTGGTTCAGCGCCGCCTTGGAGGCGCGGTAGGAGTACCATCCGCCAATGCGGTTGTCGCCGATGGACCCCACCCGGGCCGAGAGGACGCCCACCGCCGATCGTCCCTCGCGCGGCAACAGCCGCTCGGCATGGGCGAGCACCAGTGCGGGCCCCACGGCGTTGACGGCGAAGGTCCGCGCCATCGTGTCGGGCTCGATCTGCCCCAACGCCTTCTCCGGTCCGGCCCCCTCGGGCGCGAGGATACCCGTGGAGATCACGATCAGGTCGAAGGGTCCATCGAGGTTGCCGAGATGGCTCTCGACTGAAGCGGGATCGGTGACGTCGAGCCCGTTCTCGCGGCGGGAGAGGCGCGTGACCTCGTAGTCGCGGCCCTCGAGTTCGGACGAGATCGCCGCGCCGATACCGCCCGAGGCGCCGATGACGAGGGCGCGGCTCATGGCCTGGGGCTCCGGTGTTCGAGGGCTGTCGGCATCGTCGGTCTCCTCCGTCGCTCCGGCGCCGATCTAGGCCGGAGCGACGGTCCGCCCAGAGCGTTGACCCTGCGTCGCGCTGCCCCATCTCTCCCGCATGCGCGCGCTGATCGCCCTCCTGCTGACTGCCGCTCCGGCCTCCGCGATGGAGATCTGGCACCGGGAGAGCTGGCCCGGCTACCGCGGCGTTTCCCTCGCCTTCGATCCCTGGAGCTGCGGTCTCTGGGTGGCGACCGAGGGGCCGGAGCTGATCCTGCTGTCGCCCGCCGGGGAAGAGCTGCGGCGGCTGGAAACACCCCTGCGCGGCGTGCGCGCCGTCGCCGCCGATGCCGAGGGGCTGCTGGTGACCGACGGGCTCGGCAGCTTCTTCCGGCTCGGGCGGCGGGGCGAGGACTTCGGCGACTGGTCGCGGCAGGAGAGCCAGCGCGACGTCGAGGGCCTGCACGTCCATCCCGAGGGCGGGCTGCTGGTGGTCGGCGACGACGCGGCCCTCGTCCAGCGGCTCGATGCCGAGGGGCGCGAGGTCTTCCGCATCGAGGGCTACGGCCTCGACCCGCCGATGCCCGAGCCGCAGGGAATCGGGCTCGAGCCCAACACCGGCAATATCCTCGCGGTCGACGACAACGAGGGGCTGAACGCTCTCTTCGAGTTCGATCCCGAGGGCACGCTGCTGTCGGTGACGCCGCTTTCCGAGTGGGGCTACGACGCCGAGGCGGTGGCGGTCCATGCCCAGACCGGGCAGATCTACATCGGATACGACGGTGGCGTCTCGATCGCCGTCTTCGACTACTTGCCAACGCGCACCGGCGCCGACCGCCCGGTCGAGCCGGGCCCGGACTGCGCCATCTCCTGAACGGGGCGGGCCCGGTCGCTTCGAAATTTCCCGCACCTTAACCCTTTCCAAAGGGAAACCACCGAGTCATAGTGCGCGCCATGACACCCGAGCCGCATATCGCTTCCGGTATTGCCTGTGCCGCGCCCCGTGCGCGCCTGCTCGGCCTGCTTCTGCTTAGCCGCCTCTGAGCGTGCCCTTCGGCGCGAGCGCTCAGAGGAGACCGGACGCGCCAAGAGGCTAAGCACCAAGGACCAGAGACATGACCGACAAGAACCGCGTGTTGATCTTCGACACGACTCTCCGCGACGGCGAGCAATCCCCGGGCGCAACCATGAGCCATGGCGAGAAGCTCGAGATCGCCTCCATGCTCGACGAGATGGGCGTGGACATCATCGAGGCCGGCTTTCCCATCGCCTCGGAAGGCGACTTCCGAGCCGTGAAGGAGATCGCCGAGCGCAGCAAGCAGGCCACGATCTGCGGCCTCGCCCGCGCCAATCCGAAGGATATCGACCGCTGCTGGGAGGCCGTGCGCCACGCCAGGAGCCCGCGGATCCACACCTTCATCGGCACCTCGCCGCTGCACCGCGCCATTCCGAACCTCGACAAGGACCAGATGGCGGAGCGGATCCACGATACGGTGACCCATGCCCGCAACCTCTGCGACAACGTGCAGTGGTCGCCGATGGACGCGACGCGGACCGAGTGGGACTACCTCAAGCGCGTCGTCGAGATCGCCATCAAGGCCGGCGCCACGACGATCAACATCCCCGACACCGTCGGCTACACCGCCCCGGTCGAGAGCGCTGACCTCATCCGGCGGCTCATCGCGGAAGTCCCCGGGGCGGACGAGATCGTCTTCGCCACGCACTGCCACAACGACCTCGGCATGGCGACGGCGAACAGCCTCGCGGCCGTCGAGGGCGGCGCGCGGCAGATCGAATGCACGATCAACGGGCTGGGCGAGCGCGCGGGCAACACCGCGCTGGAAGAGGTCGTCATGGCCATGCGCGTGCGCCACGACATCATCCCCTACGACACGGGCATCGACACCACCAAGATCATGGCGCTCTCGCGCAAGGTCGCGACGGTTTCGGGCTTCGCGGTGCAGTTCAACAAGGCCATCGTCGGCAAGAACGCCTTCGCGCACGAGAGCGGCATCCACCAGGACGGGATGCTCAAGAACGCCGAGACCTTCGAGATCATGCGCCCCGCCGACGTGGGCCTCTCGGAGACGAGCCTGGTCATGGGCAAGCACTCGGGCCGCGCGGCGCTGCGGTCGAAGCTCAAGGAGCTGGGCTTCGAACTGGCCGAGAACCAGCTCAACGACGTCTTTGTCCGCTTCAAGGATCTCGCCGACCGCAAGAAGGAGGTCTACGACGAGGACCTGATCGCTCTCGCGGGCCAGAACGATGGCGCCGACGAGCACGTCAAGCTCACCTCGCTGCGCGTGGTCTGCGGCACCGCGGGACCGGCGGAAGCCGAGATGGGCCTGACCATCGACGGCGAGGACAAGAGCCTCACGACCACGGGCGACGGCCCGGTCGATGCCGCCTTCAACGCGGTCAAGGAGGCGGTGCCTCACGGCGCGCGGCTCCAGCTCTACCAGGTCCATGCGGTGACCGAGGGCACGGATGCGCAGGCCACCGTCTCGGTCCGGCTCGAGGAGGACGGCCGCATCGCGACGGGCATGTCGAGCGATACCGACACCGTGGTGGCGAGCGTCAAGGCCTACATCAACGCGCTCAACCGCCTCATCGTCCGCCGGGAGAAGACCGCGCCCGGCGCGGACGTGAAGGAAGTCTCCTACAAGGACGTGGGCGAATGACAGGCGGGGGGCCCACCGGGCCCCTCGTCCCCGAGCGGCGCGGATGAGCCTGCCGCACACCGAGGCGACCCGGGCCATGTGGCGGGCCTATTGCGAGGCCACCGGCCACGAGGGCGACTGCGTCGTCATCCGCTTCGGCGACAGCCCCGGGATGGCCGAGGAGCTCGCGGCGCTCGTGCTCTTCGGGCCCAAGCGCGCGACGGCGAGCCTCGCTCGGGAGTATGGTCCCGACGAGCCCCTGCCCGCGGTCGGCGATCACGTTCTCTTCCTCGGCGGCGACGGCACACCGCGCGGCATCTGGCGGACGACCGATGTCCGGGTGGGTCCCCTCACCTCGGTGACCGACAGCTTCGCCCACGACGAGGGCGAGGGCGCGCGCACCCGCGACAGCTGGCTCGCCGACCACCGGGCCTACTTCTCCCGCCAGGCCGAGGCCGAGGGCTTCGCCTTCCACGACGGGATCGAGACGGTCTTCGAGCGCTTCGAGCTTGTCTGGCCCCGCTGAGCCGCGCCGTGCACCGCGGCACGCCGGACGCAACGCGGCGAGATTACGCTGATCCGGCCCCCCGCCCCCCTTTCACCGTACCGGGCCCTCCCCTATAAGGCGCGAGCCGCCGACCATTGGGGAGTCGGGCGGCCTTTGGACAATGGGATAACGGGGCAGGCGATGTTTGGCTTTCTCTCGGGCGTGTTCTCGTCGGACATGGCGATCGACCTCGGAACGGCCAACACGCTCGTCTACGTCAAGGGCAAGGGCGTCATTCTGAGCGAGCCCTCGGTCGTGGCCTACCACGTCAAGGACGGCGTGAAGAAGGTTCTGGCCGTCGGCGAGGACGCGAAACTGATGCAGGGCCGGACGCCCGGCTCGATCGAGGCGATCCGGCCGATGCGCGAAGGCGTCATCGCGGACTTCGACGTCGCCGAGGAGATGATCAAGCACTTCATCCGCAAGGTGCACAAGCGCTCGACCTTCTCGAAGCCGAAGATCATCGTCTGCGTCCCCTACGGCGCGACCCCGGTCGAAAAGCGTGCGATCCGGACGTCCGTACTGAGCGCCGGCGCCCGCCGCGCCGGCCTGATCGCGGAGCCCATCGCGGCCGCCATCGGCGCGGGCATGCCGATCACCGATCCGACCGGCAACATGGTCGTCGACATCGGCGGCGGCACCACCGAGGTCGCCGTTCTTTCGCTGGGCGACATCGTCTACGCCCGTTCCGTCCGCGTCGGCGGCGACCGGATGGACGAGGCGATCATCTCCTACCTGCGGCGTCAGCATAACCTGCTCATCGGGGAATCCACCGCCGAGCGCATCAAGACCTCCATCGGCACGGCCCGCATGCCCGACGACGGGCGCGGCCAGTCGATGCACATCCGCGGCCGCGACCTGCTGAACGGCGTGCCGAAGGAGACCGAGATCTCCCAGGCCCAGGTCGCCGAGGCGCTAGCCGAGCCGGTCCAGCAAATCTGTGAAGCGGTGATGACCGCGCTCGAGGCCACCCCGCCCGACCTCGCCGCCGACATCGTCGACCGCGGCGTGATGCTCACCGGCGGCGGCGCGCTGCTGGGCGAACTCGACCTCGCGCTGCGCGAGCAGACGGGGCTGGCGATCTCGGTCGCGGACGAGTCGCTCAATTGTGTGGCCCTCGGAACCGGCAAGGCGCTAGAGTACGAGCGCCAGCTTCGCCACGTGATCGACTACGACAGCTGAGAACCGGGCAAATCCGGCAAATCGCAGGGCCAATTGAGACCACCGGAGTGATGCGGCCTTGGCCAGGGAACGGCACCAGACCGATTTCATCGGCCCGATCCGGCGCCTGCTGATCGGGATCCTCGTCCTGTTCTGCCTCGCGGTGTTCCTCGTCTGGCGGATCGACTCGCCGCGCGTTGAGCGGTTCCGCGCAATGGTGGTGGACCGGGTCGTACCCTCCTTCGACTGGGCCATGGCGCCGGTCACCGGCCTCGTGAACCTCGCGCAGGACTTTGAATCCTACCAGCGGCTCGCCGAGCAGAACGCGGACCTCCGGCGCGAACTCCAGCAGATGAAGGCCTGGCGCGAGGCGGCGCTGCAGCTCGAGCAGGAGAACGCCAAGCTGCGCGACCTCAACCAGGTCAGCCTCGACCCCGAGCTCACCTGGATCACCGGCGTGGTCCTGGCCGATTCCGGCTCGCCCTTCCGGCAGTCGGTTCTGCTCAACGTGGGCCGGCGCGACGGCATCCTCGACGGCTGGCCGGTCATGGACGGCATCGGCCTCGTCGGGCGCGTCTCTGGCGTGGGCGCGGACACCAGCCGGGCGATCCTGCTGACGGATACCTCGAGCCGCATCCCCGTCACGATCCAGCCCTCCGGCCAGCGCGCGATCCTGGCGGGCGACAACACCGTGAACCCGCCGCTGATGTTCCTGGAGAACGACGATCTCGTGCGTCCCGGCGACCGGGTCGTGAGCTCCGGCGACGGTGGCGTCTTCCCGGCCGACCTGCTGGTCGGGCAGGTCGCGCTCGGCACGGACCGGCAGCTTCGGGTGCGGCTCGCCGCCGACTACGAGCGGCTGGAATTCCTGCGGGTCATGCGCAGCCAGCCCGCCGAGCGGATTTCCGAGACCGGCGCCCTGATCGCCCCGGTCGCGCCGCCCACGCCCGACGAAGAGGAAGAAGCCGCCGAAGGCGAGCCTTCGACCGAGCGGCCGGACCTGCTGGCCTCGGAGGCCGCCGATGGCTGAGCGCGCGCCCCTCACCCGGCTCTGGATCGGCCGCGGGGTCTATATCGCTCTGGTGGCCCTGCTGATCTTCCTGCACCTGCTGCCGCTCGACACGCTGCCGTCGAACTGGGCGCCGCCGGACTTCATCCTCGCGCTGACCTTCGCCTGGGCCGCGCGTCGGCCGGATTTCGTGCCGGTGCTGCTCATCGCCGCCGTGTTTCTCCTGACCGACCTGCTCTATCACCGGCCGCCGGGGCTCTGGACCGCGCTCGTCATCGTCGCGACCGAGGCCCTGCGCCACCGTGCGCAGGATCTCCGCGCCGTGCCGTTCCCGCTGGAATGGGCCACCGCCGCCTTCGCCATCGTCGCGGTGACGCTCGCCAACCGGGTCGTGCTGGGCTTGACGATGACGCCGCAGGCGCCGCTCTCGCTCACCATGATCCAGATGGTGCTGACCGTTCTGGCCTACCCACTCGTGACCGGCCTTTCCTACCTGATCTTCGGCGTCCGCCGCCCCGCGCCGGGCGAGGTCGACGCCCTGGGACACCGCCTATGAAACGCCCCGCCAAGGATCTCGAACGCGCCAGCCGCGTGGTCACACGCCGGGGCCTCGTCCTCGGCGGCCTGCAGCTCGGCGTCATGGGCGTGCTCGGCTGGCGGATGCAGTCGATGCAGGTCGAACAGGCCGAGCAGTTCCGCCTGCTGGCGGAGGAGAACCGGGTCAACCTGCGGCTCATTCCGCCGGAGCGGGGCCTGATCTTCGACCGCAACGGCGTGAAGCTGGCCGAGAACTCTCAGAACTACAGGATCGTCATCATCCGCGAGGACGCGGGCGACGTGGACGAGACGCTCGCCCGCCTCGCCCGGCTGATCCACGTGCCGCCTGAGGCAATCGAGACCGCCAAGGAGGAGATGGCCCGCCGCTCCCCCTTCGCGCCGGTTCCGATCATGGAGCGCGTCCCGTGGGAGGACGTGGCCCGGGTCACGGTCAACACGCCCTCCCTTCCCGGCATCATCGCCGAGGTCGGCCTGTCGCGTCTCTACCCCCAGCGCGAGGAACTGGCCCACGTCGTGGGCTACGTCGGTCCGGTCTCGGACTACGACCTCACCCGCGGCTACCTGGCGACCGACACCGATCCCGTGCTGCGCGAGATCCCCCGCTTCCAGGTCGGCAAGACCGGCGTGGAGGCGAAGATGGAGCACGATCTGCGCGGCTCCGCCGGAACCAAGCGGATCGAGGTGAACGCCGCGGGCCGTGTCATGCGAGAGCTCGGACGGGTGCCGGGCACGGCCGGGAGCGACGTCCAGCTCACCATTGACTCCGGACTGCAGAGCTACCTGCACGCCCGCCTGGAAGGCGAGAGCGCGAGCGTCGTGGTCATCGACCTCGAGGACGGCGACGTGCGGGCCATCGGCTCCGCCCCGTCCTTCGATCCGAACCTTTTCGTCCGCGGCATTTCCGTGGCCGACTGGCGCGCGCTCAACGAAAACAAGTATCGCCCCCTCGCCGCAAAGGCGGTGCAGGACGCCTATCCGCCCGGGTCCTGCTTCAAGATGATCACCGCCCTTGCCGCGCTGGAAGCGGGCGAGATCGACAGCCAGGAAACCGTATGGTGTCCCGGTCACCTCGATGTCTCCGGCACGCGCTTCCACTGCTGGCGCCGCGGCGGCCACGGTAACATCAACCTCCACGAGAGCCTGAAGCAGAGCTGCGACGTCTACTACTACGACGTGGGCCAGCGCGTGGGCATCGACAAGATCGCCGAGATGGCCCGCAAGCTGGGCCTCGGGGTCAACCATGACCTGCCGCTCTCAGCCGTGACCGAGGGGATCGCGCCGGACAAGGCCTGGAAGCGCACGACCCGGGGCGAGGATTGGCGCATTGGGGACACCGTCAACGCCTCCATCGGCCAGGGCTACGTGCTGGCCTCGCCGCTGCAGCTCGCCGTGATGGCGGCCCGCCTCGGCACCGGCCGGGCCGTCACGCCGCGCCTCGTGCGGACAGTGGACGGCGTGCCCCAGCCCTCGGGCGGCGGCGAGAGCCTCGGCCTGAACGAAAACAACCTCCGCCGTATCCGCGAGAGCATGTTCGACGTGTCGAACCACCGGCGCGGCACCGCCTGGCGCAGCCGGATCGAGGCCGAGGAGATGCTGATGGCCGGCAAGACCGGCACGTCGCAGGTCCGCCGCATCACCGCCGAGGAACGCGCCCGGGGCGTGACCTCCAACGCGGACCTGCCCTGGGAGCGGCGCGACCACGGGCTCTTCGTGGCCTTCGCGCCCTACGACAATCCCAAGTACGCGATCTCGGTGGTCGTCGAACACGGCGGCGGCGGCTCCACCGCCGCGGCGCCTATCGCGCGGGACGTGATGTTGCAGGCCCTCTACGGCGGCACGCCGCCGCTGGAAGCCTATCCCTCTGCCGATCGCGGCCGGATCGACGAACTGCAGCAGCAGATCCAGGACCGCGCGCAGCAGCGCGCCTCCGAAGGACGGGACCGCGCCTGATGTCCTACCTCGAGTACCAGGTCAAATACATCCCGGCGGGCTTCCGGAAGCTGCTCTACATCAACTGGCCGCTGGTCCTGCTGCTGGCCGCCGTCGCCGCGACGGGCGTTCTGATGCTGACCTCGGTGGCCGGGGGCGAGACGGCCCGCTGGGCCGAACCTCAGCTCAAGCGCTTCGGGCTAGGACTGGTGCTCATGCTCGGCGTGGCCATGGTGCCGCTCTGGTTCTGGCGGAACATGGCGGGCGTGGCCTATGCCTCGGGCCTCTTCCTGGTGATCCTGGTTGAATTCGTGGGTGTCGAGGTCAACGGCTCCGTCCGCTGGATCAACCTGGGCTTCATGCAGCTGCAGCCGTCCGAGCTCATGAAGGTGGCGCTCGTCCTGGCGCTCGCCGCCTACTACGACTGGCTGCCGGTGACCAAGAGTTCGCGCCCCCTCTGGCTGATCCCTCCGCTGGCGCTGATCCTGCTGCCCACCTTCCTCGTGCTGCGGCAGCCCGACCTCGGGACGGCGCTCCTGCTGCTGACGGGGGGCGGCACGATGATGTTCCTGGCCGGGGTGCACTGGGCCTATTTCGCCACGATCATCGCCGCGGGCGTCGGCACCGTCGTCGCCGTGTTCGAGAGCCGGGGCACGCCTTGGCAGATCCTGGCGGATTACCAGTACCGGCGGATCGATACCTTCATCGACCCCGAGAACGACCCGCTCGGCGCGGGTTACCACATCACACAGGCAAAGATCGCGCTGGGCTCCGGCGGGCTCACCGGCAAGGGCTTCATGCAGGGCACGCAGTCCCGGCTGAACTTCCTGCCCGAGAAGCACACGGACTTCATCTTCAACACGCTGGCCGAGGAGTTCGGCTTCGTCGGCGGCATGACGTTGCTGACGCTCTACGGGCTGATCATCTTCTTCTGCGTGGCCTCGGCGCTCCAGCACACTTCGCGGTTCGCGACACTTCTCGTGCTCGGGGTCGCGATGACCTTCTTCCTCTACTTCGCGGTCAACATGGCGATGGTCATGGGCCTCGCGCCGGTCGTCGGCGTGCCGCTGCCGCTCGTCAGCTACGGCGGCTCGGCGATGCTCGTGCTGATGCTGGCCTTCGGTCTCGTGCAATCCGCCCACGTGCACCGTCCGCGATGAGGCGACTGCTCTTCATGGCCCCCGCCCGACGCTGGGCGGAGTACCGCGAGGTGCTGCCCGGGGCGATCGCCCGGGCCGGCATCAAGGCGGAGGTTTCGCCGGAGGTGCCCGACGCCGAGGTCGACTACATCGTCTACGGCCCCGGTGACGGTGGGCCGACCGACTTCGCCCGCTTTCCCAACCTTCGTGCCGTCTTCAGCCTCTGGGCCGGGGTCGAGACCGTCGTCGGAAACGAAAGCCTCACGGTTCCGCTCACCCGCATGGTCGATCCCGGCCTGCGCGAAGGGATGGTGGAATACGTGACGGGCCACGTCCTGCGGCATCATCTCGGAATGGACGCGCACATCGTGAATCCCGACCGGGACTGGGATAACACGGCCCCGCCGCTCGCGCGGCACCGTCCGGTCACGGTGCTGGGCCTTGGCGAGTTGGGCGGCGCTTGCGCGGGTGCCCTGGCAACACTCGGGTTCCCGGTGTCCGGCTGGAGCCGAAGCCCCAAGACCCTCCCCGGCGTGACCTGCCATTCGGGCGAGGACGGCCTCGACGCGGCCCTCTCCGATGCCGAGATCGTCGTGCTGCTGCTGCCGCACACACCCGAGACCGAGAACACCATGGACGCCAAGCGCTTCGCGCAGCTTGCGCTGGGGGCGGTACTGCTGAACCCGGGGCGCGGCGCCCTGGTCGACGACGAGGCTCTACTGGAGGCCCTCGACAGCGGACAACTGGGGCACGCCACGCTCGACACCTTCCGCGAGGAGCCGCTGCCGGGCGATCACCCGTTCTGGGCGCATCCGAAGGTCACCGTCACGCCGCACATCGCCTCCGAGACACGGCCCGACACGGCCTCAGAGGTCGTCGCGGAGAACCTGCGCCGCGCCGAGGCCGGTGAGCCCTTGCTGCATCTCGTGGATCGAAAGCTCGGCTATTGAGCCCGGCGCATCACCTGAGCTTCGGCGGACGCACGGGATCGCTGCCCGGCGCCCTGCGCTCCGAGCGCTGAAGCTCCGGCAGGTCGATCCGGACACCGTGCCGGGCAATCGCCGCGGCGACCGGGTCCTCTCCCGCGAAGAAGGCAACGTCGAGCGCCCCGGCCTCGACCCCGGAAAAGACGAGCGCTTCTCTCACGGCCCCGGCCAGCGCCCTCTCGGCTCCCGGAGCCGCGTCGACGAAGGCCAGCAGCGTCCCCTGCCCGCCCCCGGCATAGCCCACCTGGGCGAGCCATGCGGTCCGCGCGAGTCCCGCGGCGGTCGCCAGCTTCTGGTCTAGGGCACCGAGAAGCACCTCCGGCAGCGCGGCCGGGGCACGGACCTCCTCGATCCGGCCCTCCGCTTCGGCCGGTCCCTCTCCCAGCGTGGCCGCGAGCCACTCGACCGCGTCGGGCGGGATGAGCATGGCCGAGGGCGCGACCTCGATGTTCAGCCCGAGGCCGATACCCTGCCCCGCCATCATCTGGGCAAGCGCACGGCCGGAGAGCTCGGCATAGGCCGAGGCCTGCCCGGTGAAGCCGGTCAGCCGATCCGCGCGGTCGAAGGCCAGGGCATAGGACACCCCCTCGATCTCGAAGAGCCGCGGCTCGACGGAGTCGGCCTCGATCTCGCGCTCGAGCAGCAAGTTGAGCTCGGCGTCGGCAACCCTCTCCCAGAAACGCAGGCGGGCGGCATCGTCCTCCGGCGCCGCCTCCATGGCGGCATGGGCGCGGTCGATGGCGGTCTCTTCGGTCATCGTTCCAGTTCCTCGCGGACACGGGCCTGCAGGGCGGGCACCAGCTCCGCCTCGAACCAGGGATTGCGCTTGAGCCAGGCCGTATTCCGCCACGAGGGGTGCGGCAAGGGAAAGAGCCCGGGCGCGTGGTCGCGCCAGCCGGCCACAGTCTCGGTGACGTTCTTGCGCGTGCCGAGGTGCCAGCGATGGGCATAGCCGCCGATCAGGAGCGTCAGCCGCGCCTCGCCAAGGTAGTCGAGGACCGAGTCACGCCAGGTGTCGGCGCAGACTTTCGGCGGCGGCAGGTCGGAGCCCGCGGCATTGTAGCCCGGAAAGCAGAATGCCATGGGCACGATCCCCACGCGGGAGCGGTCGTAGAACTCGTCCTCGCTGACGCCCATCCACTGGCGCAGGCGCTTGCCGGAGTTGTCCCAGAAGGGCGTGCCCGCCTCGTGGACCCGAAGCCCCGGCGCCTGGCTCGCGACCAGGATGCGCGAGCCGGGCCGGAACCACACGACCGGACGGGGCCGGTGGCCCGTCGCTGTCGCGGCGAACCGGTCGGCACAAATCCGGCAAGCCGCGAGACGGTCGCGCAGGTCGCTCATGCGGCCGTCCGGGCCTCAGTGCGGAAGGGCATCCGCACCGTATTTCAGGATGACGGGCACGACGAGTTCCTCCTCGTCGATCAGGTGGCGATTGAGAAAGCCTTCCAGCGTCTCGAGCCCGGAGTGGAAACGGCCGGCGCCGTCCTTCAGCCGGTCGCCGTTGTCCAGCACCTTGAGCGCCCCGTTGGCGTTCTCCACGAAGGCATTGAGATGGCCGTCGATCGAATGGTGATCGTGGTCGAGAATCTCGAAGCCCCGGGCGACCCGGTCGTCCTGCCGCTGGAGGACCGGAAAATAGTGGATGTCCTCGATCTGGTGATGCCCGTGCAGCTCCTGGACGAACATCCCGCCCATCCGGCTGAGCTTCTGGCCGTAGACCTCCGGCGCGATCCTCGCGTCGAGCAGCGCCTCGGTCTCTTCGCGCATCATGCCCATGAGCTTGCGGAACATCATGTGCCGGTCGAGCCAGAACTTCACCATGCTGGCGAAATTCTCGTGGGCGGCCCAGCCTTCCCGCGGATATTCCTTCACCAGAACCCGGAGCGGGTCCGGCAGGCCGTCTCGCTCTTCCAGAGCCAGTCCCGTCATGTCCATCGCAGTCTCTCCTTCCGCCCTCACCTAAGCGCGCGCCGCGGCGCGGCAAGGCCTGGTCGATTCGCTTAAATTCTTGCGCACGTCGCGGGCCGGAACGCAGCTTTCATCACGATTTCCCCGGGTTATTGAAGTCACGCCGGGTCACCGAACCGCCACACTTGATCTTCGGGAGAAGTGTCAGAACACTCGGGACATTCAACCGCCGCGTGCCGCGCGCGGGCGAACCGGACATGTTCGACAAAGAACAGCCACAAGGGAGACCCTCCATGAAGATGACAACTCTACTGAAGGCCTCGACGGCCGCGCTGGTGCTGAGCACCGGGGCCGCCTTCGCCGAGAGCCACACCATGACCGTGCCGGAAGGCGTCGAGCTCGCCGACGAGCAGACCTTCGTCTACCGCGTCCTCGACGAGCATTCCTCCGTCGATCCGGGCATCGTCGAAGACGTCTCGGGCTCCGAGATCGTCCGTGACCTCTTCGAGGGTCTCTACAACGACAGCAAGGACGGCTCGACGCTGCTGCCCGGCGTCGCGCTCGACCACACCGTTTCCGAGGACGGCCTGACCTACACCTTCAACCTCCGCGAGGACGCGGTCTGGTCGAACGGTGAGCCGGTCACCGCCAACGACTTCGTCTACGCCTGGCGCCGCGCCGCGAGCCCCGAGCTCGCCTCTCCCTACGCCTGGTACATGAGCCTCCTCAGCCTCGAGAACGTCGACGCCGTCATCGCCGGCGACGCTCCGCTCGAGGACCTGGGCGTCGAGGCCATCGACGACTACACCCTCGAGGTGCGTCTCACCGAGCCGCTCCCCTACTTCCCGCAGATGCTGACGCATGCGACCACCTTCCCGGTGCCGCAAGCCGTCGTGGAAGAGCATGGCGACGCCTGGACCCGCCCGGAGAACATCGTCTCCAACGGCGCCTACGTCCTTTCCGAGCACGTCCCGCAGGAGCGCTCCGTGCGCACCAAGTCGGACAGCTACTGGAACGCCGACCAGACCGTGATCGAGGAAGTCACCGCGCTCGTCATCAACGACGAGAACCAGGCGCTGACCCGTTTCCTCGCCGGCGAGCTCGACCGGACCGAAGTGCCGGCCGGCCAGTTCCCGCGCCTGTCGGAAGAGTACCCGGAGCAGACGGTCAGCTTCCCGCGCCTCTGCAACTACTACTACACCTTCAACCTGCGCGATAACGGCCCCGAGGCGTTCCAGGACGTCAACGTGCGCCGTGCCCTGGCCCTCGCCGTGGATCGCAACGTGATCGTGGAGAACGTGCTGGCGGGCGGTCAGACCCCGGCCTACACCTTCACCCCGGCCGCGACCGCGAACTTCGAGCCGCCGGAGACCGAGATGGCCTCCATGACCCAGGCCGAGCGTGACGAGCAGGCGGCCCAGCTTCTCGAGGAAGCCGGCTACACCGAGGACGATCCGCTCACCTTCGAGATGAAGTACAACACCTCGGAGGCGCACCGCTCCATCGCCGTCGCAATGAGCCAGATGTGGGCGCAAAAGCTCCCCGTCGAGGTGAACCTGGCGAACCAGGAGTGGCAGACCTTCCTCGAGGCCCGCGACAGCGGCGACTTCGAGCTGGCCCGCGGCGCCTGGTGCGGCGACTACAACGAGGCCTCGACCTTCCTCGACCTGCTGCAGACCGACTCGGGCTACAACGACGCCAAGTACTCGAACGCGGAAGTCGACCAGCTCCTCGCCGAGGCGAAGACGGCCGAGAACCCGAACGAGCTCTATGAGCAGGTCGAGCAGATCGTGGCCGAAGAGCTGCCGATCATCCCGATCTACTTCTACGCCGGCAACTACATGATGGACGAGCAACTCATCCCGTCCTGGCCGGTCGAGAACGTCCAGCAGAACTGGTACTCCAAGGATCTCTACTTCGTCGCCGAGAGCGAACTGGAGTAAGAACCGACACCCAGTGGCCCGCGTCCCCTGTCGAGGGGGCGCGGGCGCTCTATTTCCAGAGCGTGGAGCGGGTCTAGCCCATGTACGTCTACATTATCCGTCGTCTCGCCGTCGCGATCCCGACGATCCTCATCCTCGTCGCGATCAGCTTCGCGCTGATGTACTCGGCGCCCGGCGGCCCCTTCAATTCCGAACGCCCCCTGCCCGCGCAGGTCATGGCCAACATCGAGGCGAAATACGGTCTCGACCGGCCGGTGATCGTGCAGATGGCCGATTACGTCTGGGGCGTCGTCACCCGTTTCGATTTCGGGCCCTCGTTCCAGTACACCGACCGCACGGTGAACGACGTGATCGCCCAGGGCTTCCCCGTCACGCTCACCTACGGCGCCTGGTCGGCGCTTGCGGCGGTGGTCGTCGGCGTCTCGCTCGGCATCGCCGCGGCGCTGCGGCACAACTCGGTCCTCGACTACTTCGCCGTCGGCGTGACCATCGGCGCACAGGCGCTGCCGAACTTCGTCATGGCGCCGATCCTGGTGCTGATCTTCACCCTATGGCTGGGCTGGCTGCCGGGCGGCGGCTGGTACGGCGGCGACTGGGAATACGTCGTCATGCCGGTCATCGCGCTCTCGACCTCCTACATGGCCTCGATCGCCCGGATCACCCGGTCTTCCATGCTCGAGGTGATGAACTCCAACTTTATCCGCACGGCCCGGGCCAAGGGCCTGCCGATGCACCGCGTGGTGATGCGGCACGCGATCAAGCCGACGCTGCTGCCCGTCATCTCCTACATGGGGCCCGCATTCGTCGGCATGATCACCGGCTCTGTCGTCATCGACATCGCCTTCTCCACGGGCGGCATCGGGCAGTTCTTCGTGAACTCGGCCTTCAACCGCGACTACTCGGTCATCATGGGGATCACCGTCCTCGTGGGCATGCTGACCATCACC
Organism: Histidinibacterium aquaticum; assembly: GCF_008710275.1. GTDB lineage: Bacteria > Pseudomonadota > Alphaproteobacteria > Rhodobacterales > Rhodobacteraceae > Oceanicola > Oceanicola aquaticus. Next base: position 794,492 of record NZ_VYQE01000001.1, read on the forward strand.
TTCAACCTTCTGGTCGATATCCTCTACGCCTGGCTCGACCCGAAAATCCGCTACTGAGAAGGGGACGGAGATGGCCAAACACGCCAATCCCGACGCCGACATCCTCGACGAGGTGCAGGAGCCCGTGAACGAGCAGGTCAAGGGCCGCTCGCTCTGGGCCGACGCCCGTGACCGGTTCTTCAAGAACAAGGCCGCGGTCGTCGGTCTCATCGTGCTGTTCTTCGTGACGGCTTTCGCCATCTTCGGCGGGCTCATCTCGCAGTACGAGCCGCAGACCGTCGACTTCTCGCTGATGGGCGCGATGGCCGTAAACGGCTCCCCCTCCATCGAGACCGGCCACTACTTCGGCGTCGATTTCGAGGGCCGCGACCTCTACGCCCGCGTTGTCCAGGGCACCCGCGTCTCGCTCATGGTTGGGGTGGTCGGCGCGCTCGTCGCCGTGGTCGTGGGCACGCTCTATGGTGCCATCGCCGGGTACCTCGGCGGCAAGACCGACGACGTGATGATGCGGCTGGTCGACGTGCTGATGTCGATCCCCTTCATGTTCGTGCTGATCCTGATGCTGGTGATCTTCGGCCAGTCGATCTTCATGCTCTTCCTCGGCATCGGCCTCATCGCCTGGCTCGACATGAGCCGGATCGCCCGGGGGCAGACGCTCTCGATCAAGAACAAGGAATTCGTCGAGGCGGCCATCGCCACCGGCGTGCGCCCCCTCACGATCATCCTGCGCCACATCGTTCCGAACCTGCTGGGCATCGTGATCGTCTACGCGACGCTCCTGGTCCCGCAGATGATCATCTTCGAAAGCTTCATCTCCTACCTCGGCCTCGGCGTTCAGGAGCCCTCGACCTCGCTCGGGGCGCTGATCCGGCAGGGCACGCAGCAGATGAACAACGGCACCCTCTGGATGCTGGCCTATCCGCTCTTCTTCTTCCTCATCACGCTCTTCGCCTTCTTCTTCGTCGGCGACGGGCTGCGCGACGCGCTCGATCCCAAGGATCGCTGAGACCTCTGGACTCAAGGACCGCACTGAATGCCCCTTCTCGAGATCGAAGACCTCTCGGTGAGCTTCACCACCGGGGACGGCGAGGTAAATGCCGTCAATGGCGTGAATTTCTCCGTCGACCGGCAGGAAACCCTCGCCATCGTGGGGGAAAGCGGCTCCGGCAAGTCGCAAACCGCCTTCGCGATCATGGGCCTGCTCGCCCGCAACGGCCGGGCCGCAGGCTCCGTGCGGTTCGACGGGACCGACTTGCTGAAGCTCTCTCCCCGCCAGCTCAACAAGGTGCGGTCGCGCGAGATCGGGATGATCTTCCAGGACCCGATGACCTCGCTGAACCCCTATCTGAAGGTCTCCGACCAGATGGCCGAGGTGCTCCAGCTGCACGAGGGCATGTCCAAGAAGCAGGCCATCGAGGAATCCGCGAAGATGCTCGACGCGGTGAAAATTCCCGACGCCCGCTCGCGGATCGGAATGTATCCGCACGAGTTCTCCGGCGGCATGCGCCAGCGGATCATGATCGCCATGGCCCTGCTCTGCCGCCCGCGGCTTCTGATCGCCGACGAGCCGACGACGGCGCTCGACGTGACCGTGCAGGCGCAGATCCTGCAACTGCTGGCCGACATCCGCGAGGAGTTCGGGACGGCCATCATTCTCATCACCCACGACCTGGGCATCGTCGCGGATGCCTGCGACCGGACCATGGTGATGTACGGCGGCCAGATCATGGAGCAGGCCTCGACCGAGGCGCTCTTCGCCAAGCCGACCCATCCCTACACCAAGGGCCTGCTCGCGGCCGTGCCGCGCCTCGACAAGGAAGACGACGAGCTGCTGACGATCTCCGGCGAGCCGCCGGACATGTCGCGCCTGCCTCAGGGCTGCCCCTTCACCCCGCGCTGCCCCTACCGGCGCGACGAGTGCCCGACCATCAAGCCGCCGCTGGAGGAGTTCGAGCCGGCGCGCTGGCGCTCCTGCCACGCACCCGTTCCGGAGGTGACCTCCTGATGTCCATTCTCTCCGTCAAGGACCTGCGCGTCACCTTCGACGTGCCGAAACGCGGCGCCTGGCCCTGGACTCCGCCGATGAAGCTTCAGGCCGTGGGCGGCCTCTCCTTCGACCTCGAGCAGGGCCAGACCGTCGGCCTCGTGGGCGAGAGCGGCTCTGGCAAGTCCACCGTGGCCCGCGCCATCGTGGGCACCGTACCCGCCACCAGCGGGCAGATCCTCTTCGAAGGCACCGATCTCGCATCCATGAGCGTGGGCGACCGCCGCCGACACCGGCGCGATGCGCAGATGGTCTTCCAGGACCCGCTCGCCGCGCTCAACCCGCGCATGACGGTGGGCGACATCGTGGCCGAACCGCTGACGACCCACTACCCGGAGATGAAGCGCGCCGAGGTGAAGAAGCGCGTGGGCGAGATCATGGAGCGCGTGGGCCTGCTGCCCAACCTCGTGAACCGCTACCCGCACGAGTTCTCCGGCGGCCAGTGCCAGCGCATCGGCATTGCGCGCGCGCTGATCATGCGGCCCAAGCTGCTGATCTGCGACGAGCCCGTCTCCGCCCTCGACGTCTCGGTGCAGGCTCAGGTGGTGAACCTGCTCAAGGAGCTGCAGCGGGACATGGGCCTGTCGATGATCTTCATCGCCCACGACCTCTCCGTGGTGAAGCACATCTCCGACGAGATCGTCGTGATGTACCTCGGACGGATCATGGAGGCCGGACCCACCCACGAGGTGACCACCAAGCCGCGTCACCCCTACACGCAGGCGCTCATCTCCTCGGTCCCGATCCCGGACCCGGTGCTGGAGAAGGCCCGCCCGCGTCCGGTGCTGGAAGGCGAGCTGCCGTCGCCGCTCAACCCGCCCTCGGGCTGCGTCTTCCGTACCCGCTGCCCCAAGGCCCGGCCGGACTGCGCCGAGCCGAAGGACCGCCGCCAGTATGAAAACGGCGTACGGGTGGACTGCCCCTACTTCGAGGTGAAGGACGCCCTCGCCGTCTAGGGCATCGGGAACAGTCGCGGCGCGGGCTCGTTCGGTTCGGAAACCGCAGGAGCCCGACCGATGACCGACAGACCCGGCGAAACCGCCCCGACTCCCAGAGGCCTGCCCCGCGCGGCCTGGATGGAGATCGGCAAGCGTGTCTGGGCCGATATCGGCAGGGACCACGTCGCGCTCATCGCCGCTGGTATCGCCTTTTTCGGTCTGCTCGCACTCTTCCCCGCGATCACCGCGCTCATGGCCATCGCCGGGCTCGTGCTGGAGCCCTCGCAGGTCACAGAGCAGCTCGACCGCATCTCCGCCTTCGTGCCCCAAGGCGCCTCCGAGATCATCCTCGGACAGGCGCAGGAGGTCGCGGGCTCCGATCAGGCGGGCCTCGGGCTCGCCGCGGTCGTGGGGCTCGGGCTCGCCCTCTACTCCGCCTCCAAGGGCGTCTCCAGTCTCATGGAGGGTCTCTGCGTCGCCTACGATGAGCAGGACGAGCGGGGCTTCGTCAAGCGCACGGCCCTGACGCTCGTCCTCACCGTCGTCCTGGTCATCGGCATCGTGGCCGGCCTTGCCGCGACGATCCTCGTGCCCAGCCTGCTCAGCCTGCTGACGCTCGGCCCGGTCACGGAGTTCCTGGTGGCCGCGGCCCGCTGGGTCGTCCTGCTGGCCATGACCGTGGTCGGGATCGGCATCCTGTACCGCTACGGCCCCGACCGCGACGCGCCTCAATGGCGATGGCTGACCCCCGGCGCCGTTCTCGCCACGATCCTCTGGATCGCGGCCTCGGCCGGCTTCGCGATCTACGCGGAGAACTTCGCCAGCTACCAGGAGAGCTTCGGCGCCATGGCCGGCATGATCGTCCTGCTCATGTGGCTCTGGATCTCGGCCTACGCGATTCTCGTCGGCGCGGAGATCAACGCCGAGGCGGAGCGCCAGACAGCCCAGGACTCGACCGTCGGAGAGGCCCGCCCCGCGGGAAGCCGGGGCGCCACCGCCGCCGACCACGCACCGAAGACCGACTAGCGGTCTTCCTTCGCGGCGACCTTCTCCTCGTCCCAGGTGACGAAGAACTGCCAGACGCACCACAGCCCCGCCGCCCCGAAAAGAGCGGCCCAGCCCCAGGCGCCGTTGACGATCTCCATCCCCGTCCAGGCCAGCGTCGCCAGGACGATCGTCACGCGCAGCCAGAGCGGCCGCATCGCGGGCACCTGCAGGTCGAAGAGCCCCTTCATCCGCACTTGGAATACCCGCAGTTGCCGCAGGTCATGCAGCCCTCGACCATCCGCACGTCGTAGCTTCCGCAGGACGAGCAGGAGCCCTGCGGGCGGCCGCCCACCACGGCCACCTCGGCCTGCGGGTCGGACTTGAGGCCCATGCCCTCGCCAGCGAGGAAGCCGATCGCGATCAGGTGCTGCTCGATGACGCCGCCGATGGCCGCCAGGATCGAGGGAATGTACTTGCCCTGCACCCAGGCGCCGCCGCGTGGATCGAAGACCGCCTTGAGCTCTTCGACGACAAAGGAAACGTCCCCGCCCCGCCGGAACACGGCCGAAATCATCCGCGTCAGCGCCACCGTCCAGGCGAAGTGCTCCATGTTCTTGGAGTTGATGAAGATCTCGAAGGGCCGGCGCTGGCCGTTCATGATGATGTCGTTGAGCGTGATGTAGAGCGCGTGCTCCGAGCCCGGCCACTTCACCTTGTAGGTCTGTCCCTCGAGCGCGGCGGGACGGTCGAGCGGCTCCGACATGTAGACGACCTCCGCCCCGCCGTCTCCGCTGTCATGAACCAGCGCCGGCGTCTCGGAGGGGGTCGTGTCCTTCGCCTCGGAGGCGACCGAGAGCACCGACCCCGTGACGTCGTTCGGCCTATAGGTCGTGCAGCCTTTGCAGCCCGTCTCGTAGGCCTGCATGTAGACATCCTTGAAGGCCTCGAAGCCGATGTCCTCGGGCACGTTGATCGTCTTGGAGATCGAGGAATCGACCCACTTCTGCGCCGCCGCCTGCATCCGCACATGCTCTTGCGGCTGCAGCTCCTGCGCGTTGACGAAGTGCCCCGGCAGCTCGGCCTCGCCATGCACCTCGCGCCAGAGGTTCACGGCGTAGTCGACCACCTCCTCCTCGGTGCGCGAGCCGTCCTTCTGCAGCACCTTGCGCGTATAGGCATAAGCGAAGACCGGCTCGATCCCCGATGAGACGTTCCCCGCGTAGAGCGAGATCGTCCCCGTCGGCGCGATGGAGGTGAGCAGCGCGTTGCGGATACCCTTGTCGGCCACCGCCGCGCGCACGTCCTCGTCCATCAGCTGCATCGTCCCGGAGGCGAGGTACTTCTCCGCGTCGAAGAGGGGGAAGGCGCCCTTTTCCTCGGCCAGTCCGGCGGAGGTCAGGTAGGCCGCCCGCGCGATCCTCTTCATCCAGGCCTCGGTCTGCTCGGCCGCCTCCTCGGTCCCGTAGCGCAGACCGACCATCAGCAGCGCGTCGGCAAGGCCGGTCACCCCCAGACCGATGCGCCGCTTGTTGCGCGCCTCCTCGGCCTGCTGCGGCAGCGGGAAGCGCGAGGCGTCGACCACGTTGTCCATCATCCGCACGGCGGTCCCGACGAGCTCGTCGAGCGCCGCCTCGTCCAGCGCCGCGCCCTCGGTGAAGGGCTCGGCCACCAGCCGGGCAAGGTTCACCGATCCCAGCAGGCAGGCGCCGTAGGGCGGCAGCGGCTGCTCGCCGCAGGGGTTGGTCGCCGCGATCTCCTCGCAGTAGGCGAGGTTGTTCATCTGGTTGATGCGGTCGATGAAGATCACGCCCGGCTCGGCGTAGTCGTAGGTCGACTTCATGATCCGGTCCCAGAGGTCGCGCGCGCGGACCGTCTTGAAGGTCTCGCCGCCGAAGACGAGATCCCAGGGGCCGTCCGCCTTCACCGCCTCCATAAAATCGTCTGTCACCAGCACCGACATGTTGAACATGCGCAGCCGCGCCGGGTCGGACTTGGCGGCGATGAACTGCTCCACGTCGGGGTGATCGCAGCGCATGGTGGCCATCATCGCCCCGCGGCGCGAGCCCGCGGACATGATTGTCCGGCACATGGCGTCCCAGACGTCCATGAAGGACAGCGGGCCCGAAGCATCCGCCGCGACCCCCTGCACCGCCGCGCCCTTGGGCCGGATGGTCGAGAAGTCGTAGCCGATGCCACCGCCCTGCTGCATGGTCAGCGCGGCCTCCTTCAGCATGTCGAAGATGCCCGCCATCGTGTCGGGGATCGTGCCCATGACGAAGCAGTTGAAGAGCGTCACCGACCGCTCGGTCCCGGCCCCGGCGAGGATCCGCCCCGCGGGCAGGAAGCGGAAATCCGAGAGCGCCTCGTAGAACCGGGCCTCCCAGCCCTCGGCGTCGTCCTCGACGGCGGCGAGCGAGCGGGCGATCCGGCGCCAGCTGTCCTCGACCGTCGCGTCGAGCGCGGTGCCGTCGGCCTCTTTCAGGCGGTACTTCATATCCCAGATCTGTTCGGCGATGGGCGCGGCGAAGGAGCTCATGGGCGCGGTCCTATTCGGAATCGTGAGGCAGGCAATCTAGCAGAATCGGCTGGTGAGACCTAGCCTTCTCCTACAAGACTTGGGGGCAGGTAAATGGCGAAGCTCAACCTACAGAAACTTTCCGTCGGCACAGAGAGCGTCGAGGACCTAGCCGCCTGGCAGAAGACCCGCCGCGCGCAGACCTCCGACGGCCTGCCCCGCCACGTCACCCGCATGTGGCCGAAACGGGAGGAGGAGATCCTCGACGGCGGAAGCCTCTACTGGGTGATCCGCGGCGTCATCCTCGCCCGCCAGCGCATCCTGCGGCTGGACGAACACGACGGCGGCGACGGCATCCGGCGCTGCGCCATCGTCCTCGATCCCGCGCTCGTCCGCGTCACCGCGACCCCGCGCCGCCCGTTCCAGGGCTGGCGCTACCTCAAGCCGGAGGATGCGCCCCGCGACCTGCCGGAGGGCCGCCAGGCGGAGGACGCCCTGCCGCCGAAGCTCGCCGCAGAACTGGCCGAAATCGGGGTGCTCTGAGCCGGGTCTCCGAGCCGAGCGACGCCGCCCGTCGGGCGGAGGAGCGCCAGTTCAGCGCTCGACCCGCGCTTCGAGCTCGCGCATGGCCTCACGCTCCGCGTCGCCCCACTCGGCGGCCCGCGACTTGAAGAGCGTCGCCTGGCTGGAGTGGATCAGCCCGTCAGTGAGCACCTTGAGGAAATTCGCCCGCAGGGTCTCGCCGGTGGAGGTGATGTCGGCCACCGCCTCGGCGGTCTCGTTCTTCACCGTGCCTTCCGTCGCACCCTGGCTGTCGATCAGCGCGTAGTCCGCCACGCCATGCTCGCGCAGGAACTCGCGCACCAGGCGGTGGTACTTGGTCGCGATGCGCAGCCGGTGGCCGTGCGCGGCCCGGAACTGCGCCGCCACCGCGTCGAGGTCGTCGAGAGTGTCCACGTCGACCCAGGCCTGCGGCACCGCGATCACCAGGTCCGCCCCGCCAAAGCCCATCGGCGCGATCTCCCGCACCTGCTGGTCCCAGTTCGCGAGCCGCTCGCGCACCATGTCCGACCCGGTGACGCCCAGGTGGATCCGCCCGGCCGAGAGCTCGCGCGGCATCTCGCTGGCCGAGAGCAGCACCATCTCGACGCCCTCGATCCCCTCGACGGTCCCCGCGTACTCCCGCTCGCTCTCCGAGCGGCGCAGGGTCACGCCCCGCGCGCCGAACCAGTCGACGGTCTTGTCCATCAGCCGCCCCTTGGACGGGATCCCGAGCCGCAGGGTCATGCCGGAGCCTCCTCGCCCGCCAGAAGCACCTCGGGCCGGATCACACCGCCCACGGCGGGAATGCCGTGCCCGCCGCCCAGCACGCGGGTCAGCGCGTCGTAGCGCCCGCCCGTCGCCACCGGCGGCAGGTCCGGCCGACCCTCGAACGAGAAGCCGAAGACGAAGCCGTCGTAGTATTCCATCGAGGTCCGCCCGAAGCTGCCCTCGAAGGCCAGGTCCTCGACCTCGATCCCCCGCGCCGCCAGCGCCTCCAGCCGGGCCGAGAGCCGGTCGACCGCGGGCCCGATGGCCGGCAGATCGGCGGAGATGTCGCGCAGGGCGACGAGCACGTTGGGCGCGGTCTCCTTCAGCGCGAGGATGGCGTCGATCAACGCGATCTGCGTCTCGGCCAGGGGCGGCGTGGCCGCGTCGTCCCGCAGCCGCGCGATCCGCGCCTCGATCTCGTCCTCGCTCCGCAGGCCCACCAGCGGCCCCGCGTCGGCGAGAGGCGAGGGATCGTTGAGCAGCGCCACCCGCTGCGCCGGCGGCGACTGCCGGCCTCCGAACCGCTCGAGCAGCTGACGGAACCGCCGCGGCCGCCAGACATGCCGGAGCAGCGCCGCCTTTCGCGCCTCGGAGGTATCGAGCCCCTGCACCGCGGCCACCAGGATGCCGATGTCCCCGGTCGAAGCGCGGAGTTTCAGCGGCGCGAGCGCCTCGGCGATGGCGGCGAAGACCTCGGCATCCGCCTGCGCGGGATCGTCGGAGCCGAAGAGCTCCAGCCCGACCTGCAGGTATTCGACCGCCCGGTCCGGATCGACCTCCTGCCGCCGGAAGACCTCGCCGGCGTAGGTGTAGCGCGCGGGATCGGCGCCGCCGGCCATGTGCATCTGCACGACCGGAACGGTGAAGTCCGGCCGCAGCATCATCTCGCCCCGGATCGGGTCCGAGGTCACGAAAGTCCGCGCCCGGATATCCTCGCCGTAGAGGTCGAGCAGCGTCTCGGCCGGCTGGAGCATGGAGGCCTCGACGGCCTGCGCCCCCCCGCTCTCGAAGAGCGAGACCAGCCGGGCGGCCCGCTCCCGGGCCGCGCGCTTGGTCTCCGAGCCGATCACGCCGTGCCGTCCAGGATCTCGCGGACGCGGGCGACGAGCTCGCCGCGCGGCACCTCGTACTGCGAGGGGCGGTCCTTCCACTCCTCCAGCGTCGCGCTCTCTGCGATCTTCGAGCCGAGCACGAGGTCCTTGATCTGGACGACGCCCCGCTCCTTCTCGTCGGCTCCCTCGATGACCGCGACCGGGGACCCCCGGCGGTCCGCGTACTTCATCTGGTTGCCGAAGTTCTTCGGGTTGCCGAGGTAGACCTCCGCCCGGATGCCCGCCTGCCGCAGCTCAGCGACCATCTTCTGGTAGTCGGCCATCCGGTCCCGGTCCATGACCGTGACGACCACCGGCCCCTGCGCCTCGCCGGTCACGCGTCCCTTGGCGCGCAATGCGGCAAGAAGGCGATCCACGCCGATGGAGACGCCCGTCGCGGGCACCGCCTGCCCGGTGAAGCGCTTCACCAGGTCGTCGTAGCGCCCGCCGCCAGCCACCGAGCCGAACTGCCGCGGCCGGCCCTTCTCGTCGGTGATCTCGAAGGTCAGCTCGGCCTCGAACACGGGCCCGGTGTAATAGCCGAGACCCCGGACGACGGAGGGATCGATGACGATGCGGTCGGGGCCGTAGCCCTGCGCTTCGAGGAGGGTCGAGATGGTCTCGAGTTCGTCGACACCCTCGGCCCCCATAGCAGAGCCGCCGATGGCCGCGCGCAGGTTGGCAAGCGTGCTTCCGGCCGTCTCTCCCTTCGACGTGAGAAAGGCGATGACCGGCTCGGCCTGTTCATCCGAAAGTCCGACACCGTCGATATAGGCTCCCGAGGCATCGAGGCGGCCCTTCCCGAGCAGCTCCCGGACCCCGCTCTCGCCGACCTTGTCGAACTTGTCGATGGTGCGGAGGACGGCGGCCTTCCGGCCCTCGTCCTCGACGCCCATGGCCTCGAGTACCCCGTTCAGAACCTTCCGGTTGTTCACCCGGATCACGTAATCCCCGCGCGGGATGCCCACCTTCTCCAGCGCCTCGGCCAGCATCGCGCAGACCTCGGCATCCGCAGCCACGCTGGGCGCGCCGACCGTATCCGCATCGCACTGGTAGAACTGGCGGAATCGTCCCGGCCCCGGCTTCTCGTTCCGCCAGACCGGCCCCATGGCATAGCGGCGGTAGGGGGTCGGCAGATCATTCCGGTGCTGAGCGTAGACCCGGGCCAGCGGCGCGGTCAGGTCGTAGCGCAGCGCCAGCCACTTCTCGTCGTCCTCTTCCTGCCAGGCGAAGACGCCCTCGTTCGGCCGGTCGACGTCCGGGAGGAACTTGCCCAGCGCCTCGACGGTCTCCACGGCGGAACTCTCCAGCGCGTCGAATCCGTAGGACTGGTAGACCTCGGCGATCTTGCCCAGCATCTCCGCGCGCTCGGTCACTTCCGCGCCGAAATAGTCGCGGAATCCCTTCGGCGTCTCCGCCTTGGGGCGGGGCTGTTTCTTGTCCTTGGCCATGCGTGGTGTCCTCGGCTCGGCTCGCGTGGCTCCTCTATCGCGCGCGTCCGGAGAGGGCAACGGAGGGCTTGGCGGCACGGGTCGGCGCGGCTAGGTCGGCGTCAGGAGGTGGCCCATGTCCGAGGCACTCGAAGAACGCATCGCCCATCTGGAGCGGGAGGTCGCCGACCTCTCTGACGAACTCGCCCGCCGCGTCGAGCAGATCGAGCGCCTGTCGCGCCGGGTCGGCCTGCTGATGGAGCGCGAGGCCGACCGTGAGGCGGAAGGCGAGAACTCGATCCCCCTCGCCGACCAGAAGCCGCCGCACTGGTGAGTCGCGCTATTCCTTGAAGTCGATCGCCGAGACGCCGCGGTCGTGCAGCAGCACCTCGACCCAGCGGTCGCCGCCGCCGAACCTCTCGTAGACCGTCAGGAAGACCGTGTTCCGCGCCAGCCGGTCGATCCGGTTGCCGCAGGGCGTGCCGCGCCGGGCGCCGCAGATCCGCGACTTGATCTGTTCGTAGGCCTCGTCGGTCTCTGTATAGCGGATCCCGCTGTTCGAGGGCTGGTAGCGGACCGTCTCGTGGGTCCCGACGTCCCCCGCCAGCACGAGCGCCCCGGTTATAGTGCGCGGGCAGCCGTCCGAGAAGCCGGTGATGTAGTGCGGCCGCGGGGCGGTCGAGTTGGGGATCGAGTCGTAGACGGTGAAGCCCGATTCCTGCAGCACCCGCTGCCCCAGCCGGCGCCGCGGAAGGTCGCAGACCCGAGCGATCCGGCCGTAGGGAATGACGGTTCCGGGCGGCACGTCCTGGGCATCCGGTCCGGACGAAGACCCGCCGCCGAAGAGGCCCCCGCCGGGCGCGGGCGCCGCGGCGGGCGTCGCGCCCCCGCCGTTCCCCAGGCCCAGCATCGCGAAGAGCCCGCGCGGCGGACGGTCGGCGCTGCGGCTGGCCGCCTCGGCCGCGGCTCTCTGTTCCAGGTCGGAAGGGTTGGCGGCCGCCTCGGAGAGCAACTCTCCCTCGCCGCTCGCGGCGACGGAGGCGGAAGGGTTGCCGCCGATGCCGGTCTCGCTGAGCCGGTTCATCCCGCCGAACGGGTCTCCGCACCCGGCCAGAAGAAGTCCGGCCGCCAACAAGGCAATACGTTTCATACCGAGATCCCGCCCGCTCTTTTGTCTTTTGTGTAGCGAATCTGCCGCAACGCGTAAACGGTCACCGCCCCCGTGGCCGGGCCTCGGCGCCGGAGTGCGCAACTTTCGGCAAGTCGCTGATTATCAATGCGAATAGGAGGCGTCCAAATTTGGACGCCCTCACATGTCCTGCACTTCCAGCACACCCGGCAGGGAGCGGAGCGCGCCCTTGATCTGCGGCGTGACCGGGAATTCCGCCCCGAGATCGAGCTCCACCTCTCCCGGCAGCCCGTCGTCCATCAGGCAGAAGTAGATCGGACCGCGACCGCCCCGGCCGCCCTCGGCCCCCTTGAGAACCTGCGCCACCGCCGGCACCGCCTCCGCCCCGTCGACGTAGACCTTGAGGCCCAGCGACCCCGCGTCGGCCACCGCCACGTCGATCGGCGAGACCGACCGCGCCAGCAGCTTGAGCTGGTCGCTCTCCATCGTCGCCTCGACCTGCAGCACGACCTGGCTGCCGCTCTCGAGGTGATCCCGCGCGGCCTCCAACGTGTCGGAGAACATCGTGACCTCGTACTGCCCCGTTGGGTCCGAGAGCTGCACGAAGGCGAAACGGTTGCCCCGCGCCGACTTCCTCTCCTGCCGGGAGGCGACGGTGCCGGCCATCTTCACGATCGCCGCCCCCTGCTCGGCCTTGGCCATGACCTCGTCGAAGGTCAGGACCTGCTTGCGCCGCAGCGGGCCGATGTAGTCGTCGAGCGGGTGGCCGGAGAGATAGAAGCCCACCGCCTTGAACTCTTCCGACAGCCGCTCCGCCGGCAGCCAGTCGGGCTCGCGCGAGAGACGCGGCTCCGGCAGGTCGTCGCCTGCGTCGCCGAAGAGCGAGGACTGGTTGCTCTCGCGCTGCTCGTGGATCGCCGCGGAATAGGCGGTGAGCGCGTCGAGGCTCTCGAAGATGCGGCGGCGGTTGGGGTCGAGCTCGTCGAAGGCCCCGGCCCGCGCCAGCATCTCGAGGCTGCGCTTGCCGACCCGCTTGAGGTCCACCCGGCGGGCGAAGTCGTAGACGTTGGAAAAGGGCTTGCCGTTCCGCGCCTCGACGATCAGCCGCATGGCATCGGTGCCCACGTTCTTGAGCGCGCCGAGGGCGTAGATCAGCTTGCCCTCCTGTACGTCGAAGACCGCGTCCGAGCGGTTCACGCAGGGCGGCTCCCAGGGCAGGCCGAGCCCCTTCTTCACCTCCTGGAAGTAGACGCCGAGCTTGTCGGTGAGATGGATATCGCAGTTCATGACGCCGGCCATGAACTCGACCGGGTGGTTCGCCTTGAGCCAGGCCGTCTGGTAGCTGACCACCGCGTAGGCCGCCGCGTGCGACTTGTTGAAGCCGTAGTTGGCGAACTTGTCGAGCAGGTTCCAGACCTCGAGCGCCTTCTTGTCGTCGACGCCGTTCTTCTTCGCGCCTTCGATGAACTTCGGCCGCTCGGCGTCCATCGCCTCCTGGATCTTCTTGCCCATCGCGCGGCGCAGCAGGTCGGCGCCGCCGAGGCTGTAGCCCGCCATCTCCTGGGCGATCTGCATCACCTGCTCCTGGTAGACGATGATGCCCTGCGTCTCGTCCAGGATGTGATCGACCGAGGGGTGCAGCTTGTCCCGCGCCGAGATGCCGTTCTTGACCTCGCAGTACTTCGGGATGTTCTCCATCGGGCCGGGCCGGTAGAGCGCGACGAGCGCGACGATGTCCTCGATACAGGTCGGCTTCATACGCCGCAGCGCGTCCATCATGCCCGAGCTTTCCACCTGGAAGACGGCGACGGTCTTGGCGGATGCGTAGAGGTCGTAGGTCTTCCCGTCATCCAGCGGGATCAGGTTCATCTGGTTCTCGCCGCCCGGCGTCGGATCGTAGAGCCGGTTGCCGTCCGCCGCTTCGTGCAGGTTGCGCCCGGACTTCAGGATCAGATCCACGGCGTTCTGGATGACCGTCAGGGTCTTGAGCCCGAGGAAGTCGAACTTCACGAGGCCCGCCTGCTCGACCCACTTCATGTTGAACTGTGTCGCCGGCATCTCCGAGCGAGGGTCCTGGTAGAGCGGCACCAGTTCGTCGAGCGGGCGGTCGCCGATCACCACGCCCGCGGCGTGGGTCGAGGCGTTTCGCAGCAGCCCCTCGATCTGCTGGCCGTAGGTCAGCAGCCGGTCGACCACCTCCTCGGCCTTCGCGGCCTCGCGCAGGCGCGGCTCGTCCGCGAGCGCCTTCTCGATCGAGACCGGCTTAACCCCTTCCACGGGGATCATCTTGGAGAGCTTGTCGACCTGGCCGTAAGGCAGTTGCAGGACCCGGCCGACGTCGCGGACGGCGGCCTTGGACAGCAGCGCGCCGAAGGTGATGATCTGCCCCACCTTGTCGCGGCCGTATTTCTCCTGGACGTAGTGGATCACCTCTTCGCGGCGATCCATGCAGAAGTCGATGTCGAAGTCCGGCATCGACACCCGCTCGGGGTTGAGGAAGCGCTCGAAGAGCAGCGCGTAGCGCAACGGGTCGAGGTCGGTGATCGTGAGCGCGTAGGCCACGAGAGAGCCCGCGCCCGAACCACGGCCGGGACCGACCGGGATGTCGTGCTCCTTGGCCCACTTGATGAAGTCGGCGACGATCAGGAAGTAGCCCGGGAACCCCATGGACTCGATGATGTCGAGTTCGAAATCCAGCCGCTTCTGGTACTCCTCCACGCTCGCCGCATGGGGGATGACCGCGAGCCGCGCCTGAAGGCCCTCGTTCGCCTGGCGCCGCAGCTCGTCCACCTCGTCATCGGCGAAGCGCGGCAGGATCGGGTCGCGCTTGTAGGCCTTGAAGGCGCAGCGCTTCGCGATCTCCACCGTGGTCTCCAGCGCCTCGGGCAGGTCGGCGAAGAGCGTCGCCATCTCCTGCGGCGACTTGAAGTAGTGCTGCGGCGTCAGCCTCCGGCGCGGCTCCTGCTGGTCGACGTAGGCCCCCTCGGCGATGCAGATCAGCGCGTCGTGCGCCTCGTAGAGATCCGTCTTGGGGAAGTAGACGTCGTTGGTGGCCACCAGCGGCAGGCCCATGGCGTAGGCCATCTCGACGTGGCCGGGCTCCGACAGGCGCTCCGCCTCCGGCAGGCCGTCATCGCCGGGATGCCGCTGCAGCTCGACGTAGAGCCGGTCGCCGTAGATCGCCGCCAGCCGCTCCATCAGCGCCTGAGCCGCGGGCCGCTGACCGACGCGCAGCAGCCGGCCGACCGGACCGTCGGGCCCGCCGGTGAGGCAGATGAGCCCCTCGGAGTGGATCTCCAGCTCCTCGAGCAGAACCTGCGGCCAGTCTCCGCGCCCTTCGAGGTAGGCGCAGGAGTTGAGCTTCATGAGGTTCATGTAGCCCTGCTCGGACTGCGCCAGCAGCACGACCGGCGCGGGCGCCTCGGCGCATTTGCCGGGCTCGACCTCGCGATAGGAGACGTCGACCTGGCAGCCGACGATGGGCTGAACGCCCTCCTTGACCGCGTACTCCGAGAATTCCAGCGCGCAGAACATGTTCATGCTGTCGGTCACCGCGACCGCCGGCATGCCCTGCGCGGCGGCGAGACCGGGCAGCTTCTTCACCGGCACGGCCCCTTCGAGGAGCGAGTATTCGGTGTGGGTGCGGAGATGGATGAATCGGGGCGCGCTGGTCATGGCACCACCCTATCTTGTGGGCGGCGGCGGGGCCAGTCGCCTCGCTTGTGGATAAGCCATGATTAGCCGATTGGCTAACTTTTTTCTCGCCAGCGTGGTCGCGGTGTGATACCTAGCCTTATGGCTAACCAACTCGACAGTTTCTTCTCTGCCCTCAGCGACCCCACCCGACGCGCGGTGGTCGAGCGCCTTGTGGCGAGCGGCCCGCAGGCGGTCAGCGACCTGCACTCCGCGCACGACATGGCGCTGCCGACCTTCCTGAAGCACCTCAAGGTGCTGGAGGCCGCGGGCCTCGTCCGTTCGGAAAAGGCCGGGCGGGTGCGGACCGTTCATATCGAAGCGGCGCCCATGGCCGAGGCCGAGGACTGGCTCTCCAGGCAGCGCCGCCTCTGGGAGGGCCGCCTCGACAGGCTCGATGCGCTGGTGCGCGAAATGGAAAAAGGATCACGGCAATGACGGACTTCGCCACGCTCACGCTAAGCCGTGAGTATCCCTGCCCGCCCGGGCGGCTCTTCGTCCTGCTCACGAACCCGGAGGCGCGGGCCATCTGGGGCGCACCCTCCGACGACGTGGTAATCGAGATCGACGAGGCCGACATCCGGCCCGGTGGCAGTGAGGTTGCGCGCTGCGGCCCCAAGGACAATCCGGAGTTCGACGTCGTTGCCCAGTTCCACGCGATCGAGCCGGACACCCGCATGGTCCTCACCGAAACCCTGACGGTGGGCGGTGAGATGCTGTCCGTCTCGCTGGTGACGACGGATCTCGAAGCGACCGGAACAGGCACGGAACTGACCGTCACCCTGCAGGTCGCCAGCCTCTCGGGGCCCGAGACGGCGGCCGGCTACCAGGAAGGCTGGGAGGGGGCGCTGGCGAATCTCGCCCGCCTCGTCGGCTCCGAAGTCGCCGCGTGAAACCGCCAGATTCCCACTATGCTCAGGCAGTCCAAAGGAAGGACCACACAAGTGACTGACGAAGACATCGCCCCGAACGACCTCGTTCTGGTACGCCACCTCCCGGCGACCCCGGAGAACGTCTACCGCTGCTGGACCGAGCCCGAGCTCATCAAGCAGTTCTTCGCCCCCGCCCCTGGTACTTGCCCCGAGGCGCAGGTCGATCCCCGCCCGGGCGGCGCCTTCCGCGTGGTGATGGAATTCGAGGAACACGGCCGCATGGACGGTCCCCCGGGTTGCGTCCTGATCGCCGAACCGGGCCGGCGCTTCGCCTGGACCGACGCCCTCGGCCCGGAGTTCCGCCCCAAGGCGGACGGCTTCTTCAGCGCCGACATCACCTTCACCGCCATCCCGGAGGGCTGCGAGTACCGCGTCGTCGCGCGCCACGCCGATGCTGACAGCGCCCAAAAACACCGCGAGATGGGCTTCGAAGAGGGCTGGGGCACGGTGGCCGAGCAACTGGGACGGCTCGCCGCGACCCTGTGACGTTCCGGCGGGCTTGCAAAAGGCGCTGCGCCCCGGTTTCATCGACCGGATTCAGGGGGCGCGCGCTCTACGCCGCATCGACCGCGCGCCGGTGACCCCAGGAACGGGTAAGGCGGCAGGGTCATCGAATGACCGTATCTTTCTGGCTCAACGGAACGCCGGTGACCGCGGAGGCGCCTCCGACGCGGACGCTGCTCGACTGGCTGCGCGAGACGCGCGGGTTGCGCGGCACCAAGGAGGGCTGCAACGAAGGCGACTGCGGCGCCTGCACGGTGATGGTCACCGATGCAGCAGGGGCGCGGGCGCTCAACGCCTGCATCCTCTTCCTGCCGCAGCTCCAGGGCAAGGCGGTGCGCACCGTCGAAGGCGTCGCCGGGGCCGACGGGAGCCTGCACCCGGTGCAGGAGGCGATGATCGCCCGCCACGGCAGCCAGTGCGGCTTCTGCACACCGGGCTTCATCGTGTCGATGGCGGTCGGCCACCTGCACGGGCGAACCGACCATGACGACGTGGTGGCCGGCAACCTCTGCCGCTGCACCGGCTACGCGCCCATCGTCCGCGCCGCCGAGGATGCGGCGAACCAGCCCATCCCGGACTGGATGCGCGCCGATGCCGCCCTGGTGGAGGATGCGCCGGAGGCCGGCGGCTCCGCGCCCTTCGCGCCCAAGACCGCGGACGAGCTGGCAGACTGGTACCTCGACCATCCCGAGGCCACGCTGATCGCCGGTGCGACGGACGTGGGGCTCTGGGTCACCAAGCAGTTCCGCGACCTTGGGGAGGTGGCCTTCCTCAACCGCTGCGAGGACCTCACCACGATAGAAGAGCGCGACGGCGCCCTCCGCATCGGTGCGGCGGTCAACATGTCGGACGTCTGGCAGGCGATGAAGGGTCCCTACCCCTCCTACGCCGAAATGATCCGGCGCTACGGATCGGACCAGGTCCGCAACGCCGCGACCATCGGCGGCAATATCGCCAACGGCTCGCCCATCGGGGACAACCCGCCCGCGCTGATCGCCCTCGGGGCGACACTGCACCTGCGGCGGGGTGACGACCGGCGGGACCTGCCGATCGAGGAGTTCTTCCTCGACTACGGCAAGCAGGACCGCCAGCCCGGCGAATTCGTCGAGGCGGTGACCGTCCCGCTCGGGGCCGAGCCGCTGCGCAGCTACAAGATCTCCAAGCGCTTCGACCAGGACATCTCCGCCGTCTGCGGCTGCTTCAACGTCCGGGTCGAGGATGGCCGCGTCGCCGAGGCGCGGATCGCCTTCGGCGGCATGGCGGGCGTGCCCAAGCGCGCCGCCAATGCCGAAGCCGCGCTGCAGGGCGCAGACTGGACGGAGGCGACGGTCGCCCAGGCCGCCCGCCTGCTGGCGGAGGATTTCACGCCGCTGTCTGACATGCGCGCCTCGGCGGGCTACCGGCTCGAGTCCGCGCAGGGCCTGCTGATGCGCTACTTCCACGAGATGTCGGGACGACCCGTTTCGGTCCTGGAGGTCGCGCCATGACCGTGCAGAAGCCCCTCCCCCACGACGCCGCGCCGCTCCACGTCACGGGACAGGCGCGCTACGTCGACGACGTTCCGGTGCCGGGCGACTGCCTGCACCTCTGTTTCGGCCTCTCGACCTGCGCGCGGGGTCGGATCACCGGCGTCGACCTGACCTCGGTCAGCGAGGCGCCCGGAGTGTTGGCGGTTCTGACTGCCGACGACCTCACCCACGCCAACGACGTCTCGCCCTCCGTCCACGACGAGCCGCTTCTGGCGGACGGTGAGGTCCACTACATGGGCCAGCCGGTCTTCCTGGTCGTCGCCGAGACACATCTCGCCGCCCGGTTCGCCGCCCAGCTGGGGCGGGTGACCTACGAGGAAGAGACCCCGATCCTGACGATCGAGCAGGCGCTCGAGGCCGACAGCCGCTTCGAGGGCGGCCCCGTGGTCTGGTCCAAGGGCGATGTCGAGGAGGCTTTCTCCGGCGCGCCGCACCGGCTCTCGGGCCGGCTCGAGGTCGGGGGGCAGGAGCACTTCTACCTCGAGGGCCAGGCTGCCCTCGCCCTGCCGCAGGAGGGGGGCGACATGGTGGTGCAGAGCTCCACCCAGCATCCGACAGAAATCCAGCACAAGGTGGCCGACGCCCTCGGCCTGCCCATGCACGCCGTCCGGGTCGAGACGCGTCGGATGGGCGGCGGCTTCGGCGGCAAGGAAAGCCAGGGCAACGCGCTCGCCGTGGCCTGCGCCGTCGCCGCGCAGAAGACCGGCCGCCCCTGCAAGATGCGCTACGACCGCGACGACGACATGATCGTCACCGGCAAGCGCCACGACTTCCGCATCGATTGGGAGGCGGGCTACGACGACGAGGGCCGCCTGCATGCGGTGGAGTTCACCCAGTACGCCCGCTGCGGCTGGGCGCAGGACCTGAGCCTGCCGGTCGCCGACCGGGCGATGCTCCACGCGGACAACGCCTACCTCCTGCCCGCCGCGCGGATCACATCGCACCGGCTCAAGACCAACACACAGTCCGCCACCGCCTTCCGTGGCTTCGGCGGACCGCAGGGCATGGTCGGCATGGAGCGCGTGATGGACGCGGTGGCGCGCGAGCGGGGGCTCGACCCGGTGGAGGTGCGCCGTCGCAACTTCTATCGCCCGGCCTCTGAGGTCTCGGCCACGGCCGGCAGTGGCGCCGAGCCGCTGAAGGAAGGCGCCGTCCACGAGGGCGGCGACGTCGCATCGCGCGGCGCCTCGGGGCCTGTCGGCTCCCACGCCATCGAGGCGCGGGGAGAGAACATGACGCCCTACGGGATGGAGGTGACCGACTTCATCCTGCACGAGATGACCGACCGGCTGCTGGAGAGCTCGGACTACGCCGGACGCAAGCAGCGCATCGCGCAGTGGAATGCCGAGAACCCGGTGCTGAAACGGGGCATCGCCTATTCGCCGGTGAAGTTCGGGATCTCCTTCACGCTCACGCATCTCAACCAGGCCGGTGCGCTGGTGCATGTCTACCAGGACGGCTCGATCCACCTGAACCACGGCGGCACCGAGATGGGACAGGGGCTGTTCCAGAAGGTCGCGCAGGTCGCAGCATCGCGCTTCGGCGTGCCGCTCGAGATGGTCAAGATCACCGCCACGGACACCGGCAAGGTGCCCAATACCTCCGCGACGGCCGCCTCCTCGGGGTCCGACCTCAACGGGATGGCGACGAAGGCCGCCTGCGACACGATCCGCGACCGGATCGCGGAGTGCCTCGCCGCGCTGCACCAGACCGATGCCGCGCGCGTGCGCTTCGAGGACGGCGAGGTCAAAGTGGGCGAAGAGCGCATGAGCTTCGCCCGCGCCGCGCAGATCGCCTACGAGAACCGGGTGAGCCTCTCGGCCACCGGCTACTACCGAACGCCCGACATTTCCTGGGACCGGCAGCGCGGACAGGGCCGGCCCTTCTTCTACTTCGCCTACGGTTGCGCGGTGACCGAAGTGGCGATCGACACGCTGACCGGCGAGAACCGGATCCTGCGGGCCGATATCCTGCACGACTGCGGCGCCTCGCTGAACCCGGCGCTCGACATCGGCCAGATCGAGGGCGGATTCGTGCAGGGTGCGGGCTGGCTGACCACCGAGGAGCTGGTGTGGGACGACCTCGGCCGCCTACGGACCCATGCGCCCTCGACCTACAAGATCCCCGCCTGTTCCGACCGGCCCAAGGTCTTCAACGTCGACCTCTGGGACGGTGAGAACTTCGCCGAGACGATCTTTCGCTCCAAGGCCGTGGGAGAGCCGCCGCTGATGCTGGGGATCTCGGCCTGGCTCGCCCTGATGGACGCCTGCGCCGCCTGCGGTCCGAACGACCCCGCGCTCGACACGCCCGCGACGGCCGAACGCGTGCTGGCCGCCGTGAAGCGGGCCCGCGGGTGACCGGCATCCGCGTCACCGTCCGGCGCAGCGCCGGGTCGGTCCCGCGCGAGGCGGGCGCGCAGATGCTCGTGACCGCCGACGCGACGGAGGGGACCATCGGCGGCGGCCGGCTGGAGTGGGAGGCCATGGCCGAGGCGCGCCGGATGCTCGCGGAAGGCCGCACCCGGACGGAGCGCACCTTTCCCCTCGGTCCTGCCCTCGGGCAGTGCTGCGGCGGGTCGGTGACGCTCGACTTCGAGGCGGCCGAAACCCTGGAGGACGGCCCCCGCGCGCCGCTCTGGGTCTGGGGCGCGGGTCACGTCGGCCGCGCCATCGTCGCGACCACGGCGCCCCTGCCGCACTACGCGATCACCTGGATCGACACCGCCCCGGACCGGTTTCCCGACACGATGCACGGCGAAAGCCGCCTCGTCGCCGCCGATCCCTCCGCCGCCGTCCGGCATGCGCCGCCCGACGCGCACCACCTGATCCTGACCTACTCGCACGAGATCGACCTCGCGCTCTGCCATACGCTGCTGTCGCACGGCTTCGCGAGCGCCGGGCTCATCGGGTCGGCAACGAAGTGGGCCCGGTTCCGGTCACGGCTTGCCGCACTCGGTCATCCGAACGCTCAAATCTTGCGCATTGCCTGCCCGATAGGCGATCCTGCCCTCGGCAAGCACCCGCAGGCCATTGCCGTCGGGGTCGCGGCCGCGCTACTCCGGTCGGCGGACCGGGCGATGGGGGACAGGACCGGATGACGGGGACACTGCTGGCACTGGAGGGGCTGACCAAGGCCTATCCCGGCGTCGTGGCGAACGAGGACGTCTCCTTCGACATCGGCCGGGGCGAGATCCACGCCCTGCTGGGCGAGAACGGCGCCGGCAAGTCGACACTCGTCAAGACGATCTACGGCCTGGTGAAGCCCGATCGCGGCCGCATGCTCCTGAACGGCAAGCCCTTCGAACCGGCGGAACCGCGGGCCGCGCGGGCGGCGGGCGTCGCCATGGTCTTCCAGCACTTCTCGCTCTTCGACGCGCTGACGGTGGCCGAGAACATCGCGCTCGGCATGGAGGACCCGCCGAAGACCCGCGACCTCGCGCGCCGCATCCGCGAGGTCTCCGAGACCTACGGCCTGCCGCTCGAGCCCTTCCGAATGGTGGGCGATCTCTCGGCGGGCGAGCGGCAGCGGGTCGAGATCATCCGTTGCCTGCTGCAGGACCCCAAGCTGCTGATCATGGACGAGCCGACCTCGGTGCTCACCCCGCAGGAGGTGAAGATCCTCTTCGAGACCCTGCGAAAGCTCAGCGCCGAGGGCACCGCGATCCTCTACATCAGCCACAAGCTCGAAGAGATCCGCGCGCTCTGCGAGACGGCGACGATCCTGAGGCTGGGGCGCAACGTCGGCACCTGCGACCCGCGCGAAACCTCGGCGCGGGAGATGGCCGAACTTATGGTCGGCGGCACACTCCACGTGCCCGAGCGCGAGACCTCGGAGGCGGGCGAGATCCTTCTGCGGATCGAGGCGCTCTCCGCCCCCTCGCCCCGCGCCTTCGGCACCGCATTGAAAGACATCTCGCTCGAGGTACGCCGGGGCGAGGTCCTCGGTATCGGCGGCGTCGCGGGGAACGGACAGGACGAACTGCTCGCCGCCCTTTCGGGCGAGATGCGGGTGAAGCCGGGCATGATCCTCTTCGAGGGCAAGGACGTGGGGCCCGAGGGGCCGAACCTGCGCCGGGCGCTTGGCTTGCTCGCCGCTCCGGAGGAACGGAACGGCCACGCTGCCGCGCCCGAGATGAGCCTGACCGAGAACGCCGCCCTCACGGGCACGGTGCGCGAAGGGCTGACCCGCCACGGCTTCTTCGACTGGGGCAAGTCCCGCAAGTTCGCTCAATCGGTGATCGAACGCTTCGACGTCCGCACGCCGGGACCGGAGAACACCGCGATGTCGCTCTCCGGCGGCAACCTGCAGAAGTTCGTGATCGGCCGCGAGATCCTCCAGCGCCCCGAGGTGCTGGTGGTGAACCAACCGACCTGGGGTGTCGACGCCTCCGCCGCCGCCGCGATCCGCCAGGCGCTGCTCGACCTCGCGGCGAACGGCACGGCGGTTGTGCTGATCAGCCAGGACCTCGACGAACTCATGGAAATCTCCGACCGCTTCGCGGCGCTGAACGGCGGGACGCTCTCCCCGCCCCGCTCGGCCCGCGGTCTGACGGTCGAGGAGATCGGCCTCATGCTGGGCGGTGCCCACGACATGGAGGCCGCGCATGTCTGACGCGGAGTGCGGATGCTGAAGCTCGAACGCCGCCCCCAGGCCTCGACCGCCTGGACCTACGCGACGCCGCTCCTCGCGGTGCTGCTCACGATGATCGCGGGCGGACTGCTCTTCGCCGCGCTCGGCAAGGACCCCTTCGTCGCGATCCGGACGATCTTCTGGGACCCGCTCTTCTCGGAGTTCTCGTCCTTCTACCGCCCGCAACTGCTGGTGAAGGGCGCGCCGCTCGTGCTCATCGCCATCGGTCTCTCCTTCGGCTTTCGGGCGGGCATCTGGAACATCGGCGCCGAAGGCCAGTACATCGTCGGCGCGCTCTGCGGGGCGGCGGTGGGTCTCGCCTTCTACCCGATGGAAGCACGCTGGCTGATCCTACCGCTCATGGTGATCGCGGGTGCTCTGGGCGGATTGCTCTGGGCCATGATCCCGGGCCTGCTGAAGGTGCGCTTCGGGACCAACGAGATTCTCGTGTCGCTGATGCTGGTCTACGTGGCCGAGAACCTGCTCGCCGCCATGGCGCTCGGGCCGCTGCGCAACCCCGAGGGCATGGGCTTTCCCGGCAGCCGCAACCTTTCGCAGTACGAGAGCGCCACGACCTGGATCGACCGGAGCGCTGGGATGCACTGGGGTGTGGTCGCCGCGCTGATCGCGGTGATCGGCGCCTACGTCATCATGGCCCGGCACATCCTCGGGTTCCAGATTCGCCTGACCGGGCAGAGCCCGCGCGCGGCGGCCTTCTCGGGCGTGAACCCCGCGAGGCTGGTGCTCGTCTGCCTCGGGACCTCCGGCGCGCTGGCGGGTCTCGCGGGGATGTTCGAAGTCGCAGGTCCCGCCGGCCAGGTCTCGATCGATTTCAACGTGGGATACGGCTTCACGGCGATCATCGTGGCCTTCCTCGGCCGTCTGCACCCGGTAGGCATCCTGCTCGCGGGCGGGCTCATGGCCCTCACCTACATCGGCGGCGAGATCGCGCAGAACCAGCTTCAGCTTCCGGCAGCGGCGATCCAGCTGTTCCAGGGGATGCTGCTGTTCTTCCTGCTCGCGGTGGACGTGCTGACCCACTACCGGGTCCGCTTCCAGCGCGCCGAGCACAGACCGGCGGCCAAGCCCGCCGCCGCCCCCGAAGCGGCGGAATGAGGAGCGCGCGATGGACCTGAGCACGATCAACCCCGCCCTCCTCGTCGCCTCGCTCATGGTGGCGGCGACGCCGATCCTGCTGGCCGCCATCGGCGAGCTGGTGGTCGAACGCTCGGGCGTCCTGAACCTCGGCGTCGAGGGGATGATGATCACCGGAGCGGTCTGCGGCTTCATCGCTGCCGTCTGGACCCAGAACCCCTGGGTGGGCTTCGTCGGCGCGGCCCTGGGCGGGGCGGTGCTCGCTCTCCTCTTCGCGCTGCTGACGCAGGTCCTGCTGTCGAACCAGGTGGCCACCGGGCTCGCGCTCACCCTCTTCGGGCTGGGCCTCTCGGCCCTGCTGGGACAAGGCTATATCGGCATCCGGGCCCCGACCCTGCCCCGCGTGGACCTCGGTCCGCTGACCGACCTGCCGGTGGTGGGCCGGATCCTCTTCGGGCAGGATCCGATGGTCTATCTCTCGCTGCTGATCGTCGCGGGCGTCTGGGCCTTCCTCAAGTTCTCCCGCGCCGGTCTCGTCCTGCGCGCGGTGGGCGAGAACCACGGCGCCGCCCACGCACTCGGCTACAACGTCCGCATCGTCCGCACCTGCGCCATCGCCTTCGGCGGCGCCTGCGCGGGCCTCGGCGGGGGCTACCTGAGCCTCGTCCGGGTGCCCCAGTGGACCGAGGGGATGACGGCCGGTGCCGGATGGATCGCGCTCGCCATCGTCGTCTTCGCCAGCTGGAAACCCTGGCGGCTGCTGCTCGGCGCCTACCTCTTCGGCGGCGTCACGGTGCTTCAGCTGAACCTTCAGGCCGGGGGCCTCGCGGTGCCCGTCGAGTACCTCTCGATGAGCCCCTACCTCGTCACCATCCTCGTTCTCGTCGTGATGTCCGCGGGCCGTGCGCCCGGGTCTCTCGGCCGGACCTTCCATGCCTCGTCCTGAGGCCAACACAAACCACTGACAGGGGAAGACACATGAAACTGAAACACCTACTCGCGGGCGCCGCCATGATGTTCGCCGGAGCGGCCGGCGCGCAGGACGATCCCTTCAAGGTCGGCTTCGTCTATGTCGGCCCGATCGGCGACGGCGGCTGGACCTACGAGCACAATGAGGCCCGCCTCGCGGTCGAGGAAGAGTTCGGCGACTCGGTCGAGACCGTCTACCAGGAGAGCGTCCCCGAGGGCCCCGACGCCGTGCGGGTCATGCAGCAGATGGCGCTCAACGGCGCGGACATGATCTTCACCACGTCCTTCGGCTACATGGATCAGACCGTCGAGGTCGCCGAGCAGTTCCCCGACGTGCTCTTCGAGCATGCGACGGGCTACAAGCGCGCCGACAACGTTTCGACCTACTCCGCGCGCTTCTACGAGGGCCGCGCGGTTCAGGGCCACATCGCGGGCCAGCTGACCGAGAGCAACATCGTCGGCTACATCGGCTCCTTCCCGATCCCCGAGGTCATCCGCGGCATCAACTCCGCCTACCTCCACGCCAAGGAGGTGAACCCCGAGGTCGAGTTCCGCATCGTCTGGGTCTACACCTGGTTCGATCCCGCCCAGGAGGCCGAGGCCGCACGCGCGCTCATCGACCAGGGCGCCGACGTGATCCTTCAGCACACCGACTCCACCGCTCCGCAGGCGGCGGCGGCCGAGCAGGAAGGCGTCTACACCTTCGGCCAGGCCTCCGACATGGCCGAGTTCAAGCCGGCCCCGCGCGTCAGCTCCATCATCGACAACTGGGCGCCCTACTACATCGAGCGCGTCCAGGCGGCCATGGACGGCACCTGGGAGTCGCAGGACTACTGGGGCGGCATCGACTCCGGCATGGTCGAGATCGGCGAGATCACCGATGCGGTGCCCGCCGAGGTCCGCGAGAGCGCGCTGGCTCTCAAGGAATCCATGGGGTCGGGCGAGTACCACCCCTTCACCGGCCCGATCAATCGGCAGGACGGCTCTGTCTGGCTCGAAGAGGGTGAGACCGCCGACGACGAAACGCTCCTCGGCATGAACTTCTACGTCGAGGGGATCGAAGGCGACATTCCGCAGTAAGCGCAATCGCTCCGTGCATCGGACGGCCCGCCCACCGGCGGGCCGTTTTTCGTTCCAGACCCCGAATTGCCGTTTTCCGTCGGGCCCCGGGAGGGCTAGAACACCGCCATGACCAAGTGGCAGACCCGCGCAGAGGACTGGCTGCGTCCGCGTCTCGTGCGGCGCTACGGTGCCCACATGGACCGCGTCGCCGCCCGGACCGACTGGCAGCGCATCGGCTTCGAGCCATGGGAAGAGCTGATCGCGGATGGCAAACCCTTCATCCTCGCGCACTGGCACGGCCGTCTTGCCATGTCGGCCTACCTTTCGACCGGCGCGCCCTGGCCACTCACGGGCCTCGCGTACCGCCACCCGATCGCCCGGGTCCTGACCGACGGACTGCCCGAGCGCGGGACCGAGGTCGTCCACCTCAGCCCGCGCCGGTCCAACACCGGGGCGCTCCGCCTCGCGGTCGCCGCCCTGCGGAAGGGGCGGATCCTCGGGATAACGCCCGACGGGCCGAACGGGCCGGTCCACGTCCCGAAGCGCGGTGTCGTCGACATCGCGGCGCTGACCGGCGTGCCGATCGCGCCCTTCTCCTATTCCACCTCGCGCAAGTTCGTCCTGCCGACTTGGGACAGCTTCCTGCTGCCGAGACCCGGCGGACACGGCGTCATGGCCTTCGGCGCGCCGATCACCGTGCCGAAGCGGCCCACGCCGGAACAGGAACAATCGACCCTCGATCAGCTGGCCCGCGTGCTGAACGAACTCGACGCCGACTGCGATGCGGCCGTCTCCCGCCCAAGGGGCTGAATCCGCTCTGCGCCCTCTTCCGCTTGGGGTCCGGTCGTGTCAGCGTCCGGCCATGACCGAGAGCCTCCACACCCTGTCCGGCGCGCCGCTCTCCCGGCTGACCTTCGGAACCATGCAGTTCGGAGGCACGGCCGATGCAGCCGCGAGCCGGGACATGTACGAGGCCGCCCGCGAGGCTGGACTCAATCATTTCGACACCGCCGTCGGCTACACCGACGGCGAGAGCGAGCGGATCACCGGCGATCTGATCGGCCCGGAGCGCGAGGAGATTTTCCTCGCCACCAAGGTCGCCTTCCACGGCGGGGCGGGCCGCGAGAATATCCGCGACCAGTTTGACCGCTGCCGCCGCCAGCTGGACCAGGACGCGGTCGACCTGCTCTACCTCCATATCTGGGATCCCGATACCGAGCTCGAGGAGAGCTTCTCGACCCTTGCGGAGATGCAGGAGCAGGGGCTCATACGCCACATCGGCGTGTCGAACTACGCCGCCTGGCAGGTGATGAAGGCGCAGGGCATCGCCCAGGCCCTCGGCACCCGGATCGACGCGGTCCAGCCGATGTACTCCCTGGTGAAGCGGCAGGCGGAGGTCGAGATCTTCCCGATGGCGCAGGACCAGGAGATCGCGATCTTCCCCTACTCGCCCCTGGGCGGCGGTCTTCTGACCGGCAAGTACGCCGGCGGCGGCACAGGCCGCCTGACCGAGAGCGACCGGTACCGACAGCGCTACGGCGTCGACTGGATGCACGAGACCGCGACGAGGCTCACGCGGCTGGCCGAGGAGCTCGGCACCTCGCCCGCCACGCTCGCCGTCGGCTGGGCGGCCCGCCACCCTGTCCTGCCTTCGCCGATCATCTCCGGTCGAAAC
The DNA here is from genome assembly GCF_008710275.1 of Histidinibacterium aquaticum. Lineage (GTDB taxonomy): Bacteria > Pseudomonadota > Alphaproteobacteria > Rhodobacterales > Rhodobacteraceae > Oceanicola > Oceanicola aquaticus. Next base: position 822,025 of record NZ_VYQE01000001.1, read on the forward strand.
CTCGCGCAGCTCCGGCCCTCGCTCGACGCGCTGACCTACGACATGACGCCGTCGCTCTATGCGCGCATCTCCGAGCTTTCGCCGGCCCCGCCGCCGGCCACCGACCGGTTGGAGGAAAGATGAGAGACTTCGTGATCGTCGGCGGCGGCATCGCCGGGATCTCCGCCGCGGCGCGCCTGTCGCACCTCGGAACCGTGACCGTTCTGGAGCAGGAGGACAGCCTCGCGCACCACGCCTCGGGCCGCTCCGCCGCGCTCTTCGAGCAGAACTACGGCAAGGTCTCGACCATCGCGCTGAACGAGGCGGGGGCCGATTACCACGCCACGGCCAATGGCGGCGTCCTCTCGCCGCGCGGTATCATGCTGATCGGCACGGACGAGACCGCCGAGCTTTTCGAGCACGACCGCAAGCAGATGAAACTCGAGGAGGTCGGCTACGACGAGGCCCGCCGGCTCTGGCCGATCCTCGCGCCCCATGTGACCCGCGCCGCCTGGGACCCGAGGGCGAGCGACATCGACACCGACCTGCTGATCCAGAACTTCGGCCGCGAGGCCCGCGGCAACGGAGCCGAGATCAGGACGAAGAGCGCCGTCACCGCGATCCGCCGGACCGGCACGGGCTGGGAGGTCGAGGCGGGCGGCGAGGTCATCGAGGCACGCCGTCTCGTCAACGCCGCGGGGGCCTGGGTCGACGTTGTCGCCCGGCTGGCCGGACTCTCGCCCCTCGGCGTCACGCCGCTGCGGCGCTCCATGGCGCGTATCCCCGCACCCGAGGGCCATGACCCAAGCGGCTGGCCCATGGTCTTCGGCCCGGGCGAGGACTGGTACGCAAAGCCCGACGCGGGCGCCCTGATCGTGTCTCCTGCCGACGAGGACCCGGCCGAACCTCACGACGCCTGGGCCGACGACATGGTGCTGGCCGAAGGCCTCGCACGCTTCGAGGAGCACATGACTGTCGAGGTCACCCGGATGCTCGCCAACTGGGCCGGGCTCCGCACCTTCTCCCCGGACCGCGAACTGGTCATCGGGCCCGATCCCGCCGAGCCGGACTTTCTCTGGTTCGCCTGCCAGGGCGGCTACGGTTTCCAGACCGCCCCCGCCGGAAGCCAACTCCTCGCCGATCTGGCGGGCGGACGGTCCCCCGACCTGCCGCCGGACATCGTGAAGCGGCTCGACCCCGCTCGCTTCGAGCGGGTCCCGGCATGACGACGCGCGCGGGCCGGCACCTGCTGACCCGGCGCGCGATGCTTGCCCAGGCCTGCGCGCTGGCCGCCTGCGGCCCGCGCCCGCCGGAGGAGCGAGCCCCGGCCGGTGCGACAGCGGGTTATGCCGGCCCGCCCCGGGACTGGGGCGACCTCGATCCGCACGACTGGCCCGGCGGCACGCCCTACCGCTATCCGGTTCACGGCGTCGACGCCTCGCGCTACGACGGCCGCCCCGCCTGGCCGACAGCCGCCGCGGCGGGCGTGAATTTCGCCTGGCTCAAGGCCACCGAGGGGGGCGACATCGCCGACCCCCTGTTCCGGAGCCACTGGGCCGAAACCGCCGCCGCCGGGATCCCGCGCGGCGCGTACCACGTCTTCTACTTCTGCCGTCCTGCCGTGGAGCAGGCGCGCTGGTTCATCCAGCATGTCCCCCGCACGCCCGGGGCCCTCCCGCCGGTCCTGGACATGGAGTGGCACCCAACCTCGCCCACCTGCCGCATCCGCCCGCCCGCCGCTCAGGTCCGGGCAGAAATGCGCCGCTTCCTTGAGCTTCTGACGGCGCACTACGGCACGCGCCCGCTGATCTACACGGTCCCGGACTTCTTCGATGACAACGATATCGGGACGTTCGCGGGCTACGAGTTCTGGCTGCGGTCCACCGCCGCCCACCTGTCCGAGCGCTACCCGGAGACTCCCTGGCGCGTCTGGCAGTATTCGGGGACCGGCACCCTGCCCGGCTTCGACGGCTCGACCGATCTCAACGTCTTCAACGGAAGCCCCGGGCGTTTTCGCGCCTGGTACGATGCGGTCCGGGTGCGCTAGGCGACCGCAGACATCAGCTCCCAGCTGCGAAGCGTCATGAAGCCCGCCTCGGGCCGCTCTTCCCCGACCCGGAGGTCCGGAAAGAGGCCGTAGAGTTCGCTGAGGCTCTGACCGTCCAGCGCGCAGAGGCCCTCGCGACCGGAATGGAAGCTCTCGGTGGGCGCGCCCTCGGCAAAGACGATTTCGTGGCGGTCGAAAACGAGATGAACGTAGGTCACCTCGTCCATCCCCGAGTCCACCTCGACGCCCTCGAAGAAGGCGCAGAGCGATTTGGCCCGGACGAGTACCGCCTCCTCGTTGAAGGTTAGACCGATGCGGATGTGGGCATAGAGCATCCGGTGCTGCGGGCTGACCCAGAGATCGCGGCGCGGCAGGCCGAAGCCCATCGAGCCCTTCGCGATCCGCACCGGCCAGAGCGCGCGCTGCGCAGCGAAGGACGGGCCGCCGAGCTTCCGCCGGTGGATCATGCGGACAGGCTGGTCGCCGTTGTCCCGAGTCCGGACGAGGTCGCCCGGCTTCAGGTCGCCGACGCGTCTCTCGCCGTCGGGTGTCGAAACGAGAGTTCCCTCGGTCAGGCAGGCGATGCCTCCGTCCAGCCGTCCGTCTTCATCCAGCCGGTTGCCGTAGGCGTCGAACCGGATCGGACCGTCGGGGGCCGGCGACAGCGGCTCGGCCGCCGCTCCGGCCGCCGGACCTCCATGCGCCACGAGGCTGTCGGTGCCGGCCGAATAGAACCCCAGAACCGGGTCACTCGTCGCAGTATCCACGAGCGCGACGGCATTTGCGGCGTCACTTTCCGGCACAGGCAGCTCTACGGCGGCATAGCCGGGCGCAGGCGACGGCTGGCGCGGAAGATCGGTGACGCGGGCCACGCCCTGCAGCTGTCCATCCTCGCCGTGCAGGGCGACCCGCATGGACCGAAGCCGCGGCGCCGCCGCCTCGGGGAAGATCACGCCAACCCGCGCCAGACGGCCCGCGGGCGTCAGCTCGATCTCTGAAATGAATGCCATGCGAGCCCCTCAGCTGCTTGCTTGAGGAACGTTAAGCATGATGGTGCACCAAAACATGGTCGGGACGGGGTATCTTGGTGGCGCACCCCGCCCAATTGTTGACGCAATGGTCAACCGTCCATGCGGATCCTCTGGTTCTCCGGGTCGTAGGGACTGTCGGCCTGCACTTCCGCCTGCCACAACCTGTCGAACATCTTCACCTGCAGCTTCTGCCCGGGGACAGCGAGCTCGGGCCGCACGTAACCCATTCCGATCGACTTGCCGAAGGCGACCGAGTAGCCGCCCGAGGTCAGCCGTCCGACCCGGGTCTCGCCGTCGTAGAGCGCCTCGCGGCCCCAGGGGTCGGCGTCTTCGGGACCGTCGATCAGCACGGTCACGCATTTCGACCGGATGCCCTTGGCCTCCATGTCGGCCTTGCCATGGAACTCCTTCGACTGGTCCACGAAGCGCGGCAGGTCGGCCTCCAGCGGCGTCGCGTCCCGGCCCAGCTCGTTGCCGAAGGCGCGGTAGCTCTTTTCCTGGCGCAGCCAGTTCTGCGCGCGGGCACCGACGAGCTTCATGCCGTGCTTCTCCCCGGCCCCAACCAAGCGGTCGAAGAGATGGGTCTGCATTTCGATCGGGTGATGCAGCTCCCAGCCGAGTTCGCCGGTATAGGCCACCCGGATCGCGTTTACGGGCACCATGCCGAGCTCGATCCGGCGCGCCGAAAGCCAGGGAAAGCGCTTGTTCGACAGTGCCGTCTCCGGCTCCGCGTCGCCGATGAGACCGCCGAGGATGTCCCGCGACTTGGGCCCGGCGAGAGCGAAGACGCCCCACTGCGATGTCACGTCGTAGGCCGAGATCCAGCCGAACTCCTCCCGCTTGTCCTCGATCGCTTTCATCAGGAAGTCGCTGTCGTAGGCCTGCCAGGCCCCGGCGGAGACCAGGTAGTACTTGTCCTCCGCCAGCCGGACGATGGTGTACTCGGTGCGCACCGTGCCCTGCGCGGTCAGCGCGTAGGTCAGGTTGATCCGGCCGACCTTGGGCAGGCGGTTGCAGGTGAACCAGTCGAGGAAGGCGGTGGCGCCCGGACCCTCGACGATGTGCTTGGTGAAGGCCGTCGCGTCGATCAGGCCGGCCGCCTCGCGAACCGCCTTGGCCTCGTCGTGGGCATACTGCCACCAGCCGCCGCGTCGGAATGACCGCGCGTCGTGGTCGAAGCTCTCTGGTGCGTCGAGCGGGCCGAAGTAGTTCGGCCGCTCCCATCCGTTCACGGCACCGAACTGAGCGCCCCGCGCCTTCTGCCGGTCGTAGGCCGGCGAGGTCCGGAGCGGACGGGCGGCGGGCCGCTCCTCGTCGGGATGGTGCAGGATGTAGACGTGGGAGTAGGCCTCCTCGTTCTTCCGGGCGGCATATTCCGTCGTCATCCAGGAGCCGTAGCGACGCGGGTCGAGGCTCGCCATGTCGATCTCGGCCTCGCCTTCGACCATGACGTCGGCGAGGTACTTGCCCGCCCCGCCGGCGGCGGTGATCCCGAAGGAGAAACCCTCGGCCAGCCACATGTTGCGCAGCCCCGGCGCGGGGCCGAGCAGCGGGTTGCCGTCGGGCGTGTAGCAGATCGGACCGTTGTAGTCGTCCTTGAGACCGACCTCCTCGGAAGAGGGGATGCGGTGGATCATCGACATGTACTCCTCCTCGATCCGGTCGAGATCGAGGGGGAAGAGGTCGGCGCGGAAGCTCTCTGGCACGTCGTGAAGGAACCGCGCGGGCGCGCCGTCCTCGTAGGGCCCGAGGATCCAGCCGCCACGCTCCTCGCGGACGTACCACTTGGCGTCCGCGTCGCGCAGGACGGGGTGCTGCGGGTTGGTCTTGCGCCACTCCACCAGCGCCGGGTCGGGCTCGGTGACGATATACTGGTGCTCGACCGGGATGGCGGGGATCTTGATGCCGAGGAGCCGCGCGGTCCGCTGGGCGTGGTTGCCCGTCGCGGTGACGACATGCTCGGCCTCGATGACGATCCGCTCGTCGGAGGGCACGAGGTTGCCGCCCTTCTCGACCATCTTCACCGCGTCGACGTGCCAGACAGAGCCGTCCCAGCGGTAGCCGTCGACCTGCCACTTCCGCTCGATGGTCACGCCGCGCTGCCGGGCGCCCTTGGCCATCGCCATCGTCACGTCGGCCGGGTTGATGTAGCCGTCGGTGGGATGGAAGATCGCGCCCTCGAGGTCGTCGGTCCGCACCAGCGGCCAGCGCTCCTTGATCTGGTCGGGGGTCATCCACTCGTAGGGCACGCCGCAGGTCTCGGCGGTCGAGGCATAGAGCATGTACTCGTCCATGCGCGCCTTCGTCTGCGCCATGCGCAGGTTGCCCACCACGAAGAAGCCCGCGTCGAGCCCCGTCTCCTCTTCCAGCGTCTTGTAGTAGCGGATCGAGTAGTCGTGGATGTGGGTCGTCGCGTAGGACATGTTGAAGTAGGGCAGCAGCCCCGCCGCATGCCAGGTCGAGCCCGAGGTCAGCTCGTCGCGCTCCAGCAGCATCACGTCGTCCCAGCCCGCGCGGGCGAGGTGGTAGGCGATCGAGGTTCCGACGGCGCCGCCGCCGACGACGAGGGCTTTGACTTGGGTCTTCATGGCGCGGCAACTCCCGGGCGTTATTTCCGCCTCCATCGCAGGGATCGCATCCGCCGCCGCCAAACCCTCCGACGCCTTCTCGCCTGAAACCGACATCGCCTCATCGACCCGCCGCGTTCGGAGCGGACGCGGACCCGACGGCGGGCCGCCTTGTGACACCTCCGCCTTCGATCTAGAAGGCGGCGGAACCCCGGGAGGCCCCATGCAGATCGCCCGCACCGTCAGCGACATCCGCTCCGAGGTGGCCCACTACCGCGCCGCCGGGGAAAGCGTCGGGCTCGTCACCACCATGGGGGCCCTGCACGAGGGTCACATGGCGCTGATCGCCGCCGCCCGTGCCGCCCATGACCGCGTGGTCGCGACCATCTTCGTGAACCCGACCCAGTTCGGAGAGGCCGCCGACCTCGAGGCCTATCCCCGGACCGAAGCGCGCGACATTGCCATGCTGGAGGAGGCCGGCGCCGACGCGGTGCTGATCCCGGAGGCCAGCGAAATCTACCCCGAGGGCGACGAAACCATCGTCGAGACCACCCGCCTCGCCGACATGCACCACGGGCGGACCCGCCCGGGTCACTTCCGGGGCGTGACGACCGTCGTCGCCCGGCTCTTCAACATCGTCGGCCCAGACGCCGCCTACTTCGGCGAAAAGGACTATCAGCAGATCGCCGTGATCCGTCGCATGGCCCGCGACCTGCACTTCCCCCTGGAGGTCCGGGGCGTTCCCACCGTCCGCGCCGAGGACGGGCTCGCACTCTCCTCGCGCAACGCCCGCCTCTCTCCCGAGGACCGCGCCGCCGCGCCGGTCCTGAAGCGTGCCCTCGACGCCGGTCGGGCCGTGGCCCTCCCCGGCACCCGGATCGAGGACATCGCGCAGACCATCCGCGAAACCGTCGCCGAAGAGCCCCGCGCAAGGCTGGAGGGGCTCGACCTCGTCGATCCCATGACCTTCCTACCCGCGACCGGCCCCTTCGAAACGCCCGTCGGCATCATGATCTCCGCCCGCTTCGGCCGGGGCGATGACGCCGTCCTCCTCATCGACCAGATGGAGATTGCCCCGTGAGCCAGCAGACCCGCATCCGCCGCACCACCGTCCCGCAGATCGCGGCGCGCAAGGGAGGCGAGCCGATCGTCTCGCTCACCTCGTACCACGCGCATACCGCCGCCATCGTCGACCGCCACGCGGACTTCATCCTGGTGGGCGACAGCCTCGGCATGGTGATGCACGGGATGGAGACGACCGTGGGCGTGCCGCTCGACCTGATGATCATGCACGGACGCGCCGTGGTCCGCGGCACCGAGAAGGCGCTCATTGTCGTCGACATGCCCTTTGGCAGCTACGAGGAAAGCCCCAACATCGCCTTCCGCAACGCGGCCAAGGTGATGAAGGAAACCGGCTGCGGCGCGATCAAGCTGGAGGGCGGGCGCCGCATGGCGGAAACCATCCGCTTCCTCACCGAGCGCGGCGTTCCGGTCATGGCCCACACCGGCCTGACGCCGCAAAGCTCCCATGTCATGGGCGGGTTCAAGACCCAGGGCCGCGACGAGGAGAGCTGGCAGAGCCACATCGACGACGCCAAGGCGGTCGCCGAGGCCGGGGCCTTCGCACTCGTACTCGAAGGCATGGTAGAGCCGCTGGCGGCGCGTATCACCAAGGAAGTCGCGATCCCCACGATCGGCATCGGCGCCAGCAAGGAATGCGACGGGCAGATCCTCGTGCTCGAGGACATGCTGGGCCTCAACCCCTGGACGCCGAAGTTCGTGAAGGTCTACGGCCAGCTCGGCCCGATGATCGAACAGGCGGTCGGCGACTACGCGGAAGACGTGAAGTCCCGCAACTTCCCGGGCGAGGATCAGGTCTACCGCTGAGGCTGTCAGCGCCGCAAATCCGACACAGTCGGCGTCGGTTGACGCAGGGTGCGATGGCGTTTCCGGGACCCAGCTGCTAGAAGCGCCTCCAGACAGACCCCGGAAAACCGGGGCAGATCGAGGATGAGCAGTATGTCCCGAACCGCCCTACTGGCGCTTTTCAGCGCCTTCGTACTCACGGCCTGCGCCGCCTCCGAAGAGGTGGTGTCCAGCCGCAACGCCCTTTCGCCGGTCTTCGTGGCCGGCCCTTGGGACGGCCGGACGCCCTGAACGGCGCCCGGCCCTGATCCGGCGGCGGGCGATCAGCTGTCCTGGCGGACCACGTCGCCCACGTCGATCATCTTCTGGAACATCTCCTTGATGCCCGGCGCGACGTCGCGCGGCTCGACGCCGAGACGCTCGCGCAGCTTGCTGTTGTCGGCCTTGAACTCCGGATCGTCCGAGGAGGTCGGACGTTCCTTCGGCCAGTCGAAACGCTCGCCGAACTCGGCTTCGAGCATGTCCGCAATCTCGCCGAGCCAGATGGGGCGCTCGAAGGTCAGGTGACGGCCCTCGGCCTCGGTCTCGAAACCGGCACGGAAATGCGCCTCGGCCACGTCCCGCACGTCGACCGCCGGGAGTTGGACCGGAGGCGTGCCCTCCTTGAAGGTGCCGTCGCCGATCTGGCGCAGGAAGTCGAAGGAGGCGCTCGTCTGGGTCGGCGCCTTGCCAGGCCCGACCACGAGGCCGGGATTGACCACGACGAGCCGCCAGCGGTCCTGCCCGTCCGCCATGCGCCAGGCTTCGCGCTCTGCGAGCGTCTTGGAGTAGGCGTAGGGCCCGTCATCGAGGTTCGACTGGGTGTTCCAGACGCTCTCGTCGAGCACGCCGTCAGGCGCGTTGCGCTGGTCGTCACCACCGCCACGGACCGCCGCGATGGAAGAGGTCAGAACGACGCGTTTTACCGTGGGGATCTCGTTGACGGACTTCAGGACGTTCTGCGTGCCGTTGAGCGCCGGGTCGATCAGGTCGCGCTGCGGGTCCTCGTATTTCATCGTGAAGGGGGAGGCGGTGTGGAACACCACTTCGCAGCTCTGCATCGCCTCGGAGAAGGACCCGTCGTCCAGCAGGTCGGCGTGGAAGTACTTGATCTCGCCCTTGGCGCCCTCGGCCATCTCGTCGAGATGCGCACGCTTTCGCGCGTCGTCGGGGTTCCGCATCGCCGCATGGACGGTGAACCCCTCGTCCAGCAGCCGCTGGATCAGCCACCCGGCGACATAGCCGGTTGCGCCGGTGACGAGGACGGGATGTTCCGTGTTGTAGGACAGACTCATTCTTGGCTCCTTTTCGGGAAAAGAAAGGAGCGCCCCGAGGGGCGCTCCGTTCCGATGGGTGATTGGGACCCGGGGCTCAGGCGGCGTTGCGCCATTCGAGAACGCGGTGCGCGCCCATGTGGGGCGTGTCCTCGGTCATGTTGGCGCGCGCGATCTCGAAGCCGAAGGTGATCGGGTTTCGCGGCGTGGACCAGACCGAGGCGTCGCGCAGGGCGAACTTCAGCAGCGTGACCTCGTGGTCCTCACGGCCTTCCTCGAACCAGGCGGCGGCGACGGCATTCCAGATCTCGTCGATCTTGGCGTCGTCCTCGACCTGCTCCATCTGCCCACGCATGCAGGCATAGTAATCGTCGTTCTTGCCGATGAAGGTGAAGTGCGCGGTGGCACCCAGCCCAACGGCCTGTACGAGATCGGTGTCGCGCGACGTGATGAACCAGATCACGCCTTCGTCACGGTCGAAGTAGGGCGTCATGGGCTGCATGTGCTGGCCAGAACCCGGGACGCCGAGCATGCCCGCCTTCACTTCGGAGAGCTGATCGAACATCTGGGCCTTGGCATCTTCGGTTGTGCGATCGACGTCTGCCATCTCAGTGCGGCTCCCGCTTAGAAATCCAGTCCTCGACCTCGCGATGGGCCTCTTCCTTGGACTTGCCGTAGCGCTCCTGGATGATGCCCTCGAGCTTCTCCTGGTCGCCTTCGGCGTGGTCCATGTCGTCGTTTGTCAGGCGGCCCCAGTTCTGGAGGGCTTCGCCCTTGAATTGCTTCCATTGACCTTGGATTTGATCCCAGTTCATGGCGTGTCCTTTCGGGTTTATCTCGGGTGTCTCGTCAGCCTCTCACGACGCGCAGGATCAGCGTGCCGATGAAGAGAACGAGAAAGACGAAGAACAGGATCTGTGCGATCCCGGCGGAGGCCGAGGCGATGCTGCCGAAGCCGAAAAGCGCCGCGACGAGCGCGACCAGTAGGAAAGTAAGTGCCCAACCTAGCATGATGGGTCTCCTTGTTATTCCGTTGTTCTTGGTCCCAGAACCATCCGGCGCCCCGGCAGGTTCCGCGTCGTGACGCCGCGCACCGCCTCGGGCACGCGACCGTGAGCCGCGGCCGGCCCCGCATCGGAAGCGGCCCGGCGCAAGCGCGGGTTTCTCGACTGTTGGCGAGCGGTTCTCAGCTCTGCGCCGGCAGTGGTCGTCAGACCATGGAAGGCAGGACGAGGTCCGGCGGCCGGTGCCCGTCCTCGAAGGTCTTGATGTTGATGAGAACCTTCTCGCCCATCTCCATCCGTCCTTCGGTGGTCGCCGAGCCCATATGCGGCAGCAGCACGACGTTCGGCAGCTCCCTGAGCCGCGGATTGATGTCGGTGCCGTTCTCGTAGACGTCGAGGCCTGCCCCCGCGATATCGCCCGCCCGCAGCATCCGGGTCAGCGCGTTCTCGTCGATCACCTCGCCGCGCGAGGTGTTCACGATCACCGCCGAGGGCTTCATCAGCTTCAGCCGTCGCGCGTTCATCAGGTGAAAGGTCGAGGGCGTGTGCGGGCAGTTGATCGACAGCACGTCGACTCGCGCCGCCATCTGGTCGAGGCTTTCCCAGTAGGTCGCCTCGAGCGACTCCTCGATCTCGTCCCGCAGGCGCGTGCGGTTGTGGTAGTGGACCTGCATCCCGAAGGCGCGCGCCCGTCGCGCCACGGCCTGACCGATCCGCCCCATGCCCAGCACGCCGAGCCGGCGGCCCGCGATGCGCCCGCCCAGCATCGCCGTGGGCGCCCAGCCCTGCCAGTCGCCCGACTGCATGAGCGCGAGCCCCTCGGGGATCCGACGGGTCACGGCGAGGATCAGCGCCATCGCCATGTCGGCCGTATCCTCGGTCACCACGCCGGGCGTGTTGGTCACCAGCACTCCGCGCTGCCGGGCCGAGGCCACGTCGATATGATCGATCCCCGCCCCGTAGTTCGCGATGAGCTTGAGCCGGTCCCCCGCCTGCGCCAGAAGGCCCGCGTCGATCCGGTCGGTCACCGTGGGAACGAGCACGTCGGCCCGCCGCATGGCCTCGCCCAGCTCCTCGCGGGTGAGCCGGGAGTCGCTCTCCTGCAGCTCGACCTTGAAGAGCTCCTTCATCCGGGTCTCGACCTCTTCCGGCAACCGTCGCGTGACGACAACACTCAGGCGCTTGCTCGGCATGCTCGCTTCCTCCCGACCCAGGTTTCTGGCACCTTGCCCGCGAGACGCGCGCACCACAAGAACCGCGCGCCAAGACCAAGTCCCGAGGCAAAGGCAGTCATGGCGGACATTTTCCGGCTGGCCCGTATCGTCGGTCTGGTCCTGCTCACCGGCACCGCGTCCGCGGCGCAGGAGCTGGGGCCCGTGACCAATTTTCCCCTTCCCCGCTTCGTGTCTCTCAAGGCCTCGGAGGGCAATCTCCGGCGGGGTCCCTCGCTCTCGCATCGCATCGACTGGGTGCTCACCCGGCGGAACATGCCGCTGCGCATCACGGCCGAGTACGGCCACTGGCGGCGGGTCGTGGACCGCGACGGCGTGGGCGGCTGGGTCCATTATTCGCTACTCTCCGGCACCCGGACCGCGCTGGTCGAGGACGAGATCGTCAGCCTCTACAGCCGTCCGGAGGTCACCTCTGTCGAGGTCGCCCGGCTCGAGCGCGGCGTCGTCGCCCGGATCGAGGAATGCGAGCCGGACTGGTGTCGCCTTTCCGCCGGCGGCCACCGCGGCTGGGCGCCCAAGGGAGGGTACTGGGGCGTCGAGGACGGCGAGGTTCTCCAGTAGCGTCGCCCCGAGGCCCAGTCTCGACCCGCCCCGCCCGTCGGGCTAGGCATGACGCATGACCCAGGCATCCGAGACTCGGCTCAACCTCTCCGCGGGGATGCTTTCCTCGGCGACGGCGCTCGTCCTGGTGCTGCTCAAGCTCTGGGCGCTGGCCGAGACCTCATCGCTTTCGGTCGCCGCGACACTGGTCGACAGCGCGCTCGACCTGATGATGTCGCTTGGCGGCCTGGCGGCCATCGCCTATGCCGCCCGACCGCCCGACGAGGACCACGCCTTCGGCCACGGCTCGGCCGAGGATCTCGCCGCGCTCGGCCAGTCGGCGCTGATCCTTGTCTCCGCCGCCGTCATCGCGGCCTCCGCCGTCCTTCGCCTGCTCTCCGACAGCCCACCGGAGATCGCGTCGGAAGGCCGAGGGCTCGTGGTGCTCGCGATTTCGATTGCCCTGACGGCGGGGCTCGTTCTCTGGCAGGGCCATGTCGCCCGGACCACCGGCAGCCGCGTGGTGGCCGCTGACCGCCTGCACTACCTCTCCGACCTCCTGCCCAACCTCGGAGCGGTGCTCGCGCTCGTCGCCTCCGCCGCCTTCGGCCTGAGCAGCATCGACAGCGTCGTGGCCCTTGCCGCCGCGGCGCTCCTCTCCGTCGGCAGCCTGCGTATCGGCAAGGGGGCCTGGGACGCGCTCATGGACCGCGCCGCCGACGACGACACCATCGCGGGGATCGAGCGCATCGCGGCCGAGCATCCCGGGGTGCTGGGTCACCACGACCTCAAGACCCGGCAATCCGGCACCCGGCTATTCGTGAACCTGCATATCGAACTGGACGGCGCGCAGAGTCTCGACGAGGCGCATGCCATCGGTGCGGCCCTGCGCCGCGCGATCCTTCGGACCTATCCGAACGCGGACGTCCTTATACACAAGGATCCGGCCGGCGCGGAGCGCCACCCGGACGACCCAAGGGAGACCCAGACATGAGCACCACCGAAGCCCTCGAGGGCCGTATCCTTGCCCAGCGCAAGGTGCTGGCCCGGATCCTCGCGCACCTGAACGCGGCCGAGCTCGACACCTTCCTGTCGGACCGGGACCACATCGAGGCGCACGAGGAGGACCCGGGCTCCGATCCCGACGGCTCCTTCGCCCTGGAGCATGCCCTCGCCGACGAGCTCTCGAAGCTGCGCGACGAGGTCGCCCGCCTCCGCGGCGGCTGACACCCCGGGCGGTCGCCCGGGGTCTGGTCATTGGGAACCGGCCCTCAGGCGGCCAGCCCACGGCCCTTCAACAGGGCCTCCACGCCCGGCAACCTGCCCCTGAACTTCGTGTAGAGGTCCGAGGGCTCCTCGGTACCGCCCGACGAGAGGACATGCGCCTCCAGCTTGGCGGCCATCTCCGTGTCGAAGGGACCGCCTGCCTCCTTGAAGGCTTCGAAGGCATCGGCGTCCATGACCTCCGACCACATGTAGCTGTAGTAGCCGCTGGAATAGCCGTCTCCCGCGAAGACATGGGCGAAATGCGGCGTGGCGTGGCGCATCGGGATCGCGTGCGGCAGGCCGATCTCCTCGAGGATTTCCGCCTGGTGCTGCATCGGATCCGGCGGGGCCTCGCCCTCGTGGAACGAGAGATCGACGAGGGCCGAGGCGATGTATTCGACCGTCTGGAACCCGGTGTCGTAGGTCGCGGCCCCCAGCACCCGCTCCAGCATCTCCTCCGGCATCGGCTCGCCGGTCTCGACGTGGACCGCGTGTTCGCGCAGCACCTCTGGCACCTCCAGCCAGTGCTCGTACAGCTGGCTCGGCAGTTCCACGAAGTCCCGCGCGACCGAGGTCCCCGACATCGAGCGATAGGTCACGTCCGACAGGATCTGGTGCAGCGCATGGCCGAACTCGTGGAACAGCGTCCGGGCATCGTCGTAGCTCAGCAGCGCGGGCTCCCCCTCTGCCGGCTTGGCGAAGTTGCAGACGTTGACCACATGGGCCCGCTCCTCGCCGTCCAGCCGCTTCTGGCTTCGGAAAGCGGTGCACCAGGCGCCCGACCGCTTGGAGCCGCGGGCGAAGTAGTCACCGATGAAGACGGCCATGTGCCGGCCGTCCCGGGTGACCTCCCAGGCACGGCAGTCCTCGTGGTAGAGCGGCGCCTCGATTTCCTCGAACTCCAGTCCGAAGAGCCGGTTCGCACAGTCGAAGGCCGCGCCGATCATCCGGTCGAGCTGCAGGTAGGGCTTGAGCTCCGTGTCATCGAGGTCGTGCTCTTCCTTACGCCGCTTCTCCGAGTAGTAGCGCCAGTCCCAGGGCTCGAGCGGACCGGTCTCGCCGTCGGCGTGAAGCATCGCCGTCAGCCGCGTTTCGTCGGCCAGCGCCTGCGCCTTGGCGGGCTCCCAGACCTGCATCAGCAGGTCGCGCACGGCCTTCGGTGTCTTGGCCATCTCGGTCTCGAGCTTGAAGTCCGCGAAGCTGTCGTAGCCCAGCAACCCCGCACGCTCTTCCCGCAGCTCTAGGATCTCGCCGGCGATGGCGCGGTTGTCGGTTTCACCGCCGTTCGCCCCGCGGGAGGTCCAGGCCTCCCAGGCCCGGCGCCGCAGGTCGCGGCGCGGCGAATACTGCAGGAACGGCACGATGAGAGAGCGCGAGAGCGTGATGACAGGTCCGCCAGCCCCCGCAGCCTTGCCCGCCGACCGCGCGGTCGAGACGACGAAGCTGGGCAGCCCCTCCAGCTCCTCCTCGTCGAGCTCCATGATCCAGGCACGCTCGTCCGCCAGCAGGTTCTGCGTGAACGAGGTGCCGAGCTCCGCCAGCCGGGATTTCACCTGCCGAAGCCTGTCCGCCGAGACACCCTCCAGCTCGGCCCCCGCCCGCACGAAAGCGCGGCGCGTCAGGTACAGGAGACGCTCCTGCTCCTCGGTCAGGTCGAGACTGTCCTTCTTGTCCCAGACCGCCTCTATCCGCCGGAAGAGCGTCTCGTTGGCGAAGATCTCCGAGCTGTAGTCCGCGAGCTTCGGCGAGAGGTCCCGCATCAACGCCTCGCGGTCGGCGTTCGAGTCCGCGCCGCTCACGACGAAGAAGACGCCCAGCACGCGGTCGAGCGGCTCGTCCGCGGTTTCGAGCGCCTCGATGGTGTTGGCGAAATCGGGCTCCGCCTCCTGATCCGCGATGGCGGCGATCGCCGCGCGGCCCTCCTGCATCGCGGCCTCGATGGCCGGGCCGAAATCGGCGTCCGTGAAGGCCCCGAAGGGCGGCAGGCCGAAGGGGGTATCCCAGGCCTCTAGCAGGGGGTTTGTCATGAGAAACGGCTCCTTTCGAGGTCGGAGCCTAGTGCGGGGGCAGTAGGGTTGCCACCCCGGGCCCGAGAGGGACAGGCCGAGACATGCCGAGTTCGCGCCGGTCGGACCGAACCCGCGGGGCCGCTGCGCGTGCTTCAATCCGAGGGGCCGCGCAAGCGACCGACTGAACCTGGCAAGCAGCCCGCGACCGGGCACGCCCAAACCAGCTGAGCCCACCGGACTCCGTCCGCAGGGCCTCAAGCGTCCTTCGGCAGTCCTCCGCAGACCGGGCAGTCCTCCCGCCGCTTCAGTGCGATGGACCGCGTCTCTGCATACAGTGCGTCGTAGATCAGCATCCGGCCCCGCAGGCTCTCACCCGCTCCGGTCACAAGCTTCACCGTCTCGACCGCCATCATCGTGCCCAACACCCCCGGCAGCGGGCCCAGAACGCCCGCTTCTGCGCAGTCGGGCGCGAGCGCCGGGTCCGGCGCCTCCGGGAAGATGCAGGCATAGCAGGGTGCGCCGCGCGCCGGGTCCCAGACGGAGATCTGCCCCTCCCACTGGGTCAGCGCCGCGCCGACGACCGGTACGCCCCGCGCCGCCGCGGCGCGGTTCACCAGGTAGCGCGTCTCGAAATTGTCCGACCCGTCGAGCACCAGGTCGTATTCGGCAAGAAGCTCCTCCGCGATATCCTCCGTGAGCCTCCGGTTATAAGGCCTGACCGTAATGAAAGGGTTGATCCCCCGCATCGCCGCCTCGGCGGAAAAGACCTTCGGCATCCCGATCCGCGCGTCGGCGTGGATCACCTGCCGCTGCAGGTTCGTCCCCTCCACCTCGTCGCCGTCGATCACGCCGATCGTCCCGACCCCGGCCGCCGCGAGATACAGCAGAGCCGGCGAGCCGAGGCCGCCAGCCCCCACCACCAGAACCCGGGCCTCCTTGAGCCGCTTCTGTCCCGGTCCTCCGATCTCCCGCAGAACCACGTGCCGCGCGTAGCGTGACAGCTCGACCTCGCCGAAGCGGCCGGGCTCCTCCGTTTCGGCGGCGGTCCCCTGAACCGCCTCGGCCCGCTGGCGCACCCGCCGCAGCCCGGCCCGGTAGAGCCAGATCACCGCGGCGAACCCCGCCAGAAGCAGCCAGATCGCGGGCGAGCCACCCGTCGCCTCGCGCAGGGGATGGCCGTCGGGAAGCACGACCTGGACCATGAGGACCGCCACAAGCAGCAACCCGATCATCGTCCAGCGCGCCTGGCGCGGCGCGCCCATGGCGACACCGATGCCCCAGAGGACGGCCATCATGGAGAAGACGACGATCATGCGCCCGTCGACCCGAAGCCGCCCGCCCCCCGCGGCGTCTCGTCCAGCGCGGCGACCGATGAGAAAGCCGCCCGCACCACCGGTGCCACGACGAGCTGCGCGATCCGCGCCCCGTGCTCGACGGTAAAGGGCTCGCTGCCGGCGTTCATGACGATGATGCCGACCGGTCCCCGGTAGTCGCAGTCGATGGTGCCCGGCGTGTTCGGCAGGGTGATCCCGTGTTTCAGCGCAAGCCCCGAGCGGGGCCGGACCTGCACCTCGTAGCCCTCGGGGATCGCCATCGCGAATCCGGCCGGGATCAGGGCACGCGCGCCCGGCGCGAGGACCACGCCGTCCCTCTCGCCCTCCGGAAAGTTCGCCCGGATATCGGCCCCTGCCGCTCCGGCCGTGGCATAGTCCGGCAGCGGTACCTCGGGGTCGGCCCCCTCCAGCCGGGTGATGGCGATGGAGATCATCGCGTCCCTCCTTGCTCGGCCCGCGCCCTACAGGCTCTCAGTCGCCGGACAGCGTCATGGCGATCCGGTCCGCCAGCCGCCGGGCGACCGCGTCCTTGCCCATGCGCGGCCAGTCCTCGGGCCCGTCCTCGGTGATCAGTGTGACCTTGTTCTCGGTCCCGCCCATGATGCCCGTCCCGGCGGAGACGTCGTTGGCCACCAGCCAGTCGCAGCCCTTGCGGCGGCGTTTGGCGGTGGCGTTCTCCAGCACGTTCTCCGTCTCGGCGGCGAACCCAACGACCAGCGACGGCCGGTCCGAGCCAAGCCCCGAGATCTCGGCGAGGATGTCGGGATTTTCCGCGAACTCGAGCCGCGGCAGACCATCGGGGGACTTCTTCACTTTCTGGCCGGAGGCATTGGTCACGCGCCAGTCCGCGACGGCGGCGCAGAAGATCCCGGCATCCGCGGGCAGCGCCTCGTGCACCGCGTTGCGCATCTGCTCGGCGGTATCGACGCGCACGACTTCGACCCCAGCCGGCGGAGAGACCTCTGCCGGGCCGGTGACGAAGACGACCTCGGCGCCGAGGTCCGCGAGCGCCCGCGCGATGGCCGCCCCCTGCGCGCCGGAGGAGCGGTTGGCGATGTAGCGTACGGGGTCTATGGGCTCGTGCGTCGGCCCTGAAGTCACGACGATCCGGCGGTCCGACAGCGGACCGGTGCCGAAGGCCGACTCGATCGCCCCGAGGATCTCCATCGGCTCTGCCATCCGGCCCGGGCCGTACTCGCCGCAGGCCATGTTCCCCTCGTTCGGCCCCACCGTGAGAATGCCGTCGCCCGCCAGCCGCTCGGCATTGCGCCGTGTCGCGGGATGTTCCCACATCCGCACGTTCATCGCCGGCGCGATGAGCACGCGCTTGTCGGTCGCCATCAGCAACGTCGAGGCGAGGTCGTCGGCATGACCGCCGGCCATCTTCGCCATGAGGTCGGCCGTGGCCGGCGCGACCACCACGAGGTCGGCGGCGCGCGAGAGCTCGATATGCCCCATCTCCGCTTCGTCGGTGAGATCCCAGAGGTCGGAGAAGACCTTGCGCCCCGCCAGCGCCGAGACCGAAAGGGGCGTGACGAACTCGGCCCCGGCCCGGGTGAGGACCGGGGTCACCTCGGCCCCACGATCGCGCAGCCGCCGGATCAGCTCCAGCGACTTGTAGACCGCGATGCCGCCGCCGATGACGAGGAGGATGTGCTTGCCCGAGATCATGGAGGGGAGACTAGGCTGCGGAGAGGCCGCTCACAAGCGCCCGGGAGTCGCTGCGAAGCTGCAGGGGCATCTCCGGTTTTACAAGCGAATACAGTGACATGGCGCCCCGTCCAAATTTGGACGCCTGCACGTCGATCACTCGAAGGCCGCGCAAGGGTCGGGCCGGTCGACCGGCTCGGTGACGATCACCTCGTCGAAGGGAGCCTCCTCCGGCGCGTCTCCCTCCACCTGCCCCAGTGCGAAGACCTCGACCTCCGGTCGGGCCGCCGCGATCGAGGCCGGGATGCCCCAGTCCGTCCGCGCATGGCCCGTCCCCGCGATCACGACGACCGGCCCGCCCGTCTCGTCGAGCGCCTGCAAGGCCGTCGCCGCGAATTCCGCGTCGCGCAGCCGCTGGGCCTCGACCATGCCTGGCAGCATCTCTTCCGGCAGTGCGTTGCAATGCGCCTCGGACTGCAGAACGATCCGCTCGGCCAGCTCGGCCTCGCCCATTTCCGGGATCAGCAGAGGTTGGGACGCAACCGCCTCTGCGCCGCCCTCCATCGCCTGCATGAGCGGCTCCCGACCGACGGCGGCGCCGTAGAGCGCAACGCCCTCCGGCGCCGCCTCGAAGATCGGATAATACATCGAGAAGTCCGGCCACCCGCCGCTCTCCCAGTCGAGCGCGGCCCCAAGGGCGGCCTCGTCGGACCAGTCCGCCGCCGCGCCTGCCGCCGCCTGCCCGGGCGTGAGCATCTCGAAGACGAGGGCGGAGGGTACGATCTCTGCGACCCGCTCGGCCTGCAGGAGGTGGTGCGCCGGGTGGTCGTGAACCTCGCCCAGCACGAAAATATCCTGGGCCGCCACCGGGGCGGCCCAGACGATCAGGGCGAAGGCCCGTATCACGCGAAGAAGTTGCGCACTTCCCGTGAGTTGTTCTCCAGGACCTTCCGCATCTTGCCGAAGGCCGCGGCCTCCAGCTGGCGGACCCGCTCCTTGGATAGCCCCAGTTCGTTGCCGAGGCTCTCGAGCGTCCGGGGGTCCTCGCGCAACTTGCGCTCGCGGACGATGAAGCGCTCCCGGTCGTTCAGCGAGCTCAGCGCCGTCAGCAGCCACTGCCGGAGCGTGTCCGTATCGTGCGAGGCCTCGACGGTCTCGGAAGCCTGCGGCCCGTCATCCTCGAGCGCCTCGATCCACTCGCGTCCCTCATCCTCGACAGACTGGGTCGCGTTGAGGGAGTAATCGGAACCCGAGAGCCGGCCCTCCATCATCTCAACGTCGTGGAGCGGTACGCCCACTTCCTCGGAGATCATCTGGCGCATCTTATGGCGGTCGATGTTCTCGCCGGAGGCGGCTGCCTCCCGCTCGATCCGGGCCTGGACCCGGCGCATGTTGAAGAAGAGCGACTTCTGCGAGGATGTGGAGCCGGTCCGGACCATGGACCAGTTCCGCATCACGTAATCCTGGATCGACGCCTTGATCCACCAGACGGCGTAGGTCGAGAACCGCACGCCCCGGTCGGGGTCGAACTTGTCCGCCGCCTTCATGAGACCCAAGGACGCTTCCTGGATCAGGTCGTTCATCGGTGCGCCGTAGCGCTTGAATTTGGCCGCCATCGAGATCGCGAGCCGCATGTAGGCCGTGATCAGACGATGGAGTGCGCGTTCATCCCTTCGGTCTCGCCACGCGTAGGCCAGTTCCAATTCGGTCTCAGCGTCCAGAAGCTCCGCCTGCATCGCGCGGCGCGAGAGAGAATGGTCCGCAAACCCATCGAGTGCCATCGACATACCCCCGAGATGATGGTGTCTGGCTTTTGCCTGACTTGTGCAGTCTACGGCGGGTGAACGCGGTCGGATCAAATATGGTTGCACAGATGACCTTGCAAAGACTCACACTCGTTCTAGGAGGCGCCGCCTCCGGCAAATCTTCTTTCGCGGAGAAACTCGTCACGGAAAGTGGCGGCGCTCCGATCTACGTGGCGACCGCTCAGGCCTTCGACGCTGAAATGGCTGAGAAAATTGCGGCGCACCGAGAATCGAGGGGCGATGGCTGGATGACCGTCGAGGCGCCCCGGGATCTGGCGGCGGCCCTGTCCGAGGTCGAACCGGGGTCTGTCGTTCTGCTCGATTGCGCGACGATGTGGCTGACAAACAGGCTTCTTGCGGACGCACCACTGGACACGGCCGGCGAAGAACTTCTCGGGGCGGTGGCGGGCTGCCGCGCCCCGGTGGTCGTGGTCTCCAACGAAGTCGGCCAGGGGATCGTCCCGGAACACGCCATGTCCCGCGCGTTCCGCGAGGCGCAGGGCCGACTCAACCAGCAGGTGGCGGCGGATGCCGACCTCGTGGTCGCCGTCATGGCCGGGCTGCCGCTGGTGCTGAAGGGCTCCCTGCCATGAGCCGGTGGTTCTGGGTGCGGCACGGGCCCACGCATCAGCGTGCCTTCACCGGTCACCGGGACGTGCCGGCTGACCTGTCGGACCTCGCGGCTCTCGAGCGACTCCGCCAGCGGCTCCCCTCCGGTGCGCTTGTCGTCGCCTCCGACCTCACGCGCGCCTCGGCCACCGCCGACGCCATCGCGCAGGGGCGCGACCGCCTGCCCGACCGGCCGGGCTTGCGGGAGTTCGATTTCGGCGACTGGGATGGCAAGGGCTTCGCCGAGGTCAGCGCCAGCAACCCGGAGCTGTCCCGGCGATACTGGGACGAGCCCGGCGACTGCGCCCCGCCCAACGGCGAGAGCTGGAATGAGGCGGCAGCCCGGGTGGAACGGGTCGTAGCGGACCTGAGGCAAGCGCATCCCGGCCGGGACATGATCGTCGTCGCCCACCTTGGCGTGATCCTCACCCGCCTCCACGCGGCCCGCGGCGGCGCGGCGCGCGAGGTGCTGGCGCAGCCGTTAGAGCCGCTTTCCCTCACCGAACTTCGATGGGACGGCCAGCGCTGGTCCGAGATCTCGGCGAACGAGACGCCTTAGCCGAAGAGCGCGCCGAGGCGCAGACGCGCGATGCGCTCGACCTGACGGCAGGCGGTCACGAACTCCGTCTCGGTATCGTTGGCCACCCGAGTCTCGAAGGCCGCGAGGATGCCGGCCTTGTCGTGGTCCCGCACCGCGATGATGAAGGGGAAGCCGTGCTTCGCGACATAGGCGTCGTTGAGCTCGGTGAAGCGCTCGCGCTCCTCGTCGGTCAGCGCGTCGAGCCCGGCGGAGGCCTGTTCCGCCGTGCTCTCCGCCGTCAGACGCTTGGCCGCGGCGAGCTTGCCCGCGAGGTCCGGGTGCGCCTTGAGAACCTGCATCCGCTCCTCGATCCCGGCTGTCCGGAAGGCCCGGGCGAGCGCGTTCGCCATCCCCGCCGCGCAATCGTGGGCCGGCCCCAGCTCCAGCTCGAAGGCCCGCTCCGCCACCCAGGCCGAGTGCTCGTAGATGCCTCCGAAGGTCTCGACGAAGATGTCGCGGCTCATGCCCGAGGGGCGCAGGCCTCCCTGGGGGGGATGATGTTCGGCCCAGTGATGCGCGATCTCGTCGCGCCGGGCGAACCAGGCGCCGCCTCGCTCCGCCACGTGGTCGAGGAAGCGGATGAGCCCGGCGATCTTGCCCGGACGCCCCACGAGGCGGCAGTGCAGGCCCACCGACATCATCGCGGGTCGACCCGCCTCGCCTTCCGCCAGCAGCACGTCGTAGGCGTCGCAGAGGTACTGACCGAAGTCCTGCCCCGTCACCCAGCCCGGCGCGGTGGCGAAGCGCATGTCGTTGGCCTCGAGCGTGTAGGGAATGATCAGCTGGTCGCGGTCGGCGACTCGCGTCCAGTAGGGCAGATCGTCGTCGTAGGTGTCCGAGATGTAGTCGAACGTCCCGGTCTCGGCGGCGAGCCGCACCGTGTTGACCGAGCACCGGCCGGTGTACCAGCCGCGCGGCGGCTCGCCGGTCACCTCGGTGTGGAGGCGGATCGCCTCGGCGATGGCGGCGCGCTCCTCCTCCTCGGGCATGTCCTTGTGCTCGACCCACTTGAGCCCGTGCGACGCGATCTCCCAGCCGGCGTCCTGCATGGCCTCCACCTGGGCGGGCGAGCGGGCGAGGGCGGTGGCGACGCCGTAGATCGTGAGCGGGATGTTCCGGCCAGTGAAGAGCCGGTGCAGCCGCCAGAACCCGGCGCGGGCGCCGTACTCGTAGATCGACTCCATGTTCCAGTGCCGTTGCCCCGGCCAGGGCTGGGCCCCCGCGATATCGGACAGGAAGGCCTCCGAGGCGCCGTCGCCGTGCAGCAGGGAGTTCTCTCCGCCCTCCTCGTAGTTCAGCACGATCTGGACGGCGACCTTGGCGCCGTTGGGCCACTTCGGGTCGGGGCGGTCGGGGCCGTGGCCCAGCATGTCGCGGGGATATCTCTGCATGGGGCGTTTGTTGCGACTGAGGCGGGGCTCCGCAAGTCCCCTTGCATTCCCGCACCGTGCCGGACGACATGGGGAGGCGACCGAGAGGAGACGAGATGAGCGGCTACCTGACGACCCATGTCCTCGACACCGCCCGTGGCGTGCCCGCCGAGGCCCTGCGCGTGGAGCTCTTTCGCCTGACAGGCGGCCGCGCGGCGCTGGCGGACATGCTGACCAACGCCGACGGGCGGACCGGGCACCCGATCCTGCCGGAGGACGACTTCACCCCGGGAAAATACGAGCTGGTCTTTCACGCGGGCGAATATCACCGGGGCACCGACCAGCCGGGCGGGTTTCTCGACGACGTGGTGATCCGCTTCGTCATGGACGAACGGGCCCACTACCACGTCCCGCTCCTGCTCTCGCCGTTCGGATACTCGACCTACCGGGGCAGCTAGGCCTCGGTGCCGAAGCTGAGCCGGAAGCTCACGGCCTCGGCGATATGGGTGCGGGCGACGTTCCCTGCGCCTTCCAGGTCGGCGATGGTCCGGGCCACCCGCAGGACGCGGTGATACCCCCTTGCCGAGAGACCGAAGCGCTCGGCGACCTGGTTGAGCAGGGTCTTTCCCTCCGCGCAGGGAGTCGCGATCTCGTCCAGGGCGGCGCCACTCGCGTCGGCGTTTACGCGGATGCCGTCGCGACCTGCAAAGCGTTTCGCCTGGATATCGCGTGCCGTGGCCACGCGTGCGGCGATGCCGGATGACGGCTCTCCCGTGGCCGGCAGATCGAGGTCGGAGAAGGCCACCGGCGGCACCTCGACCCGAAGGTCGAACCGGTCCATGAGCGGCCCGGAGATGCGCCCCATGTAGTCCTCGCCGCACTGGGGCACCCGGGCGCAGGCGCGGGCGGGATCGGCCAGGTAGCCGCACTTGCAGGGGTTGGCCGCGGCAACAAGCATGAATCGGCAGGGATACTTGACGTGGGCATTGGCCCGGGCCACGACGACCTCCCCGGTCTCGATGGGCTGGCGCAGGGTCTCCAGCACCTGCCTCGGATACTCCGGAAACTCGTCCATGAAGAGCACGCCGTTGTGGGCGAGGCTGATCTCGCCCGGCTTCGCACCGCGACCGCCGCCGATGATGGCGGCCTGGCTCGCCGTGTGGTGCGGCTCGCGGAAGGGGCGCACGCGGGAGATGCCGCCCTCGTCAAGCAGCCCGGCGAGTGAATGAATCATCGAGGTCTCAAGCGCCTCGGCGGCCTCCAGCGGCGGCAGGAGCCCCGGCAGACGCGCGGCGAGCATCGACTTTCCCGACCCCGGCGCACCGACCATCAGGAGGTGGTGACGGCCTGCCGCTGCGATCTCCAAGGCGCGCTTGGCCCGCTCCTGCCCCTTCACTTCGGAGAGGTCCGGACCGCCGCCGGTCCCGGTCACCTCTCCGGGCTTGGCCGGGTCGAGAGGGGTGCGCCCGGTCATGTGGGCGATCACCTGCGCCAGGCTCCCCGGCGCCGTCACGTCGCAGGCGCCGACCCAGGCCGCCTCGGCACCGCATCCCGCCGGACAGAGCAGCGAGCGCCCGCCCGCGGCAGCGGTCATGGCGGCGGGCAGCGCGCCCACGACCGCCACGAGCCTGCCATCGAGAGACAGCTCGCCAAGAGCCGTCACCTCCGCGACCTTGTCGGCGGGGACGACGCCGATCTCGGCCAGCAGCGCCAGCGCGATGGGCAGGTCGAAATGCGAGCCCTCCTTCGGCATGTCCGCCGGCGAGAGGTTCACGGTGATCCGCTTCGACGGCAGGGCGATCGCCATGGCGCCGAGCGCCGTGCGGACCCGTTCCCGCGCCTCGGAGACCGCCTTGTCCGGCAGGCCCACGATGGTGAAAGCCGGCATGCCGGGCGCGAGTGCGCACTGCACCTCGACGTCGCGCGCCTCGATCCCCTCGAAGGCGACCGTGTGGACGGTCGTCACCATCGCCCGCTCCCTGCTTGGCGAGGACAGGGTTAACGGCCCGGGGGTTTCGGAACGGTTAACCGGGCCAGGGGGCTTTCGGCAGGTCCATGTCGTAGTGCGGGACGTGGCGGTTCTCGGCCAGACCCTCCGCCCGCCATTCGAGAAAGGCCGGGTCGCTCAGATGCGCGTCCACATAGGCCCCTGCCCTCTCCGAAACCGGCAGACCGTAAGTCACGATCCGCGTCGCGACCGGCGCATAGAAGACATCCGCCAACGAGTAGTCGCCGCAGAGCCAGGGCCCGCCGAACCGGTCGAAAGCGGCGGTCCAGATCTCCTCGATCCGCCCGAGATCGGCCAGAACCTCCGGCCCGGGTCGGAAGCCCTCCCACCGGTGGCCCAAGTGCATCGGGCAGGCGGAGCGCAGGGCGTCGAAACCCGAGTGCATCTCTGCCGCCAGCCACCGGGCCCGCGCCCGCGCGGCGGGATCGGAGGGCCAGAGGCCTGCTTCGGGATGCCTCTCGGCCAGGGTCTCGGCGATGGCGAGCGTGTCGCCGATCACCTCGCCCTCCGGTGTTTGCATCACCGGAACGAGCCGCGCGGGGGCGAGCGGGGCCAGCCCCTCCGCGAAGGCCCCGGAATAGAGCGGGATCAGGTGGCACCGCACGGGGAGGCCGAACTTGGCGAAGGCCAGCCAGCCGCGCAGGGACCAGCTCGAGTGCAGGCGGTCGCCGATATGAAGGTCGTAGGTCATGCCGCGAACCCTAGCCGGGCGGCGACCTCCCGCGGAAACGCCGATTTGTGTGCCCGTGCTTCACGCCGCGTGATGGGTCAGCCTTTCAGCATCCTCAGGCCTTGGGTCGCATCTGTCCGCACGGCGAGCCGCAGCCCGGGCTCGTCCCCTGCCCTCAGCGCCGCCAGGATCAGGCGGTGATTGTGGGGGGGCTCGGTCCTCTGCAGGCGCCCGTAGAGCGCCGCCATGGTCGGCCCGAGCTGGAGCCAGACGGTCTCTGCCATAGCGAGCATCGCCGGTGCCTGGGCGCGGAGGTAGAGCGTGCGGTGAAACTCCAGGTTCTGCCGGATGTAGCCGGCCGCGTCGTGCCGGTAGACGGTCTGCGCGACCCGCTCGTTGATGGTCTGCAGCCGCTCGATCAGCGCAAGGTGCGCCCGCGGGAGCGCCCGGCTCGCCAGCTCCGGCTCGAGCAGCGCGCGGATCGAGGCCAGTTCCTCGATCCGGTCGTCGGTGAGCTCGGGGGTCGCGACCCGTCCGGAGGAGGAGAGCGACAGCGCCCCCTCGGCCACGAGTCGTCGCACGGCCTCGCGCGCAGGGGTCATCGAGGTCCCGTAGTCCCGCCCGATCCCGCGCAGGGTCAGCGCCGCGCCGGGCAGGATTTCGCCATGCATGATCCGCCCGCGCAGGGCCCGGTAGACCCGGTCATGGGCCGCTCCGGTCGGCGCGGCAGGTTCCGAAGGGCGGGGCGTCAGCAGCATGACGGGATTAGCCGTCGACCGGCGCGCCGGGTCAAGCGCCGAAGGAAACGCGGTGCAGGGCCGGCCCATTGTCGCGCAGCCAGTTGCGATGAGCCTTCCAGCCGGGGCAGCGGGACTCGACCAGCGCCCAGAAGCGGGGACCGTGATTCATCTCGGCAAGGTGCGCGACCTCGTGCAGGGCGACGTAGTCGAGCACCTCGCGCGGGGCCATGATCAGCCGCCAGGAATACATGAGGTTGCCCTCGGACGAGCAGGACCCCCAGCGGGACCGCGTATCGCGCAGCGTGATCCGTCCGTACCGGCGGCCCAGCGCCGCCGCGTGCCGGTCGGAGGCCTCCGCGAGCCGCTCCCGCGCCGCGAGCTTGAAGAAGGCGGAAACTCGCCGTCCCAGCTGGTCCGGATCGCCCGGGACCAGCAACCGCTCCCCCTCTGCCCGCGGGGCCCGGACCGAGGCCGCCTCGAGCGTGTGCGCCCGACCCTCGAAGGGAACGGTGCCGCCGATCTCCAGCGGCTCCGGCGCGCCCATCCGGCCGAGGTGACCGCGTAGCCAGGTCTCCTTCTCCCGCGCGAACCGCTCCCCCTCCCTCTGGGTCACGCCGCGCGGCAGGGTCAACGTCACGCGCCCGTCGAGCTGCGAGACGCGCAGGCTCAACCGGCGCGCCCGCGCCGACCGGCGCAGCGCGATGGAAATCGGGGGGTTGCCGAGCCGGAGGGTATCGCCCATATCCGCCTTTCCCGTCGCACCGCGGCGCGAGGTTTTGACACTGCCCCGGCCTTATGGCAGGGGGACGCATTCCGCTGCAAGACGCATCGAAGGACGAGAACCGACATGCCCAAGGAAGAGTGGGGAACGAAGCGAGTCTGCCCGACCACGGGCAAGCGCTTCTACGACCTCAACGCGAATCCGATCATCAGCCCCTACACGGGCGAAGTGGTCGAGATCGAGACCGGGAAGACCCGGACGATGGTCGCTGACGCCGAGGACGCCCAGTCCAAGAAGTCGGAAGAGTCCGACAAGGATGACGAGAACATCGTCCTCGACGATGACGACAACAATGATGACGCCGATCTCGGCGACGACGTCCTCGAGGACGACGACGACGAGGACACCGTCTCGCTGGACGATCTCGCCGACGTTTCGGACAACGACAGCGAAGACTGATTTTCCTGTGGGGAGGCGGGGATTTTCCCTTGATCTCCCCCGGGCCGCGGCGTAGAGAGCCGCACGTTGCGACAGGGTCGCGACACCAAGGCGGGGCCTTAGCTCAGTTGGGAGAGCGCTTGCATGGCATGCAAGAGGTCAGGGGTTCGACTCCCCTAGGCTCCACCAAATCCCCCATGGAAATAACCACCTGGCTCCGGCACTTTCGTCAGTTGGCTTACCTGCGCGTTCCGGTGCTCGCCTTGGGACATCTACAGCCGCAAATTGGAGTCAGCCCCGGCTCGAGCTCTCGGATGAACTCGTGAGCCCCGCGGCGCGCGTGCCGATCAGCGAAGCGAGCAGGAGGAGCAGCGCGGCCCCCATGGCGATGGCCAAGGGCCAAGATCCCGCGACCCAGGCTGCCCAGATCGCAACCGCCTGAGCGACCGCGACGAGTACGAGCAGGACACGCTCAAGCCTCCACGGAAGCCACTTCAAGCGCACCAGGAGGCTCGTTGCCGCAATGAGCGCCGTGCCAGCGACCAGCCAGAGGCTTTCGATTCGGCCCGACGACCCGATGGTCGTCCCGAGAAAGGCGCCCAAGGCAATGGCGAGCGCGATAAAGGTGCATAGAATCGAGAGTGTGAACAGGTGTCTGGGCATTCGCACGCCCTCCCCGGCGCTACCGATCCAACGGCAGTCGAGCGGCGATGTTCCTCTTGCAGCCGAGGCTCAAGGCGGACGGCGGTTTTGCAACCCATTGTCGAGAGAGGTTTTTCCGCCCTTTCAGAGCGTGACGGTCTTCACGATGGCGTGGCAGCCCAGACCCTCCTTCAGCCCCAGCGCGGAGGCCGAGCGGCGCGTGACGTAGGACAGCACCGGCCCGGCCGGCGTCTCGAGACGGACCAGAACCCCGGGGCCCTCCGCCTCGGTCACGGTCTCGACCCGCCCGGGCAGGACGTTGAGCGCCGAGATCCGCTCCGGTGGGTCGAGCGAGAGCATGACGTCGTGTGCCGCGATGCGCAGCCGGGTCTGAGCCCCGACCTTCCCCGCGTGGCCCGGCACAAAGAGCGGCAGGCCTCCCGCGTCCAGTTCCGTCAGACCGTCAGCGTGATGCGCCGCGACGCGCGCCTCCAGCACCGCGCCCGCCGCGCGCGGACCGACCGGCGTCACCGACGGGTTCCCCAGGATTTCGAGCGCGGGACCCTGCGCGATCACCCGCCCGCGCGAGAGGGCGACCACCGTCGTCGCAAGCCGGGCGACCTCCTCGGCCGAGTGACTGACGTAGAGAACCGGGACGCCGAGGTCATCGCGAAGGCGCTCGAACAGCGGCAGGATCTCCGCCTTGCGCGCCGCGTCCAGGGCGGCGAGCGGCTCGTCGGCGAGGATCAGGTCGGGCGACGACAGCAGCGCCCGGCCCAGCGCAACGCGGCTCTTCTCACCGCCAGACAGCGCCCCCGGCCTCCGGTCCAGCAGGGGGCCGATGCCGAGAACCTCCGTGATCGCGTCGAGATCGCCAGGGCGTCCTCGCCGTCCCGCGAAGCGCTGTCCGTAGCGCAGGTTTCCTCGCACCGAGAGGTGGGGAAACAGGCGCGGTTCCTGGAAGACGTAGCCGATGCGGCGGCGGTGCGGCGCAACCTGTATGCCGCGCTTCGTGTCCAGCAGGACCCGACCGTTCGACACGATACGTCCCTCGTCGGGCCGGGAGAGACCGGCCACGCCGTTGACGACGCTCGTCTTTCCGGCCCCTGACGGTCCGAACAGCACCGTGATGCCGCTTGCCACCTCGAAGTCGACGTCGAGGACGAAGCCGGGCAACCGGCGCGAGATTCGGACCTCCAGCGTCATCGGCCGGAGACCCGCCGCGCCACCCGGACTGACAGCCACTCCGCCAGCATGAGCGCGCCCATGGCGATCACGATCGAGACCACGACGAGGCGCAGGGCCGAGGAGTCGCCCCCCGGGATTTGCAGGAAGGCGTAGATCGCCGTGGAAAGCGTGCGCGTCTCTCCGGGAATGTTCGAGACGAAGGTGATCGTGGCGCCGAACTCGCCCATCGCCTTCGCGAAGGCGAGCACCGCGCCGGCCAGCACGCCCGGCAGGATCAGCGGCAGCGTGACCGTCAGGAAGACCATCGGCCGCGCCGCGCCAAGCGTGGTCGCCGCCGCCTCGAGCCGTGGGTCGACGGCCTCGATCGAAAGCCGGATCGCCCGGACCATCAGGGGGAAGGCCATGATCCCGGCCGCCAGCGCGGCACCCGTCCAGCGAAAGGCGAAGACGATGCCGATCTCCTGCAACGGACCGCCGAGTGGTCCCTGCGTCCCGAAGGTCAGCAGCAGGAGGTAGCCCGTGACGACCGGGGGCAGGATGAGCGGCAGGTGGACCAATCCGTTCAGGATCTGCCGCCCCGGGAACCGCCACCGGGCGAGTGCGTAGGCGGTGAGGATACCCAGCGGCAGGCTCACCACCGTCGCCCAGAGAGAGACCTTCAGCGACAGGGCGACCGCCTCCCACTCTTCCGGCCCGAGCCAGGTCACCGGGGCAGCACCGTGAAGCCTGCCGCCTCGAAGCGGGTCGCCGCCTCCGGACCGGAGAGTGCGTCGAGAAAGGCCAGCGCCGCGGGACTGGCGTCTGCGGTCGCGGCGGCGGGATAGACGATCATCGGGTGGGATTCGTCGGGGAAGACGCCGAGCGTCGCGACCCGTGGGTCGGCCATGGCGTCGGTCGCGTAGACGATCCCGAGCGGCGCTTCTCCGGCGGCCACAAGGGCGAGTGCCGACCGGACATTGTCGGCCTGTGCGACCCGAGGTGCGACCTCGGGCCAGAGACCCAGCGATGTCAGGGCGGCCTTGCCGTAGATGCCGGCAGGGACCGCGTCGACAAGCGCCATGGCGAGGCGTCCCTCGCCGAGGAGCTCGGCCAGTGCGAGGTCGGGGCCGATGTCCACCGGTTCCGCGTCCCTGGCGCCGATCAGGACCAGGCGGTTCGAAAGCAGGTCTCGGCGCGTGCCCGGTGCGAGCAGGCCACGCTCGTCCAGCAGGTCCATCCAGTCCGAGTTGGCCGAAACGAAGATATCCGCGGGAGCGCCATATTCGATCTGCCGCGCGAGCGCCGAGGAGCCCGCATAGGAAATGCGGATTTCATCATTTGTCCGCGCCGCGTAGGACTCGGCGATCGGATCGAGGGCCGTCTGCAGGCTCGCCGCAGCGAAAACCGTGATCTCCTCCGCGGCGGGTCGGGTTGCGAAGAGGACCAGGCAGAGGGCCAGGAGCAGTCGCATTTCGGTCTCCGATATGGTCGAGCGGAAATATCGCCTCGCCACCGGTCTTTGTGCAAGTCTTTGTGCAAGCGATTCCGGCCCCTAGTCGCCGGAGGTCCGCAAGAGGCCCCTTAGGGCCTCGGCGTGGGCGCCGCCGGCCGCGCCCGCCGCACGCTCCAGCGCGCGGTATTCGTCCAGGACCCGCCGGCCGACGTCCGTCAGCCGGGCACCTCCCCCGCCCGGACCGCCGCGGCTGCTCTCGATCAGGGGGCTCCGGAACATCGAGTTCATCGTCTCGGCAAGCTGCCAGGCACGCTTGTAGCTCATGCCCATCCGCCGTCCGGCTGCTGCGATCGACCCGGTTTCTCCGATACCCTCCAGCAGATCGGCCTTGCCCGGTCCCATCCTGCTGCCGGGGCCGAAGATCACGCGGATGCGAAAGCTTGGAGGATCAACGCTACCGGACATGACGCGAAGACTGGCGCGATCCTCGGGCCCGGACAAGGGAGGTCAGCTGAGCCGACGGCTCGGCCCCTCGGGGTCGGCCTCGTCACCGATCCGTTCGATCATGGTCGCAAGGTCGTCGAGGAAGGTGACTACGTCGGTGCAGCTTCGTTCGAGCACCGTCAGCCGGGACCGCATGTCGGCATCGAGATCGTCCTGCTGGCGCAGACCGCGCGATTGCTTGAGGATCCCCGAGAGAACCATCCGCATTTCCGGTCCGCAGGATCGGGAGAAGCGGGTGATCGTGCCCTTGAGCGTGCGCCGGAGCACGCGGGATTCGCTCAGCGCCGCCAGCATCGCCCGCCGCTCGAAGGCACGCGTGACCGACATGCGCAGCAGATCGACGTTGAGGTCGTCCTTCGCGATGTAATCCGCACATCCACGGCGCATCGCCGTGACGGCGACGTCATACCGATCGATGCTAGTGACCATGATCGGCACGGCCCCTGTCTGGTCCGGGTGCGCCCCGAGTTCGCCAAGGGCATCCAGACCGGTGTCCGGCCCGAGGCAATAGTCGATGAAGACGAGATCGAACGGCGCCTCGTCGAGCGCGGCGCGAAACTCGTCGAGATCAGCGGCCTCCGTGACTTCAAGCAGCATCCCCGCCTTCTGGCAAAGCTTGCGCAGACGCATCCGGTCGATGTCGTTGTCGTCGAGGACAAGGGCCGTGAGGGACGGGCCGGCCTCCGGCGCGGCTCTGGGCAGCGGAACCTCCAGGTGGGATTCGGGCAGCATCGCGGACCTCCGTGCGTTCATCCTTCGGGGACCATCGCTGGAGGTCTCTAAGAATTCGTGAACGCACCACGGACGAAGCGAGCGCGACGGGTGGCAGCCGTTTACGGGAAATTAACTCGTCGGTGGCAGACACAAATAGAAACGTCGGGACTGGCCAGCCACATGTCAAAGTTGCCGAAGCCCGCCTCGGCGGAGCGGCCGGAGTTCGACGGTCTGCGCCAGTCGGCCATCGAGGCGCTGATCATCGATGCCGGAAGCGGCCGCATCGATGTGGCCAGCCGGGGTTACTGCGCCCTGACCGGCCACGAGGCCGAGTGGCTGGAGGGGCGCGCGCTCTCTAAGACCATGCCTGATCTTGGCAAAGGTGCCGGCCTCGAGGAACTGCGCCGGATTTCCGCCGCCCCGGGGTCGCTCGAAACGCTGGAGACCCGGGTCCTCCGTTCCGACGGTTCACCGGTCATTTACCAGGTCACCCTTGAAGCGAGCGAGCGGCCCGGCCTGCTCTTCGCCTTCTGTCGCAGCGCCACTGAGCTGAAGCAGGCACGCGACGACGCCCGCACGGCCCGGGACCGTCTGCTAACCGCCATCGATGCCTTGCCCGACGGCTTCGTCCTCTACGACGCCCAGGACCGGCTGGTGGTCTGCAACGACCGGTACAAGGAGCTCTACGCCGAAAGCGCCGAGGCGATCGTTCCGGGCGCCACCTTCGAAGAGATCCTGCGCCATGGCCTCGTCCACGGCCAGTACCCCGAAGCGCTCGGCCGCGAAGACGACTGGCTGGCCGAACGTCTGGCGGCACACAGGCTGGCAGAGACGGAGGTCGAGCAGCAGCTGCCCGGCAACCGCTGGCTGCGCATACTGGAGCGGCGGACGCCGGACGGCGGACGGGTGGGCCTGCGCATCGACATCACGCAGAACAAGACCCGCGAGAGGGAGCTGCGCCAGGCCGCCGACACCGACCCTCTGACCGGGCTGCTCAACCGCCGCGGCCTGACCGCGCGGCTCGAAGAGATCGCCGCCGCCCGCGACCACTGCGAGCGGCTGGCGGTCCATCACATCGACCTCGACAAGTTCAAGAGCGTGAACGACATGCTCGGCCACGACGCGGGCGACGCGGTCCTCATCCACGCCGCGCGGGTCCTTCGACGCCAGACCCGGTCCGCGGACATCGTCGCCCGTGTGGGCGGCGACGAGTTCGTCGTCGTCTGCCGCGATGCGGGTCCGGAGGCGGAGCTCTCGGATTTCGCCACCCGCCTGGTCGAGGAACTGTCCCGCCCCATCCGGTTCAACGGCAAGACCTGCCACGTCGGCGCCAGCATCGGCATTGCCATCAGCGGCCCCGGACCCGGTCCGGGGGAGACGCACTGTCACGAGACACCGCTGCTCGACGCCGACATCGCGCTGAAGCACGCCAAGGAGGGCGGTCGCGGCCGACACGTAATCTTCCGCCCGGGCATGCGCGACGCCGCCCGGGCCGCCGCGCAACTCAGTCACGAGATCAAGACCGGCCTCGACCGGCAGGAATTCCGCATCTGGCTGCAGCCCCAGTTCGACATCACCGGCGACCGCGTCACCGGTTTCGAGGCACTGATGCGCTGGCACCACCCGGAGCGGGGCCTGCTGGGACCGGACGAGTTCCTTCTCGCGGCAGAGACGGCAAGGCTGATCGACTCGATCGACAGCGAGGTCCTGCGGCTCGCCTGCACCGCCGCCAGATCCCTGCGCGGGGCCGGAATCGGCGAGCCGCGGGTCAGCGTGAACCTCTCGACCATGCGGCTGTCCGATCCGCGCCTGCTCGACCAGATCTCCTGGCACCTGCAGTGCGCCGGCCTCGCACCGCAGAACCTCGTGCTGGAAATCCTCGAGAGCACCTTGCTCGACGAGCGGGTGGCGAACGTGGTGGAGAACGTCCACCGCCTGTCGAACGCGGGGTTCTCCATCGAGCTCGACGATTTCGGGACCGGACATGCCGCCATCGCCAACCTGCGTCGATTCCCCGTGGACCGGGTCAAGATCGACCGCTCGCTTGTGGCGGGCCTCGACCGGGACGAGGAGCTGCGCATCATCACCACCTCGATCCTCGCGCTCTGCCGGGGTCTCGGGATCGAGGTCCTCTGCGAAGGGGTCCAGACCGAAGGGGAACGCGCTCTGCTGGAACAGGCCGGCTGTTCCGGTGTTCAGGGATTTCACTTCGCCGGTCCGATGCCGCCAGACGACCTGCTGGCCTGGCTGGCCGACCGGCAGGAAAAGGGCCGGGACAGGATGGCGCACCCGGAGCGCGCACCTTCGTGAACCCCTGTCCAAAACGCTTTGAATGGTCCCGCGCCTTCTGCTAGGCGCGCTGCAACGCATCCCTGTCCGACCGGAGGTCCTCCATGCGCGAATGGTGGCGAGACGCAGTTATCTACCAGATTTATCCCCGCAGCTTTCAGGACGATGACGGAGACGGCATCGGAGACCTCAAGGGGATCACCCGCCGGCTGCCGCACGTCGCCGAGCTCGGCGCCGACGCGATCTGGCTGAGCCCGATCTTCACCTCGCCGATGGCGGACATGGGGTACGACGTGTCGGACTACACCGACATCGACCCCCTCTTCGGCACGCTCGAGGATTTCGACGCGCTGATCGCCCGGGCGCACGAGCTCGGTCTGAAGGTCATCGTCGACCAGGTGCTTTCGCACTCCTCCTCCAAGCATCCCTTCTTCGAGGAAAGCCGCAGCTCCCGCGACAACCCGAAGGCGGACTGGTATGTCTGGGCGGACCCGCTGCCCGACGGCGCACCGCCAAACAACTGGGCCTCGGTTTTCGGCGGCTCGGCCTGGGAATGGGAGCCGCGCCGGCGGCAATACTACCTGCACAACTTCCTGACCTCGCAGCCCGACTTCAACTTCCACAATTCCGAGGTGCAGGACTGGCTGCTCTCGACGATGAAGTTCTGGCTGGACCGGGGCCTCGACGGCTTCCGTCTCGACACGGTCAACTACTACTTCCATGACCCCGAGCTGCGTTCGAACCCGCCGGGGGATTTCGAGCCCGAAAAGATCGACTCCACGCCGACCGAGACCTACGGCTGGCAAAAGCACGTTTTCGACAAGAACCGTCCAGAGAACCTCGCCTTCCTCGAACGCATGCGCGAGCTCTGCGACCGGTACGAGGACATCATGATGGTCGGCGAGGTCGGCGAGGACGGCGACCGCTCGATCGAGGTCATGGCCGAGTACACCGCCGGGACCGAGCGCCTGCACATGGCCTATTCCTTCGCCATGCTCGGGCCGAACTTCTCGGCCGGACACTTCCGCCGCTGCATCGCGGGCTTCCAGAACGGCGCCCCCGACGGCTGGCCGAAGTGGTCCTTCTCGAACCACGACGTCGTGCGCCACGTCACGCGCTGGAGCAAGCACGCCGAGGACGAGACCGTGCTGGCCAAGCAGGCGGTCGCGATGATCATGTCCTTCCCCGGCACCATCGGCATCTACCAGGGCGAGGAACTCGGCCAGACCGAGGCCGATCTCGTGTACGAAGAGCTGACCGATCCTCCGGCGCTTCGCTTCTGGCCCGAGGTCAAGGGCCGCGACGGCTGCCGGACTCCCATGGTCTGGGCGGCGGGTGAAAACGCCGCCGGCTTCTCGAGCGGCACGCCCTGGCTGCCGGTCAAGCCCGCCCAGGCGATCCACGCGGTGGACCAGCAGGGCCAGGGAAGCGTCATGGAAGCCTATAAGCGCACCATTTCCTACCGGAAGGCCAACCCGGCTCTGACCCGGGGCGAGACGGAGTTCCTCGACCTGCCGGAACCAATCCTCGCCTTCCGCCGCAGCCACGACGGCCATGCGCTGACCTGCGTGTTCAACCTGTCCAAGACGCCCACGACGCTCACCGTGGGCGACGGGGCAGAGATCGAGGGCCCCCACAACGCCACGCTTGAGGGCACGACGTTGAAGCTGCCCGCGAACGGCCACGTCTACCTCGCCCACGAGGGCGCGCTCGACGTGAGCGCCTGAGCGATCCCGCCCCGCGCGCCTGCCGCGCGGGGCCCCTTGGCCTCTGTCGTCCGACGGGTCTAGGGTCGCCCCGAAGAGCCACCGGGACGGACCGCAGATGCCCCCCACCCTTTCGACACCTGAGAGCCATCCTGACGTGGTGGTGATCGGCGGCGCCATGATCGGCGCTTCGATCGCGTGGTGGCTGACACGCGACCCGGAGTTCACCGGCACAGTGACCGTGGTCGAGCGCGACCCGACCTATGCGACGGCCTCGACCACGCATACGAACTCCTGTCTTCGCCAGCAGTTCGGGACCGAGATCAACATCCGCCTCAGCCAGTTCACCGCCGCCTTCCTGCGCGACTTCCGCGGCTGGGCCGGGCCCGAGGCGCCGGAAATCGCGCTGCAGGAGTTCGGCTACCTCTACCTCGCCACTTCCGAGGCTGCGGCGGAGAACCTGCGCGCGGCCCATGCGCTGCAGGCCTCGCTCGGCGCAGGGACGCGGCTGATGACACCGGCAGAGATCGCGGAGGCCTTCCCATTCTACGAAACCTCCGATCTGGTGCTCGGTTCGCATGGCACGCGGGACGAGGGCTATTTCGACGGCCACGCCATCTTCGAGACCTTCCGAAAGCAGTCGAAGGCACAGGGGGCACGCTGGATCGAGGACACCGTGACCGGCATCCAGATCGACGGCGACCGAGTGACCGGAGTGACGCTCGCCTCAGGCGAGACGCTGTCCCCCGGCATGGTGGTCAATGCCACCGGCCCCCGCGCGGCGATCACCGCCCGCATGGCCGGGCTCGATCTGCCCGTGGAGCCGCGCAAGCGCTACACCTTCGTCTTCGACGCGGCCGAACCGCTGGACCGGCCGCTGCCGCTGACCATCGACCCCTCCGGCGTGCACGTCCGCTCCGACGGACGCTATTACATGACCGGTTGCCCGCCGGACGAGGACATCGCGGTCGAGCCGGACGACTTCATCGAGGACCACGCGATCTTCGAGGAAAAGATCTGGCCCGCTCTCGCCGCCCGCATCCCCGCCTTCGAGAGGATCAAGCCGATGCAGGGCTGGGTCGGGCACTACGCCTACAACACGCTCGACCAGAACGCGATTCTGGGCCCCCATCCGGAGATGCCCAACTTCCTGATGGCGAACGGCTTTTCCGGCCACGGGCTGCAACAGGCGCCAGGCGTGGGCCGGGGCCTGGCAGAGCTGATCGTCCACGGTGGCTACCGGTCCCTTGACCTCTCGCCGCTCTCCGTCGAGCGTGTGCTCGAAAACCGGCCCCTGCTCGAGCGGGCCGTCATCTGACGGGATACCCATGAAGAAAATCGTCCTCACCGGCGCCGCGGGCGCCCTCGGCACCGTCCTCCGCGAGCCGCTCTCGCGCTCGGCGGACGAGCTCGTCTCCACAGACATCGCCGCCCAGCCGGAGTCGCTCCTGCCCAACGAGACCTGGGTCCAGGCCGACCTCGCGAAGTTCGACGAGATCGAGCCGCTGATGAAGGGCGCCGAGATGGTCGTCCACTTCGGTGCTGTCGTGGACGAGAAGCCCTTCCCCGAGCTGCTCGGCCCCAACTACGTCGGCGCCTACAATGTCTGGGAGGCCGCCTCGCAGCACGGACTGCGGCGGGTGGTCTACGCCAGCTCGGTCCATGCCGTGGGCCTCTGGGAGAACAACGCGGATGTCGACGTCACAGCGCATCATCGGCCCGACACCTTCTACGGGCTCGCCAAGTGTTTCGCCGAGGACATGGGCCGGATGTACTGGGAGAAACGCGGTCTCGAAGCCGTGTGCCTGCGTATCTTCTCCTGCACGCCCGAGCCGCAGAACGCCCGTGCGCTCGGCACCTGGCTCAGCTACGGCGACCTGACGCAGCTCGTGACGCGAGCGGTCGAGACGCCGACCACCGGCTTCGCCGTGGCCTTCGGCGTCTCCAACAACGACCGCTCGCCCATCAAGGATCACGGTGCGCACTTCCTCGGCTACCGCCCGCGCGACAACGCCGAGGACTGGGCCGAGACGCTCCTGGCCAAGGCGCAGCCCGACCCGACCGACCTTGCGCAGATGCGGCTCGGCGGGCCCTTCGCGAGCGTCGCGCTCGGGGAGAGCGGCATGGCCGGAATCCGGGCCCTCTCCGGCGGCGACGAAGAGGAGTAGCGATCCGGTTCGGGCGGCAAATGTCCAGAAATTGGGCAACCGCCGAGAGCCGCCGCAATCTATTCGGCGAAAGGGGCTGTAGAGCGCCCCTGCGATGTCAAAAAGCGTATGGCCGCCGTTCGAATCTGCTATTCTGACGCCGATGTTGCAGACGGTTCTCAGTGCGGTTGACTTCCTGCCGGCAGGCGAAGCTTTTCAGCTCGTCAGGGCCACCGTCGAGCCGCGGCGTCCGAGGGGGCTGATCCGCCGGGATTTCCCCGTGCTCGTCTGGGTCCAGAACGGCGCTGTCAGGCTTCACCTCGCCGAAAGCCGGATCGAGATGGTCGAGGGCGACGTGGTGTTCCTGCGCGCCTCCGACGCCCACGCCCTCCAGGCCCGGGCCGACGAGACTCTGGCGGTCCTCCTGGTCTTCGACCCGCATCTGATCGATACGCTCGGTCAGCGGCACGAGGCACTGGCCGGGCGGTTCTTCTGGTCGGAGGAGCCGACCCCGGTCCGCGTTCACCGCGACATCCGCCAGCTCGCCCAGATGAACCAGGCGGCGCTTCGCCTCGACCGGTCGCGTCGCGACGGGCTGGAGGCCGAGGCCTTTCTTCTTCCGCTCTTCGCGTCGCTTCTGGACGGGGCGAACCTCGTGCCGCCTGACGCGCCGGATTGGCTGGCCCGCGCCTGCGCGGCGGCCGAGGACCCGCGCATCTTCCGCGAGGGCGCGGCCGGCTTCGCGCGGGTGGCGGGGCGGGCCCATCCGCACGTCAGCCGGATGGCGCGCAAATACCTCGACAAGAGCCCGTCCGAGATCGTCAACGCGCAGAGGATGGCCTATGCCGCCAAGCGCCTGACGGGGACGCTCGACAGTCTGGCCGAGATCGCCGCCGACTGCGGCATTCCGAACCTCAGCCACTTCCACAAGCTCTTCCGTCAGCATCACGGGATCACGCCCCAGCGCTACCGCAAGGCGCACCAGCGCGACCTGATCCAGCCCGCCTGAGCGGTGACGCAGCGGCGGGTTTGACCCCGCGTGCGATCCTTGCCAAGCCCCCGGCGGCGTGAGACCCTTTCACGCACGGCTCGGGAGGCTGCCTTGGACACGACGACGGACACGACGAGCGTGGGCGCGGCCCATCTCCCCTCGGTGCACGAGCCGCGCAACGACGGCATGCCGCTCGACATGGCCTGGGTCCGCTCGGTGCAGGCCAATACTTCGGCCATCGAACGCCGCTGCGCCACCCTTCCCGGCCGACGGTCGATCAAGAAAGAGCACCAGGCCGCCTGGCTCGCGCGGGCCGTCTCCTGCATCGACCTCACCACGCTGGCGGGCGACGACACCGAGGGCCGGGTCCGCAGGCTCTGCGCCAAGGCCCGCCAGCCGGTCTCGCCGGGGATCCTCTCCGCGCTAGGGCTGGAGGGGCTCACCGTAGGCGCTGTCTGCGTCTACCACGACATGATCGCCCCCGCCGTCGAGGCCCTCGAGGGCTCCGGCATCCCGGTCGCCGCCGTTTCCACAGGCTTCCCGGCCGGTCTCTCCCCCTTCCACCTGCGCATTGCCGAGATCGGCGAGAGCGTCGCCGCCGGCGCCCGCGAGATCGACATCGTCATCTCCCGCCGCCACGTCCTGCAGGGCGACTGGCAGGCGCTCTACGACGAGGTGGCCGAAATGCGCGCGGCCTGCGGCGAGGCGCACATGAAGGCGATCCTCGCGACCGGCGAGTTGGGAACACTGCGCAACGTCGCCCGGGCGAGCCTCGTGGCGATGATGGCGGGCGCCGACTTCATCAAGACCTCGACCGGCAAGGAGAGCGTCAACGCCACCCTGCCCGTCACGCTGGTCATGATCCGCGCGATCCGCGAGTACGAGGCCCGCACCGGCATCAAGGTCGGCTACAAGCCCGCGGGCGGCATCTCCAAGGCCAAGGACGCGCTGATGTACCTGGCCCTGATGAAGGAGGAGCTGGGCGACCGCTGGCTCTCCCCCGACCTCTTCCGCTTCGGCGCCTCATCGCTCCTTGGCGACATCGAGCGGCAGCTGGAGCACCACGTCACGGGGGCCTATTCCGCCTCCTGGCGTCACGCGATGGGCTGATGGCTGTGCCAATCGCTTCCCAAAACCCCTATTCGGCAAAGGCTTTTGCGCTCAGTCTCCTTTGCATTTCCTCGGCGGCGACGGCTCAGACCGAAATTACGGCCCGAGACCTCTTAGATGCTTGCACGCGTCCCGACCCGGAGTGGATCAGCTTCTGCAATGGTTTCATGCAAGCCGCCGGCGACTTTGCCACGATGACAGAGCAAGCATGCATTCCGAACGGGACAACTAGAACCGACCTGACAAGACTGTTCGATGCCAACGCGAGTCGTCTCATCGCTTTGACCCCCGCAATCGGTGACGAGCCTGCGCTGGTCGTCACTGCATCGATAATCAGCGACGTCTTTCCGTGCGGCTAGCGCGGCATAGGAGAACATGATGACCGTCAAGGAAATCTTCGAGACGATGGACTACGGCCCCGCCCCCGAGAGCGCGGCCGAGGCTCTGGCCTGGCTGGTGGACATGGGCGACCGGTTTGGCCACTTCATCGACGGGGCCTTCACCGACCCGGGCGAGACCTTCGAGGCGAAGAACCCCGCCACCGGCAACGTGCTGGCGAGCGTGACCCAGGCCACGCAGAAGGACGTCGACGCCGCGGTCAAGGCCGCGCGCAAGGCGCAGCCTGCCTGGGCCAAGGACGGACACGCGCGGGCCCGGGTGCTCTACGCCATCGCGCGGCTGCTGCAGAAGAACTCCCGCCTCTTCGCGGTGCTCGAGAGCCTCGACAACGGCAAGCCGATCCGCGAGGCGCGCGATATCGACGTGCCGCTCGCTATCCGGCATTTCTACCACCACGCGGGCTACGCGCAGCTGCTGGACTCCGAGCGCCCCGGACTGGTGGCGCAGGGGGTCTGCGGGCAGATCGTGCCCTGGAACTTCCCGCTGCTGATGCTCGCCTGGAAGATTGCCCCGGCGCTCGCCGCGGGCAACACGGTGGTGCTGAAGCCCGCGGAGTACACGTCGCTGACGGCCCTGCTCTTCGCCGACATCTGCCGCCAGGCGGGCGTACCCAAGGGTGTCGTCAACATCGTCACCGGCGACGGTGCGGTGGGCGAGATGATCGTCAATGCCGAGGTCGACAAGATCGCCTTCACCGGCTCC
Organism: Histidinibacterium aquaticum; assembly: GCF_008710275.1. Classification (GTDB taxonomy): domain Bacteria; phylum Pseudomonadota; class Alphaproteobacteria; order Rhodobacterales; family Rhodobacteraceae; genus Oceanicola; species Oceanicola aquaticus. The sequence goes on from NZ_VYQE01000001.1 coordinate 862,628, forward strand.
ACCGCCGTCGGCCGCCGCATCCGCGAGGCGACCGCCGGGACGGGCAAGGCGCTGACGCTCGAGTTGGGGGGCAAGAGCCCCTATATCGTCTTCGACGACGCCGACCTCGACAGCGCGGTCGAGGGCCTCGTCGACGCGATCTGGTTCAACGGCGGGCAGGTCTGCTGCGCCGGCTCGCGCCTTCTGGTGCAGGAGGGCGTGGCCGAGCGGTTCCACGAGAAGCTCAAGGCGCGCATGGATAAGCTGCGCGTCGGCGATCCGCTCGACAAGTCGATCGACGTGGGCGCCATCGTCGACCCCGTCCAGCTGCAGACGATCACCCGGATGGTCGAGGAGAACACCGAGGGAGAGACCTACCGCGCAGAGGTGACGATGCCGGCGGAGGGCTGTTTCTACCCGCCGACCCTGGTCACCGGCCTCTCGACGGCCTCGAAGCTGATGCAGGAGGAGATCTTCGGGCCGGTGCTCGTCTCGATGACCTTCCGCACGCCTTCCGAGGCCGTCGCCCTCGCCAACGACACCCGCTACGGGCTGGCGGCGAGCCTCTGGTCGGAGAACCTGAATCTCGCGCTCGACGTGGCGCCGAAGGTCCAGGCGGGCGTGGTCTGGGTGAACGGAACCAACATGTTCGACGCGGCGGCGCCCTTCGGCGGCATGCGCGAGTCGGGCTTCGGCCGCGAGGGCGGCTGGGAAGGCCTGGGCGCGTATCTCAAGCCCGCCGGACAGGGCAAGCGGCTGAAGCGGGTCGAGCCGCAGACCGGTGAGGCGGTTGCCGCCGATCCGCTCGACCGGACGGCGAAGCTCTACATCGGCGGCAAGCAGGCCCGGCCGGACGGCGGCTATTCCATGCCCGTCTGGGGGCCGAAGGGTACGCTGCTGGGGCAGGTGCCGAAGGGCAACCGCAAGGACGTGCGCAACGCCGTCGAGGCGATGAACGGGGCCGCGGGCTGGGGGAGGACGTCAGGCCACCAGCGGGCGCAGATCCTCTATTACCTGGCCGAGAACCTCTCGGCGCGCGCGGGCGAATTCGCCGCGCGGGTCGACGCGATGACCGGCAAGGGCGGCAAGGCAGAGGTCGAGACCTCGATCCGGCGGCTCTTCACCTACGCGGCCTGGGCTGACAAGTTCGACGGCGAGGCCAAGGGCGTGCCGCTTCGGGGCATGGCGCTGGCGCTGAAAGAGCCGGTGGGCAAGATCGGAGCGCTCTGCCCGGACGAGTCGCCGCTGCTGGGTCTGGTGAGCCTCATGGCCCCCGCGATGGCGATGGGCTGCCGGATCACGCTGGTCGCCTCCGAGCCCGCGCCGCTGGCGGCGACGGACTTCTACCAGATACTCGAGACCTCGGATGTGCCCGGGGGCGTGGTGAACATTCTCACGGGCAGCCACGAGGAGCTGGCGCCGGTGATGGCCGACCACCTCGATCTCGATGCGGTCTGGTCGTTCTCGGGGGCCGAGCTTTCGAAGGAGATCGAGCGGCGGAGCGCCGGAAATCTCAAGCGGACCTGGGTCAACAACGGTCTCGCGACCGACTGGGAGCGCGCCGAGGGACGCGCCTTCCTGGAGGCCGCGACCGAGATCAAGACGGTCTGGGTGCCCTACGGAGAGTGACTGTCCAAGTTTGGACAGAGTCCTAAACGCATGTAGTTAAAGAAAAAATTGGTTAACGCGCTGTCACGTTAACCATATCCCATACACAGCAAAACGGCCGCCCCCTCGGAGCGGCCGTTTCTTGGTTCAGGCGATCAGGTCGTCGCGTCAGTGGTGCTGGGGCTTGCCCAGTTCCTGACGCTTGGCCTCGTCTTCGCCAGCGTCGCGGATGCGTTCGGCGGCGCCGCGCACCTCGTCGCCCGCCTGCTTGACGGCGGACTTGTCGCCGGGCGCGGAGGCATCCGCCTGCTCGCGCTTCTCTTCGGCGATGGTCTCGACTTCGCCACGCGCACGGTTGGCGACGGCCGCGGCCTTTTCGCTTTCCTCGCGGTAGATGCGCTCGGCCTCGTCCACGAGGTCGTCGCGATAGGGACCGACGTTCTCGTCCTCCCAGCGGGTCCGCTGGGCCATGCCGGCGACGAGGGCGCCGGCGGCAAGGGCGAGAACGCCCGCGACGAGGGGCTGCCGATCATAGAAGTCGGCCGCCGTGTCGGCACCCTGGGACAGGCCCCGACCGGCTCTCTCGCGGGCATACATGGCGCGCTCGCGGGCGGCGATCACCCGCTCACGAGCTTCTTCGGAGAGATGGTCGGTCCCCTCGCGAAGCCGCGTGCGGGCCTCGCCCGCGCGGGCGGACATGTCGTGTCCGGCAGCGCTGGCCTTGCCGCGGGCCTTGTTCAGGCCGTTCGAGGCGCTGTCCCGCCAGGAGCCGGAGCTGTCGGAGCCGTTGCCCGACCCACGAAGCGCGTCACCGGCGCGCTCGTACCAGCCGGGGCGTGCCGCCGCGGCGCGGGCGCGATAGCGGCTCGTCTCGGTGAGCTCGGCCGGATAGCCGTAGCGCTCGCGCGCAGGCTCGGCGAGGTGGCTGTCGGTGCCGGCGTGCTGCTGCGGCGGACGGTTCGACCCGAAGAGCAGCCAGCCGAGGCCGATGCCGGTGATGGCCAGCGCCATCGGGTTGTTCTTGACCTGCGTGCCGGCGGACTTGCCGAATTCGCCACCGTGCGTCCGGATCTGCGTCGTGACTTCGCGGAACAGGTGATCCACGGTCATGCGGTTTCCGAGTTCGGTCAGCGTGGCGCCCAGTTCCGAGCGCTCGCGGTCGATCTGTTTCTCGATGTCTGCGGAGCTGCGATCAGCGGACATGGGTCGCCTCCTTCAGGGTGCGGGAGTCCTTGCGGACGTTGTCGGTGGTGCGCGTCGGCGCGAGATTGCGAGCCTTCAGCGCGGAGCGGCCGCGCATGACGAGCGCGAGGGCGATCAGGCCGAAGACCACGCCGACGATGAGCGAGGACAGGCCGGGACCGATCGCGAAAGCTGCGGACAGCCAGGACACGAAGGCGGCCGAAAAGGCATTCAGCGCGACGATCGCGAAGACCAGGCCCACGGCGAGGCCCATGAGCGCGCCCGTGGCGCGGTCGATGTTCTCGCTGACCTCGGCCTTGGCGAGGTTGATCTCGCCCCGGATGAGGGCCGAGGCATGCTCCAGCGCGCTGCTCAGCAGGGCGGCGGTGCCCTCCTTCGGACGCTCGCCGGCCGCCGTCTCGGCGCCGTTTCCGTTCTCATAGGTGCTTTGGTAGGTCATCAGTAGCTCTCCGATCCGGAGTTGACTGCGGGCGCTGCGGGCGTGGCGGTCGCCGCCGGGCTGGCCGGGGCACGATCCGCCGGCAAGCGCTCGTCGGGATGAGGGTAGGCGGCCGGCTCGTCGCGCGAGCTGGCGCGGGCGAAGCGGGTGGCGGCGAAGCCGAGCAGTGCCGCACCGCCGAGGAAGGCGAGCGGGTTGCGCCGTGCGAAGCCGTCGAGATCATGCGCCGCTTCGGAGAAGCTCTTGTTGCGCATCTCGTCGGAGAACTCCGCGAGGCTTTCCGCAACCCGGCCGAAGGCCTGCTGCTGCGCCGAGCCTTCGCGGCTTTCTTCCGCCGCCCGGCGCAGGGCGGAGGAAATGTCTCCGACCTCGTCTGCCGCGCGGCCCTTCGCCGCTTCTCCCTGAGCCTGGGCTTCCTGGCTCGCGCGCTGATAGGCGTCCTGCCCGGCCGCGCGGGCCTCTTCCTTGAGGTCGTGGGCCTCGGTGCGGGCCTCGTCTCGGGATGTCCGGCCCTGCGGGCCGCCATGAGTGTTCGTGTCGACCATGTCGCTCTCCAGTTCTCCCCTGATCGCGCAAACGCGTCGGCGCCTGCGCGCCCTCGTCCCGTTGTCATCAAGTCTGGGGGGCGAACGTGGCCTGCGTCTCACGGTTCCGCGAGAGACAGGCTTCCCTACGGGAAAGCGGCAGGGAAGCGCCGCCGCAGGCGGGGCGGCGCTCGGGGGCTACTGGCGGTCCTTGGACTTCCAGCTGTCGAGCCAGGTGCGGAAGCGGCCGCGGCGCTCCTGCAGGCGGGCCTCGGTCCGGTCGTAGCTGTCGCCCACGCGGTCGCGCATGGGATCGAGCGTGCGCTCGCGGAACTGCATCCACATGGCCCGCACGAAGAAGTAGCCGACGATCAGGGCGATGAAGATGACGATGTTGACCCAGGGGATCGGCCGGAAATCCGGGCCGGGCGCGTCGCGGATCGAAACGGCGTTGGGATAGATCGACAGGAAGCGGATCCGCCAGCCGTAGTGGGTGATCACCTTCCAGTCGTAGGGCTCCTGCGTCGAGATCTCGGCCGCCGCCTCGGCCTGCAGGTCCGAGCTGTCAAACTTGAAGTACGGCGGGTAGATCCAGCCGGTGTCCTCGTTGCGGTAGACCATGGTCTGCAGACCGCCGCGCACCAGCCCGAAGAGGTAGGTGCGCCGCCGCTCGGCGTTGATGAGCCTGAGATCGCGCGTCGCCTGTTCCGTCGCGCCGGCGTCGGCCTGCGCGTAGAACCAGCGGTTCACGCCGGAGAAGTCGGTGCGAATGACCTCTGTCGAGGTGATGCGGGCCACGTCTTGCTGCGGCATGACGTAGTGCAGGAAGAGACCCACGATCAGCAGGACGATGAGGCGGAGCACCCGCCGGATATTGCGCATGGGACCGGGGCCTTCAGTTGATCATGTACATTATGATGGAAATCACGGCGACGGGGACGACGTAAACCAGCAGGATCAGCCGTTTGCGCAGGGAATGCTCGTATTCGACCATGCCCTGCTCGATGAAGCGGCGGCGGTCGCCGGCGTCGCCCTGGGGGTTCGCGTCCCAGCTGTCCTCGAGCTTCTCGCGCCGGACGGAGCGGGAGTAGAGCGAGACGCAGACGTAGACCACGGTCATCGCGGCCAGCAGCAGCAGGACCAGACGCACGAACTGCATTCGTCTTACCTCCGTCGCACGGCGCCCCAGGGACCGACCCGGTCCAGCAGCTCCGGATCCGCCGCCGGGGCGGGATCGTCCATCGGCGCCTCGTGGCCGAAGAGCGCCTCGCGCGTCCCGGCCTTGTCGACAGCATATTCCGTTGCGAGCAGCTCCGCCACATAGGCGCGCTTTTCCTCGGGCCACGTGGCGTAGGCGGCGTAGAAGGCGGGCTTGTGGCAGATGAAGAGCTGGCGCACGTCGAGCGGCGAGAGCTCTGCGAGGAGCTGGTTGACGAGGTCGGCGTCGGGTCCGGCGGCGGCGCGCAGGGTGTAGAAGTAGGCGGCGTCGTCGGCGGTGATGCGGGGCCAGGGGCCCGCGTCCTCGGCCCAGCGGGCGAGGGCCGCGAGGTGGTGGTACTCGGGCGGCAGGAGGTCGGCGTGTCGGCGCGCGATACGGCGGAGATCGCGGCGGGTCGCGCCGGTGAGGGTCTCGCCCTGCCCCGCGGCGGTGGCGGCCGTGATGAACTCCATCTTCTGGTGCAGGATCGCCGCGCCGTCGATGCCGCGGGCCCGGACGATGGGCTCCACGAGGCCGTTGCGTTCAAGGAAGCCCGCGATGGCGTTCCGGTCGGAGAGGTCCAGCACCGTATCGACGGGCATGGGGCCGAGCGCCGCCTTGTCGCCGGCGGCGATGACACCGGGCTCGGGGACGCCCCGGAAGAGGTAGAGCCCGCCGAAGAGCGCGGTCCAGGAATTCTGCTGGTCGAAGGTCATCCGCTCCAGCCGCACGGGGTTGCGGACGACGTCGCCGGTCTCGCGGGCGAGCCCGATCATCTCGGCGATGAGCACGTCGTCGTACCAGGCATCCTCCTCGGTTCGGAAGCGGTCGATGAGGGTGCCCAGCCGCTCGGCCGTGCGGACGGTGCCCTCGGTCGTATCGGCCTCGACGGTGATCTTGCGGATCGTGAAGAGGTCGGCCGGCGTCTCGGCCACGAAGACCGAGTTCACCAGCTCGCCCGCCACCGCGTCCTTGGCGGTGAGGGCGAAGAGCTGGGCCTCGTTGGTCTCGATGAACTGCCGCAGGATGCCGCGCGAAGTGGAGAAGGTCGCGTCGAGCAGCGGCGCGGTCTTCTGCGCCGTCGTCAGAAGGATGAACTGCCGGTTCACGCCCTTGGGGTTGAGGTAGAGCGGATCGCCCAGCTCCTGCCCCACCTCGGGCGAATAGCCGGAAATGTCGATATGAAAGTCGGTCAGAGCGGTGGTGCGCCCTGTCAGATGCTCCAGCGCCCGGTTGTAGCGCTCCACGAGGACCGGGGAGGCCACGTGGACGAGGTTGCCGAACATCAGGCCGCGCTCGATCAGGCGTTTCATGGGCGTGCCCTTCTCACCAGGTTTCCTCCACCCATTGCTTCGGCAGTCCCGCCACGCTGAGCACCAGAACGGGCGCCCAGATCAGCGCGGAGGCGGCGCCGAGGCGGGCGAGGTGCAGCAGGCCGTCGACCAGGCCGAGGCGGAAGAGCTGGCCGAGGGTCATGCCGTGGGCGAGGTAGAGCCCGAGGAAGATGGCCATGGCGGTGAAGGTCATGACGGCGGCGGCGCAGAAGGCGAGCGCGAAGAGGGGTTTGACGCCCTCGGGGAAGATGCGGGCCATGAGCCGCGGCACGACCCAGCCGAGGGCGCCGAGGAGGATGGCGGGGAGGATCAGGCTCTGCGCGAAGGTCTCGATCATCGGGCCCCTCCGGTCGCGTGGCGCCCGGTTAGGGGTATCTTAGGGTCCGGGGGATAGACCGGCGTTGGCAGAGGGTCGGGACCCGGATGAGCGGCCGCTTCCCCAGTGGGGGCGCCGGAGGAGGCGAGATGAAACGAGACAGGTGACGGTCCGCGACCCGAGTCGGCAGGGACAAGGCAGGGGCGACGCATCAGGCCCTCCTCGCGAAGCGGCGGCGAGCCTCCTCGGTGCGGGTCATGTCGCGGACCATGGCCTCGACCGCGGCCTCGTCGGAGCTTCCGGCGTAGCGGAATTCGCTGTCGGCGTAGCGGTTGATCTCCTGCAGGACCATCTCCGCCGTGATGGGACGTCTGAGCTCTTCGATCATGGCGGTCTTCTCCTCGTAGGGCCGGAAGAGGAAGAGATCGGGCCGCTCCATCCACTCGTCGGGCAGCTCGAAGTCCATGGCCCGGACCTTGACCGCGTCGGTGATGTTTTTGATCGCGCGGCCGGTGAAGCGCTCGTCCGCCTCCTGGATGGCCTTCAGGTAGGTCCCGAGCCGCGCGAGTGTGTCAAGCTCACCCACCCGTGACCGCACCTCGTCGAAGACGACGCGCAGGCCGTCCTCCTGCGGCTGGGCATGCGCCTCGTAGGACCGGGCCACGGCGCGGCGGATCTCCTGCGCGGCGTAGAGGTCGTGCTGGCCGAGTGGGATATCGTGGTGCTGACCCAACAGCAGGTGGAGAATGTCGATGTAGTCCTCGCGGCTCTGCGGGCCGTCTACGAGGAACCGCGCCCCGGCCCTCTGGCGGAGGGCGTCGTCGACGTTCTCGGGGTAGTTCGAGAACATGCCGAAGGTGCAGTTGCCCCGCACGACGGTATTGGCACCGGCGAAGCTCTCCATCAGCACGGCGGTGATCTCGAGCTGGCCGGCGGAGGACTGGCGGTCGCCGCGCTTGCCGGCCAGCTGGTCGATGTCGTCGATGGTGCCGAAGCCGATCGCGGCGGGGTCGAGGACGTAGTCGATGAAGGCCTTGGCGTTCTGGCCGGACTTGCCCTGGTAGCTGTCGATGTTCTCGGTCGAGAGGTTGCGGTAGCGGAAGGGGTAGCCCGCATTGCGGCAGTACTCGTCGAGCAGGCCTGCCATCATCTGGATCAGCGTGGTCTTGCCGGTGCCGGGCTTGCCGTCGCCCATGAAGGTGAAGATGAAGCCGCCGAGCTCGGCGAAGGGATTGAGCCGCCGGTCGAAGTCGTAGGCCATCAGCATCTTGGCCAGGCGGAGCGCCTGGTACTTGGCGATGTGGTTGCCGACGACCTCGTGGGGCGCCTTGAACGTCATGGTGAGCGTGGTGGAGCGCGCGGTGCTGGCCGGGGCGAAGCCGCGGACGGCGAAGCCGCTCTCCTCCACCCGCCAGGCGGCGGCGGTGAAGGGCTCCAGCCGCGGGGCGGAGGCGGCGCGGGCGGCGATCTTGCCCATGGCCCCCTCGGCCACCGCGATGACGGCGGCCACGGCCTGCGACTCGGTCGCGGCATGGGCGGCGAGAGCGCGGTCGATCTCCCAGAGCAGCCCGTGCAGGGCGAGATGGCCGTTCTCGGTGAGGATCTCCTCGACCTCGCCCACCTCGACCCGCGCCTCGCCCGCATGGTCGGCGAGGTGGAAGGCCGCGGCGGAAGAGAAGGTGAAGCCGGTGACGAGCGCCTCGGCAGCCAGCAATTCGGTGAAGTCGGCGCGACGGGTCGCGGGCAGCGTCCCTTCGAGGTTGGCGCGTTTCAGCTCGGCGAGGTCGGTGCGCTCCGCGTAGTGTTCGGCCACTGCGAGGGCGATGGCGAGGCTGCGGCGCAGGGCACCGAGGAGCGTGGCCTGGAGCGGCGAGATCAGCGCGTCTTCGTCCGTCCCCTCGATCCGTTCGATGAGGCGGACGCCCTGTGTCGCGGTCGGCCGGCGGGTGGCGAGCCCCGGCGTCGTGCTGCGGAAGGCACGGCGGGTCCCGAGGCCGGGGGAGCGCTCCTCCGCCCTGTCGGGCGAGGTCGCGCGGGCGACGCGGGGGCTGTGGTCGATGCCCTCCAGCAGTGTCAGCGCGGCGGGGTAATGCTTGCGGATCTCCTCCTCGCGGAGCTCCATCTGGTCGGAGGTCAGGCTCATGGGCGAGTTCCTCCACCCTGTCGGGCGACGTCGCGGGTCATGGGTGAACTCCCTTCTTCATCGGTAGCTCAGCACCCGGCCGCCGGCGCCCACGACGAACTTGCGCACCTCCCGGAACCCCGGCGGGTCGAGTTCGGCCAGCGCCTGGTAGGGGCGCTGGGGCAGGATGATGGCGCGCTGCGTCTCGGTGGCGCCGGTCTCTGCGCCGCGCGCGGAGAAGGGATCGAGCGCGAAGACCTGCCGCTCGACCCGGTCGAACCAGCCGCTCGGGACTTGCTCGACCGAGGCGCTGCGCAGGTCCTCCTCGGTCCAGGCGAGCGCCCAGTCGTCTCCCTCGGGCGCGCGGGCGGCCTCGAGCACCTGGGCGACGGGACCGCTCTGGCGTGTGAAGGCGGCGGAATACATCGGCCCGAGATGGAAGCGGCGCAGGCGCTTGGGGTGGATGTCGTCGAAGTCCTCGTCGACGCCGCGGGCGATGGTCAGCAGCTTCAGCCCGCCCAGCGCCTGGGCCATGAGGTGACTCTGCAGCTCGGGCCAGCGACGCTCGTCCCTGGGCAGGCCGGTGCGGCCCGTCTCCTCGACCTCCATGAGGTAGACCTGCGGCAGGTTCACCTGGCTGTCGTAGACCGCCCAGTGCAGCAGGAAGCGGCGGCGTGCGCCCTCGGTGCCGAGCCAGACGGCTTGCGGGTCGTTGCGCGCCCAGAACAGCCCGCCGCGGCGGAGCTCCTCGTAGTAGAGCCGCTGGGAGAGGGCGAACTGCAGCTTCGTGGGGATCTCCAGCTCGCCGACGATGGTCTGCACCATCTCGTCCTTGAGGCGACCCGCGTCCGGCAGGCCCGAAAGGTGCCGCTCGGCCTGGGACGCGTCGCTCGCCATGGTGAGCAGCTCGTGGAAGACGGGGAAACCGGACTCGACGCGGTCGAGGGTGAGCCGCCCGGCATGGGCCCAGCGGCCGGAGAAGAGGTACTTGTGAGAGAGCGCCCGGAAGGTGAACGAGAGCGCCACGAGGTAGCGGGCGAGCACCTCGGTCTCGGGGCGGGCGAGCCGGCCTTCGGCCTCCATGGCCCCCGCGACGCGGCCCATGTGGCCGGTGATCGCGCGGAACTTGGCGAAGTAGCGGCGGGTGACGCGCGTGTCCTCCAGCCGGAAGTGATCGAGGGTCCCGTCGGTCATGGCCCCCCGCCGCCGTCTCGGGGATCGGACGCCGGGCGCGACACGGGCGCGGGCATCGCTCAGGCCCCGTAGCGGTTGCTGTCGTGGGCCTCGACGATCTTCTGGAAGCGCCGGACGAAGCGCTCGTCGGCGCGGGCCTTCTGCTCCAGCACCTCGCGGGCGAAGACCATGTGATCCCCGTGGGCTTCGAGCATGTCGGCCATGCGCGAGTTGGTGGCCGAGCCGATGGCGGCCATGGCCGTCTGCGCCTCCTGGTCGGTCTTCACGCCGATCTCGTTGATCCGGTGGGCCACGTCCTGCTGCTGGGCGGTCTTCAGCGACTTCGACAGCGCGTCGTAGAGCACCACCCGCTGTCGGGTGTCGGTCTGCAGCTTGTTGATCAGCACCATCTGCGTGGCGGCCTGGTTCTGCAGGCTGTCGATCCAGGTCTTGCCCTTCTCGATGTAGCGCTCGAGCGTCTGGGAGCGGGCGATCTTGACCTGCTCGTCCCGCACCAGCGCGTTGTAGCGGGTGTTCATCTCGGCCAGCTCCGTCTCCAGCCGCGTGCGCTCTCCCGCATCCTGCTCGACCGAGATCCGGTTCTCGAGGTCGATGATCTTCGGATCCATGTCCTGGATCCCGGTGCGGACCTCTTCGAGATCGGCCACGACCTGCTCACGCTCCTGCAGCGTCTCCTGCAGGTTCGTCTCCACCTTGTCCTTCTGCTCGGTCAGCATCGCGAGCTGGCCTTCGAGCAGGTGGGTGATGGTGTCGGACTTGGCGATGAGGTCCTGCAGCTTGTCGTCGATGGAGGCGGTGCGCATCCGCTCCTGCCGCATGGAGTCGGACTTGGCCTTGGAAAAGACCCCGACAAAGCTCTCCCATCCGGTCTTCGATCGCATCTCCTCGAAGTCGCGGGAGAAGCCCGCGGTCACGTCGTCGAGGCCCATGATGAGCTCGGCGATGTTGGCGTTCATCGCTTCGGTATGGGCATGGACCTCGTCGAGCGTCGCGGTCTCGATGTCGATGGCGACCTCGTTCTCCTGCGCCATCTTCTGGCGAGCGGCCTCGATGCGGCTGGTGAGCTCGGAAATCTTGCTCTGCGCCTCGGCGACCTGGGACTGGCTCTGCTGGATCTGGGTATCGAAATCGGCCATCTCGGGGCTCTCCGGGCAAATGCTGGCGCGGCCGGAACAGGCGACGCGGCGTCAGTCTAGAAGCGGTCCCCGCGCAAGGAAAGAGCCGCGCGAGGGGACCCGCGCGGCTCTTGTTCCGTCTGGGGCCGGGCTCAGTCGAGCTGGAAGGACCAGAACATCGTCTCGCCGGAGTGGTCGTCCACGCCGTCGTTGTCGGTGGAGACCCAGACCGTGCCGTCTTCGGCGATGGCAAGGCCCTCGACCTTGTCGAGGACGTAGCCGCCGGTGGAGGTCAGGTCCTCCATCAGGTCGCGGACCATGGTCTTCTCGACCACCGGATAGTCGCCGCCGAGCGCGACGGGCTCCACGCCTGCCATGTCGACGCGCGTCACGGTCTTGAGCGCCGCGGTCTGGCCAAGGTGGTTGTCCCGCTCGATCAGGTAGAGCGCACCATCATGCCAGGTGATTTCGCTGAGGCCGACCCAGCCGCCGGAGGTGGGCTCTTCCGTCGGATAGTGGACGGCGGACCACTCTCCGGTCTCGGGATCGAGGGCCAGGAGCTTGACGTGCTGCGCGGGGTCGTCGGCCCACTCGCGCTGGACGGCGGCCCAGATCGTGCCGTCGCCATCGACGGTCACGCCCTCGAGGCCGGAGTTGGTGGCGCCGGAGGTCAGTTCCTCGGGGACAACGAACTCGTCCTGCACCACGCCCTCGGCATCGACATGCCAGATCGCGTTGGCGCGGCTGCCGTCGGCGCGGCCCTCGTTGGCGAGATAGAAGCCGCCCTTCCCGTCGAGCGCGATGCCTTCGAGGTCCATCGCCTCGGCAGGTGCGCCGTCACGGGTCACGATGATGCGCGAGGTGATCCGGGCGGGGGTCTGCGCGGGATCGATGGTCAGGATCGAGGGCTGGCCTGCGTAGAAGCTGTCGGTCACGGCGCGGATCATGCCGTCGTCGCCCATCACCATGCCGGAGAGCGCGCCCCATCCGATCATCTCATCCGCCCCGGCGGAGGTGATCATCGGGTAGACGGGCTCCGCGTCCTGGTACTCGAAGAGCATGACATGGGCGCGCGCGCCGCCGTCCTCGACGAGGTCTTCCTCGTTGGCCGAGACCAGCAGGTCGCGCGAGGGGATGGTGACGTAGCCCTCGGGGCCGATGCCGGAGGGCAGGAGCTGGGAAAGCACCGGATTCGCCGGGTCGGTCACATCGTAGATGCCGACGACCGAGCCGCGCTCGGAGCCGACGAAGACCATGGGCGTGCCGCGGTATTCGCCGAAGGTCACGCTCTCGGGCTCGACGCCCTTGTTCTCGGAGCGGCCCTCCGGGTAGTGGCCGATCTCGATCAGCGCGTGCTCGAAGGAGGCGCCGCTTTCGTAGACGACCTCTCCGTCCTGGCTCCAGATCGTCCAGCCGCGCGATCCGCCCTCGTAGTCGCCCTCGTTCGCGGTGGCGAAATGGGTGTCGTCGATCCAGGCGGCGGCGTCGGGCTCCCGCTTCACCGGGGACAGGCTCTCGGTGAAGTCGAGCGCGTCGTCCTCGGTGGCGTCGATGTTCTCGAGGTCCACGGCGCCGGCGGAGAAGTGGCTGAGGATCTCGCCCTGGCTCGAGACCACGACGAGGTGGTTGTTCTCCTGCAGGGTGACGGCAATCTCGCCCTCGGCGTTGACGGTCACGTACTCCGGCTCGGGGTCGGAGGGCGCCACCTCGGCGAGGCCGGTGAGGTCGACGGTGTTGATCGTGTCGCAGGCGAGGTCGCCCTCGGCGACGTTCACGATGACCAGCGCACCGGCGGGCATCTGCGGCAGCGCGCCGTCGTTGAGGTCCTCGTCGCGCTCGTTCTCGATGGCGATGGCGAGGAACGAGCCGTCGGGCGCCTTCGCGACCGCGTCGGGCTGGCCGCCGAGGTCACAACTGGCGGTTTCTTCACCGCTCTCGATGTCGATCTGCGCGATGCGGCCGGAGGGGTCGGTGAAGCTCTCGGAGGTATTGACGCCCACGAAGGCGGTCTGGCCGATCACGGCGACGCTCGTGGGCTCTCCATCCAGTTCGACGTTGCCGAGCGGCTGCGGATTGGCGGGCTCGGTGATGTCGATGCGGCCCAGAACGCCCAGCGGGCTGTCGGTGTAGACCAGTGTCATGCCGTCCTCGGTGGCGGCGATGATCTCGGAGGAGGTGGCCTGCGTGGCGTCCACGCCCTCGGCCATGTTCGAGGCGACCGGGAAGGACGCGATGCGGTTGAAGGCCTGCGCGAAGGCCGGCTGCGCGGCGGCCAAGGCGAGAAGACTGACCGCGGTGATGCGGAACGACATGTGATATCCCCCTGTTCGGTGACTGTCTGCGCGCACCTTCTGGCGCGCGGACGTGACAGCTGCGTGACGGAAGGTCAGGACGGGAGGCGCCATGGAAACAGGACCTGGGAATTGTCTGACGGACGTGCCGGGGATCCTCGTGGGCCATGCCTCGGACCCGGCGCTGAAATCCGGCGTGACGGTGGTGACCTCGGAGCGCCCCTTCAGCGCCGGGGTGCAGGTCATGGGCGGCGCGCCCGGAACGCGGGAGACCGACCTCCTGGCCCCCGACAAGACGGTGGGCGAAGTGCATGCGCTGGTTCTCTCGGGCGGCTCGGCCTTCGGGCTGGCCGCGGCGGACGGAGTCGCGGAGGGGCTGCGCGCGCTGGGGCGCGGGTTCGAGGTGGCGGGCCAGCGGGTCCCGATCGTTCCGGCGGCGATTCTCTTCGATCTGGCCAATGGCGGCGACAAGAATTGGGACCGCTCGCCCTACCCTGCCCTCGGCCGCGCGGCGCTGGAGGCGGCCTCGGAGGAGGTTGCGGTCGGCAGCGTCGGCGCGGGCACCGGCGCGTTGACCGCCGATCTGAAGGGCGGGCTGGGAACCGCCTCGTTGAAGGTCGGGGACGCAACGGTCTCGGCGCTCGTCGCGGTCAACGCGTTGGGATCGGCCGTCGTGGACGGCGGGCCGCACTTCTGGGCGGCGCCCTTCGAAATCGGCGGAGAGTTCGGCGGGCGCGGATTGGCCCGGACAGTCCCCTCGGACTGGCCCCGGACCAAGCTTGACGCCACCGCGACGACCATCGCCGTGGTCGCCACCGACGCGCCTCTCGACAAGGCGGGATGCACCCGGCTCGCAACGGCGGCGCATGACGGGATCGCCCGGGCACTGGTACCCGCCCATACGCCGATGGATGGCGACCTGGTCTTCGCGCTCTCGACCGGCACGGGACCGGAGGCGGACCCGGTCAGGCTGGGCCACGGCGCGGCGCTTTGCCTGTCGCGGGCCATCGCGCGGGGCGTCTTCGCGGCGAGCGCGGCGGAGGGCGACCTGCTGCCCAACTGGGCCGAGCGGTTCGGCTAGGAGAGCAGCGCGCGGGCGAGCGGGCTCGCCGCGTCCGCGAGGCCGTCGATGACATCGAAGTGGTGTCGCCCCGGCTCCACGGTCAACGGCATGTCCCACGAGGCGGACAGCCAGCGCGCCTGGTCGATGAAGGCGGGACGCTCGTCGCCGCCGACCCAGACGTGCACCGGGCAGTCCGGCGCGGGGTGATGCACCGGGCTTTCCTGCTCGGCTTCCCGGGAGTCGATGCGAAGCGTGTCGTTCATCGAGGTCTCACGGAGCGGTTCGAGATCGGAGACCGGCGAGATCGGCAGGATGCGCTCGATCCGACCGCGCTCGGTGAGCGAGACGTCGGAGCAGCACATCCGGGCCACGAGATGCCCGCCCGCCGAGTGACCGGCGAGCCTCAGCGGGCCGGAGACCCGTTCGGAGGCGACCGTCACGGCGCGGGCGACCTGACGGGTGATGTCGCGGATGTGGACGTCGGGACAGAGATCGTATCCCGGCATCGCCACCGCCCAGCCCTCGGAAAGCGGCCCGGCGGCAAGGTGCGACCAGTCCCCGCGACCGAAGCGCATCCAGTAGCCGCCGTGTACGAAGACCACGAGGCCGCGGGGCTCCTGTTCGGGCAGGAACAGGTCGAAGGCCTGGCGCGTGGTTTCGCCGTAAGGCACGACGTCCGGCGGATGGCGGTTGCGGAAGGCGGCAGCCTCCGCAGCCCAACGGGCGGGATAGCTCTCGCCGTCGGGAATGTAGGGGGCGTTGGCGTAGGCGTCGTCCGGACCCAAGGGGCACCTCCGGTGTTTCTCAGGCACCATCCTGATCCGCGCCGCGCCCGGGCGCAAACCTCGAGGAGCTGCCCCATGCTCGATGATGCCACAGATTTCAAATCCCTGCTCTCCGATCCGTCTCTCGTCTGCGAGGCCGCCTACGTCGACGGCGAGTGGGTTCAGGCCGAGAGCGGCAAGAGCTTCGACGTCGTGAACCCCGCCCGCGGCGACGTGATCGCGAAGGTGCCGGATCTCTCTCGCGCCGAGGTGGCCCGCGCCATCGACGCCGCAGAGCGGTCGCGCCACGATTGGGCGAAGCGTCCGGCCAAGGAACGCGCCGCGGTGCTGCGCAAGTGGTACGACCTGATGATGGCCAACCAGGAGGACCTGGCGCGCATCATGACCGCCGAGCAGGGCAAGCCGCTGACCGAGAGCCGCGGCGAAATCGCCTATGCCGGCGGCTTCATCGAGTGGTTCGGCGAGGAGGCCAAGCGGGTCTACGGCGAGACCATCCCTGCCCCGCAGGCCGACAAGCGGATCAGCGTGATCCGCCAGCCGGTGGGCGTCGTGGGCTCGATCACGCCCTGGAACTTCCCCGCCGCGATGATCGCGCGGAAGGTCGCGCCTGCCCTGGCGGTGGGCTGCTCCTTCGTCGCCCGCCCCGCACAGCTGACGCCGCTCTCGGCGCTCGCCATGGCCAAGCTCGCCGAGGAGGCGGGGGTGCCCGCCGGGGTCTTCTCGGTGGTGACCTCGACCTCCTCGTCGGAGGTGGGCAAGGAATTCTGCGAGAATCCTAAGGTGCGGAAACTGACCTTTACGGGCTCCACCGAGGTGGGGCGCATCCTGCTCTCGCAGGCGGCGGACCAGGTGAAGAAGTGCTCGATGGAGCTGGGCGGCAACGCGCCCTTCATCGTCTTCGACGACGCCGACGTCGACGCAGCGGTCGACGGGGCCATCGCCTGCAAGTTCCGCAACAACGGCCAGACCTGCGTCTGTGCGAACCGGATTTACGTGCAGGACGCCGTCTACGACGAGTTCGCGAAGAAGCTGAAGGCGAAGGTCGAACAGCTCTCGGTCGGCGACGGTCTGGAGGACGGCACGGAGCTCGGGCCGCTGATCGAGCCCGACGCGGTGAAGAAGGTGCGCGAGCACCTGCAGGACGCGCTCGACAAGGGGGCAAAGGTCCTGACGGGCGGCGAGGATCACCCGCTGGGCGGGCAGTTCTTCAAGCCGACCATCGTCACCGAGGCCACGCAGGACATGAAGGTCTCGACCGAGGAGACCTTCGGGCCCTTCGCGCCGCTCTTCCGGTTCACCGACGTGGACGACGTGATCGAGAAGGCCAACGACACGATCTTCGGGCTGGCCTCCTACTTCTTCGCCAGGGACCTCAGCCGGGTCACGAAGGTGCAGGAGGCGCTGGAATACGGGATCGTGGGGGTCAACACCGGCCTCATTTCGACCGAGGTGGCGCCCTTCGGCGGGGTCAAGCAGTCCGGCCTCGGGCGCGAGGGCTCGCGCCACGGGATCGATGACTACCTCGAGATGAAATACATCTGCACGGTGGTCTGAGCGGCCCCCCCGGCGGGGTGTCCAAGCTTGGACACCCCGGCAAGCCTTTGATCCGCATATATTTCTATGGTTAACGGCTGAGCTGTTAACTATTGCCGCCCAGCGCCACGGGGTGCGGGTGATCGAAGATGGTCGCCTCCTCCGGCACGCCGTCGTTGGTCGTCGCGTGCCGGATGTATGTCGGGACACCCGAGGGAAGCACGGTGCCCGCCAGGGCGGTCTGCAGGAAGATGTGCTTGGCGTTTTCGCCGTCCCACTTGATCCAGTCAGGATCGTCGAAGGTCCCGCCGAAGATGCCCAGCAGACCCGGGAAACGCTCGAAGGTGTAGACGAGCTTGGTCCCGCAGGTCTCGCAGAAGTGGGCGAGGATCATCTTGCCGCTGCCCTCGGACCGGTGCTCGTAGAGCCGCGGCGTTCCGGCGGTGAAGGTGAAGGCCTCTTCCTCGAAGATCGGCTCCATGAAATAGGGCGCGCCGGTCGCGCGCTGGCAGAAGCGGCAGTGGCAGAAGGTGACGCGCACCGGCGGAGCGGTGACCTCGTATCGGAGCGCGCCGCAGAGGCAGCCGCCGGGCTGGGGGGTCATGGGTCTCTCCTCCGGTTGCCGGAGTTGAGGGTAGCAATTCAATGACGCTGGGTCACCCTATTCCGTTTTCCCGCGTGACGGATGCCCGGGCCGCGCCTATCGTCGGAGGATGGCCGAGCGCATCCAGCCTTTTCTCATGTTCCAGGGCGGCCGCGCCGGAGAGGCGATGGAGTTCTATACCTCGCTCTTCGACGAGGACGCCGTGCTGGTGAAACAGACCTTCGGGCCGGAGGGACCGGGCCCCGAGGGGACCGTCATGCTCGGCTCGATCCGCATCGCCGGGCAGACCGTGCTGCTCAGCGACAGCCCGATCGAGCACGGCTTCGACTTCACGCCATCCAGCTCGCTCTTCGTCACCTGCACCGACGCTCCCGAGCTCGACCGGCTCGCCGCGGCCCTCGAGGACGGCGGCGTATTCCTGATGGAGCCGGGCGACCACGGCTTCAGCAGGCGGTTCGCCTGGGTTCAGGACCGGTTCGGCGTGTCCTGGCAACTCAACCTGGAATAACGCCGGGCCGCCGGCGCCCTGCCCTTGCATGCGCCCCGGAATGTCCCAGATTGGCGCTCTGTTTTCGGGAGAGCCGTCATGGCGCGAAAGAACCGGAGTATCGCGGTACTGGGTCTCGGCAATTTCGGGGCGATGATCGCCACCGAGCTGGCCCGCTTCGGCAACGATGTCGTGGGCATCGACATCGACCGCAAGATCGTCTCGGACCACGCGGAGAAACTCAGCCAGGCGCTGATCCTCGACGTCCGGGACGAGGCCGCGCTGCGCGAGGCCGGGGTCGGAGACTGCGAGGTGGCCGTCGTTGCGATGGCCTCGGATATCGAGGCCTCGATCCTCTCGGTGATGAACCTGCGGCTGCTTGGCGTGAAGCAGATCTGGGCCAAGGCGGTCAGCCGCACGCACCACCGGATCCTGTCGAAACTGGGCGTCGACCGGGTGGTGCACCCCGAGGAGGAGATCGGCCGGTCGCTGGCCCAGATGATCCACAACCCGCTGATCCGCGACCTCGCCTCGCTCGGCAACGGCAACTACGTGGTCAACTTCATCGTGCCCGAGTCGCTCGCCGGGCAGCGCCTCGACGAGCTCGACCTGCCCGCCAAGCACGACGTCAGGGCCATCGGCGTGATGCGCGGATCGGACTGGCTGGGAGGCGAGACCTGCGCCACGCCGCTCGATGCCGACGACAAGCTGATCCTGCTCGGCACGCGCCCCAAGCTGCGCACCTTCGCCGAAGGTCTCTGACATGCGGGTGAGCTTCCGGGGGCGGGTTCTCTGGCTCCCGCCGCCCGCCCTCCTGGCGCTGCTCTACTTCGTCCTGATCCTGGCGGGGACGGCGCTGCTGATGCTGCCCGCCGCGCAGGCGCAGCCGGTCGGGCTGGGTGACGCGCTCTTCATGTCAGCCTCCGCAGTGACGGTGACCGGGCTCGTGGTCGTCGACCCGGGCACCTCGTTCACTCTCTTCGGCCAGGCGGTGCTGATGGGGCTGATCCAGCTCGGCGGGCTGGGCCTCATGGTCTTCGCGGCGCTGCTCCTGCTATCCCTGGGCATCGGCATCGGCCTGCCGCAGCGAGTGGTCCTGAGCGAGGAGCTGGGACAGGGCTCGATGCGGACGCTGAGGCGACTGGCCAAGCTGATCGTCACCGTGGCGGTCGTGGCCGAGCTTCTGGGCGCGTCGATCCTCGCCGTGGCCTTCGTACCGGTCTACGGCTGGGGCGAAGGCCTTTGGCAGGCGCTGTTTCACGCGGTCTCGGCTTTCAACAACGCGGGCTTCAGCCTGTTTCCCGACAGCCTGATGAGCTGGGCCGGCCGCCCCCTCGTCTGCCTGACCATCGCGGCGCTCTTCATCGCGGGCGGGCTCGGCTTCGTGGTGCTCAACGACCTCTGGCAGAAGCGCCGGTGGCGGACGCTCTCGCTGCATTCGAAGCTCATGCTCGCGGGAACGGCGGCGCTGCTGCTTCTCTCCTGGGGGCTGGTGGCGGCGCTGGAGTGGCGCAACCCGGGGACGCTGGGCGCGATCGACGGGACGGGCGCGCGGCTGCTCGCGGCCTTCTTCGAGGGGGCGACGCCACGGACGGCGGGCTTCAACAGCCTCGACACCGCGGCGATGGAGGATGCGACGACGGTGCTGGTCATGGGGCTGATGTTCGTGGGCGGCGGGCCGACCTCGACCGCGGGGGGCATCAAGGTCACCACGGCGATCGTGCTGGTGCTGGCGACCTACGCCTTCTTCCGGCGGCGCGAGTCGATGCATGCCTTCGGGCGGTCGCTGGGGATCGAGGAAGTGCTGAAGGTCATGGCCCTGACGACGATCAGCGTGGCGACGGTCTTTGTCGGGCTGTTCGTGCTGGCGGCGGTGCACGAGGGGCCGCTTTTCGACCTGTTCTTCGAGGTCGTCTCGGCCTTCGGCACCGTGGGGCTGAGCCGCGGGGCGACGGGGGATCTCGATCTCTTCGGGCAGATCGTGATCGGGGGGATCATGTTCCTGGGACGGGTGGGACCGCTGACACTGGGGTTCTTCCTCGCGACCCGCAGCCACCCCCGGGTCGGCTACCCGAGGGGCGAGGTCTACCTGGGCTGAGGCTCAGGCGATCTCCGCCGTGTCGGGGGCCTCTTCAGGCTCGACCGCGGGACCGAAGGCGAGTTCCTCGGCTTCCTCGAAGAGCCGGCCGTAGGTCTCGGCGGCGGTACCGGCGCGGGCCATCAGCGCGTCGCGCAGCATGGCGGTGCCGGGGGCGCGCAGACCGGTCGGCAGCACATCGTGCGAACGGGCCTCATCGGCGAGCAGCAGCGCGAGACGCTGGCGTTCGTCCAGGACCTCGGAGGCGGGCATCGTGTCGGCTTCGCCGGGGCGCAGCGCGTAGGCGGCGATCATCCGGTCGATGGCGCGTTGCACGCCTTCGGGCGCCTTGGCGGCGCGGGACAGGGCGCGGGCCAGGGTGAGCTGGGCATCGACGCGCGAGGCGCTGCCGCGGCAGGCGATGATGAGCATGATCTGCTGGACGATCCAGCGCAGGAGCATCAGTCCGGCGGTCATCAGCGAGACGGCCATGAGGACACCCGGTGCGGCCGGACTCACCTCCACTGCCCAGATGGAAAGAACGACTGTGATGGCGAGGTATTCCGGATGCATGTACGTCTCCCTGTCAGGCGTCGATGCAACCTTCGGGATACAATCGGGCAGTTTCCGGGCGGCAGTGGGTCGGTATCGTGCCTTGAAGGCCCCGATCAGGAAATTCTTTACCTAACGTGCGCCGGATTGACGCCGCGGCGTCAATATCGCCGCGATCTTCGCGCCCGGAATGAGTGCTCGTCCCGGCGCGGGAATCGCTTTTTTCCGCGAGCGGCCAAGGATTGACCGGCGGGTGGCGTCGAAGGACCGTGATGCGCATGGACACGAGCGACGAGGACCTGGCGAGGGCGGCCGCCGACGGCGACGGCCAGGCCTTCGGGCTGCTCGTCGAACGGGTCTACGACCGGCTCTTCGCGCTCGCCTTCCGGCTGACCGGGAGCCGGGCGGAGGCGGAGGACCTGACGCAGGACATCTGTGCCGCGCTCCCGTCAAAGCTCTCGGGCTTTCGCGGTCAGGCGCGGGTCACCACCTGGCTCTACCGCGTCGCGGTGAACGCGGCACACGACCGGCGGCGGCGGCAGGCGAGCTACGCCCGCGCCACCGAGGGCTGGGGCGACTGGGAGATCGGGCGTACGGAGGCCGGGGCGGAAGAGCGGGAGCGGCGGGACTGGCTGACGCGGGCCATGCGGTCGCTGCCCGACGACCTGCGCGACACCGTGGCGCTGGTGCTCGACGACATGAGCCACGCGGAGGCGGGCGAGATTCTCGGGGTGTCGGAGGGTACCATCAGCTGGCGGATGTCCGAAGCCCGGAAACGGCTGCGCGCGCTCAAGCAGAAGGAGGAGGCGGAATGATCCGCCCGGACGAGATCGACGAGCTGAAGGCGGCGATGGAGGCAGAGACCCCCTCGCCCGATCCCGCGCGCCGTGCCGAGGACCTCGCCCGGGCGCGGGAGGCCTTCTGGGCGCTCCACAGGGAGGAGCCCCAAGGATCGGGCCGTCCGCGTCGTCACATCCTCGCAACGGCCCTCGCGGGCCTTCGGAGAGGAGTGACGACCATGACGACGACCCTGACCTCGCGCGGCGGCCTCACGGCGACCACGGCCATCGTGGCCGGCTGCCTGCTCGTTCTGACACCCGGCGGGCGAGAGCTGATCCGGCCGGGCCTGCCGGTCCTTACCGAGGACGCTGCGGAGCCCGTGGCGGAAATCGAGGAGGCCGACACCGCCGTGGCGACCGAGAGCGCCCCTGCCCCGGAGGCCGCCGGCCTTTCGCAGGCGGAGGCGGAGGCGCCGCCCGCTCCGCCCCCGATGCCCGCACCGCAGTCGCTCATGCGGACGGCCCCCGCGGAAGAGGCGCCCCCCGCCATGCAGGGATTCGGATCGCCGCTGGGCGACGACGCCTTCTCCGCGCCGATGCCGGAGCTGGACACCGAGACCTTCGCCGAGGCCAAGTCCTCTGGCGTGAAGGTGACGGTGGAGGAGCCCGTCTCGACCTTCTCGATCGACGTGGACACCGCCTCGTGGTCGGTCATCCGATCCTCGCTCACATCCGGCCGGTTGCCGCCGCCGGAGGCCGTGCGGATCGAGGAGATGGTGAACTACTTCGACTACGGCTACCCCGGGCCCGGGGAGGCGGAGGCGCCCTTTGCCGTCGACCTCGCAGCGATGGAGACGCCCTGGAACGACGGGACCCAGCTCGTGCGGATCGGGATCCAGGGACGGATGCCTGCCGTCGCTGACCGGCCGCCACTCAACCTCGTCTTTCTCGTCGATACCTCGGGCTCGATGAACGATCCCGACAAGCTGCCCCTTCTGGTGCAGTCCCTGCGGCTGATGCTGTCGGAGCTGCGTCCGGAGGACGAGGTGGCCGTCGTCACCTACGCCGGATCGGCCGGAACCGTGCTGGAGCCGACCCCGGCGCGCGAGCGCGAGACCATCCTCCAGGCGCTGGAGACACTGCAGGCGGGCGGGTCGACCAACGGAGCGGGCGGCCTCTCCGCCGCCTACGACCTGGCGGAGGAGATGAGCGCGGAGGGCGAGGTCTCCCGCGTGATCCTCGCCACCGACGGGGATTTCAACGTCGGGCTCTCCGATCCCTCGGCGCTCGAGGACTTCATCGCGAGGGAGCGGGAGAGCGGCACCTACCTCTCGGTGCTGGGTTTCGGACGCGGGAACCTCGATGACGCGACGATGCAGGCGCTGGCGCAGACCGGGAACGGGACGGCGGCCTACATCGACACGCTGAACGAGGCGCAGAAGGTACTCGTGGACCAGCTCTCTGGCGCGCTCTTTCCCATCGCGGATGACGTGAAGATCAAGGTGGAGTGGAACCCGGCGGAGGTCGCCGAGTACCGGCTCATCGGCTACGAGACCCGCGCCCTGCGGCGCGAGGATTTCAACAACGACGCGGTGGACGCGGGCGAACTGGGGGCCGGTCACTCGGTCACCGCGCTCTACGAGGTGACGCCCGTGGGATCGCCCGCCCGGCTCACCGATCCGCTGCGCTACGGAGCGCCGGAGGCCGCGAGCGACGGCGGGGAGCTGGGGTTCCTGCGGCTGCGCTACAAGGCGCCGGGGGAGGACGGGTCGCAGCTGATCGAGACGCCGGTGAGGGCCGGTATGGAAGCCGACGAGGACGCCCGCTTCGCGGCAGCGGTGGCCGGGTTCGGCGAATTGCTTCGCGGCTCGGACTACCTGGGCGACTGGGGCTACGAAGAGGCCATCGAGTTGGCGAGTGGGGCGCGGGGCGAAGATGCCTTCGGCTATCGCACCGAGGCCGTCCGGCTCATGCGCCTGGCGCAGTCTCTCTCTGAATGAGCGGCGCGGGGGCCTCGCGCCAGGCCTCCAGGGCATAGAAGTCCCGCAAGGTCCGGCCGCGCTCGTCCCTGAAGCGTCCGCGGTCCTCGCACCCGCGAATGCGGTCGAGGCGGAACATCCGGAAGTCCTCGCGCAGCTCGCACCAGGCGACGACGGTCCAGACCTTGCCCCAGAACCAGAGACCGAGCGGGCGGACGACCCGCTCGGTCGTCCGCCCCGATGCGTCGGCGTAGTCGAGCGCGAGGCGCACGCGATCGGCGGACGCGGCCTCGATCCGGTCTATGAGGGCCCGGGTCTCGGGCGAGAACTCCGGGGTGGCGAAGGCGTGGACCGGCACCGAGGCCGCGCGGGCACGAGCGGCCTCGGGCAGGACGGCCTCGATCTTGACCAGGGCCTCCTCCGCCGCGGCTGCCATGCCCGCCCCGCCCCAGGCGCGGATGAGCCGGGCGCCCGCGACGAGGGCCGTGATCTCCGCCGCGGTGAACATCAGCGGCGGAAGGTCGTAGCCCGCGCGCATGACGTAGCCCACGCCCGCCTCGCCCTCGATGGGCACGCCCGAGCCCTGGAGGTCGGCCACGTCGCGGTAGATCGTCCGCGTCGTGACCTCGAGCTTTTCCGCCAGAGCCCGCGCCGTCAGCAGCCGTCCGCCCCGGAGGGCCTGGACGATCTGGAAGAGGCGGTCGGCGCGGCGCATGTCAGGCGGAGCCGGGCTGGAACAGGCCGATGGAGTTGCCGTCGAGATCGAGGGCGTACTGGAACCGGCCGACCGGGATCGGGATGATCGGTCCCTCGACCTTGCCGCCGGCCTCGGCGACCCGATCGGCGGCGGCCTCCACGGTATCGGGCACGGCGAAGTGGATCGTCGGCCCCTGCCCCGGCGTGCCGGGATAGAGATGTCCGCCGGTGGTGTCGTTGGCGCCGTCGAAGACGGCCATCGGGTTCGGGCCGCTTTCGTCGATGGTCATGGTCCAGCCGAAGACGGTGGAATAGAAGTCGCAGGCGGCCTTGAGGTCCGTGACCGGTATCTCGGTCCAGACGACGATGGGTCGTGACACGGGCATCTTGCATCTCCTCTGTTTGGCGATGCCTCGAGTATCTCATACCCCCGCTGACAGCGTTCTGTCAGCAGGCTGTCAGGGGGAGAGCGCCGCCATCCAGCCAAGACCCTCCCCGGTGTCCGCCCGCGGACGGTACTCGGCGGAGACCCAGCCCTCGTAACCGTCGGTGTCGAGCCGGGCGAGGAAGGCGGCGTAGTCGATCTCGCCGCTGCCCGGCTCGTGACGGCCGGGATGGTCTGCGATCTGGACGTGGCCGACGTGCTCGCGCACCGCGTCCCAGGTCCCCAGGACGTCGCCGGTGAGCTTGTGGACGTGGTAGGCGTCGAACTGCAGCGAGAGGTTCGGCGCGCCGACCTCCTCTATGACAGCCAGGGCCAGCGAGAGATCGTCGAGGAAGTAGCCCGGCATGTCGTCGGGATTGAGGGGCTCGACGGTCAGTTGCAGCCCCGGCACCTCGTTCGCCGCCCAGGCGAGATTGGTGGCGAAGGAGTCTCCGGCCTCGGGCCCCTCGGCGACGCCGGCCATGACGTGGACGCGTTCGGCGCCCAGCGCGCTCGCGTAACGGCAGGAGCGGCGGAAATCGTGGCGGAAGCGCTCCTCGCCGCCGGGAACGGCGGCGAAACCCCGGGGTCCGCCTTCCGAGGCATAGTTCGGCGGCGGGCAGTTGATGAGCGCGACGGGCAGGCCCGCGCCCGCGATGGCCTGACGCAGGGCGGCCGCGTCCTCGTCGTAGGGGAAGAGGATCTCGACCGCTTCGAATCCGGCCGCCCGGGCAGCGGCGGGGCGTTCGGTCATGGGCATCTCGGTGAAGAGCGTAGAAAGATTGGCGCAGAAACGCGGCATGGGCGACTTTCTGAAGGCTGGGCGTCAGGGAAGTTCGGCGGCCGGGATGACGGGAAAGAAGACGCCCGCCGACCAGAGACCGAACCAGTCCGCGCCCTCGTGCTCGTTCGTCTCGCCGATGTCCACCAGCCGGTAGAAACTCTTGCGGTCGATCAGCGCCTCGAGGTTTCGGCGGATCAGGATGTAGGGCGAAGGCTCGCCCGTCTCTGGGTCGCGCTCCACGCGAATCGGGTGGTCGGGGCCCGCGAGCGCCGTGTCGCCGACATTCGTGGTGAAGACGAGACCCTCGTCCGTCTCGTCGAAATCCACGGCCACGAAGGGCGCGTCATCGACGGTGATGCCGACCTTTTCGACAGGCGTGACAAGGAAGTAGTCCTCGCCGTCCTTGCGCAGGATGGTCGAGAAGAGCCGCACGAGCGCGGGCCGGCCGATGGGCGTGCCGAGGTAGAACCAGGTGCCGTCCCGGGCGATCCGCATGTCGAGATCGCCGCAGAAGGGCGGATCCCACTTGTCCACCGGCGGAAGGCCCTTTTTCCCGGCAGCGCGCGCGGATTTCGCCAGATCGTCGGCCGATACTGTCACGTCCATGTGTCGACCTCCCTTTTGCCATTGGGGTCGTTCAGCATATCTGCTTCGATGGCCTTCAAAGCTAGTCCGCCCGAGGGGAGATTGCCATGTCCACCGATGCCGAACTGGTCGGAGAAATCGAGGAACTGGGTGAAAAGCTCGTCCGCGCCAGAGAGAGCATCGCGAAGCGGTTCATCGGCCAGGAGCGGGTCGTCGACCTCACGCTTGCGACGCTCGTGTCCGGCGGCCACGGCCTGCTGATCGGCCTTCCCGGCCTGGGCAAGACGCGCCTGGTGGGGACCGTCGCGACCGTGATGGGGCTCGACAGCGGGCGCATCCAGTTCACGCCGGACCTGATGCCCGCCGACATCCTCGGCTCCGAGGTGCTCGAGACCGCCGAGGACGGGCGGCGCTCGTTCCGCTTCATCGAGGGTCCGGTCTTCTGCCAGCTGCTGATGGCCGACGAGATCAACCGCGCCTCGCCGCGGACCCAGTCGGCGCTTCTCCAGGCGATGCAGGAGCGCGAAGTCACCGTCGCGGGCGAACACCGTCCGCTGGGCAAGCCGTTCCACGTTCTCGCCACCCAGAACCCGATCGAGCAGGAGGGCACCTATCCCCTGCCCGAGGCGCAGCTCGACCGCTTCCTCGTGCAGATCGACGTGCCCTATCCGAAGCGCGACACCGAGCGGGACATCCTCGTCGCGACCACCGGTGTCGAGGAAGCCGTCTCGGAGGCGGTCTTCACCGGCGAGGAACTGATCGCGGCCCAGACCCTGCTGCGGCGGATGCCGGTGGGCGAGGCCGTGGTCGAGATGATCCTCGACCTGGTCCGGGCCTGCCGCCCGCAGGACGACTCCTCGCCCGACGTGGTGAAATCCTCGGTCAGCTGGGGCCCCGGTCCGCGCGCCGCGCAGGCGCTGATGCTCACCGCCCGGGCCGAAGCGCTGACCCACGGCCGGCTCGCGCCCTCCGCCGAGGACGTGCGCGCCATGGCCGGTCCCGTGCTGCAGCACCGGATGGCGCTGTCCTTTGCCGCGCGGGCCCGGGGCGAGACCCTGAGCCGCGTCATCGACGAGGTCGCCTCCCGAGTCACCCGCGTCGAGGCCGCCGCGTGAGCGATCCGAACCTCCTCCGCCACGGGGCGGAAGAGCTCTCCGCCCCGTTCCCTCCGCTTCTCGTCGAGGCCGAGCACCTGGCGACGACCGTCCTGCTGGGAAACCACGGGCGGCGGCGCGCCGGGCTGGGCGACGATTTCTGGCAGTATCGTCCGGCGATGCCTTTCGACGAGGCGCGGATGATCGACTGGCGCCGCTCGGGGCGCGCCGACACTGCCTTCGTGCGCGAGCGCGAGTGGCAGATCGCCCAGTCGGTGATGCTCTGGGTCGACCAGGCGGCCTCCATGTCCTTCGGCTCGCTGAAGGACGGCACCACCAAGGGCTGGCGCGCCAAGGTTCTGGGCATGGCGGCTTCGCTGCTGATGATCCGGGCCGGCGAGCGCGTGGGCCTCACCGGCATCAGCCTGCCGCCTCGCGGCGGCGAGCCGCAGTTGCAGCGCATCGCGGCGATGCTTTCCGAGGGCGACGAAGCCGATTACGGGCGGCCCGAGACGACCGGGATGCTGCCGCAGTCGCGCGCGCTCTTCATCTCGGATTTCCTCGGCGACATCGACCCGGTGGAAGAGACACTGACCGAGGCCGCCGACCGCGGCGTTCGCGGCGCCCTGCTGCAAGTCCTCGACCCGCAGGAAGAGGCTTTCCCCTTCGACGGGCGGACGATCTTCGAAAGCATGACCGGCGCGCTCAGACACGAGACCTTGAAGGCCGGTGATCTGAAGACCGCCTATCTCGACCGCCTCGCGGAGCGTAAGGACAGGCTCGAGACGCTCGCCCGCCGCACCGGCTGGCAGTTCATGACCCACCATACCGGTGAGAGCGCGGCCACCGCGCTCCTCTGGCTCCATGGCGCACTGGAGAGACGCGTCTGATGTGGACGATCGGCCCCCTGGGATTCGCCGCGCCCTGGCTTTTGCTGGGGCTTGTCGCGTTGCCCGTCCTCTGGATCCTGCTGCGGGCCGTGCCGCCCGCGCCGATCCGGCGGCGGTTCCCCGGCGTGGCGCTGCTTCTGGGGCTGTCGGACCAGGAGACGCAGGCGGACCGCACGCCCTGGTGGCTCTTGCTGCTGCGGATGCTGGCGGTGGCGGCAGTCATCATCGGCTTCGCCGGGCCGGTTCTGAATCCCCAGGACGAGACACCGGGCTCCGGGCCGCTCCTGGTGCTGGTCGACGGGACCTGGGCCGATGCCCGCGACTGGGACCGGCGCAGCGACCGGATCGACGCCGCGCTCGCCGAAGCCTCGCGGCAGGGGCGGACGGCGGCGCTCGTGTCGTTGACAGAGCTTCCGGCCGACGGCCTGTCCTTCCAGGCCGCCGACGCGGTGGCGCAGCGCCTGCCGTCGCTCGAACCCCGCGCCTGGGAGCCTGATGACACCGCCGTGGTCGACTGGGCCGAGGGTCTCGAAGGCAGCTTCGACACCTTCTGGGTTTCCGACGGCCTCGACCGCGAGAGCCGCGACCCCGTGCTGGAGGCGCTCGAGAGCCGCGGCGACGTCACCGTCTTCGAGAGCCCGCGCCCGATCATCGCCCTGCGGCCCGCGCGCTTCGAGGATGGCACGGTTTCCGTCACCGCGATCCGTCCCGAGCCCGGCACCCCGGCCGAGCGCACTGTCGCCGCGATGGGCCTGGACCCGGGCGGCGTGGAGCGGCGGCTCGCGGCGGCGGATGTCACCTTCGAGGCCGATGCGACCGAGGCCGAGCTGCAGCTGTCGCTGCCGCCCGAGCTGCGCAACCGCGTGACCCGCTTCGAGATCGAGGGCACCCGAACCGCCGGGGCCGTGACCCTGACGGACGATGCCCTGCAACGGCGCGAGGTCGCCCTGATCGCCGGTCGCGAGGACCGGGAGGAGCTCGAACTGCTCGCCCCGCTCCACTACCTGCGCGAGGCTCTGGAACCGACGGCCGATCTCGTCGACGGCGACTTGACGGACGTCCTGCTCGCCAATCCCGACGTGATCGTCTTCGCCGACGTGGCGCAGCTGGCTCCCGGAGAGGCCGAGGACGTGCGCGCCTGGGTCGAGGACGGCGGCATGCTCCTGCGCTTCGCGGGCCCGCGCCTCGCCGCGTCCGACGTGAGCCGCACGGAGGAAGACCCGCTGATGCCGGTGCGCCTGCGGGCCGGCGGCCGCACCGTGGGCGGCGCGATGAGCTGGGGCGAACCCAAGACGCTCGCGCCCTTCCCCGACGACAGCCCCTTCGCCGGCCTCCCGGTGCCCGACGACGTGACGGTCAACGCGCAGGTCATGGCGCAGCCCGACCCCACGCTGGCCGACCGGGTGATCGCGCAGCTTGCCGACGGCACGCCGCTTGTCACGGCGAAGGACGTCGAGCAGGGCCAGGTCGTGCTCGTGCACGTCACGGCGAACGCCGAGTGGTCGACGCTGCCGCTCTCGGGGCTCTTCGTGCAGATACTGGAGCGGCTCGCAGTCTCGACCCGCCCCGCCGTGCCCGAGGCGGAGGACCTCGAGGGGACCACATGGTCGCCCGAGGAAGTGCTGACGGCCTTCGGACGGATCGAGGACGCGGGCACCCTGCCGGGCGTCGCGGGCCCGAGGCTCGCCGAAGAAGAGCCGGGCCCCGGCCTGCCGCCCGGGCTCTACGCGGGCGAGGACCGGCGGATCGCGCTCAACGTCATTGACGAGGAACGGACGCTTGCCACCACCTCCTGGCCCGCGCGCATCGCAGTCGAGGGCCTCGACGTGACGCGCGAGACCATCCTCAAGGGCTGGGTGCTGGGCGCGGCGCTGGCGCTGCTGCTCATCGATATCCTGGCCTCGCTGGCCCTCTCGGGCCGCCTGCGCGGACCGCGCGCCGCAGCGGCGGGTGTCGCGCTGCTGGCGATGCTGGGCGGGATGCCCCAAGGCGCGCAGGCGCAGGACGGCGAAGGCGACCAGCTGGCGGTCCGCGCGACCTCCGAGGTCGTGCTGGCGCATGTGCTGACCGGCGACCCGGAGATCGACCGGACGGCGGAGGCCGGCCTGCGCGGGCTGTCGAACACGCTCTTCCGTCGCACCTCGATCGAGCCGGCCGCGCCGCTGGGCGTGGACATCGAAGAAGACGAGCTCGCGTTCTTCCCGATCCTCTACTGGCCGATCACCGCAGACCAGCCGCTGCCCTCGGCCGATGCCTACGACAAGCTCAACCGCTACCTGCGCTCGGGCGGGATGATCGTCTTCGACACGCGCGACGCGGACATCGCGGGCTTCGGCGCCTCCTCCCCCGAGGGCCGCCGGCTCCAGGCCATTGCCCAGCCGCTGGACATTCCGCCGCTCGAGCCGCTTCCGCAGGACCATGTCCTGACGCGCACCTTCTACCTGCTGCAGGACTTCCCCGGCCGCCATGCCGGGCGCGAGGTCTGGGTCGAGGCCGCGCCGCCGGACGCGCAGCAGGTGGAGGGGATGCCTTTCCGCGATCTCAACGACGGGGTGACGCCGGTGGTCATCGGCGGGAATGACTGGGCCGCCGCCTGGGCCGTCGACGAGCAGGGCAGCTACCTCTATCCCGTGGGCCGCGGCATGGCCGGCGAGCGGCAGAGGGAGCTCGCCTACCGCTTCGGCGTGAACCTCGTGATGCACGTGCTCACGGGCAACTACAAATCCGACCAGGTCCATGTGCCCGCCCTCCTCGACCGTCTCGGTCAGTGACGGGCGGCGGATGGGGCCTGGCCGAATGAAG
The DNA here is from genome assembly GCF_008710275.1 of Histidinibacterium aquaticum. GTDB lineage: Bacteria > Pseudomonadota > Alphaproteobacteria > Rhodobacterales > Rhodobacteraceae > Oceanicola > Oceanicola aquaticus. The sequence continues at coordinate 893,085 of NZ_VYQE01000001.1, forward strand.
GGACACGCGTCTTGACCGGAACCGTCGTTCTCGACCCTCTGGTGCCGGACTGGCTGCTCTGGGCCGCCGTTGCGGTGGCGGTACTTTTCGTCGCGCTGGCGATCTGGCGGCGGCTCGCCGGCTGGTGGCTGCGGGCACTGGCGGCGGCGGTGCTGCTGGCCGCGGTCGCCAACCCCTCGCTGCAGCGCGAGGAGCGGGACTCCCTCTCGGACATCGTGGTCGCGATCGTGGACCGCAGCGCGAGCCAGCGCATCGCCGAGCGAGAGGCGCAGACCGAGGCCGCTCTGGAGCGGCTGGAGTCGGAAGTCGCCGCGCTCGACAACACCGAGTTGCGGGTGGTCGAGGTCGGCGATGCCGAAGGCGACGAGGGCACGCTGCTGATGACCGCGCTGTCCGAGGCGCTGGCCGAGGAGCCGCAGGCGCGGGTGGCGGGCCTCTTCCTGCTCACCGACGGTCGGCTGCACGACGCGGAACAGGCGCCGGAGGCCTTCCCCGCCCCGCTGCACGCGATACTCTCGGGTGAGGAAGACGACTGGGACCGTCGGCTGGTGGTGCAGAACGCTCCCTCCTTCGCCATCCTCGGCGAGCCGGTGACGCTGACGCTCCGGATCGAGGACCAGGGCGCGGCGCCGGAGACCGGGACCGTGCCGCTGACCATCGCCATCGACGGCGGCGAGCCGATGGAATTCGACGTGCCGGTCAATGAGGACCTGGAGCTGCCGGTCACCCTGCCCCACGGCGGCATGAACGTCCTGCAGTTCCAGACGCCGACGCTGGAGTCCGAGCTCACGGGGCGCAACAACGCCGCCGTCGTCCAGATCAACGGCGTCCGCGACCGGCTCCGGGTGCTGCTCGTCTCGGGCGAGCCGCATCCGGGCGAGCGGACCTGGCGCAACCTGCTGAAGTCCGACAGCTCGGTCGACCTCGTGCATTTCACCATCCTGCGCCCGCCGGAGAAGCAGGACGGCGTTCCCGTGGACGAGCTCTCGCTGATCGCTTTCCCGACGCGGGAGCTGTTTCTCGAGAAGATCGACGAGTTCGACCTGATCATCTTTGACCGATACAAGCGGCGGGGGATCCTGCCCTCGATCTACCTCGACAACATCCGCAGCTACGTCGAGAGCGGCGGCGCCGTGCTGGTGGCCGCGGGCCCGGACTACGCCTCGGCGGATTCGCTCTATCGGTCGCCCATGGGAGACATGCTGCCGGCCGCGCCCACGGCGCGGGTCTACGAGGAGGGGTTCACGCCGCAGCTTTCCGACCTCGGCCAGCGGCACCCCGTCACCGAGGGGCTCGAGCAGTCCGCTCCGGAAGGCGAGGACGGCCCCGGCTGGGGGCGCTGGTTTCGTCAGATCGAGGTCGATGCCCTGCCAGACACGCAGATCCTGATGGAGGGCATCGACGACCGTCCGCTGCTCGCGCTCGACCGCTACGGCGAAGGGCGCGTGGCACTCATGGCCTCCGATCACATCTGGCTCTGGAATCGCGGCTACGAGGGCGGCGGCCCGCAACTCGAGCTGCTGCGGCGGCTGGCGCACTGGATGATGAAGGAGCCCGAGCTCGAGGAAGAGGCGCTGACCGCCGAGGCCACGGGGCAGACCATGCGGATCACGCGCCGCACGCTGGACGAGGAGACGGGCGACGTCACCGTCACCCACCCCGACGGCACCAAGACCGTGCTGACGCTGGACGAGGTCTCTCCCGGCCGGTTCGAGACGGTCTGGGACGCGCCGGAAATGGGCCTCTACCGGCTCACCGACGGAGAGGAGGAGAGCGTCATCGCCCTCGGCCCCGCCGCGCCGCGCGAGTTCGAGGAGACCATCGCGAGCGCCGAGCAGCTCGATCCCTTCATCGACGGCACGCGCGGCGGGACGCTCGCCATGGCGGACGGGAATTTCGACCTGCGCGAGGTGCGCGAGGGACGTCCCGCCGCCGGTCGCGGCTGGCTCGGCGTGACGCCGCGCGGCGCCTACGTGACGGCGGACGTCACAATCACGCCGCTGCTGCCGGCCTGGGCCTTCCTGCTAATCGCAGCATCGCTCGTGGTCGGCGCCTGGCTGCGCGAGGGCCGGCGCTAGTCAGTCGAGGCTGACCGTCGTGCCCTGCGCGGTCCAGCCGTCGGTGTTGCAACGGGCCCGGATGACGACCTCTTCGAGCCCCTCTGGAATGGCGACACTGGAGAGCGACCGGGTGAAGGGCTGCTCCTCGACGTGCGGATGCAGGAGTTCGCGGGTGCCCAGCACCTCTCCGTCGGGCGACTCCACCCGCCAGCCGTCGGCGTAGTGGTTCCAGCCGGTGTCAGGGTGCGAGAGGGTGACATCGAAGCGCCAACCGCCCTCGACCCGGGCAGTCTCCACCGCCTCGATGACGGGCGGATCGGCGAGGGCGGGTCCGGCGCAGAGCGCGAGGAGGAAAAGGGAAAGGCGCATGGGGCGAGCTTAGCAGAGCCCGCCGTCCCCCGCGATCACGGCCGCGTCAGCGCAGCATGATGTCCCGTGGAATCGAGGCGAACTCGCGGCTCCAGACCACCCATCCGACGACGACCGTGGCGATCACGAGCGCGATCGGTCCCAGGAGCCAGGCCGCGGCGCCGAGGGCGAAGTAGACTGCCCGCAGGCCCCGGTTGAAGTTGACCGCGGCACGGATGTTCAGCTCCGCCGCCCGCCCGGCGCGCTCTTGAATCTCGGGGTTCTCCGGATCGTTCGAGACCGAGCCCATGAGGACGGCGCAATAGCCGAAGACCCGGTTCGACCAGACGAACCGCAGGAAGCCGGCCGCGAGGAAGAGCGCGACGACGAGCAGCTTGATCTCCCAGAGCACGTCGGGGACCTGCTCGGCGGTGAGGTCCTCCGCCAGCCCCTCCAGCGGCTCCGTATTGCCCACGAGCGCCAGGACGCCGCCGATGGCGAGCAGGCAGGTGGAGGCGAAGAAGCTCGTCCCCTGCCGGAGCGAGGCGAGGATCTGGCTGTCGAAGATGCGCACGTCCCGCTCCGCGAAGGCGCGCATCCAGTCGCGGCGGTAGTCCGACATCAGCACGGTGACCGAGGGCCGCCGCGCCGGCGGATGCTCGATGATCCAGCCCAGCGCCGCGGCGGTGATCACCAAGAAGGCGAGGGCCGCGATGTCCCAGGGCCAGAGCAGCGCGATGATCTCGGCGACGGGCATCAGCCGGGCTTGTAGACGACGAGGACCAGGATTGCGATCACCACCAGCACGCTCAGCTCGTTGTAGATGCGCAGGTAGCGGTCGCTCTCGCCGAAGCGGCCCAGGTAGGCGCGCCGCACGAGCATGCCTGTCCAGACGTAGTGGCCCAGCAGCAGCGCCACGAGTCCGGCCTTCCAGAGGCTCCAGGCCGGCCAGCCCCAGCTCCAGGCGAGCCAGAGGCCGGAGAGGATGGCGATGACGCCGAGACCGGCGGAGAAGCGGAACAGGCGAATGGTCAGGTCGCCCGTCGGGCCGAAGCCGCCGGTCGCGACATGCTCGCGCTTCCAGAAGATCAGCGCGCGCGGCACCGCGAAGATGCCGGTCATCCAGCCGAGCACGCAGAGCAGATGAAGAACCTTGACCCAGAGCATGCACGATCTCTGCCCCCGCACCGCGCCGCGCACAAGCCCTGCGACGATCGCTCCGTGCCCTTCCCGTTGCGTGGGACCGCCATTCTTTCTATCCCGAAGGGACCGTCACGGGAGGACACCGGACATGGACATGCCCCGCCCCGATGCCCGGGTGCTCGACCGCCGCGCGGAAATCGTGGCGCGGCTCACCGAGGTTCTGCCCGCGGACGCCGTGATCTCCGATCCCGCCGAGACCCGCGCCTACGAGTGCGACGCGCTGACGGCCTACAGGTGCGCTCCGCTGGCCGTGGTGCTGCCCGCCTCGACGGAAGAGGTCTCGGCCGCCCTGCGCGTCTGTCACGAGATGGGCGTCCCCGTGGTGCCCCGCGGTGCGGGCACCTCGCTCGCGGGCGGGGCGCTGCCGACGGAGGACAGCGTGATCCTCGGCGTCGCGCGGATGACCGAGGTGCTGGAGACGGACTACGCCGACCGCATCATCCGGGTCCAGACCGGGCGGACCAACCTGAGCGTCACCGGCGCGGTGGAGGAAGAGGGCTTTTTCTATGCGCCCGACCCCTCGTCGCAGCTGGCTTGCGCCATCGCCGGCAACATCGCGATGAACTCCGGCGGGGCGCATTGCCTGAAGTACGGCGTGACCACCAACAACCTGCTCGGCGTGCGGATGGTGCTGATGGACGGCACCGTCGTGGACCTCGGCGGGGCGCATCTGGACGCGGAGGGGCTCGATCTGCTGGGCCTCGTCTGTGGGTCCGAGGGCCAGCTCGGCGTGGTCACCGAGGCGACGCTCCGCATCCTGCGCAAGCCCGAGGGCGCGACGCCGGTGCTGATCGGCTTTTCCTCCAACGAGGTCGCGGGCGCCTGCGTCTCGGACATCATCAAGGCGGGCGTCCTGCCTGTGGCCATCGAGTTCATGGACCGACCCTGCATCCGCGCCTGCGAAGCCTTCGCCGGCGCCGGCTACCCCGACTGCGAGGCGCTGCTGATCGTCGAGGTCGAGGGATCGCCGCAAGAGATCGCCGAGCAGCTGGCGCTGATCACGGAGATCGCCCGCCGCCACGACCCGGTGGAGCTGCGCGAGGCGGCCAATGCCGAGGAGGCCGCGCGGATCTGGCTGGGGCGCAAGTCCGCCTTCGGCGCCATGGGCCAGATCAACGACTACATCTGCCTCGACGGCACGATCCCTGTCAGCAAGCTGCCCGAGGTGCTGGCCGGCATCCGGTCGCTGTCCGAGAAGTACGGGCTGGAGGTCGCCAACGTCTTCCACGCGGGCGACGGCAACATGCACCCGCTCATCCTGTTCGACGCCAACGGCGGCGAGCTGGAGAAGGCCGAAGCGATGGGCGCGGACATCCTCACGCTCTGCGTCGAGGCGGGCGGCTGCCTGACCGGCGAGCACGGCGTGGGCATCGAGAAGCGCGACCTGATGGCGGTGCAATACGCCCCGGCCGATCTCGAGGCGCAGATGCGGGTGAAGGATGTCTTCGACCCGGGCTGGCTGCTGAACCCGGCGAAGGTCTTCCCGCTCGCCGCGAGCGCCGCGCGCCGGACGGCGGCGGAATGAGCCTCTCGCGCCGGAAAGGGGGGCGCTGCCCCCCGTCCGCTGCGCGGACTCCCCCCGGGATATTTGGACCCAGAAGATGAGACCAGAGACCGAAGACGATCTGGCCCGCCTGGTGGCCGGGGCGGACGGCCCCCTGCGCATCCGCGGCGGCGGCACCCGCGACATCGGCCGCCCCGTGCCGGGCGAGGTACTGGAGACCGGGGGGCTCTCCGGCGTGACGCTCTACGAGCCGGGCGCGCTGACGCTCGTCGTGGGCGCGGGGACGCCGCTGGCGGAGGTCGAGGCAGTGCTGGCGGCCGAGGGCCAGCGCCTGCCCTTCGAGCCGATTGATCACCGGGCGCTTCTCGGCACCGGGGGAGCTCCGACCATCGGCGGCGTGGTGGCCGCGAATGTCTCCGGCCCGCGCCGGATCTCGGTGGGCGCGGCGCGGGACTTCTGCCTCGGCGTGCGCTTCGTCGACGGCACCGGCACCGTGGTGAAGGCGGGCGGGCGCGTGATGAAGAACGTCACAGGCTATGATCTCGTGCGCCTCATGGCCGGGTCCTGGGGAACGCTGGGCGTGCTGACCGAGGTCTCGCTCAAGGTCCTCGCGCGGCCGGTCACGGAGGCGACGCTGGTCCGGCGGGGGCTCTCGGCAGCGGAGGGGGTCGGGGCGCTCTCCACCGCGCTGACCTCGCCCTACGACGTGACGGGGGCCGCGCACCTGGGCCCCGGGCAGGAGACGCGGGTCCGGATCGAGGGGCTCTCGGGCTCGGTCGACTACCGGACCGGTCGGCTGGCGGACTTGCTGGGGGGGGGTTGGGAGGTGGTCCGTGACGCCGAGAGCGCCGCGCTCTGGGAGGAGGTGCGCGACCTCCGGCCCTTCGCCGCGCGCGCGGGCGCCGTCTGGCGGGTCTCGGTCCGGCCCTCCAAGGGGCCCGGGCTGACGGCGGCGCTGGAGGCGGCGGGGCTCTCGCACGAGGCGATTTACGACTGGGGCGGCGGGCTGGTCTGGCTGCTGACCGAGGACACCGGGGACGCCGGCGCGGCGACGATCCGGGCCGAAGTCGCCCGGCGCGGCGGGCACGCGACCCTGGTCCGCGCTTCCGAGGAGACCCGCGCCGCGGTGCCGGTCTTCCAGCCGCAGGCCGAGGGGGTCGCCGCGCTCTCCCGGGCGTTGCGGCAGAGGTTCGACCCGCGCGGCATCCTGAACCCCGGATTGATGAGCTGAGGACGCATGCAGACCCATTTCACCCCAGAGCAGCTCGAGGATCCCGGCACGGCCCGGGCCAACGAGATCCTGCGCGCCTGCGTCCACTGCGGCTTCTGCACCGCGACCTGCCCCACCTACGTGACCCTGGGCGACGAGCTCGATTCCCCGCGGGGGCGAATCTACCTGATGAAGGACATGCTGGAGAACGAGCGGGTCCCGGACCCCAAGACGGTCAAGCACATCGACCGCTGCCTCTCCTGCCTCGCCTGCATGACGACCTGCCCCTCCGGCGTGCACTACATGCACCTCGTCGACCATGCCCGCGCCTATATCGAGGAGCACTACGACCGCCCCTGGCACGACCGCGCGCTGCGCTGGATGCTGGCGCGGATCCTGCCCTACCCCGGCCGGTTCCGCCTGGCGTTGCTCGCGGCACGGATCGTGCGACCTTTCCGCGGGCTGATGCCGGATGCCCGACTGAAGGCGATGCTCGACATGGCGCCGCGCCGCCTGCCGCCGGTGAGCCGCAACGACGATCCCGGGACCCATGCGCCCGAGGGCCCGCGCCGCAAGCGGGTGGCACTGATGACCGGCTGCGCGCAGCGGGCGCTCAACACCGACATCAACGACGCCACGCTGCGGCTGCTCACCCGCCTCGGCTGCGAAGTGGTGGTGGCCGAGGGCGCGGGCTGCTGCGGGGCGCTGACGCACCACATGGGCAAGACCTCCGAGAGCCACGCCACCGCCGCGAAAAACGTCCGCGCCTGGGCGCGGGAGATCGAGGGCGAGGGGCTCGACGCCATCGTCATCAACACCAGCGGCTGCGGCACGACGGTGAAGGACTACGGCCACATGTTCCGCGGCACCGAGCTCGAGGCGGAGGCAGCGCAGGTGGCCCAGCGCGCGCGGGACGTCTCGGAGCTGCTCGAGGAACTGATGCCCGAGGCCGAGGTCGCCGCGCCCCAGCCTGCCAGGGAGGGGATCGCTGGGACCGATGCCGTGACGCGGGGCGGAGCGCGGGCCCCCGAGGCGCTGACCGTGGCCTACCACGCCGCCTGCTCGCTGCAGCACGGGCAGAAGGTGAAGATGGCGCCCAAGGCGCTGTTGAAGGCGGCAGGCTACGCCGTCGTCGAACCCGCCGACAGCCACCTCTGCTGCGGCTCGGCAGGGACCTACAACCTGATGCAGCCCGAAATCTCGGCGAAGCTGAAGGCGCGGAAGGTGAAAACGCTGGAGGCCAAGTCGCCCGACGTCATCGCGACCGGCAACATCGGCTGCATGATGCAGATCGGCGGCGCGACCGGGATCCCGGTCGTCCACACGGTGGAACTGCTCGACTGGGCCACGGGCGGACCGCGCCCCCGGGCTCTCACCACCGAGTGACCTGCCCCATTTACGCCGCAATTGGACTTTAGCGCGAAACCCGACGTCGATCCGGATCAGACCACATGCTTCGCAAAGCCGTCCTTCTTCTCGGCCTCTGGGCCGCCTGTGCCATGCCCGCCGTCGCGCAGCAGCGGGCGGACAGCGGGCTGACCGCGCTCCAGACCGGGGACGCCGTGCGCGGCTGGGAGGCCGTCGGGCGCCTCGACATCGACGGCAAGGGCTTCTGCACCGCCTCGCTCATCGCCGAGGACCTGGTGCTCACCGCAGCGCACTGCCTCTACGAGAGCGGAACGGGCGAGCGCATCGATCCCGCGCGCATGGAGTTCCTCGCGGGCCTGCGCGACGGGCGGGCCCTGGCCTACCGCGACGTGCGCCGGGCGGTGGCGCATCCCGACTACCTCTTCGAGGGCGGCGCGGCGATGGAGAACGTCCTGCGGGACGTGGCGCTGCTGGAACTCGTGCGGCCGATCCGGACCACCAACATCATTCCCTTCGAGCTCGGCCGCGCCGTGCAGACCGGCGAGTCCGTGGGCATCGTCTCCTACGCGATGGAACGGGCCGAACTGCCCTCGCTGCAGGAGATGTGCTCGGTCCTGGGCGAGCAGGCGGGCGTCTGGGTGATGTCTTGCGACGTGAACTTCGGGTCTTCAGGGGCGCCGGTCTTCTCGATGGCCGGCGGACAGGCGCGGATCGTCTCGCTCGTCTCGGCCAAGGCCGAGGTGGAGAACGGCCGCGTCGCGCTCGGCATGGCGCTCGACGAGCCGCTGGCGCGGCTGCGCGAGATCATCGCGGCGGGCGGCGGACAGATCGCGGGGACCCCGCCCTCGACCATCGAGGTCCAGCGGCCGGGCGAAAGCGGCATCCGCGCGGGCGGGGCGAAATTCGTCCGGCCCTGACCCCGCGGGGTCTTGAAACGCGGGCGGCCAAATCTCAAATTTCCTCCGCGGAACGCCGGCTTCGGGTTCCGTCTCCGGGTTCGTCCCTCGCGGGAGGGCCCACCATCACGTTATCGCTCAATGGAGGATGACCCCATGCGTACCTTCGATCTCGCACCGCTCTACCGTGCGACCGTCGGCTTCGACCAGATCGCCGACCTCATGGACCGGGTCCTGACCAACGATCCCGGCACCCAGACCTACCCGCCCTACAACATCGAGAAGACCGCCGACGACGCCTGGCGCATCTCGATCGCCGTCGCCGGCTTCTCCGACGCCGATCTCAACGTCGAGGTCCGCGAGAACGCGCTCCTGGTGACCGGCCGCAAGTCCGAGGACGAGGGCGAGCGTCACTACCTGCACCGCGGCATCGCGACCCGCGCCTTCGAGCGCCGGTTCCACCTGGCCGACCACGTCCGCGTCGAGGGGGCGAGCCACCGCGACGGCATGCTGCACATCGAGCTGAAGCGCGAGGTGCCCGAGGCGCTGAAACCCCGTCGCATCGCGATCGCGAAGGCCGAGCCGGCCGCGACCGAGACCCGCCAGGTCGAGGACGCCGAGACCGTGAACTGAGGCGCGCGCCATCGCGTTGATCGAGGGCCGGGATTTCCCGGCCCTTTTTCGTTGGAGTTTGCGATGACCGAGATCGAGTTTCCGTCGAGCCACCTCTACCCCGGCGCGGTGGGCCGCCTGGCCTCGGGCGCCGAAGCGATCGCAGCCTCGGGCCAGAAGGTCGCCCTGAGCTTCGCCGACGGCAGCCGGGCCGCGGGCCGGCTTTCGGGCGACAGGCTGAAGGTGGAGGGCTACCAGACCGTGGCCGGGACGGAGATCGAGGCGAAGGCCTGGCGCGTGACCCTCGAAGACGGCGCGCTCCGTATCACCGACAGGCTGTAAGGTAACGGGGCCGCCCTGCGGGCGGCGCTCGACGAGCCCGCCCCGGCGCGTCGCGGCGGACCGGGCGGGTTCAGGGGGACGCTGTCCCCCTCCCGGCCGCTGGCGCGGCCGGTTCACCCCCTGCGATACGACAGACGGTGAAGGGGATATTCACCTCTTCTTAGGCTTGCGGTGCTTGGGTGGTCGCGCGGTACAGCTGCGAAGCGATGACCGCAGACGGTGAAGGACAGCGTCCCCTCCTGCCGTCCTGTCCTGCGTCACGGTTGGCAGGGGACGGGCCGTGACGCCGCGCTCAGTGCGCGGCGGCCCAGCTTTCGCCCGATCCGGCCTCGACCACCATCGGCACGGAGAAGTCCACGGCGGGCAGGGCTGCCCCTTCCATGATCTCCTTCGCCCGCTTGATCAGGGCGTCGGCCGCGTTGGCTTCCACCTCGAAGAGCAACTCGTCGTGGACCTGCAGCAGCATCTGCGCCGGCATGTCCGCGATGGCGGCGGGCATGCGGATCATCGCCCGGCGGATCACGTCGGCCGCCGTCCCCTGAATCGGCGCGTTGATCGCCGCACGGCGGGCGAAGCCGGCCCCCGGCCCCTTGGCGTTGATCTCGGGGGTGTGGATCTTGCGGCCGAAGAGCGTCTGGACGTGGCCCATCTTCTTGGCGAAGGCCGTCGTCTCGGTCATGTAGTCCTTGATGCCCGGGAAGCGCTCGAAGTAGCGGTCGATGAATCCCTGAGCCTCTTCCTGCGGGATGCGCAGGTTGCGGGCGAGGCCGAAGCCCGAGATGCCGTAGATCACCCCGAAGTTGATGGCCTTGGCCTGGCGGCGGATCTCGGGCGTCATCTCCTCCATGGGCACGCCGAACATTTCCGACGCGGTGGCGGCGTGGATGTCCTGCCCCTCGCGGAAGGCGGCCTTGAGCGCCTCGATATCGGCGACATGGGCGAGGATGCGCAACTCGATCTGCGAGTAGTCGAGGCTGACCAGCACCTTGCCCGGTTCGGCCACGAAGGCCTCGCGGATCCGGCGGCCCTCTTCCGTCCGGACGGGGATGTTCTGCAGATTCGGCTCGGTCGAGGCGAGCCGCCCGGTGTTGGCGCCGGCCTGCGAGTAGGAGGTGTGCACCCGGCCGGTGTCGGCGTTGATGTGCTCCTGCAGGGCGTCGGTGTAGGTCGACTTGAGCTTCGACAGCTGCCGCCAGTCGAGGATCCGGCGGGGCAGGTCGTGCAGGGTCGCGAGATCCTCCAGTACGTCGGCGCCGGTTCCGTAGGCCCCGGTCTTGCCCTTCTTGGGCGCCTTGCCGTCGGGCATGGTCAGCGAGAGCTCGTCGAAGAGAATCTCGCCAAGCTGCTTGGGCGAGCCCACGTTGAAGGGGCGGCCGGCGAGGCCGTGGATCTCCTCCTCCAGCGCGGCCATCTTCTGGGCGAAGGCGCCGGACATGCGGCTCAGCGTATCGCGGTCGACCTTGATGCCGGTCTCTTCCATCCGCGCGAGGACGGGGATCAGCGGGCGCTCCAGCGTCTCGTAGACTGTGGTGACCTTCTTGACGTGGAGCTGGGGCTTGAAGACCTGCCAGAGCCGCAGGGTGACGTCGGCATCCTCGGCGGCGTATTTCACCGCCTCCGCCACCGGCACGCGGTCGAAGGTGATCTGGCTCTTGCCGGTGCCGATCAGCGACTTGATCTCGATGGGCCGGTGGCCGAGGTAGCGCTCCGAGAGCGCGTCCATGCCGTGATTGTGCAGCCCGGCGTTGAGCGCGTAGCTCAGCAGCATCGTGTCGTCGATCGGCGCCATGGCGACGCCGTAGCGGCCGAGAACCTTGAGGTCGTATTTCAGGTTCTGACCGATCTTCAGGATCGCCGGATCCTCCAGCACGGGCCGCAGCAGGGCGAGCGCCTCGTCGAGCGGCATCTGCCCCTCTGAATAGCCGGGCCCGGAGAACAGCCCCTCCTCGCCGTCCCGGTGGCAGAGCGGGACGTAGCAGGCGACGCCCGGTTCGACGGCGAGCGAGATGCCCACCAGGTCGCAGGTCATCTCGTCGAGGCCGGTGGTCTCGGTGTCGATGGCGACGTAGCCGCGCTCGCGTATCGCCTCGACCCACTTCGCCAGCTGGCCGGGCTCCTGGACCCACTCGTAGGCCTCGGGGTCGATGGGGGCGGCGGGCGGCTCGTCCTGGGCGGCGGGGGCGGCGGGCGAGGTCTCCTCGATGATGGGCGCCTCGACGCCCAGCTTCTCGGCGATCCGCTTGGTGATCGTCCGGAACTCCATCTCGGCGAGAAAGCCCAGCAGCCGCTCGGGATCGGGGTCGCGGACCTCCAGGTCGTCGAGCGTGAAGTCGAGCGGGGTGTCGCAGTCCAGCTGCACGAGGCGCTTGGAGAGCTCGATCTGCTCGCGGTGCTCGATCAGGGTCTGGCGCCTCTTGGGCTGCTTGATCTCCTCGGCACGGTTCAGCAGTTCTTCGAGCGAGCCGAACTCGTTGATCAGGAGCGCGGCCGTCTTGATGCCGATGCCCGGCGCGCCGGGCACGTTGTCGACGGAGTCCCCGGCGAGCGCCTGCACGTCGACCACCCGGTCGGGGCTCACGCCGAACTTCTCCTCCACGCCCTCCACGTCGATCACGCGGTTCTTCATGGCGTCGAGCATGACCACGCCGTCACCCACGAGCTGCATGAGGTCCTTGTCGGACGAGATGATCGTCACCCGGCCGCCGGCCTCGCGGGCTTGGCAGGCCAGCGTCGCGATCATGTCGTCGGCCTCGTAATGCTCCATCTCCTTGCAGGCGATGTTGAAGGCCTCTGTCGCGCGGCGGGTCAGCGGGATCTGCGGGCGCAGGTCCTCGGGCATCTCGTCCCGGTTGGCCTTGTACTTGTCGTAGAGGTCGTTGCGGAAGGTGTGCGAGCCCTTGTCGAAGATCACCGCGACATGGGTGACGTCGCCGCCCTCGTTCCCCTCCACGTAGCGCTGAAGCATGTTGCAGAAGCCCGAGACGGCACCGATCGGCATGCCGTCGGACTTCCGCGTCAGCGGCGGAAGCGCATGGTAGGCCCGGAAGATGAAGGCCGATCCGTCGATCAGGTGAAGGTGGCAGCCCTTGCCGAACGCCATGAGGGACCCCGTTCAATAGTGGCCGGACCGATTTGACACGATGCCGCCCGGTTTGCCAGCCGGGAGGCCCTTCGCGACGCTCACGCTTATGGTAGGCTGCCCTTGGGTAATGCAGGAGGTTATGCCATGTCGACGTTTCTGGTCCACATCCACACCGGGCCCGCGGATCCGACGAAGGCGGCCCTCGGGCTGCTGGTCGCCGCGACGGCGCAGAAGGAGGGGCACTCGGTGAGCCTGTTTCTCGCAGGCGAAGCGGTGCACCTGCTGTCTGAGGATCATGCCGACGTCACGGGCCAGGGCACCGGCCGGGTCGGCGATCACCTGGAGGCGCTGAGCGCGGGGGCGGCCCGGTTCTACCTGTCGGGGATGTCGGCCAAGGCGCGCGGCTACGACGAGGCGCTGCTTGCGGGCCGCGAGGCCGAGTTCGCCATGCCGGACCGCCTCGTGGCGCTCGCCGACGCGGCGGACACGGTGCTCTGCTACTAGGGACCGCTCAGGTCTTTTCCGAGACCTTGTCCTTGAAGCTCTCGTGGATGAAGCGGGCGTCGCAGTAGCCGCAGTCGATATACCCGTCGTCCTGCGGGATCGTGTACCAGACGCGGGGATGCCCCAGGGCGCCCTGCCCGCCGTCGCAGGCCACGCGCCAGGTCGACACGATCTTCGTCTCGGGCGCGGGATAGGACATTGGCTGGGCCTCTCGTCTGGTTGCCGTGCTGCGCCCTTCGGCTTACATCCCGCTCAGGCGCTGTCAAGGCGCAGGGACAAGAGGGGCAGGCATGACCGGCAAGGCCATCGAAATCCAGGGGCTGCGGAAGACCTACCGCGCAACGGCGAAGACCGAGGCGAAGGAAGCGCTCACCGGCGTCGATCTCGACGTGCCCCGCGGCTCGATCTTCGGGCTGCTCGGCCCGAACGGAGCGGGCAAAAGCACGCTCATCAACATCCTGGCGGGGCTCGTCGTCAAAACAGCGGGCACCGTGAAGATCTGGGGATTCGATCAGGACCGCAATCCGCGCCAGTCCCGGGCCGCGATCGGCGTGATGCCGCAGGAGCTCCATCTCGACCCCTTCTTCGCCCCGCGCGCCGCGCTGGAGGTGCAGGCCGGGCTCTATGGTGTCCCGAAGTCGCAGCGTAAGACGGACGAGATCCTCGAGCTCATCGGGCTGACCGACAAGGCCGACGCCTACGCGCGCTCGCTCTCGGGCGGGATGCGGCGGCGGCTGCTGCTCGGCAAGGCGCTGGTCCACAGCCCGCAGATCCTGGTGCTCGACGAGCCGACCGCGGGCGTCGACATCGAGCTGCGCAACATGCTGTGGCAGAACGTGCGCAAGCTGAACGACCAGGGCATCACGATCATCCTGACGACGCACTATCTCGAGGAAGCCGAGCAGATGTGCGACGAGATCGCCATCATCAACCACGGCGCGGTCGTGGCCCGGGACACGACACCGAACCTCCTGTCGCGGCTGGATGCCAAGACGATGGTGATCGAACCCGATGCGCCGGCTAGGCCGCCGGCGATGCCCGATGGCGTCACCGTGGAAGAGCGCGCGGGGGGCTCTTTCGCCTTCACCTATCCGAGCACGCGCATCACGGCCGATTCAGTGCTGGAGGCCGTGCGCACGGCCGGGATCCGCATTCGCGACGTGAAGACGGAGCAGGCCGACCTCGAGGACGTCTTCCTCGACCTGACCCGCAGCGTCTGATCCCGGCGCCCGGGCGCCGGACCGTCACCTTACCGCGTTACGTCGTCCGCCCCCGGTCCCGTGGCCGGACGCGGAGACGTTCCGCTGCCGAAGACCTCGTTCACAGCGCGGGCCGTCTTCTCGACGATCTCGTCGGCCTCGTCCTGAGTCAGGCAGAAGGGCGGAGCGAAGCCGATGATCTCGGCCTGCGGCATGGCGCGGGCGATGATCCCGTTCTCGAGCAGATGCCCCACGGCCCGCTGCGTGACCTTGTCGCCAGCGTCGGGCGCGGCGCGCGTCGACCGGTCGGCGGTGAGCTCCACCGCGCAGAGCATCCCCTCGCCCCGGATCTCGCCGACGTTGGGATGATCGCCCAGCGTCTCGCGCATCCGGTCGTTGAGGTAGCGGCCCACGGTGGCCGCGTTCTCGATGAGTCCCAGCTCGTCGATCAGCTTGAGGTTGGCGACGCCAGCCGCCGCACCGATCGGGTGGGCGGAGTAGGTCCAGCCGTGGCCCAGCGGGCCCAGCTCGTCGGCGCCCTGCTCGAGGACCTTCCAGACCTTGTCGCTGACGATGGAGCCCGAGAGCGGCGCGTAGGCGGAGGTCAGACCCTTGGCGATGGTGATCAGGTCGGGCTTCAGGCCGTAGTGGTCCGAGCCCATCATCGAGCCGAGACGCCCGAAGCCGGTCACGACCTCGTCCGCCACCAGCAGGATATCGTACTTCTCCAGGACCGCCTGGATCTTCTCCCAGTAGCCCTTGGGCGGCGGCACGATGCCCCCGGTGCCCAACACCGGCTCGGCCCAGAAGGCGGCGATCGTCTCGGGGCCCTCGCGCTCGATCATCGCCTCGAGCTCGGAGGCGCACCAAGCCGAGAACTCTTCCTCGGTCATCTCGCCCTTCGGCCGGCCGTAGTAGTAGGGCGCCTCGGTGTGCAGGACCTGCGCCATCGGCAGATCGAACTTCTTGTGGAAGAGGTGCAGCCCCGTCAGCGAGCCGGTCATCAAGCCCGAGCCGTGGTAACCGCGCCAGCGCGAGATGATCTTCTTCTTCTCCGGCAGGCCGCGGATGTTGTTGTAGTACCAGATCAGCTTGATGTTGGTCTCGTTCGCGTCGGACCCGCCGAGGCCGAAATAGACCTTGGACATGTGATCGGGCGCACGGTCCAGCACCATCTTGGCCAGCGTGACCGAGGCCTCGGTCCCGTGGCCGACGTAGGCGTGGTAATAGCTCAGTTCGCGCGCCTGGTCGGCGATGGCTTCGGCGATCTCCTGGCGGCCATAGCCCACGTTGACGCAGTAAAGCCCGGCGAAGCCGTCCAGCAGCCGGTTGCCGTTGCGGTCGGTGATGTGGCTGCCCTTGCCGCCTGTCACGATCCTCTGCGGAACGTTGCCGCGCGCGAACTCCGCCAGGTGAGTCGACGGATGAAGAAAGATGTCGCGGTCCCATTGCTCGAGCGGGTCGTTCTTCAGCATTGCGGGCCTCCAAGGGAACAAGAGTCGCGCTTCCCCTACAGGAAACCTCGGCGCGGTGACAGGCCCTCGCCGGGTCTGTCTTGCCGCATCTTCGGGCAGGTCGTCCGGACCTGCCCCATTCGGCGCCGGCCTGCCCCACGGGCGCCCCGCTCTCCGTGACTTGAGGGCCCGGATGCCCGTGTTCATGCTATGCTCAAGTCGCGGGTCCCGTCGCGGCCCTGGGGAGGAATCCACGCGAAAGGAGTTCGCGATGAAGTTCCTCGTCCCGGTCCTGGCCGCCTGTCCCGCCCTCGCAGACGCCTGCGCCGCCCCTCCGGGCCTCGGCCCTCCGCTTTCGACCTACTACGCCTGCGAGGCGGCCGCGCAGACGGGGCCGCTCGGGGCCGAAACCGCCGACCGCTGCAGCCGGGTCTTCATCGCGGTGAAACTGGCCTTCGTGCCCGGCGTCGGACCGGCCGACTGGGTCGGGCTCTCCGGGGCGGAACGGGCCGCGGTCAACGCCGCCGGCTACCGCGCGTTCAAGGACTGGGAGGGCTGCGCCCGGCCCTGAAACGAAAAAGGCCGCCCGGAGGCGGCCTCTCGATTGGCTCTATCGACCGATCAGGCGGCCAGCGCGGCTTTCGCCTTGTCGACGATACCGCCGAAGGCATCGGGCTCGTGCACGGCGAGATCGGCCAGCACCTTGCGGTCCACTTCGATCCCGGCCAGCGAAAGGCCGTTGATGAAGCGGGAATAGGTCAGGCTCTCGTCATGGGCGCGGACCGCGGCGTTGATCCGCTGGATCCACAGCGCGCGGAAATTGCGCTTCCGATTGTGACGGTCGCGGGTCGCGTACTGGTTGGCCTTGTCGACGGCCTGCTTGGCGACCTTGAAGGTGTTCTTGCGGCGGCCGTAATAGCCTTTGGCCGCGTCGGTGACCTTCTTGTGGCGACGATGGGTGACGGTTCCGCTTTTGACTCGCATCTTTCGTCCTCCTTACCGGCTGTAGGGCATCATCGGCTTGATGATCTGCTCATCAGCCTTGGACAGAAGCGTGGTCCCGCGGGCATCACGAATGAACTTGTTGGTGCGCTTGATCATGCCGTGGCGCTTGCCCGCCTGGCCGGCCTTGATCCGGCCCGAGGCCGTCACCTTGAACCGCTTCTTGCAGCTCGACTTCGTCTTCATCTTGGGCATTTCGGTCTCCTTTGCCGTCTTGACGCCGCGACTCGGCATGCCACTTCCGGCCGGCCGCGACGGTAGAGCGCGCCGTATAGAAGCCGAGGCGCAGGCTGACAAGCCCCCGGAGCGCGGTCAGTCGATATATCGCGCGTAGACCCGCGCGAAGCTCTCCGGCACGTCGCTCAACTGGTAGCTGCCGGGATGCTGAACGATCCCGACCCCGGTCATGGCCCCGCCCACGACGAGCGCCAGCAGCGCACCCCGGGGCGGGATGCCGTGCGTGACGGCATTGAGCAAGGCAGGCAGGGAGAGCGCGAACAGGATCACGCCGATCACGACGAGCAGATCATTATCCAAACCGTGTCCCTCACACCTGTGTCCCTTGGGGAGTTTACCCAAGGTCGGCTACAGGGCGAGAGACTTCTTTAGGGACAGGCTCCGGCTGTTGCGCGTCAGCCCGGCTCCTGCCGGAAGATCAGACGCTCCTCGCAGGGTGCCACGCGCAGGATGTTGGTCGAGCCCGGAGTGTTGAAGGGCACGCCGGCGACGACGATGATGTTGTCCTCCGGCTTCGCGCCGAGGATCGTCCGCGCGGCCCGGACGGCATAGACCACCGCCGTCTTGAAGCGGTCGAGGTCGCCGGTCATCACCGGGTTCACGCCCCAGGTCAGGCAGAGCGCCCGGGCCGTCAGGCGGATCGTGGTCATCGCGATGATCGGCACCTGCGGCCGCTCCCGCGCGGTGAGCAGCGCCGTCGTCCCGCTTTCGGAGAAGCAGCAGATCGCGAGCACGTCGGTCGCCTCCGCGATCTCGCGCGCGGCGGAGACGACACCGTCCGGCACGCTCTCGCGGTGGGCGGTGCGGCTCGCCGCCATGATCTCCAGGTAGGTCGGGTCGCTCTCCACCTCGGCGGCGACGTTGTCCATCGTCTGGACCGCCTCCACAGGGAACTGTCCCGCCGCGCTCTCGGCCGAGAGCATGATGGCATCGGTGCCCTCGTAGATCGCGGCGGCCACGTCCGAGACCTCTGCCCGGGTGGGCATCGGGCTTTCGATCATGCTCTCCAGCATCTGCGTCGCGACGATCACCGGCTTGGCCGCGGCGCGGCACTTGCGCACCAGCCGCTTCTGGATCGGCGGGACGTTCTGGACGGGCAGCTCGACGCCAAGGTCGCCCCGGGCGACCATGATGCCGTCGGAGGCCTCGAGGATCTCCTCGAAGCTGCGCACGGCGGCGGGTTTCTCGATCTTCGACAGGATGCGCGCCCGGCCCTGGACGATCGCGCGGGCCTCTTCGACGTCCGCGGGGCGCTGCACGAAAGAGAGCGCGACCCAGTCGACGCCGAGCTCCAGCACGAAGTGCAGGTCCTTGCGGTCCTTCTCCGACAGCGCGGCGAGCGGCAGCACCACGTCGGGGACGTTCACGCCCTTGCGGTTGGAGATCGTACCGCCGACGACCACCTCGCAGTCGGCGAAGTCGCGGCCGCAGTCCTTGACCTTGAGGCGGATCTTGCCGTCGTTGACCAGCAGCGCCGCGCCCGGCTCGAGCGCGTCGAAGATTTCCTTGTGTGGCAGCTTCACCCGCGTCTCGTCGCCTTCGGCGTCGTCGAGGTCGAGCCGGAAGCTCTGCCCGACTTCGAGTTCCGCCGAGCCGTCCTGGAAGGTGCCGACGCGCAGCTTCGGGCCCTGCAGGTCCGCGAGGATGCCGATCGGGCTGTCCACGTCCTTCTCGACCTGTCGGATGATGTCGTGACGCGCACGGATCTCCGAATGGTCGCCGTGGCTCATGTTCAGGCGGAAGACATCGGCCCCCGCAGCATGGAGCGCGCGGATCGTCTCGTAGTCGCTGGACGAGGGTCCAAGCGTCGCGACGATCTTCACGTTGCGATGGCGTTTCATGACTGCCTCCGTGGCCGTTCTTGGGGCGTTAACGCTAACGCGCGCCTTATCGCCGGATTCCCTTTCGCCGACAACTAGCCTAAGGCCGGGGAGAACGACAACGACATTGCCATGACACAAACCGCCTACGAGATCGTCAACGAAACCGCGAAAAGCCGGTGGCTCGTGACCTGCGACCACGCGAGCAACCGCGTCCCGCCCGAGATCTGCGGCGGCGATCTCGGGCTGCCCGCGGCCGATATGCAACGCCACATCGCCTACGACGTGGGCGCCGCCGGCGTCTCGCGTCACCTTTCCGCCCTGCTCGAGTGCCCCGCGGTGCTGTCAAACTTCTCGCGCCTGGTCATCGACCCGAACCGCGGCGCCGACGATCCGACCTTGGTGATGAAGCTCTATGACGGGACCATCATCCCCGGGAACCGCCGCGTCGACGCCGCCGAGGTCGACCGCCGCAAGGGACTGCTCTACACGCCCTACCACGATGCCGTCGCCCGCTGCGCCGCCCGGCAGGAGTCGACTCTCTATCTCGCCATCCACTCGTTCACGCCTCGGCTGCGCGGTCGCCGTCCCCGCCCCTGGCACCTCGGCATCCTCCACGCCTGGGACGAGCGGCTCTCGCGTCCGCTCATCGACCGGCTCTCGGAGGAGCGGGATCTCATCGTTGGCGAGAACGAACCCTACCCTGGCCACCTGCCGGGCGACGCAGTGGACCGCCACGCGCTTCACCACGGTCGGCCCAACGCGCTGATCGAGATCCGCCATGACCTGATCGCCGACGAAGCGGGCCAACGCGCCTGGGCCGAACGGCTGGCGCCGCTGCTGCGAGAGGCCGCGGCCCGGATGGACGCCGCCTGAGGCACTCCCCATATTGCGTGGGAAAGGGAGACAGCCATGACCCAGATCGACGAGTCCACCCGCATCGAGCTCGAGGCCGCCGCCTTTCGCAGGCTTCGCCAGCACCTGATGGAAGAGCGGACCGACGTGCAGAACATCGACCTGATGGAGCTCGCCGGGTTCTGCCGCAACTGCCTCAGCCGCTGGTACGCCGAGGCCGCCGAGGAGCGCGGCATAGAGCTTTCGAAAGAGGAGGCGCGGGAGGACTTCTACGGCATGCCATACGAGCGCTGGAAGGCGGAATACCAGCGCTGAGACCGTCGCGCCGCAGTTTCGACACAATCCGGGCACATTCCGGCTATGAGTCGCCATCCTGCCTGTCGTTCCGGTTCAATTTTCCTCGGATTGACCGCTTTCAGCGACTAATCCGAGTCCCGGATACGGATCGGTAACTGTATCGAAACGAGATACGCAAAGCTTTGACACGTTCTATACCGCCCGACTATTTCCGCTGCCAGACGAGACGAGGAATGGCCGGGTTGGCCGCGACAGGAAGGAAATGACATGACGGATACGGCGCTGCGCCCGACACTCTTTGGAGCCATTTCTTCTTTCGTGGGCCGTGTCTTCGAGTCCGAGCCGCCGATGCTGGTCCAGGGCTTCGACCCGGACCGTCAGACGCTCACTCTCACAGTCGACAATGCCCAGGACGGCGACGAAGTGATCTTCCGCGACTCCGGTCGCGGCTGCGACGTGGTCATGGGCGGCAAGACCCTCGCCCGCATCGTCGGCGTCCGCCCCGACGAACTCGACGCCGGAAGCATCCGCCTCATCGCAGGCTGACCCGAGGGCGGCTCACGGCCCCCTTCCCACCGATGTGATCACGTCTGTCTTGATCGTTTCGGCCCCCCTGTCCATTTCATTCGACATGAGGCCGGCCCGGCTGTTTCAGCTGGCTCCGGTCGATCATCGGCCTCCGGGAATCCGGCGTCGCGCATGCGTCGGTCCAGCACGGGGGCGCACTGTCTGACCCGCGGTGCCCGTGGGCCGCAACCGGTCTCCGGCTGCGGCCCCTGCCGCCTCTCAGATCGCGACCTTCCGGCTTTCTTCCAGGTAGATTTCCCGCAGCCGCTTCGCGATGGGCCCCGGCGTGCCGTCGCCGAGCGGCGTGCCGTCGATCTCCACCACCGGCATGACGAAGGTCGAGGCCGAGGTCACGAAGGCCTCGTCGGCCTCCTTCGCCTCCTCGGGGGTGAAGCCGCGCTCTTCCACCTGCATCTGAGCCTCCTGCGCCATGCGCAGCACGGCGGCCCGGGTGATCCCGTGGAGGATGTCGGTCGACAACTCCCGCGTGATGATCTTGCCGTCCTTCACGATGTAGGCGTTGTTCGACGTGCCCTCGGTGATCTGCCCCTCCTCGACCATCCAGGCGTCGTCGACACCGGCCTTCTTGGCCATCATCTTGCCCATGGAGGCATAGAGCAGCTGGACCGTCTTGATGTCGCGGCGCGCCCACCGGGCGTCGGGGATGGTCACGACCTTGATGCCCGTCTTCGCGGCCGGACTCTCGGCCAGGCCGGGCTTCGACTGGGTGAAGAGGACGATGGTCGGCTCGGTGTCTTCCGGCGGATACGCGAAGTCCCGGTCGGCGGGCGCGCCCCGTGTCACCTGCAGGTAGACCAGCCCGTCCTCGATCTCGTTGAGCCGCACCAGCTCGCGGTGGATCTCCAGCAGCTCGTCCTCCTCGACGGGGCTGCGCATCTCCAGCTCGCCCAGGCTGCGCTGCAGCCGCCGCGCGTGGCCCGCGAAATCGATCAGCTTGCCGCCCAGGACGCTCGTCACCTCGTAGACGCCATCGGCGAAAAGGAACCCGCGATCGAAGACCGAGACGCTCGCCTCCTGCTCGGGCAGGTACTGGCCATTGACGTAGACGGTGCGCATGAGGGGGCCTCCTTTAGGGTCACCCGCCTGCATGGCAAATTATCCGCCCGGGTCAAGGGCCGGGCCCGTCAGACCTCGCCGCTGGCCGAGAGCATGACAGCGATCGGCCGGGTCGCCCGGATCTCGGCCAGCACGATCACCAGGCTCGCCGTCATCGGCACCGCCAGCACCGCCCCGGCGACGCCCCAGAGCGAACTCCAGACCGCCAGCGCCAGCAACACGGCGAAGGGACTGAGGTTGAAGGCCCGCCCCATCATCCGCGGTTCGAGATAGCCGCCGACGAAGATCTGCACCGCCGAGAGCGCGAGGATCACCAGTCCCGACATCCAGAGCGTCCCGAACTGCGCCACGCTGAGCAGTACCGGGAACACCACGCCGAGCAGCGAGCCGATGTAGGGAATGTAGTTGAGGAAGGCGATGAGCACCGCCCAGAACAGCGCGAACTCGATCCCGAGAAGCAGCATCAGCAGATAGGAGATCGCGCCCAGGATCGCGTTGACGATGGTCTTGACCAGCAGGTACCGCCCGATCCGGTCGTTGACCCGCGCCAGGATGCCCAGCGTCCGTTCGCCCTCGGCCGGACCACCCGCCGCGATCACCACCTTCCGTGCCAGCGCCCCGCGCTCGGCGAGGAAGAAGGCCGCGTAGAGCACGATCAGGAAGAGCGTCGTCCCGAGCCCCTGAAGCGAGAACAGCGCCGGGGCGGCGAGCGACCGGATGTCGATCTGGTCGAAGGTCGCCTGCCGGACGTTCTCCCAGGTGGGTTCGTCCTCGATCCCGGCGAGGCTCGCTACCCGGGTGATCAGCGCCTCGATGTTGGTCTCGTAGCGCGGCAGGACCGAGACCACCTGCGCGAGGTTGTTGATGACCAGCACGAAGAGCCCGACCACCCCCAGCGCGAAGGCACCGAGCGCCAGCGTCCGGCGCACCCAGTCCGGCAGGCGCCCGAGTACCGGCACCTGTGCCATGGCCGCCGCGGCGGTCGAAAGCACGTAGACCGCGATGAGCGCCGCGATGACCGGTACGACCACGGGTCGCCCGACCCAGAGCAGCCAGCCCAGCATCAGCGTCAGCGCGACCCCGTATGTGATGTTGCGCAGCTGCACGCCCCGTCCCCGCAGGTTCCCCTGCCCTTTTCCGCAGTGCGGCGGGCGAAATCAATCCCATCGGCTGCGACTTCCGGGACCGGCTGTAACGGGGAGGGGTCACTCGGGGTGGATGTCCCTCGGCGTGCATCCGGAATCGAGCACGACGGCGGCCCAGTTCACGTCGAGCGAATACCCCTGCTCCGCGAGCCAGGCGTCCTGCAGCCGGTACGCCGGCAATTCCTGTGCCCCCCGGCAATACCAGTGATGCGGCGCCTGCCTGTGATGGGTGAGCTCGTGCAGCAGGACCGAGACATCGACCGCATTGCGCGGGTCCCAGGGGAGCACCAGCAGAATCTCGGCCTCCTCCGGGTCATAGAGACCGCGAAGCCTGCCGCGCTGGAAGCTCGCCGAGCCCCCCTGCCGCGCCGCCGCCTGCCACTCGCTGACGAGTCTGACACGCGGTGAAGTCTCGCGGCGCGGCCACTCCGCCCGGGCATCGAGCCAGACCTCGAGCGACCCGATGAGCGTGGTCATGTTGTCGGCCTGCTGCCACGCGGCGACCGGCTCGGGCGGTGCGGTCTCTGCGCCCGGGAGCACCGGGCAAAAGCTTGCCAGGGCCGTGGCGAATGCCACGGCGATACGAGAGCGAAACATCGAAACCTCCGATGCGTGATTTTGAGATTTGGTGTCTCGATGGTACGCTGCTTACCCAACGGCACCGAACGATCGCTTTTCAGGCTCGCATGAGCTGAGTTCAGGCAGAGAGATGGGACGCAAGCTTCCCCCCTTCGCCGCCGTCCGGGCCTTCGAGGCCACCGCGCGGCACATGTCGGTCAAGGCTGCAGCGGAGGAGCTGTGCCTGACGCCCTCGGCCGTGAGTCACCAGATCAAGGCCCTGGAGGGCTTTCTCGACACGCAGCTTTTCGAGAGGTCTGGCAACCGGATCGCGCTCACCCTGACGGGCGCGGGCTATGCCGGGAAGCTGACCCACCTCCTGGACGCCTTCACCGAAGAGACCGAGGCCGTCCGTGGCGCGTCGCTCCCCCTGCGCGTTCTCTCGACACCGGGCTTCGCCGCGCGCTGGCTCGTGCCCCGCTTGCCGAAGCTGCCTTTCGGCCGCGACATCCGGCTGCGGGTCTCGAACGGGGCGCCCTCCCTCGACTTCGCGACGAACGACGCGGACGTCGTGATCCAGTGGTCGGACCGCCCGACACCCGGCCTCTTGGTCGAGCCCCTGATGGCCTCGGCAAGGTATCCGGTCATCTCGCCGGACCTGCGGGAACGCGAGAACGTGCGCCGCCCGGAGGACCTGCTGCGGCTCACGCTCTTCTACGACGAGACGGACGATGCCTGGGCCGAATGGTTCGCCGCGGCGGGCCTTGCAGGAGCGAAGCTGCCGCCGGGCCCGACCTATCCCAACTGCGAGCTGGCGACGACCATGGTGGAGCAGCACCAGGGCGTGTCGCTGGCCTACGACTCCGTGGTTCGCGGCACGATCGCCTCGGGCCGGTTGGAGCGCCTCTTCGACGTGACGACCCTGCCCATGTCGATCTATGCCGTCGCCTGCCCCGAAGCCCGTGCGGACGATGCGCGGATCAGCGAGTTCCGCCGCTGGCTGCGCGCGGAAGCCGAGGCAGAGGGGGTCGTGCCGCAGCCCCTGTACCAGGCCGCGGAGTGACTTCGCGAGGAGCCTACGGGGGCCGACGAATGGTTAACGGGATTCCCGTTAACCTAATTTATGTATATATTACAGCCATCTATATGCCTGTCCAAACTTGGACAGCTACCCCCAGAGCCGGGCGTCTGGCGGGTGAACCCCGGCTTCGTCGTAGAGCAGCGGCACCGCCCGGTCCTCCGCCAGCAGCAGCGGCGCGTCGAGGTCCACGACCTCCGCCCCCTGCGCCAGCAGCACCGCCGGCGCCATCGCGAGCGAGGACCCCACCATGCAGCCCACCATGATCCGGTAGCCCTGCGCCAGGGCCGCTTCCTTGAGCGCCAGGGCCTCGGTCAGGCCCCCGGTCTTGTCGAGCTTGATGTTGACCATGTCGTACTTGCCCTTGAGATCGGGAAGCGAGGCGCGGTCGTGGCAGCTCTCGTCCGCGCAGACCGGCAGCGGCCGCTCGATCTCGGCCAGCATCCCGTCCTGTCCCGCCGGCAGGGGCTGCTCGACCATTTCCACGCCCAGCCGCACCAGGTGCGGTGCGAGCTCGGAATAGACTTCCGCCGTCCAGCCCTCGTTGGCGTCGATCACGATCCGGGTGCGCGGCGCGCCGCGCCGGACGGCCTCGAGCCGGGCCATGTCCCCCTCGCCGCCGAGCTTGATCTTCAGCAGGGGCCGGTGCGCATGCTTTCTCGCCGAAGCCTCCATCGCGTCCGGCTCGCCGAGCGAGAGCGTGTAGGCTGTGACCTCGGGCCCGGGCTCGGACATCCCGATGAGCTCCCAGACCCGCACCCCCGCCGCCTTCGCAGCCGCGTCCCAGAAGGCGCAGTCGACCGCGTTCCGCGCGGCCCCGGGCGGCAGGGCCTCCTGCAGGCTGCCTGAATCGATCGTGTCCGGCAGACCCTCGATCTCGGCCGTGACGCTCTCCAGAGTCTCGTCGTAGCGGGCGTAGGGCACGCATTCGCCCCAGCCGTTGCCCGCACGGACCGTCAGCACCTTCGCCTCGGTGCGCGAGCCGCGCGAGATGGTGAAGGCCTCCGCAAGACGAAAGCTCTCGGCCTCGACGCTCAACATGTCGGTTCTCCCTCCGGCGCCCGGCGGGCGCTCACAGCGCCTCCAGTGCGTCGACCAGCCGTCCCGCGCCCTGGCGGAAGGGGTCGGCGGCGGGCAGGCCCATCCGGTCCTCGATCTCGCGCAGGCAGTCGATCGCCGCCGCATCGTCGAGCGCGGCGGTGTTCACCGAGATGCCCACGACCTGGCAGTTCGGGTTGGCGACCCGGGCGAGCGGCAGGGCCGTGTCGCGGAGCTGCTCCAGCGAGGGGAGCGGGTAGTCCGGCAATCCGCGCATGTGGGTGCGCGTCGGCTCGTGCGCGAGGATCAGCGCGTCCGGCTGGCCGCCGTGGATGAGCGCCATCGTCACGCCGGAGTAGGAGACGTGAAAAAGGCTGCCCTGCCCCTCGATGTGGTCCCAGTGGTCGGGCTCGTTGTCCGGCGTGAGCCATTCCACCGATCCGGCCATGAAGTCCGCGATCACCGCGTCGAGCGGCACGCCCTCGCCGGTCACCAGGATCCCCGTTTGCCCTGTCGCGCGGAAGGAGGACTTGAGCCCCCGCTTGCGCATCTCGGCGTCCATGGCGAGCGCGGTGTACATCTTGCCGGCCGAGCAATCGGTGCCCACGGCGAGGCAGCGCTTCCCGGTCCGCTTCTTCCCGTCGGCGATCGGGTACTTGACCGTCGGAATACGCACATCGTGCAGGCTGCGACCCTCGGCCTTGGCGACCTCCACCAGGTCGGGCTGATCACGCAGCAGGGTGTGCAGCCCGGAGGCGAGATCGAACCCGGCGCGGAGGGCGTCGATCAGCACTTCCTTCCACGTGTCGGAGATCACGCCGCCCCGGTTGGCGACGCCGATGACCAGCGTCTGGGCCCCTGCCGCACGCGCCTCTTCCAGGGACATGTCGGGCAGGCGGAGGTCTGCCTTGCAGCCCGGCAGCCGGAATTGGCCGACGGCGTTCTCCGGCCGCCAGTCGCGGATGCCCTGGGCCACCTTCGCGGCGAGAGCATCGGGGGCGTCGCCCAGAAACAGCAGGTAGGGGGTCTTGATCATCGTGCGGTCATCCTTCGGCTTGGCGGGTTCGGCTGGCGACGCAGAAAGCAGGCCATCGGCTCCCCGCGCCAGCACCGGCATTCGGTCGAGCAGCCGCCCCGTCAGTCCGATCCCTTTCGATAACCCCATCATAAGACATCCCTCCTCGCAACTGCTTAGAGGGGACGCCCAAGCGGGCTGCCGGGTTCCGCAGGAGGCGACCGGCTCGATGCGGGGTTGCGGGTGGGTGGGTCACAATATAACCAAGGCAAATACATCAGCGCACGAAAGTTTCTCACTCAACATGTCCTTCCGCACTCAGCCCGCCCCGCCGGCCCGACCGAACCGCTGCCAGCTCTTCGGCCCCGGCTCGCGTCCCGAGCTCTTTCCCAAGATGGCGGCGAGCGCGGCGGACGTGATCAACCTCGACCTCGAGGACAGCGTTTCGCCGGGCGACAAGGCTGCTGCCCGCGCGGCGGTCATCGAGGCGATCGGCGCGGTGGACTGGGGGAGGAAAACGCTCTCGGTCCGCATCAACGGCCTCGACACGCCCTACTGGTACCGTGACGTCGTGGATCTCATGGAGCAGGCGGGCCAGCGGCTCGATCAGATCATGATCCCGAAGGTCGGCAATGCCTCGGACATCTACGCCGTCGACGCGCTCGTGACTGCCGCCGAGTTGGCGGCAGGGCGCAGCAAGCCGGTCGGCTTCGAGGTCATCATCGAGAGCGCCGCGGGCCTGAGCCACGTCGAGGAGATCGCATCCGCTTCGCCTCGGATGCAGGCCATGTCCCTGGGCGCAGCGGATTTCGCGGCCTCGATGGGCATGGCGACCACCGGCATCGGCGGGACGCAGGAGCTCTACTACATGCTTCACGAGGGTGCCCGCCACTACGCCGATCCCTGGCATTGGGCGCAGGCCGCCATCGTCGCGGCCTGCCGTACGCATGGCTTGCTGCCGGTGGACGGCCCATTCGGCGACTTCTCAGACGACGAGGGCTATCGAGCCCAGGCCCGCCGCTCGGCGGTGCTCGGCATGGTCGGCAAATGGGCGATCCATCCGAAGCAGGTGGCGCTGGCCAACGAGGTCTTCACGCCGTCGGATACAGCGGTCTCCGAGGCCCGCGAGATCCTTGCGGCGATGGAAGAGGCCCGCGCGCGGGGCGAGGGCGCGACGGTCTACAAGGGCCGGCTGGTGGACATCGCCTCGATCCGGCAGGCGGAGGTCATCGTGCGCCAGGCGGAGATGATCTCCGGCGACGGCTGAACCGCGCTCCACGTTGCATCCGGGCCCGCGCCCGGCCATATAGCCGTAAAGGCTCAACGGGCACCGGGACCTCTGATGACCAACTATCTCGACTTCGAGAAACCCCTCGCCGAGATCGAGGGGAAGGCGACGGAACTGCGCTCCCTGGCCCGCACGAACGAGGGAATGGACGTCGAGGACGAGGCGAAGGCCCTCGACAAGAAGGCGGCGGAGCTTCTCAAGTCGCTCTATTCCGACCTCACGCCCTGGCGGAAGACCCAGGTGGCACGCCACCCGCAGCGCCCGCATTGCAAGGACTACATCGACGCGCTCTTCACCGAGTGGACACCCCTCGCCGGCGACCGCAACTTCGCGGACGACCAGGCGGTGATGGGCGGCCTCGCACGGCTCAACGACAAACCGGTCATGGTCATCGGCCACGAGAAGGGCAACGACACCAAGTCCCGGATCGAGCGCAACTTCGGCATGGCCCGGCCCGAAGGCTACCGCAAGGCGATCCGGCTGATGGAAATGGCCGATCGCTTCGGACTTCCGGTGGTCACCCTGGTGGACACCCCCGGTGCCTATCCCGGCAAGGGCGCGGAGGAGCGCGGCCAGTCCGAGGCGATCGCCCGCTCGACCGAGGCCTGCCTCTCTATCAAGGTTCCGCTAATCTCCGTGATCGTCGGCGAAGGTGGCTCCGGCGGGGCGGTGGCCTTCGCGACGGCCAACCGCGTCGCGATGCTCGAGCATTCGGTCTATTCGGTCATTTCGCCGGAGGGCTGCGCCTCGATCCTTTGGAAGGACGCCGAGAAGATGCGCGAGGCGGCCGAGGCCCTGCGTCTCACGGCCCAGGATCTGCACGAGTTGGGCGTCTGCGACCGCATCATTCCGGAACCCGTGGGCGGCGCACACCGCGGCCCCGAGACCGCCATTGCCGCCGTCGGCAAGGCGTTGGAGACGATGCTCAAGGACCTCTCCGGACAGGAGGGGACCGCGCTTCGCGACAACCGCCGCAAGAAATACCTCGGGCTGGGCGCCAAGGGCCTCGCCGCGTGATACGCGCGGGGCTCGCCCTGCTCCTCCTCGCCGCGCCCGTCGCGGCGGAGCGGGCGCCGGGCGGGCTCGATGGGCGCGAGGTGACCTTCGGCGCGCTGCTCTACGAGGAGACCGAGGAGGCACCGCTCTTCCTCGGCGCGCGCCACGCGGCCAAGGTCGGGCCCGGGATCGAATACGGCCTCGGCCCCGAAGGTGCGCAGAACGGCTGGGACATCATTCCGGCGGTGGTCGACATCTCCGACGCGCGGGTCGTGATCACCTACCCCGACATGCCCCGCGCGTCCTTCCCGGACATCGAGTTCAACGGCTACGTCCTGGATTTCCTGACCGACTGCGTGCTCTTCCGTGGCGCTTCGGTCGACACCGCGGTCACGACGGAGCCACTGTCCGACGCGGATGTCTTCGTGAAGGGCGCGCGGCTCTACATCGACGTGGGCGGCTACCACTACGGGGCGGGAACGACCTATGCCGTGGACCTCGACGTCATGGACTGCCCGATCGGCTAGCTCACCACATGCGCGGTTCGGCGTAGGCCGGGTAGGACGCGTCGTAGGCCTCCGCGTCGACGCTCTCGTCGCGTTCCTTCAGGAAATCGCCCGCCGTGGGCACGGCATCGCTCTCGTCTTCCGAGGTCCAGAGCCGGGAGCGCATGAGAGCCTTGGCGCACTGGAAGTAGACCTCCCCCACGGCAATCTCGATCACGCTGCGCGGATGCTTGCCCGCCTGCTCGAAGCGCTCCGTCAATTCCGGTGCCGCGCCGAGCCGGGCGGTGCCGTTCACTCGGACCACGTTGTTCGAACCCGGCACCATGAACATGAGGGAGACCCGTCCGTCCCGCACGATGTTGCGCAGCGAGTCCATCCGGTTGTTGCCCCGCCAGTCGGGGATCAGGAGCGTCCGGTCGTCCGCGACTCGAACCACCGGCCCGTCGTCGCCGCGCGGGCTCGCGTCCGTGCCCTCCGGCCCGACGGTCGAGAGCACGCAGAAGCGGGAGGCTTCGATCCAGCGGCGGTAGGCGGGCGTGATCCGGGTCACGACCTTTTCCAGAGATCTCGGCGAGGGCGCCCCGTAGAGCGCCTCGATCTCGGCGACGTCCTCAATCCACATCGTCCTGTCCTTCCCGGATCGGCGCGAAGCCCGCTTCGGCCATAAGCATGTTGGAGCGCTGTTCGACCTCCCGCTCGAGCTCCTGCATCATCTCCGGCACCGGACGGCCCGGCGCGATGGGCGGCAGGAATTCCACAACCGCGAGGCCCGGCGTCCGCCGGATGCCACGCCGGGGCCAGAAGAGGCCGACGTTGGTCGCCACCGGCACGCAGGGCTGGCCGAGCTGACCGTAGATCACGCCGGTGCCGACCTTGTAGGCCGCCTTCACCCCCGGGGCGATCCGGGTGCCCTGCGGGTAGATGATGAGCTGGCCGCCCTCGACCTTTCCGCGTTCCACGTCCGCCAGCATCTTGCGGATCGCCTCGGCCCGCTTCCCCCGGTCCACCGGGATGCAGCCCATGCGCAGCGCGTACTGGCCGAGAATCGGAGCCCAGACGAGCTCCTTCTTCATGATGAACTTCGGCCGGTCGAGCGCGCTGAAGATCAGGATGATGTCGAGGAAGCTCTGGTGCTTGGCCGCGACCATGACCTGGCCGGTGGGCACCTCGCCGCGGACCTCGGTCCGGATCCCGACCATCCAGCGCGCGGTGAAGCGCACCCACCAGCAGTAGGCGTGGGCGGCGGCGACCGCGCCGCGGCGGCTGAAGAGCGCCCAGGGCAGGAAGGCGATCGCGAGGGGAAGCATCGCGAAGTACATCTGCCCGATGAAGAGCAGCGAGCGGATCGTGCGGAGGACGCTCATGACTGGGCCCTCAGCGTGCGGAGCGCGGCGGCCCGGGTCGCGATAAAGGCCACCACGGCCGCGAAGGGCGGCACGACGAGCGGCCAGAGCCACCCCGGCCCCCGGAACCCGAGACCGGTGAGAAAGCCGCCGGCGGCTTCTCCGCTCGGAAGTGCCGCGATGCCCAACGCGGCGAGCGCGGCGCCTGCGACGGCGCCGCCGAGTGCGCGCAGGGTGAAGCGCCGGACGAAGGCGCGGGCGATGTAGGTGTCTTGTGCACCGACGAGCCTGAGGACGCGGATGACCTGCTCGTTCGCGGCCAGGGCCGCCTGCGCGGCAAGCGTGATCATGGCCGCGGTGGACGCGAGGATGAGGGCGAGGGCCACCAGGCCCAGCAACCTCAGCCAGGTCGCCGCATCGACCAGCGGTTCACGCCAACGCGTGTGATCGTCGAGCACGGCTCCCGGCACCTCCGCCTGCAGCCGGGCGCGTAGGCCGGTCGCGTCGTAGCCGCCGGCCTCCTCCGTGATCGCGATGAGCTGGGGGATCGGCAGGGTCTCGACCGGCAGGTCCGGCCCGAACCAAGGCTCGAGCAGCGCCCGGGTTTCCTCAGGCGGCAGCGGCCGGGCCTCCGCGATCCCGGGGGTCGTGCGCAGCACCTCCAGAGCGGCACCGATCTGCGCGTCCATCTGGCCGGCGGGGGCCGAGATCCTCAACGTCGAGCTGCGGGCGAGTTCCTCGGACCAGCGGTCGGCCAGTCGTCCGGTCGCAAGCGACAGGGCGAGGGCAAAGACCGCGAGGAAGGCCATTGCCGCCGCCGTGAAGGTGGTCAGCCGAGCCGTGAAGCCCGAAGGGGGCACCGCGCGGTCCGCCTGCGGGTCGCCGCCCAGCAGGCTCGCGGCGCGCCAGACCTCCTGCATCCGGCTCACAGGTCCGCCCCCGCGGTGACCAGCTGGCGCCCCTTCAACCGGAGCACGCGCGCCTGCACCTGCGCCTTGGCCGCGCGGATCAGTTGAAGGTCGTGCGTGGCTACGAGGACCGACTTGCCCATCCGGTTGAGCTCGACCAGCAGGGCGAGGAGCCGCTGCGACATGTCCCAGTCGATGTTGCCCGTCGGCTCGTCCGCCAGCACGATCTCGGGCGAACTGATTACGGCGCGGGCCAGCGCGGCGCGCTGCCGTTCGCCACCCGAGAGTTCCGGGGGCAACTGGTTCGCTTGCCGCGACAGCCCGACCCAGGCGAGCAGGTCCTCAAGATCGGTTCCGGCGTCGCTCCGTCCCGATACGGTGAGCGGCAGGGCGACGTTCTCGGCCAGCGGCAGGTGGTCGAGAAACTGGCAATCCTGGTGCACGACGCCGATCCGCCGCCGCGCGAGCGCGACCCGGTCGCGGCTCATGCCGCGCACGTCCTCACCGAAGATCTCGACGCGGCCGGCGGTCGGCTTCAGTTCGGCGTAGCAGAGCTTGAGCAACGTCGTTTTTCCGGCACCCGACGGGCCCGTCAGGAAATGGAATGAGCCGGGCGGCAGGGACAGCGAGAGGTCCGAGAACAGTTCTCCCCCGCCATAGCTGTAGGCCACGTTCTGAAGCTCGATCACCGCGGGTCCCTCTCCACGGCGTTGTTCTGCCTAAATCACAGGTCAGGTGCAATCGCCGCCCGTGGCTTTGCATTCGTTAACCGGCTGGGGCAAGATTCGCGCATTGGGTAACAAGGCGGTCCTGTGCGGACCGATCCGGCCAGCGAGGACGAGGGGAACATGCGGCTCATCTGCCCTAATTGCGGGGCTCAGTACGAGGTGCCGGACGATGCGATCCCGCAGGCGGGCCGGGATGTTCAGTGCTCGAATTGCGGCCATACTTGGTTCGAGATGCCCGGTGCCTCGGCCGCCGAGGAAGCCGGCGAGGCCGCGTCCCCTGCGCCGAAGGCGGCCGATCCCAGTCGGGCCGGACCGGTCCGGGACCCCGGGGCGCCGCACCCCGACGAGGACGACTACGAGGACGAGGGCGACAACGCGCCGCTTCCCGACCCCGAGCAACCCGCTGCGCGACAGCGCCGGCCGATCGATCCCGCCGTCGCCGACGTGCTCCGGGAAGAGCGCGAGACCTCCACTTCGCTGCGCCGCAAGGCTTCCGCCGATCCGATGGAGCGCCAGTCGGAGATGGGCCTGGAGGAAAGCCAGCCCCCGCGCAGCCGTCCCGAACCCCGACCGACGCCGCGGCCCGAGCCGGAGGAGCCGCATGAGCCGGCCTCCAGCTCCGAACCTGAACCCGTGGCCGAGCCGGAGACTGACCGCCGCGATCGGCGTGACCGCCTGCCGGACGTGGAAGAAATCAATTCGACTCTCCGCGCGAGCGGCGACCGCCCGTCCTCGTCGGCCGACGTGACGCCCGCCGAGGCGGCCGAGCGCGAGCACCGCAAGGGCTTTCGCTACGGCTTCGCCGTCGTCCTGCTGCTCGCCTCCGCCGCGACGGCCGTCTATCTTTACGCCGCCGACATCGCCGAGCGCTTCCCCGAGACGCAGCCCGCCCTCGTGAGCTACACCGAGAGCATCAACACCGGGCGGCTCTGGCTGGATGCCCAGTTGCAGGACCTTGTGACGATGATCGAAGGCGAGGACGAGGCCACGGCCCAGTAGCCCGGCCCGCCCTCGCGCCGCCCCTCAGAAGCGATCGAGAAGCCGCCGCAGGTAGTCGAGTTCTTCCTGCGGCCGGCCCTGCTCCGACGACCGGCGGCGGAGTTCTTCGAGCAGTTCCTCGGCCCGGCGGTAGACATCCTCGCCCTGCAGCAGGTTTTCCTCGGTGCCGAACTGGCCGCTCTCGCCGAGCTGGCGGCCCAGCGGGTCGCGCTGGCGCGGCTCGACGCGTCCGTTGGCCTCGCCCTGCGCCTGCCCCTGGCCGGGCTGCTGCTCCTGGCCGTTCTCCGCCATGGCGCGCCCGAGGTCCCGGATACCCTCGCGCAGGGCGTCCATCGCCTCGGCCTGGCGATCGAGCGCCTCGGCGCTGTCGCCCTCGCGCAGTGCGTCTTCGGCCCCCTCCATCGCACGCTCGGCCCGCTCGATCGACTCGCGCGCACCGTCTGCCGCGTCGCCGCCCAGGTTGGGAAGGTTCTGCCGCTGGCGCTCCAGCTCGCGCCGCAGCGCTTCCTGGCGGTCCGCGAGCGACTGCTCGGAGCCCTGCCCCTGGCCCTGTCCGGGCTGAGCCTGCTGCTGTCCGGGCTGACCCTGTCCGGGCTGGCCCTCCCCGGGTTGTTGCTGACCCGGCTGACCTGGTGAATTCTGCCCGAACTGCTGGCCCTGCTGACCGGGCTGGCCCGGCTGGTTCTGCTGTCCGGGCTGGCCGCCCTGATCCTGGCCGAACTGCCGCTGCAGTTCGCGGAAGGCCTCGTCGGAAAGGCCCTGCTGGTCGCGCAGCGTCTCGGAGAGGTCCTGCATGGACTGCTGGCCGGGCGACTGCTGGCCCTGCCCGCCTTCGCCCTGGGTGACCTGCATGTTCTCCATCAGCTGGTTCAGCTGCTCCATGAGCTGCTGCGCCTCGGCCATGCGGCCCTCTTCCATCAGCTCCTGAATCCGGTCCATCAGCGCCTGAAGCTCGTCCTGGCTGAACTCGAAGCTCTCGTTCTCGCCCGTCTGCGGCTGGTCCGTCTGGTCGCCCTGCTGC
This sequence comes from Histidinibacterium aquaticum, assembly GCF_008710275.1. GTDB lineage: Bacteria > Pseudomonadota > Alphaproteobacteria > Rhodobacterales > Rhodobacteraceae > Oceanicola > Oceanicola aquaticus. Next base: position 927,345 of record NZ_VYQE01000001.1, read on the forward strand.
TGGTTCTGCTCGGCAAGCATGCGCGTGTAGTCGTCCACCGCCTCGCGCAGCTCCTGCATCAGCTCGGCGATTTCCTCGTCGCTCGCGCCGTTCCGCATGGCCTCGGCCAAGCGTTCCTGCGCCCGGCGCAGGCGCTCGCGCGCGTCGGCGAGCGTGCCTTCCTCGAGTTGAAGAGCCAGTTCCCAGAGCGCCTCGGCGATCTCCGTCTGACCCTCCTCGTCGATCCCGAAGCGCGCCATGTTGTCCAACCGCCGGGTGATGACACGAAGCCGCAGGTAGGAGGTCTCGGACCGGATGAGCCCGTCTTCGGGCCGGTAGGCGATGGCCTTGAGCAGGTCGGCGACCCGTTGCGCGTTGTCGCGGGACCACAGCAGGTCGCGCCGCTGTTCGATCACGGCCCGCGCCACCGGCTCGAAGAAGCGGCGGCCGGGCAGAAGCATGCCCTCGGGGGCCGATTGCCCGGTCTGTTCCAGGGCGTCGGAGGCCTCAAGCGTCACCGTCACGGGCAGGTTCGCCCAGGGGTGTTGAGAGAAGTCGTCGATCAGCGCCTCCTCGAAGTCGGCCCGGTCGCCGGCGAAGGGCATCGGCAGGTCGACCAGGATCGGATCGCGCTCGTCCGGCTCGGCCGCGAGGCCGAGGGTTCGGTCGATGGCCTCCCGGTCGAGCTCGATCGTGGCCCGCCCGGAGACGACCGCGTAGTCGTCGGAGGCCTCGAACGGCAGCGCCATCTCGCCGGAGGCTTCCGTCTCGGGAGGGCCGACGAGGCTCAAGTGGGGCGCCTGGTCGGGGATGACGGTCACCTCCCACTCGGTGCCGCCCTCGCCCTCGACCGCGATCCGGCCACTGCGGGCCACGTCGAAGCCTTGCTCGGGAGCCGCCTCTTCGGGGACCGCAGCCTCGGCGCTCTCCTCCGCGGATACGTCCGGGGCGGCGCCGGAGACGCTCTCCGTCACCGTCAGCTCGCCCACCTCGCCGTAGAGGCGCAGGGTCACCGAGGATCCCTCGGGCACCCTAAGGGGACCGGCGGGAATGTCGTTGAGGTAGAGCGTGGGCTTGCCCGTGTAGGCTGGCGGCTCGACCCAGCCTTCCCAGACCGGCCCCGTCGCAAGCACGCGGTCACCCGCACCCGGGGTCATCTCTCCCACCGTCCCGATCCTCAGGAGCGATCCGAAGAGCAGCGCCGCCACGAAGGCGATGAGAGCCATGTAGCGCAATCCGTAGGGGTCGCGCTTGGACACCCGGAGATCCGGCTGCACCGCCCGGGCCTGCCGGCTCCGGTCGAGCATCCGTTCCACATGGACCCGCCACAACCCCTGCGAAGCCGCGTCGGCCGCGCCCACCGCCTGCGCATCCGCGAGCGCGGTCAGCGGCCGGCCCGGCATGGCCTCGTCCACGCGCGCCGCCGCATCGGCCCGAGAGGGCCAGCGGAAGCTGCGGATCCCGCGCCAGAGCGTGTAGCCCAGCGCGAGCACCGTCACCACGGAAACCGTCCAGAAGAGTTCCAGCGGCACGCGCTCGTGCCAGCCCATCATCAGCGGAACCATCGCCGCGAGCAGGATGGTCCAGACAGGCCAGAACGAACGCGTCCCGCGCTCGGCCACGAGGCCGATGCGGGTCAGCATCAGGGGACGTCTGAGGTGACGGAGGTCGTGGGTCGGTTCGGTCAGGACAGGGCTCCTCTCGGGGCGGCTCGCGGGCCTGACCCCGAGGGTATTGTCCTCAGAGCCACGGCGGAAGGGTATCGCGCGCGATCATCTCGTCAAAGGTCGGGCGCGGGCGGATAACCGCGAATTGATCGCCGTCGACCAACACCTCGGGCACCAGCGGGCGCGAATTGTACTCGCTCGCCATGACCGCGCCGTAGGCGCCCGCCGAGCGGAAGGCGACGAGGTCTCCCTCGCCGACCTCGGGCATCTCCCGCTCCCGCGCGAAGGTGTCTCCCGATTCGCAGACCGGTCCGACGATGTCGAAGGCCCGCGTCGGCGCCCCGGCCGCAGGCTCGGTCACCGGGACGATATCGTGCCAGGCATCGTACATCGCGGGACGGATGAGATCGTTCATCGCGCCGTCGAGGATCAGGAAATCGCGCCCTTCGCCGCGCTTCACGTAGACCACGCGCGAGAGCAGGATCCCGGCGTTGCCCGCGATGAGCCGGCCCGGCTCGATCTCGATCTCGCATCCCAGGTGGCCGACGGTCCGCTTGATCAGCGCCCCGTAGTCGAGCGGCAGCGGCGGCACCTCGTTGGAGCGGGTGTAGGGAATGCCGAGGCCGCCGCCGAGATCGAGTCGCTCGATGGCGTGCCCGTCGGCCCGAAGCACCTCCGTCAGGTCGGCGACCTTCCTGTAGGCCGCCTCGAAGGGCGCAAGGTCCGTGAGCTGCGATCCGATGTGCACGTCGATGCCCACGACGCGCAGCCCCGGCAGCCGCGCCGCCTCGGCATAGACCTCCCGCGCCCGGGCGATCGGCACGCCGAACTTGTTCTGCGAGAGGCCGGTCGCGATCTTCGGATGGGTCTTCGCGTCGACGTCAGGGTTCACCCGGACGGTAACGGGGACCTCCACGCCCATCGAATGGGCCACCTCCGAGAGCACGCGCATCTCCGGCTCGCTCTCCAGGTTCACCTGCCGCAGACCGCCCTCGAGCGCGAGCCGCATCTCCTCCCGGGTCTTGCCGACGCCGGAGAAGACGATCCGCTCGCCTGGCACGCCCGCCGCCCGGGCCCGCGCGTACTCGCCGCCCGACACCACGTCCATGCCCGCCCCCTCGCGGCTCAGCAGCGTGAGGATCGCCTGGTTGGACAGGGACTTCACCGCGAAGCAGACGGTGTGCGGCAGCCCCTCCAGCGCGGCGTCGAAGAGACGGAAGTGACGTAGCAGGGTCGCCGTGGAATAGACGTAGACCGGAGTGCCGACGGTGGCGGCGATGTCCTCCAGCGCCACGTCCTCGGCCATGAGCCGCCCGTCGCGGTAGATGAAATGATCCATGTCCGTCCCCTCATCCGGCGGCGCCGCTCATAGCCTTTGCCGGGACCGGACCCAACCCTTCTTCTGGGCCGAAATATCCCGGGGGGAGTCGGCGCCCGCGCCGACGGGGGGCAGCGCCCACCCCCTGTGCCCCGGTTCAGGCCTGGCGGGTCCTCAGCAGAAGGTAGAGCGGCAGGCCGCAGCTCACCCCGATGCAGAAGGTCGCCGGGATCGCCACCAGCGCCGACCAGTTCCGCCGCACCCAGGTCTCCGCCAGGATCCAGACGGTCACCGTCACCGCCGCGATCGTCAGGTCCCAGGTCAGCCCGGTCGTCGAGGCGTTGACGTACCAGGCGTCGATCAGGGCCTGCAGCGACCAGCCCGTCGAGCGCAGATACGTCACGAACCAGTACATCGGGTGGACGGCGCCCCAGATCGCCAGGGCGAGGTAGGTCCACCGCAGCGGCGACATCAGAGGCCCCCGATCCGCGCGGGCTCGGGCGCGCGGCCCCCGGCGGGGCGTTCGGGTTCGCCGTCGGCGCCGCAGGCGGCCAGCGCCAGACAGAGGAGCATCCATCTCATCCGAGCACCTCCCGCCAGCGGGCGATCTGGGCGCGCACCTGCGCGGGCGCGGTCCCGCCATAGCTCTCACGCGAGGCCACCGAGGCCTCGACCGTCAGCACGCCGAAGACCTCCTCGGTGATCCCGGCGTGCACCTCCTGCATCTCCTGCAGCGTGAGGTCCGGGAGGTCGCAGCCCTTGGCCTCGGCCTTGGCCACGAGAGACCCTGTGACGTGGTGCGCCTCGCGGAAGGGCAGCTCCAGACGCCGCACCAGCCAGTCGGCGAGATCGGTCGCGGTGGAAAAGCCCGAGGCCGCGGCGGCACGCAGCGCCTCCCGGTTGGCGGACATGTCGGAGACCATTCCGGTCATCGCCCGGAGCGACAGCAGCCAGTTGTCGGCGGCGTCGAAGACCTGTTCCTTGTCCTCCTGCATGTCCTTGGAATAGGCCAGCGGCAGTCCCTTCATCACCGTCAGCAGCGCGACGTTCGCCCCGAAGATGCGCCCGACCTTGGCGCGCAGCAGCTCGGCCGCGTCCGGGTTGCGCTTCTGGGGCATGATGCTCGACCCGGTGGACCAACGGTCGGAGAGAGTCACGAAGCGGAACTGCGCGGAGGACCAGATCACCAGTTCCTCTGCCAGGCGGGAAAGGTGCATGGCGCTGATCGTGGCCACCGAGAGAAACTCCAGCGCGAAGTCCCGGTCGCTCACCGCGTCGAGTGAATTGGCCGAGGGACGGTCGAAGCCGAGCGCCTCCGCCGTGGCGTGCCGGTCGATCGGGAAGGACGTCCCGGCGAGCGCCGCCGCGCCGAGGGGGCTCTCGTTCATCCGGTCCCGGGCGTCGCGCAGCCGCGAGAGATCGCGGGAGACCATCTCGACATAGGCCATCATGTGATGGCCCCAGGTCACCGGCTGTGCCGTCTGCAGGTGGGTGAAGCCTGGCATGACCCAGTCGGCGCCGGCCTCGGCCTGCGCGAGCAGGGCGCGCAGCAGTTCCTCGAGCAGCCCCTCCGCCTCGTCGCATTGAGCCCGGACCCAGAGGCGGAAGTCCGTCGCCACCTGGTCATTGCGCGACCGGGCCGTGTGCAGGCGCTTGGCAGGCTCGCCGATGAGCTCGGTGAGCCGGGCCTCCACGTTCATGTGGATGTCCTCGAGCGCGGCGGAAAACGTGAACTCTCCGGCCTCGATCTCCGACAAGATCGTGAGCAGCCCTTCCCTGATCGCGTCGGCATCCTTATCACTCAGGATGCCCACGGCGGCCAGCATGGCGGCGTGGGCGCGGCTGCCTTCGATGTCCTGCGGGGCAAGGCGCTTGTCGAACCCGATCGAGGCGTTGATCGCCTCCATGATCGCGTCCGGCCCGCCGGCGAAGCGGCCGCCCCACATGGCGTTCGAGGAGTTTGACATGAGAGGTCCCGCCCGGTTCGCGTCGTCCGCGCTGATCTATACCGCCCTGATGTTCGGTGCAAACGTCGGGATGGCCGATATCGCGGAGCTGCGCGAAGGCGACATGCGCAAGCTCTCGGTACACGAGACGCCGGTCGAAGCGGCGAGCGCGCCCTTCGAGGCAGCCGGGGGCGGCGAGCTCACGCTCGGCGACTTTTCCGGAAAGATTGTCCTGCTGAACTTCTGGGCCACCTGGTGCGCGCCCTGCCGGCACGAGATGCCGGCGCTCTCGACCCTGCAGGCCGACTACGGCGGCGAGGACTTCGAGGTGGTCACGGTCGCCGCAGGACGGAATCCTCAGCCCGCGATGGAGCGGTTCTTCTCCGAGATCGACGTCGACAACCTGCCGCTGCACCGCGACCCCACCCAGCAATTCGCGCGGGAGATGGGCGTGCTCGGCCTGCCGGTGACCGTCATCCTCGACCGCGAGGGGCAAGAGATCGCGCGGCTGCAGGGCGGGGCCGACTGGGCCTCGGACAGTGCACGGGCCATAGTCGAGGCGCTTCTGGAGGAGTAGGCGCAAGCCGCTTCGAAGCGGCTTGCCAAGGGCGTTCGAACGCCCTTGGCTCTCATGTCACGCGTGGCCCGCCTCCCCGGAGAGCAGGAGCGGGTCTATCCCGAGCGACTTCAGCGCCGCCGACCATTTGTGCTCGTTCGCCCGCCCGAACACGATGTCAGGCCGCGCGGCGCAGGTCAGCCAGCCGTTCTGAGCGATCTCGCCTTCCAGCTGTCCCGGCCCCCATCCCGCGTAGCCCAGCGCGAGGAGCGAGCTCTTGGGGCCGCGCCCCTTGGCCAGTTCCTCGAGCACGTCGAGCGTCGCCGTCAGGCCGATACCGCTGTCGACCGGCATCGTTGCACCCTCGGAGGCGTAGTCCGCCGAATGCAGCACGAAGCCGCGCGCGCCCTCGACCGGGCCGCCGTAGTAGATGCGGATGTCCCGCGTCTCGGGCCCGGAAGAGATCTCGAGCTGCTCCAGCAGGTCGGTGAAATTCACCTCCGGCGTCGGCTTGTTCACGATCAGGCCCATCGCCCCGTCCTCGGAGTGGGCGCAGACATAGATCACGGCCTGGTCGAAGCGCGGGTCGCCCATCTCGGGCATGGCGACCAGCAGCTGGCCGGCGAGGGTCATGGTGTCTTCAGCGTCTTCCATCTCATCAATGATGTGGTGCGCATCGGCCACTGGCAAGGGCACCCCCCGGCCGGCTTCACCCGCAAGTGACTTTTCTTCGCGGCCGACACTCATATTGTCCCGCACATGCTGCGTTCCCTCTTTCTCGCCTGCGGCGTCGTCGCCGCCGTGTCCTCCCTGTCTGCCAGCGCCGAGAGCCCGGTGCCCGACGGCGTCGTTTCGGCCCGCATCCTGCCGGGCTGGCGGGATGCCGAGGGGCGGCACATGGCGGGCCTGGAGATCGCGCTCGCGCCGGGGTGGAAGACCTACTGGCGCGCGCCGGGCGACGCGGGGATACCGCCGGAGTTCCAGTGGTCGACCGCCAGCAACGTCGGCCAGATGCGGCTGCACTGGCCGGTTCCGGAGGTCAGCGAGAGCAACGGGTTGCGGGCGATCGGTTACACCGGCCGGGTGGTGATCCCGATGGAATTCTCGACCGGCTCGGGTCCGGCGCGGATCGCCGGGGAGGTCGAGCTCGGGGTCTGCTCGGAGGTCTGCATGCCCGTGACGCTCGACATCGCCGCGGATCTTCCCGCGGCCGGACAGCGGGAGCCGGGGATCGTCGCAGCACTCCTCGATGCGCCGCTCGACGAGTCCGAGGCGCGGGTCGGGGCGGTGGACTGCCGGCTTTCGGCGACCGCCGACGGCATGCGGCTGGAGGCCCAGCTCGAGATGCCAGCGACGGGCGGCGCGGAAGAGGTGGTGATCGAAGCGGCGGATCCCTCGATCTGGGTCTCTGAGCCGGCCTCTCGGCGTCAGGGCAATACGCTGAGCGTGGCGGCCGACCTCGTGCACTACTCGGGCGGGGCCTTCGCGCTCGACCGGTCGCGGCTCGTCTTTACCGTCCTCGGAAGCGAACGGGCCGTGGAAATTCGCGGCTGCGACTGAGCCGGCCAAATTTGGACGGCCGCCTAACTCATTGATTTCTTTGAGGCTGGCATGGCAACGCCCGGGAGGCGTTGCCTGTCAGCCCGCGCGTGGCCCCCGGCGCAGGCCGTAGGCCAGGGCCGAGAGCGCGTAGACCACGAGAAGCAGCACGGCGAGCGCCGCGGCGAAAAGCCCGAGGAGGGTTGCCGTGCCCGGCTCCTCCATGGGCAGCGCCCCGGCGAGCGGCGGCCAGGCCGAGCCTGTGACGATCCGATATCCCAGGGTCGCCGCGAAGAGCGCGACCGCGCCGACGACACCGACCATCGCGGGCCAGGTCACCGGGCCGGTGCGCGCGCGCAGGGCACGCCGGGCGGCGCGGCTCTGCTTGGCGATATCCGCCTGGATCGCCATCAGCGCGGGCACGAGGATCAGCACAAGGATCATCCCGAAGCCGAGCCCGTAGACCAGGGTGATGACCGTCGGCTTGAGGAACTCCGCCTGGCTGGACCCCTCGTAGAGCAGCGGCGCGAGGCCGAGGACCGTCGTCAGCGTCGTGAGCAGCACCGGCCTCAACCGGTCGGCGGCACCGTCCACGATGGCGGGGACGAGCCCCCGTTCGGCGGCATAGTCGTCGATGGTGGTCACCAGCACGATGGAGTCGTTGATGATGATCCCGATCATCCCGATCAGGCCCACGACCGAGAAGATGGACATGGGCACTTCCCAGACGTTGTGGCCCCAGATCGCCCCCACGAGGCCGAAGGGAATGATCGCCATGACCACGAGCGGCCGCGTCCACGAGGAAAAGATCCAGGCCAGGGTCAGGAAGATGCCGACCAGGACCATGATCGTGCCGATGCGCGCGTCGTTGAGAAAGTCGCGCTCCTGCTCCGCGAGGCCGGAGAGCGCGGTGTCGATGCCGTAGCTTTCCTCGATGCCGGGCAGGATATCGTCCTCGATGATCTGGTTGATCTCGGCCGCGCGGTCGGCGTCATCATCGGTCAGGTCGCCGTTGACCGAGATCAGCAGCACGCCGTTCTCCCGCCGCAGAGTCGAGAAGCCCGTGCGCCGCTCGACGGTCACGATGTCGGCGAGCGGGACGTAGACCCCATCCGGCGACCGCATCAGCGTGCGGTCGAGGAAATCGGCGGTCAGCTCGCCATCGGGCAGTTCCACCCGGATGGAGGCAGAGCGCTGGCCGGAAGGATAGGTGGCCGCCTCGATCCCGCCGAGACGGTTGCGCAACACGGAGCCCAGCCCGTCGATCGAAAAGCCCAGCGACTGGCCGCGCGGGGTCAGCGAGAGGATCAGTTCCTCCTTGTCATAGGCGAGGTTATCCTCCAGCGAGGTCACCTCTCCGAACTGTCCGAGTTCCGATTTCAGATCCTCGGCCGCGGCCTTGAGCGTCTCGGGATCGGCGCCGAAGAGCTGGATGTCGATGTCGTCGCCGCCCGGTCCGCCGCCCCAGGAGCGGAAGCTGACGGTCTCGGCCAGAGGATGCTGCACGACGCTCTCCTGCAACTCCTGCACGAAGGCGAAGCTGGAATAGGGACGCGCGTCGGCATCGATGAGTTCGATCGAGATCGACCCGAGCTGGTAGGGCTCCTTCTGGTCGGCCCCCGAGAGACCGCGGCCCGCGTTGCCGCCGACTTCGGCGATGGCGTAATCCACGGGGTTCGCGCCGTATTCCTCCTCGTACTGAGCGCCGAGATCCTCCACCGCGCGCTGCATCTCGCGCATCATCTCCATGGTGTCCTCGCGCGTGGCGCCGGGCAGCATGGCGAAGTTGCCGGTGACGGAGCCCTGCTCGGGCGAATTGAAAAAGCGCCACTGCACGTTCCCGTTGATCATCAGCGCCGCCTGCCCCGCAAGCAGCAGGACACCGCCCGCCAGCACCGGGTAGCGCGCCCAGATCACCAGCTTCATCAGAGGCCGGAAGAGCGTCTCCCGCACCCAGCCGAAGCCGCGGTTTACCAGCCGGGAGGGCACGTCGTACCAGTGGTTGCTGGCCGTCGAGGCGATGGAGTGGCTCATGTGGTTCGGCAGGATCAGGAAGCACTCGACGAGGCTCGCCAGCAGCACCGCGATGACGGTGAAGGGGATGTCGGCGATCAGGTCGCCGAAGCGCCCCCCGATGGCCACCAGGCCGAAGAAGGCGATGACAGTGGTGATCGTCGCGGAGAAGACCGGCTGGAACATCCGCCGCGCGGCGTTCTCGGCCGCCTGCACGGGTTTCTCGCCCAGCCGTCGGACGCGGAAGTCCGCGTGTTCGCCCACGACGATGGCGTCGTCGACCACGATGCCCAGCGTGATGATGAGGGCGAAGAGCGAGATCATGTTGAGCGTGAGCCCCGCCATGTACATCACGAAGATCGCCGAGAGCATGGCCACGGGTATGCCCAGCGCCACCCAGAAGGCGGTCCGGGCGTTCAGGAACAGGAAGAGCAGCGCGACGACGAGCCCGAGCCCCATGAGCCCATTGTCGATCAGGATGTTGAGGCGTCCGGTGATGTAGTCGGCCATCGTCCGGATCAGCTCGATCCGCACCCCCTCGGGCAGGTTGGCCTGGAACTCGCGCGCGGTCTCCTGGACGGTGCGCTGCAGGCCGATGGCGTCGCCCCGCTCGGAGCGGTTCACACGAATGGTGACGGCCGGGTCCTCGCCCACGAAGTAGGCGCGGTCGCGGTCGACGCCCTCGACCGTGACCTCGGCCACGTCGCCGATGGTCAGCTCCGACCCGTCGGGGCCGGACCGCAGGACGATGCCCTCGATCTCTTCTGCCGACCGTTTCGCTGTGCCGGTCCGCACGCGGGCCGAGCCCGAGACGTCGCCCGCGGGATCGGTATCGGCTTCCGCCGCGATGGCGTCTGCGATCTCGCGCAGCGAGACGTCGTGTTCCACGAGCGCGATGGAGGGGACGGTGACCAGCGTCTCCGGCGCGGCGACGCCCTGGATGACCGTCTGGGTCACGCCCTCCTCGAAGAGCCTCAGGACGAACTCGTCGGCGAACCGGGCGAGCTGGTCGACGCCCACGGGGCCGCGGATGACGACGTCCGTCACCCGGTCGGACCATCCGCCGGAGCGGACCCGCGGCTCGTCGGCCGCTTCGGGGAGATTATTTACCCCGTCGACGGCGGTCTCCACGTCCTCGACCGCCTGCTCCATGTTCCAGCCCGGCTCGAAGGACAGCTCGATCCGGCCCGACCCTTCGGTCGAGCGGCTCTCGGTATCGGTCACGCCCTCGACCGACTGCAGGGCGGGCTGCAGGACCTGCACGATGGCCCGGTCGACATCCTCGGCCCCGGCGCCGTCCCAGGAGACCGAGACATCGACGCTGTCGACCACGATGTCGGGGAAGAACTGCGCGCGCATCTTTGGCATGGCCCAGAGCCCCGCGCCGATCATCAGGATCAGCAGCAGGTTCGCGGCGGTGCGGTGGCGAGTGAAGTAGGAGAGGATGCCGCCCATGGGTCAGCTCCCCATCCGGGACTCGAGGCGGTCGACCATCTCGGCCGGAACCTCGTCCTGTTCCAGTTCCGACAGGATCCGCGTCTTGGCCTCGTCCGGCATCTCGGAGCCTTCGACGAAGGCGACGAGCCGGGCCTTGCGGTCGGGTTCCAGCCGGACCGTGGCGGGGGCCTCGGGCTGCACCGCCTCGCCGCCGGGCAGCAGCGGATTGACCTTGATGCCCTCTCCGAGAAGTGGCGACCGCTCGGCGACCACGAGTTCGCCGGCCAGGTCGGTCTCCGCCCGGACGATGACGTCGTCGCCCTGCCGGCGCAGGGTCTCGACCGGGGCGGATGCAAGACGCTCGCCCTCGCCCACGACCAGGACCGTGCCGTCCGCGGCGACGGCCGTTCCGGGCAGGCGGGCCACGCCCTCGAGCGGCGGCTCCTCGACGGAGAGCGTCACGAAGTCGCCGGGCCGGAAGCCCGGGGCCTCGTCCAGGCGTGCGAAGACGAGCCGGCCGGTCTGTCCTTCCGGAACGGCCGCGCTCACGCGGGAGAGGTGGCCGGTGGCGGTGAGGTCGAGACCCGAGACGTCGAGCGCCACCGTAACCGGCGCATCGCGGAGTCGGCCCTCCTCGTCGAGCAGCCGCGCGTACTGGGCGGTCGAAACCCGGAAGGAGACCTCGAGCCGGTCGGGGTCGATGAGCTGGGCCAGGAGCTCGTTGGCCGAGACGCGGCCGCCCTCGGTCACGGCCACCTCGGAGAGCGTCCCGGAGAAGGCCGCCGTGATCTCGGTGTCGGCCAGGGTGCGCTCGGCCTCCTCGACGTCGATCCCGGTCCGCGCGAGCTGGGTGCGGGCGCTGTCGATCCGCGCCTCGGCCTGGGCGATGGACTGGCGACGGGAGAGCACCGTGGCGCGGGCCGAGGAGGCGGCGAGTTCGGCGTCCTCGAGCGTCGCCGCCGTCGTCACGCCCCGCTCGGAAAGATCGCGCTGGCGGTCCAGAGCCTGCTCCCGAAGGGTCGCCTGCTGTTCGGCGGCGGCCAGTTCGTCGCGCGCCAGTTCGAGTGCACGCTCGGCGTCGCGCAGCTCCGCCTCGGCATCCTGCCGGTCCGCGCGCACGCGGGCGAGCGCCGCCTCGGCCTCGGTGGGATCGACGCGGATGAGCATCTCGCCCTCCTCGACCGAGCCGCCCTCGACGAAGTTCTCGGCCACCTCGATCACGGTCCCGCCGACGGAGGCGCGCAGGTCTAGGGTCCGCTGGCTGCGCAACTCGCCGAAGACCTCGAGCTCCGGCGTGACCTGCCCCGGCTCGAAGGGGATCACGTTGACGGAAACGACGCGCTCTCGCTGCGGGAAGCTGCGCGGCTCGGCGTTCATCCGTTGTTCCACGGCGTCGTAGACCGTCCGTCCCGCCAGCGCGAAGAGCGCAAGTGTAAGGGACAGAAGGAAAATGCCGACGAGGCTTCGGCGCAGGAATCTCATGGTCAGGCTCCCCGGGGGACGATCCGGATTAGGTAGGAAGGTCGCGCGAAAGTCCACAACCGGGGGCTTCAACGATCCGTCAGGCCGGTTCCGTCGCCGCCGGGTGCCGGTTTTCGCATCGCGGCGCGGGAGGGCCTTAGGCGGGACCGCCTCCGGCGGAGGTATTTTCGGCTAGATGAAGGAGCGTTCACCCCCTGTTAACGACCTCCTGCCAGGGTCGTGGGGCGGTACAGGCTGAGGAGCCGATGACCGTGCTAGGTGAAGCCCCGCCCCGCGGATTGTCTCCGGGGGGCGGGGTGGATACCCGCGCGGCACTCCACGGCAGGGGACCTGCCGACGTCTTGGCTCCATCGGCCGCAAGCGCCTCATATCGATAATACAGTGCATTACTCGGGCGTCAGGCCGGTCACCTGCACCTAGAGTTCCCATGCCTCTCGCCACGCGTCGTTAAGGTTAATCGGCGCGGACCAGGATGATCTCCCCACACCCAACCTCGAGGCTCCTCAGGACGGGCCGCGGCGCGCGCGACCGACCCACACTTCCGGGCTCCCATTCGCACGGGTCCCCTCCCCTTCATCTAGCCCCAAATACCTCAATGCGACCGCAGGGCTGGGCGCTACTTCCGCCTCTGATGCTCGTCCAGCCGGGGCATGATCTCGACGAAGTTGCAGGGCTTGTGCCGATAGTCGAACTGGGGCGCGAGGATCTCGTCCCAGGCGTCACGGCAGGCCGAGGGCGAGCCCGGGAGCGCGAAGAGGTAGGTCCCCCTCGCAACGCCGGCCGTGGCGCGGCTCTGGACCGCCGAGGTCCCGATCTTCTGCATCGAGACCACAGCGAAAATCGTGCCGAAGGCGTCGATCTCCTTCTCGTAGACGTCGCGGTGCGCCTCGACCGAGACGTCCCGGCCCGTCAGGCCCGTCCCGCCGGTCGAGATCGCGACGTCGATCTCCGGGCTTTCGCACCACTCGCGGAGCTTTCCGGCGATCGCCTCGCGGTCGTCGGGCAGGATTGCCCGTGCGGCGAGGAGATGGCCCGCGTCCTCCAATCGGGCGACGAGCGTATCGCCGGACCTGTCGTCTTCGGCCGTCCGTGTATCGGAGACCGTCAGGATCGCGATGCGAAGGGGGATGAAGCGACGCTCGCTCATTCTGTTTCGAACCAGTTCAGACCGGGGCCGAGGTTCGCCACGGTACAGGCGCCGATCGTGTCGCGGGCGCCCCAGTCGTCATGGATGTGACCGCAGAATAGGAAGCGCGGCGTCATCCGCTCGGCCGCTTCGCGCAGGGCGTCGGAGCCGATGTGGCCCTTTCCGGAGAGCCGGTCGCCCGCCCCCTTAGGCGGCGAATGCGACACGAGGATGTCCACCGCGTCGATCGGCGCGAGCAGCGCTTCGGCCTCGGCCTCGGTCATGTCGAAGCTGGACCAGGGCAGCGGCGGCAGGGGCGGGATGCCGCAGCCGATCCCGGCAATGGTCAGGCCGCCGAAGTCCGTCGTCTCGCCGTGCAGGACCGGGACGGAGGTTGCGGCGCGCAACGCGTCCAGCGTCTCGTTGTTGCCGCAGGTGAAGAGCGCCTTGCCGGCAATGGCCTCGAAGGGCGCGACAAACTCCTCGAGCCCGCGATGCTGGTTGGCGAAGTCGCCCGCGCCGATCACGAGGTCCGCGCCGGAGGCCGCCTCCAGGATCGCGTCGCGGGCGCCCGTGTCGAGGTGCAGGTCGGAGAAGGCAAGGATCTTCATGTGGGACTCTCAATTCGGTTCGGGCCGCAGGGCCCATCTCGGCGGGGGCGGGTCCCGGCCGCGTGATGGCCTCTCCGGGAGCCGCCGGTGGGCGCCGGTGGATCGGCCTGCGCCGGATCGATCACGGGGCCCCCTTCAGCCGGGCCTCGACGTCGAGGAGATCCGCCCAGGCCTCGCGCTTGGCCTGGGGCTGGCGCAGGAGGTAGGCGGGGTGGAACATCGGCAGGGCCGGGACGCCCAAGACCTCGGTCCACTGCCCGCGCAGCCGCGTGATGCCGGACTTCCCGAGCAACGCGTCGCAGGGCGTGTTGCCCATGAGAACCAAGACCTCGGGCGCGGCGAGGGCGATGTGCTTCTCGAGGAAAGGCAGGAACATCTGCACCTCGGCCCGCTCGGGGCGGCGATTCTCGGGCGGGCGCCAGGGCAGGAGGTTGGTGATGTAGACGGCGCTGTCCGGGGCGCCGTCCCGGGCAAGGCCGATGGCGCCGAGCATCCGGTCGAGCATTTGCCCGGCGCGGCCGACGAAGGGCTTGCCCTGGCGGTCCTCGTCTCGGCCGGGGGCCTCTCCCACGATCATGAGCCGTGCGCCGGGCTGGCCGTCGGCGAAGACGAAGCTGCGGGCCCCGGCCTTGAGCGCGCAGTGTTCGAAGGCCTGCATGGCGGCAGCGAGCTGGTGCAGGTCGGAGGCCGCTCCGGCGGCGGCACGGGCCTCGGCGACGGGGTCGGGCTCGGCCATCGGCGGGGGCGGCGCAAGCGGAGCGGCGGGAACGGCGGAGGGCTGCGCGGGGCCGGCCTCCGGTTGCGGCTGCGGCTCGGGCGGCGGCGCGAGGGCGTAACGGTCCACGGGCGCGTCGAGGATCGCCTCGTCCGCCCCGAGCTCGATCTGCCAGTCGAGCGCGGCCTTCGCCGCCCAGAAGCTCTGCGCCGATTCCATGGCGCGAGACTACCGGCGGAGGCCGGGAATGTGCAGGCGGAAATGGTGCGGGCATCGCGCCGCCTTGTCTTGACCCGGCCGGGCTTTCTATAAGCCCCCGAGCCGGAGGGACCGCCGATGACGTTCACGCAGAGCCATCTTCTGGGGATCGAGCCGCTGCACCCGGTGGAAATCACCGCCCTGCTCGACCTGGCCCAGGACTACGCCGAGGCCGCGCGCGCCGGGCGGCGGCGCTGGGACGCGCTGTCGGACATGACGCAGATCAACATGTTCTTCGAGGCCTCGACCCGCACCCAGTCGAGCTTCGAGCTCGCGGGCAAGCGGCTGGGCGCCGAGGTGATGTCGATGGCGATGCAGTCCTCCTCGCTGAAGAAGGGCGAGACGCTGATCGACACGGCGCTCACGCTCAACGCCATGCGGCCCGACCTGCTGGTGGTGCGGCATCCGAACTCGGGCGCGGTGGACCTGCTCGCGCAAAAAGTGACCTGCGCCGTGCTGAACGCGGGCGACGGGCGGCACGAGCACCCGACGCAGGCGCTGCTCGACGCACTGACGATCCGCCGGGCGAAGGGGCGGCTCCATCGGCTCACCGTCGCGATCTGCGGCGACATCGCCCATTCGCGGGTGGCGCGGTCGAACATCCTGCTGCTGGGCAAGATGGAGAACCGGGTGAGGCTCGTCGGCCCTCCCACCCTGATGCCGGCCGGCGTCTCGGACTTCGGGGTCGAGGTCGAGGACGACATGGAGCGGGGGCTCAAGGACGCCGACGTGGTGATGATGCTGCGGCTCCAGAAGGAGCGGATGGACGGCGGCTTCATCCCTTCCGAGCGAGAGTACTTCCACCGCTACGGGCTGGACGCCGCGAAGCTCGCCCATGCCAAGCCCGACGCCATCGTCATGCACCCCGGCCCGATGAACCGCGGGGTGGAGATCGACGGGACCATTGCCGACGACATCAACCGCTCGGTCATCCAGGAGCAGGTGGAGATGGGCGTCGCGGTGCGCATGGCCGCGATGGACCTGCTGGCCCGGAACCTGCGTGCCGCCCGTGCTCCGCAGGGCGTCATGGCCTAGGGTGCATCCGATCCGCCCCGACCTGCGTTGGACCGGCGACCGAAACCTGACCGGAGAGGCTCCATGACCACCATGACCGTCCCCGAGAACGAACACGGCCATGCCCGTGTCTTCGCCGTCGACCTGCGCGACGAGGAGGCCGAAGGCTTCCGCCAGAGGATCGGGGATGCGCTGGGCGCGGAGCCCGAGGAGGGGAAGTACGAGTACTTCCCCGTCTCCAACCTGGAGGGGCTGGGCCTCGCCGGGTATCTCGTCGAGGGGCTGGGCATGGAGGCGGACCAGGTCCGCGCCGATACCGGCCGACTCAACGCGATCAAGGGATACGTGCTGATCGTGCTGTCCTCGGGCGTGCGGGGCAAGACGCTCACGCCGGGCTCGCCGCTACGCTGGATCGGGACCTATTCGGAGCCCGTTCGCGTGGGCTCGATGGACAAGCTGCGCTCCGAGTCCGCCGCCGGACGGAGCGAGGAGAAGGAACCCGCACCACCGCCGAAGCGGAGCGATGCTGCGATGTCGGGGCGGATCGCCGTGGCCGCCATCGCCGTCCTACTTCTGCTGGTCCTCGTGATGATCCTCATCGCGTGACTGAGCTGACCCCGCAGACGCCCCTTGAGCCCGGCGAGAGGGTCATCGAGAGCTTCGCGCCGGACCGGCGGACCTACCTGCGCGACCATGCCTGGCTCGCCGTGCTGGCGATGGCGGGGGGCATGGCGGTGCTGTGGCTTCTGGGAAACCCGTACCTGTGGACAGGGGCGGTGGGCGGCCTCGCCGCCATCGCCCTGCGTGGCTGGTACCTTGCCTCCGAAGAGCTTTCGGCGCGCTGGGATCTGACCGACCGGCGGCTGCTGGGGCCGGGCGACCGCTCCGTTTCGCTCGACCGGATCGACAAGGTCCGGGTCATCGCCTCGGCCGTTCAGGTCATCTCGCTCGACGGCCGAAAGCATCTGATCCGATTTCTCCCGGACCCGCAGGCGGCGCGCCGGGCGATCGAAGCGGCAAGGCCGGGCTGACGCCACAATGCTTCCCGGCTGACATTGCCGCCGCGGGGAGGTAGGAGGCCCGGAAGCTTGAGAACGCGAGCCGACCCATGACCCTGATCGCCAATGCCCGCCTGATCGACCCTGAACGCGACGAGGTTCGCCATGGGGGTCTCCGGATCGAGGAGGGCAGGATATCGGCGGCCTGGGAGGGCGGCGAAATCCCCGAGGGCGCGATCGACTGTGCCGGGGCCTGCCTCGCGCCCGGGATCGTGGACCTCGGCGTGAAGGTCTCGGAACCCGGCGAGCGGCACAAGGAGAGCTTTCGCTCGGCCGGTCGCGCCGCGGCGGCGGGTGGCGTGACCACCATGGTCACCCGGCCCGACACCGATCCGCCTATCGATACGCCGGAGACGCTGGAGTTCGTCAGTCGTCGGGGTCAGGCGGACGCGGCGGTGCGGGTGCTGCCCATGGCGGCACTCACCAAGGGGCGGCAAGGCGGCGAGATGACCGAGATCGGGCTGTTGCTCGACGCGGGGGCGGCGGCCTTCACCGACTCCGCCGTGGTGCGAGACACCAAGGTCTATGCACGCGCGCTGGCCTATGCCCGGTCGCTGGGCGCGCTAGTCGTCGCCCATGCGCAGGAGCCCGGCCTCTCCGCCGGTGCCTGCGCGACCTCGGGCAAGTTCGCCTCGCTGCGTGGCCTACCCGCGGTCTCGGCCATGGCCGAGCGGATGGGCCTCGACCGGGAGATCGGCCTGTTGGAGATGACGGGCGGGCGGCTGCACATCGACCAGATCACGACCGCCCGCGCGCTGCCGCCGCTGGAGAGGGCCAAGCGCAACGGCTTCGACATCACGGCGGGGGTCAGCATCCACCACCTGACGCTCAACGAGTTCGACGTCGCGGACTATCGGACCTTCTTCAAGCTGGTCCCGCCCCTGAGGTCCGAGGACGACCGGAAGGCGGTGGTCGAGGCCGTGGCGTCGGGTCTCATCGATATCGTCTGCTCGATGCACACGCCGCAGGACGAAGAGAGCAAGCGGCTGCCCTACGAGGAGGCCGCGAGCGGTGCGGTCGGGCTGGAGACCTTCCTGCCGGCCGCGATGCGGCTCTTCCATTCGGGCGACCTGACGCTGCCGCAGATCTTCCGGGCGGTGTCGCTGGCGCCGTCGCGCCGGTTGGGACTGGAGACCGGGCGGATCGCCGAGGGGGCACCGGCGGACCTCGTGCTTTTCGACGACGGGGCGCCCTTCGTTCTCGACCGGTTCACGCTGCAGTCGAAATCCAAGAACACGCCCTTCGACGGGGCACGGATGCAGGGGCGCGTGCTCGGCACCTGGGTCGCGGGGAGGCGGGTGCATGGATGAGCGCGCGGGTCGAGACCGCCGCGGCGGCGCTGCTCTTCGCGGGCGTCGCGCTGCTGGTGCCGGGCGCGACGGGCGTCCTGGGAGCGTGGAGCCCGGATCCGGGCCGCTGGCCGAGGATGCTGGCCGCACTTGCCGTACCGGCGTTCGCGGAAGAGCTGGTGTTCCGGGGGCCGCTCCTGCGGTGGCGCTCGCGCGCCCTCGCGGCGGCGCTGCTCGCGGCCTACGTCGCTTGGCACCCCTTGGCAGCGGCGCTCTGGCGACCCGAGTTCGTGCCGCTGTTTACCTCCCCCGCCTTCCTGTTTCTGACGGCATTGCTCGGCGGGGTGGCCCTGACGCTCACGCTGAGGCATCGCAGACTCTGGCCGGCCGTGGTGCTGCACTGGCTGGCGGTCGCCGGATGGTTGCTGTTCTGGGGAGGTCCAAGTGTCTGAAGTGATCCCGGAAATCACCTCCGCCCCCGCGATCCTGCTTCTCTGGGCCGCGATCGGATACCTCGCAGGGTCGGTGCCCTTCGGCATCGTCTTCGCCTGGGTGTTCCGGCTGGGCGACCTGCGCCAGATCGGCTCGGGCAACATCGGGGCGACCAACGTCCTGCGGACGGGCAACAGGCTGGCGGCCCTGCTGACCCTCGTCATGGACAGCGGCAAGGGGGCCTTCGTCACGCTTGCGGCCCTCGGGGCGGCGGGCTGGGACGCGGCGCAGGTCGCGGCGCTCTTCTCGTTCCTCGGACACTGTTTCCCGGTCTGGCTGCGTTTCCGGGGCGGCAAGGGAGTGGCGACCTTCCTCGGCATCCTGATCGCGCTTTCGCCGGCGACGGGGGCCGCGGCCTGCGCCACCTGGCTCGTGGCGGCGGGCCTGACGCGGTACTCATCGGCGGGCGCGCTGGCGGCGGCGGTCCTCGCGCCGATCTGGGCGATCACGATGGCGCGCGGAGACTTGCTCATGCTTCTCGTCGCGCTGGCGTTCCTCGTTCTGTGGCGGCATCAGGGGAACATCACCCGCCTCATGGCGGGCACGGAACCCCGAATCGGCCGGAAGTGATGCGTCGCCTCGCCTGTCTTGTTGCCAGCCTGCCCTTCACCGCCTCCCCCGCCCTCGCCCAGAGCGAACGGACGGCGGCTATCCTGGCCGAGGCTGAACGGCAGTGCCAGGAGATCGACGCCGGCGGCCTGACGGTGGAGCCGGGGGCGATCACCCAGGCCGATCTGGACGGCGACGGCGCGGCGGACGACGAGGTCGTCAATTTCGCCGGGATCTTCTGCCAGTGGAACATGTCGCACTGGCACGGCACGGGCGGCGCGCCGATCCACTTCGTCATCGACGGACAACGTTCCGAGAGCTGGTGGGCGAATAGCTGGGCCCGCGTGCAGTTCGACGACATGCCGGTGATCCTGCTGTCGCGGCACGGGAGCCTCTGCGACAACTACGGCGCCTCGCCCTGCGTGCAGGCCATCGTTCCGACCGAGAACGGCTTCCAGGTCGTCGAGGACACCCGCTCTGAAGAGGCGACGCTGCGCGGCGCTAGCGAGTAAGCTTCCGTACCATCATGGTCGTCCGGCCAAGCCCGCAGAGCAGGCTGAGCGCCGGGCGGATACGTCTCGACACAGCCACGAAGCCGCGCTCCTCGTAGAGAGCGCGGGCCCGGTCGTTGCCGGCCGCGACCTCCAGCCGAAGGCTGCTCCGCCCGAGGGTGACGGCCTCGCGCGCCAGCGCCTCGATGAGGGCCGTGCCGATACCCCGTCCGCGCCAGGCGGGGTCGACGAAGATGCCGTCGACCATGAGCTCGTCCCGCGCCGCGGGCCGCTCCAGCATGCGGAGCGCCAGGGCGCGCCACGCGGCGCCGAGCGGGCCGTAGACCGCGACGAGGTCCTGGTAGTCCCCCGCGACCAACGAGCCGAAGGCGGACTGGAACCCCGCCACGCCGACGAGCGCGTCGCTGTCGTCGAAGACGCAGAGGGCGTGCTGTGGCGAGGCGGAGATCGCGATGAAGTCCAGGGCCCGCCGTTCCGGCCCGAGCACGCGGCCGAGCTTCGGGCCGAAGGCTCCCCAGTAGAGTTCGGCGAGCCGAGGTCTGTCGTCCGGCCCGAAGCCGCGGCGGACGATCACGCCAGGGCCTCCGCGAGCGCGCCTTCGTGCCCGAGGCCCAGGATCCAGCCCTCCTCATCCCGAGGGACATCGAGCATCTGCTCGAGCCTCCCGTCGGGCTGCGCCGCGAGGGCGCGGGCGAGGCAGGAGACCTGCGCGCGGTCTCGGATCGTCTCGTCCGGGTTCGCCCGGGCAATCGCCTTCGCGATCAGAGAGGGCCAGACCTCGACCAGCGCGACGGGCCGGTCGAGCGGTTCGAAGGGCCAGACCGCGATCCGACCGGGGAAGCGGGTCCGCAGTCGCTCCAGGACCGGGAGGCCCATCAGGACCTGGCTGCCCACCGCCCCTGTATAGGCGAGCTGCCAGACCTCGAAGGCCCCGGGGGCCAGACGTTCCGCCTCGCGGCGGGGCTGTTTCCACCGGCAGGTCCGATCGGAGCCACGCCGAGGCAGATCGGGTATCTCGCGCTTCAGGCCATTGCCCCAGAAGGGGCCGATGCCCGGGAAAATACGGTTGAGCGAGGCCGCGACATCGAAGCGGTTGTTCTGCTTCGGCGCGTCCTCGATACGCTCTTCCAGCCAGGACCAGAGCGCCAGCGGATCGTCACGCCCGGTGATTGCCCGGGCGAAACCGGCGGGGTAGCCGAAGGCGAAATCGAAGCAGAGCATGAGTCTGCGGTCCGTTGTGAGCGCGGCCTCGATGCGCTCGGTGAGCCAGCTCTCGGCCAGGGCGCGGTTGCGGCAGTAGACCGGCTCTTCGCCGGCAGCCCCGATCCAGATCGCGTCGGCCTCGGGCCGTGGCCCGGTGTCGTTCCCTGCGGACCAGTCGACCACGACGATCTCGTCCCAGCTCACGCGGCCCCCTCCTCGGCGAGGGCTTCCGCCCGGGCGAGATCCTCGGGCGTGTTCACGTTGAAGAAGGCGCGGTCGTCGTCGAACTCGGCGCGCGCTGCGCCTGCGGCATCGGCGAAAGCCATCAGCCGCCGGTCCCCCGCATCGAGCCTCTCCCGAAGCAGAGGGGCCAGTGCAACCGCCCAGAGTCCGCAGGTCGGATGATCCCGGCCACCCGAATGAGCGATGGCGACGGGGCCGGCCCGTCTCAGGCGCGGGACCAGGTCGGCGGGCAGGAACGGCGTGTCGGCGGGGGCCGTGACGAGGGCGTCGGCCCCCTGCCCGCGCGCCCAGTCGAGCCCCGCGAGGACCCCGGCCAGCGGACCGCGGTCCGGTGTCTCGTCGGGCATAACGGGAAGGCCCAAATCGGCGAACCGCTCGGGCGCCCCGTTGGCGGAGAGGGCGAGCCCGGCGACCTGCGGCTCCAGCCGCTGGATCACCCGCACCAGAAGGCTCACGCCGGAGATCTCGAGCCGGCCCTTGTCGCCGCCGCCCATCCGGCGGGCTGTCCCGCCCGCGAGGATCACTCCCGAGATCTGCATGTCCGCCATGCGATTGCCATTCCTCCGCGGCGGGACTAGGCCGACGCAAAGAGCCTAATCGAGCCGGGTGACCGCGACCATGCCGAAATCCGAAGCGCTGCGCGGCCTGCGGGACGCGGCGCCCTTCCTCATCGTGATCGCGCCTTTCGGGATGCTCTTCGGGGTGGTGGCGACCGAGGCCGGGCTGCCGATCGCGCAGACCATGGCGATGACCATGCTGGTGATCGCGGGCGCGTCGCAGTTCACCGCCCTTCAGTTGATGACCGACGGGGCGGGTGTCTTCCTCGCGCTGGCTGGCGCTCTCGCGGTCAACCTGCGGATGGCGATGTATTCCGCGGCGCTCGCACCGCACCTCGGGCCAGCGCCGTTCTGGCAACGGGCGCTCTGCGGCTATTTCAACTTCGACCAGTCCTATGCCCTGTCGGTCGCGCGCTACGAGGCGCAGCCGGCGCTGCCGCTGCCATCTAAGGTCGCCTACTTCCTCGGGGTGGCCCTGCCGATCGCGACGCTCTGGACGGGCATGACCCTCTTCGGGGCGCTGGTCGGAGGCCGTATCCCGGAGGCCTTCGCCCTCGACTTCGCCCTGCCGATCACCTTCATCTCGCTCATCGCGCCGATGCTGAAGACGCTGGCCCATGTCGCCGCGGCGCTGACCTCAGTCGTGCTGGCGCTGGCACTGGCATGGCTGCCCTCGGGCTTCGGCCTCCTGATCGCGGCGGCCTGCGCGATGGTCGCGGGCGCGGTGGTCGAGACACTCATGGTGCGACCGGCATGACAACGGCGGAAGTCTGGCTCCTCATCGCGCTGCTCGGCGTCGGTACATTCGCGATCCGGCTGTCTTTCCTCGGCCTGATTGGCGGGAGGGAACTTCCGCCCTGGGTCCTGCGGCTGCTGCGCTACACGCCGGTCGCGGTCATTCCAGGGATGGTCGCGCCGCTCGTGCTCTGGCCCGACGCGACCGGTGGAGAGCCGGATCCGGCCCGCCTCGCGGCCGCGGGTGCGACGCTTCTGGCAGGGCTCTGGACGAAGAACGTCCTGATCGCGATCGGGACCGGGGCGGCGGTACTCTACGCCGGGATCTGGCTTACCGGCTAGCGTCGCTCAGCCGGAAGTCCTCGGCGGCCGCCGTCTTGTCGTCGCTGTCGTTCTCCCGGTACTCCCGAGAGGAGACGCGCGGACGGCGGGCTAACTGGTCGGAAAGTCGATCGGGCCAGAGCGTCACGTTGATGTCGCCGAACCCGGGAACAGCCTTGAGGATGCGCGAGGTGGCGGTGGTGCACTGTGCCTTGGGCACCGCGCCGTAGGACAGCGCGTTGCGCAGCGCGACTTCGGCCTGCTGCGCGTCAACGGGAAGATCCTGCCGCAGGACGTAATAGCTCTGCCGCGCGTGGTAGCGGGCGTAAAAATCCTCGATCTCCGGCGTGATGCCGAAGTGGACGTCATTGTTCTCGGGCACGAGGTAGCCCCAGGGCTGCTCCGCCACGTCGCCGCCGAAGGTGCCCGCGGGATCGAAGATCACGCGCTGGCTGGCGTTGATCATCAGGCCCGTGTGCATGCCGTTGCCGTTGCTGACGTTCTTCATGGTGAAGAGCGACAGCATGGGAGGCCCGGGATGCACGTAGGCCCGGCTGTCCAGCACGCTCTGCGGCGTCGACACCGGTTCCGCCGCGCCGCAGGCGCTGAGTCCGAGCGCCGAGGCGCCGAGAAGGAAGACGCGGCGATCCATGTGTCCTACGCGTTCAGCAGCGCGAGGAAGATCAGAGACACGATGATGATGATGCCGCCACGGGTCACCATCTTCACGAAGCCCTCGAAGGTCTTCTCCTGGTCCTCGATGTTCATGTCGCCGTGCTTGTGCTCTGCCATGTGCCTGTTCCTGAATGGGCGTCCGGCGGTGGGATAGACGATGCGCGCGCCCGTGTCACCCACACGAAAACGTCACTCTGTCGCAGCCCCCTCCTCGAGCTCGCGCGCGAGCCGGAAGCCGATGCGGACCGCCTCCGGCCGGTCCACCTTCTTGGGAAGGGCGCGGAGCAGGACGTTCAACTGGGCGACGTGCTGCACCACCTGCGTCCGCGCGCCCGACGGATCGGAGCCGTAGAAGGTCACGATGTCGGGGTCGAAATAGCCGAGCCCCTCGATCCGGATGATGCCGGCATCGCCGCCGGTGAATCCCATCGCGACCTCTTGCTCGGCGTCGAGCCCCTTTTCGAAATTGCGGATGTAGACGATGAGCCGCTCGTAGGCCCAGCGCGCCGCGCTCTTTCCCCGGGCCGCTTCCGTAAGCGCCCTGGGAACCTCGATCTCGCTCTGGCCGGGGGCGGTATGGACTTCGCGGACCTGCGGCAGGACGGCGCGCTCCTCGAACTCGGCGGTGGTGTGAATCTCGTCTTCCATCATCCGGGGTAGCGTAGACGCGGACCCGTCCGCGTCAATCGGACCCGCGGAATGCCGCCGCTAGCGAACGGCCCGGAACCGCCAGACGTCGCCGTCCTTTTCGCGCGTGGCGCGGCCCGCGTGCCAGAGGTGGAGGCAATGGGCATAGGCCTCCCCCAGCGCGAGACCGTATTCCCCGCCCGACACCTCGCGCCGGAAGAGCGGCAGGAAGCATTCGCCGGCCGCGCGGGGCTCGGAGAGGTGGGCCTCCAGCCTGCCGAGCGCGGCGTGGTGGTTTTCTTCCATCTGCCGAAGACGGTCGGTCAGGCCGCGATAGGGCAGCTTGTGTCCGGGCAGCACGAGCTGCGACTCCGTCGCATGGCCCGCGAACCGCCGACAGGACTCGATCCAGTCGGACACCGGATCCGCCTCCGGCTCGGTGGCATAGACGCTGAGGTTCGGAGAGATTCCCGGCAGGAACTGGTCGCCGCCGATCACCAGCGGCGTATCCCTGTCCCATAGCGTGACATGATCGGGCGCGTGGCCGCCGCCCAGACGCACGTCCCAGCGCCGGCCGCCGATCTCGACGCACTCTCCCTCTTCCAAGCGGCGTAAGCCGAGCGGTAGGGGCGCGACGATGTCGGCGAAGTTGAACGGACGATCCTCGACCCTCGCGGCGTAGACCTCCTCCGACATGCCCGCGCCCCGGTAGAAGGCGAGCGTCTCCTCGGGCCAACTCTCCTGTTCGTCGAGCACGAGCATCCGGGCCATGAGGTAGGCCGTGCGCGAGCTCCAGAGCCGCGCGCCGCGCTCCGCGAACCATCCGGCCAGGCCCACGTGGTCGGGGTGGTGATGGGTGACGAGCACCCTAAGCACCGGCCTGCCGCCCAGCGGCGCGGCCAGCAGCCGTTCCCAGATCGCGCGGCTGCGCCCGCTGTCCATCCCGGTATCGACGATGGTCCAGCCGTCGCCCTCGTCCAGGGCATAGACGTTGACGTGGTCGAGCTTCATCGGAAGCGGCAGCCGCATCCAGAGGATACCCTCGGCCACCTCGATGGCTTCGCCATCACCGGGCGGTGTCTCCCAGGGGAATGTCAGCCCTGTCGGTCCGTCCTTCACGCCGCCAGCTCGCCCGCCTCGAGCGCAAGGACCGCCGCGCCCTCCGAGACGCCTGCCAGCAGCGAGGCATGCTCGGGGAGGATGGTCCGGATGTAGAACTCGGCCAGCCGCAGCCGCGCGGCATCGCCGTGAACGGCGGCGGCCAGGTGGGCGTGCCCGCCCAGCACGAGTGCGAAAGCCCGCAGGTAGGGCACGGCGACCGCGAAGCGCGCCTCGAGGTCGGCGGCCACCAGGGCCTCGGTCGCCTCCCGCAGGGTCTCCGCGGCCTCGTAGACGGCATGGGCGAGATCCGGCGCGCTGGACTTGGCGGCCTCGGCCCCCTCGCAGATCTCGTCGGTCAGAGCGAAGGCCGCCTCGCCCCCGTCCTTCATCTTGCGGCCCACGAGGTCCATCGCCTGAATACCGTTCGTGCCCTCGTAGATGGCGGTGACCCGCACGTCCCGCAGGAACTGCGCGGCGCCGGTCTCCTCGACGAAGCCCATGCCGCCATGCACCTGGATGCCCGTGTCGGCGGCCGCGATCCCGGTCTCGGTCCCGAAGGCCTTGGCGATGGGCGTGAGCAGGGCGGCACGCGCCGCCTGCGCCGCGCTGCCCGTGGCGGTCTCCATGTCGATGGCGCCCGCACACATCAGAGCGATGGCCCGCGCGGCAAAGGTCTCGGCGCGCATGGTCGCGAGCATCCGCTTCACGTCGGCATGTTCGACGATGGCGCCCGTCCCGGCGGCCTTGCCCTGCTTGCGGTCCCGCGCCCAGGCCGCGGCCTGCTGGAAGGCCGCCTCGGCGACGCCGATCCCCTGCGTGCCGACGCCGAGGCGCGCGTTGTTCATCATGGTGAACATCGCCGCCATGCCGCCGTTCTCCCGGCCGACGAGCCAGCCGGTCGCGCCCTCGTACTCCATCACCGCCGTCGGCGAGCCGTGCAGGCCGAGCTTGTGCTCCAGGCTCACGACCTTCAGCGTGTTCCGCTCGCCCGGCCGGCCCTCCGCATCGGGCAGGTACTTCGGCACCACGAAGAGCGAAATGCCCTTGGTCCCCTCCGGCGCACCGGGAAGGCGCGCCAGGACGAGATGGCAGACGTTCTCGGCGAAGTCCGTATCGCCCCAGGTTATGTAGATCTTCTGACCGGTCACCGCGTAGGTCCCGTCGCCCCTAGGCTCGGCGCGAGTGCGCAGCGCGCCCACGTCCGAGCCGGCCTGCGGTTCGGTCAGGTTCATCGTGCCGGACCACTCGCCCGACACCAGCTTCGGCAGGTAGAGCGCCTTGATCTCGTCGCTGGCATGGGCCTCCAGCGCCTCGATCTGGCCCTGCGACATGAGCGGAGCGAGCTGCAGGGCGAGGCAGGCACCCGACATCATGTCGTTGACCGCGGTGGTGAGCAGCATCGGAAGGCCGAGGCCGCCATGCTCGGGAGAGGCAGAGATGCCGATCCAGCCGCCCTCGGAGATCGCGCGCCATCCGTCACCGAAACCTTCAGGGGTGCGGACCACGCCGTTCTCGAGCCGGGCCGGGTCGGCGTCGCCCTTGCGGTTCAGCGGCGCCAGCACCTCGTCGCACATGCGCGCCGCCTCGGTAAGGATCGCGTCGACCATGTCCGGCGTCGCTTCGGCGAACCGCTCGGTCCCCGCAACGCGGTCGAGGCCGGCGACATGCTCCAGCAGGAAGCGAAGCTCGGATACGGGGGCGGCATAGGTCATGAAAATCAACTCCGGGGGCCACGCGGCTTGGCAGCGCCCGCGCGGAGCGGTATCCGGGCCGGGCGCGGTGCCCACAGGGTGATCCGCTGCCCCGGCCCGCCGCAACCGAAACGCCACGTCATGACCCTGCGCCTTGCTCCCGACGATGCCGGCCTCGCCCGCGCCGCCGCCCTGCTGGCCGAGGGCCGGACCGTCGCCTTCCCCACGGAGACGGTCTACGGGCTCGGGGCCGACGCGCGCTCGGACGCCGCGGTGGCCGGGATCTTCGCCGCCAAGGACCGGCCCCGGTTCAACCCACTCATTGTCCACCTGCCCGACGCCGAGGCCGTCGGGACCCTCTGCGAGCTGCCGCCCGGGGCCGAGAGGCTTGCCCGGTTCTGGCCCGGCGCCCTGACCCTCGTCCTGCCGCTCAGGGAGGGGGCGCCGGTCTCGCCGCTCGTCACTGCCGGACTGCCGACGCTCGCGGTGCGCGTCCCGGACCACCCCGTCGCCCGGGCCCTGCTCGCGGCCTTCGGCGGGCCGGTCGCCGCGCCCTCGGCGAACCCCTCGGGACGGCTGAGCCCGACCACGGCGGACCATGTCCTGGCCGGGCTGGAGGGCCGCATCAGCGCCGTGCTCGACGGTGGAGCCTGCGGCGTCGGCGTGGAATCCACCATCGTCTCGCTGGCCGGAGCCCCCGCCCTCCTGCGGGCTGGCGGTCTGCCGGCGGAGCGGATCGAGGAGGCCCTGGGGCAGCCGTTGACGCGTCCGGCGCAGGGCGAGACGCCGACCGCTCCGGGGCAGCTGGCGTCGCACTACGCCCCGGCGGGCCGGGTCCGGCTGGGCATCGAGACGCCCGAACGGGGCGAGACTCACCTGGGCTTCGGTGCGATCCGGGGCGATCTCTCCCTCTCGGAGAGCGGCGACCTGACCGAGGCCGCGGCGCGGCTCTTCGCCGCGCTGCACGAGATCGACAGGAGCGGCGCCGAGCGGATCGCGGTCGCCCCGATCCCCGACCACGGCCTGGGCGCCGCCATCAACGACCGCCTGAGACGCGCCGCGGCGCCGAGGGGCTGACCCTCCCCTTCATCTAGCCCCAAATACCTCTCGCACGCGCCGCGCTGTCGGGCCCGCAGGGCATCCGGGCACCCCATGGGACGGCGGGCGGGGCGTCGCCGGAGGCGAGCGCCGTCCCGGCATCAGGCGCCGACGTTGTAGCGTTCGATGTAGGCGCGCAGCTCTTCGGCCTCGTGCCGGGCCTCGCGCAGGCCGTCCATGGCCGCGCGCAGCTCGGCTTCGGTCTGGTGGAGCTGATTGGTCATCTCCGCTTCGCGCTGCTGGAGATAGGTGATCGCCTGGTCGCGGGTCTCCTCGGCTTCGTGGAGCGCCTGGGCCATGCGGTCGAGTTCCCCGATGTCGGCCTTGGTGACCCGGGTGAACCGGTTGATGAGCCAGGACGCGAACCAGCCGAGACAGAAGGCCACGAAAAGGATCGCGGCGGTCGCGATTATGAATTCAGTCCTGTTCATCGTCCCCGTCGTTCCCGTCCCCGTCGGTCTCCGCACTCTCGGAAACCTCTGCCGTCGGCTCGGTCTCCTCGTCCCCGGCCGCGGCGTCCTCCGCCTCGGGGTCGATCAGGCTGAACTCGATGCGGCGGTTGGCCTCGCGGCCCTCTTCCGTCTCATTATCCGCAATCGGGTTCTCTTCGCCATAGCCGACCGCGCGGAACGAGCCAACGGGCACGCGGCGCTCGCGCAGCCCGCGGAGCACCGACTCGGCGCGGTCCTGGCTGAGGCGCTGGTTCATCTCCTCGCGGCCCTGGCTGTCGGTGTAGCCCGCGACCTCGACCTGCAGGTCGGCGCAGCGGCGCAGGATCTCGGCGATGTCGTCCATCACCGATTGCGCCTCGCCGGTGATGTCGGCGCTACCCGGCTCGAAGGTGATCTTGCGGCCGTCCGTGACCGTGGTGATCTGCTGCAGGCACTCTTCCGGCGTCGGCAGGGCGGCGATCGGGTCGAGGCTTTCCTCGTAGCGCACCTGAACCTCGAATTCCGCCTCGGGTCCGAGCTTCTCCACCAGGAGCTGCGAGATCTCCGTCTGCGCCTGCTGCCGGCCCGACACGCCGCTCACGGAAAAGCTCTCGGGCCGAACGAGAACGGACCCGTTCTCGAGCACCGAAAGCGCCTCGATCGCGGCCAGGACCCGTACGGACCAGCCCTGCGGCACCTCCTCGGAGATGCGGGTGCCCATGGAGATCTCGGCGCTACCGAAGCTCGCCTTGGCGTAGTTCTCGGCCGTCGTGTTCATCAGCGCGTCCGCAACGCGCCCGCGCAGCTGGACGAGACCCTCCGGGCTCAGGGTCGCGGTGAACTCCGCGACTTCGTCCTCGGTCTCGTCCGGCGGCTCGGGCAGGACGGCTTCGAGCGCGAAGAGCTCCGGCAGATCATTTCCGAGTTCACCGACGACCCGGTCGAACATGGCCTGCTCCGTGCCGACCGGGGCGACGAGGGTGACGTCGGCATCGGTCAGCGTGACGGTTCCTCCGCCGAGTTCTCCGACGGCGGCGATCCCCTGGGCGACGGCCTCGCCCCAGGTGCGCGAGGGCACGCCGAGCCCGACGGGGCAGACGATGCTGCCCTCGAAGCCGGCCTCGCGCGCCGCCCGCGAGATGCGGCGGGAGGTTTCCTCGGAGTCGGCGGCACAGGCCTCGAAGCGCGCGCCGTCCTCGTCGATGACGAAGCGGGTGATGAAGGGCGTGATGACCGGTCGGGGCGCGGAGACGTCGAGCGCCAGCCTCACAGGATCGGGCCGGCGCTGGACAAGCTGGGACTCCAGCCGGCGCTTCGCCTCGGGGCTGTCGGTCATGGCGACGATGGCGACACGTCCGGCCGTCACCGACACCTTGGAGCGCGGCAGGTCCGCGAGGGACGAGATCGCGAAATCGAGCGCGGGCCGCCAGGACTCAGGCGCCGCGTGATCGGCGCTCTCCAGCAGGTCGGTCACGGTGATCCCGCCCGACAGCTGGGAGATCCGGTCGGCCATGGCCTCGCGGTCGGTCGTCTCGGGCACCAGCCCGATCAGCGTCACCCCACCGTCGTTCCGTAGAATCTCGATCGCGAACTCCGGCGGTGCGATCCCGTCCGGGTCGGCCACGGACATGTTGTCGATGACCCGGCTGGCATCCACCTGGGTCCCCGCGACGGTGATCGCGCGGAAGCGGACCGCCTCGGAGGGCGCCTCGCCCTCGAGGATGATCTGCAGCCCGTCGCCCAGCACGCTGGTCCAGCTCATGCCCTCGTCGGTCAGCGCCTCTCGGACGGCGGTGACCGAGCGGTCCTCCACCACGCCGACCGCGGCGCGCGCGCCCACGACGGACAGAAGCGCCGCGAGGGCGAAGACGGCGAGGGGCGGGAGGATGGCAGAGAGGCGCATGATCGGCCTGGGAGTCGTTTCGGGTCGCGCCTGATTAGTCGCGGCTGGCGGGGGCCGCAATCAGACCAGAAGGGCGCAGGCGAAAAACGGCAGGGGAATCAGCCCCGCGTCTCGGTTCGAACGAAAGAGGCTGAGAAGCCGCGGATCGTTGTCCGGATCGAAGCGGGTAAGCTGCCAGGTCAGGTGCCACCCCATGGCCCAGGCGCCGCAAGCCGCGAGGACGAGCGGCAGTATCCCGGCCTCCAGCGTCGCCAAGATCGCGGCGAGCGAGAGGAAGGCGACGGCCCCCATGAGGAATCGGCGCAGCCACGTCGGGGAGCGCTCGCCGAACAGGCGGGCGGTGGATTTCACCCCGATGAGCGCGTCGTCCTCCGCGTCCTGATGGGCATAGATCGTGTCGTAGAAGAGCGTCCAGAAGATGCCGCCGAGGTAGGCGGCGACAGCAGGCCAGCCCAGCGCCCCGGTGGAGGCTGTGAAGGCCAGGAGCGCGCCCCAGTTGAAGGCGAGCCCGAGAAAGATCTGCGGCCACCAGGTGAAGCGCTTGGCGAAGGGGTAGATCGCCACCGGTCCCAAGGCGAGCACCCCCAGGCCGATCGCGGCCCAGTTGAAGGTCAGCAGGATCAGCAGCGCGACGAGGCACTGCGCGACGAGCCAGGCGAGAGCCTGCGGCACCGTGACCCGGCCGGAGGGGATCGGGCGCTCTGCCGTGCGGCGGACGGAGCCGTCGATGTCGCGGTCCGTGATGTCGTTCCAGGTGCATCCGGCGCCGCGCATCAGGATCGCGCCGATACCGCAGCCGATCGCGATCCAGAGGTCGAGCAGCGTGAAGGCGCCCTTCGACAGCGCGCCCAGGCCCACGCCCCACCAGCAGGGCAGCAAAAGCAGCCATGTGCCGATGGGCCGGTCGAGACGCGACAGGCGCAGGTAGGGTTTCCAAGCCTCCGGCGCCCGGGTATCGACCCAATTGCCCGACACCGCGTCGGCGACTGCGCCCCTTGGCCCCGTACTCTGGTCCGTCATGGAGGATCCTTCTGCGATGCCCCGTATCCGCCTCTTTGTAGATCAGCCTCTGGGGTCGGAGCAAACCGTCGAGCTGACGCGGGACCAGGCGCACTACCTCTTCGGCGTAATGCGCCTGGGCGAGGGGGCGGAACTCGCAGTCTTCAACGGGCGGGACGGCGAGTGGCAGGCGCGGGTCGAAAGCGCGGGCAAGCGCGGCGGGACGATCCTCTGCGAGATCCGGACAGCGGAGCAGTGGCATCCACCCGACCTCTGGCTACTCTTCGCGCCGGTGAAGAAGACCGCGACGGATTTCATCGTCGAAAAGGCGGTGGAGATGGGCGTCTCCCGCCTCTGCCCCGTGCAGACCGAGTTCACCAATTCCGAGCGCATCCGGCGGGACCGGCTGCAGGCCCATGCCGTGGAGGCGGCGGAACAGTGCGGCGCGGTCACCGTGCCAGAGGTCGCGGAACTGGCACGGCTCGACCGGGTACTGGCCGACTGGCCGGAGGAGCGCGGTCTCGTCTTCTGCGACGAGGGTCTCGTGGGCGACGCCGTGGCGCGCGAGCTCCCTCCTGCCCCCGCCGCACTGCTGATCGGGCCGGAAGGTGGGTTCTCCGAGCAGGAGCGCGGCAAGCTCGCGGGACTGGCGCAGAGCCTCTCGCTCGGCCCCCGCATCCTGCGGGCAGAGACCGCTGCAGTGGCGGCCCTGGCCCTTTGGCAGGCCGCCTGCGGGGACTGGCGTTGAGGCGCGCGGGCCAATCGGACCTGCCCGGGATCCGCAGGCTGCTCGAGGCCCATGTCGAGCGGACGATGTTCCCGCTGTCAAACCTCCTCCGGCACGGTCTGGACGGGCCCGCAGAGTACGCGCCGAGCTTTTGGGTCGCCGGGCGGCAGGGCGTGACCGACGCCCTTGCGCTCAACCGCAACGGCTCGGTCAATCCCTGCCTGCCTTCGCAAGACTGGGCCGCCGCGGCACGGGCGCTCTCTGGCGCGGCGGTTTCCGCCGTGATCGGGCCGGCAGACGAGTCGCGCCCACTGATCGAGAGGCTCGGACTCGCCGGTCGGCCGACCATGCTCGACCGCGACGACCCGCACTTCGCGATGAAGCTGCAGGATTTGGCCGTACCCGACGGGCCCGGTGAGCTGATCCCGCTTGCCGAGGCGGACCGGGAGACGATGCTGAGGTGGCGCATCGCCTACGAGGTGGAGGCGCTCGGCCTATCTCCGGAGAGCGCGGAGCGCACGGGCGCGGACAGCCTCGCGAAGATCCTGGAGGCCGGGTCGCATCGCGTCCTGGTCGACGACGGCAGACCGCTCGCGATGACGGGTTTCAATTCCGCGCTACCGGAGATCGTGCAGATCGGCGGGGTTTACACGCCGCCGAAGCTTCGCGGAGAGGGCCACGCCCGCCGCGCCGTCGCCCTCCACCTGGCAGAGGCCCGGGCGGCGGGAGCCACGCGCGCCACCCTTTTCGCTGCCGGCGAGGCGGGGGTGCGTGCCTACACCGCCATCGGGTTTCGGCGGATCGGCGCCTTCACCCTCTTCCTGCTGAAGGACCGGGTTCATGTCTGATTTCATTCGTCCCGAGCTCCTCCGGTCGCTGCGTCGCTGGCGCGAGGTCATCGCGGCCGCCCTACTGATCGCTCTCGGCCTCTGGTGGGGCGTGACGAGCTTCGGTGTCCTGCGGTGGCTTGGCGTCGCCATTGCCATCTGCGGGCTGGCGCTGGCCTACGCCGGCTCGCAGCGCCTGCGCTTCAATCCCGGCGGCGGCGGACCGGGCGTGGTGACCGTCGACGAGGCACGGCTGGTCTACTACGGGCCGGAGACCGGGGGCGTCGCCGACCTCGACCTGCTGCACAGGCTGGAGCTCGACCCGGCCGCGCCACCGGGCGCGTCCTGGGTGCTGACGATGGAGACCGGCGAGGTCCTGACGGTCCCGGTCAATGCCGAGGGCGCGGACAGGCTCTTCGATCTCTTCGCCCGGCTTCCGGGCCTCAGGTCCGAGGCCGTGGTCAACGCCCTGTCCCACCGGCCCTCGGACGCGGTGACCCTCTGGCAGGCGCCTCCGCGCAGGCTTCATTGACATCATCCGGCGCAGAGACGCACCCGCGCCGCCGCACATTGACAATACCTCGGCCTTCGGCGCACCTCTGAGGGCCCGAGGCGCCGCCCCAAGGAGCTGACCATGTCCATTCCCCAGTCGGGCGGCGGCCCGATCGAGTCTCGCGACCAGCTCGCCGCTTATCTGGAGGCGGGCTGCAAGCCGAAGGCCGATTGGCGCATAGGGACCGAGCACGAGAAGTTCGGCTACTGCCGCGATACCCAGAAGCCCTTGCCCTACGAGGGTGAGCGTTCGATCCGGGCCGTCCTGGAAGGTCTGCGCGACCGCCATGGCTGGAGCCCCATCGAGGAGGGCGGGCATCTCATCGGGTTGGAGAAGGACGGCGCCAACGTGAGCCTCGAGCCGGGCGGCCAGCTCGAGCTGTCGGGCGCGCCGCTGGAGACGATTCACCAGACCTGCGACGAGGTGAACGAGCACCTGAGGGAAGTGAAGGGCGTGGCGGACGATCTCGGCGTCGGCTTCATCGGCCTCGGCGCGGCGCCGATCTGGCGGCAGGAGGACATGCCGCTGATGCCCAAGGGCCGCTACAAGCTCATGGACGGCTACATGAAAGAGGTCGGCACCATGGGCACCACCATGATGCGGCGCACCTGCACCGTGCAGGTGAACCTCGACTTCGGCTCAGAGCCCGACATGGTGCAGAAGCTGCGCGTCGCACTGGCATTGCAGCCTGTCGCCACGGCCCTCTTCGCGAACTCGCCCTTCCTCGACGGTCGGCCGAACGGCCACAAGTCCTGGCGGAGCAGGGTCTGGCGCGATCTCGATCCCAACCGCACGGGCATGCTGCCCTTCGTCTTCGAGGAGGGCTTCGGCTTCGAGCGCTGGGTGGACTACGCGCTCGATGTGCCGATGTACTTCGTCTACCGCGAGGGCAAGTACATCGACGCGCTCGGCCAGTCCTTTCGGGATTTCCTGAAAGGGGAGCTGCCCGCGCTGCCGGGCGAGACGCCCACGCTGTCGGACTGGGCCGACCACCTGACGACGATCTTCCCCGAGGCGCGGATCAAGAAGTTCATCGAGATGCGCGGCGCCGACGGCGGACCATGGAGGCGGCTCTGCGCCCTGCCCGCCCTCTGGGTCGGGCTGCTCTACGACCAGAGCGCGCTCGATGCCGCCTGGGACCTGGCAAAGGGCTGGGACGCGGAGACCCGCGATGCCTGGCGCGTGGCCGCCTCGGTCGATGGACTTCAGGCGGAGGTCGGCGGACGCCGGATGCAGGACCTCGCCCGCGAGGTCGTCGACATCGCGCGCTCCGGGCTGAAGAACCGGGCGAGGCCCGGGCTCGGGGGCATGGTCGCCGACGAGCGTCACTTCCTGCACGCGCTGGAGGACAGCATCGAGACGGGCATGGTCCCCGCCGATGAACTCCTGGAGCAATACAACGGCCCGTGGAAGGGCGACCTCTCCCGTATCTACGAAGACTACAGCTACTGACAGGATGCGCCGCGGCCACGGTCGCGGCGCCCCTGCTCCCCGCGCCCTTCCGTGCGCCGGGTGGCGGCGTCATCCTCTCCCTGTGTGGTTTACGGAGGAGCAGATGCGCGACTTTTTCATCAACCTGTTCGAGAGGCTCGTGGACGTGATCGTCATCCTGATGATGCTGGCGGTTGTCGCAGGCACAGTGATGACGGCAATCGGGTCACCCGCCGCCATGGCCCCGGGAATGGGTCCGATGGGCCAATTCGGCGGAGGGCCAGGCGCGGCCCTGCTCGTCTTCATCGTCGGGATGCTCTACGTGATCTTCTTCTCCGGGCTCCTCTACCTCGGACTGGGGATCTACCAGAACACCCGCCGCATGGCGGAGGCGATGGATCACCGGCCCTGACCACGGGCCGGTCCGGGTCACCGCTTGAGGGAGTCCCGGATCTCCAGCAGCACGTCGAGTTCGGAGGGGCCGGTATGCACCTCCGGCGCGACCTCGTCGGGCTTCTCAGCGGCGGCCTTCACGCGGTTCACCATCTTGACGAGCATGAAGACGACGAAGGCGATGATGAGGAAGTTGATCACCGCCATGAGGAAGTTGCCGACGGCGAAGACCGGCGCGCCGGCCTCCTGCGCCGCGGCGAGCGAGGGGTAGGTCTCTCCGTTCAGGGCGTAGAACCAGCCCGAAAAGTCGATCCCGCCGGTGAAGAGCGCGATCACGGGGTTGATGATGTCGGCGACGAGGGAGGTCACGATCGCGGTGAAGGCCGCGCCGATGATGATGCCGACGGCCATGTCCATGACGTTGCCCTTGGCGATGAAGTCCTTGAATTCCTGGATCATGACAGGCGCCTCCGCTCCGGATCGATCCGCCTCTCTGCGCGGACGCGCACATGCTTACCGCCGCATGACGGAGCGGCAAACGGTTTTCTTCGGCGCCCGGGCGCTTAGCTCTGGAGAAGCCTCAGAAAAGGGACCGCTCCATGGCCGACCTCTCCGCCTTCCCGATCACCCAGAAATGGGCCCCGACCAATCCGGATCTCATCCAGCTCTACTCCTTCCCCACGCCGAACGGGGTCAAGGCGTCGATCGCCCTGGAAGAACTGGGGCTGCCTTACGAGCCGCACCTGGTCAGACTCGGCGACGAGTTCGTCAAGAGCGACGCCTTCACCTCGCTCAACCCCAACGGCAAGATCCCTGCGATCATCGACCCCGACGGGCCGGGCGGTCGGCCGATGGGCCTTTTCGAGAGCGGGGCGATCCTGATCTACCTGGCCGAGAAGACCGGCAAGCTGCTTGGTGAGACGCCGGCGGACCGGCATCAGGTGATCCAGTGGGTCATGTTCCAGATGGGCGGCGTCGGACCGATGTTCGGCCAGCTCGGCCACTTCCACAAAATGGCGAAAGAGGACGTGCCCTACGCCAAGTCGCGCTACGCCGACGAGGCGAAGCGGCTGTACTCTGTCGTGGAGAGCGAGCTCGAGGACCGGGAGTGGATCGCGGGCGACTTCTTCTCGATCGCCGACATCGCGCTCGCACCATGGCTGAACGCGATCCACTTCTACGAGGCGGAAGAGGCCGTCGGCTTCGACGAACTGAAGAACGTGCCGGCCTACATCGAACGCTTCTTCGACCGGCCGGCAGCGCAGAAGGGCCGGAGAATCCCCGACCCCGACGCCGCTTAGGGCAGCTTGCCCGTCTCGACGTAGCGCAGGATCTGCGCGACCTGGAGCGGCGTCTCGGCCACCGCGGCGGCGGCGGCGTCGACTTCCTTGAGCGCATGCTGGTGCTCGGGCGGATGAACGATGACGAGCGGCTTGCCGAGGGCCGAGGCATAGCCCGCATCGAAGGCCGCGTTCCACTGCTTGTACTTCTCTCCGAAGCGCACGACGACCACGTCGGCCTTCTCAAGGCCAGTGCGGGTACGGATCGAGTTGACGCCCGCCCCCTTGCGGTCGTGCCAGAACTTGTCGCTCTCCGCCCCGAGGATCGCGACGCCGCAGTCGTCGCTCGCGCCGTGGTCTGTGACGGGACCCGAGAACTCTACATCGAGCCCCTCGCAGGCCTGGGCCACCTCGACACGCCAGTCGGTGTGGATCTCGCCGGACAGATAGACCTTGAGCGTCATGCCTCTCCCTTTCCTTCGATCAGCCGCGGAGCGTACCGCCCGTGGCCTTCTGGACCTTTTCAACGATTTTCGCGCCGACCGCCTCGATCTCCTTGTCGGTCAGCGTCGCCGTGGAGGGCTGAAGACGGACCGTGATCGCGAGGCTCTTCTTGCCCTCGCCGAGAGAGCCGCCGACGAACTGGTCGAAGACGCGCACGTCCTCGATCAGGCCCTTCTCGGCCCCTGCCGCGGCGTTGACGAGCGTGAGCGCATCGACGTCGGCATCGACGACGAAGGCGAAATCGCGCTCGACGGCTTGCAAATCGGGCGCGGTGAGCGCGCCACGCGTGGCGGAGGTCTTGCGCGGTTCAGGCACCGCATCGGGCCAGATCACGAAACCAACCGCCGGGCCCTTCACGTCGAGAGCCTCGAGCACCTTGGGGTGAAGCTCGCCGAAGACGCCGAGCACCTTCTTCGGGCCCAGGCAGATCCGGCCGTGGCGGCCCGGATGCCACCACCCCTCGGCCCCCCGTAGAATCTGGACCTTGGCGGGCGCACCGATGGCCGCAAGCAGGGCCTCGGCATCGGCCTTCGCGTCGTAGAGATCGACGGCCCGGGAGGTGCCGTGCACCTCCTTCGGGCCGGTGCGGCCGATCCGGACCCCGGCGATCTGCGTCTCCTGCTCGCCCGGCTCGCTTCCCGAGAAGGCGGCGCCGACCTCGAAGAGACCGACGTCGAGAAAGCCCCGCGCCTGGTTGCGGGCGGCGGCCTGCAGCAAGCCCGGCAGGATCTGCGGGCGCATGTGGCTCATTTCCGAGGAGATCGGGTTCTCCAGCCGAGCCGAGTCGTCACCGCCGAAGAGCTCCGCCGATGCCGCGTCGATGAACGAATAGGTCACGCACTCGTTCAGCCCGAGCGCCGCCGCCGTCCGGCGCGCGATCTGCTGACGCTTCTGGCCGGTGGTCAGGATGGGCTTCGGCACGCCCGTCTCGGTGCGCGGCATCGGCCGCCCCTCGAGCTTGGTCAGCGAGGCGATGCGGGCGACCTCTTCGACGAGGTCGGCTTCGCCCTGCACATCGGGCCGCCACGAGGGGACGCTGGCCATGTCGCCGTCGAGGGTGAAGCCCAGCGCCTCGAGCGAGTGCCGCTGTTCCTCGGCCGGGATTTCCATCCCCACGAGGCTGACGACGCGGTCGGTATCGAGCCGGTAAGCACGCGAGGTGTCGGGAACCTCGCCGGCCTGGATGAACTGCGAGGCCTCGCCGCCGGCGATATCGACGATCATGCGCACGGCATGTTCGACGCCCTGGGGAGTGAAGGCGGGATCCACGCCCCGTTCGAAGCGATAGCGGGCATCCGAATTGATCTTCAGCGCGCGGCCCGTGTAGGCGATCTGGATCGGATCCCAGTAGGCGCTCTCGACGAAGACGTTGACCGTCTCTTCGGTGCAGCCGGTCTCTTCGCCGCCCATGATGCCGGCGAGGCTCTCCGGCCCTTCAGAGTCCGAGATCACCATCTGGCCGGGCTGGAGCGTGTAGGTCCGCTCGTCGAGCGCGAGCAGGGTCTCGCCGCCCTCGGCGCGGTGAATGCGCAGGTCGCCCTTCACCTTGTCCAGGTCGAAGACGTGCAGCGGCCGGTTCAGGTCGTAGGTGAAGAAATTGGTCACATCGACGAGGAAGCTGATCGGACGCAGCCCGATCGCGCGCAGCCGGTCCTGCAGCCACTGGGGAGAGGGGCCGTTCTTCACGCCGCGGACCACGCGCCCGCAGAAGAGCGGGCAGCCGTCCAGGGTGTCCTCGGCGATGGTCACCTTGGTCTCCGCCTCGAAGCTGGCGGGGACCGGCTCGACGCTGAGCGGCTTCATCGTGCCGAGGCCCCGCGCCGCGAGATCGCGGGCGATGCCCCGGACGCCCAGCGCGTCGGGACGGTTCGGGGTAATCGCGATCTCGATCACCGGGTCGACCTTCGCCGGGTCATTGGCCGCGAGCCAGTCCACGAACCGCTCGCCGACTTCGCCGGAGGGGAGCTCGATGATGCCGTCGTGCTCGTCCGACAGCTCCATCTCGCGCTCGGAGCACATCATGCCGTGGCTCTCGACACCGCGGATCTTGCCGACCTGGATCGTCGTGTCGATGCCCGGGACGTAAGTGCCGGGATGGGCGATCACGACCGTGATCCCCTCACGCGCGTTGGGGGCGCCGCAGATGATCTGCTTCTCCCCCTGCGAGGTCTCAACCATGCAGACTTTCAGCTTGTCCGCGTCCGGATGCTTTTCGGCGGCGCGGACCTTGCCGATGGTGAAGTCCTTCAGGCGGTCTCCGGGGTTCTCCACCCCTTCGACCTCGAGCCCGAGGTCGGTGAGCGCGTAGAGGATCTCGTCGAGCGTGGCCTCGGTCTCCAGATGATCCCGGAGCCAGGACAGAGTGAATTTCATGGGTCGCCCCTGCGTTTGGCGGCATCGGTCGCGGGCGGTTTAGCCGAAGGCCCGCAGGGGGGAAACCCCGGCTTCGGCCCAGACCGCCAGAGCGCGCCCGCAGGTCAGCCGCTCATCCGCTCGGCGAGGTCCTCGTCGTCGCCCATCGCGGCCAGCTTGAGTTCCCGGACGAACCGCAGGGTCGGCTTCACGGCGAAGAGCGCGGAGCCGATCACGAAGAACCAGATGGCGGCCGTTTCGAGGTCGTTCCAGAAGAACAGGATCGACCCGATCAGGAAGGACATCGCCGCAGTGAAGTCGACGGCGGTGTAGGCGATCTCGAAAGAGGCGTAGAGCTTCCGCGAGCGTTCCGATTTCTGACGGTTCTCGTGCGAGAAGAGTTGCATGGGGTGTCTCCGCTGTTTCGCGCAGAACGCCCCTGCAAGGCTCACGTTCCGGTGACGGTCAGGCCGACAACCCGCGATGCAGCGTCGGCACGTCCAGGGCGCTGAAGCCGTAGTGACGGAGCCAGCGAAGGTCGCTGTCGAAAAAGGCGCGAAGATCGGGGATGCCGTACTTCAGCATCGCGATCCGGTCGATGCCCATACCGAAGGCGAAGCCCTGCCACTTGTCCGGATCGATACCGCCGGCCTGCAGGACCTTTGGATGCACCATCCCCGAGCCCAGGATCTCGAGCCAGTCGTCGCCCTCTCCGACCTTGAGCGTGCCGCCTTCCCAGGAACACCGAATGTCGACCTCCGCCGAGGGCTCGGTGAAGGGGAAGTGGCTCGCGCGGAAGCGCAGCTCGACGTCGTCGACCTCGAAATAGGCCTTCACGAATTCCTCGAGCACCCATTTGAGGTTCGCCATCGAGATGTCGCGGTCGATCGCGAGCCCCTCGACCTGGTGGAACATGGGCGTGTGCGTCTGGTCGTAGTCGGCCCGGTAGACCCGGCCGGGCGCGATGACGCGGCAGGGGGCGCCGTAGGCCTCCATGTGCCGGATCTGGACCGGCGAGGTATGGGTGCGCAGAACGTGCGGAGGACGGTTATCACCCTCGGCCCGTGCCATGTAGAAGGTGTCCATCTCGGCCCGGGCCGGGTGATGGCCGGGGATGTTGAGCGCGTCGAAGTTGTACCAATCGCTCTCGACCTGCGGCCCTTCGGCCACGGAGAAGCCCATGTCGGCGAAGATCGCCGTCAGTTCTTCCATCACCTGGCTGATCGGGTGGATCGTGCCCTGCGCCCGCGGCCGGCCCGGCAGGGTGACGTCGAGCCATTCGGCCGCAAGCCGCTCTTCGAGCGCGGCATCGCCCAGCGCCGCCTTCTTCGCCGTGAGGGCCGAGGTGATCTCGTCCTTGAGGGCATTCAGGCGCGGGCCGGCTTCCTTGCGCTCTTCCGGGCTCATCTTGCCGAGTTCGCGCATGGCGAGGCTGACCTCGCCCTTCTTGCCGATGGCCTGCACGCGCAGCGCCTCGAGCGCCGCTTCGTCGGAGGCCTCGGCGATGAGGCCCAGGTACTTCTGTCTCAGGTCGTCCATGCTCGCACCCCGGATGGTCCGCGACCGGTTAGCCCCCGGCCGCCCGGTTTGCAACCGGCTCAGGCCGGGTCGAGCATCCGGCCCATGGGCCGTCCGCCGAGGATGTGGACATGAAGATGCGGGACTTCCTGCACGCCGTTCTTGCGCGCGTTCATGATCGCGCGGAAACCGTCCTCAACCCCCTCGGAGCGGCAGACCTGTCCGACGCAGCGCCAGAAGTCGACGATCTCGGCGTCGGTCGCCTCTTCGCAGAAATGGTCGAGCGTGGCGTAGGGGCCCTTCGGGATCACGAGCGCATGCACCGGCGCCTGCGGCCGGATGTCCCGGAAGGCGAGAGAGTGCTCCGTCTCGTGGACCTTGTCGCAGGGGATCTCCCCGCGCAGGATCTTGGCGAAGATGTTCTCGGGATCGTAGTCGAAGGGCATCGGTGTCTCCGTCAGTCGGCAAAGAGATCCGGGGTCTCGGCCACGCTGCGGGCCGTTTCCTCGGGCACGGTCAGGAAGCTCCGGATCGGCTCGGCGTTCTCCGCCGGCGAGCGGCGGTCGCTGATCTGCCCCGAGTTGGGGAAGCTGGCGTCCCGGATGCATTCGCTTTCGTAGAGGATGTCGTAGCGGATGGTCGGCAGCAACCGGTCGATGGTTTCCGGCGGCGCCTCCGCCCCGGCGAGCCCGATCCGCTTGGCATGCCCG
This sequence comes from Histidinibacterium aquaticum, assembly GCF_008710275.1. Classification (GTDB taxonomy): domain Bacteria; phylum Pseudomonadota; class Alphaproteobacteria; order Rhodobacterales; family Rhodobacteraceae; genus Oceanicola; species Oceanicola aquaticus. The sequence continues at coordinate 968,785 of NZ_VYQE01000001.1, forward strand.
GCGAGGTAGTCGTCCGAGAAGCTGCACTGGACCTCCAGCATCCGGGTCACGGACCTGTCGGCGTAGAAGTCCTGCATGAGATCGATGGAGGCCGTGTCCAGGCAGATGATGAGCCTGTCCGTCTCGTAGTAGTCGAAGAGCATCCGCATGAGGGCCCTGCGGTGGCGGGTCCTCTTTTCCAGCGTGGCCTGAATGCCGCCGAGATCGGGAAGCTCGGTGTCGGCCTCGTTGAAGAGGTATTCGAGCGCGGGGATGTTGGTGTGGTGCTTGATCGACCCGACGAGCCGCTTGGCGACGTGCCACTTCTTGCAGGCGACGATGAGCAGTTCCTTGTCGCGGCCGAGCGAGGTCTCCGTCTCCCAGAAGCGGGGCGCGAAGCGTCGGCCGATCCGCCCCCGACCCGCAAGGAAGCCGTAGAGCCTGCGACCCTCGTTCGAGACACTGAAGTCGCGCCGGTCCGAGGCATAGAGCACGCCGAGCCGCTGCCGCAGGTCGGAGGCCTCCGGACTGATCTTCCGGGCGAAGAGCGCATCCTGGCTGAGCAGCAGGTCGTAGTGATCGTTGTAGAATGTGACCGGCATCCCGTAGTCGCTGAACATCAGGAAGGTGAGCGACCGGTTGACGATCTCGGTCTCGGGCACGAGGTGCCGCACGAGGGTCTGGAAGAAGGTCTCGTCCGGAATCCAGGTGGTCCGGAAGAAGCGCATCACGTCCGGCCGCTCGCGCCGCATCCGGAGGATCGCCTCGATGGTCCGGCGTCGCAGGCACCACCACTGGCTCCCGATCATGATGCGGAGATCCGACGGGATGCGCCGTTTCAACCCAAGCCGCCGCTGAAGGTCCATCGAGGCATAGAACAGGGACTTCCGCGACCGTTCGTTGAACCAGTGGCGATAGATCAGCCGCTCTTCCTTGATCCCCGTCTTGATCCAGTCGCTTTCAAAGAAATCCTCGCTCTCGATGTAATCGACGTCCCGGGAGTCCAGCAGGTCGTGGGCGTAGCCGGAGGACTTGATCGCCATGCAGTCGCCCGAGACCATGTAGAAGTGGCTCGCGCGCGGGAAGGCCTCGACCGCGGCCTCGATGGCGTTGAGCGTCGCCTGGACGAGGCTCCACTCCCCCCAGCCGCCCTTCACGCGCCGACGGGCGAAGGTGACGTTCGGATCATCGGCGAGCTCCGCCCGGATCCGTCGGTAATCCTCCTGCGGAGCGCGGGCATCGAAATGGATCGAGATGTAGTCGCCGACCGCGGTCAGTTGCCGGGCCTGCTGCACGATCCGCTCGGGGTTCTTGTGACACAAGAGTATGAAGGCGATGCGCGCCATGTCCCGCCGATGTGTCCCCGATTGGCCGCTGTCCTGCCGTAATAGCTTGAAGGCGCATTGAATAAACAGGGGGCGATTGCGATTCTGCAGCCGATGTTGCGGCCGGGCGGCCGGCACATCGGCCCGCGTGCACAGGGAGGACGTGAATGGGGTTTCCCGGGACCTGGATGACCGAGAGCGAGAGCGTGGTGTACCGCGTGGTACCCAAGTGCGCCTGCTCGACCATCGGGCAGATCCTCTATTACTCGGACCACGGCCGTTACTTCGACGGCGACATCCACGACGCCAAGGACGGCCTGCACAAGTGGGCGATGGACGAGAGTCAGCCGCTGATCGAGGCCAACGTCTCGGCCCACCGCAGCTTCGCCTTCACCTGCGTGCGCAACCCCTACACCCGCATACTGTCCTCCTTCTTCGACAAGATCTGCGGCATCCAGCGGAACGGCAAGCGGTACCGAGGGAACCTCGTGCCGATGCTCGTCCAGAAGTACGGGGTCGAGGTGGGCGATCCGGAGAACGGCTTCGAGTTCGACCAGATCAAGAGTTTCCGGCGCTTTCTTCTGTTCGCGCGCGATACCATCCGCTGGCGTCGCCCGATGGAGCCCGACATCCACTGGTCGGCCATGTCGGGCCATATCTCCACCTTCATCGTCAACGGCGGCCGCTACGACCACATCTTCTGGACCGAGAAGTTCAACGAGGGGATGCAGCAGGTCCTCGACCGGATCGAGACGCCGGTGGCGGTGGAGATCGACAAGGTCCCGCGCTTTAACGAGAGCGAGGGGCACGGCCCCAAGCGCGCCCATCCGGTCGAAGACTACTTCGACGACCTGGCGATGCATCTGACCTACGAAATCTACAAGCGCGACTTCCAGCTCTTCAGGTATGATTTCGAGAATCCGGCCAACAAGATGCCGGTGGGTGAGATCGATTTGGATGAAGTTCACGCGAAACTCGGCGAATGACGCTCCCGCGGCGATCGTTCTGATCCTCGGCAGCGGCCCAAACGTCACCGACTGCCAAGTGTGGCCGAGGGCGCCCTTCGACAGGATTGTCGCGATCAACAACGCCTGGCGGGTCAGACCCGACTGGGACCACTGCATCTACCCCGAGGACTTTCCCGAAGACCGGCACCCGCCAGAGGGTCCGGGGCATGTGCGGGCGGAGGCCTTCGTGCCGGCGCAGAACGCCTATGGCGGCTTCGTCTATGCCGGAGGAACGATGGCCTTCACGGCGGGCTACTGGGCGCTTCACGCCCTCGCTCCACGGGTCATCGCCTGTTTCGGCTGCGACATGGTCTACGAGGGGGCGCGCACGCACTTCTACGGACGCGGTACCGCCGACCCGCTCCGTCCCGACGTCACGCTCCGCTCGCTGGAGGCGAAATCGGCCCGGCTGATGCTGCTGGCGGCGCGGCAGGGATGCGCGGTGGTCAACCTGTCGACCTCCGGCAGCCGCCTTGCCCTGCCCCGCGCGAGGTCCGACGGGCTTGGGGACCTGAGGCCCCTGCCCGCCGAGGGTGAGGCCGTCGAGGCCCTCCTGGAGCGCGAGAGGCGGCTTGGCTACCACGTTCCTTCCGGCCGGTACTGGGAGGAGGCCGAGCGCTTCGACCCCGAGGAGATCGACGCGCTCGATGCGGGATGGCTCGCTGCGGCCCGACTGGACCTGGAGCCCGCCCCCGCCTGAACCACCTCGTGTCAGAGCAGCCCGTGGTTCCGGAACAGTTCCTTCAGGTCCGCCTCGGGACGCGCGCCGTAGTGCGAGATCACCTCGCGCGCGGCGATCCCGCCCATCCGACCGCAGGTCATCATGTCATGGCCCAGCACGAGACCGTAGAGGAACCCGGCCGCGAACTGGTCGCCCGCCCCCGTGGTGTCCATCGGGACGATCTTGTCGACCGGCACGTCGGTTCGATGCCCCTCGCGGATGATTGTGTCGCCGTTCCCCGACCGCGTGCAGACCACGAGCGAGCAGGCCTCGGACACCCGCTTCAGGTCGGCCTCGAGGTCGTCGTTCTGGTAGAGCGAGCGGATCTCGTCCTCATTGCCGATCACGAAATCCAGCTCGTTCTCGATCAGCCGCTGGAAATCCTCGCGGTGCCGCTCGACGCAGAAGGGATCGGAGATCGCGATACCCGCCATGCCCCCGTGTGCGCGGCAGGTTCGGGCGGCCTTGGTGAAGGCATCCTTCCCCTTGTCCTTGTCGAACAGGTAGCCCTCCAGGAACATGATCTCGGCATGGGCCGCCACGTCCTCGGACACGTCGTCCGGGCCGATCTCGGCGGAGATGCCGAGGTAGGTGTTCATCGACCGCTCCCCGTCGGGGCTCACGAAGATCATCGACCGCGAGGTCGGAAGCTCGCCGTCTGGGACGGGCGGGTTCACGAAGTCAGGCCCGTCGCCCGTCATCGCGTCGGCATAGAACCGGCCGAGCGCGTCGTCCCGGACACGGCCGATGAACGCGCCTCTTAGACCGAGGTTGCCGATCCCGGCGAGCGTATTGGCGACGGAGCCGCCCGGCGCCTGCGTCCGGTGCTCCATCGCGCCGTAGAGCGTCTCGGCCCGCTCGCGCTCGATGAGCTGCATGATCCCCTTCTCGATTCCCATGTGGTCGAGAAAGCTGTCGTCGGCCTGGGTGATGACGTCGACGACGGCGTTGCCGATGCCGACGACCTGGTATTTCTTCATGCTGTCTTGTCCTCGTATGGGCAGAGATCGCGGATGAGGCAGGCGGCGCATTTTGGCTTGCGCGCCACGCAGATGTATCGGCCGTGCAGGATCAGCCAGTGATGGGCATGCAGCTGGAACTCGACCGGCACGTTGTCCTCAATGGCCCGCTCGACCGCCTCGACATCGCGCCCCGGGGCGATGCCGGTGCGGTTGCCGACCCGGAAGATATGCGTATCGACCGCCTGCGCGGGGAAGTGAAACCACATGTTCAGGACGACATTCGCCGTCTTCCGTCCCACCCCCGGCAAAGCCATAAGGGCGGCGCGCGAAGACGGGACCTCGCCACGGTGTTCCTCGACCAGAATGCGCGAGAGCTTGATGACGTTCTTGGCCTTGTTCCGGTAGAGGCCGATGGTCCGGATGTGTTCGGTCAGGCCCTCCTCGCCGAGCGCCAGCATCTTCTCCGGCGTGTCCGCGATCTTGAAGAGCTCGCGCGTGGCCCGGTTCACGCCGGCGTCGGTCGCCTGCGCCGAGAGCGCCACGGCCACGACGAGGGTATAGGCGTTGACGTGTTCGAGCTCGCCCTTGGGCTCGCCCTCGGCGGTGCGAAAGCGCGTGAAGATCTCGCGCATCGTCTCATAGGGCAGCTGCTTGGCCATCGGACCGGGTATGGCCCGGCTCACTCCGGACGGCAAGCCGATGCCCGGCTGGACTGGGCTGGCCGGATGCGCAGGAACCGGGTCGCGCGAGGACGGGGAGCGGCCTAGTCTCCGGCGCATGGAGATTCATGACGCATATCACTACCGGGTCATCGGCCGCGCGATCGAGCTGATCGACGCCGCCGACGCTCCGCTGTCGCTCGAGGGCCTCGCGGCCGAGATGAACATGAGCCCCGCCCACTTCCAGCGCGTCTTCTCGCACTGGGTCGGCGTGAGCCCGAAGCGCTACCAGCAGTACCTCACGCTCGACCATGCGCGGCGCCTGCTGGCGGAGCGTTTCACGACGCTGGAGACCGCGGATAGCGTGGGTCTTTCCGGCCCTGGACGTCTGCACGATCTCTTCCTGCGGTGGGAAGCGATGAGCCCGGGCGACTACGCCCGCGCCGGGGAAGGCCTGACCATTCGCTGGGGCTGGTTCGAGAGCCCCTTCGGCCCCGCCCTGGTCATGGGAACGGACCGCGGTCTCTGCGGCATCGCCTTCGCCTCGGAGACCGGGCCCGAGCCCGCCATGGCCGACCTCCGCTCCCGCTGGCCGAAGGCCGACTACGTCGAGGACCCGACCTTCCTGCGCGACTGGACCGAGGCGGCCTTCGGAGGCGGCGGCGAGGTGCCGCTCCTGCTCTCGGGGCGTCCCCTCCAGATCAAGGTCTGGGAAGCGCTCCTGGCGATCCCCTCCGGTCACGTGACGACCTACTCCGAGCTTGCCCGGGCGGCGGGGTCTCCCGGCGCGGTCCGGGCGGTGGGCACGGCCGTGGGCCGCAACCCGATCTCGTTCCTGATTCCCTGTCACCGCGCCCTGCGAAAGTCCGGGGCGCTCGGCGGGTATCACTGGGGACTGCCAGTGAAGCGCGCGATCCTCGCCTGGGAAGCCGCAAGGGCGGATGCGACGGCCTAGGGACCTCGGCGCCGTCTCGCGCGTCTATCGCACAGCAAGGCCCTGCTATTGGCTATCACGGGGCTTTTGCCCATAGACTCATCGCGACGGGCGCAGTCTGCCCGCATTTCAGAACCGAACGGAACGGACGACCATGACACTCAGACTCTTCACCCTCGCCGCGACCACCGGGGCGCTCACCCTCGCGGGTTGCGCCGATATGCGCGATCCCAACAACCCGAACCGCAACACCCAGACCGGCGCTGCTGCCGGCGCCGTCGTCGGTGCACTGACCGGGGCTGTCACCTCGCAGGGCGAAGACGACGAGGAGCGTCGCCGCCGTATCCTCGGCGGTGCCGCCATCGGCGCTGGCCTCGGCGCCGCTGCGGGCTATTCGCTCGATCGCCAGGAAGCGGAACTGCGCCAGCAGCTCGGCAGCCAGGTGGATATCCAGAACACCGGGTCCAACCTGATCGTCACCCTGCCGCAGGACATCCTCTTCGCCACGGACAGCGCCACGCTGACCGGCGCGTTGCAGTCCGACATCGCGGCCCTCGCCCGGAACCTGAACCAGTACCCGGGCACCACGGTCACCGTTGTCGGCCACACCGACAACGTGGGCGACGCCTCCTACAACCAGAACCTGTCGCGCCGCCGCGCGCAGGCCGTGACCTCGGTGCTGGTCTCCAACGGCGTCTCGCCGAACCGCATCCAGACCATCGGCCGCGGCGAAGATGCGCCCGTCGCGGACAACCTGACGCCGCAGGGCCGTCAGCAGAACCGCCGGGTCGAGATCATCATCAACCCGCCGGCGTAATCGCCGGATCACCGCTGCAAACAAAGAGGGGCCGCCTCGAGCGGCCCCTTTTTTGTGCCTGGACACATAGGTCCAAGGATAAAAGAAAACCCCCGGCTCTTTCGAACCGGGGGCCCCTGTCCCTCGAACCCTCTCGGGTCGTCAGTGCAGCTTGCGATCTGCCTCGGCGATCGACTCGTCGATCAGGCGGTTGGCGTCCTGGGCCGTCATCTGCTTGGCGATGACCTCGCGCGCCGCCGCTACGGCGACGGTGATGGCCTGGTCGCGCACTTCGCGGATGGCGGAGGCCTCGGCGTTGGCGATCTGCTCTTCCGCGGCCGCCATGCGGCGGTCGACGGATGCAGAGATGTCGTGCTTGGCCTGTTCCGCGGCACGGTTCGCCTCGGCGCGGGCATTCTCGACGATGCGGTCGGCCTGTTCCTGCACTTCCTTCTGCTTGCGCTCGTAGGAGGCCAGCAGCGACTGCGCCTCTTCGCGCAGCGCCCGCGCCTCGTCGAGCTCCGAGCGGATGCCCGAGGCCCGGTCATCGAGCATCTTCGTCAGCATGCCCGGGACCTTGAAGTAGATCAGCACGCCGATGAAGAGCAGGAAGGCCAGCAGCACGACGAAGTCGGTGTTGGTCAGCGAGAAAAAGGTCTCGCCTGCTGCGAACGCCGGGGAGGCGGCGAGCGCAAGGCTCGCTGTCAGGATGGCTCTCATCTGTCGTTCCCCTTCACCCGCTCGGCGACGGCGGCCTCGACCGCGGCGTCGTCCTGTTTGCCCATGAGCGCCACGATCTCTTTCGCGGTGTCGGTCGCGACCTGCCGGACGCTGTCCAGCGCGCTCTCGCGGATCGCGGCGATTTCCTTCTCGCTCTCGGCCGTTCTGGCCGCGATGCGTTTGTCCGCCTCGGCCAGTTCGGCGTCGAGTTCCGACTGGATCTCGGCGCGGGTTTCCTCGGAAATCCGGTTCGCCTCGGTGCGCGCGTCGGCGAGCGACTTCTGGTAGGCCTCTTCGGCCTCCTGCGCCTTGAGCTTGAGCTCTTCCGCCGCGGCGATGTCGTTGGTGATCGTTCCCTGGCGCTCCGCCAGGATCGCGCCGATACGCGGCAGGGCCACGCGGCTCAGCACGAAGTATATGACGAGGAGCGTGACCACGAGCCAGAAAATCTGGTTCGGGAACCACTCGCCGCAGAGCTGCGGCATGCCGACGGCGCTGCCGCCGGAGTCGACGCAGGCGCTGGCGACGGTCGTGCCGGCCTCTGTCAGGTCCTCACCGAGCGCGCCGGATTGGGCGGCACCTTCGGCCTGTGCAATATGTTGCGCCATGTCGGTCGTCCCCTCTGGAACCTTTGTCGTCACCAGGCGGGCCCACTCGGGAGCCCGCCCAGCCGTAAGGATCGGTACAGAGACTGCCTTAGACGGCGAACATCAGCAGGAGCGCGACGAGGAACGAGAAGATCCCGAGCGCTTCCGCGAAGGCGATGCCGATGAAGAGGGTGGCGGTCTGCGAGGCAGCCGCGGAGGGGTTGCGCAGGGCGCCGGCGAGGAAGTTGCCGGCGACGTGGCCCACACCGATGGCGGCCGCGCCCGAACCGATGCCCGCGAGGCCGGCACCGATGAATTGACCCATGTTTGCGATATCGCCTTCCATGACATTGTCTCCTTACGATGGAAGTTTGCGTCGGGTGCGCTGCCGCGCACCGAACCTTAGTGAGAGGGGTGAAGCGCGTCCTTGAGGTAGACGCAGGTCAGAATGGTGAACACGTAGGCCTGAATGAAGGCGACCAGCACCTCCAGCCCGTAGATCGCCGTGATCGCGAGAACCGAGATCGGCGCGATCGTCGCCACGGCGGCGAAGCCGGCGAAGACCTTGATGACCGCGTGGCCCGCCATGAGGTTGCCGGCGAGACGCACGGAGTGGCTCACGGGGCGCACGAAGTAGGAAATCAGCTCGATGATCGCGAGGATCGGCCGCAGCGCGAGCGGCGCCGAGCTGACCCAGAAGAGCCCGAGGAACTTGGACCCGTTCAGGACGAAGCCGAGCACCGTCACCGTCAGGAAGACCGCGAGCGCGAGAACCGCCGTCACCGCGATGTGCGAGGTGGTCGTGAAGGCCGTCGGGATCAGGCCGAGGAAATTCGCGAACACGATGAAGAGGAAGAGCGTGAAGATGTAGGGGAAGTACTTCACCCCGTCCTTGCCGCTCACGTCCTCGACCATCTTGTAGACGAAGCCGTAGGCGAGTTCCGCGACAGACTGCGACCGGCTCGGGACCTGGGCGCGCCCACGCGTGCCCCAGACGAGGAGCGCGACGATGCAGAGCACCGTGATCGCCATCCAGAAGGTCACGTTGGTGATGGTGTACCAGCGGATGGGACCGTCGCCGAAGAGCGGCTCGACGATGAACTGATCGAGCGGGTGGAAGACGAGACCGCCGCCTTCGCCGTGATCTGCTGCCGCTGCGCCTTGGGCTTCAGTGTTCTCTGCCATCGCCGTTTCCCTCTTCGCCCTCGGGGGCGCGATATTCTACCTGCATCTCCTTGGCCGAGCGCATCATCGTCTTTACGCCGGCCGCGAAGCCCAGAAATATGAACAGCACCATCAACAGGGGCCGCGTGCCCAGCAGAGCATCGAGCCCGTATCCGATGCCGAAGCCGATCCCCAGACCGGCCACCAGCTCTATCACCATCCTCCAGGCCAGCTGCGCCTGGGAGTGATGGCTTTCCGAGTGATGCTTGACCTCGGGTTGTCCCTTCGCCTTGCGCAGCCGCTCTTCGAGGGCCTTCATGCGGTCGGCGTCATCGGGCTCCGTCACGTCTCGCTCCGCTCGGATGTCGGAGAGGTGAGTAGGCGGCAGGCCCGCCCGAGTCAAGCGAGGGGGAAATGGCCGCAACCTGTTGAATAGGAATAGCTATTTTGGAGGGAGCGACAAGGCACCGCAGCAGCACGAGCACTATCCATATTCAACCCGCCGGTTGACTTTCGCCTCTTGGCGCTGTTCTGCGAGACCATGAGCGCCGATCTCGACACCGTCTTTTCCGCCCTGGCCGACCCGACGCGGCGCGCGATCCTGTCGATGCTGTTGGAAGACGACATGGCCGTCAGCGACGTGGCGGACCCCTTCGACATGTCGCTTGCGGCGATCTCCAAGCACCTGCGCGTGCTGACAGCCGCCGGCCTCATCGAGCAGGAGCGTCGCGGCCGGGTGACGTGGTGCAAGCTGCAGCCGGACGCGCTCAGGTCGGCCTCGATCTGGATGCAGAGCTTCGGGCAGTTCGAGGCCGTCGAACTCGACGCCTTCGAGCGTTTCCTGCGGTCGGAACTGCTGGAGCTGGGGGAGGGTCCGGCCCGGCCCTGAGGGGCGCGGGCCGTTCAGGTCCCTCAGAGAACGAAGCCGATGATGGCGACGACGATCACAACGAGACCCACGAGGTAGATGATCCGGTTCATTGGTCGGGTCCTTTCCTGTCGGTCGGCGACCAAACTTTCAGACCCGGTCCGCGGTTCCTCCGCCCCATTGACGCTAGTCGAAGTTCCAGGTCTTCGCGCGCGCCTTCAGGAAGGACAGGAAGGCCTGGACCTTCGGCGTCCGGTGCAGGTCCACGTGGGTCACGAGCCAGAGCGAGGCCGACCAACTCTCCTCGGGCGGGAGGATCTCGACCAGCCCGTCTCGCTGGGCCACTTCCCATTCGGCCATGAACCCGATTCCCGCCCCGGCGAGAATGGCGTCGACCTGGGTGCGGTTGTCCATCGTGCGGAAGACAATCCGGTCTTCCGGGACATGGCTGCGCAGCCAGCGCATGAAGGGCGCTCGGCTCTCGCGGTTCTCGTGTCCCACGAAGTCGTGGTTCTTGAGGTCCTCGACGCTCTCGGGCCGGCCCATCCGGCTTACGTAGTCCTCCGTCGCGACCATCTTCATCCGCTGCGGGTGGAACGGCTGGACCACATTGTCCGGCTGCTCCGGCGCGGCGCCGGCGCGGATCGCGACGTGGGCCTCGCCGTACTCCAGGCGGAAGAGCCGGTCGCCGGTCAGGTAGCGGACGGTGACGCCTTCGTTCTCGCGCTGGAAATCCGCGAGGACCGGGGTGAGCAGGGGCGCGATGGCGGCGAGCGAGGTGACGGTCAAGTCGCCGGTCACGCCCTCCCCCAGCCCCTTGATCCGTCCCGTCAGCTGCGTGAACTGGTCGTCGGTCGCCTGCGCGACGCGCAGCAGGTCCTGTCCCGCCTCGGTGGCCGTGTATCCCCGCGCGTGCCGCTGGAAGAGCTTGACCCCCAGCCTGCCCTCGAGCGCATCGATGTGGCGGATCACCGTGGCATGATGGACACCCAGAACGTCGGCGGCGCCGCTCACCGTTCCAAGCCGCGCGACCTGGTAGGCCGTGCGAATTTCATCCCAGTTTATCATCGGCCCCTCGCTGTGCGTTCAGTAACAAAGACGCGGTCAACATGTGGCCGTTGTTCGGAAATGCAAGTTGTACCGCCGAGCTCGGGCCTCATGGCGAGACATCGGGGCCACGCCCTCCCGGGCGCCGAGGACGGCCAGGGATGGATTGACAATCGACCCCCCGACACATTAAGGGCTGGCCGATCCGGAAGTGCGACAGCTTCCGGTCCCGGCGCGTGCCGGGATCGCCCCCCGTCAGCGAGTGTTCGCCCACGGGGGCGTTTGTCGTTTGATCCGCCGGTCCTTATCTCGGGGCCGAAACCGTAGCAGCCCGGAGGGCACCCATGTTCGAAAACCTCTCTGAACGCCTCGGCGGTGTCTTCGACCGGCTGACCAAGCAGGGCTCGCTCTCGGAGGAGGACGTGAAGACCGCGCTGCGAGAGGTGCGGGTCGCTCTGCTCGAAGCGGACGTCTCGCTGCCGGTGGCGCGCAACTTCATCAAGGCGGTGGAGAAGAAGGCGACCGGGGCCGCGGTGACCAAGTCGGTCACGCCCGGCCAGCAGGTCGTGAAGATCGTCCACGACGAACTGGTCAGCGTGCTGACCGGCGACGAGGATCCCGGCAAGCTCAAGATCGACAACCCGCCCGCGCCGATCCTGATGGTCGGCCTGCAGGGCTCGGGCAAGACGACGACCACCGCGAAACTCGCCAAGCGCCTGAAGGAGCGGGACGGCAAGCGGGTTCTCATGGCCTCGCTCGACACCAACCGTCCCGCCGCCATGGAGCAGCTCGCGATCCTCGGCAGCCAGATCGGGGTCGACACTCTGCCCATCGTGAAGGGCGAGGATGCCGTCGCCATCGCCAAGCGCGCCAAGACGCAGGCGAGCCTCGGCGGCTACGACGTCTACATGCTCGACACCGCGGGCCGCCTGCACATCGACCAGGAGTTGATCGCCCAGGCCGCCGCCGTGCGCGACGTCGCCAACCCGCGCGAGACGCTGCTGGTGGTCGACGGCCTGACCGGCCAGGACGCGGTCAACGTGGCCGAGGAATTCGACGACAAGATCGGCGTCTCCGGTGTCGTCCTCACCCGGATGGACGGCGACGGCCGCGGCGGCGCGGCGCTGTCGATGCGCGCGGTCACCGGCAAGCCCATCCGCTTCGTCGGCCTCGGCGAGAAAATGGACGCCATCGAGGAATTCCATGCCGAGCGGATCGCCGGCCGGATCCTCGGCATGGGCGATATCGTCTCCCTCGTGGAGAAGGCGCAGCAGACGCTCGAGGCCGAGCAGGCCGAGCGCATGATGAAGCGCTTCCAGAAGGGTCAGTTCAACATGAACGACCTGAAGATGCAGCTCGAGCAGATGCAGAAGATGGGCGGCATGGAATCGATGCTCTCGATGATGCCGGGTGCCGCCAAGATGCAGAAGCAGATGGGCGAGGCCGGCATGGATGACAGCATCCTTTCGCGGCAGGTCGCCCTCATCAATTCGATGACCAAGAAGGAGCGCGCCAACCCGCAGGTCCTCCAGGCCTCCCGCAAGAAGCGGATCGCCAAGGGCGCGGGGCTCGAGGTGAGCGAGCTCAACAAGCTCCTCAAGCAGCATCGGCAGATGTCCGACGTGATGAAGAAGATGGGCCGCATGGGGAAAGGCGGCGCCATGAAGCAGATGATGAAGGGCATGTTCGGCAAGGGTGGCCCCTCCGAGGCCGACCTCGCGCAGGCCCAGGCCGAGGTGGGCAAGATGGGCGGAATGCCCGGCGGAATGCCCGGCATGGGCAGCGGCGGCCTGCCGCCCGGCCTCTCGGGGTTCGGCAAGAAGAAGTGACGCCATGAGAGCCCGAACCGACATGCGCTCCGGTCCCGGAAAGCGTGGCGCGAGCCGCCTGCCTCCCGAGACCCCCCGCCTCCGGCTGGTGATGCCGCGAGAGGCGCATCGCGTCGCGCACGAGGCTTTCTGCGCGAGCGACCGGAGCCATGCCGGGATGACGGACCAGGACGCCGGCGATTTCGCCGCGCTCGTCCGACATCACGAGGTCCTAGGCTATGGGCCCTTCGTCGCCGAACTCAAGGAGGACGGGCAGGCCATCGGCGTCTTCGGCCCGTTGAAGCTCGACAGCCAGCCCGACCCCGAGATCGTTTTCCTGATCTGGAACGCCGCGAACGAGGGCCGCGGCCTCGGCTACGAGGCCGCCGTCGCGACCCGCGCCTTCGCCCATTGGGTTCTCGGCTGGCGCAGCGCCGTGTCCTACATCGCGCCGGGCAATGCCCGGGCCACCCGGCTCGCCATCCGTCTCGGCGCCCTTCGGGACGGCGTCTGGGTGACCCCGAAAGGCAATTCGCTCCAGGTCTGGCGCCACCCCGATCCGGAGGCGGCATGATCGAGCGTCTGGAAACCGAGCGCCTGATCCTGCGCAAGCCCGCCGCCCGCGACTGGGAGATGGGGCGCGATTTCTTCATGTCCGAGCGGGCGAAGGGGATCGGCGGCCCATATGAGGAGGGCCGCGCCTGGCTCATCTTCGCCGCCGAGATCGGTCACTGGGAGATCCGCGGCTACGGCATGTTCGCCGTCACCCGGAAGGGCGAGGACCGCGCGCTCGGACTTATCGGCCCCTGGGTGCCTTCGATCTGGCCCGAGACGGAGGTCGGCTGGACGATCTGGGACCCCTCGGTCGAGGGAACCGGCATCGCCACCGAGGCCGCTCGCGCCTGTGTGCTGCATGCCTACCGTGACCTCGGCTGGTCCACGGTTGTCAGCTATATCGCCCCGGACAACCACCGCTCCATACGTCTCGCCGAGAAGCTGGGCGCCGTCCACGACGTGCATGCGAAACAGCCGATGAAGGACAAGCCCTCGCTCGTCTATCGTCATCCGCGCCCGGCCGACGAACGGGGCGCGGCATGACCGAGCGCCCCTGGCTCAATCCCCCTCCTGGCCCCGCGGCGGAGCGCGCCGCCGGCGTGACCGAAGCGATCCCTTCGCTGGAGACGCGTCGTCTGCGGCTACGCGCGCCGCGGCTCGACGACTGGCCCGTTCTCGAACCGATCTGGACGACAGAGCACGGCCGCCATATCGGCGGCCCGATGTCGCCCGAGGAGGCCTGGCTGGACTTCAACCAGATCGTGGCCTCCTGGCTGCTGCGCGGTTTCGGGGCCTTTACCATCGAAGACCTCGAGACCGGCCGCGTCCTCGGCATCGCGACGCTTGATCATGAGTGGGGCGACCCGGAGCCCGAGATAGGCTGGCTGCTGATCCCCGAGGCCGAGGGGCGCGGCTTTGCCGTCGAGGCCGGCCGCGCGCTGATCAGCCATGCGCGGGAGTTGCTCGGCGGGCAGGATTTCGTGGCCTACATGGACGCGAGCCACGAGCGGTCGATCCGCGTCGCCGAGGCGCTCGGCGGCAAGCTGGACGAGGCGCGGCACCCCGAGGACAAGGATGTTCTCGTCTACCGGTTCGAGGAGGAGGACGCATGACGATCCCGACCCTCAGAACCGAGAGACTGGTGCTGCGGCCCTACGAGATGTCGGACTTCGCGTCCTACAGCGCCTTTCTCGCGTCGCCGTCGGCGGCCCACATGGCAGACGACGGCGGAAGCAGCGCCTGGGACTGGTTCTGCCACGATGTGGCGAGCTGGCACCTCAAGGGGTTCGGCAGCCTGACCGTCACGGAAGCCGAGGGCGGCCGCCCACTCGGTCATGTAGGCATCCACCAGCCGCCGCGCTTCCCGGAGATCGAGATGGGCTGGTTCCTCTACGACGGCGCCACGGGCAAGGGCTTCGCCTTCGAGGCCGCCGCCGCCCTGCGCGCTCATGTCACCGAGCGCATGAAGCTTCCGTCTCTCGTGAGCTACATCGACCGCGAGAACGCCGCCTCGATCCGACTGGCCGAACGCCTCGGCGCGCGGCTCGACCCCGATGCCGCGCGGCCCGAGGGCGACGACTGCCTGGTCTACCGTCACCCCCTGGGAGAGGCGGCATGACCGAGACCGTGATCCACATCCCGACGCTCGAAACCGAGCGGCTGCGTCTCCGGGCGCCGGAGCAGCGCGACTTCGAGGCCTACGCCGACTATTGCGCCGGTGACAGGTCGCGGACCGTCGGCGGACCTTTCGACCGTTCGGCGGCCTTCGACCGGTTCTGCGCTCTGATCGGCCACTGGCAGATACGCGGATACGGCCGCTGGATCGTCGCGGACCGTGCCACCGATGCGGCCCTGGGCCTGTCGGGTCTCTTCCGCCCGGAGGGCTGGCCCGAGCCGGAGATCGCCTGGACCGTTTTCGACCATGCCGAAGGCCGCGGCGTGGCCTTCGAGGCCGCGAAAGCCGTTCGCGCCCATGCCTACGAGACCCTCGGCTGGTCCACCGTCATGAGCGCGATCGACCCCGAGAACGCCAGATCCATCGCCCTCGCCCGCCGCATGGGCTGCACGCCAGAGGGCGAGTTTCATCACCCCGTCTACGGGCGGCTCGGCATCTGGCGGCATGTCGCCCCCGCCGAGATCAAGGAGAGCGTCTGATGACCGAGACCACTGCCGCCCGCGCCGCGGAGCTCCTTCGCGAGCACCGGGAGAGCATCGACCGGCTCGATGCGATCCTCGTCTTCACGCTCGCCGAACGGTTCAAGCACACGCAGGCCGTGGGCCGGCTCAAGGCCCAACACGACCTGCCCCCCGCCGATCCGGTCCGCGAAGAGGCCCAGATCGCGCGGCTCACCGATCTTGCGAAGGCGGCCGATCTCGACCCCGCTTTCGCCAAGAAATTCCTGGCCTTCATCATCCAGGAAGTCATCCAGCACCACAAGAAGCTGAACGCCTGACGGGCCCGGAGGCCCGCCTCACGCCATTCGAAAGGAGATACTCACGATGGCCATGAAGATCAGACTGTCCCGCGGCGGTTCCAAGAAGCGCCCGTTCTACTCCATCGTCGCCGCCGACAGCCGCATGCCGCGCGACGGCCGCTTCATCGAGAAGCTCGGCACCTACAACCCGCTGCTGCCCAAGGACAGCGAAGAGCGGGTGAAGATGGATCTCGAGCGGGTGCAGTACTGGCTCGACCAGGGCGCCCAGCCCTCCGACCGTGTCTCTCGTTTCCTCGAGGGAGCGGGCGTGCTCGAGAAGAAGACCCGCAACAACCCGAACAAGGCGAAGCCGGGCAAGGCCGCCCAGGAGCGCGCCGCCGCCCGGGCCGAGAAGGAAGCCGCCGCCGCCGAAGCCGCGAATGCCGGCGACGAGGCTGCTGCGGAAGAGACCACCGAGTGATCGGTGCGGGGGCCGGACTCACGGGTCCGGCCCCTCCAGCGGGAGGCCAAGCATGACTGATCGTGTCATCGTCGGCGCCCTGGCCGGAGCATTCGGCGTACGGGGCGAGGTGCGGCTCAAGAGCTTCTGCGCCGACCCCGCCGCCATCGTCGACTACGCGCCGCTCTACTCCGCGGACGGCAAGCGCTTCGCCGAGCTGGTCCTGACCGGCGAGGCCAAGGGTTCGCTCGTCGCGCGCGTCGACGGCGTGACGACAAAGGAAGAGGCCGACGCCCTGAAGGGAACGGAGCTCTACGCCGACCGCGAGCGTCTGCCCGAGCTCGAGGAAGACGAGTTCTACCACGCAGATCTCATCGGCCTGCCGGTCCACGATACGGGCGGGGCTCTGCTCGGCCATGTGAAGGCCGTCCATGACCACGGGGCGGGCGACCTCCTCGAGATCCACGGACCGGGGCTGAGCGCCACCGTCCTCCTGCCCTTCACCCGGGAGATCGTGCCGACCGTCGACATCGGCGCGGGCCGGATCGTTGCCGACCCGCCGGCGGGACTCTTCCCAGAGGATGCGGAGTGACGCCGCTCCTTCCGGAGCTCTACTGCCGCGATCTTGCGACAAGCCTTTCCGTCTACCTGGGACCGCTTGGTTTCGAGACACTCTACGAGCGGACCGGCTTCGCGCGGCTCTCCCATCACGGGGCGGAGCTGATGCTCGAAGAGATCACGCCCGACAGTTGGTTCGCCGCGCCCGCGGCGCCGCCGTTCGGCCGGGGCGTGCATTTCCAGATCGCCACGCCGGATGCCGCAGCGCTCCACCGCGACTGCCGCGCCGCCGACCTTCCGGTTTTCCGGCAAATCGAGGATGCCTGGTACCGGGCGGGCGACCGCTATCTCGGGCAGCGCCAGTTCGTCGTGGCCGATCCGGATGGATACCTTTTGCGCTTCGCGGAGCCGCTCGGCGAGGCGCGTCATCATCCCGCGGAGGGAAGGACCGTCACCTGAGTCGCGGCGCGTTTGCGACCGCAGGGAACGTCATGTGACACACCGGCGTTGGCTGGCGACTGGTACAAGCCCAAGCTGAAAGGCCGTTTCCCATGATCGAATGGATCCTGATCCTCCTCGCCGTTGCCGCCATCGCAGCCCTGCTCGGCTTCAACAGCCTCGCCGGCGTCGCACTGACAGGCGCCCGCATCCTGATCTTCGTGGTCCTGATCCTGTTCCTGCTGGTTCTCTTCGGCGTCATCGCGCTCGCCTGACTCAGGCGATGCGGAGGCGCGCCGAAACCGGCTCCGCATCGTCCCACTCCACGACAGTTCCCTCCCTCCGCGTTCCGGTCTAGACGGAGCGCATGTCCGACACGCCCAAATCCCACGGCCGAAAATCCATCCGCGCCTCTCTGCAGCCGCGCGACCTGATGGAGGACCGGGCCGATCTCGCCCGCGCCTGGACGGCGCAGGTCATCACCCTTTTTCCCGATGCCTTCCCCGGTCTTCTCGGAGAGAGCCTCACCGGCAAGGCCCTGAAGGACGGCATCTGGCAGCTGCGACCCATCGATCTGCGCCGCTTCGGCGAGGGCAAGCACCGCAACGTCGACGACACGCCGGCGGGCGGTGGTGCCGGGATGGTGCTGCGCCCCGACGTCGTGGGTGCGGCCATCGAGTCTGCCCGGGAGATGTCCCGGGGCCGCATGCCCATCCTCTACCTCTCGCCGCGCGGCCGTCCGTTCGACCAGGCGATGGCCCGGGACCTCGCGGCCTGCGACGGCGTCACGCTGCTCTGCGGCCGGTTCGAGGGGGTCGACCAGCGCGTTCTCGATCACTACGAGATCCAGGAGGTCAGCCTCGGCGACTTCGTGATGACCGGCGGAGAGATCGCCGCGCAGGCGCTTATCGACGCCTGCGTCCGTCTCAGGCCCGGTGTGCTGGGCAACGAGGCCTCGGCCGTTGAAGAGAGCTTTTCCGACGGGCTCCTTGAACATCCACAGTACACCCGCCCGGCGGAGTGGCAGGGCCGGACCATCCCCGAGGTCCTGCTTTCCGGCCATCACGCCCGCATCGCCGACTGGCGCCGCGCACAGTCAGAAGAACTCACCCGGGAACGCAGGCCGGACCTCTGGAAAGCCTACAAGGCACGACGGGGCTGACCCCCCCTGCCTCCGAACCGGCTTGATTTCGAGTCTCCCGTTGCGTATGACGCGCGCGTCCCGGGAGTCGGCTGGCTTGTCCGGGGTGTGATCTTTCGCGCCGCGCGGCATTCTTCTGCCGCCACGGGCGGCGCGGCGGACGACACAAGGAATGACGGCTCGAACCTCTGGCGGGCGCATGGGCGGACCCGGTCGAAGACCAGAGCTCTGGAGACGCGAGACACCTTCACGGACCAACCGTGAGCAGCTTTAGGAGTTGATCAGATGGACCTGATCGCTGAACTGGAGGCGGAACAGATCGCCTCTCTCGGGAAGAAGATTCCCGACTTCAAGGCGGGCGACACCGTTCGCGTCGGCTACAAGGTGACCGAGGGTACCCGCACCCGCGTGCAGAACTACGAAGGCGTCTGCATTAGCCGCAAGCACGGCGAGGGGATCGCCGGGTCGTTCACCGTCCGCAAGATTTCCTTCGGCGAGGGCGTGGAGCGTGTCTTCCCGCTCTACTCGACCAACATCGAAGAGATCACGGTCGTGCGCCGCGGCAAGATCCGCCGGGCGAAGCTGTATTACCTCCGCTCGCGCCGCGGCAAGTCGGCCCGTATCGCCGAGCAGACGAACTATCGCGCGCCGAAGCCGAAGAGCGACGGCAAGAAGCCGGTGCAAGGATCCGCGACATGAAAAAAGACATCCACCCCGACTACCACCTCATCGACGTGAAACTCACGAACGGCGACGTCGTGCAGATGAAGTCGACCTGGGGCAAGGAGGGGGAGCAGCTCTCCCTCGACATCGACCCCTCCGTTCACCCGGCCTGGACCGGTGGCGGCACCCGCCTGATGGACACCGGCGGCCGCGTGTCGAAGTTCAAGAAGAAGTACGAGGGCTTGGGCTTCTGAGAGCCACCCCTTTCGACGACCGGACGCCGCCCCTCGGGGCGGCGTTCCTCTTTCCGGGGGCCGGTTTCCGCTTGATGAGGTGTTCGCCGGGTCAGAAGGCGGTGCTCTGGTCGATGAGTCCTGCGCTCGCTCGGGGTCCATGTAGATGATGACCCGCCCGCCGGGCACGTCGGCCCCGATCGCCGACCAGCTCCGTCCCGCATCGCGACACCCCGCCCTATGCCGCTAGGTGAGCCTAGCAGGCCGAAACGCCGTCCGGAACCGGCTCCCGATCAGGCTATTGCAGCCGACCGACCGGCGCACCGCGGGGAGATGAGTCCCCCGCGCCACGCGTCGCGGGCTTTGCCCTCGGACTTCTTTCATTCCCCCGATACGGGCTTTAGTTTTGCGCAAACAAAGAACGCCGCCGGGCATTGGCGGCGCGGGCAAGGGGCCGTTGGCAGTGGCGCATATCATCGTCGTGGGTAACGAGAAGGGCGGCGCGGGGAAATCCACCGTGTCGATGCATGTCGCGAGCGCGCTCGCCCGACTGGGTCACAAGGTCGGCACGCTCGATCTCGACCTCCGCCAGAAGAGCCTCGGCCGCTACATCGCCAACCGCCGGAGCTACATGGAGAAGTCCGGTCTCGACCTGCCCACACCGGCCTACCACGAATTGCCGGAGGTCGATCAGGCGAGCCTTCAGCCGGGCGAGAATGCCTCGGACCATCGGCTCTCGGCGGCGGTTGCAGGGCTGGAGCCGGACAGCGACTTCATCCTGATCGACTGCCCGGGCTCTCACACGCGTCTTGCCCAGGTGGCACACTCGCTTGCGGATACGCTGATCACGCCGCTCAACGACAGCTTCGTTGACTTCGACCTGCTGGCCCATATCGACACCGACGGCGAGAAGATCATCGGCCCCTCGGTCTACTCGGAAATGGTCTGGAGCGCGCGTCAGTTGCGGGCGCAGGCCGGGCTGGAGCCCATCGACTGGGTCGTCGTCCGCAACCGCCTCGGCGCGCAGCAAATGGTCAACAAGGAGAAGATGCAGAAGGCGCTCGACCTGCTGGCCAAGCGCATCGGCTTCCGCGTCGCCCCGGGTTTCAACGAGCGTGTCATCTTCCGCGAGCTGTTCCCGCGCGGGCTGACCCTTCTCGACCTGCGAGATATCGGGGTCAAGAACCTCAACATCTCCAACATCGCCGCCCGCCAGGAGCTGCGCGACCTGATGAAGGCGCTCAATCTCCCCGGCGTGGATGTGACTTTCTAGAGGTCAGGCCGGCGTGCCGGACCGGTCGGCAGACGCCTGCTCCTCCGCGCGCTGCCGGGCCTGGTCGACGCGCGCCTGGTAGCTGAGGCGGGCCCAGGCGAGCAGCATCAGCGCGAAGAGCGCCACGAAGCCGGCGGCCGCGCCGGCATGACCGGCCATCGCCTGCCTCCACTTGAGCTGTAGCCAGTCACGCGTCTGCAGGAGCGAGAGGCCGGCATCCTCCGACCCGCCCACGATGGCGGAGACGATCTTGCCGCTTGTCCCGGCCTCGATCTCCGGCTGGCCCATCCACACGAGCATCGCGCCACCGGCCACCACTACCGCAACCGACAGTCCCGCCAACGCAGGCACGCGGCGGCCCATTGGCGCGTTTTCCTCCCGTTCGGCCATGTCCTCGGCCGATGCGGGCTCAGTGCTTTTTCGGGGCCGCGTCACCGCGACCATGGCCAGGGCCGCGAGACCGAGCCCTGCGGCCACCAGGCAGAAGAGATCGAGGACCGACTTCCCATCCTCCGGCGCCGAGAAGGCCGCGCGACGGCCTTCCACGAAGGGAAAGACCACCGGAAGGCGCGGATCGAGCCCGGCGCGCGCCAACGGCGCCGACCATTCGCCCGGGGCCTGGAGCCAACCGTTCAGCGTCAGGACCGGCCCGCTTCCGCCCGAGCGCTCCGCGATGGCCGCGAGACCGGCGGCGGTGATGCGGCCGTCCTCGAAACCAGGACCGGTGAAGATGGCGAGCGCGCGCCGGGTCCGTCCGTCGCCCAGCCCTTCCAGCGGAAGCGCGAAAGCGGCAGGACCCTCGCCTCCGACAGGCGCCAGGGTCCGCGCCGCCTCGAGGTCGAGCTGCGCCGTCAGGAGGACTTCGCCGAGCGGGCTGGCATGCCGCTCCGGATCGAACCGGTCGAGCGTCACCGCCCTCGGCGGCCCCGCCACGTAGGCCGCAGTGCGCGCCTCTGACACGCCGCCCCCGAGAACCTGCAGCGCGATCCCGGCGGCAAGCGCCGCAAGGGACAACAGGCCGAGCACGGCCGGAACGATGCGGCGGAGAACGGCGGAGCTGGAGGAAGGGGCGGTGGCGTCGGTCATGTCTTGTCTCCCGGCGTGTCGTCTTTTCCGAGGGATCGCCCCGGAATGCGGCAGGCTCGCGGCGGGGGCGGCGCGATTTACAGGCGTCTCCGGGTTGCGCTCGGGGAGGGCCGGCGCGAAGACTTCGGCACGAGGCCTGCCCGGGAGATCCGATGCGTTACGCCAATACGCCCTATGACCGTCTCGAGGTCGGAATGGAGGCCGAGACCACCCGCCTCTGCGTGGCCGACGACCTCTACGTCTTCGCCCACGCCAGCGGAAACCTGAACCCGCTGCACCTGCCCGAAGCCGACGGTGACGGAGACGGCGTGCCCGAGGCCGTGGCCCCCTCAGCCTGGATCGCCGCGCTGATTTCCGGCGTCCTGGGCAACCGCCTGCCGGGACCGGGCACCCTCTACAAGTCGCAGTCTCTCACCTTCCTCGGCCGGGCCCGGCCGGGCGAGGAGGTAACTGCACGCGTCCGCCTGACCGAGCTCGGCCCCGACCGCGAGGCCCGCTTCGAAGTGGAGGTCAGCGGCGCCGAGGGCCCGCTCGCCCGCGGCGAGGCGGTGGTCATCGCGCCGCTTCGACCGGTCAGCTACGATGCCGCCGACATCCCCGGCCTCACAGTGCAGCGGCACGTGCATTTCGACGCGATCCTGGCCCGCGCGGAACCTCTCGACCCGATCCCCACCGCCGTTGTCGCACCCGAAAGCCCAGATGCCCTGGCCGGAGCGCTGCTCGGCCGCGACCACACGCTGATCACTCCCATCCTCGTCGGCAGCGCCGCGCGCATCGCCACCGCGGCCACGGAGGCGGGAGTCGACATCTCCGGCCTCGAGATCGTCGAGGAGCCCGACCACCTGCGCGCCGCCGCCCGTGCCGTGGCGCTGGTCCACGAGGGGCGCGCCCGCGCGGTGATGAAGGGCCACCTGCACACCGAGGACCTCCTGCGCGCGGTGGTCCGCCGCGACGGCGGCCTTCGGACCGCGCGGCGGCTGTCGCATGTCTTCGTGATGGACGTCCCCGGGCTCGATCACCCGCTCCTGGTGACCGACGCCGCGATCAACATCGCCCCCGATCTCGCCACCAAGGTCGACATCGTTCAGAACGCCATCGACCTCGCGTTGGCGCTCGGCATCGAGGAGCCCAAGGCGGGCATCCTCTCGGCCGTCGAGACGGTGAACCCCTCCATCCCCTCGACGCTCGACGCCGCCGCCCTCTCCAAGATGGCCGAGCGCGGGCAGATCACCGGCGGACTGGTCGACGGTCCACTCGCGATGGACAACGCCGTGGACCTGCAGGCGGCCGCCACCAAGGGCATCAAGTCCCTCGTCGCCGGCCGGGCGAACATCCTCGTCGCCCCGAACCTCGAAAGCGGCAACATGATCGCCAAGCAGCTCACCTATCTCGCCCATGCCGAGGCGGGCGGGCTGGTGATCGGGGCCCAGGTCCCGGTGATCCTCTCGTCGCGGGCAGACGACGACAAGGCGCGCCTCGCCTCCTGCGCCGTCGCCGCGCTCTTCGCGGCGCACGCGCCGGTGCCGGGACACTGACATGGCCATCCTGACCCTCAATGCCGGATCGTCCTCGCTCAAGGTCTCGCTCTGGGAGGAGGGGCGCCGCCGCCTCGCGGCGCAGGTCGAGCGCCTCGGCTCGGACGCGCGGCTGAGCGTCGAGTACGGCGACGACAGCATGAGCCGCGACATCGGCCAGGCGGACCAGGCCCAGGCGCTCGACGCGGTCCTGTCTGAGCTTCCCGACACGCGGATCGAGGCGGTCGGCCACCGGATCGTCCATGGCGGCCCGGACCGCACCGAACCCGAGAGACTGACCGAGGAGGTCCTGCGCGACCTCGCCCGCCTCTCTCCCTTCGCCCCCCTCCACCAGCCGCACAACCTCGCGGGGCTCCGTGCCGCCCGCGCGGCCTTTCCCGAGGCACTCCAGGTCGGCTGCTACGACACTGCCTTCCACCGGGGCCACCCCTGGGTCAACGACACCTTCGCCCTGCCCCGCCGCTTCTACGACGAGGGCGTGCGGCGCTACGGTTTCCACGGTCTGAGTTACGACTTCGTGACCACCCTGCTCGCGCGCGACTACCCCGACCTCCACGCGGGCCGGGTCATCGTCGCACACCTCGGAAACGGAGCCTCGACCTGCGCAATCCGGGAGGGGCGCAGCATCGGCTCCTCGATGGGTTTCTCCGCCCTCGACGGTCTGCCCATGGGTACGCGCTGCGGCCAGATCGACCCAGGAGTGCTGCTCTACCTGATGGACCAGAAAGCGATGCAGCCGGCCGAGATCTCCCGGCTGCTCTACAAGGAGAGCGGGCTGAAGGGCCTCTCCGGCCTCAGCTCCGACATGCGCAGCCTGCTCGCCTCCGACGCGCCCGAGGCCGCCGAGGCCGTTTCCTACTTTACCTTCCGCCTGGCGCGCGAGATCGGCGCCATGGCCGCGGTCCTGGGCGGGATCGACGGGCTGGTCTTCACCGGGGGCATCGGAGAGAACGCAGCCCCCGTGCGGGCGCAGGCCCTGGAAACGCTGGCTTTTCTCGGTCTCGAGCTGGACCCCGGCGCGAACGCCGCCAACGCCCGCGAGATACACGCCGGACCCGTCCCGATCCTGCGCATCGAGACCGACGAGGAATCGGTGATCGCCCGGGCCTGTGCCAGGATCCTCACCTCTTCTGGGTAGAAATATCCCGGGGGGCCGGCGGAGCCGGCGGGGGCAGAGCCCCCTGCCCCCGTTCGAACCCTCGCACGGTGGATTTAGAGAGCGAGCCGCGAGGGTTCGAGGCCACCGGGACCGAATGCAACTAACGGCCGGGAAGCGCCCCCTCTCCCGGTCGCCTCCCCGCGCGCCGCCCACGGGGCGGCGGGCGGGGCGCCTTCCTCCGCGCGCCGGCGCGGAGGAACAGCGCCGAGCGCCGTCAGGCGAGATCGACGGGCAGCAGCGCGTCGGGAAGGTTCTGGTAGCACACCGGCCTCAGGAACCGCCGGATCGACAGCGTCCCGACCGAGGTCGCGCCGAAGTTCGTGGTCGCTGGATATGGCCCGCCGTGGACCATGGCGTCGGCGACCTCGACACCGGTCGGGAACCCGTTGACGAGGATCCGCCCCGCCTTGCGCTCCAGCACCGGCATCAGGCGCCGGCCGGTCTCGGTATCGCCCTCGTCCATCTGCAGCGTCGCGGTCAGCTGACCCTCGAAGCCGCGGGCGAGCGTCTCCATCTGCTCCGGGCCGTCGACGCGCACCACGAGCCCGAAGGGCCCGAAGACCTCCTCGCCCAGGGCGTGGTCCTGCAGGTAGGCGTCCGCGTCGGTCTCGTAGAGGTTCGGACTCGCGGTCCGGCCCTCGCTCTCGGTCCCGAGCACTTCGCGGACGGCGTTACGGGTACCGAAACGCTCCTTGCCCGAGCGGTAGGCCTCCGCGATGCCGTCGGTCAGCATGGTCTGTGCCGAGACTTCGCCCAGGGCCTCCTTCGCAGCCGCGACGAAGGCGTCACCCGCCTCGCCGCGCTCGACGACCGCGATGCCCGGATTGGTGCAGAACTGGCCCACGCCCATGGTCAGCGAGCCCGCCCAGCCCTTGCCGATCTCGCCGCCCCGGGCCTTCGCGGCCTCGGGCAGGACGAACATCGGGTTGACCGAGCCCATCTCGCCGAAGAACGGGATCGGCTCGTCGCGCTGCATGCAGAGGTCGAAGAGAGCCTTGCCGCCCTTGAACGAGCCGGTGAATCCCACGGCCTTGATCAGCGGATGGGTCACCAGCCGTTGGCCGGTCTCAAGCGTCCCGCCCTGAACCAGCGAGAAGACGCCGCGGGGCATCCCGCAGCTCTCGATCGCGGCGAGGATGGCCTCGGCGACGATCTCGCCGGTCCCGGGATGCGCGCCGTGTCCCTTGACCACGACGGGGCAGCCGGCGGCGAGCGCGGCTGCGGTGTCGCCACCAGCGGTCGAGAAGGCGAGCGGGAAGTTCGACGCGCCGAAGACGGCGACCGGGCCGATCGGCCGCTGCACCAGCTTCAGGTCCGGGCGTGGAAGGGGCTCGCGGTCGGGCAGCGCGGCATCGTGGCGGCGGTCGAGATAACCGCCATCTCGGATGTGGCTGGCGAAGAGCCGGAGCTGGCCGGTGGTCCGACCCCGCTCGCCCTGCAGCCGCGCCGCGGGCAGGCCGGTCTCGGCCGTGCCGATCTCGGTGATCCGGTCGCCGCGTGCCTCGATCTCGTCGGCGATGGCCTCGAGAAAGGCCGCGCGGTCCTCTCGGCTGGTCCAGCCGTAGGTCCAGAAAGCCTCCTCGGCGGCCTCGCAGGCCGCGTCAACATGCTTGGGCTCGCCGACCGAGTACTCATGCGGCGTGCCGCTTGCGGGTTCGCTGCTGAACGTCTCTCCGCCGGCGACCCAGTCGCCCGCGATCAGGTGCTTGCCGTGCGGGGTGAATCCCGTCGCTCCGTCCATGATCGTCTCCTTCTCACTTGCCCCAGGTCAGGGCGAGGATGTCGAGGTCCCGCGCGAGGCTCATGAGCCGCGCGCGCGTCCGGTCCGAGAGAGGGGCCAACGGGTGACGGACATGGTCCGAACCGATGATCCCGCCCTCCTTGTAGACCGCCTTGCAGGCGCGCAGCCCGCACTGGCGGTTCTCGTGATTGATGAGCGGCAGGCAGGCCTGCCAGTGGCCGAGAGCCGAGTCCGTATTGCCGGCCAGGTACTCCGCAACGATAGGCCGGATCCTGTCCGGGAACATGCCCGAGGTCATCGTGCCGGTGCAGCCCGCGTCAAGATCGGCCAGAAGGGTCACCGCCTCCTCGCCGTCGAAAGGTCCGACGATGTGCTCGCCGCCCGCCTCGATCAGCGCCGCGAGCTTGTCGGCGGCGAAGGGGCACTCGATCTTGAAGTAGGAGACGTTCTCGATCTCCTTCGCCATCCGCACCAGGAGCGGCACCGAAAGGTCGACGCCCGAGAGAGGCGCGTCCTGCACCATGATCGGGATCGAGATCGCGTCGGAAACCGCGCGGAAGTGCTCCATGATGCCCTCCGGCCCGGCCCTGAGACCGGTGCCGTGATAGGGCGGCATCATCATCAGCATCGAGGCGCCCATCGCCTCGGCCGACTTCGCCCGCTCGACGGCGATGTCGGTGGAGAAATGCGAGGTGGTCACGATCACCGGCACGCGGCCCGCGACCTGCTCGAGCGCGGTCTTCTGGGTCTCCTCCCGCTCCGCGTCGGTCAGCAGGAACTGCTCGGAATAGTTGGCCAGGATGCAGATCGCGTCGACGCCCGCGTCGATCAGGAAGTCGCAGGTGCGGCGCATGCCCTCGGGATCGAGCGAGCCGTCGTCGTGAAAGGGCGTGGGCGCCACGGGCAGAATGCCGGTCAGTCGGTCCATCGGGTCCTCAGAATTGGAAAGGGTCGGTCGTCAGCCGCCGGCCCAGGGTGAAGGCATCGGCCACATGGACCATGGGCGACAGGTCCACATCGCTCTCGCCGCGCGAGACCAGGTCGTGAAGGCGCGCGTAGAGGCCGGGGTACTCGCCGCCGAGGGCGTCGGCCTCGGGCGTCTCGAGCCGGTTGCCGTCGACATGCAGTTTCGCGCCACCCTCGGACAGCACCGCCTCGCCGGCGTCGGTCGAAATGCGGATGTCCCAGGCGGGATCGCCCTCCTTGCGCCAGTCGAAGTCGGCGGAGACCTCGGCGCCGCCGGGATCGGCAAAGGACAACCGGGCGGCGATGGGTGTGTCGCGGTTCTCGGGGAAGGTCAGCGTCGCGTTGGAGAGATGCAGCGCGCGTGGGTAGATCGCGGTCAGAATGGACAGCGCGTTGATGCCCGGGTCGAAGACGCCGAGACCGCCCGCCTCCCAGATCCACTCCTGCCCGGGATGCCAGTAGCGGACGTCCTCGTGCCAGGTCACCTCGAGGCTGCGGATCGTCTTGTCGGCGAGCCAGTCACGGGCCGCGGAGACCGCGGCCGCGTGGCGCGAGTGCCAGGTGGCGAAGAGGGTCACGCCGCTCTTTCGCGCGAGGTCGATCAGGTCATGCACTTCGGACAGGGTGGCGCCCGGCGGCTTCTCCAGCATGACGTGCCGCCCGGCTTCCAGCGCAAGCCGCGCGTCGGCGTAGCGGTACTGCGGCGGCGTGCAGAGCGAGATGACCCCGATGTCCGGCCGGGCCTCCAGCAGAGAGGCCAGGTCGGTATGCGCCTCGACGCCTTCGACCGAAGCATTGCGGCTGGCCGTTGCGGCGAGGGTCAGGCCCTCGTGCCCGGCAATGGCGGGGATGTGCTGGTCGCGGGCGATCTTGCCGACGCCGACGAGCGCGATTTTCATCGGTTCCGACATCAGTGCGAATCCTTCGGCACGGGCGCACCCCGGCACCCGCGCAGGAAGTCGAAGTCGGCGCCGGTATCGGCGCCCATGACATGCTCGTGAAAGAGCCGGGCGTAGCCGCCGACGGGCGTTTCGATCGGGTTGCGCCAGGCGGCGAGACGGCTCGCGATCTCCTCGTCGCTCAAGTCGAGGTGCAGCGTGCGGTTCGGGACGTCGACCTCGATCATGTCGCCGTTCTGCACGATTGCGAGCGGCCCGCCGGCCGCCGCCTCGGGCGAGGTGTGGAGGATCACGGTGCCGTAGGCCGTACCCGACATCCTCGCGTCGGAGATGCGGACCATGTCGGTGATCCCCTTGCGCAGCACCTTCGGCGGCAGACCCATGTTGCCGACCTCGGACATGCCCGGGTAGCCCTTGGGCCCGCAGTTCTTCAGCACCATCACGCAGGTCTCGTCGATGTCGAGATCCTCGTCGTCGATCTTGGCCTTGTAGTCGTCGATGTCCTCGAAGACGACTGCGCGCCCCCGGTGGACCATAAGCTCCGGCGTCGCGGCGGAGGGCTTCAGCACCGCACCGTCCGGCGCGAGGTTGCCGCGCAGCACGGCGACGCCGCCGCTCTTCGTCAGCGCCTTCTCGACCGGCAGGATCACGTCCTCGTTGTGGTTCCGGACGTCCTTCACCTGCGCCGCGGCCGTCTCGCCAGAGACGGTCAGGCAGTCGTTGAGCAGGCCGGCCTCGGCCAGTCGCTTGAGCACGACGGGCAGTCCGCCTGCGTAGAAGAACTCTTCCATGAGGTACTTGCCGGAGGGCATGAGGTTCACGATCGTCGGCACGTCCCGGCCCAGCCGGTCCCAGTCGTCGAGCGTCAGGTCGACACCCACCCGCCCGGCAAGCGCGAGAAGGTGGATCACCGCGTTGGTCGAGCCGCCGATCGCGGCGTTGGTGCGGATGGCGTTCTCGAAGGCCTCCCGGGTCATGATGTCCGAGGGCTTCAGGTCGTCCTTCACCATCTGGACGATCCGCATCCCGGTCATGTGCGCCATCATCCGGCGCCGCGAGTCCACCGCGGGAATGGCGGCGTTGCCCGAGAGGGCCATGCCAAGGGCCTCGGCCATGCTGGCCATCGTCGAGGCGGTGCCCATGGTGTTGCAGGAGCCGGCCGAGCGGGACATGGAATTCTCCGCCTCGGCGAATTCGTCCATGGTCATTTCCCCGGCCTTGATGGCCTCGGAGAACTTCCAGAGATGCGTGCCCGAACCGACCCGCTCGTTCTGGAAGTAGCCGTTCAGCATCGGCCCGCCGGTCACGACGATGGACGGCAGATCGGTCGAGGCGGCGGCCATCAGCAGCGAGGGCGTGGTCTTGTCGCAGCCCACCAGCAGCACCGCGCCGTCGATCGGCTGACCGCGCATCTGCTCCTCCACCGCCATGGCGGCGAGGTTGCGGAACATCATCGCGGTGGGGCGAAAAGCGCTTTCCGAGGCAGAAAAGGCGGGGACCTCCACCGGGAACCCGCCCGCCTCGTAGATGCCGTACTTCACCTTTTCGGCGAGGTCGCGCAGGTGCGCGTTGCAGGGCGTGAGCTCCGACCAGGTGTTCATGATCGCGATGACCGGTCGCCCGTCGAACAGGTGGTGCGGCAGCCCTTGGTTCTTCATCCAGCCGCGGTGGTAGATATGGTCGCGGGTATTGCCCCCGAACCACTCCTGCGACCGCAGCTTCCGAGGCCATTGGGCGGGTTTGAACGCCATGACACCAGTCCTTTTTGTCGTTCGGCAGAGGTCGGCTGTCAGGCCTGCTTCTGCTTGTTGTAGACGTCGAAGATGACAGCGGCGAGCAGCACGAGGCCCTTGATGACCTGCTGGTAGTCGATGCCGATCCCCATGATCGACATGCCGTTGTTCATCACGCCCATGATGAAGGCGCCGACGACGGCCCCGATGATCTTGCCCACACCGCCCGACATCGACGCGCCGCCGATGAAGACCGCCGCGATCACGTCCAGCTCAAGCGCGAAACCGGCCTTCGGCGTCGCGGTGTTCAGGCGCGCGGCGTAGATCAGGCCGGCCAGGGCGGCGAGGAAGCCCATGTTGACGAAGGTCAGGAACGTCAGCCGCTCCGTCGCGATGCCGGAGAGCTTCGCCGCCTTCGCGTTGCCGCCCAGCGCGTAGATCCGCCGTCCGATCGTCGTGCGTTCGGTGATGAAGGCGTAGATTAGTGTGAGAATGCCCATGGTGATGAGCACGTTCGGCAGGCCGCGGAAGGTCGCGAGCTTGTAGAGCACGAAGAAGAGCGCCCCGGCGATGATCGCGTTGCGGACGTAGAACAGGCCGACGGGCTCGTCCTCGATGCCGTACTTGCGGTTCTGCGCGCGCGTGCGCAGGCCGAAGTAGAAGATCAGGATGACGGCGATCACGCCCACCGCCAGAGCCGTCCCGTTGGGCCGGCCGATGCCGAAGATGTCGGGCACAAAGCCGGTCGAGAGCAGTTGGAACTCACGCGCGAAGGGCCCGACCGACTGGCCTTCGAGCAGCCAGAGCGACGCCCCGCGGAACACCAGCATGCCCGCCAGTGTCACGATGAACGAGGGGATCTTCCAGTAGGCCACCCAGTAGCCCTGCGCCGCCCCGATGAGCACGCCACAGAAAAGGCAGGCGAGGCTCGCCACGGGGACCGACCATCCCCAGTTGACCATCATCACCGCTGCGAGCGCCCCGATGAAGCCCATGACCGAGCCCACCGAAAGGTCGATGTTGCCGCCCACGATGACGATGAGCATGCCCAGCGCCATGATGATGATGTAGCTGTTCTGCAGGAACAGGTTGGTGATGTTGATGGGCCGCAGCAGCGTGCCGCCCGTCACGATCTGGAAGAACACCATGATCGCGATCAGGGCGAAGAGCAGCCCGTACTCTCGCATGTGGCTCGCCAGGTAGGAGCCGATGCTCTTCTGCGGCTGCGCCGCCGCCGTGTCCTGGCCCGTCAGGGTATCCGTCATCGTCCCCTCCCTAATCCGTCACGATGAGCGACATGATGCGCTCTTGGCTGGCCTCGTCGGCACTGAGCTCGCCGACGAACTCGCCCTCGTTCATGACGTATATCCTGTCACACATGCCCAGTAGTTCGGGCATTTCCGAAGAGATCATCACGACGCCTTTCCCCTGCTTGGAGAGGTCGTTGATGATCCCGTAGATCTCGAATTTCGCGCCGACGTCGATGCCGCGGGTGGGCTCGTCGAGGATCAGCACCTCCGGGCTCGCGAAGAGCCACTTGGAGAGCACCACCTTCTGCTGGTTGCCGCCCGAGAGGTTCATGACCTTCTGGAAGACGGTCGGCGTGCGGATGTTCATCGCGCGCTTGTAGCGCTCCGCCACGTTGGTCTCCTCGCCCGAGGAGAGAATGCCCGTGCGCGAGACGGCCGGCAGGTTTGCCAGCGTGATGTTCTGGCGGATCGTGTCCTCAAGCACGAGGCCGAGCTCCTTGCGGTCCTCGGTCACGTAGGCCAGTCCCGCGTCGATGGCGCGGGCGACCTTGGAGGTGTCCGCCGGCTGGCCGCGCACGAAGACCTCGCCCGAGATGTTCTGACCCCAGCTGCGGCCGAAGATCGACATGGCGAGCTCGGTCCGGCCCGAGCCCATGAGCCCCGCGATGCCCACGACTTCGCCCGCGCGGACGTTGAAGCTCACGTCGTGGATGACCTGCCGCTCCGCGTGCTCGGGGTGGAAGACGTTCCAGTTCTTCACCTCGAAGATGGTCTCGCCCGCCCGCCGCTCGCGGTCGGGATAGCGGGCCGACATGTCGCGGCCGACCATGTCGCGGACGATCCGGTCCTCGGTGATGCCGCCCGTCCGGGCGTCCAGCGTGGAGACCGAAGAGCCGTCGCGGATCACGGTGATCGTGTCGGCGATCCGGCGGATCTCGTTGAGCTTGTGACTGATGATGATCGAGGTGACGCCCTGCGCCTTGAGCTCCAGGATCAGGTCGAGCAGCGCCTGGCTGTCGCTTTCCGACAGGGCCGCGGTGGGCTCGTCGAGGATCAGCAGCCGCACTTCCTTGGAGAGCGCCTTGGCGATTTCCACGAGCTGCTGCTTGCCGACACCCAGCCGTTCGACCTTTGTCGCCGGGCTCTCCTTGAGGCCGACCTTGCGCAGCAGTTCCTCGGTGCGCCGGAAGGTCTCCTGCCACTGGATGACGCCGCCGGTGGCGCGCTCGTTGCCCAGGAAGAGGTTCTCGGCGATCGACAGGAGCGGCACCAGCGCCAGTTCCTGGTGGATGATGATGATGCCGCGCTTCTCGCTGTCGGAGATGCCGTTCAGTGCGAGCGCCTCGCCGTCGTAGAGGATCTCGCCCTCGTAGGTGCCGTGCGGGTAGACGCCGGATAGCACCTTCATGAGCGTCGACTTGCCCGCCCCGTTCTCGCCGACGAGGGCATGGATCTCGCCCTCCTCGACCTTGAGGCTCACCTCGTCGAGCGCCCGGACCCCCGGAAAGGTCTTGGTGATCGACTGCATCTCGAGAAGCGTCGGCATGGCGTCGGGCCTCATGGGCCGCGCGCCCCGAACCCGGGCGCGCGGCGGTCTTGGTTGGTGATTACTGCTCGATCTGGTCGCGGGTGTAGTACTCGGACCCGAGCAGTACGTCCTCCCAGTTGTCCGCGTCGACCGGAACCGGCTCGAGCAGGTAGGAGGGCACGACCTTCACGCCGTTGTCGTAGGTCGAGGTGTCGTTGATCTCGGGCTCGCCGCCCTGCAGGAGCGCGTCAACCATGCCCACGGTCACGCGGGCCAGTTCCCGGGTGTCCTTGAAGATGGTCGAGTACTGCTCGCCCGCGAGGATCGACTTGACCGAGGGAATCTCGGCGTCCTGGCCAGTCACGATCGGCATCGGCTGGTCGCCCGAGCCGTAGCCCACGCCCTTGAGCGAGGAGAGGATGCCGATGGAGAGGCCGTCGTAGGGCGACAGAACGCCGTGCACCTGGGCGTCGGTGTAGTGGGCCGACAGCAGGTTATCCATGCGGGCCTGCGCCACCGCGCCGTCCCAGCGCAGGGTGCCGACGGTATCCATGCCCATCTGGCCGGAGACGACGTTGATCGAGCCGTCGTCGATCAGCGGCTGCAGGACTGACATCGCGCCGTCGTAGAAGAAGTAGGCGTTGTTGTCGTCCGGCGACCCGCCGAAGAGCTCGACGTTCCAGGTCTCGGCATCGGGGAAGCGCTCCTCGAGGCCCTCGACCAGGCTGTTGGCCTGCTGCACGCCCACCTGGAAGTTGTCGAAGGTGGCGTAGTAGTCGACGTCGCCGGAATCGCGGATCAGGCGGTCGTAGGCCACCACCGGAATGTCGAGCGCGGCGGCGTTGGCCAGCGCGTTGGACAGCGTGGTGCCGTCGATCGCGGCGATCACGAGGGCATCGACGCCCTTGGTGATCATGTTCTCGATCTGGGCGAGCTGGTTCGGGATGTCGTCCTCGGCGTACTGCAGGTCCGTGTCGTAGCCGGCTTCCTCGAACTGCGCGACCATGCTCTCGCCGTCGGAGATCCAGCGCGACGAGGATTTCGTCGGCATGGCGATCCCGATGGTACCGTTCTCCTGCGCCGCGATGGGCGCCCCTGTCAGCGCGACGGCGAGCGCGAGGGCCGAAAGGCCCAGATGACGTCTGTTCATGATGTCCTCCCTGAGTCTGCCCATCGCGCTCGTGGCGATCGGCCGGGCCGAAACGTCGGGCCCGGTGCGCACTCTAGTGAAGGCCGCGCATAACCTACAATTCCAATCTCGGCTTTCCGACATAACATTTATGACATAGGTGATCTCGGCTTGCCTTCCCCCTTTCCCCCGGTATGGTCCGCGCCGGTACGGCGAAGGAGGTCCCATGTCCGATCCCTGCATCATCTGCGTGGCGATCACCGGTTCGCTGCCGAAGAAGGAAAACAATCCAGCCGTCCCGATCACTGTCACGGAACAGGTCGAGAGCGCGCAGGAGGCCTTCGAGGCCGGGGCAACCATCTGCCACGCCCACGTGCGCAACGACGACGAGACCCCTTCGTCCGACCCCGAAAAGTTCGCCCGCCTCAAGGAGGGCCTGGAGACGCACTGCCCCGGCATGATCGTCCAGTTCTCCACCGGCGGCCGCTCCGGCGCCGGCAAGGTCCGCGGCGGCATGCTTCCGCTGCGGCCGGACATGGCCTCGCTCTCGGTAGGCTCCAACAATTTCCCGACGCGCGTCTACGAGAACCCGCCGGACCTGGTGGACTGGCTCGCCGAGGAAATGAAGAATTACGAGATCACGCCCGAGGTTGAGGCCTTCGACCTCTCCCACATCCTCCAGGCGCTGAAGATGCAGGAGGAGGGCAAGCTCTACGGCCGCCTCTACGTCCAGTTCGTCATGGGCGTGAAGAACGCCATGCCCGCCGACCGGGAGGTCTTCGACTTCTACGTGAAGCTCCTCGAGTCGCGCGCGCCCGGCACGCCCTGGTGCGCCGCCGGCATCGGCCCCGCCCAGCTGACGCTTAATGAATGGTCCATCGCCGCAGGCGGCCATGCCCGCACGGGCCTAGAGGACAACGTCCGGTTCGACCGCGAGACCCTGGCGCCTTCCAACGCCGCCCTTGTGCGGCGGGCGGTCGAGATCTGCGAGCGCCACGAGCGGCCCGTCGCCACGCCGGCGCAGGCCCGCGAAATCCTCGGGCTTCGCCCGGCCTAGCCTCCCGCCGCGAAACCTGCTTGGGTCGGGCCATGAGCCCGCCCCGCGTCCTCTTCGTGTGTCTCGGCAACATCTGCCGCTCGCCTCTGGCCGAGGCCGCCTTCCGCGAGGCCGCCGCACGCGCGGGTCTCGAAGCCGAGACCGACTCTGCCGGAACAGGCGACTGGCACATCGGTGAGCCGCCCGACCGCCGCGCGCAGGCCGTGGCGGCAGCGCAGGGTCTCGACATCTCCGGCTACAGCGGGCGACAGGTCTCGCCCCAAGACTTCGAGCGCTTCGACCTCGTCGTAGCGATGGACACCCAGAACCTCGCCGATCTCCGGGCCATCGCGCCCCCCGAACGCCGCGACCGGCTGACCCTGCTCCTCGACCACGTCGAGGGCCGCGAGGGCGCCTCGGTTGCCGATCCCTATTTCGGCGGGCTGGAGGGCTTCGACGCCACATGGGCCGACGTCACCGCCGGTGCGGCGGCGCTCGTCGCAAAGCTACAGCGCCCGTGAGGGTGCTCGGCGAAGAGGTCGCGGCTTCGGATCGTCTGCATGGCGGCGATCTTTCCGAAGTCCGCCGTCTGACCCTCGACTCCGGTCGCAGCGTCATCGCCAAGACGGCCGGTGAGGCCGAAGCCGAAATGCTCCGCGCCCTGCGGGATGCCGGTGCGCCGGCTCCCGAGGTCCTCGGCGTCGAGGGCGATCTGTTGATTCTGGAAGACCTGGGGCAAGACGAGGGACCCGCCTCTGCCTGGTCCGATCTGGGAGCTGTCCTGGCCCGGCTTCACTCCACGCGGGCCGATATCAAAGGATGGCACCGGGACCACGCTTTCGGTCCCGTCGCGATCCTGAATTCCTCTTGCCCGACCTGGCCCGCCTTCTGGGCCGAGCGGCGCCTCCTCCCACAAGTCGCCCACCTGCCTCCGGAACTTGCCCGGCGGCTGGAGGCCCTCTGCGGGACGCTCGCCGAGCGCCTGCCTGACAGGCCGCCTGTTCTGCTTCACGGTGATCTCTGGACCGGCAACGTCATGGCTCGGTCCGGGCACGTCACCGGCCTCATCGACCCGGCGTGCTACCATGGCGACCCCGAGGTCGACCTCGCGATGCTTGACCTCTTCGGACGGCCGTCGGTGAAGTTCTGGTCCGCCTACGGTACGCCAGAAGGCTATGCAGGCCGGAGGCCGATCTATCAGCTCTGGCCCGCCATGGTACATTACCGGCTTTTCGGCCCCGGCTATCTCGGGCTGGTCGATAGCCTGCTCGACGAGACGGGATGAGACCGGTCGCGTACCGGCCCAGTCCTTCAGGCTGCGCCGTCGTAGCGCGTGAAGACCTCGGAACGCCCGTCCCGCAGGATCAGCATCACGTCGAAGGCCTCGCGCTCTTCCTCCGGTCCCATCCCCGGCGAGCCGTAGGGCATCCCCGGCACCGCAAGACCCACCGCGTCGGGACGCTCCTCCAGCAACCGCCGGATGTCCGCCACGGGGACGTGACCCTCGATCACGTAGCCGTCGATCATCCCGGTATGGCAGGAGAAGAGGTCGACAGGCACGCCGCTGTCGATCTTGTAGCGCGTCAGCATCGTCCCCCGCGCCTCTTCGACGGTGACCCCGAACCCTTCGCGCTCGAGGATCGCGACCCAGGCCGTGCAGCAGCCGCAGGTCGGGTCCTTCAGGACATGCATGGCGGGCACCGCCGCGCTTCCGCGTCCGGGCAGCCACATGCCAGCCCCGAGGGCCGCGCCCCCGGCCAGAACAGCGCGCCGGGTGAGTGTCGACTGGCTCATGATCTCGCTCCTCTCCACCGAACTCGCGGCCCTCGAAGGCCGCGATCCGAGCGATACGGTCCGCAACCCCTCTGAACAACCACCGCGCTATCACATCTCGTTCGGTGAGAGCGAAACAAGCCGCCGCATAGCGGGCAGATCGGTATTTTTTGACTAGGGAAAGTGGCGCGCTGGGGAGGATTCGAACCCCCGACCCCCTGATTCGTAGTCAGGTACTCTATCCAACTGAGCTACCAGCGCCCGGAGTGGGGGCGATGTAACCGGGCGGTGGGGGCTTTGCAAGGGGCCGCGAGGCGGATTCTTCACTCCGCCGCGTCGGGCAGCGCGGCTCCGTCCTTGGGGATGCGGATCGCGAACTCGGTCCCGGAGGAATCGCTGCGGCGAAGCTCCAGCGCGCCGCCGTGGCCGCGGACGAGGTCGGCCGAAATCGCGAGACCCAGCCCCGAGCCGCCCTTGGACGCGCGGCCGCTGAAGGGTTGGAACAGGTGTTCCCTGGCCTTCTCCGGCAGGCCCGGCCCCGTATCGGACACGTAGATCCACCAAGCCTCGTCGTCTTCGGCCGCCCGCAGGCAAATCTCGCCGGGCTCGCCGCTCGCGATGATGGCCTGGCGCGCGTTCCGAACGAGATTGGCGATCACCCGGAAGAGCTGTTCGCCGTCCGCGCGAAGCGACATCGAAGCGGGAACATCCTCGGAGAAGCTGATGTCGTGGTCGCCCGAGGCGAGCCGCTCGGCCTCGACCACGTCCGAGACGATGGCCGCCAACTGCACCCGGTTCAGCGTCGGCGGCGGCTCCTCCGCGCGGCCGAAGGCCAGCGTCGTCTCGCAGAGGTTGATGGCCCGGGTCAGCGAGTTCACCAGCTTGGGCGCCATCCGCTTCACCAGCGGATCGTCCGAGGCTTCCAGCCGGTCGGTGAAGAGTTGCGCCGAGGTCAGGATGTTGCGCAGGTCGTGACTGATCTTCGAAACCGCTCCGCCGAGTTGCGCCAGCCGGTCCTTCTGCCGAAGGGCGGCCGTCAGCTCCGTCTGCATCGAGGCCAGCGCGTCTTCGGCCTCGCGCAGCTCGCGGATCCCGGCACCGGGGACGATGATCCGCCGGCTGTCCTCGGGCGCCTCGGCGTAGCTCTGCATGGCGGCGATCACGCTCTTGATCGGCTTCACCAGGATCTGGCGGACCGCGAAGAAGAGCAGCGCCGCGGTGAAGACGGAGATCACCGCCGAGAGCACGAGAATCCGCAGACCGTAGTCGATCATCGCTTCGCGCAGCGGTGCCGTGCGTAGGGTGACCTCGATCAGCAGCCCCCCGTCCTGCACCGGGTTGCCCATCACCCGGACGATCCGATCTTCCGGATCCACGAGCCGGGCGATGGCGTCGCGGATCAGCGTCCAGGCCTCCGCGTCCCGCATGTCGAAGGTCTCGGCGACAGGCTCCGGGATGGGCGAGGAGAGCACGAGCTGACGCACCTCATCCCGTCGCAGCACCACGTTGAGCACCCCGGCGTTCTCCAGGAGCTCCTGCTCGAGCTCCTCGTCGATCATCTCGTCGGCCAACAGTGCGAGCGAGGCGATCTGCGCCCGCTCGAGGCGCAGCAGCAGGTAGTCCTCCCGGAACCGGGCGACCGAGGGCACGAAGATCAGGACCTCCGCCAGCATGACGAAGACCGTCGTGAGAACCAGGAACCGCCCGGACAGTGAGTTCAGCATACCGCTCCGCAGGTCACGGCAGCCAGCGCTGCACCAGCCCGACTGCCCGTTTCACCGTGTCGCTCTCGAAGAGCTTTGGGCTAAAGTAGGCCGACGCGGCCTTTTTGTTAATCTCGCTGAGTGTCGGATACGGCAGAACGGTGTTGGAAATGGCGGTCATCCGCAGACCGTTGGCGATGGCCATGGCCCAGTATCCGATCAGTTCGCCTGCCTGCGCCCCGACCATCGAGGCGCCCACGGGCTTGCCCCGCACGACCATGACCTTGAGCATCCCATCAGTCTTGCGCTCCGAGACGGCGCGGTCGTTCTCGCCGTACTCGGCGCGGACCACGGTGACGGCGGCCTTGCCGTATCGCTTATTCGCCTGTTCCTCGGTCAGGCCGACCTGCGCGAGCTCGGGATCGGTGTAGGTCGTCCAGGGGATGTGAGCGGTCTTCGCCTTGGCCGGCAAGCCCAGTACGGCGGAGCGGACGACGATCCCGGCGTGATAGCCGGCGAGGTGGGTGAACTGCAGCCCCCCCGCCACGTCGCCGACGGCATAGACCTTCTTGTTGGAGACGGACTTGAGGTCGGCGCCGACCCTGATCCCCGAGCGGTCGTATTTCACGCCAGCCGCCTCCAGCCCGAGGTCGTCGACCTTCACCTTGCGACCCACGGCCACGAGGAGGTGCGACCCGGTGTAGGAGCCGCCCTCGGTCTCGACCGTCACGCCACCCTCGGAGGTCACGCGCCTGGCCTCCTGGCCCTCGACGATCTCCACGCCCTCGGCCCGCAACCGGTCGAGCACGATGGCCGAAAGTTCCGGGTCGTCCTTGCCCAGCGCTTTCTGGCCTTCGATCACGGTCACCTTGGAGCCGAGCCGGGCATGGGCCTGCGCCATCTCCATGCCGATGTTGCCGCCGCCGATGACGATCAGGTGCTCGGGCCGCTCCCGCAGCTCGAAGATCGTCTCGTTGGTGTGCACCGTCACGCTGTCGAGCCCTTCGATGGGCGGGACGAAGGGACCGGAACCGGTGGCGACGACGAAGCGACGGGCCGCGATGACGGTATCGCCCGCCTGGACCTCGGTCTTGGAGATGAACCGGGCGTAGTCGCGGATGACTTGCACGCCGAGCCCTTCGAACCGCTCCTGGCTGTCGACCGGCGCGATGGTCTCGATCACGTCACGCACATGATCCTTGGCCGCGGCGTAATCGACCTGCGGCTCGGCCTTGGCGACCCCGTAGGCCTGCCCGTGGCCCAGCGCATGGGCCTGCTTGCCGCTGGCGATGAGCGCCTTGGACGGCACGCAGCCGTAGTTCAGGCAGTCGCCGCCCATCTTGTGGCTCTCGATCAGAACCGTGCGCGCGCCCATCTGCGCCGCGCCCGCCGCCACAGAAAGTCCACCGGAGCCGGCGCCAATCACACAGATATCCGTCTCGATCCGCTGCATTGTTACAGTCCTTTCTTTCCGCGAACGGCCTTCAGCACGATCGGCAGGGCCGCCAGTGCGCAGAGACCGAGAATCGGCAACAGGATTTGCGGCTGGAAGATGATTCCCAGATCGGGGGTCTCGCCGCGTTCGAAGACCTCGCCCAGCCCCGCGCCGACCGAGGTATAGACCACGGCTCCGGGGATGATCCCGAGGAAGGTGGTCACGGCGAAGCGCCAGAGCGGCACCGCCACGAAGGCGGGTACGAGGTTCGCCACGAAGAAGGGCACCGCTGGCACCAGCCTGATGAGAAAGAGCATCGACCACTGGTTCTCGTCGATGCCGGCCTTGATCCGGCGAACCAGCCCCTCCGAGGCATCCATCCGTCCGGCCAGCCTGTCGCCGGCGCCCATGCGCGCGGCGAGGAAGATGCCCACGGCCCCGATCGTCGCTGCCGTGACATTGTAGAGCGCGCCGGGAAAGACCCCGAAGAGGAACCCGCCTGTCAGCGTGGCCAGCGTCGCGCCGGGCAACGAGAAGGCCACGATCACGACGTAGGCCGCGATGAAGGCGGCGACCGTCCCGAGGTAGTTGGCATCGCGGAAGGCCAGGAGCCGCTCGCGGTTCTCGGAGAGCGTCTCGAAGCTCAGGTAGTCCCTAAGGAAGAAGGCACCCAGCGCCGCAGCAAGGAGAATCGCCAGGAGCGGAAGGCGGCGGAGCAGCCTGGATCGCTTGTCGCCTTCGGCATCGCTGGTCATCATCGCCTCTTTCCCGTCTCTGCGTCAGTCTGACGCTGACATGGACCGTTCGCGCGCCGACACCTAGCCTTGTCACGGGGCCTTGATGGCAGGGCCTCCGATGTTACAGGGCGGGTCGCCGCGCCCTCTCCGGGAATGCCTTCGCGCAAACCTGGTTTCATGGCGCGCTGGCGTTGACAGGATTGCTGACGCTCGCTAAGGGCAGGGCTTCGAATTGACGCGGCCTTCGACCCGCCAGACCGGGTCGGCCGCAGGAGTAGATGGAGAGACGCGATGAAGCGCACGTTCCAGCCGTCCAACCGCGTTCGCAAGAACCGTCACGGCTTCCGCGCCCGTATGGCCACCAAGGGCGGCCGCAAGGTTCTGAACGCCCGCCGCGCCCGCGGCCGCAAGAAGCTCAGCGCCTGAACCATGACGGGTGGGGAGATCGCCTCCCCGCCGGACGAGACGCGCCAGACCGCCGGGGCACAGCCCGCGGCGGTTTTTGCTCGTCTGGACCGGCTGAGGGCGCGGGCGGACTTCCTCCGCGCCGCGCGCGGGCGCGTGGCTCATGCACCGGGTTTCGTCCTTCAGGCGCGTGAGCGCGAGGAGGACGACGGGCCGGTTCGCGTCGGCTTCACCTGCTCCAAGAAGGTCGGCAACGCCGTGGCCCGCAACCGCGCCAAGCGCCGCCTGCGCGAGATCGCCCGGCTCGAGCTTCCGGCCAACGGGCGACCGGGATGGGATTACGTGCTCATCGGCCGCCGCGACCGCACCGCGGAGGCGGACTTCGCCGAGATGCGCCGCGACCTCGTCGAGGCCCTGGCCAAGGTGCACCCGTGACCCTCGCCGCGCATTTGCTCGCCCTGCCCGTCCGGGCCTACCGGTTGCTCTTCTCGCCCTGGGTCGGCCACGGCTGCCGCTACACGCCGACCTGCTCAGCCTACGCCCTCGAGGCGCTCGACCGGCACGGTGCGATCCGCGGCGGCTGGCTCACGCTCCGCCGCCTCGGCCGCTGCCACCCCTGGGGCGGCTCCGGGATCGACAACGTTCCCGACTGACGCCCGGGTTTGCAGTCGCACATCGGCCCCTGTAAGCCCGCGCGAAATCTCAGAAACGGACCTCCACGTGTTCAAGACAGTTTGGCAAGACTTCGTTGCGCCGCTCCTGCGCCGCCCCGCGCGGTTCCAGGTCGCGGCGCTCTGTTACCGGCATGGAGAGACCGGCCCCGAGGTGCTCCTCATCACCTCGCTGCACACCCACCGCTGGATCCTGCCGAAAGGCTGGCCCAAACGCGGGTTCGACGGTGGCGGGGTCGCGGCCGAAGAGGCCTGGGAAGAGGCCGGCGTCCGCGCCTCGTCACGTCCACCGCGCCGCATCGGGCGCTACCGCTACACCAAGCGGCTCCGGGGCGATGTGCCCGTCGGCACGGAAGTTGACGTCTATGCCATCGAGGTCGGTGCGTTGCGCGACAGCTATCCCGAAGAAGGACGTCGCCAGCGCCGCTGGATGACGCCCGACGGCGCTGCCGAGGCGGTCGACGAACCCGACCTGAGCGCGCTCCTGCGCCGGACCCCCGACTTGCTGGCCCAGGTCACCGAAACCGCGGGAGATCCGGCGTGAGCAGCCCCGACCAGGTCGACCAGTGGCAGACCCTCGACCGTGACCTGAACCGATTCTCGAGGCTCGAGCTCGCGACGATGTACGCCGCCCGGCCCCTGGTCGGCGTCGGGTTCTCCCTCGTCTTCGTGACCCTTTCGGCCCTGGCTGCCGCGGTCCTCACCGGGGCCGAGACAGGCAACCTCGCGGTCATCGTCGCGGCCGTCTTCGGCGCCTACATGGCTCTCAACATCGGCGCCAACGACGTGGCCAACAACATGGGCCCCGCGGTCGGAGCCCGCGCCCTTTCGCTGGCCGGGGCCATCGCCATCGCCGCGATCTGCGAAAGCGCGGGCGCCCTTCTGGCCGGCGGCGACGTCGTCTCGACCATCTCGAAGGGCATCATCGCGCCGGAACGGCTCGCCAGCGGCCAGATCTTCATCTGGGCGATGATGGCCGCGCTGCTCTCTGCGGCGATCTGGGTCAACATCGCCACCTGGGTCGGGGCGCCGGTCTCCACGACCCACTCGGTCGTGGGCGGGGTCATGGGCGCCGGTATCGCCGCTGCGGGTTTCAGTGCCGTCAATTGGCCGACCATGGGCGCGATCGCGGCGAGCTGGGTGATCTCCCCTCTGCTGGGCGGGGTCATCGCCGCCGCGATGCTCGCCTTCATCAAGTGGAAGGTGATCTACGTCGAGGACAAGATCGCCGCGGCCCGGACATGGGTGCCGGTTCTGATAGGGGTGATGGCCGCGGCCTTCGGCGTCTACCTCTCTATCAAGGGTCTGAAGCGGGTAGTGAGCATCGACTTCGGCACGGCTCTCCTGATCGGACTGGCTGCGGGCGTCGTCTTCACCTTCCTGTCCCGCCCGTTCATCCGGCGCCAGGCGGAGGGGCTTGAGAACCGGAACCGGTCGCTGAAGGTGCTCTTCCGGCTGCCGCTCGTGATCTCGGCGGCGCTGCTCTCCTTCGCCCATGGCGCGAACGACGTGGCCAATGCCGTCGGCCCCCTCGCCGCGGTCGTCGAGGCGACGCGAACCTCCGCCGTCGCGGCCCAGGTGAGCATCCCGCTCTGGGTGATGGTCATCGGCGCCCTCGGCATCTCCTTCGGCCTGATGTTCTACGGCCCGAAGCTGATCGGCATGGTCGGCGACCAGATCACGCGCCTCAACCCGATGCGCGCCTACTGCGTCGCCCTCTCCGCCGCGACGACGGTGATCGCGGCCTCGTGGCTCGGGCTTCCGGTCAGCTCCACGCACATCGCGGTCGGCGGGGTCTTCGGCGTCGGGTTCTTCCGCGAATGGCATACCGCCCGCCGAATGCGCCGGAACGAGGGCCTGAGCCCCGATGCGCTCCGCCTCCCGAGGGAAGAACGCAAGCGGCGAAAGCTCGTGCGGCGCTCGCACTTCCTGACCATCGTTGCCGCCTGGGTCATTACCGTGCCCGCCGCGGCGGTGCTGTCCGGCATCTGCTTCTTCGTGCTCTCCGCCGTGGGCTCCTGAGACGATTGCGCCTTCCCGGAATCGCGAGGCTCTGATTAGAGAGACGCCATGTTCGACAACGCAGACGATCTCCACCCGCTCTTCGAGGGCGCGCCCTCCTCAACGGAGTTCAAGAAGCTCCGCAAGCGCATCGTCCGCGAGACCCGCGAGGCGATCGAGCAATACGGCATGGTCGAGCGCGGGGCGAAGTGGCTCGTCTGCCTTTCGGGCGGCAAGGACAGCTACACCCTTCTCGCCGTCCTCCACGAGCTTCAGTGGCGCGGCCTGCTGCCGGTGGAACTGCTCGCCTGCAATCTGGACCAGGGCCAGCCCGGCTTCCCGGCGACGGTCCTGCCGGAGTTCCTCG
Organism: Histidinibacterium aquaticum; assembly: GCF_008710275.1. Taxonomy (GTDB): domain Bacteria; phylum Pseudomonadota; class Alphaproteobacteria; order Rhodobacterales; family Rhodobacteraceae; genus Oceanicola; species Oceanicola aquaticus. Next base: position 1,012,251 of record NZ_VYQE01000001.1, read on the forward strand.
AACGTATGGGTGTCCCCCATCGGATCGAGTACCAGGACACCTATTCCATCGTCACCGACAAGGTCCCGGCCGGCCGCACCTACTGCGCCCTCTGCTCGCGCCTGCGCCGGGGGCACCTCTACCGGATCGCCCGGGAGGAAGGCTGTTCGGCCGTCGTTCTCGGCCACCACCGCGACGACATCCTCGAGACCTTCTTCATGAACCTCTTCCACGGCGGCCGCCTCGCGACCATGCCGCCGAAGCTGGTCAACGAGGAAGGCGACCTCTTCCTCTACCGTCCCCTCGCCCATGTCGCCGAAGCCGATTGCGAGAAGTTCGCCAAGGCGATGAACTACCCGATCATCCCCTGCGATCTCTGCGGCTCCCAGGACGGCCTCCAGCGCCAGCAGGTAAAGCAGATCCTCGACCAGTGGGAAAAGAACTCCCCCGGCCGGCGACAGGTGATGTTTCGCGCGCTGATGAACGCGCGGCCTTCGCACCTTCTCGACCCGAAGCTCTTCGACTTCGTCGGGCTGAGTGTCGAGCCCCGCGGTGAGAGCGAGGAAAGCCCACCGGCCCTGCGTTAACCGGACGCTCAGCCCCTACGGCTAGGAGCCTTCCCGACGGCCCGGGGGCACGGGCGTGAGGACGGCAGATGGCACGGATGTGGGAAAGGTCGGGTTGGCGGAGCCGCGCTCTCGCGGTGGTACCGATCGTCACGCTCTCGGCCTGGATGGTCTTCCAGCAGCCAGGGTTTCTGATCGCCGCATTTCTACTCCCTGCCTTGCTCGCGGTCGGCTTCGACAGGCGTCCCGCGATCACCTCCGGCGACCAGATTACGGGTCTCGACCTGCAGGAGACCCTGCTCGCAGTGACAGACGAAGAGCTCCGGCAGGCGGCCCGCTCGGGGTCAGACACGACGGTCCTCGTCATCGAGATCGACGGTTTCAAGCGGCTGGAAGAAAGGCTCGGGCGTCCTGCGCTGGATGACATCCTGCGATCCACCGCCCGCCGCCTCCTCTCCTCTGTCCGGGACCTCGACACCTGCGCAAGACTTGAGGGTCCGACCTTTGCCGTCGTCATCGGGGGCGTCATGCCTCCCGGGCGGGCGGAGGCCCGGGATCTGGCGCGCCGTCTGCAGGAGGCGCTCTCGCGTCCGGTCGAGGTCGAGATGTCACCTGTCCCCCTCACCGTCTCGGTCGGCTACGCCTGCGCCTCGGACGTCCCCGGCGCCACGGGGGCGGCGCTCCTGCAGTCGGCACGGCTCGCCCTGATCCACGGCCAGCGGGCCGGCCCTTCCGCTCTCGCCGGGTTCGGACCCGAGATGCGCAGCCGCGTCGCCCGGCGTGGCGCTCTCGCCCGGCAGGCGGCCCGGGCCCTGGAGGCCGGCGAGATACTGCCCTGGTTCCAGCCTCAGGTCTCTGCCACCTCCGGTCGTCTTGTCGGGGTAGAGGCCCTTGCCCGCTGGCCGCGCGCGGGGGGACGCATGGTTCCGCCCGCGGCCTTCCTGCCGGCGCTGGAAGAGGCCGGGCTCACCGCCGCGCTCGGCCGCCATATCCTCTTCAAATCTGCCGAAGCGCTGTCGGACTGGCGGGAGAAGGGCCTGCAGGTCGGTCATGTCGGCCTCAACCTCGCGCCCGCCGACCTCACGGAGCCAGACCTCGCGGAGAGGGTCGCTACCACCCTGCGCCGCCTCGACCTGCCGCCGGAGGCCCTCTGCATCGAGGTGCTGGAAACCGTCGTCGCCGGCCAGGCGGAGGATACCGTGGTCGCCACACTCAAGGACCTCGCGCGTCTCGGTTGCCGGCTCGACCTCGATGACTTCGGCACCGGCCACGCCGCCATCACGTCGATCCGGCATCTGCCGGTTCACCGTCTCAAGATCGACCGCTCCTTCATCACGGGCGTCGACCGCGACCCAGACCAGCAACGCATGCTGTCGGCGATCCTGATCATGGCGGAGCGGCTCGGGCTGGAGACCCTAGCAGAGGGCGTCGAGACCGAGGGCGAGATCCGGCGACTGGCCGAGATGGGCTGCGGCGCGCTGCAGGGATTCGCCATTGCCCGGCCAATGCCCTTCGACCAGGCCACGGACTGGATCGCTGCGCGACCGGCCCTGGCCGCGCCTCGGCCGGAAGGGATCAGGCGCATCGGGTGAGAGGGGCCGGGATTCGAGCGACTTGCCGCCGCACTGGCGGCGCGGTGGCACGCCACAGACGCGTGAGGCCACCCGCTCTCGGGCCCCCACCCCTTGACCTTTCGGCCCCGCACAGGTTGAACGCCCGCAGCTTTCCCAACAGATCAGCGATGGCAAGGGCCGGGGCGACCGAGATGGACGATCAGAACAAGAACCTCATTCTGGCGACAGCGCTCAGCTTTCTCGTCATCCTCGTGTGGTTCCTGCTCTTCCCGCCACCGGAATCCTCCCCGGGCGCGACGGGCCCCGACGGCCAGCCCGTGGCCGAGCAGGAGGTGCAGGGCGACACGCTGACCCCGCCCGGCGACCCCTCGCTCGCGCCCGCCTCGCCCGACGCCACCGCCGCGAACACGCCCGAGACCGAGGTCGACCCGGACGTCACCGCCCCCGAAGCCGCCCGGATCTCGATCGACAGCCCCCGCGTGGTCGGCTCGATCAACACGCTCGGCGGCCGTCTCGATGACCTGTCGCTGCCCGGCTACCGCGTCACGCTGGACGAGGACAGCGACCTCGTCCGCCTCCTCTCCCCCACCGGGGCGGAGAGCCCCTATTACGCCCTGCACGGCTGGATCGCGGTCGACGGCGCCGAAACCGAGGACGTGCCCACCGATCGGACGCTCTGGGAGATCGAGGAGGGCGAGACGCTCTCGCCCGACAGCCCGGTCACGCTGCGCTGGGACAACGGCCAGGGCCTCGTCTTCCGCAAGCAGATCGCAGTCGACGACGACTACATGTTCACCGTCACCCAGTCGGTCGAGAACACCACCGGCGAGGACGTGACCCTGCGCCCCTACGGCCAGATCCGCCGCAACAACCAGATCGACACGACGAACTTCTTCATTCTGCACGAGGGCATCGTGCGGATGTCCGACGGCGAGCTGGAAGAGATCGACTACGACGACATCCCGGACCTCTCGGCCGAGGAAGGCCGGATCGAGGTCGCCGAGGACGGCTGGGTCGGCTTCACGGACAAGTACTGGATGACCACGCTCATCCCCGAGCCCGGCACCGCCTTCCGGTCGGTCGTGCGCGGCGTGGGCGACACCTACCTCGCCGAGAGCGTCTACCCGTCGGTCACCGTCGAGGCCGGCGCCACCGCGAGCGCCGAGAGCCAGATCTTCGCCGGTGCGAAGGAATGGGAGACCATCCGCGAGTACCAGCAGGGCGGGATCGACGGCTTTCTCGACTCGATCGACTGGGGCTGGTTCTTCTTCCTGACCAAGCCGATCTTCGCCCTGCTGCATTGGCTGAACGGTGTGATCGGGAACATGGGCTGGTCGATCATTGTGCTCACGCTGATCATCAAGGCCATTCTCTTCCCACTCTCCTACAAGTCCTACACCTCCATGGCGAAGATGAAGGAGCTTCAGCCGGAGATGGAGAAGCTCAAGGAGCGCGCGGGCGACGACCGGGAGCAGCTCCAGAAGGGCATGATGGAGCTCTACAAGAAGAACAAGGTGAACCCCGCCTCGGGCTGCCTGCCGATCCTTCTGCAGATCCCGATCTTCTTCTCGCTCTACAAGGTGATCTTCGTCACGCTCGAACTGCGGCATGCGCCCTGGATCGGCTGGATCCGCGACCTCTCCGCGCCCGACCCCTCGTCGATCCTGAACCTCTTCGGCCTGCTGCCCTGGGCGACGCCGGAACCGGGCTCGATCTTTGCGATCGTCTCGCTCGGGATCCTGCCGATCCTGCTCGGTATCTCGATGTGGCTGCAGCAGAAGCTGAACCCGGCCCCGCCGGACCCGACCCAGCGGATGATCTTCGCCTGGATGCCCTGGGTCTTCATGTTCATGCTGGGTACCTTCGCCAGCGGCCTGGTGCTCTACTGGATCGCGAACAACACGATCACGTTCATCCAGCAGTACGCGATCATGCGCAGCCACGGGTACAAGCCTGATATTCTCGGGAATATCCGGGGCAAGAGCCCCCCTGCGACAAAGAAGTAAGCAGCGCTCGGGAACGAAATGACCTGACGCAAGGTTCCCTCCGGGATGCAGATCGGAGGGAGTTCGCTCATGTCATTCTGGGTCCGTTTCGTCGTCGGCCTCGTCATCCTTGGCGTGATCGGGGTGGGGGCCGGCTTCGCGCTGATGGCCTCTGGGGCAATCAGCGTCGCAGCGGACAAAGGGCACGGAGAGACCTTCTACCGCGTCATGCACTACGCCTTCAAACGATCGGTCGCCGCGCAGAGCGCCGGGACCGAGGTGCCCGAGAACCTGGACGACGAGGGCCGGATCGCGCTTGGCGCGCAGCATTACGATCAGGTCTGCTCGCGCTGCCACGGTGGCCCGGGCCTCGGCCAGAATCCCCAGGCTCTCTCGATGACGCCACGTCCGCAGCATCTGCCGGCCGTGGTCGAGCAGTTCACGGATGCCGAGCTGCACTGGATCGTGGAAAACGGCGTGATGATGTCGGCCATGCCCGCCTGGCCCGCCGACGGGCGGACCGATGAGATCTGGTCCGTCGTGGCCTTCCTCCGGCAGCTGCCCGAAATGAGCGCCGAGACCTATGCCGAGTTGGTCTCTTCCGACGGGACCGAGGTCGAGGCGATGCCCTTCGGCGCGGTTGCCGAGACGCGGGACATGAACTTCTACAAGACCGGGCCCGCGATGGAGGAGTACGCCTACCGCACGCCCGCCGTCGGCTGGTCGGACCACCCGCTCGCCTCGATCCCGCTCGCCTCCTGCACCGCCTGCCACGGTAGCGACGGCACCGGCGGCGTGACCGAGGGCCTTGCCCCCAACCTGACGATCCAGAGTCCCGAGTATCTTGCCGCCACCCTGCGGGCTTATGCCGCCGCCGACCGGCACTCCGGCTTCATGCAGGTCGCGGCCTCGGGTCTTTCGAACAACCAGATCGACGCCCTGTCCACGTACTTCGGCGAGACCCTCCCCGACGCCGCAGGGCCACAGCGTCCGGTCGACGACGACGTCCTCGCGCTCGGCGAATCCATCGTGGAGGCCGGCCTCGACGGCAGCGGGGCGCTCGCCTGCAGCAATTGCCACAGCCGCTCCGGTGAGGTCGACGATATTCCGATCCCGGAGATCGCCGGGCAGAACCCGCGCTTCCTCACGACCCAGCTGGTGGCGTTCCGCGATGGCGGCCGGGGAGGTACGGGCTTCTGGCAGCCCATGCAGGGCGTCGCGCACGAGATGAGCAACGAGCAGATCGGTGCCGTCGCCGCCTACCTCGGCAGCCTCGAGCCCGGCGCCACCCTGCCCCGGTCCGAGCTCACCGGTGACCTCGACGAGGCGGCCGAACTCGTGGGCGGCGTTTGCGACGAGTGCCACCAGGACACCATGGCCGGCGTCCCTGAAGGCGAATATCCCAACCTGACGCTCCAGACCGGCGCCTACATCGGCCGGCAGTTGCACAACTTCCGCACCGAGCAGCGTGACTCGCGGCGGATGACCGAGGTGGCCGGGCGGCTCTCCAACGAGCAGATCGCCTCGCTTGCCCTCTATGTCGACCAGCTGGAGCCGGTCGCCGCTCCGCAGGAGATCAGCGACGCCGATATCGCCCTGGGCGAGCAGATCGCCAACGAGGGTCTGCCGGAGCGCAACGTTCCGGCCTGCCTGACCTGTCACGGAGCGGAGCCGACCGGTCAGCTGCCGGGCCTCGTCCGGCTCCACGGCCAGTACGAGGAGTACCTCGTCCACCGCCTGACGCAGTTCCAGAGCGACGCGCCCGAGGCGACGATCAGCCCGATGTACCGCATTGCGGACGTAATGACACCCGACGAGCGGGAGGCCGTCTCCGCCTGGTTCGCCTCGCAGGAGCCCTTGTCGAAGGTCGATCTCGTGGAGCCGACCGAGGCCTCTGCCGAGCAGCAGCCGCCCGAGCCCACCGATGCCGAACCCGACATCCCTCGGCCGGCGGAGACCGTGGACGAGGTCGTGACCGAGGAGGAGCCGACCGACGCTCCCGAGACCGAGGAGGGGGTGCTTGTCCCGACGGAGTGAGATTGACCTCCCCCGCCGCGCCGCCTAAGCCGGGCCGGTCATGAGCCTGCCCTTTCCCATCGCCGAGCCCGACCCCGCCGAGATCGAGCGGGGCCGGAGGCTGTTCGCAGGCGAGGTCGATTTCCTCAAGGGGGTCGTCGCGATGGACGGCCTGCCGCCCGCCGACCGGCCGGAGATCTGCTTTGCCGGACGATCGAATGTCGGAAAGTCGACGCTCATCAACGCGCTCACCGGCCGCAAGGCGCTCGCCCGCGCATCGAACACGCCGGGGCGGACGCAGGAGATCAACTACTTCACCCTGGGCGAGAGCCACTACCTCGTGGACCTTCCCGGCTACGGCTACGCGAACGCGCCGCTCGACAAGGTGCGCGGCTGGCAGCAGCTTCTGAAGCAGTACCTCTCGGGGCGCCCCACGCTGCGGCGGGCCTTCGTGCTGATCGACGCACGCCACGGGGTGAAGGAGGTCGACGAGGAGATCCTCGCGCTGCTCGATAGCTCCGCCGTGACCTTTCAGTGCGTGCTTACCAAGGCCGACAAGGTGAAATTGAAGGACCGCGAGCGGGTCATGGCCCAGGTCCGCGACCGGCTCTCGAAGCATCCCGCGGCCTTCCCCGAGATCGTGTTGACCTCCTCCGAAAAGGGGGATGGGATCGGCGAACTCAGGGGGATCATCGCCGGCATCGGCTGAGGACAGGGATGAGGACGCAGACCATGGACCGCGACTGGATCGCCACGGCCCGGACACTCTCCGAGGCCCTGCCTTACATGCAGCGCTATTCGGGAGCCGTGGTCGTCATCAAGTTCGGCGGAAACGCCATGGGCGACGATGCCGCGATGGCGGCCTTCGCGCGGGACATCGTGCTGATGCGGCAAGTCGGCGCGAACCCCGTCGTGGTCCACGGCGGCGGGCCGATGATCAACGACATGCTGGGCAAGCTCGGGATCGAGTCGACCTTCGTCCGCGGCAAGCGGGTGACGGACCAGGCGACGGTCGAGGTGGTCGAGATGATCCTCACCGGGCTGGTGAACAAGAAGATCGTCCAGGCGATCAACGACCAGGGCGGCCGGGCCGTGGGTCTATCCGGCAAGGACGACGACCTCATGGTCGCCGAGGCCGACGACCCGGAGCTTGGCTTCGTCGGCCGGCCGGTGGAGATGAACGTGCAGGTGCTGCGAGACCTCTTTTCGGCCGGGATCATCCCCGTGGTGGCGCCGGTCGCGACCGGGATGAACGAGAACGAGACCTTCAACGTCAACGGCGACACCGCCGCCGGCGCGATCGCCGGGGCGCTGGAGGCGGACCGGCTGCTTCTCTTGACCGACGTCGCCGGCGTGAAGGGCCCCGACGGCGAGGTCGTGACCGAACTGCATCCCGACCAGGTGCGCGCGATGACGGCGGACGGGACCATCGCTGGCGGCATGATCCCCAAGACGGAGACCGCGCTCAAGGCCATCGAGGAGGGTGTGCGGGCGGTCGTGATCCTCGACGGGCGCTTGCCGAACGCGACGCTTCTGGAGCTCTTCACGGACTACGGCGCGGGCTCGATCATCCGTTCGACCGAGCCGCGGGTGAAGCCACGGGTCCGCTGAGGTGCCGCGGCTTGTCCTCATCCGCCATGCCAAGTCGTCGTGGGACGACCCTCGGGCTGAGGATCACGCCCGGGTTCTGAACGACCGGGGGCGGGAAGCCGCGCCCAGGATCGGCCGCTGGCTGGCCGAGCGGGGCTTCGTGCCGGACGAGGTGCTCTGCTCCGACGCGGTTCGGACGCGGGAAACCTGGCAGCTGATCGCGGGTGAATTCGAGGTCGCTCCGGAGCCCAAGCTGCTGGGCGGGCTCTACCTGGCCGGGCGACAGAAGATGCTGGAGGTGCTGCGGCAGGCGACCGGCGAGACGGTCGCGATGCTGGGGCATAACCCCGGGATCGGAGACTTCGCCGGATGGATGGCCGCGGAGGCGCCCGCCCATCCGAAGTTCGGCTCCTACCCGTCGGCGGCGACGGCGGTCCTCGAGTTCGAGGAGGACTGGGCCGAGGTCCGACCGGGGACGGGGCGCGTTCTCGACTTCGTGGTGCCGAAGGACCTCGCAGGCTAGGCGTCCAAATTTGGACGCCTGGCCATCGTATTGATTTTATAAGAAATTCTGCGAAATCCGGAAAGCTCGGCCAGGCGCTCGTCCGCCCGGCGGGCGACCTCGCGGGTCGGAGCCGGGCGGACGGGGATCAGTGACCGAGGATCTGGCTGAGGAAGAGCTTGGTCCTCTCGCTCTGTGGGTTGTTGAAGAATTCCTCGGGCTCGTTCTGCTCGACGATCTGGCCCTGGTCCATGAAGATCACGCGGTTCGCGACCTGCCGGGCGAAGCCCATCTCGTGCGTGACGCAGAGCATGGTCATCCCCTCTTCCGCGAGGCCGATCATGGTGTCGAGCACCTCCTTGATCATCTCCGGGTCGAGGGCCGAGGTCGGCTCGTCGAAGAGCATGATGCGCGGGTTCATGCAGAGCGAGCGCGCGATGGCCACCCGCTGCTGCTGCCCCCCCGAGAGCTGGCCGGGATACTTGTGCGCCTGCTCGGGGATCTTGACCCGCTCGAGGTAGTGCATCGCCGTCGCCTCGGCTTCCTTCTTGGGGACCTTGCGGACCCAGATCGGCGCCAGGGTGCAGTTCTCCAGGATCGTCAGGTGCGGGAAGAGGTTGAAGTGCTGGAACACCATTCCGACCTCGGACCGGATCCGGTCGATGTTCTTCAGGTCGGAGCTGAGCAGCGTGCCGTCGACCGTGATGTCGCCCTGCTGGTGCTCCTCGAGCCGGTTGATGCAGCGGATCAGCGTCGACTTGCCCGAGCCCGAGGGCCCGCAGATGACGATGCGCTCGCCGCGGTAGACCGTGAGGTTGATGTCGCGGAGCACGTGGAACGAGCCGAACCACTTGTTCATTCCCCGGATCTCGATGGCGACCTCGTCGGAGACCGTCATGGCGCTCCGGTCGATGTGGCGCTCCGTCTCGATGTCGGTGGCGGTCATGTCGGATCTCCTTAGCGGTTCTCGCGGGTGAGCTTGCGCTCGAGTGCGAGGGAATAGCGGCCCATGCTGTAGCAGCAGATGAAGAACAGGATGCCGATGAAGACGAAGAGCTCCCAGTAGATCCCGTTCCAGTCGGTGGTGGCCCGGATCGAGTTCGACAGGCCGATCGGGTCGAGCAGGCCGATAAACACGACGAGGGTGGTGTCCTTGAAGAGGCCGATGAAGGTGTTGACGATGCCGGGGATGGCGATCTTCAGCGCCTGCGGCAGGATGATCAGCCGCATGGACTTGGCATAGTCGAGCCCGAGCGCGTCACCGGCCTCGTACTGACCCTTGGGCAGAGCGGCGAGGCCGCCGCGCACCACTTCGGCGATGTAGGCCGAGGCGAAGAAGGTCACCATGATGATGACCCGCAGCATCAGGTCGAAGTTCGTCCCCGGCGGCAGGAAGTAGTTCAGCAGCAGGGAGGCGGTGAAGAGCCAGACGATCAGCGGCACGCCGCGGATGATCTCGATGAAAGCGACAGAGACCTTGTTGATGATGAAGAGGTCCGATTGCCGTCCCAGCGCCAGCAGGATGCCCAGCGGCAGCGAGAGCGTGATGCCCGCGATGCCGATGATGAAGGAGAGCATGAAGCCGCCGAAGTCGTCGGAGGGCACGAACTCGATCCCGATGGGCAGGACCGACGCGAGGGCGCGGATCAGCGGCCCGGCGAGGAAGAGCCAGTAGAGGATCGGCACGACGATCGCGAGGATGCCGCCGAGCAGGGCGCCCTGAGCCCGGTTGCCCACCTGGAAGGCGAGCGCGCCGACGGCGAGCCCGAGCGCCACGACGATCGGGCCCCAGATCGAGCCGCCCCAGAGCAGCCAGTACATGACGAAGGGCGCGGCCAGCGAACCCCAGAGCAGCTTGCGCGGCAGGCCGGTGAAGAGCACCGGCGCGATACCCGCGAAGAAGACGAGCAGCGCAAGCACGGGACGGGCGTAGAGATCCCGCGGGTAGAAACCGAAGAGCAGCTGTTGCCAGCGGTCGGCGATGACCGCCCAGCAGGCGACCTCCATCCCCTCGCCGTAGCGGGCGTCGCGGATCTCGCGGCACCCGGTGAGGCTGTCCGCGTCCCAGATGCCGAGGACGGTCCAGGGCACTACCGTGCTGAGGACCACCCAGATGACGTAGAGCGAGACCACGGTCAGCAGGATGTTGAGCCAGCCGGAGAAGAGGTTCTCCCGCAGCCACTTCACCGCGCCCTTCTCGGCGAGCGGCGGCTCGGACTCGGGCAGCATCTCGCCCCGGACGAAGGGCTGGGTCTGGGCGTGTGTATCGCTCATCTCAGCGCTCCTTCAGCTTCACGGAGTTGTTGTAGACGTTCATCAGGCTCGAGATGACGAGGCTGAGGACGAGGTAGAAGAGCCCGAGCAGAAGCATCCCCTCCAGCTCGCGTCCGGTCTGGTTGATGGTGATGCCGCCCAGGGTCGAGCGGGCGTCCATGTAGCCAACCGCGATGGCCAGGGAGCTGTTCTTGGTCAGGTTGAGGTACTGCGAGATCAGCGGCGGGATGATGACCCGCAGCGCCTGGGGCAGGATGATCAGCCGCATGGTGCGGTTGGGACGCAGGCCGAGGGCGAAGGCCGCTTCGGACTGGCCCTTTGAGATCGCGAGGATGCCGCCCCGGACGATCTCGGCGACGAAGGCGCCGGTATAGAGCGAGAGGGCGAACCAGAGGGCGATCAGCGAATTGCGCAGGTGCACGCCGCCGTCGAAGTTGAAGCCGCCGAGCACGGGGTAATCGAACTGCGCCCCGAGCAGGAAGAGCGCGATGGCGGGGGCGACGAGGATCAGCGCGAGGTTGATCCAGAGCGTGCGGGGCCGCTTGCCGGTGGCCTCCTGCTTGCGCTTCGCCCAGGCGGTGACCATGCGCGCGGCGATGATGCCGAGAACCAGCAGGCCAAGCACGACGAGCCAGTCGAGAGCCGAGGAGGAGGGGACGATCTCTCCCTCCGCCGCGTCGTCCTCACCGGCCGCGCTCTGTGCGTTCCGGGCATCGGCCGCGTCCTGGTCATCCTGGCCGGTGGAGACGCCCGCGCCGCCGGTGGCGATGCGGCTGCCGCCGTAGGTCCCGGAGGCGACGCCGGTCGTTCCGGCGTCGTCAGGTTCCTCGGGTTCGGGCGCGACGACCTCGTTGCCGCCGAGCGAGCGGGTGAAGACGACGTTCGGAATGTAGATGCCGCGGTTGGTGACGGCGACGCTGTCGCCCACCAGCATCGAGGCGCCGCCGCCCTCGCGGAAGTCGCGGGGCTGGGGCATGCCCTCGGCCATGATGGCGAAGATCGCGATGATCCAGAGCAGGAGCGGGACGTTGCGGAAGCCCTCGACGTAGACCGCCGCGAGCCGGGCGACGAGCCAGTTCTTGGAGAGCCGCAGGACGCCGAAGAAGACGCCGAGGATCGTCGCGGCGGCACAGCCGAGCAGCGCGACGAGCAGGGTGTTGAGGATACCCACGAGAGCCGCACGACCGTGGCTCATCTGGGAATCGTACTCGATAAGCCGCTGGTTGATGTCGTAACCGGCCGGCTGCGTCAGGAAGCCGAAGTCGAAATCCTTGCCGAGCGCCTCGAGGTTCTGGACCGTGTTGGACACCAGCCAGGAAAGCCCCAGCACCAGCAGGATCAGCGCCACGACCTGAATGGTCAGGGACCGGTAGCGCGTATCGTAGATGAGCTGAGAGAGCCGGAAGCCACCGGCCTGCGGTTCGTGCGAAATCGCCGACATCTGTGTCTCCCCGGTTTCCGTTGCCTTCCCCGGGTGCCGCCCGGCTTTTGCACCGGTGCGTCCCGCTTTTGTCCGGAAACTCGTGTTGGCTTGCGCGAGAGGATGCGAAGAGGGCCCCGCGAACGGGGCCCTCTCGCGCTAGGTCTTAGCGGAACGGCGGAGCGTAGAGCAGGCCGCCTTCGGTCCACTGGGCGTTCAGGCCGCGGGCCAGGCCGATCGGGGTCGACTCGCCGATGTGGCGCTCGAAGAGCTCACCGTAATTGCCGCCGGCGGCAATCGCGTTCACGGCCCAGTCGTTGGAGAGACCGATCATCGCGCCGAGCTCGCCTTCGACACCGAGAAGACGGTTGATCTCGGGGTTGTCGGTGCCTTCCTCGGCCAGTTGCTCGACGTTCGCGGAGGTCACGCCGAGTTCCTCGGCGGCGATCAGCGCGTTGAGCACCCAGCGGGCGATGTCGCCCCACTCGTTGTCGCCGTGGCGGACGAGCGGACCGAGCGGCTCTTTCGAGATGATCTCGGGCAGGATGACGTGGGCCGAGGGATCCTCGAAGGTCGCGCGGGTCGCCGCGAGGCCGGAGGCGTCGGTGGTGTACACGTCGCAGGCACCGGCGAGGTACTGCTGCTGCGCTTCGGCGTTGGTCTCGATCGGGACCGGCTCGTACTCGATGTTATTCACGCGGAAGAAGTCCGCCAGGTTGAGCTCGGTCGTCGTTCCGGTCTGGATGCAGACGGTGGCGCCGTCCAGCTCGAGAGCGGAGGACACGCCGAGGTCACGGGGGACCATGAAGCCCTGCCCGTCGTAGTAGTTGATGCCCACGAACTCGTTGTTGAGGTCGGTGTCGCGGGTGAAGGTCCACGTGGTGTTCCGGGCCAGCAGGTCGATCTCGCCGGAGGCGAGCGCCGTGAAGCGGGTCTGACCGGTGGTCGGCACGAATTCGACGGCCATCGGGTCGCCGAAGATGGCGGCGGCGACGGCGCGGCAGACGGCGACGTCGAAGCCTTCCCAGACGCCGTTCGCATCGGGCGCGGCAAAGCCGACGAGGCCGGTGGTCACGCCGCAGTTCAGGTTGCCGCGGGACTGGACGTCGTCGAGCGTCTGGGCAGCCGAAGCGCCGGCGGCGAAGCCGGCCACGGTGAGCGCACCGAGGAATACGGATGTCTTCATAAGTTACCTCTTCCTGATCGGCCCTCCAGGGCGGCGGAGAGCCATTATGAGTGGACGCCCTGTTCCGGGCGCTTATGCGAGGAAGTCGCCCCCCCTCAACGCAGGGAAGCGTGGCCGGTGTCGCTCATGAGGTCAAGGCTAAGGTTGCCGCAGGTTGCACCAATTGCCTCAAATACGTGCACAATCCCAAGCGCTTTGGACGGTGCTTCAGCGCCCTGCGAGATCAAAGATGCGCGCTGCGTCGAGGAAGGCGGCCCGTTTCACGGCGGCGGCTTCGGAGGCCTCGGTGTCTTCGCCCCACTGTTCGATCTGCCAGTCCTCGTCGATCCGGCTCAGGGCCCAGGCGTCGGCCGGCGCACGCGCGCCCTCCGCCACGGCGAAGGCCAGGACGAGGGAGCCCGAAAGGCTCACCAGGTCAGCGAAAGGAGTCAGGCGGAAGGGGTCCAGCGCGCGGACCTGCGCGTCGAGCCGGCCGATGGCGTCCGGGTCCTGCGGCACGTACATCACGCCCGCCCCCGTCCGAAGCCGCGCGCCGAGGCGCTCCGCCGCCCAGTCGAGCAGCGGGTCCCACCCGTCCTGCTGGCGGCGGACGAGCTCATCCGGTGTCTCGGCGCGATAGCACAGCAGGTCGGTGCCGCCGTACTCGGCGATCATCTCGGCAACCTCGTCGAACTGCGGGATCACCTTGTCGATCGCGCTGTTCGCGGCCCGGGTGACCGGCATGGTCATAGGGTCGACCGCGCCCTCCTGGGCGTTCCACTCCTCGGCCGAGGCCTCTGCCAGGGCACGATTCGGCAGCCGGAGAGCCGCCTTGGCGGGCGTGCGCACCTGGCGTCCGTCCAGGCGAACCTCGTAGCCCCGCTCGGCCTCGACCACGGCGGCCTCGGTCCAGAAGCGTTTGAGTTTCCATTCGCTCATGGCTCGATCTCCTCGAAGGGATCGGCAGGCGCATCGGCGGCGCGCCAGCCGACGTAGTCCCAGGTGCGGGCCATGTGCTCGGGCAGCGGCGCGGTGAGCTGGAGACGCGCACCGGTGACGGGATGGGTCAGCGACAACGAGCGGGCATGCAGGTGCAGCTTGCGACTGATCTCGCCGCCGAGCTGCGCGCCCCAGCCGTCGCCCAGGTTCTCCTGCCCCGAGCCGCCGTACTTGCCGTCGCCCACGATGGGGTGGCCCAGCTCCGCCATGTGCGCGCGCAGCTGGTGCGTCCGACCGGTGACAGGCACGAGACCGACCCATGCGGCGCGCTGCGCAAGGCCCTCGATCACCGCGTAATCCGTCGTCGCGTGCTTGGCGTCCGGCGTGCGGGCGACCTCGTCGGGATGCAGGCAGCGCATCTTCTCGTTCTCGCCCCGCGCGCCGTGACCGGGGATCTTCACCAGGCCGAACTTGATCGTGCCCATGCGGGGAGTCGGCACGCCCGCGACGGCGGCCCAGTAGATCTTGCGCGTCTCGCGCGAGCGGAACGCCTCGGTCAGCGCCTTGGCCACCCGCCGCGAGCGGGCCAGCAGCAGGACGCCGGAGGTGTCCTTGTCGAGCCGGTGAACGAGGCGGGGCTTCTCCTCCGCGTCGAAGCGCAGGGCCTCTGCAAGCCCGTCGACGTGTCGGGTCTGCCCGGTGCCGCCCTGGGTGGGCAGGCCGGCGGGCTTGTTGATCGCGAGGATATCGGCGTCGCGGTAGATGACGCAGGCGCGGATCATCTCGGCGTCCTCGTCGCGGATGCGCGGTTCGGCCTTGGGCGCGGGCGCGGGCGCGTCGGAGACCGGCGGCACGCGCACCTGCTGCCCCGCCTCGACGCGGGTCGACGCCTTGGCCCGGGCGCCGTCCACGCGGATCTCGCCCTTGCGGCAGCCCTTCTCGATGCGGCCCTGGGTGATCTGCGGCAGGCGCCGCTTCAGCCAGCGGTCGAGGCGCTGGTCGCCCTCGTCCGGGCCGACAGTGAGGGTCTGGACGCCGCTCATGCGAGGCTCCGTGCGAGGGCGAGCCCGGCCAGGAGACCGCCGATGGAGAGAATGACCGAAAGCGCGACGTAGAGCGCGGCCTGACCCGCCTGCCCCCGCTCCCAGAGAATGACAGCCTCCAGAGAGAAGGCCGAGAAGGTGGTGAAGCCGCCGAGCACGCCGGTCATCAGGAAGGGATTGAGGTGGGCGAGCCCCCGGCGGGCGAGCGCGGCGGCGAGGATGCCCATGGCGAAGCTGCCCGCGACGTTGACCGTCAGCACGCCAAGCGGGAACCCGGTGACCCCGAAGGCGCGCGCCATCCCGACCCCGGTGAGATACCGGGCCGCGGCGCCGATCGCGCCGCCGAGGGCGACCTGAAGGGTGGTGACGAGCATGGGCGCTCTCTCCTGCCGGTGGCCGGTCTTGTCAACCTTGGCGCTTGGCGCGCAGCTTCACGAAGTAGTCCAGCCGCTTCTTCAGCTCTCGCTCGAAGCCGCGGTCGGGCGGCGTGTAGTACACGCCGCGCTTCATGCCGTCGGGAAAGTAGTTCTGCCCCGAGAAGGCATCCTCGGCGTCGTGGTCGTAGGCGTAGCCCTCGCCGTAGCCGAGGTCCTTCATGAGCTTGGTGGGCGCGTTGCGGATGATCTTGGGCGGCGGCTCCGAGCCGGTCTGCTTGGCGGCGGCCATGGCGCCCTTGAAGGCCGCGTATCCCGCGTTCGATTTCGGCGCGAGCGCGAGGTAGGTCACCGCCTGCCCGAGCGCCAGCTCGCCCTCGGGCGAGCCCAGCCGCTCGTACGTTTCCCAGGCGTGCAGGCAGATGGTCTGGGCCTGCGGGTCGGCAAGGCCGATATCCTCCACCGCCATGCGGGTGATACGGCGGGCGAGGTAGCGCGGGTCCTCCCCACCGGTCAGCATCCGCGCCAGCCAGTAGAGCGCGGCGTCGGGATCGGAGCCGCGGACGGATTTGTGCAGGGCCGAGATCAGGTTGTAATGCGCCTCGCCTGACTTGTCGTATTGCGCGGCGCGGCGGGTCAGGCGGGTCTGCAATCCGCCGGTGTCGAGCTTGCCCTCGACCTTCCAGCCCATGACCTGTTCGACGAGGTTCAGCAGCGCCCGCCCGTCGCCGTCGGCCATCTCCAGCAAGGCCTCGCGCGCCTCGCCGTCGAGCGGCAGCGCGCGGCCCAGCTCGGCCTCGGCCCGCTGGGCGAGGTGTTCGAGGTCGGCGAGGTCGAGACGCTCCAGCACCAGCACCTGCGCGCGGGAGAGGAGCGCGGCGTTGAGCTCGAAGGAGGGGTTCTCGGTCGTGGCCCCGACGAGGAGGATCGTGCCGTCCTCCATGTGCGGCAGGAAGCTGTCCTGCTGCGCCTTGTTGAAGCGGTGGATCTCGTCGACGAAGAGCAGCGTCCCCTGCCCGTTCCGCCGCCGCATCTTGGCCGCCTCGAAGACCTTCCGCAGCTCCGGCACCCCTGTGAAGATCGCGCTGATCTGGACGAAGTGCAGGTCGGTCTCGTCCGCCAGCAGCCGCGCGATGGTCGTCTTCCCGACACCGGGCGGGCCCCAGAACACGAGGCTGGAAAGCGCGCCGGAGGCCAGCATCGTACCGAGCGGCGCCTCGGGGCCGAGCACCTGGTCCTGGCCGATGACCTCCGCCAGGGCACGGGGGCGCAGACGGTCGGCGAGGGGGCGCGGGGCCTCTGACGAACGGTCGGCGCCGGGTTGATCGAAGAGATCGGACATGCAGCTCAGATAAGGGCGGGGCGGCCGGAAAGAAAGCGCCGCCCTGCCCTCGCCAAACCTCAGTGCAGCTGCGGCGCGAAGTCGATCCAGACAGCCTGGTAGTTGATGCCGCCCATCTCCATCTCGCGGCCGGCGGCCGTCATCTCGAGCTTGCAGCGCGCGGCCCAGCGGTGCCAGTTCGACGGCAGGAGCGCGAGCATACGGGTGATGCCCTCCTCCCGGCTGGTCCGCAGCATCTGCAGGACGAGGCGCAGGCGCACCTTGTGCCGCTGCGCGGCCGGAAGGTCGGAGACGACGAAGCCGCGCGTCACCTCCCAGACCTGCGGGTCGACGGGCGCCTCGCCATGCAGCAGGTCCCGCGGGATACTGTCCAGCAGGCCGGTCTGGGCGTCGCGGATCATGTAGGAATAGATGCCGCAGCGGGCGGTGGTCGGCGTCAGGCGGCAACCGGCCAGCGGGCGGCCGGCCCCATCGTGCACGGCAAGCCAGCGGGACGCGGGCGTGTCGTACTGGTCGTACTCCATGCCCATGCTCTCGGGCAGATCCCAGTTGCGCCGCACTATGAAGCTATCGCGTCTCGCGCGAAGGATATTCGCAAAAAGCTCGCCATGGTTGTGTAGATTGGCGAAGGATATTGTTGCGGCTTGCATGCCTGTTCTCTCCGTTTCTTGGGTTTTCTGGGTCGAAGGGCGCGAAACCCGGTCGGAGCGATCAGGATCCGGGGATCAGACGAGCTGCAGGCCCTGCGCGAGACGGACCGCCTCCGTCGTGGTCCGCGCCTTGAGCGACTCGCGGGCCGACCGCAGCCGGGCCTTGAGCGCGCTCTCGGAAATCGCGAGTTTCGCTGCCGCTGCCGCGTACCGATCCCCTTCCGCGATGCACCGAAGGGCCTCGATCTGGGCGTCGGTCAGCGCCTTGGGGGGCTCCGTGACATCGTGCATCCGGCGCAGGGTCTCCGCGAGGGTCCCGATCTCCTCCGCCGTGAATTCGCGGTCGGATCGGGCGATGGAGGCGATGCTGCGGGACGAAATCGGTCCCCATGCCGCCGAAGCGCCGAAGGCCAGCCCGTGCGCACGGGCCTGTCCGAGGATGTCGAAGGGATCGGGAAGGTCCAGCTCGCTCCAGCGGATGACGCCGGTCCGGCTGAAACCCCAGGCCACGATCGGGTCTCGAACTGCGTAGACCTCACGCTCGTAGACCTCCACCCAGCTCTCGGGAAAGGTCTGCTCGCGCAGGAGGGGGAGGGTCTTGCGGATGTGCAGAGCAAAAAAGTATCCGCTCGGCGCAATACGCGCCAAGACACCAGTGCAACGATCCAACCCCAGTCTGTAAGACATAGCCTTTTAGACTAGTTACGCGATTTTCGGTCAACTATAAATTGTATGACGAAAGGACGTCGCGTGACGACGTTGGGAGGCCGCATGGACAGAACCGTTAAGCACGGGATGACCCACGAGGAGGTCAGCGCCGCGGTGGTGAATCGCCTCAGGAAGCTCGACCCCGACGATCTCGACGCGCTGCTGGCCTACCTGCTGACGCGTCCGGTAAAACGGCCCGACACGCCCCCGCACTGACGCAAAAAGCCCCGCCGGAGCGGGGCTTTTCATTCGCGCATGCTGGCGGGCCGGGTTGCGGCCCGCGCTAGTGCTTACGCGTCTTCGTTCTCTTCCGCCTCGAGCCGGGCCCGGTCGGCGGCGCCCTTGGCGTCGACGTCGCGGTCGACCAGCTCGATGATCGCCATCGGGGCCATGTCGCCGTAGCGGAAGCCAGCCTTGAGGACGCGGGTGTAGCCGCCCTGGCGCTCGGCGTAGCGGGGGCCGAGGACCTCGAAGAGCTTCGCGGTGTGGGCGTCCTGCTTGAGCTGCGAGGCCGCGATGCGGCGGGCGTGCAGGTCGCCGCGCTTGCCGAGCGTGATGAGCTTGTCCATCACGCGCTTCAGCTCCTTGGCCTTGGGCAGGGTCGTCTTGATCTGCTCGTGCTCGATCAGCGAGCCGGCCATGTTTGCCCAGAGCGCCTTGCGGTGCTCGTGAGTACGGTTGAGGCGGCGGTATCCGCGGGCGTGACGCATATTTCTATCTCCGTCTTTGTGCTTTGTCCGGCCGGGGGTGCGTTGCCTCCGGCTCTCCTTGGTGGGGCGGGATTGCCCGGGTCGTTCGCGGGGTGCGGGGTGGGTCGGGCACCCACCTCACGTGGCGGGGGTCTCACCCCGCCGTTCCCCTTAGAACTGGTCTTCGAACTTCTTGGCGAGGTCCTCGATGTTGTCCGGCGGCCAATCCTCGACGTCCATGCCGAGGTGCAGACCCATGCCCGAGAGCACTTCCTTGATCTCGTTGAGCGACTTGCGGCCGAAGTTCGGCGTGCGCAGCATCTCGGCCTCGGTCTTCTGGATGAGGTCGCCGATGTAGACGATGTTGTCGTTCTTCAGGCAGTTCGCCGAGCGGACCGAAAGCTCGAGCTCGTCCACCTTCTTGAGCAGGAGCGGGTTGAACTCCAGACCGTCCTCGTCGGAGGAGGACGACGCGCTTTCCGGCTCGTCGAAGTTCACGAAGACGCCCAGCTGGTCCTGGATGATCCGCGCGGCATAGGCCACTGCATCCTCGGGGCTGACGGAGCCGTCGGTCTCCACCTTCATGGTCAGCTTGTCGTAGTCCAGCACCTGACCCTCGCGGGTGGGCTGCACGTCGTAGCTGACCTTCTTGACGGGGGAGTAGATGGCGTCGATCGCCATCATGCCGATCGGCGCATCCTCGGGCTTGTTCTTGTCGGCGGCGACGTAGCCTTTGCCCTGGTTGACCGTCAGCTCCATGTAGAGATCGGCGCCCTCGTCGAGGTGGCAGATCACGTGATCCTTGTTCAGGACCTCGATCCCCGCGCTCTCGGAGATGTCGCCGGCGGTGACGGCGCCCGGCCCCTTGGCCTGGACCGTGAGACGCTTCGGCCCCTCGACATCCATGCGGATCGAGACACCCTTGAGGTTCAGGACGATATCCGTCACGTCTTCGGCGACGCCGGACACGGACGAGAATTCGTGCAGGACGTTGTCGATCTGGACGGCCGTGATGGCGGCGCCCTGGAGCGACGACAGCAGGACGCGGCGCAGCGCGTTGCCGAGCGTCAGGCCGAAGCCGCGCTCGAGCGGTTCGGCGACGACGGTCGCGACCTTCATGGGGTCGTTGCCGGGCTTCACATCAAGCTGCGTCGGCTTGATGAGCTCGGCCCAATTCTTGTGGATCATGCGGCCCTCCATTCCCGTCCGATGCCCATGACCGAGACTCCGGACTCCCGAGGTTTCAAAATACGGCAGGGGAGACCGCGCGGGCCGCGGACTCCCCCGAAATAGCGTAGCGGTCAGACGCGGCGGCGCTTCGGCGGGCGGCAGCCGTTGTGGGCGATCGGCGTCACGTCGCGGATGGACGTGATGTTGAAGCCCACGGCGGCCAGTGCGCGCAGGGCCGATTCACGGCCCGAGCCGGGGCCCTGGACCTCGACCTCGATCGTCTTGACGCCGTGTTCCTGCGCCTTCTTGCCGGCATCCTCGGCGGCCATCTGGGCGGCGTAGGGGGTCGACTTGCGCGACCCTTTGAAGCCCATGGTGCCGGCCGAGGACCAGGAGATCGCGTTCCCCTGGACGTCGGAGATCAGGATCTTGGTGTTGTTGAAGGAAGAGTTCACATGAGCAACGCCGGCGGCGATGTTCTTGGAGACCTTCTTCTTGGTGCCGCCGCGGCGGTCACGGCTGGGTTGACGTGCCATAGCTGAGTGCCTCCCTTACTTCTTCTTGCCGGCAATGGCCTTCGCGGGGCCTTTGCGCGTGCGAGCGTTGGTGTGGGTCCGCTGACCGCGGACGGGGAGGTTGCGGCGGTGGCGCAGGCCGCGGTAGCAGCCCAGGTCCATGAGCCGCTTGATGTTCATCTGCGTCTCGCGGCGCAGGTCGCCTTCGACGGTGAAGTTCGCGTCGATGTGCTCGCGGATCGCGACCAACTCGGAGTCCGAGAGTTCGTTCACGCGACGGCTCTGATCGATATTCGCCGCCTCGCAGATCGCTTTCGCGGAGGAGGGGCCGATACCGGTGATGTAGGTGAGGGCGATCGGAACCCGCTTTGCAGTCGGGATGTTCACGCCGGCGATACGTGCCAAGGGTATGCGTCCTTTCGTTGCGAGCCCGTAGCTCCAGGCCCTTTTTTCACAACTGAGGCCCGCGGAATGCGCGGGCCGAAGTCACTTCGAGGTGGTCGGGCCTTTGGGCGGGTGCGACCCGCGATGGCCCACGATTCTCCCGTTCGGGATGGGGCTAACTATGGGGAGACGCCCTTCGGGTCAACCCCCCTGTCAAGCCGTTTCCACGGGTCAGTCAGGCGTCCAGCGCGGCCTCGATTTCGGCAGAGACCTCGTCGATCTCCTTCATGCCGTCGACGCGCCGCAGGAGGCCCTTCACGTGGTAGTAGCCGAGCAGCGGAGAGGTCTGCTTGTAGTACGCGAGAAGCCGGGTCTTGAGGCTCTCGGCGTTGTCGTCCTCGCGCCGCTTGAACTCCGTGCCGCCGCAGGTGGTGCACTTGCCGTCGGCCGGGATCGGCTTGGTCTCGTCGTTGTAGACCTCGCCGCAATTGCCGCAGGTCGAGCGGGCCGAGATGCGGGACACCAGGTCCTCGTCCTGCACGCGGATTTCGACGGCCGCGTCGAGCGTCTCGCCGAGTTCCGACAGCAGCGTGCCGAGCGCGTCCGCCTGGGCCAGGGTCCGGGGAAAGCCGTCGAAGATGTAGCCGCCGGTCGCGCCGCCCTCGGTGAGCTTCTCGCGGATGAGGCCGATGACGATCTCGTCGGTCACCAGCTCACCACGGTCCATCACGTCGGCGACGATCTTGCCCATCTCGGTGCCGGAGGTTCGCGCCTCCCGGAGCATGTCCCCGGTCGAGAGCTGAACCATGTCGCGGCCTTCGACGAGGCGCCGGGCCTGCGTCCCTTTTCCGGCCCCCGGGGGGCCCAGCAGAATGATGTTCATCGGCGCGCCGGTCCTTTTTTCTTCGTCTTCCCGCCGCTGCGACGACCGCGCAGCTGGCTCTTCTCGATCAGCCCTTCGTACTGGTGGGCCAGCAGATGGGACTGGACTTGCTGGATCGTATCCATCCCGACGGACACGATAATCAGGATCGAGGTGCCCCCGAAATAGAAGGGAATGGCGAGCTGGCTGCGCAGGATTTCGGGCAGCAGCGCGACGAGCGCCAGGTAGCCCGAGCCGAGAACCAGGATACGCGTCACGACGTAGTCGAGGTATTCCGCCGTGCGCTTGCCGGGACGGATGCCGGGGACGAAGCCGTTCTGGTTCTTCAGGTTGTCGGCGACGTCGTCGACCTTGAAGGCGACTTCCTTGGTGTAGAAGAACGTGAAGAACACGATCATCGCCGCGAAGAACAGCAGGTACAGCGGTTGGCCGGGGCCGAAATAGGCGAGGATCGTCGACATCACCGGGCCGGCGGTCTCGCCCCCCGAGAAGGTCGAGATCGTCGTCGGCAGCAGAAGCAGCGCCGAGGCGAAGATCGCCGGGATGACGCCCGCCGGGTTCACCTTGATCGGCAGGTGGCTGGAGCCACCGTCATAGACCTTCATGCCAACATTGCGGCGCGGGTACTGGATGTGGATCTTCCTGAGAGATCGCTCCATGAAGACCACGAAGGTCAGCACGACGGCGACCATAAGCAGCACCCCGATGATCACGGCCGGAGAGATTGCACCGGACCGGCCCTGGCTGAAGAACTGCGCCAGCGCGGCGGGGATTTCGGCGATGATGCCCACGAAGATGATGAGCGAGATGCCGTTGCCGATGCCGCGCGCGGTGATCTGCTCGCCCAGCCACATCAGGAACATGGTCCCGCCGACCAGCGTGATGACCACGGAGGCGCGGAAGAACAGTCCCGGATCGGAGGCCAGGTCGCCCGCCTCGAGCGAGGCGGCCAAGCCGTAGGCCTGGAAGGTGGCCAGCAGCACGGTGCCGTAGCGCGTGTACTGGTTGAGCTTCTTGCGGCCCTGCTCGCCCTCTTTCTTCAGCTGCTTCCAGGGCTCGTACATGGAGCCCATCAGCTGAACGATGATGCTGGCGGAGATGTAGGGCATGATGCCCAGGGCGAAGATGCCCATCCGGCCGAGCGCGCCGCCGGTGAACATCGACAGCACGCCGCCGAGACCCGCGGCGGCTTCGTCCATGAAACTGCGCAGGGCGGCGCCGTCGATTCCGGGGACCGGGATGTAGGTGCCCAGGCGATACACGCACAACAGGCCGATGGTGAACAGGATGCGCTGCCGGAGCTCGGTGGCGCGACCGAAGGCGCCCCAGCTCATGTTGGAGGCCATTTGCTCTGCTGCTGATGCCATGCGCGCTCTCTATGTCAGGTAAGCGCCGCCGGACCGGGATGCGGGCGGCGGCGCGTCAACGGAACAGGGGTGATGTAGGGGGTCGCGAAGACCCCCACAACCGCTTACGCCTCTGCTTCGGCCTTGGCCGGAGCGGTGACGGTGAGCGATCCACCCGCCTTCTCGACGGCTTCGCGCGCGCCGGCGGAGGCGCCGCTGACGGTGATCGAGGCCTTCGAGGTGAGCTCGCCCTTGGCGAGAAGCCGGACGCCGTCCTTCTTGCGGCGGACGAGGCCGGACTCGACGAGGCTATCCTCGGTGATGTCAGTGCCGAGCTTGCCGGCGTCGATGAATTTCTGGATCAGGCCCAGGTTCACGATGGCGTAGGTCTTGCGGTTCGGCTTGTTGAAGCCGCGCTTCGGCAGACGCTGGTAGAGCGGCATCTGGCCGCCCTCGTAGCCGTTGATCGCCACGCCCGAGCGGGACTTCTGGCCCTTGATGCCGCGACCGGCGGTCTTGCCCTTGCCGGAGCCGGGGCCGCGCGCCACGCGCATGCGCTTCTTGGCGGCGCCGGGATTGTCCCGGAGTTCGTTCAGTTTCATGTCGCTTCTCCTTTGCCGGACGACCTCCCCGAAGCGATGGTGGGAGGGACACGGCTTTCGACGGTTTCAGACGGGCCCGTGCCGGGCCACCGGGGGCGTATACGTCCCCGGGGCCGCGCGTTCAAGCCCCGCCTCTGCGGCGTTACGCCGTCGCGATGGCCGAGGTGACGTAGCGCTTGAGCCAGTCCAGCGCGTCCCGCGGGAGCCCGCCCGCCAGCCGCCGCTCGCCCCGGTCTGTCGAGAGCGAAAGCTGCCCTCCGAAGAGCGCGACCGAACGCCCCATGACCTGCGCGCCCTGCACGTCACGGACCTGCACGCTCTCGATTTCCGACAGCGGCACGGAGAAGCCGCGCGACTCGACGTTGGGCACGATGTAGGTGATCTCCTCGCGCGAGATCCGCACTTCGCGCGGGTTGCGCCGCTCCAGGTACCAGACCCCCGCCCCGGCGCCCACGAAGATCAGCCCGAAGAGCATGCCTCCGCCGTCGAGCGAGAAGAGGCTGGAGAGCAGCAGCAGGACGCCCATGCCGACGAACGCGCCGTAGACCCAGACCGGCACCTCGGTCGCGTGCAGCCGGACCCGGAGTTCCTGTGTCTCGGGCCGCGAGGGGTCGCCTGCCCGTTCCACCTCCAGCGGCCGGGGCGCGGGGGTCTCGGCCCATTCGGTTTCCTCAAGGCGTCCCTCGTCGGCAAGCTGGCGCAGCGACTTGTCGACGTCCTCCGCGGCACGCACTTCGCGGGCGCCGTCACGTTCGTCGATGGCGGGCAACCCGAGGAGCCGGGCGTAGCCCTCCCAGACCTCGCGCGGCTCTCCGGAGCGGGTCGTCCGCGCCATCCGGTCCGCCTTCTCGCGGATTTCGGCCCGTTCCTCATCCGTCGGCTCGCGGTCGGTGACCGAGTCGCGCAGGAGACTCATCGCCTGGAGAAAGCCGGGCGGCCGCACGAGCTCGCGGAAGAGCGTCACGTCCTTGGAGCTGTCCGGGTGGCTGAGATCGATGACGTGGATGTGGCGGTGCTTGTCCCGGTCGGAATCGTCACTGTGGTTCGACTGCAGGAACCGCCGCCAGCGCACACCCTCGTAGGACGAGAGCGGCTCGGTCCAGGTCTTCGTTCCCAGCAGGCCCCGTTGCGTCATCGCGACCTGCGTGCCGTCGATTCGGATGTCCTGCCGCTTCAGCAGGCCCAGAACGCCGCTCAGCGCGGCCCACAGGCCCGCCACCGCGGCAACTCCCACGACGACCAGCGCCATGCCCTGCCGGGCAATGCCCTGGTCCAGGAAGTTGTAGGCGACGACGAGAAAGATGCCGCCGAAGAAGACGCCGATCACGGCGCCGAACCAAGAAGGCCGCGCCTCGATCTCGATCGGCAACTGCCCCTCCGGGCTTTTTCGTCTGTAGGTGAGCGATGTCCGTCGTGCCATTGGCACCTCCCTGTCCGCACTCGTGAAACCGGCACGAGGCTAGGGAAGATCGGACGCGCGATAAAGTATTCGTGAGCGAAAACGGACACGCCGGGCATGGGCCCGGCGTGTCGAAGGACCGGATCAGATGACGTCGGGCTCGTACCAGTCGCCGATACGCACTTCGGAGGCATCGCCCACGAGCTCGGCGAACTCCTCCGGGTCCTGCGTGCCGCCGTCGCCGCCACGGTAGTGGTAGGGATAGACGTAGGTCGGCTGGAACTGCTGCACCGCCTCGGCCGCCTGCTGGGCGGTCTGGGTGTAGGGCAGGTTCATGCAGAGGAAGGCGAGGTCGATGTTCTCGAGCGCCAGCATCTCCTCGACCGGCTCGGTATCGCCGGAGATGTAGGTGCGGAACCCGTCGATGCTCAACACATAGCCGTTGTCCCGGCCCGGCGGATGGTAGTTCATCCGGTCCTCGGTGAGGTTGTGCGCCGGGATCGCGTCGATCTCCACCTCGTTCCAGGTGGTGCTGTCGCCGTTGGCGAGAGTTTCCGCCCCCTCGGCCAGGTCCTCCGGAAGCATGTCGGCCACGGCGGGGTTGGTGATGAGATGCGTCTCCTCGCCCATCAGCGCGCTCAGGGTCTCGGCGTTGTAGTGGTCGCCGTGCTCGTGGGTGATGAGGATCAGGTCCGGCGCGGGCAGGTCGGCATACTGCTCGGCGTCGCCGACGGGGTCGGTGTAGATCGTCCCCGCGGGCGTCTCCATCACGAAGGAGGCGTGGGAGATCGGATGCACGGTGATCTGGCCGCTCTCGGTCTCGAAGGTGTTGCCGGTATGGGCGGCAGCATGGGCGGCGTAGGGCAGAACGGTCACGGCACCGGCACTGGCGGCGGCGGTCACGAGAAAGCTGCGGCGTGTCTGGGTCATGTGTCTCTTCCTCCTGCGGTGGACTGACGCAGAGGTAACGCCATGGCCCGGGCCGGCAATCACGTTCGGGTCAGGTTCCCTGTTTGCGGGCGATCAGGAAGAGTGCGGACATGCGGGACGGCTTCCACCTGCGTTCGACGTGGAGCCCCGCCTCTTCGACTTCCGCGACGAGGTCCGCCTCGGAAAAGAAGCCGACCTCAGGGACGAATCCGAACAGCCCCGGCAAGGGCAGGACGAAGCGCAGGGGGTGCCACCGCCCCGGCGTGAAGGTGCTCGAGACGAAGACGCCGCCGGGCTTGAGCAGCCGGGCGCACTTGGCGAGGACCGCTGGCCGGTCGCCAACGAGGTGCAGGATGGAATGCGCCATGACCATGTCGAAGGGCCCGCGCCCCTCGTCAATCTCCTCGGCCGAGGCGCGCTCGAAGGTCACGTTGGTGACTCCGGCCTCCTCGGCCTTCTTCCGGGCGATCTCTAGCATACCCTCGGCGTAGTCGGTCGCGAGGATGTGCCTGGCGTGGGGCCCGTGGCGGATCGCGGTCGTCCCGGTGCCGCAGCCGATCTCGAGGACCTCGCTCTCGGGCGTCAGGTACTCCTGCGTCTCGCGCAGCTTCCGCTCGTAGATCTCCTCGTTCGGAATCTTGGACCGGGAATAGCGTTCGGCCATCCGGCTCCAGAATTCGGGTCGTGTCGCCATGATCGCCCCTCCCCCGCGGCTGCTCGCCGCATGATACGCCATCGCACGGTCCCTGAAACGAGAAACGCCCCCGAGCCTTTCGGCCGGGGGCGCTTCGATCTCGGGACGAAGAGGGCGTCAGCCGCGCTCTTCGACGATCTCGACCAGATGCGGGATCTTGTTGATCATGCCGCGGACGGAGGGGGTGTCCTCCAGCTCGCGCGTGCGGTGCATCTTGTTCAGGCCCAGACCGATGAGGGTCTGGCGCTGGATCTCGGGGCGGCGGATCGGCGAGCCGATCTGCTTCACGACGATGGTCTTGGCCATGGTTTAAGCCTCCTCGGCGACCTGCGACGAGCCCTGCGGGGTCTCGTCACGCTTGGGCAGGATGTCGGCCACCTTCTTGCCGCGGCGCTGCGCGACGGAGCGGGGGGACTGCTCCTTGCGGAGACCGTCGAGCGTGGCGCGGATCATGTTGTAGGGGTTCTGCGAGCCGAGCGACTTGGCGACGACGTCCTGGACGCCGAGCATTTCGAAGACGGCACGCATCGGACCACCGGCGATGATCCCGGTACCCTGAGACGCGGTCCGCATGACGACGCGGCCGGCGCCGTGGCGACCTTCCATGTCGTGGTGCAGGGTGCGGCCCTCGCGGAGCTGCACGCGGATCATGCCGCGCTTGGCCTGCTCGGTGGCCTTGCGGATGGCCTCGGGGACCTCCTTGGCCTTGCCCTTGCCGAAGCCGACGCGGCCCTTCTGGTCGCCCACGACGACGAGCGCGGCGAAGCCGAAGCGCTTACCGCCCTTGACGGTCTTGGAGACACGGTTGATCGCTACGAGGCGATCGGCGAATTCGGGAGCTTCGTCGCGGTCGCGACGGCCGCCTCCCCGGTTCTGCGGTTCTCTTGCCATAAAGCGGCATCCTTTCGCGTGGGCTTCCGCCCGTTGGTCCAATCGAAGTGGCCCATCCGGGCCCCCGATCATCGAGGCGGCCGCGCGGGCCGCCTTCCAGTTTCGTGAGGTGGGTTCGAAACCCACCCTGCGGGTCGTGCGTCGGCCCGGGCGTGGGGAGGGTTTTCAACCCACCGCACATCCGGGCCAAGGTGGGGCTTTCACCCCACCTTCGTCGTCACAGTTTCAGACCACCCTCGCGGGCGGCATCGGCCAAGGCCTTGATCTTCCCGTGGAACAGGAAGCCGCCCCGGTCGAACTGGGCCTCGGTCACGCCGGCGGCCTTGGCACGCTCGGCGATCGTCGCGCCGACCTTGGCCGCCGCTTCGAGGTTGTTCTTGCCGAAAACGCCGAGCTCCTTCTCCATGGAGGAGGCGGAGGCGAGCGTGGTGCCCGCGACGTCGTCGATCAGCTGAACGCTGATGTTCTTGTTCGAGCGGTGAACCGAGAGGCGCGGACGCCCGGAGTTCACCTTGCGAAGCTTGTTCCGGACGCGCAGGCGGCGTTTGATGAACAAGGTGCGCTTGTCTTGAGCCATCTGTCTCGTCCTTACTTCTTCTTGCCTTCCTTACGGAAGATATACTCGTCGACGTACTTGATGCCCTTGCCCTTGTAGGGCTCCGGCGCACGCCATTCACGGATGTTCGCGGCGACCTGGCCGACCTGCTGCTGGTCGGCGCCCTCGACGATGACCTGGGTCGGCTTCGGAGCCTGGATGGTCACGCCTTCCGGGGTCTCGAAGTTCACGTCGTGGCTGTAGCCGAGGTTCAGCTTCAGGGTGTTGCCCTGCATCTGGGCCCGGTAGCCGACGCCGTTGATCTCGAGCTCCTTCTTGAAGCCCTCCGTCACGCCCTGGACGCAGTTCGCGACCTGGGTGCGGGACATGCCCCACTGCTGGCGCGCGCGCTTGGACTTGCCGCGCGGGGTCACCGTCACGGCGTTGTCCTCGACGGTCAGCGTGACGTCGTCGGTGGCGGTGAAGGTCCGGGTGCCCTTGGGCCCCTTCACTTCGATGGTCTGGCCGGAGACGGAGGCCTCAACCCCCGACGGCAGCTCGACCGGTCGTTTTCCAATACGAGACATTGCCTTCTCCTCTAGAATACGGTGCAGAGCACCTCGCCGCCGACATTGGCGGTCCGGGCGTTCGCGTCCGACATCACACCCTTGGGGGTGGAGACAATCGACACGCCGAGGCCCTGACGGACCTGCGGGATGTCCTTGCACGCCATGTAGACGCGGCGACCGGGCTTGGAGACCCGGGCCAGCTCGCGAATGACGGGCGTGCCCTCGTAGTACTTGAGGCTGATCTCGTAGGCCGGATGTCCGTCGGGGCCCGTGGTCTTCTCGTAACCGCGGATGTAGCCCTCGTCGGCCAGCACATCGAGCACCCAGCCCCGCAGCTTCGACGCGGGGGTCGAAACCGTGGACTTGTGCCGCATCTGGCCGTTCCGGATACGGGTCAGCATATCGCCGATGGGATCGTTCATATGACTGCCCTCCTTACCAGCTCGACTTCACCATGCCGGGCACCTGGCCCGTGGAGCCCAGTTCGCGCAGGGCGATCCGGCTCATCTTCAGCTTACGGTAGTAGGCGTGGGGACGCCCCGTCAGCTGGCAGCGGTTGTGAAGGCGGGTGGGCGAGGAATTGCGGGGCAGCTTGGCGAGCTTGAGGCGCGCCTTGAACCGCTCTTCCATCGGTTTGCTTTCGTCGTTCGCGATCTCTTTCAGAGCCGCGCGCTTGGCCGCGTATTGCTCGACCAGGCGCTGGCGCTTCTTCTCGCGTTCGATCATGGATTTCTTTGCCATGGTCCTGGTCCTTACGCGTTAAACGGCATGTTGAAGTGCTTCAGCAGCGATTTCGCTTCGGCGTCGGTCTTCGCGGTGGTCACGATGATCACGTCGATGCCCCAGACCTCGTCGACCTTGTCGAAGTTGATCTCGGGGAAAACGATGTGCTCCTTGATGCCCATCGCGAAGTTGCCGCGGCCGTCGAAGCTGGGCTTCACGCCGCGGAAGTCGCGAATGCGGGGCATCGCGATCGTGACGAGGCGGTCCAGGAATTCGTACATCCGGTCGCCGCGGAGGGTCACCTTGGCCCCGAGCGGCATGTCCTCGCGGACGCGGAAGCCGGCGATCGACTTCTTCGCCTTGGTCACAACGGCCTGCTGGCCGGTGATGAGGGTGAGGTCGTCGGCGGCCGACTTGGCCTTCTTCGAATCCTTCACCGCCTCGGAGCCAGCCCCGATGTTCAGCACGATCTTCTCGAGCCGCGGGATCTGCAGGTCGTTCTTGTATCCGAACTCCTCTTTCAGCGCAGGCTTGATGTCGCTGCGGAAGAGGGTGCGGAGACGCGGGGTATAATCGGTCGTGTCGAGCATCAGATCACGTCTCCCGTGGTCTTGGCGTAGCGGACCTTCTTGCCGTCCTCGACGCGGAAGCCGACGCGGGTCGCCTTGCCGTTGGCGTCGACCAGGGCGAGGTTGGAAAGATCCAGCGGCATCGCCTTGGGCTGGCGGCCGCCCTGGTTGGTCTGGGACTGGCGCTGGTGGCGCACGGCCATGTTCACGCCGTCGACGACGGCCTTGCCCTTGTCGGGAAGAACGGAGGAGACCTCACCGGTCTTGCCCTTGTCCTTGCCCGCGAGCACGACGACCTTGTCGCCGGTCTTGATCTTGGCAGCCATCACAGCACCTCCGGAGCGAGCGAGATGATCTTCATGAAGTTCTTCGCGCGCAGCTCGCGGACGACCGGCCCGAAGATACGGGTGCCGACCGGCTCGTTGTTGTTGTTGAGGATCACGGCCGCGTTGCGGTCGAAGCGGATCGCGGTGCCGTCGTCGCGACGGACTTCCTTGGCGGTGCGCACGACGACGGCCTTGCGGACGTCACCCTTCTTCACGCGGCCGCGCGGGATCGCTTCCTTGACGGAGACGACGATGATGTCGCCGACCGATGCGTACCGGCGGTGAGAGCCGCCGAGCACCTTGATGCACTGAACCTTCCGGGCCCCGGAATTGTCAGCGACATCCAGATTGGTCTGCATCTGGATCATTTAGGTTTCTCCCGACCTTTGGGGGCTGTTCTCGTTAGCTCCCCCAGGGTTTCGTTCAAACCGGACTGTGGGGGCTTACTCGGCCACCACCTCCCAGCGTTTGGTTTTCGACTTCGGCGCGCACTCGATGATGCGGACGGTGTCGCCGACGTTGAACTTCTCCTGCTCGTCGTGGGCGCGGTACTTCTTCGACTTCCGGATCGTCTTCTTGAGAACCGGGTGCGTGAAGCGGCGCTCGACGGAGACCGTGACGGTCTGCGCGTTCTGCGTGGAGGTGACGGTGCCTTGAAGGATTCTCTTGGGCATGTCTTACGCCTCCGCCGCGGCCGATGCGGCCTTTTCGTTCAGGATGGTCTTCACGCGGGCCACGTCGCGGCGGACGGAGCGCATGCGCGCGGTGTTCTGGAGCTGGCCGGTGGCCTGCTGGAAGCGCAGGTTGAAGGCCTCTTTCTTGAGGGCGACAAGCTGGTCGCGGAGCTCGTCCGGAGTCTTGTCGCGCAGGTCGCTGGCGGTCATGTCGCCTCTTCCTTCGTGTTTTCAACATCACCGGAGGGCCCCAGCCCGTTTCGCGCGGGGTCACCCTGATTCCCGGTGGAGGATGGATGAGGGGGCCTCTTAGTCGCCAAAAGCCAACTTGGCAAGCCTTTCCGGGAGCCCTGCCCCGGCGCTCTTCCCGCGGCGGGCGGGTTTTCAAGCCACAGCCCCCCTTCGCCGCCGTGCCGAGCCCGTAGGGTGGGTTTTCAACCCACCACCCGCCAAGGCCCTGGCCGCCCTACTCCCACTTGTAGTTGAAGCTCACCGAGATCCGGTCGTCCTCGGCCATGTTCATCGGCACCTCGTGGCGCAGCCAGCTCTCCCAGAGCAGGACATCCCCGGCCTCGGTCGGCAGCGAGAGGAAGGTCTTCAGCTCCTCCCGCGCGCCCTTCTGCCGGGCGGGCGCGGCCATCATGAAGGGCAGACGCGGGTCCTCGAGCTTCAGCGCCGAGGTGCCCTCGGGCATCTGCACGTAGGTGGTCCCCGAAATGACCGAGTGGGGGTGGATGTGGCTGCCGTGCACCCCGCCCTCCGGCAGGATGTTGATCCAGAGGTCCTCGAGAACCAGTCCCTTGTCGCCGAGGTCGAACTCCAGGTCCTCGGCGAAGGCCGCGACGTGGGCATCAAGGCTCTTCACGAGGTCGGCGAAGATCGGGAAGCGCCAGGGCAGATCGGTGAGAGAGGCATAGGAGGTATAGCCGGGATATCCCTCGCGCTCACACCACTCTTGCCCCGCCTCGTCGTCCTCGGCGATGGAATAGCAGGAGGCCGCGAGTTCCGCGGTATCAACGGCGGGCGCATGCTCCTGGAGCCGGGCGCGGTAGAGGCGGGTCGCGAAGAGCGAGCGGATATCGGTCATGACTCAGCCATAGTCCAAGGCGGTTTGTCGGGAAAGGCCGGGTGCGGCGCGGAAAAGGTTAACGTTAACCCTTTTCTGCCACGAAATCATGGGGATGACCCACTGTCCAAGCTTGGACACCCCGAAATGAAAGCGCCCCCGCACGGGAGGCGGGGGCGCTCTGTTTCGACGGAGGGGCCGGCGACCGGCCGTCTCCTTACCAGTCTTCGCGCTGGATCGTGCGGGTCTTGATCGGCAGCTTCATCGCAGCGAGACGCAGGGCCTCCACCGCGACGTCCTCGGAGACGCCATCGATCTCGAACATGACACGGCCCGGCTTGACCTTGGCGGCCCAGCGATCGACCGAACCCTTACCTTTACCCATCCGCACCTCGATCGGCTTGGCCGTGACGGGCACGTCGGGGAAGATCCGGATCCAGACCCGGCCCTGACGCTTCATGTGGCGCGTCATGGCCCGGCGGGCGGCTTCGATCTGGCGGGCGGTGACCCGCTCGGGCTCCAGCGCCTTGAGGCCGAAGGTGCCGAAGTTCAGGTCGGAGCCACCCTTGGCGGCGCCGCTGATCCGGCCCTTGTGCTGCTTGCGGAACTTTGTCCGTTTCGGTTGAAGCATCGGTTCTACTCCTTACCGGCCGCGCGCGCCGCGCGGGGCGGGGCCGTCCTGAAGCTCCTGCGCCTTGCGGTCACGGGCCTGGGGATCGTGCTCGAGGATCTCGCCTTTGAAGATCCAGACCTTGATCCCGATGATCCCGTAGGGGGTCTGGGCTTCGCTGTGGGCGTAGTCGATATCGGCGCGGAGCGTGTGCAGGGGCACGCGGCCCTCGCGGTACCACTCCGTCCGGGCGATCTCGGCGCCGCCGAGGCGGCCCGCGACGTTGACCCGGATACCGAGCGCACCCATCCGCATCGCGTTCTGCACCGCGCGCTTCATGGCACGGCGGAACGAGACCCGGCGCTCGAGCTGCTGGGCGATGCTCTCACCCACGAGCTGGGCGTCGAGCTCGGGCTTGCGGACTTCGACGATGTTGAGGTGCAGCTCGGAGTCGGTGAGCTTGCCGAGCTTCTTGCGCAGCACCTCGATGTCGGCGCCCTTCTTGCCGATGATGACGCCCGGACGCGCGGTATGGATCGTGACGCGGCACTTGCGGTGCGGACGCTCGATGATCACGCGGCTGACGCCGGCCTGTTTGCATTCCTGCTTGATGAACTCGCGGATCTTGATGTCCTCGAGCAGCAGGTCGCCGTAGTCCTTGGTATCGGCGTACCAGCGGCTGTCCCAGGTGCGGTTCACCTGAAGGCGCATGCCGATCGGATTGACCTTGTTACCCATTAGGCTTGCTCCTCGACTTGACGCACCTTGATGGTGATTTCCGAGAACGGCTTCATGATCCGTCCGAAGCGGCCGCGGCCACGGGGCCGGCCCCGCTTCATCACCAGGTTCTTGCCGACCCAGGCCTCGGCGACGATGAGCTCATCGACGTCCAGGCCGTGATTGTTCTCGGCATTGGCGATCGCGGACTGAAGGCACTTCTTCACGTCCTCGGCGATCCGGCGCTTGGAGAAGGTCAGGTCCGTGAGGGCCTTCTCGACCTTCTTGCCGCGGATCATGTGCGCGACCAGGTTCAGTTTCTGCGGGCTCGTGCGAAGCATGCGGGTCTTGGCCATCGCTTCGTTATCGGCCACGCGGCGGGGGTTCTTTTCCTTGCCCATGACTCTTACTTCCGCTTCGCTTTCTTGTCGGCCGCGTGACCATAGTAGGTCCGGGTCGGTGCGTATTCACCGAACTTCTGGCCGATCATGTCTTCGGAGACGTTGACGGGGATGTGCTTCTGGCCGTTGTAGACGCCGAACGTCAGGCCCACGAACTGGGGCAGGATCGTCGAACGGCGGGACCAGATCTTGATGACGTCGTTCCGGGTGTTCTCGCGGGCCTTCTCGGCCTTCTTGAGCACGTAGGAATCGACGAACGGACCTTTCCAGACGGAACGTGTCATGTCTTAGCGCCCTTTCTTCCGAGCGTGCCGCGAGCGGAGGATCAGCCTCGAGCTCTCTTTCTTGACGTGGCGGGTGCGCTTGCCCTTGGTGGGCACACCCCACGGCGTGACCGGGTTCCGGCCGCCGGAGGTGCGGCCTTCGCCGCCGCCGTGCGGGTGGTCGACCGGGTTCATCACGACGCCGCGGACGCTGGGCCGCTTGCCGTAGTGACGGTTGCGGCCGGCCTTGCCGAGGTTCTGGTTGCTGTTGTCGGGGTTCGACACGGCACCGATCGTCGCCATGCATTCCTGGCGGACCATGCGCAGCTCGCCCGAGGAGAGCCGGATCTGGGCATAGCCACCGTCACGGCCGACGAACTGGGCGTAGGTGCCCGCGGCGCGCGCAAGCTGACCGCCCTTGCCGGGCTTCAGCTCGATGTTGTGGACGATCGTGCCGATCGGCATGCCGGTGAAGGGCATCGCGTTGCCCGGCTTGATGTCGACCTTCTCGCCCGCGACGATCTTGTCGCCGACGGCCAGGCGCTGCGGCGCCAGGACGTAGGCCTGCTCACCGTCCGTGTACTGGACCAGGGCGATGAAGGCCGTGCGGTTGGGGTCGTATTCGATGCGGACGACGACCGCCTCGACGTCGCGCTTGTGGCGCTTGAAATCCACGACGCGGTAGAGGCGCTTGGCCCCGCCACCGCGGCGACGCATGGTGATCCGTCCGGTATTGTTCCGGCCGCCGTGCTTCGAAAGACCCTCGGTGAGGGACTTAACAGGGCGTCCTTTCCAAAGCTCCGAACGGTCGATCAGAACCAGCCCGCGCTGGCCAGGCGTCGTCGGTTTGTACGACTTGAGTGCCATGTTTACTGTCTTTCCGTTGCTTTGCGGAGTGCGCGCAAGGCGACCCCGGCGAGATGAAGGGCCCCGAAGGTCCCCGGTGGTAGGCGCACGGTGGGCTCGAGCCCCACCCGACGCGCGGCCGGCATGGCGGGATTGCGACCCGCCCTACCGACCAAAAACGCGCGGCCCCGGGATCACCGGGGCCGAGCGATGGGCTCCAGTATTAGAGCCCGGTGCTCACGTCAATGCTGTTGCCCTCTTCGAGGGTGACGTAGGCCTTCTTCACGTCCTTGCGGCGGCCGAGCTGGCCACGGAAGCGCTTCTGCTTGCCCTTGGTGATGGTCGTGTTCACGGCCTTCACCTTGACGCCGAAGAGCTCTTCGACGGCTTCCTTGATCTGCGGCTTGGACGCCGCCGTCGCCACTTCGAAGACCACGGCATTGGCCTCGGAGGCCATGGTGGACTTCTCGGTGATGACCGGCTTGACGATCACGTCGTAGTGTTCCGGCTTCGCGGTCATTTCAGTCGGGCCTCCAGGGCTTCGACACCCGCCTTCGTGATCACCAGGGTGTCACTCTTGAGGATGTCATAGACGTTGGCGCCCATGGAGGGCAGCACGTCCACGGTTTCCAGGTTGCGGGCCGCACGGGCGAAGCCGTCGTTGACCTCGGCACCGTCGATGACGAGCGCGCGCTTCCAGCCCAGGTCCTTGACCTGCTTGGCCAGGGCGGAGGTCTTGCCTTCCGTCTCGGCGTTCTCGAGGATGACCAGCTCGCCAGCCTTCGCCTTGGCGCTGAGCGCGTGGCGCAGGCCGAGCTTGCGGAACTTCTTGGTCAGCTCGTGGCCGTGGCTGCGCGGAACGGGGCCCTTGTAGACACCACCCTTGCGGAAGATCGGCGCGTTGCGGTCACCGTGGCGTGCGCCGCCGGTGCCCTTCTGACGATAGATCTTCTTGGTGGAGTACGAGGTCTCCTTCCGGGTCTTCACCTTGTGCGTGCCCTGCTGGGCGTTGTTGCGCTGCCAGCGCACGACGCGGTGCAGGATGTCGGTCCGCGGCTCGAGGCCGAAGAGAGCCTCGTCGAGCTCGACCGAGCCCGCCGTGCCGCCGTCCAGCTTGATGACGTCAGCTTTCATTGTCGTCTCCCTTCGGCTTGGAGGCGTCTTCGCCGTCCTGGCCGGTTTCGCTCTCGGACTGGATTTGCTCCTCGGCTTCCTTGAGCGCGGCTTCCTGCTGCGCGGCTTCCTCGGCGAGGCGCGCTTCCTCGGCGGCGCGCTCCTCTTCCTCGGCCTGCTTCGCAGCTTCCTCGGCAAGGCGCTTGGCCTCGTCCGCGGCGGACTTCAGCGCGGCGGGGTAGATCAGGTTCTCCGGCGTCGGCTTCTTGACCGCGTCCTTGACCGTGACCCAGCCGCCCTTGGAGCCGGGGACCGCGCCCTTGACCATGATGAGCCCGCGGTCGGCGTCGGTTTTGACGACCTGCAGGTTCTGGGTGGTCACGCGCACGGCGCCCATGTGGCCGGCCATCTTCTTGCCCTTGAACACCTTGCCGGGGTCCTGGCACTGGCCGGTGGAGCCGTGGGCACGGTGGCTGATCGACACGCCGTGCGTGGCGCGCAGACCGCCGAAGTTGTGCCGCTTCATGGCGCCGGCGAAACCCTTACCGATCGAGGTGCCCGAAACGTCGACGAACTGACCCTCGAAGTAGTGGTCGGCGGTGATCTCCTCGCCCACCTCGATGAGGTTCTCGGGGGCGACGCGGAACTCCGCGACCTTCCGCTTGGGCTCGACCGAGGCCTTGGCGAAGTGACCGCGCAGCGCGGCGGTCGTCCGCTTGGCCTTGGCAGTGCCGCAGCCGAGCTGAACGGCGGAATAGCCGTCCTTGTCCGCGGTCCGCTGGGCCACGACCTGAAGCTTGTCGAGCTGAAGCACGGTCACGGGGACCTGCTTGCCGTCTTCCTGGAAGATCCGCGTCATGCCGACCTTCTTCGCGATGATACCAGAGCGCAACATGTCCACTGCCCTCCTTACACCTTGATTTCGACGTCGACGCCGGCGGCGAGGTCGAGCTTCATGAGCGCGTCCACCGTCTGGGGCGTCGGGTCCACGATGTCGAGCAGCCGCTTGTGGGTGCGGATCTCGAACTGGTCGCGGGACTTCTTGTCGATGTGGGGGCCGCGCAGGACCGTGAATTTCTCGATCTTGTTCGGCAGCGGAATCGGGCCGCGGACGGAGGCGCCGGTGCGCTTCGCCGTCTGGACGATCTCCTGCGTGCTGGCGTCCAGCACCCGGTAATCGAAGGCCTTCAGCCGGATCCGGATGTTTTGGCTCTGAATTGCCATCTTGTGTCAGCCTTTCGCGGGCTTGTCTCTCCAAGAGGTGGACCGGCGTCATTGACGGCCCACGTAGGAGGCTTTCTTGCGAAAGGGTGCGCCCGTGAGCACACCCCGGAGTCGGTCAGGGGAGGCCCGCGCCGCCAGGGACGCGGACCTCCCGATCAGGTCAGATCACTCGATGATCTTGGAGACCACGCCGGCGCCGACGGTGCGGCCGCCTTCACGGATGGCGAAGCGCAGGCCGTCTTCCATGGCGATCGGGGCGATCAGCTGGACTTCGAACTTCAGGTTGTCGC
>NZ_VYQE01000010.1 GCF_008710275.1 Histidinibacterium aquaticum
GGCGCGGAAGTCGCCGAAGTACTTCGTGATCGCCGCCGTCAGCGTCGTCTTGCCGTGGTCAACGTGGCCGATCGTGCCGACGTTGACGTGCGGTTTGTTGCGTTCGAACTTTTCCTTGGCCATCTCTGGCTCCCTTCTTCGTGCGGATGGTGGGGCGCAGCCCCACCCTACGGTGGTGGGTAGGGCGGGATTTCTCCCGCCACCCGGCTTATGCGTACTTCGACTGGATCTCTTCCGAGATGTTCTGGGGCACGGGCTCGTAGTGGTCGAACTGCATCGTGAACTGCGCGCGGCCCGAAGACATGGAACGCAGCGTGTTGATGTAGCCGAACATGTTGGCCAGCGGCACGAAGGCGTCGATGACGATCGCGTTGCCGCGCGGCTCCTGGCCCTGGACCTGGCCCCGACGGGAGGTGAGGTCGCCGATGACGTTGCCGGTGTACTCTTCCGGCGTCACGACCTCGACCTTCATCACGGGCTCGAGCAGCTTCGCGCCGGCCTTGCGGAGACCTTCCCGCATGCACATCCGCGAGGCGATCTCGAAGGCGAGGACCGAGGAGTCCACGTCGTGGAACTTGCCGTCGATCAGCGCGACCTTGAAGTCGATGACCGGGAAGCCCGCGAGCGGACCGGAGTCCATGACCGAGTTGATGCCCTTCTCGACGCCGGGGATGTATTCCTTCGGCACCGCGCCGCCGACGATGCGGGACTCGAACGAGTAGCCTTCGCCCGGTTCCGTCGGGGAGATGATCATCTTCACCTCGGCGAACTGACCCGAACCACCCGACTGCTTCTTGTGGGTGTAGGTATGCTCGATCTCGTGGCCGATGGTCTCACGGTAGGCCACCTGCGGCGCACCGATGTTCGCCTCGACCTTGAACTCCCGCTTGAGGCGGTCGACGAGAATGTCGAGGTGAAGTTCGCCCATGCCCTTCATGATGGTCTGACCGGACTCGAGGTCGGTCTCCACGCGGAAGGACGGATCCTCGGCAGCGAGACGCTGGAGGCCCTGGGACATCTTCTCCTGGTCGGCCTTGGTCTTGGGCTCGACCGCGATCTCGATGACCGGATCGGGGAAGGTCATGGTTTCGAGCACGACCTGCTTGTTCGGGTCGCAGAGCGTGTCACCAGTGGTGGTGTCCTTCAGACCCGCCAGCGCGATGATGTCGCCGGAACCGGCCCAATCGATCTCCTCGCGGGAGTTCGAGTGCATCATCATCATCCGGCCGATACGCTCGCGCTTGCCCTTCGTGGAGTTCAGGACGGAACCGCCCTTTTCCAGAAGGCCCGAGTAGATCCGGGTGAAGGTGAGCGAGCCGACGAAGGGGTCGTTCATGATCTTGAACGCGAGGCCGGCAAAGGGCTCGTTGTCGCCCGGACGGCGCTCGATGTTCCGCGTCTCGGTCTCGTCGTCCGGCGAGAAGCCCATGTAGGGCGGCACGTCGAGCGGACCCGGCAGGTAGTCGATAACGGCGTTCAGGAGGGGCTGGACGCCCTTGTTCTTGAACGCGGAGCCGGCGAGCACCGGAACGAAGGACATGCTGAGCGTGCCCTTGCGGATCAGGCTGCGCAGGGTCGGCAGGTCGGGCTCTTCGCCCTCGAGGTAGGCC
Organism: Histidinibacterium aquaticum; assembly: GCF_008710275.1. Taxonomy (GTDB): domain Bacteria; phylum Pseudomonadota; class Alphaproteobacteria; order Rhodobacterales; family Rhodobacteraceae; genus Oceanicola; species Oceanicola aquaticus. Next base: position 1,611 of record NZ_VYQE01000010.1, read on the forward strand.
TCCATCGCGTCGTCGTCCATTTCGACGGCGAGCTCGACGAGGTTGGAGCGGTACTCCTCGGCCTGGGCGCGCATGTCCTCGCGGATTTCCTGGACTTTCCAGGAGGCGCCGAGGTCCTCACCGAGCCAGACCCACTCCTTCATGGTGACGAGGTCGATGATGCCCTCGAGCTTGTCCTCGGCCCCGATGGGGAGCTGGATCGGCGCGGGCGTGGCGCCCGTGCGGTCCTGGATCATCTTCACGCAGTTGAAGAAGTCGGCGCCGATCTTGTCCATCTTGTTGACGAACACGATGCGCGGAACCTTGTAGCGGTCGGCCTGGCGCCAGACGGTCTCGGTCTGCGGCTCGACACCGGCGTTGGCGTCGAGCACGGCGACGGCACCGTCGAGCACGGCCAGCGAACGCTCGACCTCAATGGTGAAGTCGACGTGGCCGGGGGTGTCGATGATGTTGAAGCGGAACTTCGCTTCCTGCGGGGTGTCGCCGTAGATGCCGGTCGGGTTCTCACCGTCCTCGGTCCGGAACCAGAAGGTCGTGGTCGCGGCGGAGGTGATGGTGATCCCGCGCTCCTGCTCCTGCTCCATCCAGTCCATCGTGGCAGCGCCGTCGTGGACTTCGCCGATCTTGTGCGACTTACCGGTGTAGAACAGGATGCGCTCAGTGCAGGTGGTCTTGCCTGCATCGATGTGCGCCATGATCCCGAAGTTCCGGTAGCGGTCTAGGGAATATTCGCGGGCCATAGGAGATGTCCTTCGGAGCCTTTGGGGTCGGGTCGATGCCCGACCGAGTTACCAGCGGTAGTGGCTGAACGCCTTGTTGGCGTCGGCCATCTTGTGAGTGTCTTCACGCTTCTTCACGGCGGAGCCGCGGCCCTGGACCGCGTCGATGAGCTCGCCCGACAGGCGCTCTTCCATCGTGTTCTCGTTGCGCTTCGCGGCGGCCTCGATCATCCAGCGGATCGCCAGGGCCTCGCGGCGCTCGGGGCGCACCTCGACCGGGACCTGGTAGGTCGCGCCACCGACCCGGCGGGACCGGACCTCGAGCGACGGCTTGATGTTGTCGAGCGCCTCGTGGAAGACCTCGACGGGCGCGCGCTTGAGCTTGCCCTCGACGCGATCGAACGCGTTGTAGACGATCTTCTCGGCGACGGATTTCTTTCCGTCGACCATGAGGTTGTTCATGAACTTGGTCAGAACCCGATCACCGTACTTGGCGTCGGGGAGGATCTCGCGCTTCTCGGCGGCGTGACGACGGGACATCTCTCTTTCCTCTTACTTCGGACGCTTCGCGCCGTACTTCGAACGACGCTGCTTACGGTCCTTGACGCCCTGGGTGTCCAGCACGCCGCGCAGGATGTGGTAGCGGACACCGGGAAGGTCCTTCACCCGGCCGCCCCGGATCAGGACCACGGAGTGCTCCTGCAGGTTGTGGCTTTCGCCGGGGATGTAGCTGATGACTTCGTAGCCGTTCGTCAGACGAACCTTGGCCACCTTCCGCATCGCCGAGTTCGGCTTCTTCGGCGTGGTGGTATAGACCCGGGTGCACACACCGCGCTTCTGCGGGTTGCCTTCCAGGTGCATGGATTTGTTGGTCCGACGTTTGGGCTGCCGCGGCTTGCGGATCAGCTGTTGGATCGTTGGCATTGGGCGTCTCTTCCCCGAGTTTCTAACACATGTGTCGCAGCCGTTGCGGGCCGCATATTTCCATCGTACGCCTTACGCGTCCGCAAAGCGCAAAGACCCGCAGGCGGTCCCATCATCGGGCCCGGTGCGGTGGGCATTCAGAGGATCGGGGTCTGGGACCCGGATCGTGACCACTTCAACCTTGATTTTCAGGCGACGGGACGCAGTCCCCCTGCCAGAGTGCGCGCCTAATACGGAGAATCGCGGGGGTTGTCAACAACGCCCCCTCAATCCCTCCGCCACTCGGCGAGCGCTGCCTCCAGGGCAGGCAGATCGATGCCGAAGCTCTTTGCCAGAAGCCGCCTCAGGTCCTCTGGCTCGGCCTTCCAGCGGTCGAGTCGCTCCCAGCGGTCTGCGATGCCGCTTGCGTTGTCCTCGTGCGCGCCGCGGACGAACATCGGGGGAAACGGCATGGTCAGCTGTGGCATCCCCTTCCAGAGCTTGGTGTGAACCGCGTCGAGCAAGCTCATCTCGTCCTCCGGCGCGCGGTAGGTCACGAGGGCTGGCGTCCAGGACTGCGCCGAGACCGGCAGCAGGTCGATTCCTTCCGGCGTCGCCCGCAGCAGGACGCCGCGGCAGAAATCCACCGTCACGCGCGGCCGCATACCGAAGAGCTGGCGCACATGGCGGAACACCATCTTCGTCCGCTCCACGAAGATGTTGGCGACGGCATCGTCGTCGTCGAGCCGGAACTCGGCCACCGCGGTCGCCTCCGGGTCGCGGTGGGCGCGCATCGCCATCCGGCAGGCCACGCGATGCTGCTCCCCCTCCTCGAGGAAGAGCGGCTTGATCTGCGGCGTGTCGCGAGTCAGCGCCTTGAGCCGGTTGCGGTACTCCGTCGGCATCCGGTCGCCCGCAAGCAGGATGACGGTGAAGGCCGGGTCCGTCTGGCGCTTGAGCGAGGGCAGAGCGACATGCTCGAACCACAGAAAGCGCAGGGCCATGCGGCGCGGCTCGTAGAGCGCCGCGCGGATGTCGTCCATCGACTGCGCCTGGTCCCCGAAGCCGCCCGGCGCGGAGGGATAGGAGAACCGGCAAAGGCCGAGAGCCTGAATCCGTTCCATCGCGCTCAGCTCCGCTCTGCCTCGGCCGACAGCCGGTCGAGGGCGGACCGGAAAGCCGGCAGATCGATCGCGAAGCGGGTCTTCAGCACCCGTTCGACCGCGGGGGACTTCATCTCCAGGGTGATGGTCTCGCGCAGGTTGATGTGGCTGTCATTGGTCGCATGACTCCCCCGGACGAAAATCATCGGCTTATGCCGCGTGATCGTGGGCATCCGCCACCAGACGCGATGGTGCGGGAAGTCCATCATGGACCGTGCATCGTCCCGCCGCAGAATGAGCGCGAGCGCCGTGCCCCAGTAGCGCGCCACCCGGGGGTGAAGGGTCATCTTCCCCGGCCCCGCCTCGAGCACGACGCCGCGCTGGTAGTCCACCGCCGCGAGCCCCTCCTCCTCGGCGAAGGGCCGTACCCTAGGCCAGTCGGCACGAAGGCGCTCGACGAAATCTGTGGCAACCGCATCGTCGTCGTCCATGCGGACCTCGGCGACCCAGGTCGCCGCGCGGTCGCGGGCGGCCCGCAGCACCTCTCCGCAGACGGCGCGGTGATTGCCAGGCGGGCGGTAGACCGGGACGATCTGGGGGACCTCGGCAATCAGCGCCTCCAGTCGGCTCCGCCAAGGCTCGGGGAAATCATCGCCGAGGAGGAGCAGAAGCGTCCAGTGGGGGTTCGTCTGGTTGGCCAGCCCGGGCAGGCAGACATGCTCGAACCAGGTCAGCCGCAAGTCCAGTCGGGCGGGATCGTAGAGTGCCGCGCGCCGCGCCTCGATATCGTCGTGCGCCGTCTGAAAGCCCTGGAGTGCCGGGTACGAGAAACGACAGAGACCGAGAACCTGGAGCATGGCCCGAACCCTAGGAGGCGCCGTCGGGCCGGGCAAGCGTCAACGCGGCGGGACACGCGGACGCGGCAGGGACAGCCGCCGCTCTCGCCAGAAGGCGAAGAGACCGGAGGCCACCACGATGCCGCTGCCCACCCAAGTCAGCAGGTCGGGAAACTCGCCGAACACGATGAGCCCCGCGACGATCGCCACGAGCAGGCCGGTATAGCGGAACGGCGCGACGAAGGAGATCTCGCCCACGCGCATCGCCATGATGATCGTGAGGTAGGCGCCGAGAACCAGCAGTGCGGCCCCGCCGATCAGCGAGGCCTCTCGCGCGTTGGGCATCTGCCAGTCCTCGCGCAGGCCCAGCACCAGCCCGAGCATCGCAACGGCGATCGCGGTGAAGAGCGTGACCGTCAACGAGGGCACGTCGCGGGAGAGCCGTCGGGTGACGAGGTCTCGGACGGCGGCGCAGAGGACCGTGAGCACGCCGAGCACCGAGTAGATGGAGAAGACCTCCGTGCCCGGCCGGACGATCAGCAGGACACCGGTGAAGCCCGCGAGGATGGCCGTCATTCGCCGCCAGCCGACCTGCTCTCCGAAGACGAGGGCGGCCCCCAGCGTGACGACGAGCGGCAGCGCCTGGAGGATCGCGGTGAGGTTGGCGATGGGCATGTGGTAGAGGGCGGTCAGGAAGAACCACGCCGCCGCCGCTTCCGCGACGCACCGGATCGCGATGAGACGCCGGTCGGCCGGCGGGATGGCGAAGCTCAGGGCGCCCATCCACCAGGCCGCGATCGCGATGAGGCTCGAGGTCAGCACCCCGCGCAGGAAGATCACCTGCATGAGGGGAAGATCGCCCGCGAGGGCCTTGATGCAGACGTCGTTGAGCGTGAAGCCGGCCATTGCCGTCATCATCAGCCCCGCGCCCTTGAGGTTGTCGCTCATCGCCATGCGGTGCCGGTAGCAGGCGCCGCGAACCGCCGCCAGTACCGTCGAACCGGTGGTGGTGGGGCGGGTTGAGCCGCTGTGCAACCAACCGGAGGAACCATGCGCCGGACACTCACCATCCTCGCCGCCGCGTTCGCCTGCCCCGCCTTCGCGCAGTCGGACTGCGGCGCGACCTATCAGGCCGGACCGGGCGAAACGGTCAACGAAATCTCTGGACGGTGCGGGATCCCGCTGGAGCGGCTCTACGAGCTGAATCCAGACCTCGGCAACGCGACCAACGTGCCCGTGGAGACGGTCCTTCGGCTAAAGGAAAGCGCCGAGGTTCCCGGACCGGGCGACGTGGCCTGGATCGTGGGTCCTAAGGGCGAAGTGGAGGCGGACTGACCCGCGCTCAGGCGCGGATCTCGAAGTCCTCCATGCCGATCGGCTCGGCCGGTGCGGTCCGGACCCGGTTCACCCGGGCGGCGGGCGGACCCGAGTTCATGCGGTCCAGCATCTTGTCGACGGCCTCGTCATCACCTTCGATGTAGGCGACGACACTCATGTCGGGGTGGTTGCGGATCCAGCCGCGAAGTCCCAGGGACTGTGCCTCCTGCTGGGCCCAGGCCCGGAACGAGACGCCCTGCACGCGGCCGTCGATCCTGATGTCCATCGCTTTCATGCCAGTGCCTCCATCCGTGTAACGATCAAGGTCCCTCCGCGGGTTCCGCCGACCGATCCGATGGCGGACAAGACGAAAAAGGCCCCGCCTGCCGGCGGGGCCTCCCTCGTTCTCAGGAGCGACCTGCTTACGAGTCACTGCCGCTGGTCACATGGATCAGCTCACCGTCCTCGTAGTCGGTGGCGAGAACGAAGCTGCCGTCTTCGAGCACTTCGATATCACGCACTCGGCCGAGGTCCGTCAGCAGACGCTCTTCCTCGGTGACAAGCGCGCCCTGCATGCCAAGACGGACGATGCCCGGGGCCACGAGACCGCCGACGAAGAGATCGTCTTCCCAGTCGGCGAACTCCTCGCCCTCGTAGAAGAGCATGTCACCCGGCGCGATGACCGGATCCCAGTAGTAGAGCGGCTCTTCCATGCCGGGCATCCGGGGCTCGCCGGACCCGATCAGCGGGCCGTTGTAGCGCACGCCGTAGCTGACGATGGGCCAGCCGTAGTTCCGGGTCGGAAGCGGCATGTTGAGCTCGTCGCCGCCGGCGGGGCCGTGCTCGATCGTGAAGAGGAAACCGTCGTGCATCGCGGCGCTCTGCACGTTGCGGTGCCCGTAGGACCAGATCGCGTCGTCGTGGTATTCCTCGTCGACGTAGGGGTTGTTCTCCGGAATCGACCCGTCGGTATGGATCCGGATGATCTTGCCGTAGGTCTTCTCCATGTGCTGGGCGAAGTCACGCTCGGCCAGCGAGGAGTGCTCGCCCGTCGTGATGAAGGCGATGTCGTCGCCGTCGAACACGATCCGGCTGCCGTAGTGCATCGGCGTCGGGGACGGCGGATCCTGAACCCAGATATCCTCGACCTCGGTGATTTCGGTCAGGTCTTCGCTCAGCACGCCGCGAGCCGCGGCGGTGGCGGACATCTCGTCGCCCATGGTCTTGGAATAGGTCATGTAGACCATGCGGTCTTCGTCGAAGGTCGGGCCCATCTTGACGTCCAGCAGGCCGCCTTGGTTCTCGTTGTAGACCTCCGGAACGCCGGAAATCGGCTCGGAGACCTCGCCGTCCATGCTGACGTGGCGGAGGTTGCCGGTCCGCTCGGTCACGAGGAAACCCTCATCACCCGGGAGCGCTTCCACGGCCCAGGGATGGACCAGGCCGCCGGTGATTGTCTCCTGCTCGAGCGTCACATCGGACACTTCGATCGGAGCGCGGGTCTGGTTCGGGAAGGCCGGTTCGAAGGGCGCACTGGCGGTGCCCCACTGATGGCCTTCGTCCGACTGGGCGAGGGCCGGCGCGCCGAGACCGGCGGCAAGAGCGGTGGTGAGAGTAATCTTGGTAATCTGTTTCATGATGTACCTCCTGCCGAACCAATTCCGGACAAGCCGTTATGTTTCTTCACATTTTCCACGAGGGTCGTGCGTGAATACACATTCAGGCGTTGAACCGGACCAAACGAGAAAGGCCCGGCGGATCGCTCCGCCGGGCCCTCATACTTTCGCTCGGGAACCGCCTACTCTTCGCGGCTGTCCGGCGTGTTGGCGACGAGGGTGTCGAAGTCGCCCTCTTCCGCGCTCTCCTCGGCCTCCGGCGCCGCCAGGGCCGCGGCGGCCGCGGCTTCTTCCTGACGAGTCTCGATGACCGCGTTGTCGCGCTTCTGCGCCTCGAGCCGGACGCGGGTGGTGGCCCCGCCCGTACCCGCCGGGATAAGGCGCCCGACGATGACGTTCTCCTTCAGGCCGACGAGCTTGTCGCGCTTGCCCTGCACCGAGGCTTCGGTGAGCACGCGCGTCGTCTCCTGGAAGGACGCCGCCGAGATGAAGGACCGCGTCTGCAGCGAGGCCTTGGTGATCCCGAGGAGGATCGGCTCGCCCTGGGCCGGACGACCGTTCTTCGAGATGGCCTTGGCGTTCGCCTCGTCGAACTCGACCTTGTCCACGGTCTCGCCCTTGAGGAGCGTCGTGTCGCCGCTGTCCTGGATCTCCCACTTCTGGAGCATCTGGCGGACGATGACCTCGATGTGCTTGTCGTTGATCTTCACGCCTTGCAGACGATAGACCTCCTGCACCTCGTCGACCATGTAGTTCGCCAGAGCCTCGACACCCATGATCGACAGGATGTCGTGCGGGGCCGGGTTGCCGTCCATGATGTAGTCGCCCTTCTGGACGTAGTCACCTTCCTGAACCGGAATGTGCTTGCCCTTGGGCACCATGTACTCGACCTTCTCGAGGCTCTCGTCGGCAGGCTCGATCGCGATACGGCGCTTGTTCTTGTAGTCCTTTCCGAACCGAACGTAGCCGTCGATCTCGGCGATGATCGCGTGATCCTTGGGACGGCGGGCTTCGAAGAGTTCGGCCACACGCGGCAGACCGCCGGTGATGTCCTTCGTCTTCGCGCCTTCCCGCGGGATCCGCGCCACCACGTCGCCGGCCTCGACCGTCTGGCCGTCGTCGACGGACAGAATGGCGTCGACCGACATCTGGTAGGTCACCGGGTTGCCGAGGTCGTTGCGCACCGGCTCACCGTCCTTGTCGACGATGAGGATTTCCGGCTTGAGCTCGTTGCCCTTGGGCGCCGAACGCCAGTCGCTGACGATCTTCTGGGTCATGCCCGTCGCATCGTCGGTTTCCTCGCGCACGGCGATACCGGCAACCAGGTCGACATAGCGCGCCGTACCCGACTTCTCGGCGATGATCGGCAGGGTGTAGGGGTCCCATTCGAACATCTTGGTGCCGCGCTCGATCTCCTCGCCGTCCTTGACGAAGAGCTTAGTGCCGTAGCCGATCTTGTGGCTCGCACGCTCCGCGCCGGTATCGGGGTCCATGATGCCGAGCACCATGTTCCGGCCGATGACGATCTGCTCGCCCATGGCATTCTCGAGGATCTGCGCATTGCGGAACTCGATCTTGCCGTCCTGGGCGGACTCGAGGAACGACTGCTGGCCACCCTGGGCAACGCCGCCGATGTGGAAGGTCCGCATCGTCAGCTGGGTGCCGGGCTCACCGATGGACTGCGCGGCGATGATGCCGACAGCCTCGCCGATGTTCACCTGCGTACCGCGGGCGAGGTCACGCCCGTAGCACATGGCGCAGACACCGTCGTCGGCCTCGCAGGTCAGCGGCGAACGGATGCGCACCGTCTGCAGCTTGGCCGTCTCGATCGCGTCGGACTTGCGCTCGTCGATCAGCTCGCCCTGGCGCACCAGCACTTCGTCCGTACCGGGGATGATGACATCCTCGGCCGCCACCCGGCCCAGCACGCGTTCGCCGAGCGAGGCCACGACCTCGCCGTCGGAGATCGCGGGCTCCGCCGTGATCGAGTTCTCGGTGCCGCAGTCGTGCTGACGCACGATGCAGTCCTGAGCGACGTCGACCAGACGACGGGTCAGGTAGCCGGAGTTCGCGGTCTTCAGCGCGGTGTCCGACAGACCCTTCCGTGCGCCGTGGGTGGAGTTGAAGTACTCCAGCACGGTCAGGCCTTCCTTGAAGTTCGAGATGATCGGCGTCTCGATGATCTCGCCGGAGGGCTTGGCCATCAGGCCGCGCATCCCGCCGAGCTGCTTCATCTGCGTGACCGAGCCCCGAGCACCGGAGTGGGCCATCATGTAGACCGAGTTCGGCTCCTGCTCGCGACCCTCGTCGTCGATCTGCTTGGCCGAAATGGTCGACATCATGGCTTCGGTGACGCGGTCGTTACACTTCGACCAGGCATCGACAACCTTGTTGTACTTCTCACCCTGGGTGATCAGGCCGTCCATGTACTGCTGCTCGAAGTCCTTGACCTGCTCGCGGGTCTCCTCGACGAGCTGCCACTTGTTCTCCGGCACGACCATGTCCGCCTTGCCGAAGGAGATGCCCGCCTTGAAGGCCTCTTTGAAGCCCATGGACATGATGTGGTCGCAGAAGATGACCGACTCTTTCTGACCGCAGTAGCGGTAGACGCTGTCGATCACGCGCTGCACGTCCTTCTTCCGCAGGAGCTGGTTCACCAGCTCGAACGGCGCCTTGGCGTTCAGCGGCAGGAGCGCGCCCAGACGGACCCGGCCGGGCGTCGTCTCGTAGCGCTTGGTGATCTCCTGACCCTCTTCGTCGATCTGCTTCACCCGGCACTCGATCTTGGCGTGCATGTGCACTTCGCCGGCGGTGAGGGCGTGCTCGACCTCCTCGACGGAGCCGAACTTCATGCCCTCGCCCTTCATGCCTTCGCGCATGATGGTGACGTAGTAGAGGCCGAGAATCATGTCCTGCGACGGCACGATGATCGGCGCGCCGTTGGCGGGCGACAGCACGTTGTTCGTGGACATCATCAGGACCCGCGCCTCGAGCTGGGCTTCCAGCGAAAGGGGCACGTGAACGGCCATCTGGTCGCCGTCGAAGTCGGCGTTGAACGCCGAACAGACGAGCGGGTGCAGCTGGATCGCCTTGCCTTCGATCAGCGTCGGTTCGAAGGCCTGGATGCCGAGACGGTGCAGCGTGGGCGCACGGTTCAGCAGAACCGGGTGCTCGCGGATGACCTCGTCGAGGATGTCCCAGACCTCCGGGCGCTCCTTCTCGACGAGCTTCTTCGCCTGCTTCACCGTCGAGCTGAGACCCTTGGCCTCCAGCCGCGAATAGATGAACGGCTTGAAGAGCTCGAGCGCCATCTTCTTCGGCAGACCGCACTGGTGCAGCTTGAGCTCCGGGCCGGTCACGATGACCGAACGACCCGAGAAGTCGACCCGCTTACCCAGAAGGTTCTGGCGGAAGCGGCCCTGCTTGCCCTTGAGCATGTCCGACAGCGACTTCAGCGGGCGCTTGTTGGCGCCGGTGATGACGCGGCCGCGACGGCCGTTGTCGAAGAGGGCATCGACGGATTCCTGAAGCATCCGCTTCTCGTTCCGGACGATGATGTCCGGCGCACGCAGCTCGATGAGCCGCTTGAGGCGGTTGTTCCGGTTGATCACCCGGCGATACAGGTCGTTGAGGTCGGAGGTCGCGAAGCGGCCGCCGTCAAGCGGAACGAGCGGACGCAGTTCCGGCGGGATGACCGGGATCACGGTCATGATCATCCACTCCGGACGGTTGCCGGACTCGAGGAAGCTCTCGACGATCTTCAGACGCTTGATGATCTTCTTCGGCTTCAGCTCGCCGGTGGCCTCTTTGAGGTCTGCGCGCAGCTGCTCGGCGGTCGACTCGAGGTCGATCATCGAGAGCATCTCGCGGATCGCCTCGGCGCCGATGTTCGCCGTGAAGGCGTCCATGCCGTAGGCATCCTGCGCGTCGAGGAACTCTTCCTCGGTCATCAGCTGGCCGTAGGAGAGATCGGTCAGGCCGGGCTCGATGACGACGTAGTTCTCGAAGTAGAGGATCCGCTCCAGATCGCGCAGCGTCATGTCGAGCATGAGGCCGATGCGGGAGGGCAGCGACTTCAGGAACCAGATGTGGGCGACGGGGGCGGCGAGCTCGATGTGGCCCATGCGCTCGCGCCGGACCTTCTGCAGAGTCACCTCGACGCCGCACTTCTCGCAGACGACGCCACGGTACTTCATGCGCTTGTACTTGCCGCACAGGCACTCGTAGTCCTTGATCGGACCGAAGATGCGCGCGCAGAACAGGCCGTCACGCTCAGGCTTGAACGTCCGGTAGTTGATCGTCTCGGGCTTCTTGATCTCGCCAAAGGACCAGCTGAGGATCCGCTCGGGCGACGCCAGGGACACCTTGATCTCGTCGAAGGTCTTGGCCGGCGTGAGCGGGTTGAACGGATTGGATGTGAGTTCCTGGTTCATCAGGTTACCTTTCTCAGGTGTCGCGGAAAGAAGAGCGGGGCGGCGGGATAGTCACCCGCCGCCGAAGGCCGATCACTCGGCGTCTTCCTCTTCCTCCGCATCCAGGAGTTCCATGTTGAGGCCGAGGCCCCGAACTTCCTTGACGAGCACGTTGAACGATTCCGGCACGCCGGCCTCGAAGTTGTCCTCGCCCTTGACGATCGACTCGTAGACCTTGGTCCGGCCGGCCACGTCATCGGACTTCACCGTCAGCATCTCCTGCAGGGTGTAGGCCGCGCCGTAAGCCTCGAGCGCCCAGACCTCCATCTCGCCGAAGCGCTGGCCGCCGAACTGCGCCTTGCCGCCCAGCGGCTGCTGGGTGACGAGGCTGTACGGACCGGTCGAGCGGGCGTGGATCTTGTCGTCGACGAGGTGGTGGAGCTTCAGCAGGTACTTGATGCCCACCGTCACCGACCGGGAGAACTGCTCGCCCGTCCGGCCGTCGAAGAGGATCGACTGGCCGCTCTCGTCGAACCCGGCGCGCCGGAGCGCGTCGTCCACGTCGCCTTCCTTGGCGCCGTCGAAGACCGGGGTCGCGATCGGAACGCCACGGGTGACGTTGCCGGCCGCTTCCACGAGATCGGTCTCGTCCATGGACTCGATGCCTTCCTCGTATACGTCGTCGCCGTAGGCCAGACGCATCGCTTCACGAACGGGCGTCAGGTCGCCGGACCGGCGATACTCCTGAAGCGACTCGTCGATCTGCAGACCCAGGCCGCGCGCTGCCCAGCCCATGTGCGTCTCGAGGATCTGGCCGACGTTCATCCGCGAGGGCACGCCCAGCGGGTTGAGAACGAAGTCGACCGGCGTGCCGTCCTGGAGGAACGGCATGTCCTCTTCCGGCACCACGCGGGAGATGACGCCCTTGTTGCCGTGACGGCCGGCCATCTTGTCGCCCGGCTGAAGCTTGCGCTTCACGGCCACGAAGACCTTGACCATCTTCATCACGCCCGGAGGCAGGTCGTCGCCGCGGCGAACCTTCTCGACCTTGTCCTCGAACCGCGCATCGAGCTGACGCTTCTGCGCCTCGTACTGCTCGTTGAGCGCCTCGACGATCTGCGCGTCGGACTCTTCCTTGAGCGCGAGCTGCCACCACTGGCCGCGCGGCAGGCTGTCGAGCAGCTCCGCGTCGATCGTGGCGCCGGCCTTCACGCCGCGCGGCCCCTTGGCGACGGTCTTGCCCTCGATCACCCCGCGCAGACGCGCGTAGATGTTGCGGTCGAGGATCGCGAGCTCGTCGTCCCGGTCACGGGACAGGCGCTCGACCTCTTCGCGCTCGATCTGCAGCGCCCGCTCGTCCTTCTCGACGCCGTGGCGGTTGAAGACCCGAACCTCGACGATCGTGCCGAAGTCGCCCGGCGGCAGCCGGAGCGAGGTGTCGCGCACGTCCGAGGCCTTTTCGCCGAAAATGGCGCGGAGGAGCTTCTCCTCCGGCGTCATCGGGCTTTCGCCCTTCGGAGTGATCTTGCCCACGAGGATGTCGCCCGGCCCCACTTCGGCGCCGATGTAGACGATGCCCGCCTCGTCGAGGTTGCGCAGGGCTTCCTCGCCGACGTTGGGGATGTCGCGGGTGATCTCTTCCGGGCCCAGCTTGGTGTCGCGGGCGGCGACCTCGAACTCCTCGATGTGAATCGAGGTGAAGACGTCGTCCTTCACGATCCGCTCGGAGATCAGGATCGAGTCCTCGTAGTTGTAGCCGTTCCACGGCATGAAGGCGACGACCACGTTCTTGCCGAGTGCCAGCTCGCCCATGTCGGTCGAGGGACCGTCACCGATGACCTCGCCCTTCTGGACGGTCTGGCCCACCTTCACCAGCGGACGCTGGTTGATGCAGGTGTTCTGGTTCGACCGCTGGAACTTGCGCATCCGGTAGATGTCGACGCCCGGATCGCCGGGGTCGAGGTCGTCGGTCGCACGGATGACGATCCGAGCGGCGTCGACCTGGTCCACCACGCCGGCACGGCGGGCCTGGATGGCCGCGCCGGAGTCGAGCGCGACCTTGCCCTCGATGCCGGTGCCCACGTAGGGCGCCTCGGCCCGCAGGAGCGGAACCGCCTGACGCTGCATGTTCGAACCCATGAGGGCGCGGTTCGCGTCGTCGTTCTCGAGGAACGGGATCAGCGAGGCCGCCACGGAGACGAGCTGCTTAGGAGACACGTCGATGAGATCGACGTTCTCGCGCGGCGCCAGGGTGTATTCGCCGGACTGACGGGTCGACACCAGATCGTTGATGAAGTTGCCGTCGGCGTCGAGCGTCGCGTTGGCCTGGGCCACCGTGTGACGCATCTCCTCCGTTGCGGACATGTAGTGCACTTCGTCGGAGACCTTGGCGTCCTTAACGACGCGGTAGGGAGTCTCGATGAAGCCGTACTTGTTCACCCGCGCGAAGGTGGCCAGCGAGTTGATGAGACCGATGTTCGGGCCTTCCGGCGTCTCGATCGGGCACATCCGGCCGTAGTGGGTCGGGTGGACGTCGCGCACCTCGAAGCCCGCACGTTCACGCGTCAGACCGCCGGGCCCGAGCGCCGAGAGACGACGCTTGTGCGTCACTTCGGAAAGCGGGTTGGTCTGGTCCATGAACTGCGACAGCTGCGAGGAGCCGAAGAACTCGCGCACGGCCGCGGCCGCGGGCTTCGCGTTGATGAGGTCCTGCGGCATGACCGTGTCGATCTCGACGGAGGACATGCGCTCCTTGATGGCGCGCTCCATGCGCAGAAGACCGACGCGGTACTGGTTCTCCATCAGCTCGCCGACCGAGCGCACCCGGCGGTTGCCGAGGTGGTCGATGTCGTCGATCTCGCCCTTGCCGTCGCGCAGTTCCACCAGCGCCTTGATGCAGGCGACGATGTCCTCGCGGCGGAGGGTCCGCTGCGTGTCCTCGGCGTCGAGCGCGAGGCGCATGTTCATCTTCACGCGGCCCACGGCGGAGAGGTCGTAGCGCTCGGCATCGAAGAACAGGCTGTCGAACAGCGTCGAGGCCGCTTCCACCGTCGGCGGCTCGCCCGGGCGCATGACGCGGTAGATGTCCATGAGCGCGGTTTCGCGGTTCATGTTCTTGTCCTGCGCCATGGTGTTCCGCATGTACGGACCCACGGAGACGTTATCGATGTCGAGAACGGGGATCTCCGTCACGCCGGCATCGAGCAGCTCCTTGACGGTGCCGCCGATGATCTCGCCGTCCTTGTCGCGCTCGATCGTCAGCTCGTCGCCGGCCTCGACGTAGATCGCGCCGGTTTCCTCGTTGATGATGTCGCGTGCCGCGAACTTGCCCTGGATCTGGTTGTGCGGAACCAGAAGCTCGGTCACTTCGCCGGCGTCGATCAGCTTCTTCACCTGGCGCGGAGTGACCTTGTCACCGGCCTTGGCGATGACTTCGCCAGTGGCGGCATCGACGAGGTCGTAGGTCGGCCGCGTGCCGCGGACGCGCTCGGGGAAGAACTTTGTCACCCAGCCCTTGTTCTTCTCGAAACGGTAATCGACCGTGTCGTAGTAGGCCTGCATGATGCTTTCCTGGTCGAGGCCCAGGGCATAGAGCAGGGTCGTCACCGGCAGCTTCCGGCGACGGTCGATACGGGCGTAGACGAGGTCCTTGGCATCGAATTCGAAGTCGAGCCAGGACCCGCGGTAGGGAATGATCCGGCAGGCGAAGAGCAGCTTGCCCGAGCTGTGGGTCTTGCCCTTGTCGTGGTCGAAGAACACGCCCGGCGAACGGTGCATCTGGGAAACGATGACCCGCTCGGTGCCGTTGACGATGAAGGTGCCGTTGGGCGTCATCAGGGGCATGTCGCCCATGAAGACATCCTGCTCCTTGATGTCCTTGACCGACTTGGCGCCGGTGTCCTCGTCGACATCGAACACGATCAGGCGCAGCGTGACCTTCAGCGGAGCGCTGTAGGTCATGTCGCGCTGCATGCACTCGTCGACGTCGTACTTCGGGGTCTCCAGCTCGTACTTGACGAACTCGAGCACGGCGGTTTCGTTGAAGTCCTTGATGGGAAAGACGGACTGGAAGACACCCTTGATGCCTTCACCGTCGATCGGATCCGGCCCCTCGCCGGAATCCAGGAAAAGTTCATAAGAGGATTTCTGTACCTCGATGAGGTTCGGCATCTCCAGCACTTCGCGGATCTTGCCGTAGTATTTGCGCAAACGTTTCTGGCCGAGGAAGGACTGAGCCATGTGGTGCGTCACCTTTCGATCTCTGCAAGGCCGTCCCGCCGCCGGGGCCACGGCGGAAGCCTCTTCCGAGAGGGGTTGTCACGGGGGTCTATCCCTGGGCGCCGTCCCACCGGCGCCCGCCCGACCCTGGTGACCTGCCCGAGGGACCTCTTCCGCGAAAGAGGTCTCTGAGACAGGTTTGGCCGGGCCCGGAACGTCCCGGACCCAGCCTTTTGCGTAGCGTGGGTGCGTGAGGATCACGCACCCCGCGTTGCCGCGGGGCGCGTGCGCGCACGCACCGCTTAGGCCAGCTCGATCTCGGCGCCAGCCGCTTCGAGCTTGGACTTGATCTCTTCGGCTTCGGCCTTGTCGACGCCTTCCTTGATCTTCCCGCCTTCCTCGACGAGGCCCTTGGCCTCCTTGAGGCCGAGGCCGGTGATCGCGCGCACTTCCTTGATCACGTTGATCTTCTGCGCGCCGGCGTTCTTGAGAACGACGTCGAATTCGGTCTTTTCCTCTTCGGCGGCGCCACCGGCGTCACCACCGGCCGGGCCGGCCATCATGACCGCGCCGCCAGCGGCGGGCTCGATGCCGTACTCGTCCTTGAGGATGGTTTTCAGTTCCTGCGCCTCGAGAAGGGTCAGACCCACGATCTCTTCGGCAAGTTTCTTCAGATCAGCCATTTCGGTATTTCCGTTTGCTTAACTGGTGTTCCGGGCGTCGCGGGACAAGACCCCGCGACAGATCCTGTCGGTTGCTTAGGCCGCCTCGGCCTTCTCTTCGATGGTCGAGAGGATGGAGGCGATGTTCGAAGCAGGTGCGCCGATCGCGCCCGCGATGTTGCTGGCGGGGGCCCCGATCGCGCCGACGATGGAAGCAATGAGCTCATCGCGCGACGGCATTTCGGAGACCGCCTTGACACCGGCGGGGTCAAGCGCCGTCTCTCCCATCGCGCCGCCGAGAATCTCCAGCTTGGAGTTCTCCTTGGCGTAGGCCTGAACCACCTTGGCAGCCGCCACGGGGTCTTCGGAATAGGAGAGAACGGTCATGCCCGTCAGGAGCCCGGCGATGCTTTCGCAGGGCTTGCCGTCGAGGGCGATCTTGGCGAGCCTGTTCTTGGCGACGCGTACGGAGCCACCCGCTTCGCGCATGCGCGCGCGGAGGTCCTGCATCTCGGCAACCGTGAGACCTTCGTAGTGGGAAACCACCACGACGCCAGAGCTTTCAAAGATCTGGCCGAGTTCCTCGACCACCTTTTCTTTCTGGGCTCTATCCACGAGTTTACTCCAAGTTTGGAGGGTCTCCCCTCCGGCTCAATTCAGCCGGACCCCGAAGAGACCGGCCATCGGGTCCTTACGGGTCCGTCCAAGAACGCCCCGGGGGCCCGGCGGGCATCCCGAAGAAACTTGGTCCTTACCCGTCTCAGGCAGGATTTACCGGCATGCGCCAACCCACCGTCTCGGACGAATCGCGGCGCCGTCATCCCGGAGGACACGGTTCCGCAGAGGCGGTCCTTAACGCGGTCCTACGCTCTTGCCAACCCACCCCGGAAGAAATTTCTTGACATCCGCGCGACGCGGGCCCTCGCGACTGTGCGGAACCGCACTGATCACGGAACGTTGAGGCCGGATTCTCTCGAGCTCGGAAGGGACCGGGTCATTGGAAAAGCTCGCACAGCGACTCGGTCTGAAGACTGACCCGGTCATCTTTTTCGTCTCGGCGGCCTTCATGGTCGTCTTCGCGCTAGCCCTCGTGATCGCACCGGACGCCATCGGCAATGCCTTTACCGCGGGCCGGGCCTGGATCGTCACCAACCTGGGCTGGTTCTTCATCCTCGGCGTCAACGTCTGGCTGGGCTTCCTGATCTGGGTCGCGGCGAGCCGCTACGGCCATATCCGCCTCGGCGGGCGGGACGCGGAACCCGAGTTCACCAACCTCTCGTGGTTCACCATGCTCTTCGCCGGCGGGATCGGAACGATCCTGATGTTCTGGGGCGTGGCCGAGCCCATGAGCCACTTCGCGCAGCCGCCCCAGACCGGGGTCGAGCCGTATTCGCCCGAGGCCGCCCAGGACGCGATTGGCATCGCGCTCTATCACCTGGGCCTGCACACCTGGACCATCTTCACCCTGCCCGGCTTCGGCTTCGCCTATTTCATCTACCGCTACCGCCTGCCGGTCCGTGTGAGCTCGGTGTTCTACCCGCTCATCGGCGAGGGCATCCACGGCCCGATCGGCAAGACCATCGACATCGTCTCGATCCTCGGGACGCTCTTCGGGGTGGCAGTCTCACTTGGCCTCGGGTCCTCGCAGATCGCTGCCGGGCTGAACGAGCTCTTCGGGACCGGTGACGGCCCGATGGTGCAGATCATCATCATCGCTGTACTGACGAGTGTCGCCGTCGGCTCCATCGTCGCGGGCCTCGACAGCGGCATCAAGTTTCTCTCGAACGTCAATATCGGCATGGCCGTCGCGCTCATGGTCTTCGTGCTGATCACCGGCTCCACGCTGTTCCTGCTCCGAGGCATCGTCGAAACTGCCGGCATCTACCTGTGGAACCTGCCAAGGCTCGCGTTCTGGAACGACATGCTTTCGGACGTCCGGCCGGATACAGACGGGTGGGGCTGGCAGGGCGACTGGACTGTCTTCTACTGGGCCTGGACCGTCACCTGGTCCCCCTTCATGGGGCTGTTCGTGGCGCGTATCTCGAAGGGCCGGACGATCCGGGAGTTCGTTCTCGGCGTGCTCTTCGCGCCCTCGGTCTTCTCCCTTGTCTGGTTCGCCATCTTCGGCTGGCAGGCGATGGAGATCGACGGGATCGGCGCCGCCGCCCGCGACGCTCTCGGGGAGAGCGCTGGGTCGATCAGCCAGGCCGTCTCGGAGTCCATCCCGCTGGCGATGTTCAGCTTCCTCGAGAACTTCCCCCTGGCCACTCTGATGCAGGGCTTCGCGGTGGTCATCGTGGCGATCTTCTTCGCGACCTCCTCCGACTCGGCCTCGCTGGTCGTGGACATGCTCTGCACGGGCGACGGCGAAGCCGGTCCGGTGAGCCAGCGCCTGTTCTGGGGGATCGCCGAAGGCACGATCGCGGTGCTGCTGATTGTCCTCGCGGGCCAGGCCGGGCTGACGGCCTTGCAGCAGGTCATCACGGTGGTCGGCCTGCCGGTCTTCTGTCTGGTGTTCATGATGATCCCCGCGATCATCAAGGGGCTCCTCGCCGAGGACATCGACTACATCACCGTGGGTCCCCGCCCGGTGAAGTCGGACCTCCAGGACACCGCGGACATCCCCGACACAAAAGAAAGCGCGCCCGCCGAATAGGCGGACGCGCTGAACTTGTTCGGTCCGTCAGGATGCGATCAGTTGCCGGTGGCGGAGGCCACGTCGACCGAGACGCCGGCGCCCATGGTGGAGCTCAGGGAGACCTTCTTCATGTAGGTGCCCTTGGCGCCGGCAGGCTTCGCGCGCTGAACGGCGTCGACGAAGGCCTTCACGTTCTCCTCGAGCTTGGAGGGATCGAAGCTCGCCTTGCCGATGCCGGCATGAATGATCCCCGCCTTCTCGACCTTGAACTGGACCTCGCCGCCCTTGGCGGATTCAATGGCCTCTTTGACGTCCATGGTCACCGTGCCGACCTTCGGGTTCGGCATCAGGTTCCGGGGGCCGAGGATCTTACCCAGGCGGCCCACGATGGGCATCATGTCCGGCGTGGCGATGCAGCGGTCGAAGTTGATCTCGCCGCCCTGGATCTGCTCCATCAGGTCCTCGGCACCGACGATGTCGGCGCCGGCCGCCTTGGCCTCTTCCGCCTTGTCGCCACGGGCGAAGACCGCCACGCGGACGTCCTTGCCGGTGCCGCCGGGCAGGCTCACCTTGCCGCGGACCATTTGGTCGGCGTGGCGCGGATCGACCCCGAGGTTGACCGAGATCTCGATCGTCTCGTCGAACTTCGCCTTGGCGTTCTGTTTCACGAAGGCCACGGCCTCGGAGACGCTCAGGTTCTCCTTGCCCTCGGCGGCCTCGCGGATGGCGCGGGTGCGTTTACCGATCTTCGCCATTACTTCACCTCGATGCCCATGGAGCGGGCGGAGCCCAGGACGATCTGCATCGCGGACTCGATGTCGTTCGCGTTCAGATCTCTCATTTTCGCTTCGGCGATCTCGCGGACCTGCGCGGCCGACACGGTGCCGGCCGTGGCACGGCCGGGCGTGTTGGAGCCGGACTTCAGCTTCGCCGCCTTCTTCAGGTAATACGACGCCGGCGGCGTCTTGATTTCCATCGTGAAGGACTTGTCCTGGTAGTAGGTGATGACGGTCGGGCACGGGGCGCCCTGCTCCATCTCCTGGGTCTTGGCGTTGAAGGCCTTGCAGAATTCCATGATGTTGATCCCGCGCTGACCGAGGGCGGGGCCCACCGGCGGCGAGGGATTGGCCTGACCCGCAGGCACTTGCAGCTTGAGGCTGCCGACGACTTTCTTGGCCATTTGGCCTCTCCTTTCTCAACATCCCCGCGACGCGTCACGGGGAGTTCGGTTGATGCGGTCCGGTCCGGACGGCGCGCCGCCCTCGCCTCCCGCAGGCGAAAAGGGCCGCGAGGCCCTTTCTCCAAAGCCGCTTGAAGCGGCTTTCACGCGGCGGTCACGCCGCGTGTCCAAGGCCCATCGAAGGGCCTTGGCTCCTCAGGCCTGCTTGGAGACCTGAGTGAATTCCAGTTCGACAGGCGTCGCCCGTCCGAAGATCGAGACGGTAACCTTGAGACGCTGGTTGTCCTCGTCCACTTCCTCGACGGTGCCGTCGAAATCCTCGAAGGGACCGTCGTTGACCTTCACCTTCTCGCCGATCTCGTAATGGATCAGCGTGCGCGGCTGCTCCTGGCCTTCCTCGACGCGGCCGAGGATCGCCTGGACCTCCGCATCCCGCATCGGCATCGGACGGCCCTGCGGCCCGAGAAACCCGGTGACGCGGTTGATGCTGTTGATCAGGTGATAGCCCTCGTCCGACATCTCCATGTGCACGAGCACGTAGCCCGGCATGAAGCGCCGCTCTGTCGAGACCTTCTTGCCCCGGCGGACCTCGATGACCTCTTCGGTCGGCACCAGGACCTCGTCGATCTGATCCTCGAGCCCCTTCTCGGCCACCGATGTTCTGATCTGTTCGGCGATCTTCTTCTCGAAGTTCGAGAGAACGCTCACCGAATACCACCGCTTCGCCATTATGCCTCGATGTCCCGTTCCAGGTGCTGTCGTCCCGCCGCGGTCCGCGCTCTCGCAAACGCAAAGCGGCGCGCAACTCGATTCGCAGCGCGCCAGCGGAGAGTGGGGGGCGTGTAACGCCCCGTCTTCCGGCTTTCAAGTCCCGAAGGACGCGCCGGGCCGCCGCGGCTCAGGAGCCGAAGATGTTGAGAACGCCCTGCAATCCGCTGCGGATCAGGAGATCGACGAAAAAGAAGAAGATCGCCGCGAATGTCGCCAGGAGAAAGACCATGATCGTGGTCAGCGTGACTTCACGCCGCGTGGGCCAGACGACCTTCGCCACTTCGGCGCGGACCTGCTGGACGAACTGGGCGGGGTTGGTTCTGGCCATTGCATCTCTCCTCGGACGGGCGGGAGATACTGGCAGGCCCGGGGTCTTTCAACCCCCGCCGGACACCGGCGGGAGCAGGCGCCGGACGCCCGCCATTTCTGCCAGAGTCGCCCACTGCTCATCGTAGAACTCGCGCGAGACCGCCAGTGCCTCGGCGTCGAAGGGCCGGAAGGCGGGCTCCTCCTCGGTCACGGGGAATTGCCGTCGTGCCGCCCCGGCGGCCCGGATCCGCTCCGGCCCTCGCGGTGCCTTGAGCGCTTCGGCCACGGCCCGGGCGGACAGCCCCCGATGCATCGGAGCGTGGTCGAACCAGCCCTGCCGCGCCACATCCGCGCCTGCCAGCGCATTCGCCGCGGCGGGCGCCACCGCCGGGTAGTCCTCCTGCCGCCAGACGACCAATTCGCTCACCCGCGGCACCGCCAGCAGCCGTTCGGCCAGGTCGCACCAGTCGACGCCCTCGAGCGGGCAGCGCGCGACGAAGGTCCCGAAGTCCTGTCCGTATCCGCCGAAAAGCGACTGTCCGTAGGCCGAGACGAGGTAGGACGCTGGGTCCCGGATCGCGATGAAGAGGCTGATCGGAAGCGGATCGGTGCCTGCCGAAACGGCAGAAAGCCGTAGCCCAGCCTGCGGATAGAGACTGGGTTCGCCGCAATCGCTGGCCCCGGTCATCTGTCCCAGCAGGTTCTCTTCGCTCACCACCAACCGGCCCGCGCCACCCGCCATCCTTGCGAGCAGCTCCGGCGTCCAGGTCGCCCGCCGCAATCCGGTCTGGAACGAGACCCCGAACCAATCCGCCAGGTCTGCGCCCTTGCGCAGGTCCGGCGGCGTGTAGAGCCGCGCGTCAGCCCGTTCGAGGCGGCCGCGCCCCCGGCGGAGGCCACGCTGGAAATGGGTACTGGCGGTCTTGTGGGCCCCGAGGTGAAGGACGAGGCGGTCGGGCCACCCCTCGGGCGGCACGAACCTCTCTGTCTCTTCGGCGGGCCTGGCAGGGGCAGAGGGACTCGAACCCACGACCCTCGGTTTTGGAGACCGATGCTCTACCAACTGAGCTATACCCCTCTGGCCGGTCCGGCGGATACCGCGTTGGCGGTCCCTCCGCAAGGGCTTCCGCACCCGCTCACGGGGCGGCAGCCCGAAGCCCGTCCAGGTCCGCCCCACAGATCTGCGCCTCGGCGGCGAGGATCGCCTCGGGCGGCCAGTCCCACCAGGCGATATCGAGCAGCGCCTCGGCCACCTCCCCGGAGACCCGCCGGCGGACGATACGCGCCGGATTCCCGGCGACGACCGAATAGGGCGGGACCGTCCCGCCGACGACCGCGCTGGCGCCGATGATCACGCCGGTCCCGATCCGGGCCCCGGGCAGGATGCGGGCGCCGGTGCCAATCCAGACGTCGTGCCCCACGACAGTGCCCGGACCGGGCCGGGGCATCGACGGACTGTCCGGGTCGAAACCCGAGAAGGTCATGAAGGGAAAGGTCGAGAATCCGTCCCGCCGGTGGTTCGCGCCTTCGAGGAACTGCACGCCGTCTGCGATCTGGCAGAACTTGCCGAGCGTGATGGTCTCGGCGCTCATGGGGTAGAGATAGGGGGCGAGGTGCATCGCCCAGTCCCCGGGCGGGTGATGCGCCGAGGCGTAGCTGTAGTCGCCGATCTCCCAGCGGGGATGATCGATGACGGGTTTCAGGAAGACCGTGCCGGCATGGACGGAGCCATCGGGCAGGCGAACGGGATGCGTGACGTCGGGAGACGCGAGTCGGGCAGGCATGGAGAGACCTCGATCGGTGAGTTGCTTGGGGTGCGGCTCAGATCGCGGTCTTGTCCATCGGTCCCTCCATCGGTTGGCGGCTCTGTACCATGCCGTAACGGAAAGGCAAAGCGGTGGTAGCCAAAAACGAAAACGGGCGCCCCGCTAGGGGGCGCCCGAATGTCTTACGAGGTGCGCTCGCCGGGCGAGCCGCGCCTTACTCGATGATCTTGGAGACCACGCCGGCGCCGACGGTGCGGCCGCCTTCACGGATGGCGAAGCGCAGGCCGTCTTCCATGGCGATCGGGGCGATCAGCTGGACTTCGAACTTCAGGTTGTCGC
>NZ_VYQE01000011.1 GCF_008710275.1 Histidinibacterium aquaticum
CGCGCTTTTTGGGGCGTTTTTTTGGTTGCGGGGAGAGGATTTGAACCTCTGACCTTCAG
Source organism: Histidinibacterium aquaticum (assembly GCF_008710275.1). Classification (GTDB taxonomy): domain Bacteria; phylum Pseudomonadota; class Alphaproteobacteria; order Rhodobacterales; family Rhodobacteraceae; genus Oceanicola; species Oceanicola aquaticus. Next base: position 60 of record NZ_VYQE01000011.1, read on the forward strand.
GTTATGAGCCTGACGAGCTACCGGACTGCTCCACCCCGCGCCAATTGGTGTCGATCGGAACTTCATCGTTCAAGAGAGATACGGGTTGATGTTCCTTTCTAGGTCTGGCGGTGACTTACTCTCCCACGTCTTAGGACGCAGTACCATCAGCGCAACGGCACTTAACGGCTGGGTTCGGAATGGAGCCAGGTGTTTTGCTCGTGCTATGACCACCAGACCGAGAAAGGAACATCATCAGGAGCGTTATTCGCTCTTGTACCAGGTCGAGGTTCTGACTTCCGATCCTGAGCCTAGCTGCTTCTGGATCAGATCAAGCCAATCGGGCAATTAGTACCGGTCAACTGAACGCGTCACCGCGCTTACATCTCCGGCCTATCGACGTGCTGGTCTCGCACGGCCCTCAAGGGATACCTTGTTTCGAGGGGGGCTTCCCGCTTAGATGCCTTCAGCGGTTATCCTTTCCGATCATAGCTACCCTGCACTGCGGCTGGCGCCACAACAGGTCCACCAGTGGATCGTTCACCCCGGTCCTCTCGTACTAGGGGCAACTCCTCTCAAGTATCCTACACCCACGGCAGATAGGGACCGAACTGTCTCACGACGTTCTAAACCCAGCTCACGTACCTCTTTAAATGGCGAACAGCCATACCCTTGGGACCTGCTCCAGCCCCAGGATGAGATGAGCCGACATCGAGGTGCCAAACGGTGCCGTCGATATGGACTCTTGGGCACCATCAGCCTGTTATCCCCAGAGTACCTTTTATCCGTTGAGCGATGGCCCTTCCACTCGGGACCACCGGATCACTATGGCCGTCTTTCGACTCTGCTCGACTTGTCAGTCTTGCAGTCAGGCTGGCTTCTGCCATTGCACTCAACGAGCGATTTCCGACCGCTCTGAGCCAACCTTCGCGCGCCTCCGTTACTGTTTGGGAGGCGACCGCCCCAGTCAAACTACCCACCACACAGGGTCCCGGATCCGGATAACGGACCGCGGTTAGACATCAAGCGAAGCAAGGGCGGTATCTCAAGGACGGCTCCACGAGGACTAGCGTCCCCGCTTCAAAGCCTACCACCTATCCTGCACATGCTTGGCCTGATGCCAGTGTGAAGCTATAGTAAAGGTTCATGGGGTCTTTCCGTCTAACCGCGGGAAGCCTGCATCTTGACAGGCAATTCAATTTCGCTGAGTCGATGTTGGAGACAGCGGGGAAGTCGTTACGCCATTCGTGCAGGTCGGAACTTACCCGACAAGGAATTTCGCTACCTTAGGACCGTTATAGTTACGGCCGCCGTTTACCGGGGCTTCAATTCGGTGCTTGCACACCTCCTTTTAACCTTCCGGCACCGGGCAGGCGTCAGACCCTATACGTCGTCTTGCGACTTCGCAGAGCCCTGTGTTTTTAGTAAACAGTCGCCACCCCCTGGTTTGTGCCCCCAGCCACTAGTTGCCTAGAAACTGGGCCTCCTTCTCGCGAACTTACGGAGGTATTTTGCCGAGTTCCTTCAACATCGTTCTCTCAAGCGCCTTGGTATTCTCTACCAGTCCACCTGTGTCGGTTTAGGGTACGATCTTACAGTGGGGCTATTTCCAGGGACCGCTCAGCTGCCAGTTCAATCCGATAAGGACTGACAACACCTGCGATCCGTCACCACCACATGGCCCAGGAATATTAACCTGGTTCCCATCGACTACGCCTTTCGGCCTCGCCTTAGGGGTCGGCTTACCCTGCTCAGATTAGCTTTAAGCAGGAACCCTTGGACTTTCGGCGACAGGGTCTCTCACCCTGTTTGTCGCTACTCATGTCATCATTCTCGCTAGTGATCTCTCCACCGGATGGCTCACGCCCCGGCTTCACAGAAAGCCTCTCTCCTCCAATGCACCCGAAGGTGCGAAGGAGGAATGAGACTATGTCACACTACGCTCCGCTACCACTGCATACGCAGTCCTAAGCTTCGGCTCGTGGCTTGAGCCCCGTTACATCTTCGCCGCAGGACAACTTGTTTAGACCAGTGAGCTGTTACGCTATCTTTAAAGGATGGCTGCTTCTAAGCCAACCTCCTGGTTGTTTTGGTCGTCCCACCTGCTTTCCCACTTAGCCACGAATTGGGGGCCTTAGCTGTAGGTCAGGGTTGTTTCCCTCTCCACGACGGACGTTAGCACCCGCCGTGTGTCTGCCATCTAGTACTCCCGGGTATTCGGAGTTTGGTTAGGATCAGTAAGCCTGTGGGGCCCCATTACCCATCCAGTGCTCTACCCCCCGGGGTATTCGGATGACGCTCTACCTAAATAGATTTCGCGGAGAACCAGCTATCTCCGAGTTTGATTGGCCTTTCACCCCTAGGCACAACTCATCCCGACCTTTTTCAACAGGTGTGGGTTCGGACCTCCAATAAGTGTTACCTTATCTTCATCCTGGTCATGCCTAGATCACTCGGTTTCGGGTCTGATCCCACGAACTCGACGCCCTATTAAGACTCGCTTTCGCTGCGCCTACACCTATCGGCTTAAGCTTGCTCGTGAGACCAAGTCGATGACCCATTATACAAAAGGTACGCCGTCAGCTCTCAAGGAGCCTCCGACTGCTTGTAGGCGTTCGGTTTCAGGTACTGTTTCACTCCCCTCGTCGGGGTGCTTTTCACCTTTCCCTCACGGTACTGGTTCGCTATCGGTCAGTAAGGAGTACTTAGCCTTCGAGGGTGGTCCCCCGATCTTCAGACAGGATTTCACGTGTCCCGCCCTACTTAATACGTCGAATTGAGCTTCCCGTACGGGGCTGTCACCCACTCTGGCCCAGTTTTCCAACTGGTTCTGGTCACTCTCATCGCTCGGCTGGTCCCCGTTCGCTCGCCGCTACTAGGGGAGTATCTGTTGATTTCCTTTCCTCCGGGTACTTAGATGTTTCAGTTCCCCGGGTTTGCTCTTAAAACCCTATGTGTTCAGGTCTTAAGTACCTGTTTCAGCTCGTTATGAGCTGCCCGAAGGCAATCATAACAAACTGTCAGGTGGGTTGCCCCATTCGGAGATCCGCGGGTCAAAGGTTATTCTCACCTCGCCGCGGCTTATCGCAGAGTATCACGTCCTTCATCGCCTCTTACTGCCAAGGCATCCACCAAACGCCCTTCTCGCGCTTGATCTGATCCAGAAGAAGCCAGGCTTCTTCCGAGACGGCCGCTCCTTTTAAGCACGGCCGACGTTAATCAGAAGTCATACTTTCCCAGCTCCACCTGGTTCGTGTGGAGCTATTAGGTTAGTGTACTTGACTTGGAACAAAACTGCCGTTTCATGGCTGGCCTTTTCGCCCGGTCCGCTAGGGTAAGCGGGCCCGGAAGAACCAGCCCGAGGTCATCCCACACTCGGGCGACCAGCAGTTCTGATGATTGTATCTCTCTTAACGATGTCAAATCCGGCCTCGGCCGGCGTCCGATTGGACGGCAAAGCCTTGCGGCTCAACGATCCAATCGCAGTGGCCACACCCGAGGTGATGGTGGGTCGAGGAGGACTTGAACCTCCGACCTCACGCTTATCAGGCGTGCGCTCTAACCACCTGAGCTACCGACCCATCTGGTGGAGCGTATCGGGATCGAACCGATGACCCTCTGCTTGCAAAGCAGATGCTCTCCCAGCTGAGCTAACGCCCCGTGGTGCGTTTCGCTGCAGCGAAACCACTGTTCTGAAGAGATATGAGGACGGCCTGGCCCGGATGTTTGCGACTTGCGTCGCTGCTAAGTGCTTCACGAGGAAAGTGAGACCTTCCTGCAAGAAGCATCCTTAGAAAGGAGGTGATCCAGCCGCAGGTTCCCCTACGGCTACCTTGTTACGACTTCACCCCAGTCGCTGAGCTTACCGTGGTCGGCTGCCTCCTCGAAAGGTTGGCGCACCGCCTTCGGGTAAACCCAACTCCCATGGTGTGACGGGCGGTGTGTACAAGGCCCGGGAACGTATTCACCGCGGCATGCTGTTCCGCGATTACTAGCGATTCCGACTTCATGGGGTCGAGTTGCAGACCCCAATCCGAACTGAGATATCTTTTAGGGATTAACCCTCTGTAGATACCATTGTAGCACGTGTGTAGCCCAACCCGTAAGGGCCATGAGGACTTGACGTCATCCACACCTTCCTCCCGCTTATCACGGGCAGTTCTCCTAGAGTGCCCAGCCGAACTGCTGGCAACTAAGAGTGTGGGTTGCGCTCGTTGCCGGACTTAACCGAACATCTCACGACACGAGCTGACGACAGCCATGCAGCACCTGTCACTGTGCCCCGAAGGGAAACTCGATCTCTCGAGCGGTCACAGGATGTCAAGGGTTGGTAAGGTTCTGCGCGTTGCTTCGAATTAAACCACATGCTCCACCGCTTGTGCGGGCCCCCGTCAATTCCTTTGAGTTTTAACCTTGCGGCCGTACTCCCCAGGCGGAATGCTTAATCCGTTAGGTGTGTCACCAAGGGGCAAGCCCCCTGACGACTGGCATTCATCGTTTACGGTGTGGACTACCAGGGTATCTAATCCTGTTTGCTCCCCACACTTTCGCACCTCAGCGTCAGTATCGAGCCAGTGAGCCGCCTTCGCCACTGGTGTTCCTCCGAATATCTACGAATTTCACCTCTACACTCGGAATTCCACTCACCTCTCTCGAACTCTAGACCAACAGTATCAAAGGCAGTTCCAGGGTTGAGCCCTGGGATTTCACCTCTGACTGGCTGATCCGCCTACGCGCGCTTTACGCCCAGTAATTCCGAACAACGCTAACCCCCTCCGTATTACCGCGGCTGCTGGCACGGAGTTAGCCGGGGTTTCTTTACTGGGTACCGTCATTATCTTCCCCAGCGAAAGTGCTTTACGACCCTAGGGCCTTCATCACACACGCGGCATGGCTAGATCAGGGTTTCCCCCATTGTCTAAGATTCCCCACTGCTGCCTCCCGTAGGAGTCTGGGCCGTGTCTCAGTCCCAGTGTGGCTGATCATCCTCTCAAACCAGCTATAGATCGTAGACTTGGTAGGCCATTACCCCACCAACTATCTAATCTAACGCGGGCCGATCCAACTCCGAAAAATCTTTCCCCCGAAGGGCGTATGCGGTATTAATCTCCGTTTCCAGAGGCTATTCCGCAGAGCTGGGTACGTTCCCACGCGTTACTCACCCGTCCGCCGCTAAGACCGAAGTCTTCGCTCGACTTGCATGTGTTAAGCCTGCCGCCAGCGTTCGTTCTGAGCCAGGATCAAACTCTCAAGTTGAAAAGCTGTTACCAGCTTGTCCTTGACGTTCGAACCTCTGCACATCCTTCCGGTCGGCTAGACCGGAAGAGTCTCTGTCTGTCTGTGCTTCAGTACCAAAGGCACCGAAGACCGAACAAACAGTGAAGCTGACACTCCCATCATCGGCCGAAGCCTAGAGAGCCGATATGCAGATGTCTGATCCATCGAATGAACCAAACCGCCCACATATCTCTTCAGATACTCGCGATTTCAAAGAGCGTGAGAGACAAAACCGACTGGATGCGCCCTTCTTCCTTGGCGCGCCCCGCCTGCATG
>NZ_VYQE01000002.1:0-297425 GCF_008710275.1 Histidinibacterium aquaticum
GCAACTGATTTGTAATCAGTGGGTCGGGAGTTCGAGTCTCTCTGGGGGCACCACGCCACGCACCGCTAGCCGACACGCCTGAGGAAGCGCTTGAGGCGCTCGTCCTGCGGGTTGTCGAGAAGCTCCGCGGGAGGGCCTTGCTCGACGATGCGACCGCCATCCATGAAGAGGATGCGGTCGGCGATTTCCCGGGCGAACTGCATCTCGTGGGTGACGATCAGCATCGTCTGGCGCTGCTCGGCGACGCGGCGCATGAGATCGAGCACTTCGCCGATCCACTCCGGGTCGAGCGCCGAGGTCGGCTCGTCGAAGAGCATCAGGGCGGCCCCGAGGGCCATGGCACGGCCGATCCCCACGCGCTGTTGCTGACCGCCGGAAAGGGCGGCAGGGTAGCTGTCGGCCTTGTCGGCCAGCCCGGTCTCCTTGAGGATTCCGAGCGCGCGCTCCTCGGCTTCTTCCTTCGGGACCCGCTGGACCGTGACCAGCGCTTCCATGATGTTTTCCTTGGCCGTCTTGTTCGCGAAGAGCGCGTAGTTCTGGAAGACGAAGGCGGTGCAGCGCCGCAGCGACAGGATGTCGGTCTTCGAGGCGCGCGCCGCGTCGACGGTCAGATCGTCGATACGGATCGTTCCCGACTGGGGCCTGTCGAGAAAGTTGATGCAGCGCAGCAGTGTGGACTTGCCCGTACCGGACGGCCCGATCACCACGACGCGCTCGCCATCGGCGATCTCGAGGTCGATCCCGTCGAGAACGGCGGTCTCGCCGAAGCGCTTGGTCAGCCCCTGTATCGAGATCATCGTGCGTAGGCCTTGTTCAGGTAGAGTTCGAGCCGCTTCTGGCCCTGGTTCAGCACCTCGACCATGATCCAGTAGATGACGGCGACCACGAGGAAGGCTTCGAAGTAGAGAAAGCTCCCGGCTGCTTCCTTCTGGGCCGCGCCCATCATCTCGGTGACCCCGAGGGTGAAGGCGAGGGAGGTCCCCTTGATCATGTCGATGAAGTAATTGACCAGCGTCGGCGCCGCGATGCGGGTCGCCTGCGGCAGGACGATCCGCTTCATCATCTGGGCCTGGGTCATCCCGATCGACTGGGCGGCCTCCCACTGGCTGCGGTCCACGCCTGCGATCGCGGCACGGATGCTTTCCGCCATGTAGGCAGAAAAGTGCAATGTCAGGCCCATGATTGCCGCCGTCACGCCGTTGATCTGCGTGAGAAATGAAAGCACCTGCGGCAGGCCGTAGTAGAAAAGGAAGAGCTGCACGAGCAGCGGTGTCCCGCGGAAGAAGCTGATGAAGAGGATCACCAGCCAATCCAGCCCCGGGATCTTGATGACGCGCTCGACGGCGAGGAGCGAGGCGAGGATGAGCGCGAGCACCATCCCCGCCACCGCCATGAAGAGCGTCAGCGGCACGTAGCCCAGGATGACGGGCACAAGCCCCAGCATGTAGTCGAGGTCGAGTGCCCGCATCGGTCAGGTCACTCCGCGGCTGCGGTCGTGATGTCGCTGTCGAACCACTCCTGCGAGATCTCCGCGAGGGTTCCGTCTTCCTTGAGCGTCGTCAGGGCCGCGTCGATCCGGTCACGCAGCTCTTCGCCTTCTTCCGTGTCCCGGAAGGGGTAGGCGTTCCGAATCTCTGAGAAGGGCTGACCCGCGAGTTCGAGGGGCAGGGGGCTCTCCTGGATGACCTGGGCGGAGGACACGCGGTCCATCACGAAGGCATCCACCCGGCCGAGCGCGGTGTCCTGCTCGATGTTCGATTCGTAGGTCCGGATGTCGATTTCCTCGGCATAGGGCAGGTCCCGCAGGAGCTGCTCGAAGTTCGAGCCGAGGTTCACGGCGACGGTCTTGCCGCGGAGGTCTTCCACGCCCTCGATCTCCTCGTTGCCCTCGCGGGTCACGACCTGGGCACCGTCGATGACGTAGGGCTGCGTGAAGATGAAGGCTTCCTCGCGCTCGGGCGTGATGGTGATCTGGTTGGCGATCGTGTCGATGCGGCCCGACTCGAGAGCGCCGATAAGTCCCGAGAAGTTCATCGTCTCGTACTCGATCTCGAGGCCGGTCTCTTCGCCGATGGCGTTCATCACGTCGACCTCGAAGCCCTGGAGCTCGTCCTGGCGCACGAAGGTGAACGGGAAGTAGCCGCCGGACATCCCGACGCGCAGCGTTTCGGTTTCCTGGGCGGCGAGGCTGGTGCCGGCGAGGGCCGCGACGGCCGCCGGGAGGATCATCTTGAGCATGTTCAGAACTCCATCTTGCGTTTGGGCTCTACGTGACGCCCCTGGCTCCGGCAATCAACGCGCGGCCCGGAAAAAGGCCGCATGTGTTTTTGCTGCGGTGCCAGGCGGGACGCATGTCCTTGAGGGCCCGCCCTCAGTGCGGCTGGCGTTTTCCTGGGCGGGTGTTGTGTGGGACGTTGATCCGCCATCGCCCCATGCGCCCGGTGCAAGGCCGCCTTGTGATCGCCCGCCAAACCACAGGAATCTTGTCCCCGAACAGAAAAGGGCGCCCGAAGGCGCCCTCTCTCGAATTCGAAGCCCGGTCCGGCTCAGCTGCCCCAGCTGCGGACGCGACCGCAGTCCATGTGGACGAAGTTGGAGCCGGAGTAGCGGCCCACGCCACCCGCGCGGCAGGAGGCCGCGGCGCTGGCGATCTGGCTCACCGAGCGCGAGCGAAGCTGAAGGTCCGCCGCCTGGCCCTGAAGGTGCAGCGAGTTGCTCGCCACGCCGGAGGAGTTGGCCCGGAGCATCGCGTTGGTTTCGGGCGAGCGGTAGCCCGAGATCAGCGTGAAGGGCTCATCCACCCGGAGCAGGTTCCAGGACGCCGCCATGATGTCGAGCGTGCGGGTGTCGATCTGCTTGACCTTCCCGTTCCGCCAGTCGCGCATGAAGTGGTTCACTTCCTGCACGGCGTCGGCGACGTACTGACCATCGATCCAGTAGATCATCTCGATCTTTTCGCCGGTCCGGCCGTTGTACATCTTCAGCCGGCGGATATCGCCCGAACCGCGAAGGAACCCCGCGGCCATGGAGTACGTTGGAGCTGCAGTAACGGCCGTGGCCGCAAACGCACGAAGGAGCGCACGTCTAGAGAAGCTCGAAGAGCAAGTGTCGGTCATGGTAATAGCGCCTGTCCCGTCGCTTACTTGGCCCGCCTTGGCCGGCGGGCGTGTCTGCCATCTCATCCCCAGATGCAGCACCTGTTTGCCACAAGCCCGCCCGATTACCAAGGCGGGGGTAGCATGCAGATCGTAAAGATTGTCCAAATCGGCGAGAATTTGCGCACAGGCGCGTTGCGCCGGAACCCGGTGCAAATCGGCCACGGCAGAAAAACCACAGAACGCGGGGCGTTGGCGGACCTTGCGGAAAGTTGAATAGACGGGATCGCCACCCGCGTCATTCTGAGCAGGAACCCGATGAAGCAGACGCCGCACAATCCCCAGGGGCGCCGATCCATGAGACTGTCCGATAGAATTCGCGCGCGTGGCGTCGCAGCCGCCGTTGCGGCCGCCCTTATCGCGCCCGTCGCCGGCACGCCGGCCAAGGCGCAAATCCAGATCGAGTTTACGGCCTTCGCGCAGACCGTGGCGGAAACCGCCGCCCGCGACGGCGATCTCTCCGCCTTCTACCGCGATCGCGAATTCTCGGGTCTTTGGACCGGCACCGGCGAAGAGGCGCAGATGCGCCGCAACGCCTTCCTGGGTGCGCTGGCGGATGCACATATCCACGGCCTGCCAGAGGCGCGCTTCAATCCCGAACAGGCGATGATGATCCTGCGCAGCGCGCGGACGCCTCAGGAGAAGGCCGAGGCCGAGGTCGCCATGACGCGGCTCTTCCTCGACTACGCGCGGGCGCTGAATACCGGCGTGCTGGAGCCTCGGGAGGTGGTCTCGCAGATTCGCCGCGAGGTTCAGCACAAGGATCGGCAGGAACTGCTGGCCAGCTTCGCGGAGAACCCGCTGGGCATGCTGCAGTCGCTGCCGCCGTCCTCGCCCGAGTACCAGCGCCTGGTTCGTGCCAAGATGTCGCTTGAACGGACGCTCGCCGCCGGCGGCTACGGCCCTACGGTGCAGGCGACGATCCGCCCCGGCGATAGCGGCTCCGACGTGGTCCGTCTTCGGGACCGGCTTCGCGCCATGGGCTACATCGGCCGCACCATGACGGCGAGCTACGACCGCGAGATGGTCGAGGCCGTCGAAGAGTTTCAGGCCGACATGGGGCTCGAGGTCGACGGCGTCGTCGGGGGCGCCACGCTCGAGGCCCTGAACATGGGCGCGCTCGAGCGTCTCGAATCCGTCCTCGTCGCCATGGAGCGCGAGCGCTGGATGAACAACATCGAGCGCGGCGACCGCCACATCTGGGTGAACCTGCCCGATTTCACCGCGACCATCGTGGACGATGGTGCGGTGAGCTTCCGGACCAAGTCGGTCATCGGCACTGCCGATGTCGACCGCCAGACGCCCGAGTTCTCGGACGAGATGGACCACATGGTCATCAATCCGTACTGGTACGTCCCGCGCTCGATCATCGAGAACGAGTACCTGCCGGACATCCGTCGGAACCGGAACGCGCACGGCCAGCTGCAGGTCATCAACCGGCAGGGTCAGGTCGTGAGCCGTGGCGCCGTGAGAACCGGCGGCTCCTTCCCCTATTCCATGCGCCAGCCTCCGGGCCCCTCGAATGCGCTGGGACGGGTGAAGTTCATGTTCCCGAACCAGTACAACATCTATCTGCACGACACGCCGGCGCAGCACCTCTTCACCCGCGCCGTCCGGGCCTACAGCCACGGCTGTATCCGACTCGATGACCCGTACGAGTTTGCCTACGCGCTCCTGGCGCTCCAGGAAGACGATCCGGAAAGCTTCTTCCAGACCCGTCTTCGCAGCGGTCAGAACACGCGCGTGAACCTGGAGCAGACGGTCCCGGTGCACCTGGTGTACCGGACAGCCTTCACGGACGTGGACGGCAAACTGCAGTTCCGCGATGACATCTACGGCCGCGATGCCCGCATCTGGGATGCGCTCGCCCGTGAAGGGGTGGCGATTCGCTCGGTCTCGGGCTAGTCCCGCGCCCGGATGGGGGCGGCCATGACTTCGCACAGCATCGAAGAGATTGCGGCGGCGCTCGGAGCGGAAGCTCTGGGCGCCGTCTCCTTGCGCGTGACCGGCGCGGCCGAGCCGCAAGCGGCGGCGCCCGACGAACTCGCGCTTGCGATGACGCCGGCCTACGGCGAGGCCCTGACCAGGGGCCGCGCCCGGGCTGCCGTGATCTGGCCCGGGGCGGACTGGCAGGCGCTTGGACTCGAGGCCGCAATTGTCGCGCCGCGGGCGCGTCTGGCCATGGCGCAGCTCACCCAGTTGCTTGACTCGGCGCCCTCCGGGCCGGGAGAGGTTCATCCCTCTGCCGTGATCGGCGAGAGCGCGCGCGTCGACGGCGCCTTGATCGGCCCGCTCTGCGTGGTGGGCGAGGGTGCCGAGATCGGTGCGGGCACAAGGCTGGAGGCGCATGTCACGGTGGCCCCGGGCGCGCGTATCGGACAGGACTGCCGCCTCGCCGCGGGCGTCCGCATCCAGCGCAATTGCCGCATCGGCGACCGGGTGATCCTTCAGCCCAACGCAACGATCGGTGGCGACGGATTTTCCTTCGTGACCCGCGATGTCTCGAATGCCGAGCGCGCCCGCGCGGCCCTCGGCGACGCGCGTCTGGAACCGCCCGAGGATCCGGTCTGGCATCGGATACACTCTCTCGGCGGGGTTGAGATCGGCGACGATGTCGAGGTCGGATCGAACTCCGCCGTCGACGCTGGCACGATCCGCGCCACGCGGATCGGCCGGGGGACCAAGGTCGATAATCTCGTGCAGGTGGGCCACAACGTGGTCATCGGCGAGGACTGCCTGATCTGCGGCGCGACCGGCATAGCCGGGTCGACCGTGGTCGGGGACCGCACCGTGCTCGGCGGCGCGACCGGCGTCGTCGACAACCTGAAGATCGGCTCGGACGTCGTGACGGGGGCAGGCACTTTGGTTCTGTCGAACGTCCCTTCGGGGCGCATCATGATGGGTAGTCCCGCGATGCCGATGACCGCGCACTTGGCCAGCTACAAGGCCCTCAGACGCCTTCCGCGGCTGCTTCGCGACCTTGCGTCGGCCAAGAAACCGGTTCCCAAGCCGGACCCGAATGACTAAATCACCGCCAATTCAAGTCGGGGGGACGGACGTGATGGACGAGGTGCGCGACAAGGTGGTCGAGATCATCGCCGAGCAGGCGTTGATGGAGCCCGGCGACGTGCGCATGGACATGACGCTGGAAGACCTCGGGATCGACAGCCTCGGCCTGGTGGAGAGCATCTTCGCCATCGAGGAGGCCTTCGACATCTCGGTGCCCTTCAACGCGAACGACCCCGAATCCAGCGACTTCGATATCTCCTCGGTCCAGGCGATCGTGGACGCCGTGCAGGAGCTCGTCGCGGCGCAGCACCAGAAATGACCGGTATGAAGCGGGTGGTCATCACCGGCGCGGGCACCATCAACGCGCTCGGCCACGACGTGGCCTCGACGATGGAGGCCATGCGCGAGGGTCGTTGCGGTATCGGTCCGATCGACGTCCGTGACGTCGACCGGCTCTCGGTCCGGATCGGCGGGCAGGTGCAGGGCTACGACGAACACGCCCACTTCAACCGCCAGCAGATCGCGCTCTACGACCGCTTCACGCAGTTCACCCTCCTCGCGGCGAAAGAGGCCGTGGAGCAGTCCGGGCTGAGCTTCGTCGGCGAGATCGCGGCGCGGTCAGGCGTGGTGCTCGGCACCGCGGGCGGTGGCGTGAACACCTGGGACGAGAACTACCGGACGGTCTACGAGGAGGGGAAGAACCGCGTTCATCCCTTCGTCGTGCCGAAGCTCATGAACAACGCGGCGGCCAGCCACGTCTCGATGGAGTGGAACCTCAAGGGGCCGTCTTTCACCGTTGCCACCGCCTGCGCCTCGTCGAACCACGCCATGGGGCAGGCCTTCTGGCTGATCCGCTCGGGCGCCTGCGACGCCATGGTCACCGGCGGATCGGAAAGCATGCTCTGCTTCGGCGGGGTGAAGGCATGGGAAGGGCTCCGGGTCATGTCCAAGGACGCCTGCCGGCCCTTCAGCCTTGGCCGCAACGGCATGGTGCAGGGCGAGGGGGCCGGCGTCTTCGTCTTCGAGGAGATGGAGCATGCCAAGGCCCGCGGAGCCGATATCCTGGCCGAGGTCATCGGCTTCGCCATGACCTCCGACGCGGCGGACATCGTGATGCCCTCCAAGCAGGGCGCCTCGCGCGCGATCCAGGGGGCGGTCGCCGATGCCCGGATCGCCCGGGAAGAGGTCGGCTACATCAACGCCCACGGCACCGGGACCGCGGCGAACGACAAGACCGAATGCGCGGCCGTGTCCGATGCCTTCGGGGCCCATGCCGACGAGCTGATGATCTCGTCCACCAAGTCCATGCACGGTCACCTGATCGGCGGGACCGGTGCGGTGGAGCTCCTGGCCTGCATCATGGCCCTGCGGGACGGGGTGATCGCGCCGACCATCGGCTACGAGGAGCCCGACCCCGAATGCGCGCTGGACGTCGTGCCCAATGAGGCGCGCGAGGCGAAGGTCGACGTGGCGCTGTCGAACGCCTTCGCCTTCGGCGGGCTCAACGCCGTGCTGGCGCTTCGCCGCGTCTGATCCGAGCTCCCGAACGAAAAACGCCGCCTCCGAGAGGCGGCGTTTCTCTTGATCTCCGAGCCAGAACTTACTGGTCGTTGGCGGCCTCGAAGCCGGCGGTGAACCCGGAGAGGGAAGCGTCGAGACGGACCTCCTGGTCGGGCGCCGCGGCCGGCACGAGCCGGATCTGCGCATTTGCGCCGCGCTTGAACTGGTTCACCTGCTCGGTCGTCAGACCGATCTGCGCCACGCAGCCCGCCCGGTTGCAGAAGCGGAAGGGATACTGCCGCGCCGCGCCACCGTCGACGGAAACGACGAGTTGTTCGGTCAGCAGGGTCTCGAGCGGGGCGACCACGGTGGCCCCGGCCGCCGCCTGTCCGCCCTCGGGAAGCGGCACGACGGAGATCTCGGCGACCTCGTTGCCTTCCTGGTCGGTCAGGAGCTGGTAGAGCTCGCAGGGGTCCGGCTGGCCTTCGGGCGCGTTGATGCAGCGCAGCGACCAGGCGTCGAAGGTCTCGCGGATGTAGGGCTGGCCCTCGGCAGGCTCGCCGCCTTCGACCGGGTTTCCGAGGTCGAGGTCGGGCAGGGCGTTGCCGGTTTCGGTGGCCTCGCCCGTCTCCGGCGCCTCGGCATCGGTCGCCGGAGCGTCCGTGTCCGTCGCTTCGGCTTCGGGCGCCTCAGTTTCGGTCTGCGGTGCCTCGGTTTCGGTCTGCGGTGCCTCGGTTTCGGCATCCTGTGCCGCGGCGGGCAGCGCGAGGGTCATGGCCGTGGCTGCGGCCGTCAGGAACAGGGAAAGTCTGTCTAGCATTGCGGTCCGTCCATTGTCCGTGTCGGCGCGGTCTCTAGCATGGGTGCGGCAGGCTGTCAGGGCCAAATCTCGGCGCTGACCAGGCCGTGACCGGTGGGGAGCGGCCATAGAAAAAGGGCCCTCGCGGACCCTTCTCCCATTCTCCCTGCCGGACTTGGCCGACTTATGTCGCGAACGCTAGCGGCGGGGGAGGCGTCCGTCAACAGGCTAGTAACTACGGATCGCCAAACAAAAAAGCCGCGCCCGAAGGCGCGGCCAGTCGACAGGGAGGAAGTCGTGCCCGGCCCCGAGGACTTGGGAAGCAGAGCGCGGGCACGGATGTAGTCTTGCCGGAAAGACTTTAAGAGCGCGTTGAGACCCGGCGCGGCTTCCTGCGGCGTCCGCACTTCAAGTTCGCGCGGTAACGCCCTGCAATAAATTGGAAAATCTCGCCGACGCGCTGGCTAGATCGGGTCAACCGGTCGAATTTTCAGGAGAGTCAGCCGGTTTTCTTCCTTCTCCAGCACCTCGAAACGGAAGTCGTGGAAGGAGAAGACCTGTCCCTCGGCCGGGATCATCTGCGCCTCGTGAATGACGAGGCCCGCGATCGTGTTGGCCTCTTCGTCGGGCAGGTTCCAGTCGTTCATCCGGTTGAGGTCGCGGATCGTCATCGCGCCCTCGACAAGGAAAGCGCCGTCCTCGGTCCGCTTGACCGCGTTCTCCTCCTCGATGTCGAATTCGTCTGTGATCTCGCCGACGATCTCCTCGAGGATGTCCTCCAGCGTGATCAGGCCCTGCAGCGTGCCGTATTCGTCGACGACAAGCGCGAAGTGCGTGTGCCGCTTGAGAAACTCGCGCATCTGGTCGTCGAGCGTCGTGGTCTCGGGGACGAAGTAGGGCTCCATCACCACGCTCATGACGTCGAAGTTCCTCAGTTCCTCGGCCGTCACGTCGCCGTCGTCCGCCAGCCGGTGCATGGCCCGCAGCAGTTCCTTGGCGTGCAGTACCCCGACGATGTTCTCGGGCTTCTCGCGATAGAGCGGCAGGCGGGTGTGCTGGCTTTCAAGGCAGAGACGCAGGATCTCGCGGGGCTCCAGATCGGCATCGATCATCTCGATCCCCGAGCGGTGGAGCATGATTTCCTCGACGAAGCGCTCGCCGAGGTCCAGGGCCCCGAGGATCCGGTCGCGGTCTTCCTTTTCCACGACGCCTTCGGAATGGCCGATCGAGAGCGCCCCGGCGATCTCCTCGCGCACGGCGAGGAGGTCTGCGTCGGGGTCGGTGCGGATGCCGAAGACCCGCAGTACCCCGCGGACGAGCAACCGCACGAAGCTCACCACCGGGGCGAAGACCTTCACCACGAGGCTGATCGGACGCGCGACGAGAGAGGCCGCGGCCTCGGCATTGGTGATGGCGTATGTCTTGGGCAGCACCTCGGCGAAGATCAGGACGAGGGCGGTCATGACGAGCGTGGCGAGCGCCACGCCGGATTCCCCCAGCAGCCGGGTGAAGAGCGCGGTCGCCAGCGAGGTCGCAAGGATATTGACCAGGTTGTTGCCGAGAAGGACGGACCCGATGAGGCGCTCGCTGTCCTCGGTCACCTTGAGGGCCAGCGCCGCGCCCTTGCTGCCCCGGTCGGAGAGGGAGCGCAGCTTGCCCCGCGACGCCGCGGTGAGGGCGGTTTCCGAACCGGAGAAGAAGCCGGAGAGAATGAGCAGTAGCAGGATCGCGGCAGAGGTGATCCAGAAGGCACCGTCGAAGCTGGCGGTTTCCATGTCGTCCTTCGTTTCAGTTTCTACAGTTTATGAGGTCGCGGGCCCGTCTCTTCAAGGACCGGCAGCAGTGAGCGCCGGCCCCGGTGCGGAGCCTATTCGCGCTCCCGGACCATGGGATGGTGCTCCAGCACCAGCGCCTTGAGCCGTTCGTCGAGGACATGCGTGTAGATCTCGGTCGTGCCCACGTCGGCATGGCCGAGCAGGGTCTGGATCGCCCGCAGATCGGCGCCGCCTTCCAGCAGGTGGGTCGCGAAGGCGTGCCGGAGCGTGTGCGGCGTGACCTTCGCCGGCGAGATGCCGGCGAGCACGGCGATTTCCTTGACGATGCTGAAAAAGCGATGGCGGGTCAGGTGCCCGGCCTTGGAGCGCGACGGAAAGAGAAAGCGTGAAGGCGTCTTGCCCCTATCTCGGACCTGTTCCTCCTCGGCGGCGTCCCGGGCCGCGAGCCATTCGGTCAGGGCCGCGCGGGCGGGCTCGGAGAGGGGGACCATCCGCTCCTTGCCGCCCTTGCCGCGCACGAGGAGCATGCGCGGGTCGCCCCGCGCCGCGGCGACCGGGAGGGAGACGAGTTCGGTCACCCGCAGCCCGGTCGCGTAGAGGAGCTCCATCAGGCAGGCGTTCCGCACCGGCTCCGTCGTCTCCCGCGCGGCAGCGAGGAGCTGGTCGACTTCCTCGGTCGTCAGCGTCTTCGGCAAGCGCTGGTCCCGGCCCGGACCGGCGATGCGGATCGCCGGGTTGTCCTCGCGCCAGCCTTCCTCGAATGCGAAGCGGTAGAGCTGCTTGATCGCTGAGAGGCGGCGCGCGCGGGTGGATCGGGCGAAGCCCTGCGCCTCGCAATGGATCAGGTAGCCCTCGACGTCGTCCTGGCCGGCCTCCGCGAAATGGCGCCCCGCGAGCCAGGCGTCGAAGTCCTTCAGGTCCCGGGCATAGGCCAGCTGAGTGTTCGTCGCGGCATCGAGCTCGGCGGCCTGAGCCTCTAGGAAGGCCTGGATCCAGTGGGCGTTCGGCTGCGTCGCGGCGCTCATGGCCGTCGGTCGAGCAGCAGCAGCTGGAGCGCCGCGCGCCGGGCCGTGTCCTCGAGCCCGACGGCCCGAAGGAAGGCGAGCGCCTCGGTCACGGCCTCCGGATCGCCCGCGATACCGTTGTCGAAGATCGCCACAGCCCGGAGGATGGCCTCTCCCAGCCGGTCCTCTTCGACCATCTGCATGAGCGGGGCAGGCGGCTCGGCCCCGGCGAAGGCGGCGCGAACGGCGGCGGCCATTTCGTCCGGCGGGACCGTCTCCGCCGCTTGGCCGAGAGCGGTCGCCTTGAGCAGCTCCGCCTGCGGCGTCTCCGGCTCCATGCCGAGCGCGATTTCCTCGTAGATGTCGGAGAGAAGTCCGATCCGCGTCGCAAGCTCCTCGGCACGCTCGGGCAGCTCGATCGACCGGAGCCGGTCGGCGAAGAGCCGGGCGAAGGGGACTTCGGTCCGCGCCTCTTCCATGGCGGCCCAGGCCTCGGGCAGGGCGTCGGCCACCTCTTCGGCATCCTCCTCGGCCAATGCGGTGTCCAGCGCCTGGATCGCGGCGGCCCTGTCCCAGACACTGCCGGAGGCCGCGGGACTGCGCAGCGTGTAGAGATCGAGGAGGACGGCATCGTCGACTGCGCCGACCCGGGCGAGCCGTTCGGCGGCCTCGAGCCGGGCCTTCCAGCCATTGATCTCGCGGAGATCGGCATGGGCGAAGGCGCGCGGCATGTCCGTCGTCGGCAGGGCCTCCCCGATCCCCTCGCGCAGGCGGAAATCCAGCGGCGTGGGGCGGTCCGGCACCGGCAGGGGCGGCAGTCCCTCGAAGACCTCCGGGTCGAGGAACCGCGTCAGCAGGGCCTCGTCCCGCGCGCTCACGTCGCCGAGCGCCTGCGCCGTGTTGAGCGTCAGAGCGGCCGCGGGCCAGTCCCCCTGGTTCGCGAGGCAGAAGATCCGGGCATCGAGCGTCGGTGCGAGCTCGGGCATCTCGTCCATGAGCCGGCAGGCCTGCGCCTCGCGGCTGGTCAGCAGCGCGACGTCGAAGTAGCGGCGGAAAAGGGCAGGCCGGTCCGGCTTGGCCGCATCCAGCATTTCCCAGGCCGGGTCCAGCGCGCCCAGGTCCAGCAGCTTGTCGATCCGAGCGAGAAACAGTGCGGCCTCGGGGCCCGCACCACGCGGCGCGTCCGCCTCCGCCAGCAGAAGGAGCCTCATCAGGTCGCGCAGGGCCGGGAGCGTCTCGATCCGCTCTGCCGCGATGAGGGCCGCGACGGTCTCGACCTCGGAGCCCGCCCACAGACTGCGGGGCAGCCCCGTGAGCTCGGGTGCCAGCACGCCGACCGGGTCGGGCGAGGCCGAGCCCAGCGGCTGGACCGTGACCTCGGGGATGTTCGCGCTGTCGGCGATCGGATCCTCACCGGCGCGGGCCGGGCGGTCGGTACTGCTGCTGCTGGAGGAGAGAGGGTCCGGCGTGTTCACGCTCTCGGAAAGCCAGTCGATGGCGGACAGCGGCCGGCTCGTCTCCTCCTGCGCCTGGACGGCACCGGCCGCGAGCATCAGACAGAGGGCCGCCGCGTGTCTCACTCCCCGGGCTCCAGCGTGACCGGGAGGCGTATCTCTTCCTGAGGCGGATCGAAATCCTCCGGGAAGAAGATGGGGCCGACATAGGCGTAGGCCACGAGAGCGATCCCGCCGAGAAGGGCCAGCCAGAACAAGAACTTGATAAGTCGCCACAGCATCGAGTCTCTACCGCTCATTGTGCCTCGGGTCCGCCATGGGGGCGGTCCGGACTCACCAACGCGGCCCGGTTCGAGTTCACTTATATATGGCCTTTCGCCGGAGATCACGCCATTGAGGAAGAGAATTCGCCCTCTCCGGCGGTCGCAAGCCGAGAGAGGACCGGGACGGGACGCAGATGGCATGACCGAGCAGCGCGACAGGACGACGCTGGCGGCGCGGCCGAAGGGACGGCTCAAGCGCGCGGTGACGCTCGTGGGCATGATGGGCTCGGGCAAGACCGCCATTGGCCGGTCGCTCGCGGCGCGGCTCGATGTGCCCTTCCGCGATTCGGACCACGAGATCGAGGCCGCGGCCGCCGCCTCCATCGCCGAGATCTTCGCGCGCGATGGCGAGAGCTTCTTCCGCGACCGGGAATCGGCTGTGATCCGGCGGCTGCTGGCGGAAGGTCCGGGCGTCCTTTCTACCGGCGGCGGGGCCTACCTGTCGGAGCAGAACCGCCAGGCGATCTCGGAGGCCGGGGTCGCGGTCTGGCTCGATGCCGACCTGGACCTGCTCTGGGACCGGGTGCGGCACAAGGAAACCCGCCCCCTCCTCAAGACCCCCGATCCGAAGGGCACGCTGACGCGGCTCTATGAGGAGCGCCTGCCGGTCTACCGGCTGGCCGATCTTTCGGTGCCCGCCAAGCGGAGCTATTCGATCGAAGACATGACCGACGCGGTGATCCGGACCCTCTCCGGACGACCGGACGTGCTGGAGAGACTGGATGCGTGACGCGAGCGATGCCCTGCAGACCGTAAGGGTCGACCTTCCCGGGCGGGCCTACGATGTCCGGATCGGCCCCGGCCTGTTGGCGCGGGCAGGGGCCGAGATCGCGCCGCTCCTGTCGCGGCCGCGCGTCGCCGTCCTGACCGACGAGCGCGTGGCCTCCATGCATCTCGAGGCTCTGCGCGCCGGTCTCGCGGCGGAGGGGATCGAGATGGTCTCTCTCGCGCTGCCGCCGGGGGAGGCGACGAAGGGCTGGCCGGAGTTCTCCCGCGCCGTCGAGTGGCTGGTCGAGCAGAAGGTCGAGCGGCGGGACGTGGTCGTGGCCTTCGGCGGCGGCGTGATCGGCGACCTCGCCGGCTTCGCGGCCGCGGTGCTTCGGCGCGGCGTGCGCTTCGTGCAGATTCCGACCACGCTCCTGGCTCAGGTCGACAGCTCCGTCGGCGGAAAGACCGGCATCAACGCGCGGGCCGGCAAGAACCTGATCGGAGCCTTCCACCAACCGTCGCTCGTGCTGGCGGACACGGATCTGCTTTCCACCCTCCCGGATCGCGATTTCCGCGCTGGCTACGGCGAGGTGGCCAAGTACGGCCTGCTTGGAGACGAAGCCTTCTTCTCATGGCTGGAAGAGGCGGGGCCCCGCTTGCGGCAGGATGGCGCCGCCCTGGTCGAGGCCGTTCGGCGATCGGTGGAGATGAAGGCCGAGATCGTGATGCGGGACGAGACCGAGCAGGGCGACCGCGCGCTGCTGAACCTCGGCCACACCTTCTGCCACTCGCTGGAGGCCGCCACGGGCTACTCAGACAGGCTCCTGCACGGAGAGGGCGTGGCGATCGGCTGCGCGCTGGCCTTCGAGCTTTCGGCGCGTCTCGGGCTCTGCCCGCAGGAGGAGCCGGGGCGGGTCCGGGCGCACCTTCGGTCCATGGGAATGAAGGTCGATCTATCCGACATTCCGGGAGAGTTGCCTCCGGCGGAGCGCCTGGTCGAGCTCATGGGGCAGGACAAGAAGGTCGTGGACGGTAAGCTGCGCTTCGTCCTCGCCCGCGGCATCGGGCGAGCCTTCGTTACTTCGGAAGTTCCTCACCAGGAGGTCCGAGCGGTTTTGGGGTGATCGGGTCGAGCGGCAGCTCGATCTCTTCGGACCGGCGGTGCGGCAGGATCAGCATGACCCCGAAGAGGAGCATCAGCAGCAGGGCTGACTGCCAAGAGGTCTGAGCGAAGCCGGGCAGGGGCGTCGCGCCATCGTTGAGCTGCCTGAGAAACAGGACGCCGAGGCTGGTGGAAAGCCCGAACAGCGCGATGGCGTCGGCGACGAAGACAGTCTTCTGACGGATCCAGAGGGCGACCGCCGCGGCCACGAGGCACAAGACCGTACCGGGCGCCACCGGGTGGTCGTCCGCGCCGGGGATGCCCGCGAGCCCGTCGAGTCCCCCGGCGAACAGCCCGAGCGTGACCAGATTGAAGAGGGCCACGAACCCCGCGCCTTCGGCGAGGGCCGCGGATATGGCGCGCGACTGCGCGCGCGAGGCATTCGACAGGGCGGCAGCGGCTGCAAGCAGGGCGATGCAGAGCATCGTCGAGGGCATCGGGGCTGTCGCGTCGTCAAGCCCGCCGAGTATCGCGAAGACACCCGAAGCCATTGCACAGACCATGACGGCCACCGCGATCAAGCGGCTCGTCGCGAGGAGGACACGTGCAGACCCCACCCGGGTATCCCTTCAAGTTGATATAGGCCGAGTGCAGTCCTTCGGCCGCAGGGTGACCCTAGGCACGAAAGCCGCCAAGACAAAGCGGAAACTGAGGTATTTCGAGACTGACGCTAGGTCGCCCTGCGGTTTCCCGGGAACACCCGGATCAGAAGGGGATCTCGTCATCGAGATCGCCGCCGGAGCCACCACCATAGCCGCCGCCGGAGCCGTAGCCGCCACCGCCGCCGGAACCGTATCCGCCGCCGGAGCCGCCCCGGTCATCGTAGCCACCGCCGCCGCCATTGCCGCCGCCGCCGTCACGGCCGTCGAGGAAGGTCAGCTCACCGGCGTAGGGACGCAGCACGACCTCGGTCGAGTAGCGGTCCTGACCGGACTGGTCCTGCCACTTCCGGGTTTCGAGCTTGCCCTCGATGTACACCTTGGAGCCCTTCTTGAGGTACTGCTCGGCAAGGCGGACGAGGTTCTCGTTGAAGATGGCCACGGTGTGCCACTCGGTCCGCTCGCGGCGCTCGCCGGTGTTGCGGTCCTTCCAGGTTTCGGAGGTCGCGATGCGCAGGTTGCAGACCTTGCCCCCGTTTTGGAACGTCCGCGTCTCGGGGTCCCGGCCCAGGTTGCCGATCAGGATCACCTTGTTCACGCTTCCGGCCATCGTCGCCCCCTTCTTTCCTCGTCGCGCAGTGTGTCGTCTCGAATCTTCGGCGCACCCTAGGGATGCGCGGAGATGGTTAACAGGCCGTTTCGAGCTGGGTAGCGAAATCGGCCAAAAAAGGTATGATGCTCTTCGGAACGAGGGAAAAGGACGAGGGGGACGAGTATGCGCTGGATCGTTGCCGGTCTTGTTATCCTGTCGAGTGTGGGCGCCGCGACGGCCCAGACGCTTTCGACCTCCAATCGCACGGCGCTGTTCCGGTCCCAGACCGCGGTGCTCGACGGGCGAGCCGCTAGCCAGTACGCCAATTCGGTCCGGCTTCAGCCGACTCGCGTGGTGGTGCCGGGCAGTCCGTCGGCCGAAGGGCAGGTGTCCTACAACGGGCGCTACAGCGGTCCCTATCTGACGCTCGCCCGGACCGCGGCCCGGCGGCATGGCATCCCCGAGGATCTCTTCCTGCGTCTTGTCCAGCAGGAGAGCGGCTGGAATGCCCGCGCCCGCAGCCACGTCGGCGCGCAGGGCCTTGCGCAGATCATGCCCGCAACCGCCGCCTACCTCGGCATCCGGGATGTCTGGGACCCCGAGCAGAACCTCGATGGCGGGGCGCGCTACCTGAAGGAGCAGTTCGCGACCTTCCGGTCCTGGCGGCTGGCCCTCGCCGCCTACAACGCGGGTCCCGAGGCGGTCAGGCGGCACGGAGGGGTGCCGCCCTACGCGGAGACGCAAGGCTACGTGCGGGCCATCCTCGGCGGATGACCCGGGCCGGTCAGGCCGACGCCTTCTGCTCGGCCTTCGCCTTGAGACGCTGACCCAGCGTCTCGATGTCGTCGCCCGCGACCTTCGGAATGATCCGGTAGCCCGCGTTCACGAAGCAGAACAGCGAGAAGCCCAGGAGGCCCAGGCAGAGTAGCGTCACGAGGATCTGCCCGTAGGTCTGCTGCTGCAGCCAGGAGAAGGTCTGGCCGAGACCGCCGGCCTCGTTCGGGTTCGCCCGCCAGGCGGCGACGAGGAGAAAGCCGCCGACGATCGTGACCACGACGCCCTGCGCCGCGACGCCCGCCTTGAGGGCCCAGTTCCAGTTGACCGTGAAATGGTTCGCACGGAGGAATTTGCGGTATTCCTCCTTCCAGGCCTTCTTGATGTAGTAGAGGCCCGCGCCCACCGTCGCGAGCCCTGCAAGACCGACAATCCACCGACCGTAGGGCTGCGACATCACCTGGCCGGTCACCTCGGCGATCGTGCTGCCGCCCCCACCGGAGCCGCCACCGCTCGATCCGCCGCTTGCAAAGAGGATCAGGAGCGCCGCGATCCCGAGCGCGCCATGGATGAGACCCGTCACGACCATGCCGATCCGCGCCACGGCGCCCTCACCGTCGGACCCGTAGGCCTCCAGGTCGTAGGCCGCGTCGATCAGGCGCCAGATCATGTAGGCCATCAGGCCCGCGAAGATCAGGAACAGCACGACGCCGCCGCCGAAGGTCGTCTCGAGCTGCTGCAGGGCGCTCTGCGTGCCCTCGGCGGAGCCGCCGCGCCAGATGGCATACAGCGAGAAGCCCGCAACGACGAGGTAGACGAGCCCGCGGCCCGCGTAGCCCGCGCGCATGACCGGCACGGACCAGGAAAGATCGGTCTGGGACATTGGGTAAACCCTCCGTGAATGGTTAGCCAATGCACGGGACTGGCCTTCGTTCCGTTCGGGGGGCGGCTTAGTCCCGCACCCGGCCGACCCACTCGCCGTAGGGTCCATCGCGCAGGTAGTCGCCCTGCAGGTCCCAGACCGCCTCGTTTATCGCATCCGTGAGATCTGGCCGGTCGCCGGGCGTCGCGCGGCGGCGCAGCGGCCGGTCGCCGGAGGGGAGGGAGACAAGCTCCAGCAGCACCTCCGCGACCCTCTGAGGGTCCGAGGAGACCTCCTCGGTGGCCCAAGCCCGGGCGACCTCCAGATGACGCGCATAGGCCTCCTGCCGTTCGGGGCCGGCCCCTTCCAGCGCCTGCTCAAGCAGGTCCAGCGCGTTCTCGGAGAAGTCTGTCGGGAAGCGCCCCGGCTGGACGATCGTCACGTCGAGACCGAAGGGCGCCAGCTCGTAGGCCATCATCTCGCCTATCGCCTCGGTCGCATGCTTCGTCGCGGTGTAGAGCGTGAGGGCGGGGTGGAGGAAACGACCGAGCCCCGAGGATATGTGCAGAATATATCCCCGCCCTCGCTCCCGCATCTGCGGGAGGCAGGCCCGGCTCACGCGGTGGTAGCCGACCACGTTCGTCTCGAAGATGCGGCTCGCCAGGTCGGGTGTCTGTATTTCAGCGGGCCCGAGCAGACCGATCCCGGCGTTGTTCACGAGGATCTCGACGGGCCCGGCCTCCTGCGCCGCGGCCACGCCCGCCTCGACGGAGGCATCGTCGGTGACGTCGATCTCCACCACGTCGATGGGCAGGCCCTCGGTCTCGGCCAAGTCCCGGAACTCGCCGGCGGCCTCGGCGTTGCGCCCCTCGACCTCCCGCATCGCGGCACTGACGGGAATGCCGGCGCGGGCGAAGGTTTCCGCGGTCAATCGTCCGAAACCGGAGGAACATCCGGTGACGAGCGCGCGTCCGCTTTCCGACACTTGTGCGCGGGCGGCGCTGCCACCTGTCGCGGCAGCGGCCAGGGCGGCGGCGGAGAGGGCAAGCGTCTCGCGGCGGCTGAGGGTCATGACGGGCTCCCTTTGGCCTCCCAACGCCCGACGACGCGTCAGCGGTCCCGTCCGGGACCGGTCAATCGCGCCGCCATGGGTGCGTGCCCTACTCGGCCGCGACCTTTATCACGGGCTGCATCGAGGCGAGCTCGTCCTCGTCCAGCCAGCAGAGCGACCTGTGCCCGTCGCCGAGGTCGCGGTAGGGCGGCAGCTCGGTCTCGCACTTGTTGCCTGGGACCTTGGACTTCCAGCGGCACCGCGTCTGGAACGGACATCCCGGCGGCGGGTTCATCGCCGAGGGAATGTCGCCTTCGAGCACGATGTTCTGCTTCACGACCCGGGTGTCCGCGATGGGCACCGCCGAGAGCAGCGCCTCGGTGTAGGGGTGGTAGGGCGGGGCGAAGACCTGCTCCGTCGTGCCGGTCTCCACGATATGGCCGAGGTACATGACCACGATTCGGTCGGAGAGGTAGCGCACGATCGAGAGGTCGTGGGAGATGAAAAGCAGCGTCGTCTTCTGCTCGCGCTGGATATCCATGAGCAGGTCCGTCACCGCGGCCTGCACCGAGACGTCGAGCGCCGAGACCGGCTCGTCGGCCACGACGATCCGCGCGCCTCCGGCAAAGGCACGGGCGATGCCCACGCGTTGCTTCTGCCCGCCCGAGAGCTGGCGCGGCATCCGTTCGGCGAAGGCGCGCGGCAGCTTCACGAGGTCCAGCAGCTCCAGCATCCGGGTGCGCCGCGCCTCCTGGTTTTCGCCGATGCCGAAAATCTCGAGTGCCCGCATGATCTGGCTGCCGACGGTCATCGAGGGGTTCAGCGTGTCGAAGGGGTTCTGGAAGACCATCTGCACGTCGGCGACGGTCTGCGTCTCGCGCTTCTCGATGGGCGTGCTCTCGATGTTGCGGTTGTCGAGAAGGATCTGCCCCTCGGTCGCGGTCTCCAGCCCCATGAGCACCTTGGCGAAGGTCGACTTGCCGCAGCCGGATTCGCCGACGATGGCCATGGTCTCGCTCTCGCGGGCCTCGAAGGTGATGTCCTCGTTGGCCTTCACGACCTTCTTGTCGCCGCCGCCGAAGAGCGCGTTGGCCGCCACCTCGTAGTATTTCTTGAGGTTCTCCATCTTCAGGACGACCTTGCCCGGTTGCGGCTTCTCCTTGCCGTCGGTTCCGAGGGCCTGCATCTGCCAGTCGATCTCGTCCCAGCGCAGGCAGCGCGTGTCGTGCCGCTCGTCCCCGTCGACCGGGTACATCGGGATCGCCTGCGCGTCGCAGCGCCCCTCCTGGAAGTAGTCGCAGCGCGGCCCGAAGTTGCAGCCCGGCGGGCGCTCGTGGGGCAGGGGGAAGTTGCCCGGGATGGCCCGCAGGGGCTTGGCCGCCTTGTCGGCGCCGGGCAGCGGGATCGAGCGGAAGAGCGCCTGCGTGTAGGGATGGCGCATCTTGTCGAAGACGTCCTCGATCGAGCCCGTCTCGACCGCCTCGCCGGAATACATCACGCAGATGCGGTCGCAGGTCTCCAGCACCAGGCCGAGGTTGTGGCTGATGAAGAGCATCGAGGTGCCGTACTTCTTGCCGAGATCCTTCACGAGGTCCACGACAGCCGCCTCGACGGTCACGTCGAGCGCCGTGGTCGGCTCGTCGAGGATCAGCAGCGAGGGGTTCGCCATGAGCGCCATGGCGATGACGATCCGCTGCTGCTGGCCGCCCGACAGCTGGTGGGGGTAGGCCCGCAGGATGCGCTCGGGGTCGGGAAGCTTCACGTCGCTCACGACCTCCAGCGCCCGCTTGCGCGCCTCCTTCTCGGAGACGCCCTCGTGGATCATCGGCACTTCCATGAGCTGCTTGCCCACCCGCATCGCCGGGTTCAGCGAGGCCATGGGCTCCTGGTAGATCATCGCGATCTCGCGGCCGCGGATCTCGCGCAGCTCGTCGTCGGTCATCTCGTTCAGATTGCGGCCCTTGAAGCGGATCGAGCCGCCGACGATGCGACCGTTCACCCCGAGGTCCTGCATGACGCCGAGCGCCACCGTGGACTTGCCGCAGCCGCTCTCGCCCACGAGCCCCATGGCCTCGCCCGGCTGCACCGTGCAGGAAAAGTCCATCACCGCGGGGATCTCGCGCAGGCGGGTGAAGAAGGAGATCGAGAGGTTCTCGATCTCGAGGATCGGGCCGTCGTAGTCCTGTGGCATCGCGGTCTCCCTGCTGGAGCGTCTGGTCTTGTCTTTGGCCGTGGAACCGGGGGCCAGCCCCCGGCCCCCCGGGATATTTTCGCCCAGAAGAGGGGCGGGTCAGTCCTTCAGGCTCTCCTCGCGCAATCCGTCCGCCAGCAGGTTCAGACCCAGCACGAGGGTCAGGAGCGCGATGGCGGGGGGCAGCGCGGGGTGCGGGTAGATCGACAGGAGCCGGCGTCCGTCGTTGATCGTCGTCCCCCAGTCGGGGCTTTCGGGCGGCAGGCCCAGGCCGAAGAAGCCCAGCGTGCCGAGAAGGATCGTCGTGTAGCCGATGCGCAGGCAGAAATCGACGATGAGCGGACCGCGCGCGTTGGGCAGGATCTCCCAGAGCATGATGTACCAGGGCCCTTCGCCGCGGGTCTGGGCGGCGGCGACGTAGTCCCGCGTCTTGATGTCGAGCGCCAGGCCCCGGACGATCCGGAAGACCGTGGGCGAGTTCACGAAGACGACGGCCACGAAGACCACCAGGATGCCGCCCGGCACGTCGAAGAGGTCGAGCCAGGCCGGGAGCACGTCTATCACCGAGCCCTGGGCGTTCACCAGGCTGATGTAGAGCAGGCCGAGGCTGCCCACGACCGCCACAAGGAGCGCCGTGCGCAGGGCCGGCCGGGTGTAGTAGCGCGAGTTCAGTAGGACGGTGAAGAAGACGATGGGGAAGATGAAGAGAACCATCGCCATGTAGGAGGGGATCCCCGTCGCCACGATCTCGGGCGTGACCAGCAGGTAGAAGAGCAGGATCACCGGGAAGGCCAGGATCAGGTTGGCGAGGAACGACAGCACCGTGTCGAGGCGTCCGCCGTAGTAGCCGGCCGGAAGCCCCAGCGTGATCCCCACCATGAAGGCGAAGATCGTCGCGAGCGGGGCGATCTGCATCACCACCACCGAGCCCTCGACCATCCGGCTGAAGATGTCGCGGGCCAGGTTGTCGCCGCCCAGCAGGTAGTGCGGGAAGACGCCTTCGTCGCCGCCCTGCACGGGCATGCCCGGGACCTCGTTCTTCATCGCCACGATCTGGCTGAGGGGATCGTGCGTGGCGATGAGGTCGAAGAAGCCCACGAAGACCGCGGTGAAGACCCAGAACATCACGAGCCCGAAGCCCACCATCCCGATCGTGGAGTCGAAGAGCTTGCCGTAGAGGCCCGTCTTGCGCTTGGTTGCGATCGAGAGCGCGAAGGTCGCGACGAGGGCGATCCAGACGGGCGAGAAGCGCGCCGAGACCGCGCCGACGATCCCGGCCGAGCCGTAGGGCATCAGCGCGCCCGCGACGATATAGGCGAGGATCACGAGGATCAGCCCCAGCAGCAGCCACTTGACCACCTGTTCCAGCAGGCCGGGGAAGCCCGGCGTCCGGGCGATCGTACCGTCCGGGTTCGACTGCAGCACGGGCGCCTCCACGACGAAGGAGACCACCGTCTGCAGCACGACCGCCAGCAGGAAGAGACCGGCGAGGCCGAAGAGCAGCGGGTTGAGGATCGTGCCGAGCGATCCGGTCCAGGTGAGCGGGTCCATGGGCGTCTCTCCTCAGGCGATCCGGATGCGCGGGTTGAGATAGACGTAGCCGATGTCCGAGATCAGCTGCGTCACCAGCACGACGAAGACGGAGACCACGGAGACGCCGAGCAGCAATTCGATGTCGTTGTTTCCAGCGGCCTGCACCAGCGTCCAGCCGAAGCCCTTGTAGTTGAAGATCGTCTCGACGATCACCACGCCGTTCAGCAGCCAGGGAAACTGGAGCATGATCACCGTGAAGGGCGCGATGAGCGCGTTCCGCAGGGCGTGCTTCAGCACGATGTTGGGGAAGCTCACACCCTTGAGCCGGGCGGTCCGGATGTACTGGGCGGTCATGACCTCGGTCATCGAGGCCCGGGTCATCCGGGCGATATAGCCCATGCCGTAGAGCGCGATGGTCATCACCGGCAGGGTGAAGTTCTCGAAAGTCGCGTTCTCCATGGCACTGGTGGCCGAGCCGTTGAACCATCGCAGTCCGACGGCGGAGGAGGCGAAGACCGCGATGAAGACGACGCCGGAGACGTATTCCGGCGTGGCGGTCGTGATGATCGAGGCGGTCGAGAGCGTCCGGTCTGTACGGCTCCCCTCGCGCATGCCCGCGAGCACGCCGATGATCAGGGCGCCGGGCACCATCACGAGCATCACCCAGAACATGAGCTTTCCGGTCAGGGCGAGACGGGTCGAGATGATCTCGCCCACGTCTTCGCGGAAGACGGTGGAATAGCCCCAGTTGCCCTGCAGGATGCCGCAGTAGTTGGCGGCGTCCCCGGGCAGGTCGCCCTCGGGCAACTCGCCGAAACAACGCGAGCGGACGGTGCCGTCCCGGCCCTCTATCACCCAACCCGGAACGACGCCGAGCCACTGGCCGTACTTGATCGGCAGGGGCTCGAGGTAGCCGCGGTCGGTGAGGTAGCTCGCGACCTGCTCGTCCGTCATCCGGAAGTTGCCCTGCGTCTTCGCGAGCTTTTCCAGGTTCGGATAGAGGTTGGTCAGAAAGAAGACGATGAAGGTGAGGCAGAGCGCGGTCAGCAGCATCACGCCCACCCGCCTGAGTATGAACAGTCCCATCCGGTCCCCTGTCCCAAGGTCCTGAGGGCGGCCCCTGTCGCCGCCCTCGAAGCCGTTCGTCGGGGCCGCCGCGTGGCGGCCCCTCCGGAATGGTTACGCCGCGAGGCCCAGCTTGTAGAGCTGCGGCAGGTAGGCGATGTGCTGGTCCGCACCCACGACGCCCTCGCGGGCGTGGCGGTAAAGCGAGCGCCAGTAGGGCTGGATCGTGACGCCCTCGTCCACGAGAATCTGCTCGAGCCGTGCCATGACCTCGCGGCGCGCATCGGCGTCGGCGATCGAGTTGGCCTCTGCCAGCAGGCTGTCGAACTCCTCGTTCGAGAAGCCGAACTCGTTCCAGGCCTCCCCGGTGCGGTAGGCGAGACCGAGGATCTGCGTGCCGAGCGGACGGTGGTTCCAGTTCGTGGAGCTGAAGGGGTAGTTCGTCCAGTCGTTCCAGAAGGTCGAGCCCGGCAGGACGGTGCGGGTCACGTTGAAGCCCGCGTCGCGCAATTGGGCGGCGACGGCATCGGTCGTGTTGCGGCGCCAGTCGTCGTCGATGGAGATCAGCTCGAACTCGAAGTCGGTCATGCCGGCCTCTTCGAGAAGCGCATAGGCGGCTTCGGGGTCGTACTCCAGCCGCGGCACCTCGGCGTATTCCGGGTGGATCGGGGCGACGTGGTGGTTGTTCGCCTCGACACCGCGCGAGGCATAGCCCAGCTGCAGGCAGACCGAGTTGTCGACGGCCTTCACGATGGCCTGGCGCACGCGGACATCCTCGTAGGGGCGCATCCCGTTGACCTCGGCCAGCTGGTTGGGCCGGATGACGATGGTCGCACCCGAGACGACCTCGGACTTCTGCCAGCCGATGCTGTCGAAGATATCGATGAACTCGCCCACCGTCTCGTAGAGCACGTCGACCTCGCCGGCCTCCGCGGCGGCGAGCCAGGAGACGGGATCGGTGCCGTAGTCGATGAACTCGATGGTATCGAGCGCCGCGCCCTTGCCGGCAGCATAGCCCCACCACTCGTGGCCCTCGTTGCGCACCAGCGTCGAGCGGACGCCGACCTCGTGGCCGGTGTTGAGATAGGGTCCGGTACCCTTCTGGTTCTCCAGCAGCTGATCGGCCGAGAAGTCCTGCGGCACGATCGGCGCGGGATAGTCGGCCATGCCGGCGATCAGCGTGATGTCCGGCGCGGGCAGGTTGAGACGGACGGTGTGCTCGTCCACCACCTCGATCGCGCCGTCCATCGCCTCGCCGGTCTCGTCATCGATAATGACGGCAAAGCGCGTGGCCATCGAGTTGCCCTCGACGTCGCGCTCGCACCAGCGGGTGATGTTGAAGGCCACGTCCTCGGCGGTGAAGGGCGTGCCGTCGTTCCAGGTCACGCCCTGGCGGACGTTCAGGGTGTACTGGGTCGCGTCGTCGTTGACCTCCCAGCTTTCCAGCAGCATCGGCTGGAACGAGCCGTCGTTGTTGTACTCGACGAGGTACTCGAGCCAGCCGGAGACGACGTAGGCCATCTGGGTCCAGTCGAAGGTGCGCGGATCCTTCAGCGCGCGGACTTCCATCTGCATCCGCAGCGTGCCGCCCTGCTGCATGTGCTCGGCCGCCTGCGCGGGTTGCGCCAGGCCGATCATGCCGTAGGCGCCGGCGGCGGTAACGCCGAGGGCCGTCGTTCGGGCGAGGAATTCGCGGCGGTCGAGCTTGCCGGCTTCGTAGTCGCGGACATAGGTCTCGGCCGCCGGGTGTACGGGCGCCCCGGTGAGGGTCTTGGTCATCGCTGTCTCCCAGTCGTGTCTCAGGGATGCACCCGCCCATCCGATCGCGGTCTCTGCGCCGGGCGCAGGGATCGGCTATCGGCAGTCGGGGTCCCGGAGTTTTTCGTTGTAGCGCGCATTCGGCATGTTTTTTCTTGGCGGGTCAACGGTTGCGACCGGCATTTGCGGTCAAAAAACGACGCGCTTCTTGTCGGAAAGCGACATAACCGCGCGGTGCCGCTGCGCTTACCTCGCCGCGGCGCGGAAGGCGGAGGGCGTCTCGCCGGTGGCCGATTGAAACGACCGGGTGAAATAGGCGGCGGAGGTGTAGCCGAGACCGGAGGCGATCTCCTTGATCGGCACCCGGCTCTCCCGCAGGGCCCGACGCGCCTCGTAGAGGATCCGGTCGTTGAGGATGGCATGGGCCGACCGGCCGCAGCTCGCCTTGCAGACGCGCGTGAGGTGCGTGGGCGTCACGCCGAGCGCGGCGGCATAATCCGCGACGCCCTTGCCCGAGCGGAAGTCGCGCTCCACCAGATCCGTGAAAGCCGCCGCCAGCCGCGCCGCGCTCTTCTCCCGCCGGGTTTCGGCGGGCAGCCCTTCGCACTGGCGCGCGAAGAAGACGGCGAGGAGCCCCGCGTGGTAGTGCGCAGCCCGCTCGTGCCCCAGCCGGTCGGAGCGCAGTTCTTCCTCCAGCCGGTCCAGGATCAGCGCCAGTTCCTTCTGGGCATGGACGTCGCGCAGGCGCAGATGCACCGGCTCCTCCGGCCACTCTGTCTCGAGCGCCCGGGGAATCGTCAGGATCTGGGCGTAGACGGTCTTTCCCGCCTCCATCCCCCACATCGTCCGGGCGGGCAGATAGACGAGGTTGTTCGGCCCGTAGCCGGAGGTCAGGCCGGCCACAGTGATCCGGCCCTGTCCGCGGGAGACGAAGAGAAGTCGCGGGCTGGAATAGGAGCGCATGGCCTCGGTGCGCCACCGGGAGCCCTCGGCGCCCTGGCTCACGGCCCGTAGGTCGAGCCGATCTGTGCCCGCCTTCATGTCCATGCGGATTTCTTCCCTAGCGTCATCGGCGCCATCAAGGGGAGTTGCCGGGCGAGGATCAACCCCCGTTCGGAAACAATCAGGAGAGACGCCTGTGGATAACCTTGGGGTCAGTCTGGGGACGGCAGGTGGATGGGTGTCCAGTTTTTCATGCGATTCCGGAACCATGTCCGCTGTCTCTTCGCGTATTGCCGCGTCGCGACGAGTACTGCCTGCCGTGCCTCTTCCAGCGTCATCCTGCCTTCGACATGGGCGATGAGCTCGGCCGCGCCGATGGCCTTGGCGCTCTGGTGGCCGGGTGACCAGCGGGGGCGCATGGCGCGCGCCTCGTCGAGGACGCCATCCTCCAGCATCTGCTCGAATCGTCCGGCGATGCGGGCGTCGAG
Source organism: Histidinibacterium aquaticum (assembly GCF_008710275.1). Taxonomy (GTDB): domain Bacteria; phylum Pseudomonadota; class Alphaproteobacteria; order Rhodobacterales; family Rhodobacteraceae; genus Oceanicola; species Oceanicola aquaticus. The sequence goes on from NZ_VYQE01000002.1 coordinate 26,745, forward strand.
CCATTCGACCTCGGGCCGCAGAACCAGCGGGGCCGCAGCATCGATCGGCAGCAGGGGCGGCGGCGTGTCCGCCTGCCAGGCGGAGATCGACCGGCCCGTCGCCCGCGCGACCTCCCAGGCCCGCTGGACCCGGGCGCGGTTGCGCAGGTCCAGCTTTGCCCGCGTCTCGTCGTCGAGTTCAGCCACCATCGTCTCGAGAGGCAGGCTGTCGCCCTCGGCCCGGACCTCCGGCGGCGTGGCGGGAATCTCTGCCAGTCCCTCGGTCAGGGCCGAGAAGTAGAGCCCCGTGCCGCCAACGAAAATCGGCCGCTCGGCCCCGTCGAGATAGCGGGCGGCCTCTCGCAGCCAATCGCCGGCGGAGTAGCTGGCGTCATGGGGGACGTGCCCGTAGAGCGCATGCGGCGCCCGCTCCATATCCCCGGCGTCCGGGCGGGCCGTCAGGATGCGCCACCCGTCGAAGACCTGAAGAGCATCCGCGTTGACGATGACCCTGCCGCCCGTTTCGGCGATCCGAAGCGCAAGTCCCGACTTGCCGCTCGCCGTCGGCCCTGCGATGAGCACGGGACGGTCCTCCGGAATGTCGGGCAGGGGGATCATCGGGGCGGTCCGCAGCCTTCGGGCGGGCATTGACAGAAAGGCCGTATCCCGCATTTTGCGCGCGACATAAAGAGGAGCCCCCGATGAGAGACAGCGAACAGCCGACCTATCAGAGGGTTCTCCTGAAGATCTCCGGCGAGGCGCTGATGGGGGACGCGGGCTACGGGCTCAATCCGCCCACCGTCGAACGCATCGCCCGGGAGGTGAAGTCGGTCCACGATCTCGGCGTCGAGATCTGCATGGTGATCGGCGGCGGCAACATCTTCCGCGGCCTCGCGGGTGCTGCGCAGGGGATGGAGCGGACCACCGCCGACTACATGGGCATGCTCGCAACGGTGATGAACGCACTGGCGATGCAGTCCGCGCTGGAGGCCGAGGGGGTCTATACCCGGGTGATCTCCGCGATCCGCATGGACGAGGTGGCCGAGCCCTACATCCGCCGCCGCGCCGTCCGTCACCTCGAGAAGAAGCGGGTCTGCATCTTCGCCGCCGGGACCGGCAACCCCTACTTCACCACCGATACCGCCGCGACGCTGCGCGCCAACGAGATGGCCTGCGAGGCGATCTTCAAGGGCACCAAGGTCGACGGGGTCTACGACAAGGACCCCAAGAAATTCCCCGATGCCAAGCGCTACGAGACGGTGACCTACGACGAGTGCCTGCAGAAGCACCTCGGCGTCATGGATGCCTCGGCCATCGCGCTCGCCCGGGACAATTCGCTGCCGATCATCGTCTTCTCGCTGGACGAGCCCGGCGGCTTCCGCGGGATCCTCGCGGGGCAGGGGACCTATACCAAGGTCCACGGCTGACCGTCCCGCCACAGCCGGACACGCCCCGCGCCGCTGCCCTATACACGTCCGGGCCATGCCGTTATAGCAAGGCAAAATCACGGACCCCGGGCATTTACCTATGGCAGACGAGTTCGAGCTAGACACCGACGACCTGAAGCGCCGCATGGACGGCGCGATGAGCAACCTCCGGACCGAGTTCGCCTCGCTTCGGACCGGCCGCGCCTCCGCCTCCATGCTGGAGCCGGTGCAGGTCGAGGCCTACGGCCAGATGACGCCGATCAACCAGGTGGGCACCGTCAACGTGCCCGAGCCACGGATGGTCACGGTCAACGTCTGGGACAAGGGTCTCGTGAACAAGGTCGAGAAGGCGATCCGCGAGAGCGGTCTCGGCATCAACCCGCAGATGAACGGCACGATCATCATGCTGCCGATCCCCGAGTTGAACGAAGAGCGCCGGCGCGAGTTGACCAAGGTGGCGGGCCAGTACGCCGAGCACGCCCGCGTCTCGATCCGGAACGTCCGTCGCGACGGCATGGACCAGATCAAGAAGGCCAAGAGCGAGGGTCTGTCCGAGGATGACCAGAAGCTCTGGGAAGGCGAAGTGCAGGAGATGACCGACTCCTACATCAAGGCGGTCGACGAGGCGCTGGAGACCAAGCAGGCGGAGATCATGCAGGTCTGAGCCGGCAAGGGCGGTCCTCCGAAGGCCGGGGACGCGACGGACCGACACAACGCCCGCGAGGCACCCCGGTCAAGGGGCGCCGAGCGGCACCGTTAGGAGTAGGCCGGATGGCCGATGACAAGACGACCACCGGACCGCACCACGTTGCGGTCATCATGGACGGCAACGGCCGCTGGGCTCAGCAGCGCGGAAAGCCGCGTCTCTTCGGCCATCACGCCGGGGCCAAGCGGGTCCGCGAAATCGTCGAGGCCTGCCCCGATATCGGCGTCAAGTATCTGACGATCTTCGCATTCTCGACCGAGAACTGGAAGCGGACCCAGACCGAGGTCGCGGGCCTCATGGGCCTCTTCCGCCGCTACATCCAGCGCGAGGCGCGCGACCTCCTGGCCCGCGGCGTCCGCGTCCGCTTCATCGGCGACCGCATCAAGCTCGACGAGAAGCTCGTGCGCCTGATGGACGAGCTCGAGCTGCTGACCTCGAACAACGACAGGGTACACCTGACCATCGCGCTGAACTATGGCGGCCGCGACGAGGTGACCCGAGCCGCCCAGCGTCTCGCCTACGAGATCGAGCAGGGCCGCCTCGGCCATGCCGACGTGGATGCCGAGACGCTCGCCCGTTTCCTGGACACCCGCTTCCTGCCCGACCCGGATCTCGTCATCCGCACGAGCGGTGAGGCGCGGATCTCGAACTTCCTGCTCTGGCAGTCCGCCTATGCCGAGTACGAGTTCGTCGATACGCTCTGGCCCGACTTCGGCGCGGCCGAGTTCAAGCGCATCGTCGGCCAGTATTCCGGCCGCGAGAGGCGCTTCGGGGCGGTGAAGGCCTGATCCCCTGATGCTGCGAGGCGCCGACCCGACCCGGTGGGACGACCTCCGCGTCCGCCTCGGCTCCGGGGCGGCGATGGTCGTCATCGGCACCATCGCGATCCTCGCGGGCGGCGTCTGGTTCCAGATGCTTGCCGTCTTCTGCGTCTCGGTGATGATCTGGGAGCTCTGGATCATGATCCATCCCTCCCGGCCCACGGTGGGGATGCTGCTGGCGGCGCTCACGGCCTCGGTCCTCTCCGGGTTTCTTTCGGTCGAGCAGGGCTGGTTCCTGCTCTTCTTCCCCATCGTCCCCGCGCTGGGCATCCTGGGCTCCACCCGGGAGCGGCTGACCTTCGGCGCCTTCGCCTTCGCCATCCAGGCCGCGGGCTGGGGGCTTGTCGTCTTCCGGCATGAACAGGGGGCCGGCTGGCTGATCTGGCTGATCCTCGTCGTGGCCGTCACTGACATCGCGGGCTACTTCGCCGGGCGCCGCTTCGGCGGGCCGAAGTTCTGGCCCAAGGTCAGTCCCAAGAAGACATGGAGCGGGACCATCGCCGGCTGGATCGGCGCCGGGCTCGTCGGCGCTGTCTTCTGGGCCGCGACCGAGGCAGGCCCGATCCTGATCCTTCTGTCCATGTTCATCAGCTTTGCGGGCCAGATGGGTGACATCGCTGAATCCGCGCTCAAGCGGCGGATGGGGGTCAAGGACAGCTCCACGCTGATCCCGGGTCACGGCGGGCTCTTCGACCGCTTCGACGCGCTGTTGGGCGCGGCGGTCACCATGCTCCTCATCTCTGCGGTCTTCGACGTGCCCGGGGTCGGCTTTTGAGACGTATCAGCGTTCTCGGCGCGACCGGATCCATCGGGCGGCAAACGCTCGACCTGATCGCGCGAGCACCCGATGACTACGAGGTCGTCGCGCTCACCGGCGGCCGCAATCTCGACGATCTCGCCGCTGCCGCCGTCGAGCACCGGGCCGCGCTCGCGGTGACCTGCCACCCCGAACTGGCCGACGATCTGAAGGACCGGCTCGCCGGGACCGGCATCGAGACGGCGGCCGGGCCGGAGGCGGTCCGCGAGGCGGCCATGAGGCCAGCGGACTGGACGATCTCCGGCATCGTCGGCGCGGCAGGCCTTGCGCCGGGGCTGGACGTCATCCGGCGCGGCGGCACGCTCGCGCTTGCCAACAAGGAGACTCTCGTCTGCGCAGGTCCCCTTGTCATGCAGGAGGTCGCGGCCCACGGCGCCACGCTCTTGCCGGTCGACAGCGAGCATTCCGCCGTCTTCCAGGCGCTGGTGGGCGAGGAAATGAGCGCTGTCGAGCGGATCGTCATCACCGCCTCCGGCGGCGCCTTCCGCGACTGGCCGATCGAGGACCTCGCCGCGGCGACGGTCGAGCAGGCCTCTTCGCATCCGAATTGGGACATGGGTCAGCGCATCACCATCGACAGCGCTTCCATGTTTAACAAAGCCTTGGAACTCATTGAGACCAAAGAGTTCTTCGGTATCGACCCTGCCCGGATCGAGACGGTCGTCCACCCCGAGAGCCTGATCCATGCGCTGGTCGGCTTCACCGATGGCGCGCTCATGGCGCATGTCGGCCCGGCGGACATGCGGCACGCCATCGGCTATGCCCTGCACTGGCCCGACCGCCGGCCGCTGCCGGTGGAGCGGCTCGACCTTGCGAAGATCGGCCAGCTCACCTTCCGGGAGCCCGATCTCCGCAGATACCCGGCCCTGAGGCTCGCCCGGTCGGTGATGGATCAGGGCGGACTTGCGGGCTGCGTCTTCAACGCCGCCAAGGAATGCGCGCTCGATGCCTTCATCGAAGGCCGCATCCGGTTTCTCGACATGGCGGCGGTCGTCGAGGACGTGCTGACGCGAATGTCAGGGCAGGGCACCCTTCAAATGACAATGACGGACCTAGATACTGTACTCGACACCGACCGTGCGGCGCGGACCGTGGCGGCGGAGGTGATCCGGACGGTCCAGGCAAAAGGCTGAGCAGACGTGACAGAGCTTCTCCCCACGTTCGGAGGCGCGGCCTTCACCATCATCGCATTTGTGGTCGCGCTGTCGATCATCGTCGCGATCCATGAATACGGTCACTACATCGTCGGCCGCTGGTCCGGCATCGACGCCGAGGTTTTCTCGCTGGGCTTCGGTCCCGTGCTCTACTCGCGGACGGACAAGCGCGGGACGCGCTGGCAGATCGCGGCGCTGCCCTTCGGCGGCTACGTCAAGTTCCTGGGCGACGCCAACGCCGCCAGCGTCGGCGGTGACGACACGGACATCCGGGAAGTCGACAAGCGCCGCACCATGCTCGGCGCGCCGCTCTGGGCGCGCGCCGCGACGGTCGCGGCCGGTCCCGTGTTCAATTTCGTCCTGTCGTTCTTTATTTTCATGGGCGTCATCCTCATCGAGGGGCGCACGGCGGATCCGCTGACCGTCGCCGAGGTCCGCGCCCTTCCGCCGGCTTACACGCAGGAGCTTCAGCCGGGCGACGAGATCCTCTCGATCGCCGGGCAGGAGACACCGGGACTGGAGGGGTTCGACGCCTACCTCGACGAACTCCCGCAGGAGCCGGTGCTCGACTATGAGGTGCGTCGCGGCGACGAGGTCATGACCGTCCAGGGACCGTTTCCCTATCCGCCCGTCATCGCCGGTCTGAGCCCGCAATCGGCGGCGATGGACGTCGACCTTCGCGTGGGCGACGTGATCCTCTCGATCGACGGACAGGACGTCCGGACCTTCGACCAGTTGCGCGACCAGGTGGCCGAGGCGGGCGGAACGCCGCTCGGGCTGCAGGTCTGGCGCGACGGAGAAATCCTCGAATTCACGCTGGTTCCGCGCCGTGTCGACCTGCCGAGCCCCGAGGGAGGCTTCGAGACGCGCTGGCTCATCGGGATCACCGGCGGGCTCTTCTTCGAGCCCGAGACCGAAAGCCCCGGTCTCCTGTCCTCGATCCAGTACGGCGCGGCGCAGGTCTGGTTCATCGCGAAGTCGTCGCTGTCCGGGCTGTGGCACATGCTGACGGGGGCCATTTCCACCTGCAATCTCTCCGGCCCCGTGGGCATCGCCGAAACCTCCGGCGCCATGGCGAGCCAGGGGGCCTCGGACTTCATCTGGTTCGTCGCGGTCCTCTCGACCGCGGTGGGCCTGCTCAACCTCTTCCCGGTCCCGATCCTCGATGGCGGGCATCTCGTGTTCCACGCCTACGAGGCCGTTTCCGGGCGTCCGCCCTCCGACCGGGCGCTGCGGGTCCTGATGGCGGCCGGGCTCTCGATCCTTCTCACCCTGATGCTCTTCGCGCTGGCCAACGACCTTTTCCTCTGCTGAGAACAATCTTGCGAATGGGCGTGAATTTCCCCGTATCTGCACGGGCTTGCCCATTTCGCGCCACAATCCATCCGCATCACTGACGGTGAACGAAGCATCGGATGGCGAAGGCAACCATGCAGACTTTGGCTCAAGGGTATCGCGGCGTATCGCTGCTGATCGGTCTCAACTGGGACCGGCTTCTTTCGGTTGTCACGATCGTCGGAGCGCTTTGGGCCGGCGCCTTTATCGGATCGCTCACCGGGTTCTGAGCCTCTCAAACAACGCTCGACGAACGCGCGCCTTCCGGCGCGCGTTCTCGTTTTGACAAGTGCCCATTCGCCCGGTACCAGACTTTCAATTGAGGGATGTCTGGTGGGGCGGAAGACATGCAAAAAACCCGGAGCAGTGCGGGGCACGTCCATCTTGCGATCAGAGCCGCGGCGCTCTCGGTCTCGCTAGCAGTTACCGGCAGTGCGGTTTCCGCGCAGACCTACTCCTTCGGCTCCGTCTCGGTCACCGGCAACCAGCGGATCGAGGACTCCACCATCCTCAGCTACACCGGCATCTCGCGCGGCGAGACGGTGACGGCGGCCGAGCTCAACGACGCCGCCCAGGCGATCCGCGAGACGGGCCTCTTCAGCGCGGTCGAGGTCGTGCCCCAGGGCGGCACCCTCGTCATCCGCGTCGTCGAGAACCCGACCGTCAACATCGTCGCCTTCGAGGGCAACGACCGCATCTCGGACGAGCAGCTCGCCGCCGTCGTCCAGAGCACCCCGCGCGACGTCTACTCCACCGCCCAGGCAGAGCGCGACACCGCCGCCATCACCGAGGCCTACGCCTCGCAGGGCCGGATCGGCGCCGTCGTGCGCCCCACGATCATCCGCCGTGACAACAACCGCGTCGACCTCGTCTTCGAGATCGCCGAGGGCGGCATCACCGAGGTCGAGCGGATCTCCTTCGTCGGCAACCAGACCTTCTCGGACCGCCGCCTGCGCGGCGTGCTCGAGACCAAGCAGGCGGGCCTCCTCCGCCTGCTCGTCCAGCGCGACACCTTCTCGGCCGAACGTCTCCAGTTCGACCGCCAGGTCCTGACCGATTTCTACAACTCGCGGGGCTACCCGGACTTCCTGATCACCGACGTGGACGTCTCGCTCACTCGCGAGCGTGATGCCTACCTGATCACCTTCTTCGTCCAGGAAGGGCAGCAGTTCCGCGTCGGCAACGTCACCGCCTCTTCGCAGGTCGCGGGCGCCGACGCCCAGGAATTCCTCGCGGCCGCCCGGCTCCGCACCGGCATGGTCTACTCGCCCAGCCGGATCGAGAACGACATCGCCCGGCTCGAGACGCTGGCGCTCCGCAAGGGTCTCAACTTCGTCCGCGTCGACCCCCAGATCACCCGCGACGACCGCGGCCTGATCCTGAACGTGAACTACGCGCTGGTCCCCGGCGAGCGGATCTTCGTCGAACGCATCGACATCGAAGGCAACACCACGACCCTCGACCGCGTGATCCGGCGCCAGTTCAACACGGTCGAGGGCGACCCCTTCAACCCGCGCGAGATCCGCGAGAGCGCCGAGCGCATCCGCGCACTGGGCTTCTTCGCCTCCACCGACGTGAACGCCCGCGAGGGGTCGTCTCCCGACCAGGTGGTCATCGACGTCGACGTGACCGAGCAGCCCACCGGCTCGCTCTCCTTCGGGGCGAATTACAACAGCGACAACGGCGTGAGCCTCGTTGCCAGCTTCTCCGAGGACAACTTCCTCGGGCGCGGGCAGGGGCTCTCCTTCGACATCTCGGTCGGGGCGGACACCCGCAACGTCGGCGTGTCCTTCTCCGAGCCCGCCTTCCTCGGTCGCGACCTCCGCTTTGGCCTGAACGCGAACTACCGGACGACCGACAACGCCAGCGCGCTCTACGACACGGAGACCGGCCGCTTCAGCCCCTCGCTGGCCTTCCCGGTGAGCCAGAACGGCCGTCTCTCGGTATTCTATGCCTACGAGTACACCGACATCACCGGCGTCGCCGGAGAGCGGACCGATCCTCCGAAGGACCGCGCCAGTATCGTGATCTTCGAAGAGGCGGAGCAGGGCGGCGTATCCACCAACTCGCTCGGCTACTCTTATAGCTACGACACGCGCCGCGCGGGCCTCGACCCGAACACCGGCGTCATCCTGCGCTTCGGGCAGGAATTCGGCGTGGGCGACAACCAGTTCGTCCGCACCTCGGCCTCGGCCGCGGTCGAGACGCGTGTCTTCAACGACGACGTGATCCTGCGCGGAACCGTCGAGGGCGGCGCGCTCAAGTACAACGAGGGCTCCAGCCGTGTGACCGACCGCTACTTTCTCGGCTCCCGCATCTTCCGGGGCTTCGAGCCGAACGGGGTGGGCCCGCGCGACGCGGACACCGGCGACGCGCTCGGCGGCAACTACTACGCCGTCGCCCGTGTCGAGGCGGAGTTCCCGCTCGGCCTGCCGGAGGAATACGGGATCACCGGCGGTGTCTTCCTCGACCACGGTTCCGTCTGGGACGTGGGCGAAACCTACGGGGCCGACGTGCTCTACAACGACTACACGCCCCGGACCGTCGCCGGCGTCTCGATCTTCTGGGACACGCCGATCGGCCCACTGCGGTTCAACTTCTCCGAGCCGGTCGACGTCCAGGAGCAGGACGAGACGAACGAGTTCGACATCACGATCTCGACGAGCTTCTGATGCCGGCGCGCCGGGCAGGCGGCCTCTGCGCGGCTCTGCTCGCGCTCCTGCTGCCCGGCACCCTTCCCGCGCAACAGCAGGGCAACGTGGCGGAGCAATTCCCGGTGCAGGGGCCTGAGGTCGTGCGCTCTCCCGTGCTGACCATCGATCCCGACCGGGTCTTCTCCGAGAGCCGGTTCGGCCAGCACATCACCGAAGAGATCCAGGCCGAGACCGAGGCGCTCGCGGAAGAGAACCGCCGGATCGCCGCCCGTCTGGAAGCGGAAGAGCGCGACCTGACGGAGCGCCGCCCCGATATCCCGCCCGAGGAATTCCGGGCCGAGGCGGAGGAGTTCGACGCGCGCGTCCAAGAGATCCGCCGCGAGCAGGACGCCAAGGAACGCGCCATCGGCGAGCGGGTGCAGCAGGCTCAGGCGGCCTTTCTGGGTGCGGTCCGGCCCGTGCTGGCTAACCTGATGATAGAGCGGGGCGCGGCGGTCATTCTCGACCGCAGGACCGTCGTCCTCGGAGCGGGGGCCGTCGACATCACCGACGCCGCGATCGAGCGCATCGACGCCGAGATGGGCGAGGGGCCCGGGGTTCAGGCCTTGGACGACCTCGCACCCGCGCCCGAGATCGACACGGTTCCCGATCCGGAGGCCGAGCTCGAGTCGCTGCCGGACGCCGATCCGATCATCGAGTGATCCGATGCGGGGGCGCCGTCCTCCGCCCGCGCTCTGCCCGACAGGCCGCCCGGCAGGTGCAGTAGGAGCGGTGCCGCCACGAAGATACTGGACAGGGTGCCGAGCAGCAGACCGAAGGTGACCGCCGCCGCGAAACCGAAGAGCACCGGCCCGCCGAAGATCAGCAGCGACAGCGCCGTCGCCAGCGTGGTGGCCGAGGTCATCAGCGTGCGCCTCAGGGTGGTCGTCACCGCTTCGTCCACGGCGTCTCGCAGAGGCAGGTCGGGGCGCTTGCCGAAAACCTCGCGCAGGCGGTCGAAGACGACCACCGTATCGTTGATCGAATAGCCCGCGATCAGCAGGATCGCCGCGACGCTGGTCAGATCGAAGCTGATCCGTGTGACGGCGAAGAAGCCAACCATCAGCGCGGTGTCGTGGAAGGTCGTGAGGAAAGCCGAGAGGGCGAAGCGGGCGTCGAAACGGATCCAGATATAAGCCCCGATAGCGGTGACTGCGGCCAGGCAGGACAGCAGTCCGGAGCGCAGCAGCTCGGCGGAGACCTTGGGCCCGACCGTCGCGGCGTCGAGCACCCGGGCCTCGGGTCCCAGTGCCGAGGTGATGGCCTCCGTCGCGCCGCTTCCCGACTCCCTCGTGCGGATCAGGACGGTCTGGCCGTCGTCGAGGCTCTGGACCGAGGCATCGTCGATACCCGCCGCCGCAAGGTCGGAGCGCAGAGCGGTGAGGTCCCACTGTGCCTCCCCGCGCGCCTGAACCACCGTCCCGCCCGAGAAGTCGGCCGAGAGGTTGAGCCCGCCGAGACCCAGCGACACGAGCGTCGCCAGGATGAGGAAGGCGGAGACAGCGAGCCCGAGGGGGCTCCAGCGCGAGAACGGGTACCGGGTCGCACCGGCCGGCGCTTTGCGCCGGATGAGGGACAGGATCATGTTGCCACGGGACGCGAACTGCCGCGTCCACAGACCTCCCGGGCGGAGCCGCGATCTCGCGTCTCAGGGCACGCCCGGACCAAGAGATCGGGTGCGCGGGTCAGTTCCGCAAGGGGTGAGCCGCACCTGACCGCAGAATTCTCCGGACCGCGGCGTTAACCAATTTTTCGTTTTAAATCAGAGCCCTGATGCCCCGTCCAAATTTGGACGCGGGCTTTTACTCTTCCCGGCGCGTCGGCCGCGTGTCGGGCAGGCTGATCCGCGCCACCTGCTCGGCGATCGGCGGCACGGAGAGCGGGTGCGTGTCGGCCTCGAAGCTCTCAGGGTCGGTCAGGCGTTGCCAGCATCCCCGGTGATAGACCTCCAGCCCGGAGAAGCGGGCCTTGTAGCCCATCTTCGGACTGCCGGGCACCCAGTAGCCAAGATAGACGAAGGGTAGCCCCATCGACCGCGCGAGATCGACGTGGTCGAGGATGACGTGCGTCCCGAGGGAGTCGCTGGCGAGTTCCGGGTCGAAGAACGAGTAGACCATGCTCAGCCCGTCATCGAGCACGTCCGTCAGGCAGACCGCCTTGAGCCCGCCGTGCGGATCGTCACGCGGGGCTTCGCGGTCCGAATACTCGATAATCCGGCTGCGGATCGGCGTCTCCTCGATCATCGCGGCGAACTCGAAGAGATCCATGTCCGCCATCCCGCCCTGGGCGTGGCGGCTGTCGAGGTAGGACCGGAACAAGAAATACTGCTCTTCCGTCGCCCAGGGGGCGCTCGCCCTGCGCTCGAGGTAGCCGTTCTTGCGAAGAACCCTTCGCTGGCTCTTGGAGGGCCTGAACCGGTCGACCGCGATCCGCGCCGAGAGACAGGCGGAGCATTCCGCGCAGGAGGGGCGGTAGAGGACGTTCTGCGAGCGGCGGAAGCCCTGCTTGGACAGCGCGTCGTTAAGCTGCTCGGCGCCGTCGCCCTGCAGCGCCGTGAAGAGCTTCCGTTCCATCCGCCCCTCGAGATAGGGGCAGGGCTGCGGGGCCGTCACGTAGAATTGCGGCGCGAGCGGAAGGGTGTGACGCATGGGGTCTCCGTCTCCTCGGGCGAGACGTTAGCAACGGCCCGCCCGCAGGCCAAGCCCCCGCTACGGGGGGCCAATCTCAGACCGCCGGCCGGTTGAGCAGGGCTGTACCGAGGATGTGATCCGTCAGGCCCTGCTTTCGATCGGAGATCAGCATGAGCACGATGGAGATCGCCTGCAAGATCGGAAATGCGATGGAGATCGTGTAGCCGAGCGTATGGGCGAAGGCGGTGGCATTCGACAGCCGATGCCCGTCGGCCTCGCGCAGCTCCATCCCCATCAGGCGCATCCCCCAGGTCCCGGAGCCTGCGGCGATCGTGCCCCAGCGGTATAGGAAGCCCACGAAGAGCATCATCAGCGGGAAGAAGAAGATGCCGGTGAAGGCGGTAAAGGGCAGCAGGAGCACGCAGACGATGCCGATGAGCACCATGTCCACAAGCCAGGCGGCAAAGCGCTTGCCCGTAACGCCGGCATAGAAGTCCGGCCGCCTGATCGGGTCGGGCAGGCGCGATTGCGTGAAGGAATTGCGGGGTTCGGCGTACATCTCGGCAGGGTCCATTTGATTGATATCGGAAGGGCGGCGGGGCGGCGCAAGGGGCGCCCCGCCGATGGCGTCAGTCCGCATAGGCGGCGATGGTCTCGTCCTGAACCCTGCGGGCGCGCCGGTCCATGAACTGGTCGAACTCGGTCTGGTCCTTGGCCTCGCGGAGGCGGGTCAGGAAAGCGCCGAAGCTCTGCCGCTCGTCCTCGAGCCGCTTGAGCATGTCGGCCCGGTAGGCGTCGAAGCTCGCGTTGCCGGTGCCGGCGGGCTCCGCCGGCTCGGGCGCAGTCTCCTCGGCGGGCGCGGAGGACCGGCGGGCGGCCTCGGGCAGGAAGTCGCCGCGCCAGGCCAGGATCGCCGCGAGGGCGAAGCCCGCCGGCCAGAAGTGCGCGAAGGCGATGGCGACCGAGGCGATGGCGAAGGCGCCGAAGATCAGGACCGAAAGGACCTGGACGGCGGGGGGGACGGACGAACGTGACCTTTCGGTGGATGCGGACATGACAGCCTCTGCTGGCAGGATGTGGAAGGGAGAGGCCGGGCCCGCGAGGGGCCCGGCCGGGCGATCAGGCGGTTTCGCCGCCGGTGTTCTCGTCGCGGGCCTTTCGGGCGCGGTCTTCCATGAACTGGTCGAACTCGGCCTTGTCCTTGGCTTCGCGGAGCCGCTCGAGGAAGGCCTCGAAGCTGGCCTGCTCGTCTTCGAGCCGGCGGAGGGTCTCGGACTTGTAGGCGTCGAAGGCGCTGTTGCCCGAGGATTTCATCGCCGCGCGGAAGGCGTGGCGGGAGGAGGATTGGCGCCGGGAGGCGCAGCTGCCGGAAAACATGCGTTTGCTCCAGATCATGTAGGCGAGAAGGGCGAGGCCGACCGGCCAGGCGAAGATGAAGCCGAGGACCGTTGCGACGATCCAGGCACCTTTGCCGCGATCATCGAGCCAGGCTTCGGCCCGGGCGAACCATCCGGCGACGCCCTGCTGGCGAGGGGCCGGATAATGGGTGGTGGCGTCGGTCATTCGGGGTCTCCTTTGCGGTGAGGTGATGTAAATGCCTTTCACATCACACCATATCGGAGTCCGGCCCTGTCCCCGCAAGAGGTAATGTTAAGAGATTTCACATAAATCGTATAAGGCTATGAAAGGTCGTATATTTATCCCGAATCCGAAGAACATCCCCGCCCCGGCGTGCAACTCGCCCCGGCCGGACTATATGAGCGAGAGAGACAGGAGCGTCGTGATGTCCAGCTTTTTCGACCGAATCGTCGAGGCGCAGCTCCGCAAGGCGGAGGCCGAGGGCGTCATGGACGACCTCACGGGGAAGGGTAAGCCGCTGGACCTGAGCAAACCTGGCGCCAATCCCTTCAAGAAGACATTCGCCGAGGCCGAGGTCGAACTTCCGATCACCCGGCTGGCCCGGGAGATCGGCGAGGCCCGAGAGGCGCTCCGGTCGGAGACGGACCCCGACGAGCGGCGGGTCATTCAGAAGCGGATCGCCGACCTCGAGCTGCGCCGGTCGCTTGAGATCGAGGGGATGCGGCGGGGCTGAAAACTAGTCCGTGAAGTCGCCCGGGACCGCGCCGGAAACGCGTTTTAGATCGTCGGGCGAGGCGGCGAAGATATGGTTCGGCGTCCCCGCGGCTGCGTAGATCACGTCGAACTCGGAAAGCCGGGCGTCCCAGAAGGTCCGGATCGGGTTCAGATGGCCGATCGGCGCGACGCCTCCGATGGCGAACCCGGTCTGGGACCGCACCAGCGCCGCGTCCGCGCGGCCGAGCGGCTCTCCGGCGATCAGGGCAGCCTTCTCGGCCGAAACCCGGTTGCCGCCTGCCGTGAGGAAGAGCAGCGCTTCGCCCGTCTCCTCGCCACGAAAGATGATCGACTTCACGATCTGATCGAGCTCGCACCCGGCCGCCTCCGCCGCCTGGTCCGCGGTCTTGGTCGAGGCTGACATCTCCAGCACCTCGCCGCCGATGCCGCTCTCTTCCAGCGCGTGCTTCACGCGTTTCAGGCTCTTGCTCATGTTTCCACCGTTACGCGGGCCGCGATGTCCTCCGCAACCGCATCGGCGTCCCGGTTGCCGTCGATGACGACACAGCGCTCGGGGAACTGCGCGGCGAGGGCCAGAAAGCCCGCCCGGACAGTCTCCTGCAGTTCGAGGCCGAAGGACTCGAAGCGGCTCTCCGCCCCTTCGCGGGCCATGCCCCGGGCGAGTGCGGTGGCCGGGTCCATGTCGATGATGAAGGTCAGGTCGGGTTCACGCCCGATCATCAGCGCGTGGAGGGCGTCGACCTTGTCCCGGAGGTCGCCGCGGGTCGCGCCCTGGTAGATCCGGGTGCTGTCGGCGAAGCGGTCGCAGATCACCGTCCGACCTTCGGAGAGCCGGGGCTCGATCAGCTTCTCGAGGTGGTCGCGCCGCGCCGCCGTGAAGAGCAGGAGTTCGGTTTCCGGCGACCAGCGGCCCGTTTCGCCGTTCAGGACGAGACGACGGATTTCCTCGGCCCCGGCGCTGCCGCCCGGCTCACGGGTCAGGACCGCGCCCGGCAGACGCTCGGCCAGCCGCCGGGCCTGGGTCGACTTGCCCGAGCCGTCGATCCCCTCGAAGGTGATGAACCAGCCGCCGGCGCCCATGAGCCGTCAGGTGCCGGGCAGGGCGGAAAGGTCCGCCTCGGGGGCGACCTTGCCCAGCACGACCATCGCTGCCCCGCCGACGCGGCGGAGGAAGCCGCCGCGCGCCACGTCGGTTTCGGCGGCAAGCGGGAGGCGGACCTCCGGCAGGCCCTCGCGCGTGATGACGAGCTCCGCGATCTCGTCGCCGGCCGCGATCGGTGCTTCGACCGGGCCGGTATAGATCACCTCGGCCTCGAGGCTGTCCTGGTCGAGGACCGGCACCAGAAGGCGGACGTCGTCGACGACGGTCAGGCCGACCGTTGGCACGTCGCCCATCCAGACGTCGGCCTCGGCCACGCGGGTCCCGGCGTCGGTCACCTTGCGTTCGACGAACTGGCGGAACGCCCAGTTGACCAGGCGCTCCGATTCTTCGGCCCGCTGGGCCTGGCTATCGAGACCGGAGAGCACGAAGATCACCCGGCGATCGCCCTGCTTGGCCGATCCGACGAGGCCGTAGCCCGCCTCTTCCGTGTGGCCTGTCTTGAGGCCGTCGGCCCCGATCCCGAGACCCAGCAGCGGATTGCGGTTGTTGACGTTGGTGGGTGCGCGTCCGTCGTACTCGAAGGTCCGTTCGGCGAAGAGGGGATAGAAGGTCGGGAAGTCCGCGATGAGCCGGTGCGCGAGCACGCCCAGATCTCGGACCGACATGACATGACCCGGCTCGGGCCATCCGTTCGAGTTCAGGAAGGTCGAGCTCGTCAGCCCCATTTCACGCCCGCGTTCCGTCATCATCCGGGCAAAGCCCTCTTCCGTGCCGTCGGGCGACAGGGCCTCGGCCAGGACCGCCGTCGCGTCGTTGCCAGACAGGACGATCACGCCGCGGATCAGCTCCTCGACGGTGGGCCGGTCGGTCGTGTCGAGGAACATCGTGGAGCCGCCGTAGGACATCGCGTGCTCCGAGACCGGGAGCCGCTCGTCGATGGAGAGCCGTCCGTCCGCGATGGCCTCGAAGACCATGTAGAGCGTCATCAGCTTCGACATCGAGGCCGGGGGCAGGGGGGCGTCGGCGTTCTTTTCAAGCAGGACCGTGTCGGTCGTGTGGTCGTAGACGTAGGCCGCGCGGGCGGAGGTCTCGAAGGTCTGCGCCGCGGCCTGCGAGGCGGCGGCGAGACAGAGCGCGAGGGCAAAGAGACGGCGGATCATGGCGGCACTCCTCGGTGACAGGTCTCTGGGTGCGGCCCGTCGCATAGCGCGCGGCGGGACCGCCTGCAAATGAGGTCGGGGCGCTCTCCGCCGGCTCGGCGGGGCGCCGCCCTAGTCTGTCACGGCGTAGGCGTCTTCAAAGCCTTCCGCCTTCACTTTTTCGAGCAGCTCGGCGCGTTCGGCCTCGGTCCGGGCCGGCCCGACGATCACGCGCCAGAACGCGCGCCCCTGGGTTTCCTGCTGCCGGACGGTGGGGACGACACCGACGGAGCGCATCCGTTCTGCCGTCCCTTCGGCATTGGCCTCGACCGAGAAGATGCCGATCTGGACGTAAGGCCGGTC
This sequence comes from Histidinibacterium aquaticum, assembly GCF_008710275.1. Taxonomy (GTDB): domain Bacteria; phylum Pseudomonadota; class Alphaproteobacteria; order Rhodobacterales; family Rhodobacteraceae; genus Oceanicola; species Oceanicola aquaticus. The sequence continues at coordinate 43,005 of NZ_VYQE01000002.1, forward strand.
GAGGTCGGAGCCGCCCTGCGGCTGCTGATCGGGCGCCGCCTGGGGCGCGGGGGCGAGGGTTGCCTCCGCCGCAGGGGCAGCCGGTGTCGTGCCGGCGGGCTCCAGGGAGGCGGTCTCGACACCGGGGGCCTCGTCGAAGGTCGCCGTCTCGTCCGAGGGGGCAGGGGCGGAGACAGCCGCGGCGTCGCCCGGACCCTCTTCCCGGCGGAGGGCCGTGACATTGAGCTCGGTCGGAGCGCCGGCGAGCACGCCGAGCGCCTCGGCCGCGTCGGAGGAGACCTGCAGGCGCGGGCCGGGGTTGTCCCTCTCGCGGCGGAAGAGTGCGCCGATCACGAACTGCCCGTTCTCGCGGTTGCGGATGATGACGCGCTCCGGCTCGTCCACGTCGGGATGCGCAACCCAGACGCCGCCCAGCGAGGGGCGGCCGTCCCAGAGGCCGGGCTCCGTCACCTGGAAGACCTCGGGCGCTTCCACGTCGCGTTCGACCAACTCGACTGTTCCGGCAGCGGCGCTGTCGGCCGCCGGGGTCTCGGTTGCGCGGCTCGCGAAGGGCATTTGCAGTTCGCCGTTCTCGCAGGCGGTCAGCAAGAGCCCCGCGGCCAGCCCGAGGCCGATGGGATGAAGCCGCGCGCGGCGCGGCTTCGGGAATCCGGTAGTGCCTGTCATACGTCGCCCCTCGTCTCCGCGGCGCGTCCGCCGCGCGGCCCTGTCAGCGGGCACTGCTCAAGATACACGTGCCCCGCATTCTTGCGGCGGAGCTGAGTGCGAGGATAGCGGGTGGAACCCGACAAGAAAAGTCCGCCGTTGACGCCGCGCGCAAATGCGCGCACCGCTTTGCAGAATCGACGTCCGCGGTCTAACCGGACCGGACCCGGAGGAGTGGCAGAGTGGTCGATTGCAGCGGTCTTGAAAACCGCCGTGCGTGAAAGCGTACCGTGGGTTCGAATCCCACCTCCTCCGCCAAGGACCCCTAGCTCAAATTCCCTACAACTTCTTGTCCGTAGTCTGGCCCCATTTTCCGGGGGTTACCCGGGGATACTCCTGACTGAGACGCACTGGACCTCGCAGGTCATGGCAGAACTGGGCGGTGGTCTCACTCGCGCGATGCGGCCAGTGCGCTTTCCCTGTTTTTTGGCGATCTGCAGGGAAATAACGGGAAGATCCTGGTATCCTAGGAAAGTGGCGGCCGAATCCGGGTTTCACACCAAAGGCTTAGACGTGATTTCCCTATGCGGTCGAACAGGGAAGTTTTCTCTGAGAACAGGGAAAGCATTTTGCCTGAGCAGGGATAACTGTAGCGCTCGACGATGGTACTCAGGGTGCCAGTCCGACAGCCCGTTCCTGGTCTGTCCAGTCGAAGGGGAGCGGGCTATTGAGCAGCCGTTCGAGCGTCATTTCGACGGGCTGTGTTCCGGCGATGACGGCGTCCTGGATTCGCGGGGACAGCATGGCGAGCGGAAGGAGCTTCGCGACGTAGCGGGGGCCGACATTCTCCTGTCGAGCGATCTGCGCCAGAGAGACTCCATCGCGGATCGAGGTGGCCCACCGATGGGCCATTCTAAGGGCCCGCAGAAGTGTGGCATCCGGGGTACGCTTCAGATCTCCAATCACGATGCGCGTCTCCTGACCGCGGCGTCGGTACTGGAGCGGCATGGCGATCGTGACGCTCTCTCGCTCGATCTCTTCTTCCTTGAGGTCGAGCGCCGCCGCGAGTGCGGTCCCATCCAGACCGATTGTGATCTGACCAGTTGCAAGCGTCACACCCTCGATGAGCCTGGCGAGGGCCTGTCGGGGATCGTCTCGCAAGTTCGACGCGCAAGCAGTGGCGCGCTCGGAGAGGGAGTGGCTTGCGACGGCATCGCTCGGTGTTGCCAGTCTGTGGCGCTCACCGGCGGCTTGGATGTGGCCGGCGACGATTTCTGTCACTCGCCGCTCTAGCTCAATTGCAGGTATTCGCAGGGCGCTTCGATCGGGGCTACCCGAGATCAGGCGATTGGAGACGTAGTATCGGTAGTGCCGGCCTCCTCGTTGCACACGGGTCGGTGTAAGCCGGTCTCCCGTTCCGTCCCGAAGCTTGCCCTTCAAGAGTGCGCTATCCGCGGAGACCTGCTTTCTGTTTGGATCGCGCCTGCGGTGGCCCCGCTCACCAAGCCGGTCCTGCACGTTCTTCCAGAGGTCGTCATCGACAATCGCGGGGTGCTGGGCTGGCCAGGTTGTGTCCTTGTGACGAATGCGTCCGACGTAGACAGGGTTGCGCAGGATGTGATGAATCTGCCCGCGGCTCAGGGGGCCTCCCCCACTCGAGTTCCCCGAGGCAGACCGACGCTGCTTGGACAAGAGCCCTCTATCCGCCGCTGCGCGAGCTACGGCGTTCAGGCAGCCATGTTCAGCATAGAGGTGGAAGAGGGCTCGGATGGTCACCGCTTCCGCCTCGTTCGGGACGAGTTGGCGAACCTGAGGGTCCGGATGGGGATCGTATCCCAGAGGTGGCAACCCGCCCATCCAGAGCCCCTTTCTTTTGGAGGCCGCGATCTTGTCACGGATGCGTTCTGCCGTGACCTCGCGCTCGAACTGCGCGAAGGACAGAAGCATGTTGAGGGTCAGCCGTCCCATCGAGGAGGAGGTGTTGAACGCCTGGGTGACCGAGACGAAGGAGCAGGACGCGGCCTCGAGACTCTCGACAAGCTTGGCGAAGTCGGCAAGGGAGCGCGTCAGCCGGTCGATCTTGTAGACGACGACCATGTCGATCCGGCCGGCCTCGATCTCGGCCACCAGGCGCTGCAGGGCAGGACGATGGAGGGTCCCGCCTGAGACGCCGCCATCGTCGAAGCGGGTACGGACCAGCGACCAACCTTCGTGCTTCTGGCTTGCGATGTAGGCAGCGCAGGCTTCGTGCTGGGCATCGAGGGAGTTGAACTCTTGGTCCAAGCCTTCGTCAGAAGACTTGCGGGTATAGATCGCGCAACGGATGCGGGTCTTGGTCATCGCCGGGCTTTCGCACGCAGGCCGAAGAAGCGCGGCCCAGACCAATGGGCGCCGGTGATCTCGCGCGCGATGGCCGAGAGCGACCGCCAGGTTTGGCCGTTCCAGCGATAACCCGTCTCGAGCACGTCCACGACATGCGTCACGCCATTCCACTCGCGGAGCAGCCGGCCCCCTGGCTTCAGCGCATCACGTCGGCGAGGCTCGCTGTTCGGCGCGGTAGGCGTGGAAAGGGCGGCCTGTACCTTCCGCGATAGCCCACTTCGTTGTCGTGCCTGACTCTCGAAGGCGAGGAAGCGGCGCATGACAGGCTGACTGATCCCGCGGGGTGGTGCCTTTTCGAAGAGGTGGACCCAGGCCGCGACAAGCGCGGCCCGGTCCATGGTCTCGATCTCTGCCACCTCCATCAGGACGCAGTCTCCGGCGAGGCTGTGATCTTGTAGCGCGCGTCGCGTCCGGTCGCTGGCTGCGCCCGCTCAATGACGAAGCCGGCCTTGCGCAGGGAGCTGATCGCCGCCCGGGCCGAATGCGTCTGCCATCCGGTCGCCTTGCAGAGGGCTGCGAGCGTGGCGCCTTCCTTGCGGGACAGCATCCCGCGGATCATCTGGGCTTTGGTCTGCCGCGCGGCAGGCGTCTTCGTGGTCTCTGTCATGGGTCGGTCTCCTCGGGTTGTCGAAGACCGGCGGTGGCCGGGCCTTCTACCGAGTGGCGCCCGGAAGCCGCGCCGGGCGTGGGGACATGAATGCTTCCTTGGCAGGCGAAGTCCAGTCTGGTTGCCGACAATTGGACGATGGGCATGGGGAGAGCGTTTAAATCGACCCGCGTTGACTCTTTTTGACCCTCCCTTGACCGCTCTTGTCGCAATTCAGCGCCCCGAATAACTCTCAGGACGCGCTCAAGACGGCGCGCCTCGGCAGCACTTCGGTCTTGCGAGACGAGGAGCATTCGAGAGCCAAATCGGTCGGTCGGGCCCACGGCGGGACATTCCCCTCGTGGTTCGGCCGACCACTCGAAACCTCACGACGCGGCCGTTGAGCCGTCAACACCGGAGGATTGCCTATGGCATCCACTGAACACTCTCCTGCGCCCAGCAACTGGGCGGCAGCGTCCATCGAGCAAAGAGCCCTTTCGGAGCTGAAGCACTATCGCGCCAACAGCCGGTCGCATGGCGATCGCGATGTGGCCAAGCTTGCCGCGTCCATCCGTCAGTTCGGTTTTGTCACCCCGATCCTCATCGATGACACCGACACAATCATCTGCGGTCACGGTCGTGCCCTGGCAGCCGAGAGGCTTGGACTGGCTCAGGTTCCAACGATCCGCGCAGGCCATCTCTCGGATGCGGAAGTTCGTGCCCTGCGCATCGCGGATAACCGACTGGCTGAACTCTCGGAGTGGGATCGGGACACTCTCAAGATCGAGCTCGGTGATCTTGCTGACCTGGAGTTGGCCGGAGACGTGGACTTCGACCTGACCCTGACCGGCTTCGAGATGGGTGAGATCGACCTGCTGATCGACGGCGAGACCCCGGATGAGGCGCCAGAGGAGGTCGAGGAACCCGAGAGAGCGCGGTCCTCGGTGACGCAGCCCGGCGATGCCTGGACCCTGGGGCAGCACAAGATCCTTTGTGCCGATGCGCTGAAACCGGAAAGCTATGCGGCCCTTCTCGAGGGTGAGGTGGCGGCGATGGTCTTTACCGACCCGCCCTACAATGTCCCCGTCCAAGGTCATGTCCGGACGGGCCGCGAGGGGCAGCATCGCGAGTTCGCGATGGCATCGGGCGAGATGAGCCGGGCGGAGTTCGAGGCCTTTCTCGGAAGGGTCTTCGCTCAATTGGAAGCATGTCTGCGTCCCGGCGGGATCGCGATGGTCTGCATGGACTGGCGCCACATCCAGGACCTCCTACGGTCCGGGGAAGCGGCAGGCTTCGATCTGCTGAACCTCTGCGTCTGGAACAAGTCCAACGGCGGGATGGGAAGCCTTTACCGCTCGAAGCACGAACTCGTGGCCGTCTTCAAAAAACCCGGGGCAGCCCACGTCAACAACGTGGAGCTTGGCAAGCACGGCCGCTACCGGACCAATGTCTGGGACTATGCCGGCGTCAACAGCTTTGGTCGAAGCCGGACGGCCGATCTGACCGATCATCCGACGGTCAAGCCGACCGCGCTCGTGGCGGATGCCATCCGCGATGTCAGTCGGCGAGGGGAGGTCGTGCTCGATGTTTTCGGGGGCTCCGGTTCCACGCTCCTGGCCGCAGAGAAGTCCGGGCGGACCGCCCGGCTCGTCGAGCTCGATCCGGCCTACGTGGATGTCACGATCCGACGTTGGCAGGCGCTGACAGGCAAGTCCGCGGTTCATGTCGCGACAGGAGAGCGCTTCGAGGACCGCGCGGCATCGATCGAGAGAGACGAGGAGCGGGAGGCAGCGGATGCCGAAGCGTGAGGAGGAGTATGAGGTCGGCTACGGCAAGCCGCCGAAGGCGACCCGGTTCAAACCGGGACAGTCCGGTAACCCGCGAGGCCGGCCGAAGTCGAAGAAGAACGCACACTCGATCGTGGAGGCCGTTCTGTTCCAACCGGTGGCTGTGACCCGAAACGGTCGCAGAACAATAATTCCCGCTATCGAAGCTGGTCTGACGCGTATCCTCAAGGAGGCGATTGGCGGGGAGACGAAATCGGTGGCCCCGATCCTTAAGCTCCTACAATTGCGTGAGGCCATGGAAGCCCGAGAAGCTGCAGGGCCGTCAGACGGCGAGCCCTCGGCGGAGCCGCGCAAGGCGGACGAGACCGACCTCGAGGTGCTCCGGCAATATGCTGACCTCCTGAGGGAAGGGGGATCGCTCGATGATCTGGAGGACCTCAATGGCTCTTGATCAAGTGCGGGCCGCCAGAGTCGCAGACGCCCTCTACCGCCAGAACCTCGCGGCCTTCGTTCAGCGTGTCTTCGTCGAGCTCCACAACGACGGGACCGACTACGTGCCGAACTGGCACATCGATGCGATCTGCTGCTCGCTCGAAGCGGTCAAGACAGGGAGCCGGAAGCGGGTGGTCATCACCATGCCGCCGCGGTGCCTGAAGTCGATCACGACGGCGGTGGCTTTCGTGGCCTGGGTTCTGGGGCACAAGCCCCAGACCAAGATCATCGTGGCGAGCTACGGCCTCGATCTCGCCCGAAAGCATGGCCACGACTGCCGCAGGGTGATGGAGAGCCGATGGTATCGGCGTCTCTTCCCGGACGCGCGGCTGGAGCGTCGGGGCACGACCCAGGACGAGCTTCGAACCACGAAGGGCGGCCTAAGGAAGGCGGTGTCGATCGGTGGGGCCGTCACCGGCCACGGCGCCGACATCATCATTATCGACGACCTTCTGAAGGCCGGCGACGCGAGCTCCGAGACAGAGCTGGTCAGGGCTCAGGAGTTCATCGAAGGCTCCCTTCTATCTCGTTTCAACAATCCGACTGAAGGTCGCGTGGTCGCGATCCAACAGCGGCTCCATGAGCTTGATCCTGCAGGGTGGCTCATCGGCAAGGGCAACTATCATCACCTCAACCTGCCGGCGATCGCCGAGGAGAGGCAGGAGATCGACGTCGGCCGGCGCGAGCCGATCGTCCGCCAGCCGGGGGATCTGCTGTTCCCGCAGAGGCTCCCCCGAGACTATCTCGATCGCCTAAGGGCCGAAATGGGCTCTGCAACCTTCAACATGCAGTATCAGCAGAACCCGATCGCCCCTGATGGGTCGCCCCTCCGCTGGGAGTGGTTTGGGACCTACGAGGAGGCCCCAGAGCGGCACCGCCTGCAGATGGTGATCCAGAGCTGGGACACCGGCATGTCCAGCGATCCGCGCAGCGACTACACCGTCTGTACGACCTGGGGATTCCTCGAGAACAAGTGGTACCTGCTCGACCTCTTCCGGGACCGCCTGGACTATCCGGATCTTCGGAAGAAAGTCCTCCGCCTTCAGGCGTCCTGGAAAGCCGATGAGGTCATTATCGAGGACGCGGCAACCGGTAAGCCGCTTCTTCACGACTGCCGGCGAGAGGACCGGGCGAAGTTCATTCTATTTCCCGCACGAGACGACAAGGAGGTGCGCTTCGCCTCAAGCTGTTCCGTGATCGAGGAGGGCAGGGTTGTCCTGCCACGGTCAGCTCCTTGGCTGAGCGAACTGAAGCGCGAACTGCTCGGCTTCCCCAGGACCCGGTTCGACGACCAGGTCGACAGTGTCAGCCAGTTCCTGAACTGGGCTAAGGGACGGGGCTTCTGGCGCAACCTGCCTGCTGATCACCCAATCCTCAGGGAGCGCCGCGTCCGCCGGGAGTCGATCCCGCGCAGGTGACTCCGACCCGACCCGTGGTCGACAAAGAGAAGTCATAGTCATTTTCTGAGGACACGCCACCTACAGCGCCTGTCCAACGAGCAGGCTCACTCTGTGAAGGATCAAACAACGCGGCGCATCAGATGGGTGGAGGTCTGGGAAGGGCGGACTTCGGACCTTCGCTGCGAATGCGGGGGAAACTTGGCCATCCTGCGAGAGCAGACATCACCGGGACTACCGTCACCGACGAGACGCCGTGACGCCGCATGACCGCTTCGAGCCTTTATCGATGATGGCTTCACCGCACGTTACCGATCGGTTTCGATCGCCCCTTATGTAATTATGGCACCTCCATAGGCTCCGAACCGACCCCAAGAAACGTCTTGAAATAACACTCTCTCCAGTAGTGGAGCGCCCGAGCGGTTCCAGACCACAGTTGTGTCCGGTTTCACGTCAACGGGAATAGCGGTGGCAGCTACGTCAACCTGCTCGCCTGGCTTCGTTCTGCAATCCGATCCGGTATTCGGTGACGTGTCGATAGCCCCTCTCAGGTCGCAGCACTACACTGGGAAACAAGGGATTGTTGGGGGCATCCGGCCAAGCCTGCGCCTCCAGACAAAGGCCGGAAAACGCCTCAAATTGCTGACCGTCGGCACCGTGCGCCGTGCCCGACAGGCGGTGACCGGAATACACGTGGAGCCCCGGCATGGTCGTTGCCAGATCGAGCCGTGTCCCGTCCGCACCCCAAAGCGTCGCTGCTGGCCGCAGCGGCCCCTCTGGCATATCGTGGAGGCGGAACGTGTTGTTCAGACGAGCCCACCCCGGCGCAGAGGCAAACCGGCGGGCAGTGCGAAAATCGAAGCCCGTCCCCTTGACCGGCACCACATCGCCCGTGGGCAGAACGGTATCGTCGCATGGAAGGTAGCGCTCGGCATGGACCTGCAATTCGTGATCGCGGACGTCCCGCCGCCCGTCGAGGTCGAAATAGGGATGATGGCACATCGACAGGATAGTTGGCGCTGTCGTCGTGGCCTCTAAGGTCAAGCGAAGGGTGGACGGGGGTGCCAGCTCGTAGGTTACACTAACATCCAAGGCACCCGGATAGCCGCCCTCACCGTCGGGACTGTGATAGTGCAGCGCCACCCGCTCCCGGGTCCGGAGGCCAACGCGAAAGGTCTGGGTCGAGAAACCGGCCGCGCCCCCGGCACTGTGATGCGGCGGTGCGTTCAGATCGAGTTTCAATGTCTGCCCGTCGAGGAGGGTCCGTCCAAATGCTATGCGGTTCGCGTGGCGTCCGATCACCGCACCCATGTAAAGCTTGGGATGCTTTGCGTAATCCTCCCGGTTGCCGTGGCCCAAGACGATCGACCGTCCCAGGCCGTCCGGCACCAGCGACACCAGGCTGGCACCGAAGGGCAGAATTTCAGCTCGCAGACGGTGCCCCGCCAGCCTAATGGGGCGGAAAGGGGCCGGCGAGGTCATCTTGCGGCGAGAATATCCGACAGTGCGGCGGTACCCTGCGCCGTCCAGACGCGCTCCTGCTCATGCGCCGCGCTGAAATCGCCGGGCCAGGGCAACCAGTGCTCGTAGATCACGCTCATCGCGCGTCCTTCCAGCGCGTCCAGCACCGCCGCCATGTCGGTGCGCCCTTCTCCCAGGGGGACACCGTGGACCCGGAACCCTACCCCGTAAGGATCGGGAGCGATGACGTAGTCCTTCATGTGCAGGTTAATCGTGCGCGGCGCGAGCAGGCCGACCGTCTCCGCCGGCCATTCCCCCGCACAAATCGAATTGGCGACGTCGAGGCAGACCCCGAGGCCGTCATCTTCGACCCTGTCGAGCAAACGCGCCATTTGCGGCGACGGATAGTCGAAGTGGTTCTCAATGGCGATGCGGCAGATCCCCCGCGCCTCTGCGACTGCGCCGCGCAAGTCCTCACCCAGATCTTCGAGCGGTCTGGCTGCATCCTCGCCATCGAGTGCGATGCGCAAGATGCTTGCGTCCATTTGGTCAGCAAGTGCCACGTAGCGAGAGACCATGTCGCGCTCAAAGCCCTGAGCCCCGATTTCGAGTGCCACGCCACGCTCGCGCGCCGAGGTTGCGATTTCGTCGATCTTGGCGATCTCGATCTCGTGAAGCCGCATGTTGTCAGCATATTGCAGGACCGGCATCTTCAAGCCGACGGCCGCGTCGAGCACGTCCATCGCCGTCATAGGCCTGGACGGGACGCGGTCGCGGTGGCCGATCGACCAACGGAAGGCGTAGGAGCCGAGTCCAGGTGTCATGGCGCTCACAAGAGGGCCTTGATCAGATCGCGGGTGGTGCGCGCGCTGCTGCCGGCGGCGACCATCGCCTTCAGTTTGTCAGGCCCGATCTTGGCCAGCAGCTCGCGGAGATGGTTCATCGTCTCGAATGTATCGCCCACGGCCTCGACCCCGTCGCCGGCGCGCGTGAAGACGTCATAGGCTATCCAGCCATCATAGCCGATCCGCTCCATGTACCAAAGTACCTCCAGGGTGTCCCAAAGGTTAATGGAGGCCACCGGCATGTCCCAGTCCGCGTTGCGGTCATTGTCGTTAAAGTGGACGTAGAACAGCCGGCCGGCCTCATGCGCCGCGGCGATTTCCGCAGCAGCGCATTCGCCTTCGATCAACGCGTGACCGAGATCCATCGTCACGCCGAGGTTCGCCGCACCCACTCGATCGCACAGGTGCAGCGTCCGCCCCATCGATGGCAGGATGATACGATTGCGGACCTCGTAGGCCTTGTACTCGATCGAAACGCGGACGTCGTCTCGGTGCGAAGTGACCTCGCCGAAAGCGTCGATCGTCCACCGCCATTGGTCGAAGTGGTCGACGTGGAAGGCGTGGTCTGACCCGTCAATCAGCGGGCAGACCGAGATCATGTCGGTCCCCAGTTCGGCCGCCATGTCCATCGCGCGTTTCATGTAGCTGATGGCCTGTTGGCGTACACCAGCGTCAGGGTTGGTGAACGAGCCGGCGCGGAACAGGTCCTCGCCCTTCAGGTTAACGTTCACCGCCGAGATGGCCATGCCACAGTCTTTGGTGGCCTGCATCATTTCTCCGTCATGGCCGAGGTCATGGGGATAGACGGGCTCGATCCCGTCAGCACCGGAGATGGTCTTGGCGACCTCGATGCGTTCCGCGTAGTCGCGGGCTGGCTGGTAAGTGTGGAACCGGTCGGAATACTTGCCGAGCGTTCCCATCAAGACTGAGTTCTTCTGGGCCATTATGTGCCTTTCGTTATTGATAGACCCGGCTGGGAATGGCCAGCACGAGTTCGGGAAAGAGGGTGATGAGGACAAGGACCGCCAAATGGACGCCCAGGAACGGCAGAATCGCACGGCATACCTTCAGTATCGGTAACCCAGCGATGCCTCCCGCGATGTAAAGCGACAGTCCAACCGGCGGGGTGATGGTGCCGATCATCAGGTTCACCGTCATCATCACGCCGAAGAACACCGGGTCGATCCCGAAGGCCTGGGTCACCGGCAGCAGGACCGGAGTGAAGACGATGATCGCCGAGCCGCCATCCAGAAAGCATCCCGCGACCAGCAGGAGCAGGTTGATCAGCAGCAGAAGGACAAGTGCATCGGCAACCTTTTCCTCGAGGAAGGACGACAGCGCCTGTGGGATCTGCTCGATCGTCAGGACGTAGCCGACGAGATTTGCGACCCCAACGATGACCATCACCATCGCCGTATTCAGCGCTGCGCTGCGCAGGATGTCTGGCAGGTCGGACGGCTTCAGTTCGCGGTAGATGAACAGTCCAGCGATCAGCGCATAAACAGTCGCCACCGCCGCTGCTTCGGTCGCGGTAAAGATGCCGCCGAGAATCCCGCCGACGATGATCAGGGGCATGACCAAGGCGCCGATAGCCGACACGAACGAGCTGACGAGGCCCGGCATCGAGAATGGCTCGGGTTCTATTGCCCAGCCTCCCCGGCTGGCCTTGAAGTAAATCAGGACCATCAGGCCCACGGTCATCAACAGGCCCGGAACGACCCCGCCCATGAACAAGGCACCGATCGAGACGCCGGAGATAACACCGTAGAGCACCAGCGGGATTGATGGCGGAATGACTGGCCCGTTGACACCCGCCGCCGCGACGACTGAGGCCGCGAAGGCGGGATCGTAGCCTCGCGCCTTCATCATCGGGATCATGGTCGATCCGATGGCAGTGGTGTCGGCGACGGCCGAGCCCGAGATGCCCGCGAAGAACGTCGAGGCCATGACCGCGACATGCCCGAGCCCACCGCGCACCCAGCCGACGAGGTAGGACGAGAAATTCACCAGCCGTCGTGAGATGCCGCCGCGTTCCATCAGCGCGCCGGCCGCCATGAAAAACGGAATCGCGAGCATCGGAAAGCTGTCGAGCCCAGCATAAACGCGTTGCAACACGAGCTGCGGCGACAGCAGGTCCACGACCGATAGCACCACAAGCGCCGCGGAAAGCAGGGCGAACAGGATTGGGGTGCCGATGATCAACAGGCCGAAGAACACGCCGAAAAGGATCAGCAGGCTGGTCATTGAGATGTGTCCCTTCCCGATTCAGGCAAGGCGTTGCGAGTATGCGGCAAGCCCAAAATCGCGGCCCTCACGCTTGCGGCCACGTTGAGCGCAAGCCATGCGGTCAGGAGCAGGCTCGAAAGCAGGACTATTCCGAAAACGACCCCCATGGGAAATTGGAGGCCGGGCGTGAGCTGGTCCCATTCGCTTAACAGCGTTGTCCAGGCGCCGCGCAGTAGGTAACCAGCGCAGACCAGTGCGACGCCTTCGACCAGCGCATCGGCAAAGTGTCGCCCCCGCTGCGGCAGCATGTCGGCAAAGGCGGTGACGGCGAGATGCTCGCGCTGTCGCGCCAAAAGGGCGGCACCGATGAATACCATCGAGATAAACAGCAGCCGCGCCACTTCCTCGGACCAGATCAGGGATATATCGAGCAGGTAGCGCGAGACTATCTGCATCGAAACGATAATTGTCATGCCCGAGATCATCGTGACCAGCAGCCATCCGAGTGCGGTCGCCAGAAGCACCTCGGCCCGCGTGAACGGGCCGAGGGTAAGAGGATCGGGAGCGCGCATTGCCTCAGCTGCCGCTGCGCGCCGCGTCTACGAGGTCGAGCAGCTTCTGCGCATCGTCCCCGAACTCGGCGACGGCCTCATCGCGAAGCGGGGCGACCTGTTCGGCAAATGCCTCCCGGTCAGGCTCCGTGACTTCCATGCCCTGCTCTTCGAGTTCGGACAGAAGATTGGCGTCGTCTTCGGCCACCTTGTCGCGCTGCACCTGCGCGCTGTCGAGCACGGCCTGACGCACGATCTCCTGATGCTCAGGGGAAAGGTCTCCCCAGAGGTCCTCAGAGTAGAGAACCATGTGGGTCAGATGCAGGTGCCCGGTCAGCGATAGGTAGTCGTTCACCTCCGAAAAGCGGGCGTTGTAGATATTTGACAGCGGGTTTTCCTGCCCGTCGACGACACCTTGCTCCATCGCCGTGTAGAGTTCATTGAACGCCATAGGAGTGGCGTTGGCACCCATCAGCTCCAGCGTCTTGAGGTGGTAGGTCGCCCGCGGTGTGCGAATCTTGAGCCCCTGAAGGTCGTCCGGCCCCTCGACCGCGCGGACCGAATTGGTCAGATGGCGCATCCCGGCCTCATAATAGCCAAGAAGTTCGACACCGTGGTTCTCCACCAGGTTCGCCACTTCATCGCCCAACTCGCCGTCGAAGGCACGGAAGGCGTGTTCGCGATCATCGAAAAGGTAGCCGATCTCCAAGGTTCCCAGCACGGGCTCCCAAGAGCCGAAGAAGCCGGTCGTCACCCAGGTCATCTCAAGAGTGCCGGAGCGAAGCTGTTCGACCATCTCGCGTTGATTTCCCAGCTGCGAGTCGGTGAAAACTCGCACGTCGATTTCTCCGTCAGAACGTTCTTCGACCAGGCGTTCGAACTCGCGGGCACCGACATTCTCGGGATGATCGCCGGAGACAACGGTCCCGACCTTGATGGTGACATCTTGCGCATAGGCCGGCACGCACAGCGCGGTGGCCGCTAAGAACGCGGATGTAATCCTGATATAGTTCACTTCTTTTCCTCCCTCAGGGTTGATTGCACGGGCATTGTCGATCCGTGCCTTTCGATGAGCGCCAGGAGCTCCGCGGTCGTGCGGTCCCAGTGCTCGTGGTAAAGTTCACAAAGGCGCGCAGTGTCGCGGCGCTCGATTGCTTCGAGCATCGCGCGGTGATCATCGGCGGACTTGGTCGGCAGATCGCGAAGATGCAGCGCGAAGTAGCGGGCGCGATCGGTAAGACCCCGCTGGGCGTGATACATTCTGGCGAGGCGTCGGTTGCCGCAGGCCTCCACGAGGTCGTGATGAAAGGCCTCGTCGGCACGCACCCAACGATCGCGGTCCGCCGCCTCCAGGGCCTCGGCCATCTCCGCGACCAGCCGCTGCAATGGGCCGAGATCGCGCTTGCGCGACGTGGCGAGCATGATCGCGGCCTCAAGCTCCAATGCCCGTGCGACCTGGTGGATCTCGCGGACATCATCGGCGAGCAGGGGAAGAACGCGGGTGCCGCGGCGCGGGATCACCTCGACCAGCCCGTCGGCAGCAAGGCGCTGAATCGCCTCCCGAACCGGCGTGCGCGAAAACCCGAGCTGCGCCGCGAGTTCGCGGTCGGACCAGAGCGTGTCAGGTGCAAACTTACCCACCAAGATGGCGGAGCGCAAAGCTTCATAAGTGTCTTGTGTGAGAGATCGCGACATTGGGCTATCATCTGGCATGCCAGTTGAAATGTCAACACAGGCTCCGCTTTCTTTCGGCTCATCTTCGTCAGTCGAAAGCAGCTTGCGAAGCTCGTATTGGAAATTGCAGGACACCGTCCCCGTTCTACCAAGGGCACCGATGGCAGGCGTTTCGGGAGGACCGTGTTGCTTGGTACGTTCTACGAAACGCTGTTCCGGGAGCCGGCAGGAGGGTCGAGTGCAAGAACGGCTGCACGGTCCGCGTAGCTGACTTCAACCGACGCGAGGATGCTGCGCGACGGCGTGGATGGCCGCTTTGGGAACCACACTTCAGCGATGGGCGCCGTGTCGAATGTCCGGATTGGGCCGTAAGCGTCGATGGGCTGCACAGCGCGAAGGACGCAAAGCCGACCTTCGCCGCAGAGGCGAAACTGACGGTACTCTTGTCAGAACCGGACATCCGTTGGCGGCGCCGTCAGTAGCTCGCTGAGGCAGTGGCAGTTAAATCGTCGCATCCGCGATAAGCGAGCCTGCGAACCGGAGTGCGATGCATATCGCAGCAGCCGCCGAGGCGAGCGCCGCCCGGCGGTTGAGAATGGCGCTGCGGTTCATCGCGACGACCATCCGGTTCAGGTCCGCATGATCGAGGGTCTCGAACCTCGAGACGCGGCGGATGGTCCTCGCCCCGGCTTGATACCAGAGGCCGGCCGCGATCAGGGAGCTGAGGATCGCGGCGAGGTCGAGGAGGATGTAGAGGGTCGGCATGTCAGTCGGCCTCCGACACCGGGGATGAGCTCGACATGGGGTCTGGCTCCCTATCGGCTTCGATCGCCGAGAGCAGCTCGAGCGTGATTTCGCTCTCCAGCCGCTCGGCCGCGTTTGCCGGGCAGAAGAGTGTCACCTCGACACGCAGCTTGCCAAGCTCGGAGGTCCGGAACCTGACCAGGGGCGCAGGGTCGGGCAGATCGCTGTGGGTTCGTCGCTCGATCGCGGCGTTGGCCCGTGCGGCCTCATCGCGGAAGGGGGCATAGTGCCGGCCCACGATGTCCGAGACCAGGGCATGGGCTCCACCGATCCGCGGCGTGGGATCGAGCGTCACCACGAACCGGTGGTAGGTCAAGTCCCGCAAGGCCGACTGGTTGCGCACCGGGGCGGTCAGCAGGAGGCTGTTCGGCACAACGATGGTGCGGCCGGTCGGAACGTAGGCGTTCGGGCCCGCGCCGAACTCCTGGAGCGTCGTCGCGAGCACCGTGTGATCGGTGACCTCCCCACGGTTTTCGCCGACCTCGATCCAGTCGCCCACGGCGAAGGCACGTGTCGTGGCGCGGAGGACGGCTCCGGAGAGACAAAGGATGAGCTCCTTCGTGGCGACGACGATGGCCACCGCGACGGCGGTCAAGGAGAGGGCGAAGGTTCGCAGCTGGGGCGCCCAGATCATCACCAGACCGATGAGGAGCAGCAGCAGGAAGACATTGCGGGCCGAGGTGATCAGGCGACGCTGATCTTGCGGTGCCAACTCCGTCCGCGCGCGGATCGACCTGACGACGATCTTCCGGGCGATCCAGAGCAACAGCAGCAGAAGGAACGAGGCGAGCAGGTCGAACTGCGGCAGAAGCGCGGGGTCAAACGGCAAACTGATATCTTCCAACATGCGCCGAACCTGTGGCGCAGCGGGGCTCGTGACAAGGTCGGCTCCCCTGGCCCGGTGCAAACATTATTTTCGACGCTCACTTGAACGCTGCGGCCGCATCACGATCTGCTGCACGCGGGCCGGGCCCCTCTGACGGCGGACCTCTGTCGTGATGTCGGACCGCACCGGGCCGCCCGGTGTCATGTCCGCAAGCCCGCGACCGTGACCTCCCGAGCGTGCGGTGCATTCGAGGTCGCTCTCTTGGACATCCTTCTCCTGCTCTTCCTGGGCAAGCCGCTCTGGATGTGGATGCTTTTTCTGTCGCTCGTCATCGGGCTTCTCGTGTTCGACCTGGGCGTCCTGCACAAGGACGACCACGAGATCGGCGTGGCCGAGAGCCTGAAGCTCTCGGCGATGTATATTGTCCTCGGTCTCTCGTTCGCCGGCTTCATCTGGTGGCAGATGGACGCCGAGGCGACGGCACAATACCTGACAGCCTTCGTCGTCGAGAAGACCCTCGCGCTCGACAACATCTTCGTCATCGCCCTGATCTTCAGCTTCTTCGCCATCCCGCGGCAGTATCAGCACCGGGTTCTCTTCTGGGGCATTCTCGGCGTGATCGTGCTTCGGGGCCTGATGATCGCCATGGGCGCGACCATCGTCGAGCAATACCACTGGGTGCTCTACGTCTTCGCGGCTTTCCTGGTCTTCACCGGCATCAAGATGCTCCTGGTCTCCGAGAAGGAGCACAGCGTCGAAGACGGCCGGCTCCTCGCCTTCCTGAAGCGCCGGATGCACGTCACCGACGAGATCCGCGGGCACGCATTCTTCGTGCGGGAGCCGCACCCCGCGACAGGCCGCCTCACGCGCTTCGCGACGCCGCTCTTTCTCGCGCTGGTGCTCATCGA
The DNA here is from genome assembly GCF_008710275.1 of Histidinibacterium aquaticum. Classification (GTDB taxonomy): domain Bacteria; phylum Pseudomonadota; class Alphaproteobacteria; order Rhodobacterales; family Rhodobacteraceae; genus Oceanicola; species Oceanicola aquaticus. Next base: position 59,589 of record NZ_VYQE01000002.1, read on the forward strand.
GATCGCCGATCTCGTGTTCGCGGTGGACTCGGTGCCGGCCGTCTTCACGATCACGACCGACCCCTACATCGTCTACACCTCCAACATCTTCGCGATCCTCGGGCTGCGCGCCCTCTACTTCGCGCTGGCCGCGGTGCTCCACCGCTTCGCCTACCTGAAGTATGCCCTGTCGGTCCTGCTGGTCTTCATCGGCTCGAAGATCTTTGTGGCGGACCTCATGGGCTGGGAGAAGTTTCCGCCCGCCTGGTCTCTCGGCATCACCTTCGCGATCCTCGGCGCCGGGATCGGGTTCTCGCTCTGGAGGACCGGTCGAGGCTCCCGCAGGGTGGTTTCTGCCGAGTAGGCGGCGCAAGAGTGCCAAGTGGGCGCCTCGAGCATGTCTCGGGGCGTCTCTGCTCGCGCGATCTACTCGCTTGAGGCAAACTGAACAAAAGTCGGATCGAACCACCCAGTGCTGATCGAGATCTCAATCATCCTCGCCCTCATTCTGCTGAACGGCGGTCTCGCGATGTCGGAGCTGGCTGTCGTCTCGTCCCGGCCCGCGCGGCTCCGAGCACGCGCCAATCGGGGCGACCGGGGCGCGGCCACTGCCCTTCGCCTCGCGGAGAACCCGGGGCGCTTTCTTTCCGCGGTTCAGATTGGCATCACACTGGTCGGTATCCTCTCCGGCGCTCTGTCCGGTGCCACGCTCGGTGTGAGGCTTTCGTCTGTCCTGCCGGAGCTCGGCGTGCCGGCGCGTCTTGCCGATGAGGTAGGGGTGGGTCTCGTGGTCATCGCCATTACCTACCTGTCGCTCATCGTCGGGGAGCTGGTCCCGAAACAGATCGCCCTCTCAAACCCCGAGGCGGTGGCCTCGCGGGTTGCCTCGGCCATGCGGGTCCTCGAGCGGGTGGCGGCGCCGCTCGTCTGGGTTCTCGATCGTTCCGGGCGGGTTGTCCTGGCGCTGATTGGCCAGTCGGGCCGGCGGTCGCCAAGCGTCAGCGACGAAGAAATCCGCATGCTCATTGCCGAGGCCGAGGGGGCCGGCGTGATCGAGAAGGCCGAAACCGAGATGATCACGGGCGTGATGCGGGTGGCCGACCGCACGGCGCGGGGACTCATGACGCCACGGGTCGAGGTCGAGATCGCCGACGCTTCGGAGACCCGGGCGGAAATCCTCGATCGGTTCCGGCGCTCTCGGCGGTCGCGCTTGCCCCTGAGCAAGGGCGGCCCGGACGATATCATCGGCGTTCTGCACAGCCGCGACGTGCTTCTCTCGAGCGCGGACCCGTTCAGGCCGGCCGAGCTGGTGCTCCCGGTCGAGGTGGTGCACGAGGCGCTTCCGGCAACACGGGTGATCGAACGGCTGAAACTCTCCGAGGGGCACATGCTCGTCGTCTACGACGAGTTCGGTCACTTCGAGGGCGTCATCACACCTATGGATGTCCTGGGCGCGATCGTCGGTGGATTCGACGAGACCGAGCAGGATGAGCCGAAAGTTGTGGAGCGCCCGGACGGGTCGCTCCTCGTCGCTGGCTGGATGCCCGTCGATGAGTTCGCGGACCGGATCGGCCTCGAGCTCGGGGACGATCTCACCTTCGAAACGGTTGGCGGCCTGGTCCTCGACCGAGCCGGCGAGTTGCCCCAGGTCGGCCAGCGCATCACGGTCGGGGGATGGCGGATCGAGGTTGTCGATCTCGATGGCCGCAGGATCGACAAGCTGCTTGTCGACAGGGTGCCTGACCCCAACGAATGAGCCCGATCCGGCGCGAGGACGGTGGCTTCTGAGATAGGCCAGAGCAACTCCGTTCCTTTCGAGATACTCGGTGGGATCGGCATCAAGGTTGCTGCGATGACGTTCGATGGCATTACGCACCGGAGTTGGATGAAAGGTCAGAAGCATCGAGCTCATGTGGACGCGATCGGGAGACAGGGGGAAGAGATTGCGGATGGCGCTCCAATCATCGAGGGCGGCCTCCGTCCGCGCCGGGGCGAGTCCGAAGGGGCTCGCAAGACCAGCCCCAATGGCCGCGGAGATCGCGAAAAGGTCTCGGCGGGAAATGGACATCGTTTAACCTCTTGCACCGTTCTAATTCCGGCCCTCAATTGCCTCGAGTAATCGCAGAAGAGATCATCGGCGACCGCCGAGTAGCTCGAGACATCTTCCCCAGACGCTCCCATGCCGAGGAGCTCGTTGACCGAACCGTCCGGCATCTGCACCGACAGGCCCAGGCATTTCTCGGTGAACAGCATTGTGTCTTCATCGACAAATGCCATGCCCCAGATGTTGCTCTGGCCCGTGAGAACGGCCTCGTCCTGCAGGCTCATCGTGTTCATGCCGGCCTGCGCCGCTGTCTGCGTTGCGCCCATCGCGACCGATCCCAAGAAGACCGCCTTCGCGAAGCGTATCGAATGAAGCTTCTTATGCATTTCGATACCTCTCTGCTGGTTACTGCAGACCCGGTCGCGCGGACCCAAGACTGCATCAACCCAACAGGGGCATCGGAGGCATGCAAGTGGACCTTGATCGCAGTGCTCTGACCGTCACCTTCAGGCTTCTGTAGGCAAATATCAGTAGGTCCGGATTTAATGCGGCTGGGTCGTTCGTTTGCCGGTCGCGCCTCAGCAATCGGACCCGTTTTGCAACATATCGGCCAGCGCAGCGATCAAGCGCCGTGGGGAGATGCCTTGCCCAGTTCCCGCTTTTTAGTTCGCCGAACCCATGATCAGGTGCAAGCGGACAGGATGGCAGGCCGGAAGACGATCGTTTACAAGGTCAGGCCATGAGTATCGACCAGATCGTGATCTACTCCATTCTGGTCGCCACCATGGCGTTCTTTCTATGGGGGAGGCTGCGCCACGATATCGTCGCCTTGGCTGCGTTGTTATCGTGCGTGGTCGCAGGACTGGTCCCGCCGTCAGGTGCTTTTGAGGGGTTCGGACACCCGGCGGTTGTCACCGTGGCTTGTGTTCTCATCCTGAGCCATGGATTGCGAGCTACTGGCGCGGTGGATTGGCTGGCTCGCAGCATCCTTCCACGGAATGCGGGGCAACTGCCCAGCTTGCTTGCACTGATGGGTCTGGGGGCGGCGCTTTCCGGGTTTATGAACAATGTGGGAGCGATGGCCCTCCTGATGCCAATCGCCTTTCAGGTTTCCAATCAACTGGATCTGACACCGGGCCAGGTACTGATGCCCCTCGCTTTCGGCACGATACTGGGAGGTATGACAACGCTGATCGGTACGCCACCGAACCTGATCGTATCCAGTTTTCGGGCCGACGAGGGGCTCGGGCAATTCTCCCTTTTCGACTATTCAGCGGTCGGGGCGCCCGTTGCGATTGTGGGCGTGATCTTCATTTCCATGATTGGTTGGCGGCTCGTCCCTGAGCGAAAGCCGGCAACACACGATGGGTTCGAGACCGGCGCGTACTTCACGGAGCTGCGCGTGCCCGAAAGTAGCAAGGCCGTAGGTCTGACCCTGCGAAAATTCGAGCGAGAGATCGAGGACAGCGACGTGCAGGTCGTGGGTCTGATCCGCAACGAGGTCTACCTGAATGCTCCACATGGCCAGCGGCGTATTCGTCCAGATGACATCCTGGTGCTCGAGGCGGAAGTTGACGCACTGGCAGAAGCGCTGTCGGTATTCGATATCAAGCTAGAGCAGTCCATTGTGGTGCCCGAAGAGCGGAACGGGGCCGACGGTGAATTAGAGGAAGAAGTCCCCTCCGGGCCCAATGCCGACTTGGGCGCAGACCGAAGGGGAAGCCGGGACGTCATCCTCCGCGAGCTTGCCGTGCTCCCTGGGTCATCTATCATTGGCCGTTCCGCTCGGGATATCCACCTTCGCGCTCGTTATGGACTGAACTTGCTTGCGGTCTCACGCGAGGGCCTTCCGCCGGGTTCCGGCTTGCGGAACGTCAAGATAAGGTCCGGAGACCTTTTGCTGGTTCAGGGGCCGGCGGAAGCTGCATCGGAATTTATCGACGAGATGGGTTGCGTTCCACTGGTCGCACGCGATCTTCGTATTCCGAACAAGCGTATGGCCATCATTGCTGGGACAATAATGGTTGGTGCGATCGCCCTCGTCGCTGTTGGATTGCTTCCAGCTGCCGTGGCTTTCGCCCTCGGCGTGTTGGCGTCGATGGTGCTCGGCACTGTTCCTCTCAGGGAGGTCTACACGTCTGTCGATTGGCCAGTAATCGTCTTGCTGGCAGCGCTGATACCGGTCGCAGGCGCGATGGAGAGTACGGGCGCAGCGGGATTGCTGGCGAGAGGCCTGGTGGACTCGGTTGCCCAAGGCAATGCTGTAGTCGCGCTGGTTGTGGTCATGGTCACCACGATGTTCCTGTCAGACCTTATGAATAATGCCGCGACAGCTGCAGTCTTGTGTCCGGTAGCACTCGGCATTTCTTCCACGCTCGGCGCCAACCCTGACACTTTCCTCATGGCAGTTGCGGTTGGTGCGTCCTGTGCCTTCCTCACTCCGATCGGCCACCAGAATAATACTTTGATCCTCGGGCCCGCTGGGTTCCGGTTTTCAGATTATTGGAAGCTCGGTTTGCCGCTTGAAGGGCTCGTGCTCGCCATCAGCGTCCCATTGTTGCTGGCGGTCTGGCCCCTCTGACTATTGCGAAATGGTCAGCAGGCCGGCGGGCACTGTCAGAAGAACCGCTTGAGCGGGGCAGGGGGCGGACCTAGCCTCGGCAGATGACCCAGCCAAGCCCGTTCCGCTACTTCAAGACGAGCCCCGAGATCAATTGTCTCGGGGTGATGCTCTACGTCCGGTTTCCGCTCTCGCTGCGCGATGTCGAGGATCTGCTGCATGAGCGTGGCATAGAGGTGAGCCACAAGACGGTCCGCTACTGGTGGAACCGGTTCGGCCCCATGTTCGCAGCCGAAGTCAGAAAGCGCCGCATCCAGGCTCTGAAGGCGAGCCGGTGGAGCTGGCACCTCGACGAGGTCTTCGTGAAGATCAACGGCAAGACGCACTACCTCTGGCGGGCCGTGGATCATGAGGGAGAGGTCCTTGTGCGCGATCGGGCCTCGGCACTGAGATTCCTTAAGAAGCTGATGAAGGGGCACGGGACAGCCGACGAGATCGTCACAGATGGGCTCCGCTCTTACGGCGCCGCGATGAAGGAGCTAAAGGCTAATGGTCACCGGGCCGAGGGGCGTTGGACTAGCAACCGCGCGGCGAACTCACATCTGCCATTTCGACGACGAGAGCGCGCGATGCTGGGCTTCCGCCGAATGCGAAGTCCACAGAAGTTCGCCTCTGTTCACGCCTCCGCCTTCAACCATCAGCGCAGTCTCTTCAGTCGACCCCACTTCAAACAATCCCGCGATGCTGCTCTCGACGAGTGGCGGGATCTCTGCGTCTCCTGAGCCTACGTTTTCTAGGGGCACAGGGACTGTTTCGCATTTGTCTGACAGCACCGTATCATTTGCTGTCTGGACCTCCTCTAAGCCGAGAGCTTCCTGGCTCTCTCCGCGAGAGCTTCATATCGCTGTCCAATGGCACTGCCAGGGGGAAAATATCGCAGCCAGGTCTCCAGCCACGCTTTCTCCAGGTCACGACGGCCCGCCTTCCGCAGGATGATCGCGACCCTCTCGGCATAGTTGGGCGGCTCGGACATCCCTGTGTCGAAATAGCTATCGAAGGCCCCGTCGAGGATGCCGACCTGCTTGACCAGATCGTTGTCGGCCTGACGCATGAGCTTCTTGTGTTCCCGGTAGGGCAGATCCAGGTGGTCGAAGCCCTTCTGTTCGATGCTGACCTGAGCTTCACCCGCTTGGACCCGGCTCATTAGTCCGCTGGTCATGTCGCGCTGCGCCTGAGATGCCTCTTCGTCGGTCAGGGGCCGTCGCGTGCGAAGCTTCTCGATCAGCGTCTCGAGCTCTGCGATCTCAGTCTCCCCAAGGGTGATCTTGGACGGCGCCTTTGGCGGGGTCTCTTCGTACCCCATCCAGCGGCGCTCCTTCACGTTCGGCATGAGGCCAGCGATCGTTACATATATCGCATGATCCACGATCGCCGCCCGCTTGAGCTGCACCGCGATCGGCATCTCCGGTGGGTAGCTTGCGATGTCCTCCGCAACCTGTGCGGGGACGTAGCCAAGCATGGTTTCCCGGCTTGGTCGCGCAAGAACGCCAATGACTTTGATCGCATTCGGATCGTGAGCGTTTTTCGGGTCACGCTCCAACCTAATTGAAAAATCAGAACTAGAACTAACTGCTGTCAGGAACGTGCTGACTTCCGTCATACGGTGCTGCGTTCCAGCGACCTCGAGCCACGGCCAGTTCCAGTTTACCGATTCGCCTTCTGGACGGTTTTCATCAAGTTCGTATCGATCGAACACGTCGGAATAGGAATCGGGCTGGCCCCTCTTCAGGGAAAGCGCAGATGACCGCTCAGTTGCCTTCGGTCTGTGTTCAGGACCGTCGACTTCGAGCCCGAAGGCTTTCTGTATTCTCGAGATGACCCAGGCAAGGAAGAAGCAGGCAGCTGCAATCGCAGCAAGATAAACAAATACCATCTGACCCCCGATACTCGGGAAACCATGGCGAAGGTGGGCTGCATCGGCAAGTGGAAGACGTAATAGGCGCCCGGCAGTTGGACTGCCTGAGCTGCCCCAACCGAGTGGTACATGCGGCAGGTCTTGGGCAGGATCGGAAAAAGGGGGAGAGCGCGCAGGAATCATCGAACGACATTACTAACGGCTACGCTTACGTGGGTTCGCTCTTCCGGTCTTCGCCTTTCTTCAGCACCTGCATCTCCTCGGCCGAGAAGACCTTGAGGACCTCCAATGCCTCGTCTGGTGATCCGTCTGTCCACGTGCGCCGTGCGTCCTCGGACAGGATGACCGGCATCCGGTCCGGATAAACTGGTTTCACCAACTCGTTCGGAGTGGACGTTACCATGGTGTATGTGTCGATCTCGACATACTCATCTCGGTAGTTGCCCTTGAAGCGGTTCCAGAGCCCGGCAAAGACTTGGCCGCGATCAGGCAACGGCGTTCCTCGAACGACTTTTTCCAAAAGCGCGAGACCTGGGTCTTGTCATCGCGAGCATTGTTGATCGCCTTCGGGAAGATGAGCTTGCCGGTCTGCTTCGAGACTTGCGGCAGACTGCTCTCAACGTGTTCGGCGCCCCGTCGTGATCTTGGTGGTAGTAGGTAGGGTGGAGGACGACGGCGCCCGGTAGAGCACCTCGACGTGTCCATCTGCGCTTTCGATCGATCCCTGATGACCCAAACGAACCTTCGCATTGAGTATCTCGTGGCGATATCCCGCATCGAGGCCTTCCGCCACGTGGGCCAGGAACGCCTTGGCGCTAGAACCGTGAAGCTTCTTCTCCGCTCCAGTTGCCAGGTAACAGCCGGTGTCCATTACCGTGCCGTTTCGCCTAGCAAAAGCGAAGCAGCTCAATGGGCAGGAGACGCTGCCACCTGCGAACGGCAGTGACTGCTGTGTCATGCACTCCCCGCTCCGATCATGATTTCGCCATCAGGCTAATCGGGCGAGTCCGATCTGGCTACAGTGGATCAGGCAGCCTCTCCTTGATTCCGAGCTCGGCAATGGTCGCCTCGATTTTCCGCTCGGTGGTCGGCTTTGGACAGCAGAGGGCATCCGGGTAGTCTTTGCTGACCTCCTCGAGACCGGCATGGCCGGAATGGAAAATCATGTGGACGTCGTGCTCGGCAAGTGCATCGGCCACGGGGAAGACATTGCCGTCAGTCAGACGGACGTCGAGGAGTGCGAGATCAGGCACGTTGCCGTGCTCGATCGCCTTCATGGCAGACTTCACGGACGGATATGTGCCGATTACCTCGAAGCCGAGATCCTGAAAGATGAACTCGAGATCCATGGCAACCATGGCCTCGTCTTCGCAAATAATAACGGTGCCGCGACCGGGCGCAGCATCGTCAATCGCCTTCGTGTCCTTTGCCATATTCCAGGATGGTCCTTCTGTCGTGGGAGGTCTGGTTCACATCGACGCTGCCGTTCAACTGTGCTGCAGCAATCCTGACCAGTGTCGCTCCAAAGCCTGCTCGTTCATCACGGACTTCGAACTCATTCTCGTAGATTTCGTTCCATTCGAGTGTGACGGTTCCATCATTGCCCTGCGACCAGGTCACCTCGAGACGCCCGTCGACCGGACCGAGGACGCCGTACTTCGAGGTGTTGGTTGCCCATTCGTGCAGCAGGAGGGCGAGGGACGTGAGTTCGGCATTCGAAACCGAGACATCCGGGCCCTCGATCCGGCAATCGGCGGCATCGCAATAGGGCTCCAGGGCAACGTCGATGACATCCTGCAGTAGGATCGCTTCCTCGCCCATCTTCTTCTGGGTGAGATCGTGTGACCGCGCCAGCGCGGAGATGCGATCCTCCATGCCCCGGACCATCTCCGGCACTGACTCGGCCTGTCGGCCGACAACCCGCAGCATCCCCGTGATGATCGAGAACAGGTTCTTCACGCGATGGTTCATCTCGCGAAGCATCAGCTCGCGGATCTGGGTCGCCTCGTTGGCCTTGGTGACGTCGAATACCACGCCAAGGAGCTTGGTGCTTCCGCCGGTCTCCACGTGCCGACCAACGGCCTGCAGGGTGCGCATCGCACCAGTGCGATCGGCCAGGCTGAATGTGAACTCGAACGGGCCGTCCTCCTTTCTGGAGGATGCGAAGACATCCTGAATCTCGTCCTTTTCAGACTTGCTCAGACGGCTCATGAGCTCACTGAGCTCGACGCTTCCGCCATCCGCCATCTGGGCATCAAGATGTCTACGGGCTGTCTCGTCGAGATCGATCACCTGCCGGTCAGCATCGAATTCCCACACTCCGAGCTCTGAGACCTTCAGGGCGAGCTTCAGGCGCTCGGCCTCGACATCGAGCGCATCGCGCAGGTTGGTGGACTCGGTCAGATCGGTGAAGACGAGGGTGGCTCCGTCCACCTGGTCGTCGTTGGTCCGGTAAGGCGTGATCAACAGGGACCAGATGCGACTGCCATCCGAGGATCGCTCACGGACCTGGAGCTGTTTCACTTCGCCGCTTTCCATGACCTCGGTCACGTTATCCAGCACGGATGAATTCTCGCGCAGTGAAGAGGTGATTTCCGACAGGGGGCGGCCCTCATCGGCTCCCTGGAACGGGTAGATGTCGAGGATCGCCTCGGTATAGGTCCGGATGCACTTTTTGGTGTCGACGACCACAAGTGGCAGGTCGGTCGAGGCGAAGAAATTGGACAGGTCTGCATTGGCCTGGGTCAGCTGCTCGACCTTGGAGGAGAGCTCGTCGTTGACCGTGGAAAGCTCCTCGTTCGCCGACTGGAGCTCCTCGTTCATCGACATCATCTCTTCGTTGGAGCTTTTCAGCTCCTCGTTCGCCGTCTCGAGTTCTTCGACGGTCGTGTAGAGCCGGGACTGCGTGTTCCGCAGTTCTTCCTCCAGGCTCTGGACGTGGCTTTCGCTCGGCTCGTAGTCCTCGATATCCTCGTCTTCGATCGGCTCGAACTTCGCTCGTTCGATAAACACCAGGATCAGGGTGCTGTCCGCCAGGGGATCGACGATCAGGTCGAACTTCTGGGAGCCGAACTCGCCGCGCGACTCCAGTCCACGGATAACCCGGCGCCTGCCGGGCGTGAGCGTGTCGCGAAGGATGCCAGAGAGAGGCTCCCTCAGGCCCTGGAGAGCGAGGGACTGGACGTATTGGTCATCCATCCGGCCCGGTGTCGCCTTCAGGTATTTCCCGAGCGAGCCTGACGAGGAGAGAATCTCGCCGTCCTTTGCGCAATGGATGGTCGAAGGCGCGTAGGTGTTCAGAATGCGATCGGCCACACGGTCGGGCATCAGACTGGACCTGCTCCTGCCGCGTGAGACAGGAACGGAAGCGCCGATTGGCTCTTTCCTGCCGCTCTGCTGCGACCTGAGATGGCTTGGGTAGTCGACGCTCCGCTGGGTTCTCTGGAAGATGCGGGCGCGGTCATCGACCGCCGTGAAGAGATTATCGAAGCGGCCGATGGTCTCCGAGGAACCGAGGAACAGGTATCCTTTGGGCCTCAGCGCATACTGGAAGGTCGGCAGGGTCGCGTTCTGCAGCTTGTCGCCGAAGTAGATCAGCAGGTTCCGGCAGGAGATCAGGTCGCAGCTCGAGAACGGCGGATCGCGGGTCACGTTGTGGATCGAGAACCGGATCATGTCCCGGATCCGGGCCGGGATCTGGAAGTGGCCATCCCGGGCGATCGTGTAGCTGTCCCGCAGCTCTTCGGGGACATCGACCATCGCGGAGAGCGGATAGATGCCCGTGCGCGCGTTCTTCAGCATCTGATCGTCGATGTCTGTGGCGAAGATGTTCACGTCCAGAGACTTCTTCTGCTTGCGCATCTCATCGGCGATCATGATGGCCAGCGTGTAGGCCTCCTCGCCGCTGGAACAGCCAGGCACCCAGATCCTGATCGGTTCGTGATCCTTCTCGGAGATCATGGGTGCGATCACCTTCTCCCGCAGTCTCTCGAACTGGTCGGGATCACGGAAGAAGCGGGTGACGTTGATCAGGAGTTCGCGGAAGAGGACTTCGGCCTCCTCGGGATCGTCCTTGACGCGCTCGAGATAGGAGTCCGCGTCCTGCAGGTTGAGGACCTTGATACGTCTTTCGATCCGGCGGACGAGCGTGGTGCGCTTGTACTCGCTGAAATCATGACCGGAGGTCGTCGACAGGACATCGCAGATCTCGTCGATATTGTCTCGAACGGCTTCCTGGAGCTCGGTATCCGTCTCCGTCATGATCATGTGCGTGTAGTAGCCCTGCAGGGCGCTGAAGATCTCTTCGGGAGATCTGACGAAGTCGACGAGCCCCGTCCCTTGGGCCGCTTTCGGCATGCCGTCATATCGGGCGGTCTCCGGTGACTGAACGATGCAGACCCCACCGAACTCCTTGATCGCCCGAAGACCGGCGCTGCCGTCGGCCCCGGTCCCCGACAGGATGACGCAGGCGGCGTAGTGCCCCTGGTCCTCGGCCAGGCTTTCGAAGAAGTCGTCGATCGGGCGTCTCAGACCACGCGGTTGCGCAAACTCTGTCAGCTCGAGCTTCGCATCCCTGATCGTCATCTTATGACCTGGCGGGATGATGTAGACCCGGCCGCGCTCGACCGTTTCACCACCCGATGCCTGGTGGACTTCGAGCCGCGTCTTGCGGCTCAGGATCTCGGCCAGCAGGCTTTCGTGGTCGGGATCGAGGTGCTGGATGACGACATAGGCGAGATTGCTGTCCGGGTCGGCCATGGCCAGCATGTCGCCGATGGCCTCGAGACCACCAGCGGATGCGCCGATGCCCACGATGCATAGACGCGAGGCATCCACCTCGGCGGCCCGGGCCGACTTTCCGTCGGACTGCTCGTTCTCGATGTTCATTGGTCGTCCTCGTGCAGCGAGAGCTTGGCGATGGTGGTGGCGGAGCCCGCATTCATTCCTGGGCTACTCCAACAAGTAGTACGGCTCGAAGGTTACTGCATCGCTTGCCACCGGTGAGCCGGTGACAGTGCCTAAGGCGTCGTGCACAAGCTCCGACCTTCGGACGCCCAAGTAATATGTTGGGCGGACCATGGATTTTAGATGCTGGGCGCTTCCGCCGCAGCATTGCAGGGAACAAGCGTACTTGCCGACAGGTTGTAGAGAGTAACCTGGAAGGCCCCCATGTAAGACCCGCTGACTATACTGGCCTTTGCCATCTTGTTCGGCGTGCTTGCCTGGTGGATGGCCACCAACGGCATCCTTTAGTTCTCACGTAGTGGCAGTATAGCGCTAGCTTTGAACCCGCTCTCGCTCCGGACCACCTCGAATGTGCCGCCGCAGCTTTGCATGGCGGCTTCTGCGACCCGCAGACCGAGGCCATTGGCCGAAGTGAGCGCATCGACATCGACCCCACATCCATTGTCGCGGTAGTCTACGTGGAGAGCATCGTCCTCCAGCGAGACTCCGCAGGTAATCCTGCCGTTCGGCTCCTCATCGAAAGCATGCTTGATCGAGTTCGATGTGAGCTCGTTCAGCAAGGTGCCGAGAGCTGCGGCTGGCTTTCCCTCGATGAAGACAGAGGGACCATCGAACTCGACCGCAACGTCTTCGACAACGGCAGCCACCTCGTCGGCAACCGCCTTCATGATTTTCGAGACATCGACCCGCCCGTCGTTGTCCAGCTTGTAGAGCTGCGTGTGCAGTCTTGCGACGCTGTCGATCCGGTCCCGGATGTCGGCGAGCGCGGCGCTGACTGCCGGGTCAGTTGCGAGCCGCGACTTGATGCTGGCGATCGATGCCACGCTCTGGAGTGAGTTCTTGACGCGGTGGTCGACCTCCTGTCGCAGGATCGTCGCCTGATCCAGAGAGCGCCGAAGATTCAGCCGGGCCATGACCTGATGAGACATCACCTGGATGAGTTCCTTCTGGAACTCCGTGAGTTTCCGGGGGCGCCGATCCAGGATGCAGAGAGTTCCGATTGGTAAACCGTCCTCGGTCTTCAGCAGGGCACCTGCGTAGAAACGCAGGCCGTCATCGTCGATGCAGAGTGGGTTGTCTGCCAGGCGTGGGTCCCGAAGGGTGTCCTCGATCTCGACGAAGTCCTCTTCAAGGATGATGTGCGCGCAGATCGAAGTGTCGATAGGCGTAGACCGAACGCCCAGCCCGGTTTCGCTCTTGAACCACTGGCGTTCAGCATCGATGAAATTGATGACACTGATCGGCACGTCGCAGGCTTTCGCGACGAAGTTAGTGATCTCGTCGAACTCGGCCTCGGGCTCGGTATCAAGAATGGCGTAGCCATTGAGTGCAGCAAGCCGGTCTTGCTGAAGCGGATGATTGGCAGCGCGCATCCGGACCTCCCCCTAATAGAATCACAGGTCAGTATTAGCACTTGGTACGTGACGCAATGAAACGACCGCCGGATCTCGTGATGATTGCTACGATGGCTCGCTTTTCATGTCCTCTCCCTTGTCGAGAACTTGCATCTTCTCGGCCGGGAAGACCTTCAGAGCCTCGAAGGCTTCGTCCGGTGAGCCATCCATCCAGGTGGTCTGGGCATCCTCCGGCAGGATCACCGGCATCCGATCGGGATGAACCGGCTTCACCAGCTCGTTCGGGGTCGAGGTCACCATCGTGTATGTGTCGATCTCGACATACTCGTCACGGTAGTTGCCCTTGAAGCGGTTCCAGAGGCCCGCGAACACGAAGGGCTCCGGCTTCTGCTCATCAGTCACCGAGAACCAGTAGAAGGTCGCGGGCTTCTTGCCCTTGGCCTCGCAGAAGGCCGTGGCCGGGATGAGGCACCGGCGATCCTCGAACGACTTCTTCCAGAAGCGAGAGCTGCGGATCTTGTCATCGCGGGCGTTGTTGATCGCCTTCGGAAGGATCGGCTTGCCGGTCTTCTTGGAGACCTGCGGCATCAGGAAACCCCAGTGCGCGGTCACCAGCTCACGCTCGCCGTCTTCCCCGGTCCGGCAGACTACACCATCGTAGCGCGGAAAGATCGCCTTCATTGGCTCGAAGTTGCCCAACCGGTCCCGCTCGGCCGCGACCTTGAACAGGTCCCGCATGGCGTCCTGGGGCATCGTGTTAGAGTAGAGATTGCACATAGACGAAGTCTCCCAGCGACATCTTCAATGGGTCATTTATGGACCGTAAGTCGCTCTCCTGGATCAGTTATGACCCACGGCTGCCCCTGGGTCGATGTCAGAGCGGCGAGAGATGCCGACGGTGATGATCTGGGGTGCAAACACGTTTCATGATCCAGATCAGTGCATGTTCGTCCTACTCTCACTACGTACGACTGGAGGCATTCGAGCAGTCATTTTCATAACAGGCGCGCAGGACACCTGCATGTTTTGGCGAGGCTCACATGCTATCGAACAAGACCTTCATCCCGGAACGGAAGTCGCACTGCCTGGATTTCGTTAGTCGACACTTCGGCCTGTGCGCGGAGCTCGATCCGAACGCGGCCCGGTCTCTGGCAGCAGTAACTCGTCCGCTCAGCTTCACGGCCGGAGAAGCGATCTTTAGCCAGGGTGATCCTGCCGATAGGATCGGGATCGTCACCGAAGGGATCGTGAAGATCGTCGATCTCACCCAAGATGGCTCCGAGCATGTGCTCAGCCTTCTTTCGGCTGGGGATATCGTTGGCGAGATTGGCACGTCGGAGAACCAGCTGTCCTGGGAGGCGGCCACCGATGTCAGCATCTGTGGCTTGGAGCGACCCACCTTCGAAAGGCTTCTGTCCGAGCATCGATCTCTGCTGGAGGCATTTTCGGCCGCCACTCGTCGGCAGCTTCAGAAGGAGCGTCTATGGGCATCGTCCATGAGATCGAGGAAGACCCAACAACGCGTTGCAGTGTGGCTTTACACCCAGCTGCCGCAGGAAAGCGGAAAGACCGAAATACGGTTGGCCTTAAAGATAAGTCGACGAGACCTCGCCTCACTTCTCGACATGTCCGCCGAGACGCTTTGTCGGGTATTTCACACAATCACGGATTTCGGCGCTATCCAGATGCCTTCACCCGACATGGTCGTCGTCAAGGACCGTCGTAAATTGCTGCAGGTCGCGAGAGGCAGATGTCCGTCGGTTTCGGCAGTCGCATGAAGATCACCGTATCCTCCTGAGCGGGCAGGGGCCGGATGCCTAGCTGATCAGGGCATTCACGATCGGCGGACCGAGTGTGACAAGATGCAGTCCCACGAAGCGGATCGCAGCGCGGCCCATCGTGGGCTCTGAGCGATCGGTCTGTAGCAGGGAGCTCCCGGCGAGGTAGAGCGAGGTTCCGATTTTCTGAGCCGTTTCCATTACTTGTCGTCCTTGGTCGCGCCCTCGTGTCGCGAGGTGAACAGGGCCAAGGCATCGCAGTTCCTGGTGACGCTAGGTCGCATTCGGGACCGTCGTTTCGCATGGTTTCGGTGATCAGTCCAATATCGCCGCCGTCGTGCTATGCTCTGCCGAGATACAGGGAGATGAACACATGGACCTTGGGGCATTCTCGATCAGCCTGGCGGTGAAGGACATCCGCAAGTCGATTGAGTTCTACGAGGAGCTCGGTTTCACCCATAGCGGAAACCCGGAGGAGAACTGGGTCATTATGAAGAACGGGAACCATGTCATTGGCCTGTTCCAGGGGATGTTCGAGGGCAACATCCTCACCTTCAATCCCGGGTGGGATCAGGAAGCGAACGAGCTTGGCTCCTTCACCGATATCCGGGAGCTTCAGCGCACCTTGAAATGGCGAGGAATAGAGCTGTCCAGCGAAGCCAACGAAGAGACGTCCGGCCCTGCGAGCATCACGTTGAGCGACCCCGACGGGAACCAGATCCTCATCGATCAACACCGCTAGTTTACGCAAGCTTCTCGCGGATAACGCGAGAGCGTGGGTCGGTGGAAGGGGTACGAAATTCCTCCTCAATGCGAGGCTATCCGTCTTGGTTGGTCCACCGCTTGCCGGAAACTGCCGGACTTACAGATACTCAGCATCTCAAGCACTCCTGAAGAGTCAGCATCAAAGTAACGTGACTAGACCCAGCTTCGGCACAGGGTGTTCCCTTTGGTCAATCAAAGGGAGGCTGATATGCGAAATGCGATACTAACCGTAGCGCTCTGCGCTGCTGCCACTGCGGCGATGAGCCAGCAGATGGCAGGCACCGAAGAAGACCAGTCCTATGCGGCCGATCTCTGGGCCCAGATGGCTGACCTCGGTCTCGCAGGCGATACTGTCATCCGGTCGTTTCCATACGAAGGAGTTGAACCCCATGGCTTGATGCTCGAGACCTTCTATACCTCGGCCATGGTCCGGGGGCACAGCGGAGCCTTAGTCGTGAAGCGCAACTATGGACCGGAGGGCGTCACCAGTGACGAGGTCCTCTCTGATCCCGACGAGCACCTCGGATCGATTACGGTGATGTTCCAACGCGAGGACAGCTACGACCCGGAGACGAACAACTGGTTCTGGGCGAAGTATCTGCCCGACGGAACGCTTGACCAGAACCCAGCTGGAATGGCTCTCGCCGGATTAGTCGGCAAGGGTGCCGATGCGGGGTGCATCGCATGCCACCAAGGCGCCGGAGGAGAGGATTTTCTCTTCACGACCGATGCCAGGCTAACGGTGGACTGAGTCGTTCATTGCGCTGCTGATCGTGCCATCAGCCTCAAATACAGGAGGTTGGGGACGGGCCTAGCCGTTCCTCGAACGG
The DNA here is from genome assembly GCF_008710275.1 of Histidinibacterium aquaticum. Lineage (GTDB taxonomy): Bacteria > Pseudomonadota > Alphaproteobacteria > Rhodobacterales > Rhodobacteraceae > Oceanicola > Oceanicola aquaticus. Next base: position 75,780 of record NZ_VYQE01000002.1, read on the forward strand.
CTCGGCTTGAGGTGACCGGGCACGCAGGTGATGAGCCTTCAACAAGTTCCGGGACAGACCATTCCAGAGCGATATGCTCGATGTTGCTCCGGGTCAGGGCCAGAGAACGTACAGGTAGGCAAGATATCCCGCCACCAAAACGGCACCTTCCCCGCGCGCGATCCTGAGTGAAGTGGCAGCGAACACCACCAGCAGAAGCGAGACGCCAACCATTATCAGGTTATCGAAGGTCACGATCTCCTGCGGCACGCGTGTCGGCGAGATCAGTGCTGTAGCGCCGCCGATACCGAGAATGTTGTAGATGTTGGAGCCAACGATATTGCCGAACGCCACGTCGCTCTGACGCTTCACAGCCGCAAGGACGGAGGTGACGAGTTCCGGCATGGAGGTTCCGACTGCAACGATTGTCAGCCCGATCACCGTCTCCGGGATACCGAAGGACTCTGCGATTGAAATTGCACCATCGACCAGGAAGCGCCCGCCTAGCACGACGAGCACCAGACCACCGAGTGATAGCAGAAGAGGCAGAAGAAGGCCGCCGGATCGTTCTGTCTTGGGCGCAACAGCGGGGTCGACTGCCTCGAGTGCTGCAGCCTTGTCGTATACCGCACCATGTTCGGAGGACCGGCTCTCCTGTCGGAACGCCACGTAGATGTATGCCCCGAGGGACGCGATAAACAGCAAACCGACAACCCGGCCCATCGGCACCAGGAAGGACAAGGCAGCGAAAGCCGCTGCCACACCGAGCATGAAAACGGCGTCTCGACGCAGGGCCGAGGAGGAGACGACTATCGGGAAGAGGATCGCAGAGAAGCCCAGGATCAACAGGATATTCGCGATGTTCGAACCAACGATGTTTCCATAGGCAATGCCAGGCGCATCGGTGAGCGCTGCCTGAACCGATGTTACCAATTCCGGTGTCGACGTGCCGAAGCCGACGAGCGTGAGACCGATCACGAGCGGTGAGACACCGAGGGTCTCGGCAACCTTGACAGCCCCTCGAACGAGCAAGTCGCCTCCCAGGATCAAGAGGGCGAGGCCGCCGAAGAGAGGAACCCAAACATCAAGCATACTTACAGTCCTTCCGTCTCACTAGCCGGGCACATCTTGTTTCTGGCGTAGTGCAACAGAGCAGTCGGTCAGATCAAGGTTCGCTGCCCCTGGCCTGCAAGGGCCGTAGCAGCAACAGTGCAAACTAAGGGAGCACGGGGCCAAGCCCGTGCTCCGATGGTCCTGAAATGCTCTGGTCATGAAATCATGTCTTTGTTCGGTCTGCTTGTAAGGAGGGCCGGTTTCCCGGCCCTCCGCTTCAATGGTGCGGGGTCCTGTAGTCGTCGCTTGGCCAGACCAGTTCGCCGACGGCGGCAAGCCCGATTAGAACGCCCGACGCCATGGCGCTCCAGACCAGAGCTGCAGCATCGGTGAAGCCGAAGACCCATGGAAGCGCGATCACACAAAGAGCCAGTGCGATGCCCAACCAGAGTTGCCACTCACGCTGTTCGAACAACCCGAGTGCCATGACCCCAATCGTGAGCAGTCCGGCAGCGAGAAAACCCCAAGTCGCCGCAGAGGCATTGCTTTCCACTTCAGCAGGGCCGTAAGGCAACATGAAAGGCGACGCGATCAGCCACAGGCCGACAACCCCGATAAGCCAATCCTGCCAGTTCAACCTGTTCATGGAAGGGCCCTCGACTTACTCGGTGTCTACCGCTTCCGTGTCCTCGGTTGCGAGAACGCCGTCTTCGATGCCTAAGGTCATCTCGTCAGCATCGAGCGTTTCGTCGGAGTTCGCGTCAAGCATCGCGAAGTCATCCTCGGACAGGTTGGGGTAGACTGTCTGGAGTTCCTGCAGGGACGCCATTCCGTCTCCATCTGTGTCCACTTCCTCCATCTGTGCGATGGCAGGGAGGGCCACGATGGTCGCGAGAAGAGCGCCTAAAGCCACTCGTCTCATGTCTTGTCTCCTTGAGAGCATTAAGAGCGGTCAACCGCCCGAACGAAAAGTGATCACTGCCAAGGGGACTTCAAGATCAGGGACGATAAAAAAGTAAATAAAACAATATCTTAAGTATAAGGTCCGCCCATCCCCCGCAGATCACGTACTGCGAGGTTGGAGCACGAGATATCTGGCGACCACCGGCCGCGCGAGATCAGGTGATATGACCGGAGCGGGTTATCAAGATATTCTAAGAGATACGCCGGTCCTCCGAAGGCCGATGGTCGGTGTCTTGGGAGTCTTCTCGCGGAGCAAATCCTCCATCAAAAGTCGAAGATCTCACCCAGCAAGCCACCCCGCTTCTTTTTGTAGGAGCGTGGCTCCGATCCTCGGTAGTCGGGTTCGGAACGCACCCTGGGCTCAGCGGGCTCAGTCCGCTCGATGATCTTGTCGAGTTCGCCTCGATCCAGCCAGACACCGCGACATTGCGGGCAATAGTCGATCTCGACGCCAGCGCGCTCGCTCATGACAAGCTGGGTTCCGTCCACGGGACACTGCATATGATCTCTCCCTTTTTCCAGAGACAGATCTGGGTAGCAGTGAATGGCTGCGCAAGGCGGGGGGTCATGTCAGAAGCATTCGGCGCGCTATGGCACGATTTAGAGGCGCCATGTTGCCGAGGGTGCCGAGGGCATTCAGAGCGAGGCTCCGACCGAGACCGGCACGCCTAGCAACCAGGCGTCTTGCTCTTTCGGTGAAGGCGATAATCTCTTGTCCTCTGACGTGACGGGACACGCTATAGCCTTCGTCGATACCTCTTTCGAGACGGTCGCCGATCAGCCGTTCTGCCCATTCTGCGGCGTCCTCGATGCCAAGGTTCATGCCCCGCCCCCCGACGGGCGAATGGGTGTGCGCGGCATCGCCCGCGAGCCAGACACGTCTACGACCGTAGGATCCGACTTGGCGAATTCCGATGATGAAGTCGCCCTCGCGGTGAACGCGGGTCACCGGAATGGGGACAGGCATCGCGGCAAGGGCGTCCGGCACAGACGCGACGGCGCGGAAGCGGGTCGGGCCGATCGGGATGACGAATATCGCTTCCCCGTCGTCTCTCAGGAAAACGCGAAAGACGCCGGGCTCCGACCATTCCGGAGCGTCTACGTCGGCGATCGACCACTTCGACTGAAGGTCGAATCCGCGCAGCTCCTGTCCGAGGTGCGCTCGCACGGCGGACCGCACGCCATCGGCACCGAGAACGTAGGAGGCCATATGGATCGACCCGTTAATCGTCGACCTAACGGCGTCTTCGGTCTCTTCGATGGAGTCCAGCCTCTGGCCATAGTCGACGGTAACCCCATGCGCGGAGAGGCGGCTTGCGAGTATCGTCTCGGTCTCATTCTGGGGAAGGCAGAACAGCCGGACGTGTGGATCGGGGTCAACGTCCATCCGGAGGGATGCCGCGCGCCGCGAACCGCTCCAGACCTCCAAGCGTCGGGTCGGTTGGGATGCCTCTCGTACAAGAGGACCAGCGCCGGATGCGTCGAGAATGTCCATGGCCCACGGCATGATCCCGACGGCGCGGCTTAGAATGGACGGGCCATCGCGGCGTTCGATGATCCGCACGGGAACATTCCGGCGAGCGAGCTCGAGCGCAGCGGTCAGTCCGGTCGGTCCGGCGCCGACGATGAGCACCGGGGTGTCCATGGGTATTCTGGTATTCACGGGAACTACATTCTTGGCTGTTGGCATCTCCCAGCGAAGTATCGACCCGAGCCGGTTGCTTCGAGCCGTGGCGGCGGAACGTTGTGTCTCATTTCCGGAACGGAAGAAGCGCCTTAGCCGCTGCCGACCTCGGTCAGCGCTTTCGCACGCGCATAGAGCATATCGAGCATTGCCCGCACCGCAGGCACCGAGGCGCGACCTGGCGGCATGACGGCAAATATCTCCATCTCGGGCCCCTGCCATTGTGGCAGGACTTCAATCAAGGCGTCGCAGTCGCCTTTTGATTGGCTCGCGATGCTCTCGGCCCAAAAACGTGGGACGAGCATCGTTCGTGGTCCTGCAGGAAGGACGCCCAGGGCGACGGTTGGATCGGTCACGGTCAGAAGGGGCGGGCGGTCCAGAGTCACTGTTTCGTTCATTCTGGCTCGTGTGAGCGTCCATACCTCGGGCAGTCCCTCCATGCGCACGACAATACGCTCCAGCGCTTTCACGGCCCCGGTATCATGGATATCCAGTCCATTCACTGCTTCTCGCTGGGCATAGAGACCCAGTCTGACCCGAAGGATGAGGCGCGCGACGAGCTTGGGATTCGACGGACGTCCAATCCTCACGGTGATATCATGATCTTCTTCAAGCGGATCGACAGGCTGCGAGGTAACGATGAGCTCAGGCCGCACACCGGGATGGCGTGCAATGAGTTCAGCGATCACAGCGGCGAGCAAGTGGCGAGATGCGAGTGCACTCGCCAGAATGCGTAGGGGGCCTGTCGGTTCTCCAGCTCGGGCGCGTAGAGCAGCCTCTGCTTCACGTCCAGCCGCAAGTGCAGAGCGGGCGGCTGGTATCAGCGACACGCCGAGGGAGGTCGGGCGTAGCCCACGACCGGTTCTGTCGAACAAAGGGGAACCGGTCACCGCTTCCAGCCGCGCGATTGCTCGGCTGACAGTCGCCTTGGGGAGGCCATGGCGGCGGGCCGCACCCGACATCGTTCCTTCGTCCACGACGAGAGCGAACACTCGTAGATCGTTCAGCTCCGCAGCTGGGGCTGAGTGGAATGAAGGAGTGTCGTCGTCGCCCGAGTTCATCTGGTAATGCCCTTGCGTCGGAGACAGTCTAGCGATGCGCTGTTCCGGTTTCGAGACAGCGTCGCCAGGTCGATGCCTGTGCTCCTGGATAGAGCTACCAACCGAAGGATATTGGCCCGTATTCCTCCGGCAGCGGCTTCCCGGACGCGACGTATGCGCCAAGACGTCCAAGTTCGTCGGCGCATTTGGCACCTGCACCGTTGCCTGCTGTCAAAGCCATGATGTGGTCAGTCTGGTGATAGATGAACGGCATGCCGGTGGGAGAATACGACGTGGCGCAGCTCCCAGTCGTGATTGATCGAACATCAAGCCCAGGCATCAGGCGCAGAAGCTGCTTTGCGAGGAAGTCACCTGAGGACCGGTTGCCGCTCCCACGGAACCACTCTCGGAGCTCCGCGTGGGTTTCGATCTGTATGTCTTCGAGGTCGCCCCCGATCTTGAGGTAGCTCTTGCCATCCGGGTAGCAGACAGGCGGGAGGATATAGGGTTCGCAAGAACCGTCGGGGGCGACGTAGACGATCGATGGCATCCCTTTGAGGCGGCGACACTCCTCCGGACCGATCTCGAGGAATGCGATAGTCCGCGCGAATACCTTCATCGGCAGCGGATCGGGGAGGAGGCCCTCAGCTATCGAGAAAGCGCCGCACGCGACGATGACCTTACCGCCAGACCAGGTTGTACCGTCCTTGCATTTGACGGCGACACCTCTGGCGTCTTCCATGACATCGAAGGCTTCAGATCGATGGAGGATGGCTCCGCCCGACACGGCAATGTTGATTTCCGCCCGTACATGCAGACGCGGGTTGATCCAGCCAGCACCATCGAGCTCGTATAGTGCGGTGACGCCAGTCGGGAACGAAAGATAAGGGAAGTGCGCCGCAAGCGCCTCTTCACGAAGCTCGAGATGCGGGATGGCATGGTCCTTTGCGACTTGCTTGGTCTTCGCGATGAAATCGCTGCCCGCTCCACTCTCGGGCCCAGCCATCATGGCCCCCACCGGCGTCAGAAATGCCTGCTTACCTCTGTGCTCGATCTCAGCGTAGCGGCGCATGGCTGCGTCAGCGAAGCGTGACCAAACAGGGTCTTCGTCCAATCGCCGAGTTATCCGGGCTTGATCGTAGTGGCTGGCAAACACTCCTTGGTGGCATTGCTTTTCAGATGGTTCGTCGGGACCAATGAGGGCGACCTTCGCGCCCATCTCCACGAGATGTCTTGCAGCGGCGCTCCCCATCATGCCCGCACCGATAACTATGATATCGAATGCTGAACTCACGGTTTTCGGTGCCTGCCTCTGCCCTGATCAACCGACGATGCTCCAGAGCCGCTCAGGATCCAAGGGGTGAACAGCTGTGACGATTGCCGAACAGAATGGGCCGCACAGTCCTTGTCGTGGCGTCTCACTTGTTCAATGAAGAAATGATCGACGGCCCAATGGTGCCGAGATGTAGTCCAGCTAAGCGGATCACCGGTCTGGCGGCATTCCCTAATCGTCTCAGCGGGGCCAAGATTTCGTCTGGTTCGCGGGGCAAGCATTATTCCGTGTCCAATGGATGAGTTGCCATGAGGTACAGGGGTAGGCGGACCGGGAGTGTCGTGAACCTCCGTCAGTCCACAGACGCGAAGGCCGTGGGACGGCGCGCTTACGGGACCCGTCCTAGAAGACTACGTTTCAGCCTCCGCCAGGCGAAGGTTGTCGCCATCCTCGCGATACTGGTGCTGGGTGCTCTCGGTGCATTGAACCTGGATAGCGGCTCCGACCAAGAAGTCACCAGGATCACGCTGGACAACTCCGTCCAGGGATCGGTGACCCATATCCGCGATGGCGACACCATCGAGGTCGCGGGGACACCAATCCGCTTTGAAAAGCTCGACTGCGACGAGACTGGGACCCCGTATGGTCGGATGGCGACGCAACTCATGCGCGAACTGGTTCAGGGACAACAGTTGAGCTGCACGCTGACAGGTCGCCGGAGCTACGACAGAATGATCGGAAGCTGCCGTCTGCCTGACGGCCGGGACCTCGGTGAGATCATGATCTCTGAGGGTGTCTGTGACAGATATCGGTGACGGACAGTCAATGCGAGGAGAGCCCTCGGGAACCCTCCCGCATTGAGCGCTGAGCTCGAAAGCTCCCGGATCACGGCGCATGTGGACCCAAGACACCGACCGGAACCGAGCCTACGAAGGCACCCGCACCCACAGGTCCAAGGAGGGCCCGGTCATGAGGTGACGTTGGCGTCAATCCTGTGATTTGTCCAGCCTGGATAATGTGCCATGGGATGGATGCACTAGATCGCCTCAGCGTAGGACGACCACAGCGGCAAGCACACAGGTTGCGGCTCCACCAGCGATGAGGAGCACCCGTCCTTTGTGCTTCTTCCAGAGATCGATCGTGCGTTCCCCGAAGAGGCGAACAAGCAAGCCCAGCCCGAAGTAACGTGTCCCTCTGGCAATGAGCGCCGCCAAGAGGAACCAGACGATGGGGTAGGCGGCCGCTCCGGCACCGAGCAGGGCGACCTGGAACGGGATCGGCAGGACCCCCACTGCAACGATGGCCCAGAAGCCGTAGTCATCGAAGACAGTGCGAAAGCGATCCATCCCCTCTGACCATCCCATTGCCTCGATCAAACGTAAGCCAAGGGTTTCGAAGAGAAGCAGTCCGACCGCATAGCCGACGAGCGATGCAATCAGACACCCCACGGTTACGACCGCCGCCGTGATCCAGATCCGTGACCGGTTGGCCGCCATGAAGGGGATCAGGATCAGCTCGATCGGGATGGGCACGATCAGAGTCTCGGCGAAGGACGCGCCGAAGAGCACCCATAATGCACGCTTCGACCGGCTAAGGCGCTCCAGCCAGCGCTTGACGCGTTTGCCATGTTCTTCGGTATCCGTGTCCGACAGGGTCATCTAGCGAGCTCCGCGCGCATCCAATCCCTATGGAAGCAACCGCCCTTGCACAGTGTTCCAGAGGAGAAGCAGGTGCAGAAGTGTGCGGAATGACAGAGAGATCATCGATTAACTTCCTCAAAGGTATAGTTGAGAGCGAACAGGATATCGACGAAGGGGCCGTACGAATTCCATGAGCGTTGTCGTCATCACCGCGATTATTGCTTCGCTCTTTCTCGTGGTCGGCCTGGCAGAACCGCTCGCAGCACGCCTGCGGCTGCCCTACAGCGTGATCCTGGCGATGATCGGGATCGTTATCGGGGCGGGCGCCAGCTTCCTTCTGCAGACTGAGCTGACGGACGCCTTCAACTCGGTCTCAGCAGCGATCCTGAACCTGCCGATACGGTCGAATGTCTTCCTTTACGTTTTCCTGCCGACCCTGCTGTTCCAGGTGACCCTCGGCATGAACGTGCGACGGGCGATGGACGACTGGGTGCCGATTATCGTCCTTGCCGTGGTGGCGGTCATCTTTTCCACCTTCGTGGTGGGCTCCGCGCTCAGCCTGGTCTCCTCCTTCTCGATCTATGCGTGCCTGCTCGTCGCGGCGATCGTCTCGACCACTGACCCGTCGGCCGTGGTCGGCATCTTCCGTTCCATCGCGGCGCCAAGGCGCCTGACACGGATCATCGAGGGCGAGAGCTTGATGAACGACGCCGCTGCAATCGCACTCTTCGGCGTTCTCATGGGCTTTGTCATGGAGGGCTTGCCGAACCCCGATCCAATCGAGGCCATCGCGAGGTTCCCGGTCCTATTAGCCGGAGGTGCCGCGATCGGCTGGCTTTTCGGCCGGATCGCCGTCTGGGTCATGTCGAAGTTCTCGCGTCATGAGCTCGCCCAGCTCTCGATCTCGGTAGCGCTCCCATACCTGGCATATGTGATCGCAGCCAACGGGGCAGGGGTTTCCGGCGTCATCGCCGTGGTGGCCGCCGGTCTGACGATCAATGTGACAGCACCATCCGCGCTCGGTCCAACCGCCTGGACCAACATGCGCGAGGTCTGGGATCTGCTTGCGCATTGGGCCGGGGCGCTCATCTTCGTGCTCGCAGCTCTCCTGATCCCGAGGCTCCTGGAAGACGTCACTTTCGTCGATATCGGGCTGATTACCGTCGTCGTCATTGCGGCGCTTCTGGCCCGGGCCGTCGTCCTCTACGGCATGCTGCCCTTGCTCTCGGCCGCGAAGCTCAGCCCCAAGATCGATACGCCCTACAAGACGGCGATCCTCTGGGGCGGGCTGCGCGGTGCGGTCACTCTCGCGCTTGCTCTTGCCGTTACCGAGAGCTTCCGTGTTCCGCCGGATGTCCGGCGCATGGTCGGCATCGTCGCAACCGGCTACACCCTCTTCACGCTTGTCGTGCAGGGCGGCACCCTTCGCTGGGTGATCTCACGCCTCGGGCTCGACAAGCTGTCGCCTATCGACAGGGCATTGTCGAACCAGGTGATCGCCGTAGCCTTGCAGAGCGTCCGGGAGGACGTCCAGCGGGCGACCGAAGACTATGATCTCTCCCGCGAACTCGTCCGATCTGAAGCGAAGACCTTCGGTGAAAGGCTCGAGGCCGCTGTCCGGGAGGCCGAGGACAGCTCCGATATTCTCGACAGGGACCGGGTCACGCTGGGACTCATCGCTCTGGCTGGCGCCGAACGCGATATCGCCCTTGAACGGTTCCGGGAGAGGGCAGTCTCTTCCAGGCTCGCCGACCGCATTATATCGGATGCTGATGCGCTGATCGAAGCCACTCGCACGGATGGCCGCACCGGATACCGGCGTGCTTCGCGTCGCGTGGTCGAACTCACACGTGTTTTTCGGTTCGCCGTCTTCCTTTACAACCGACTTGGCATCTCCATGCCCCTGGCGCGCCAGACCGCAGATCGCTTCGAGCTCCTCGTTTTCCAACGCCTCATCATTCGCGATCTCGACCGCTTCATCGACACCCGCATCCGGCGGATCCATGGGCGACGGGTCGCGGAAATCCTTCATGAACTCCTCGGACGACGGGCCGAGCTCGTCGACCAGGCGCTCGACGGGCTGAAGCTGCAGTATCCTGGCTACGCCGAAGAACTGGAGCGTCGCTTCATCAGACGGACGGCGATCCGACTGGAATATGAGGAATACAGCACGCTGCACGAAGAGGGCCTCATTGGAGACGAACTATACGTCGATCTCGTACACACGCTCGATGCACGGTTCGCCCAGCAGGACCGACGTCCTAAGCTGGATATCGCGCTTCAGAAGGCGGACCTCGCCCGCCAGTTCCCTCTATTTTCCGAGCTGGATGAGGCCTCCCTTCAACGGCTCAAGAAGGCCCTGGTGACGCGCTATGCCGAACCCGGAGAAATCATCGTCTCGCGGGACGCACCAGCAGAGACAGTCTTCTTCATCTCCTCCGGCGCCGTCGAGCTCCGTCGAGCCGGTCAGACGTATCGTCTTGGTCGAGGAGACCTCTTTGGCCAGCTCGCACTGTTGTCGAAGAGCACCCTCAGGACCGAAGTGCAGGCGATCGCTCCGACAACGTTGCTCGCTCTCGATGACAAGCGCTTCAGACGACTTCTCACGCGCAGTCCGGCAATCATGGAAGCCGTCCGAAAGAGCGCGGAAGAACGAGGGATCGCGCTGGACAGTCTCTACGTCGTCAGCCGTGGCGAGTGAATCCCGGCTCCTCTCGGGGTCAGGCGTTCTCCAGCTCCCGTTCGATCATTTGCCCAGTAGGCTTGCGCTTCCACTCGCTAGACGCTTGCTTGGTCTCGGGGGCTGACTGGTGTGACATCCCTTTGGCGAGAAATGATCAGTGATGAGCCTTCACGCCGATCCGAGGAAGTTGGACAGGCTGCTTCGTACGTCTTACGCTAGGTGAGAATTGTCGAAGGAGATGGAGTGGACGTCACCCTTCGATTCCGAAAGACGGCGCCAATCATATACCGCAGGAATTCATCGCATGAGCAGCGCGTTCTTCGATCCCTGACTGCCGGAGATCGACCTGCTGCCCGTCTCGGGAGAGCTCCTGGATATCCCTAAAAAGCATTCTGACGTTCGCCCGACAGCTCACGGAAGCCGAAGAGGGTTCCGTGAGCTCTGGCGGCTCCCACATGCGCAATTGCGCGATCACTTTTGATCGACATCCCTGATCCCCGATCGTCTCGCGACGGCCGCAAACACCTTGGAGTTCATCGATCGTATTCATCAGGCTGTCATGTACCTCGCTGGCTGACGCCTCGAGGAAACCGATCCGGCTCTGCTGATCGGCGATCTCGCCCCGCAGCTCTTCGATCTGCTTCTCCTTTTCCGCGACTTCTTCGGCGGCTCGGTCGGCGACGTTCTGAATATTTTCGGAATATTCCCCAGTCACGCGTTCGAGGTCAGCGACGAAGGAACGAAGGTTGCCGTCGAGGACGAACGGCCGGATCGCTTCATAGAGCTCTTCAGTACCGTCCATGCACGGTATGTTCTCGGACCTATCCTCGAAGAGAAGGCTTCCCCGGTCAGCTCCGATCTGAAGCAGCATGCTTTCGGTCTCGACGCGAAGCGACTCGCCCGCCAACTTCACTTCGGCCTCGGCGAACTGCCCTAGTCCTCGCCAGCCTTCGCCGTCGTTTGTTGGTGCGGCCTGCACAAAGATCGGACCGCCCAACATTTCGCTCTCGCAGATTATCATGATTTGCTGGCTGAGAGCATCGAACCCTTCGCCTTCAACGGTCGTAGGGCCCACATCCATGCTCTGGGCCCGAGCAATAGAGGAGTAGCCGACGTAGCCGAGTCCCGCGATTGCGACGATCCCGATGGCGATCTTCGATATCATGAGTTCCACCCTTCAACCACTTCGTCCGTTCTTCCTCGGTTCAGCGGAAACGTTGGACACAGTGTGGCCGAAGCTCGTTCAAATGAGGGCTCCGAAACCTCTTGAGCCAATCGCGCGTTTGGCCTGCTCGCCTAGCGGTTAGAGCGCTTGGTTCTCCAAGCCGGACGAGACGACGCTTCAACGGGCCTAATACACTGGCGACGCGCGACGCCGAACCCGGGGAGACCAACGACTTGCGCGGCGCCGTGGAGCTGGCTCGAACGCTGTTAAGTTGCTGATTTGCCCTGCGAGAACGAGCGGTACTACTTAGTCCGTAGTGGCTCTAACATGTGCTGGAACAGCCAAGACTTCCGAACAACGACAACCAGCATGCTCCAGTACTGGAAAAGTGCCAACGCTGATCCCTGGCGCCGTTCGTCCCGACCGTCAGCTCTGGGCCGGGAGCGTCAGAGGGTTTGGCCAGAGCCGTCGGCCTGGACCCGTCACACCGCCGCATGTCTGCTTTGAGCTCATATTGACCGCGCTGACGGCAGTCTGCTTCGCGCTTGCAGCATGGTCCGGCTCGACTTGGTCGGCCCAGAGCTGCCGTTGAAGCGATACCGGGTATGCGGCGGCGCGGTCCGTCGAACCGGACTTTCGCTGCGCGTGCGTCCTGCGGGTGCCGTCGGAGGCCAGGTGTGCGGAAAGAACGGATCGAGCTACCGAGGCTCGATAACTGGAAGAACGCCTTTCACAGCGTCTGCTATGCCGCTCGAGCTATTTGCCGAAACAACTCTGATAACCCAAGACTCAAAGGTTTCCCTTCTGGTCCCTTTCAAAACTGACGCCAAGGTTGCGGTGATCCCCCTTTTATTGTCGTAAAAGCGCAAAAGTGACTCCAAATCTCTCTGCTCTATGGCAGCCTTGATCTCTCGCGTTCGAGTTTCTACGATCCCAGAAATATCCAGATTTGCAGTGCGAGTATTGTAATCCCGAATAATTTCTTCACTTGTTGTTGAGCCTGAGAAATCGAGCTGCTTCAGCATGCGATCAATACGCCTTTGGCAATGGCGGGCGACAACCTTGTCAATCTTTTCATCGCTATCGAGTAAGCCGAATATTCCGTTGGAGACATCATCGAGCTATTTCTGTAAGTCGGCCCCAGTGAAGCCTTCAGATTCGGCAATCGCGGAGCATACAACTGGAAGTGCGATAAGATTCTCGACCTCCGATACAGGAATGATCTTGATTCCCAAGCCTTCAAAATAAGCCACATCCTCATCGCTGTAGTCATCGCCGTCCACGATGCCGGAACATGTTACCCGGGTCAGACTCGCATTGGCCCGCATTGAAACCACTGAATGGATTACTTCGGAGCAAGAAGATTTTGGAACAACTGTCCATTCTGGATAGCATGCGCGGTATATTGCGTAATCAAGGCTACCATGTGTGCCCTCCACAAAGAGGATGGGGCGCCTGCTACCCAAAATGAGTGTGACCAGCTCTTCTGGAAATCCAGTGTTCTCCGGAATCTCTTCAATCACCCAATGTGGTCGAGGTGAAAAATCCCGAATCACATATTTCTTTGCGGATCGTGCTGCCGCAAAATCAAGGTCGTGAGTAATATATGAATCCGCAATCCCTTCGAATGGCTTCTATTTCGTCCCATAGCTTCGCCATTATCGAGCGATGAACGTGAAGCTCTGGTTCATCGACGATCAAGACCGTTCCTTCCGCTGCAACCAGTGCTTGCCCTGTCATGTAAAAAATGGCCCTCTCCCCATCACTCATCTCTGAGGCAGGGTATGTTTCACCAACGCCACCGGCTGAAACCGTGATGTTATCCCCGGAGATGTGAAGTTGACGATGAGGAAGAAGTCGGCTCCAGATTTCAAGAAGCTTGTCAAACTTGGTGATCTCGAAGCTGTCTTCGTTATGATCTGCGCCCGGCTTATGCCGATGATAGGCTTTCAATGAGGTGTTGGATTGATCGGCAAAAAGCGCTTGGACGAGGTAATCAAAATCATTCAAGAGATGGGTCGCGCTTTTATCGCCCCATCTGTTGCCACGCCTATTTCTGACGTCAGCATCTCGGCTCGCGCTGCCGGTGTATCCAAACCGCAACCCGGAGAGCGCTTGCCTTTCGCTGATTTTTTGAACCTCAGGGTTCATCAAAAGTGCTCGATGTGCAGATACCCGGTGTGCCGCATCTTTCAAGCTATCTTCGATATAAACAGTAAGACGAGTTTTTCCACCACCGTTCGCGCCGACGAATATGACGGTCTCACCCGGGTCGAACTCTACTGAGAGAGCTTCACCTTGGGTTGGGATAGAAATATTGAAAGTCATAGTGCTCTGCGATTTTCTATTTTCTGGTGATGCTACCGAGGGCGTGAAGCCTTCACAACCGGCCCCGTTGCCTTTTTATACCGGCGCACCGCTGTTTAACGAGGTCAGTGCCGCTACGAGGCAACCCAACGACAACCGGCAGCACGAGATCCTCTATTACTGGTCATCCGCGAACATGTAGATCGTGCGGCGATTCACTTCCGCCGTGCGCGTCTCAGGGTCCGCATACAGCTCGAAGCCGCCTTGCGGCGGTGCAGCGCCAAGCCCGAGTTCGGCGTGGTCTGAATGTCTGCTTCCTACCTGGCAGCTTGGATGGCTCACTCATGCGGCGAAGGTAGGCTGTCTGCCCTTTTACGCATGCCCTCGCAGGCGCAGTGGAAACCGAGCGCCCGGAACGAAGGTCCGGAAAGTCCGCTTTGCCGACCCAGGTTTGAACTCGTACGCTGCTAAGTGTCTTTGTTGGAACTTCGAGAATCTGGAGGGCGCTTAGAGGGTGGGGCCTGGAAAGCGCGTCGCCTTACAACTCCCGAGTTGTCGATCGCTGCCCTGCGACCTGAATATCTGTCGTAGCGACGGCAGGATGATCGGACGTCATGCTCTGCTCAATGGTCGGGACTTCGTCGAAATCATGATCCTCGGAGGTGTGTGTGGCTGGCATCAGCAATGCCACCTAACGTCTCAAACCTCAGGGCGTCCACCTTATCGGCTCTGACTTCGGCTCGACCGGCGGCGTTCCTGTTCGCACTAGAAGAACGAGGTCGCAAAATCGACCTGCTCGGCAATCTGCTCACACAATGCATCGAAAAACGCGTCGCGGGCGGACTGCCGGTAGACGGCATAGTAGGCGACGGGAGGCAGCTCGGGCTTGGTCGGGATGATCTCGACTCGACCGCTTTCCGTTAGCGTCGACATGTAGCTCTTGGCTGCAATACAGAGACCCTTCCCGGCGACGACTAGCCCCAATGTGGCATGCTGGCTGTCGATCTTCACCGTTGGTCGGCGCGTCACGTTGTGCTTCTGAAGCCAAGACGACAGACGCGCAGAAAACCCGGAACGGCTGCCCTGCATGATGATGTCGTAGTCCTTGAGATTGGCGATCGGGATCGGCAGAGGATCGGTGATCCGGCCAGGCTTGGAGAAGAGCGCCACCTCAAGGTCAGATATCTTGCGGAAATTCACGGTGCGCGGAAAGTGCATTTCCGGGATCACCACGATGTCGAGCTCGTCGTCTTCCACCATCTGCATGAGATCGCGACTGAGCCCAATCGTGATTTCATATTCCAGATCAGGGCTTTGCGAAACTGACTGCTCAAGAAACGTCGGCAACCAGGTCAAGGAAGACAGTTCGGTCACGCCCATACGAACGGATCGCTTCGAGCCCATGGCATAGCTATCGGTCTCGAGATCGGCGGCACGGGACATCAAGTCTTTGGCACGCTCGAAATACTTCTCTCCTGCCTCAGTCAGGCTGGCCCTCCGCTTGGACCGATCGAAGAGGTCTATCCTTGATCCCGCCTCGAGATCACTGATGCGCTTGGACACCGTCGACTGGGTCAGGTTCAGCCTGCGCGCTGCTTCCTCGAAGGTACCTGCTTCGACGACGGCAACGAATGCCTCGAGCTGGCCCAATGTGATCCGCATCTTCCCTCGCTTGGCTTCCCGCCGCACTTAGTCAGGGGCGCAGCCAACCTGTCAACGCACCGCCGGTAGCCTTCCCATTAATTCCCCTAGGCGATGCTAATTCATCGAAAAAAATCGCTAGAAGTGAACTGTTCGGAGTGCTTGGGTACCCAGAACGCGTCTTCATAGACGGGAAAGCGGAGACCACGAGATGGAAGAGGCCATTCTCTCAGCGCGGGTCAAGGGCATTCAGCCCTCTCCCAGTGTTGCCGCCCGTGCCCTCGTCTCATCGCTGAAATCGAAGGGTCATGAGATCATAGGCTTGACTGTCGGTGAGCCCGATTTTGGCACTCCGATGCACGTCGTGGAGGCCGCCATCGTCGGCGCAACCTCCGGCAAAACCCGCTACACTGCAGGGGCCGGAATAGAGGAACTGCGATCGGCAATCGTCGACAAGTTCGACCGTGAAAACGGTATCAAGTCTGATCTGAACACAGTCACGGTCGGCACCGGCGCCAAGCAGATCATCTTCAACGCCCTGGCGGCGACCGTGAACCCCGGCGACGAGGTCCTGATCCCCGCTCCGTACTGGGTTAGCTACCCCGACATTGTGAAGCTCTACGGCGGCATCCCGGTCGTTCTGACGGGTGATCCGGATCATGATTTCAAGATCACTGGAGATGATGTCCGTCGCGCGATCACACCGCGAACGAAATGGCTGCTGCTGAACACGCCGACCAATCCTACCGGTGCCGTCTATACGAGGCAGGAACTGCAGGACATCGCTGAAGCTCTGCGACCGTACCCTGACATCCTCATCATGACGGATGAGATCTACGAGCACTTCACGTTCGACGGCCGGACCCATGTCTCGTTGGCCTCTCTCGATGACGAGATCGCCAGCCGCTGCCTGACCGTGAACGGGGTCTCGAAAGCCTTCGCGATGACGGGCTGGCGCTTGGGATACGCGACGGGCCCAGCCCAGATCATAGGTGCCATCAACAAGGTGACCTCCCAGAGCACGACTTGCGCAAGCTCTATCAGCCAGGTCGCGGCGGTGGCAGCCTTGAACGGATCGAGAGAATTTGTCGAAGCCATGGTTGAGGTCTTCGAGAGACGGCGTGGCCGTGCATGGACCCAACTCAATGCCATCCCGGGGATCGAGTGTGCCAAGGCAGAAGGTGCCTTCTACCTCTTCCCTAATATCATGAAATTGCTGGGGTGCTCAGCGCCCAACGGCAAGGACATCGAGAGCGATGTTGCTCTCGCCGAGTATCTAGCTGAGGAGGCCGGTGTCGCGACAATTGCCGGGACGTCTTTCGGGATGCCCGGATACCTTAGGTGTTCGCTGGCCATCGAAGAAAAAAAGCTAGACGAGGCATGCGCTCGCATCGCGCGGGCCTGCCACAGACTGTCCTGAAGCAAGGGAGCTATCCAATGACAGTGACGACCCTTTTCAAGTCCGCGACGGCAACCGCCGCGATCACCCTCTCGGTGGCAGCTGCGCCCGCGCTCGCGGAATACCCCGAGCGTCCGGTCACCATGATCGTTGCCTGGGGCGCTGGCGGCAGCACCGATACGATGGCCCGCATCTTTTCCGACTACATCGGCGAGGACCTCGGTCAACGCTTCGTGGTGGAGAACCGTGAAGGTGCAGGCGGCGAGGTCGGCTGGACCGCTCTAGCGAACGCCGAAGCCGACGGCTACACGATCGGCCTCATCAACTCGCCGTCCTTCGAGTCCAAGGGCATCGTGCGGGATGACGTCGGCTACTCGATGGAAGACATCCGCCCTCTCGTGAACGTGGTCACCGACCCCGGCGTGATCGCCGTCTCGGCCGACAGCCCCTATGAGACGCTCGATGATTTCGTCGAAGCCGCCAAGGAAAACCCTGGTGAGCTCTCGGTCTCCCACGAAGGCGTCGGCGGCGATGACCACCTTGCGGCCCTCGACTTCACTGACAAGGCCGGGATCGACGTCAACTTCGTGACCTTCGACGGCAATGCCGAGGCAACCGCTGCCCTGCAAGGCGGCCACATCGACGCCTTCGAAGGCAACATGAGTGAAGTCGCGAACCAGATCGAGAACGGCAGCGTTCGAGCTCTCGCCGTCTGGTCCTCCGAGCGCATGGATGCGATCCCGGACGTCCCAACCGGCCAGGAGCAGGGGTATGACGTGATCTCGGCCGCCTCGCGTGGTCTGGCCGTCCCGGCGGAGCTCTCCGACGAGCAGTACAACACGCTCCTCGAGGCCGCTCGCGGCGTCATCGAGAACGAGGAATTCCGGGCCGAGCTCGCCGAGCTCAACATGCCGGTGGTTCCGATCTACGGCGAAGACTTCGTCCAGTTCCTCGAGAACAACCGCGACACGCTGCAGAACCTCTGGGAAAAAGACCCCTGGATCGAGCAGTAATCTGCGAGGCATGACACCGTGTCAGCAAGCAACATAGATCGCTTGGTGGCCGTGGCGCTGATACTTGTCGGCGCCACGGCAATCTACCTCTCCCAAGGCTTCCGGGGCGACGCCGGGTTTTTCCCGACCGCCATGGGATGTCTCCTCATCGTGGCCAGCCTGGTCCTGATTGCGCAGACCGTGCTGCGAAAGAGCGCTCCGGCAGAGCCCGACGACGCCTTCGAGGGCAAGCGCTTCCTGACATGGATAGGGCTCGCACTCCTGCTTTTCATGATTGTCTGGCAGGTCGATTTCTATCTTGGCGTATTCGGCTTCATCGTCGCGTCCTACCTGATCCTGGCCAAGAAAGGCGTCGTCTTTTCCGTCACACTCGCGGCCATCTTCACGATCATCCTATTTGTCGGCTTCGACCTTCTGCTGAACGTCCCGACGCCGAGCAGGCTCCAAGCCTTCTTCAACACGTTCTGACTTCAGAGGACGCATGCAAGATCTCCTGATCGCCCTCGGCAACATCTTCGAGCCAGACTCGCTGTTCGTCCTCATCATCGGGACGCTGGCGGGCATGGTCATCGGTTCGCTGCCCGGCCTGTCCTCGACGATGGGCGTGGCCCTCGTCATCCCGATCACCTTCAGCATGAGCCCTGAAAACTCGCTCATCCTGTTGGGTGCCGTTTATGTCAGCTCGGTCTACGGCGGCTCGATCACCGCTATCCTGCTCAGAACACCGGGCACCGATGCCTCGATCGCAACGGCGCTCGATGGCTACCCTCTCGCCCAGCAGGGACGCGGTGCCGAAGCCGTGGGCATGGCGACGATCGCCTCACTGATCGGGGGTATCTTCAGTACCATTCTGCTGATCGCCGTCGCTCCTCCGCTTTCCAGGATCGCGCTCTCGTTCGGGCCCGTAGATTACGCCGTCCTCGCCGTCTTCGGCATGGTGACCATCATCGGGGTCGTCTCGAGCAACCCGATCAAGGGGGCCGTCTCGGCTGCAGCTGGTCTACTCCTGGCAACTATCGGGATGGACAACTTCACCGCTACCCAGCGGTTCACCTTCGGTGAAAGCTCACTCTTCGACGGCGTTCCGCTGCTCCCGGCCCTGATTGGTCTCTTCTCGATTTCCCAGGCGATCGCACTCAGCGTGCCAAAGAGCGCCAGTATCCTGTCAGAAACAGCCGACATCAGCCATGGACGCCCGTACCCGAGTGTCGAGCTCATCCGGAAATGCCTGCGCACGATCATGAAATCGTCCATCATCGGCTCAGCCATCGGTGTGCTTCCCGGTGCAGGCACGAGCATCGCCGCCTTCATCTCCTATAATGAGGCGCGCCGCTCATCGAAGACGCCCGAGAACTTCGGCAAGGGCGAGATCGAGGGTGTGGCGGCCAGCGAGGCCGCGAACAACGCGGTCACCGGCGGCACGCTTGTTCCGACCCTGACCCTTGGCATTCCCGGGAACGCGGTGACGGCGGTCTTTGTCGGCGGCCTGACAATCCACGGCATGGCACCGGGTCCCCGGCTCTTCACCGACTTCGCCGATGTCACCTACACGCTGATCCTCTCGCTTTTCCTGGCAAACCTGATGTTTGCCATCATCGGGCTCGGCGTTGGTCGGTACCTTGTCTACGTCACGCGCATTCCGGGTTCGGTCCTGGGGCCGCTGGTTCTGGCCTTCAGCTTCATCGGCACCTACGCGCTACGCAACAACCTCTTCGATGTCGGTCTCGCACTCTGTTTCGGGATACTCGGCTACTTCATGGAGCGCCGGAACTACCCTGCTGCCCCTCTCGTGATCGCGCTTATCCTTGGTCCGATCTTCGAAGTGAACTTCCGCAGGGCCATGCAGATCTCCTCGTGGGACCTAACGATCTTCTTCGATCGCCCTCTGACGATTTTCCTGATGGTCCTAGTGGTCGCCGCAGTCGCTCTTCCGGTTTGGCAGCACCGCAAAGCCAAGCGGGCAATCGCGGAGTCCATCGGCAATGAAAGTGCCACGGAGAAATCATGAGTATCGGGTTCAGAGTTTGTACACGCCGGAGCAAGGTCGACGACGCTTGGGTCCAGAAGTTCCGCGACCTCCCAGTGGCCAACATCAGCGATGTCATGTCGAGGGTGATTGGTGCTGATCTTCTGCCCATGCACGGTGACGGACACGGCCTCGTCGGTGCCGCACTCACGGTCCGAACGCGTCCTGGTGACAATCTCATGGTTCACAAGGCACTCGATATGGCCGAACCCGGAGATCTCATCGTGGTCGATGCCGGTGGCGAAACCAAGAACGCGATCATCGGAGAGCTGATGGTCGCCCATGGGCTGCGACGTGGCATTGCCGGGTTCGTAATCGATGGAGCGATCAGAGACGTCGGAACCATCCGCACGATGGGACTTCCCGTGCACGCCCGTTCTGTCAGCCATCGCGGGCCATACAAGGACGGGCCGGGCGAAGTGAACGTGCCGATCTCCGTCGGTGGCATGGTCGTGCATCCCGGCGATCTGATCGTGGGGGACGACGATGGGATCGTCGCCATCCCGCAGGGCGATGCCGCGACGATCCACGCACTGGCCAGCCGCAAGCAGGCGGCCGAACAGAAACAGATGGAAGAGACCAAATCCGGGACGCTCGACCGCAGCTGGGTCGATCGCGCCCTGACGGCCGGGTCCTGCGAGTTCGTGGACTAGCTTGGCCCCACCACAAGCCGCCCCGAATGCGGGGCCGAACAACACCAGCCTGCCGTCATCAGCGAGCAGGACGCCATCGGCGCAGCCGACAGGCACCCTAGAAAGGATGATCTCATGATCCAAGAAAAACCCGAGCTCATCGAAGCCATCCGTAGTCGCTTCGCCCATGTCGACACCTGCCCGTTCCAGGGGCCCCGTATCTTCTTCGAGAACGCCGGTGGCGCGCTGACATTGAAATCCGTCGGCGAGACATCCGCCTACTACGCGACGATCCCCGACAACCAGGGGCGGGCCAACCCTGCAGGCCAGGGCCTCGTGGACGTGATCAAAAAGGCCAAGGCCGATCTTGCCGAATTCACGAATTCTAGCTCGGGCCAGTTCATCGTTGGCGAGAGTGGGACAGAGCTGCTCTTCCGCATGATCCGGACTGCCTGCGTCAACGTCCCGAAGGGCAGCAAGATTATCGGTACGACGATCGAGCATCCGGCAAGCCGCAGCGCCGCCCACCGCTGGGCCGAGGTTATGGAACTCAATTACGTCAGTGTGCCGCACGACAACGAGGCCGGGATCGTTACAGCCGAGGCCTATGCCGAGAAGATGACCCCGGAAGTTTCGGTGGCCACCATCCTACACGGTTCGCCAGTGACCGGCATGGGCATGGACATCGCCAAGATCGTCAAAGCGATACGCAAGGTTTCCCCGGACTGCTTCATCATCGTCGATGGCATCCAGCACGCCGCCCACGGCCAGATCGATCTCGATGCATACGATGTCGATGGCTATGCAATCTCGCCGTACAAAGTCTTCTCTCGCCACGGCTACGGTGTTGCCTGGTTGTCCGATCGTCTGAGCAAGCTGCCTCACGAACAGCTGATGGGCGCGCCTGAAACGGCATGGGAGTTCGGCACGCGTGACGCCGGGGCCTACGCCACCATGTCGGATGTCGTGTCCTACTTCGACTGGCTTGGAGGCGAAGTCTCCGATGCTCCGGGCCGCCGGGGACGCATCGAGGCCGCCGGTCGTGCGGTCCATGAATATGAGATGCACCTTACAACCCGCGCTATCCATGGGACGGGCAACCTTCCGGGTCTCGCGGACATGCCCCATGTCGAGATCATCGGTGGCGCTGACAACCCTGCCCGCGAGGGACTGGTTTCCTTCACGGTCAGGGGGATGACCTCTCCGGAGGTCGTGGAGACTCTCAACGGGCAGGGCATCCGGACCCATTCCCGGAAAGCGGACCACTTCAGCGGCAATGTCTTGAAGCCCCTGGGCCTGGAAGACTGCGTCCGTATCTCGATGTGCCATTATAACACCGAGCAGGAAGTCGCGAAGCTCCTGGCGGCTGTGAACGAAATGGCATGAGCAAGCTAGGGTGCAATTGGTCTAGTGTCCGTCGAGCTGAACTCCATACTCTTCAACCCTGGACCCGAGCCTGACGGACGTGTGGCGTGAGGCCCTTGGAGCCCATCCATTCTGGGCTGCTGTAGCAGCAATCGCCTTGTCGTCTCGCCGACAACTGATTGGGAGCGACGCCATCGTGAGGTGCTCCCCGATCCTTGGACAGGATCTGCCGTTTTCTAAGCTACTTTCTGGGTCTCCCGGTCGGGTTGCATGATCGTCGTGCCGTCGCGGTAGACCACGTCCGGTGGTTGTCCGTCGAGGGCAGCGTGAGGCTGCCGGTGGTTGTAAAAGTCGAACCAGGTCCGCAGCCCCGCGTGCGCCTGCGATCCTGTCTCCCAGGCGTGCAGGTAGACGCATTCGTATTTGAGGCTGCGCCAGCCGTTCGATGAAGATATTGTCGAGGAAGCGCCCCTTGCCGTCCATGGAGATGCGCACGCTTGCTCGGCGCAGGCGGTCCATCCAGGTGAAGGCGGTGAACTGTGAGCCCTGGTCCGTATTCATGATCTCTGGCGCCCCGAAGCGTGCGATCGCCTCGTCCAGCGCCTCGGCGCAGAACTCCGCTCCCAGCGTGTTCGACAATCGCCAGGACAGCGCGCGACGGCTGTGCCAGTCCATGATCGCCACCAGGTAGAGGAAGCCCCGCCTCATAGGGAGATACGTGATGTCGGCGCACCAGACCTGGTTCGGGCGGTCGATCGTCAGACCGCGGAGTAGGTAAGGGAAGGGTCGCCGCCCCTTCGCCGGCCTGCTCGTGTTCGGTTTCCGGTAGATCGGCATCAGGCCCGTGATCCGCATCAGCCGCCGGACGCGCTTGGGGTTCACGGCATGGCCCTCGTTCCGAAGATGCCAGGTGGGCCGTGGATCACGAGGGCGAGGTTCTCGAGAGCGTGGTGACGAGACGACGTGATCGAGCCGCAGCACTGAAGTTCCTGAAGAAGCTGATGAAACGACACGGCAAGGCCGACGGAATCGTCACTGACAGGCTCCGCTCCTACGGCGCCGCAATGAAGGAGCTGAGGGTCGGTGGTCAACGGACCGAGGTTCGCTGGATCAACAACCGCGCAGAGAACTCACATCTGCCGTTCCGACGACGAGAGCGCGCGATGCTGCGCTTCCGTCGGATGCGAAGTCTGCAGAAGTTCGCCTCCGTCTCCAACCACTTCAACCACCAGCGCAGTTTCTCCAGCCGACCTCACTTCAAACAGTCCCGCGACGCTGCACTGGACGAGTGGCGGGGTCTCTGCGCCCCATGAGCCTGAGCGTTCCGGGGCGAAAGAGACTGTTTCGCATTGTATGACAGCACCATTTGGTGGGCTACTGAACAGCTGTTCAGAGATCTCAAAGCCGAGCCGAGCGCGACAGATCTTCCTATCGGAGCACCGAGACTATCGAGCCTGAAAGGCGATAGTCGATTTCATCAAGTTGCAGCCCTTGGAACTTCTCTGCCGGCGCCAGGCGCGGTCAATTTGCCGTCCTCGACCACTGGTTTGCCTCGCAGAATGACCGTTTCGGGCCAGCCCTGGACCTCAAACCCTTCGTAGGGACTGTAATCCGCGGCGTCGTGCAGGTCTGCGTGACGTATCGACTTGCGCACCTGCGGGTCCCAGATGGTGATGTCGGCATCCGCGCCGACGGCGATCGTACCTTTTCTCGGATACATGTCGTAGGCGCGGGCATGGTTGGTCGAAGTTAGTGCCACGAAGCGCGTCAGGTCGATGCGCCCCTTCATGACGCCCTCGGAAAACAGGATGGGCAGGCGCGTCTCGACCCCCGGGATTCCGTTCGGGATGTGCCTGAAGCTGCGCAGTCCGGCCGGATTGCGCTTTCCCTGGTCGTCCTCGTATCGGAACGGACAGTGATCGGAGGAAAAAAGGTCGAACAATCCGGTTTCGAGGCCGCGCCAGCAGTTCTTCTGCTCGGTCGTATCGCGTGGCGGAGGCGAGCAGACGAACTTGGCACCCTCCCAGTTGTCTCGGGCCAGGTCGTCGGCCTCGAGCACGAGGTACTGCGGGCATGTCTCCGCCGTGATGTCGATGCCGCGCGACCGCGCGCGGGCGATCTCGTCGATTGCGGCGCCATTGGAGACGTGAACGATGACGATCGGGACGTCGACGACCTCGGCCAGTGTCAGGGCGCGATGCGTCGCCTCCCGCTCTGCCGCCACTGGCCGTGTCGTGGCGTGAGCGCGAGGCGCAACATCGCCCGCTTCCGCCGCACGGGCCGCGAGGAACGCGATGACATCCTCGTTCTCGCAATGAACCATGACCTTCGCCCCGTGCCGCCGGGCGACGTCCATGGTGGCGAGGATGCCGGCGTCATCCATGCGCATCGCCTCGTAGGTCATGAAGACCTTGACCGAGCGCTGCCCCTCCTCGATCAGCGCGGGCAACTCCTGGCCGAGCACCTGCGGCGTCGGATCGGTAACGATCATGTGGAATCCGAAATCGACGTGCGAGCCGGTAGCCTTCTCCCGGTAGTCACGAAACGCGGTGGCGAGCGACTGGCCGCGTTCCTGCAGGCAGAAAGGCATCACCGTGGTGTTGCCGCCGAAGGCTGCGGATCGTGTGGCGCTGTCGAAATCGTCGGCCATGACAATGCCCGGCCCGGAGGGCTGGGCGATGTGCACATGGCTGTCGATCCCGCCGGGCAGGACGTACCGCCCCGTCGCGTCGATCACCCGGGTCGCGCCGCCCATGTCGCCGCCGATCTGCACGACCCGCCCGTCGCTGATCCCGATGTCCGCCTCGAAGACATCCGCCGCGGTTGCAACGGTTCCGTTGGCAATAACCAGGTCGTAGGCCATCCGAGATCCTTTCAGGCGTTGATCAGGTCGAGATCGAGGTCGCCCCTGTCCCGATTCCGGTAGGCGAGACCGATGGTGAGAACCTGCACGAGGCTCATCACGCCGGTCAGCGAGCGAAACCCGTGCAACTCGGCATCGTCGACGGTCAGCACTTCCACCGCATCGACGGTGATCGGACTAACCGGTGAATCGGTGATGGCGATCACTTCATGGCCGGCTGCGCGGGCAGCCGAAGTCGCGTCGATGGTGGCCTGCGCGTAGGGAGGGAAGCTAATTGAAACCAGCAGGTCGCCGGACTGCATAACGCCGATCTGGTCCGAGGCGAGGCTGCCCATGCCGGTGACCTGGATCGCCTGGACGTTCGCCCGCCGAAGCGCATAAGCGAAGTACGAGGCCACCGGGAAGGACCGGTCCAAACCGATGAGGTGCACGGTTCGAGCCGCCATGATCCGGTCGATGGCTGCATCCAGCGGTAGCTCGTCGAGCCGTCCACCGAGATGCGCGAGCGAGGCGCTGTTGGCCCGGCAGAAGGACTGGCCTATCGCGTGAATGTCGGAGGGATCGTGAACAACCTCGTCCCCTTGGCTGTGGGAGATCCTCTCGGACAGGGAAACCGGGTAGGCATGGTGCAAGGGAGCCCGAAACAGCTTCTGCATGTCCGAAAATCCGCCGAACCCCATGGCCTTCGCAAGTCTTACGAAAATCGAGGGTGTGAGCCGCGACTTGCGCGCCATGACAGACAGGGTCTCCAGCGCGACGATGCGTTGGTTGTCGAGCACCCAGGCCCCGGCTTCGAGCATGCGGTTCGTGAAGAGCTGCCGTTCGTTCAGCAGACGGGCCCTGAACGCCTCTACACTCTGCGGCTTCTCGATCTTGTCTGTATCGGTGCGAGTGTCAGGCATCATCGGGCGCTCCGGGGCGTTTGCAGACTGTGACCATCTCTTGGGCCTTTCGACGATTAATTGCACGACGGTCCGGAAAAGGGAGCTTCCGGGCGCGTCCCGCAGAGCAGTCTGAAGGACCCTGTCGAGCCCTGCTCCCTTCGCGAGCAGGTCTTGGGCAATGATCTTCCTGCTATCCGCAATCTCCGAGTATACGTCGTTGAAGCGTCTAGCTGCGTAGGCGCTCAAGCTGTTCGATGAGCCGATCCATTTCCTCAAGTGTATTGTAATGCACCGCCGACGCGCGAATGACGCCATCCGGATCGCCGAGATCGAGCGCCTGAACCAGACGTTTCGAGTGAAAGTCCCCGAAGCGGATGCCGATACCCGAGGAGTCCACCGCTTCGACCGTCTTACGTGACGACTGCCCCTCGATCACGAAGGAGATCGTCGGCACGCGAGCCTCGCGATCCGAGGCGGAGTCGCCCACGATGGTCACATCGTCCCGGCCGCGCAAATAGCCCAGAAGACGTTCGGATAGCGCAGCTTCATGATCGGCAATCATGTCGAAGGCCGCCTCGACGGCCGCGCGGCCCGATGCGTTGATCCCATGTGCCTTGGCGAGCCCTTCCAGGTAGTCGATCACTCCGACGCAGGAGTAGGCCAGTTCGTAGTTGGCGTTGCCAGGTTCGAGCTTATTGGGAACCTTCTCCTCGCCATAGAAATAATGATTGATGTTTCCGGCCTTGTGACGAAGCAGATCGTACTTTCCGTAGAGCGCTGCATGGTGCGGACCGTAGGTCTTGTAGACGGAGAACCCGTAGAAATCGGCGCCGAGTGCCTTCACATCGATGGCCCTGTGCGGTGCATAGGCCACCCCGTCGACACAGATCATCGCCCCGTGGTCGTGGACCAGGTCTGCGATAGCGCGGACGTCATTGATGCTGCCGAAGATGTTCGAGCAATGGGTCATGGCCACCAAGCGAGTCTTCGACCCCAGGAGCGGCGCGAGGTCATCCGGCCTTGGCCTGTGCGCTCCGGCCGGAAGCTCCCAAGTCCTAACGATGATGCCGCGCTGTTCGAGCCGCCGCCATGGACCGATGTTCGCTTCGTGATCGAAGTTCGAAACGACGACCTCGTCGCCCGGCTCCCACTTCTGCGCCAGCGATTGCGCGAGCTGATCGAACAATTGCGTGGCGGTTGCCCCCATCACGACCTCTTCGGGGCGATCGGCGTTCAGCAACGTCGCGAGGGCCGTCCGTCCTTCGGCCACTTTCCGCGACGCCTCGACCGATGCCCCATAGGTCGCGCCCAGTTGTACGTTCGACGAGAACAGGAACTCGCGCATCCGATCGAAGACCGGTTCGGCGAGCTGGGACCCGCCGGCATTGTCCAGCAGCACCTCGTCCTCGGACAGGGCCGGGAACTGTCGACGGACGTACTCGAGGTCGAGTTTCGGCATGTAAACCTCGTGATAAACAAGCTTCGGGCAGGTGAAACGAATTTTCCAATCAAGTCAATTTCCAAAAAAAAATTTCATTTTGCCTGAGCCCGTGCAAGGCTGACAGGTGGCGGCAATGGGAATCGCCTTGCGCCGCGCCGAAAGCGGGTTTTCGCGCGCCCGGAAGGGTCGCGCTCTACTGGGGGCCGATCTTTGATGAAGATACCCATGGACCGGGTCACGGCGTTTCAAAGTCGGCAGGCGCCTCAGCCGACCGACAAAAGAGGCATCGCGACACTCTCGCGGTCCGCAGATTCCGGCTCTCCCGCAATCCACGCACCCCTTGCCCAGGAGGCACATATGTTCACACGACTCCTCAAGACCGCACCCATGATGGGTGCGACCGTCCTAGCGGCGACTGTCGCATTCGGTCCGGCTCAGGCGCAGGACTCGGACCGCCCGGTCGTTCGCGTGGCCAGCAACGTCAACATTCCGCTCCGCATCTTCCGGGCCGGGGACGAGATCCAAGGCTACGAGTACGAGGTCTACAAGGAAGCGCTCGAACGTGCGGGCTACGAGGTCGAGGTCACAGATGTGGCGTTCAGCGGGCTGTTCTCGGGTCTCCAGGCCGAGCAATGGGATGTTGTCGCGTCCAACGTGTTCATCACTCCGGAGCGGCATGCCGAGATGGACCACAGTGAGCCCTACCTGGCCGCATTCGATGCACTCATGGTTCGGGAGGACGACGACGTCCAGAGCCCCGAAGACCTCGAGGGCGGTGTGGTCGGCACCGAAACGGGGACCACACAAGCGGCCTATGCGGAGGCGCTGGAAGAGGAGTACGGACCGTTCGAGATCCGCGCCTACGAAGACATCGAAACCCAGCTGCTGGACCTCGAAGTCGGACGGATCGACGCCTTGACGCTCGGCTACCCGACCGCCCGGGTCTACATCCAGGAGCGGGGCCTCTTCGAAGTGATCGACACCAATGATGCAAGCTTCATGATCGGCGCCTTTTTCCGGACGGGCGATCCGCTCCGCGACGAGTTCGACGAGGCGCTTCGGTCGATGAAGGAAGACGGCACGACCGCCGAGCTGTTCGAGCAGTACTTCGGCGATGCTCCCGACGAGGACTCTCCCGTCGTTCGGGTCTTCGAAGAGCCCTACGTCCCCGCAGAGTGATCGCGCGCGCTGTCCAGCGCCCGAGCATTTCGAACGCCCGCACGGAGGCCATAGGCAGCCCCGTGCGGGCGCATGACGCGCCGCACTCGAAACAGGCCCCAGTCCGCGCATGACCGACATTCGAACCACGATCGACGATTGGCGCAATCGCGGGGCCCACCAGCCCTGGTTCCGCCGCTACGAGTGGCTGGCCATCGGCCTGGTCGGCTGGATCGCCGCCGCAGTGCTCTTCCTGCCGCCCTTCGGCAAGCCGACGCCGCTCGGCGCCGCAGGCGTAATCCTTTGGTACCTGACAGGCTTCGTATTGGCCGGCGTGATGCTCACCGACCGGGAGAAGCCAATCCTTCTCAAGCGGGCCACCAGCTTGAGCGTCATCGTCTTGTTCTTCTGGCTTTTCTACCGTTACAGCGGCACGCGCTGGGATCGGGTGCAGGAGCAATTCTTCAATTTCTCGCGCATGGATGGCGTCTGGGAGCTCTATGCCCAGGGCCTTCTCGTGACACTCCAGCTCTCGATCGTGGCTGCAGTCCTGTCGATTATCTTCGGCCTGACGTTCGGGATCCTCCGGACCCTCGGCAATCCCGTCATCGACCTCTTTCTGGGTCTGCACGTCGACATCTTCCGTGCACTGCCGCTCATCGTCAGCATGGTCCTCATCTTCTACGCTTTGCCGTTCCTCGGGATCCGCCTGCCGGCGTTCTGGGCGGCCGTACTGGCTCTGGTCCTCATGAACAGTGCCTACCAGACCGAGATCTTTCGCGCCGGCATCGAAAGCATCCCTCGCGGTCAGATCGACGCCGCCCGCGCGCTGGGTCTGGGCCCGGGCGCGACCATGCGGTTTGTGATCCTGCCGCAGGCGTTCAAGATCGTAATCCCGCCGCTCACGAATAACCTCGTCAGCCTCGTGAAGGACACCGCCGTCGCCTACGTCATCACCGTGCCCGAGCTGCTCACCACGGCACAGCAGGCGGTCACCTGGAAGCGCACGCCGACGCCTCTCGTCCTGTCGATGTTCGTCTACCTCGCGACGCTGATCCCGCTCATCCACCTTACCCGACGGCTGGAGCGTCGCCTCGACGCTTGGAACGTAAGATGAGCGCCGTGTCTGACACCAAGGCAGAGCCGATGATCGAAGCGCGCGGCATCCACAAGTACTTCGGTGGTTCGCACGTCCTGCGCGGCATCGACGCAACGATCGCAAGAGGTGAAGTGGCCGCGCTGATGGGTAGTTCGGGCAGCGGCAAGAGCACGTTTCTCCGATGCCTGAACCGGATCGAGGAACCGAGCCAAGGCGACGTCCTGATCGAGGGCACCGTCATCACCGACCTGCGGACCGACGTGAACCGGGTCCGCGCGGACATCGGCATGGTGTTTCAGGAATACAACCTCTTCCCGCACATGACCGTTCTGGAAAACGTCGCGCTCGGATTGATCTACGTCCGCCGGCGCCCGCGCAGCGAGGCGCAGGAGACCGCTGCTGACGCGCTCAAACGGGTTGGCCTCGCCGACCATGTCACGAAGCACCCGCAGCAGCTCTCGGGAGGCCAGCAGCAGCGGGTCGCGATCGCCCGCTCGCTCGCGATGCGGCCGAAGGCGATCCTGTTCGACGAGCCCACCTCCGCGCTCGACCCCGAGATGGTGAACGAGGTTCTCGAGGTGATGCGGACACTCGCCGAGGAGGGAATGACGATGGTCGTCGTCAGTCACGAGATCGGATTCCTGCGCAAGGCGGCCGATCAGCTGATCATGCTCGACGCCGGCCAGGTCGTCGAACGCGGACCGACCGCGCGGGTACTCGACGAACCCGAGCACGAACGGACCCGCGAATTCCTGAGAGCGATACGATGAGGCAAGAGCTGATCAAATCCCGGCCCATTCCGCTGATACTGATGTTTCTGGTAGGACTCGGCTACCTTCTCGCTGCGCCGGCGACCTCGGGGATCGGCATTGCCTTCGATATCACCGCGACTGTCGCGGTGTTCGTCGCCTTCCTGTTCCTGTTCGTCCCCGTGCAGATCGACAAGGGCGCGCCACTCTGGCTACAGAACCTGTCAGCCCTGGCGCTGCTCGTTCTGGCGACGGCCGCATTCTTTCGCTGGGCGGATGGCGACTGGGGCCGCCTTGGCTACCTCTTCTTCAACGTGGAGGTGATGAGCCGCCCCGGCGCAATGGCACGGATGCTGAGCGGCCTCTGGATCGCCGTGCAGGTGTTCCTGTTTTCCCTGGTGCTGTCCACGCTTCTCGGCATGTTCATGGCGGTCGTGCGAAGCATCGTAAATGACGCGCTGCTCAACTTCTTCATCGACGCCTATGTCGACGTCTTTCGTGCAGTGCCACCGATCGTACTGCTGCTCGTCACCTACTCGGCGCTGCCCTACTCGGGGATCGTTCTATCGCCATTCGCCACCGGTGTGGTGGCATTGACCCTGATCGAGGGCGCCTACCTCACCGAAGTGTTCCGGTCCGGTATCGAGGCGATCCACCGAAACCAAGTGCTCAGCGCCCGAAGCATCGGCCTGACCGCGTGGCAGGCGATGCGCTTGGTGGTGCTTCCGCAATCGGTGCGGATCGTGTTGCCCGACTACTCCAATCGTCTAATTGGCCTCATGAAGCGCACGGCAGAGACCTCCGTGATCGCGATCGCCGAGATTCTCAAGGTCGCCCAGGATCTTCAATCCCAATTCGTCAATGCCACGCCGCTCGTCGTCGGTGCGCTACTTTATATGGTCGTGCTCTTCCCGATGACGCGGTTCGTTTCACGCTTGGAAAAATCGCGACCCCGGCAGTGAAACGCCGGAGCAAGCCTCTGAAGGGCACTGTCAGAAGAACCGCTTGAGCGGGGCAGGGGGCGGACCTAGCCTCCCCGGATGACCCAGCCAAGTCCGTTCCGCTACTTCAAGACCAGCCCCGAGATCATCCGTCTCGCGGTGATGCTCTATGTCCGGTTTCCGCTATCGTTGCGCAATGTCGAGGACCTGCTGCATGAACTTGGCATAGAGGTCAGTCACGAGACGGTCCGCTACTGGTGGAACCGGTTCGGTCCCATGTTCGCAGCCGAAGTCAGAAAGCGCCGCATCCAGGCTCTGAAGGCGAGCCGGTGGAGCTGGCACCTCGACGAGGTCTTCGTGAAGATCAACGGCAAGACGCACTACCTCTGGCGGGCCGTGGATCAAGAGGGAGAGGTCCTTTTGCGCGATCGGGCCTCGGCACTGAAATTCCTTAAGAAGCTGATGAAGGGGCACGGGACAGCCGACGAGATCGTCACAGACCGGCTCCGCTCCTACGGCGCCGCGATGAAGGAGCTTCAGGTTACTGGTCACCGGACCGATAGGCGCTGGATCAACAACCGCGCAGAGAACTCACACCTGCCGTTCCGACGACGAGAGCGCGCGATGCTGCGCTTCCGCCGAATGCGAAGTCTACAGAAGTTCGCCTCGGTCCACGCCTCCGTCTTCAACCACTTCAACCATCAGCGCAGTCTCTGCAGCCGATCCCACTTCAAGCAGTCCCGCGACGCTGCACTCGACGAGTGGCGGGGTCTCTGCGACGCCTGACCCTTCGCCTTCCGGGACACCAGAGACCGTTTCGCATTTGTCTGACAGCACCGCCAAGGACCCCTAGCTCAGTTACCCTACAACTTCTTGTCCGTAGTCTGGCCCCATTTTCCGGGGGGTAGCCGGGCATGATCCTGACTGAGACGCACTGCGCCTTGCAGCTCACGGCCGATTTGGGCGGTGGTCTCACTTGCGCGCTGCGGCCGGTGCGCTTTCCCTGTTTTGTGGCGATCTACAGGGAAATCACACCAAGATCCTCGGAACCCAGAAAGGTGGAGGCCGATTCCTGACCTCACACCAATGGCTTAGACGTGATTTCCCTAAGCAGACGAACAGGGAAGTTTTTTCTCAGAACAGGGAAAGAATTTTGCCTGAGCAGGGATGCCTGCAGCGCTCGGCGATGGCACTCAGGCTGCCAGTCCGACAGCCCGTTCCTGGTCTGTCCAGTCGAAGGGGAGCGGGCTATTGAGCAGCCGCTCGAGCGTCATCTCGACGGGCTGTGTTCCGGCGATTACGGCGACCTGGATTCGCGGGGACAGCATGGCGAGCGGAAGGAGCTTCGCGACGTAGCGGGGGCCGACATTCTCCTGTCGAGCGATCTGCGCCAAAGAGACTCCATCGCGGATCGAGGTGGCCCACCGATGGGCCATTCTGAGGGCCCGAAGAAGTGTGGCATCGGGGGTGGACTGCAGTTCTCCAACCACGATGCGCGTCTCCTGACCGCGGCGGCGATACTGGAGCGGCAGGGCGATCGTTAGGCTCTCGCGTTCGATCTCTTCTTCCTTGAGGTCGAGCGCCGCCGCGAGTGCGGTCCCGTCAAGACGAATTGTGATCTGACCAGTTGCAAGCGTCACGCCGTCGATGAGCCTGGCGAGGGCCTGTCCAGGATCGGTTCGCAAATTCGCCGCATAAGCAGTGGCGCGCTCGGAGAGGGACTGGCTCGCCACGGCATCGCTCGGTGTTGCCAGTCTGTGGCGCTCACCGGCGGCTTGGATGTGCCCGGCGACGATTTCTGTCACTCGCCGCTCTAGCTCAATTGCAGGTATTCGCAGGGCGTTCGGATCAGGGCCACCCGAGATCAGGCGATTGGAGACGTAGTATCGGTAGCGCCGATCTCCTCGTTGAACATGAGTCGGTGTAAGCCTGTCCCCGGTCCCGTCCCGAAGCTTGCCCTTCAAGAGCGCGCTATCCGCGGCGACCTGTTTTCCGTTTGGGCCGCGCCTGCGCTGGCCCCGCTCGCCAAGCCGGTCCTGGACGGTCTTCCAGAGGTCGTCATCGACAATCGCGGGGTGCTGGGCTGGCCAGGTTGTGTCCTTGTGACGGATGCGTCCGACATAGACGGGGTTGCGGAGGATGTGATGAATCTGCCCGCGGCTAAGGGGGCCTCGGCCTCCCCCGCTCGAGTTCCCCGAGGCAGACCGCCGCCGCTTGGACAAGAGGCCCCGATCTGCCGCGGCGCGAGCCACGGCGTTCAGACAGCCATGTTCAGCATAGAGGTTGAAGAGGGCTCGGATGGTCACCGCTTCCGCCTCGTTCGGGACCAGTTGGCGAACCTGGGGGTCCGGATGGGGATCGTATCCCAGTGGTGGCAACCCGCCCATCCAGAGCCCCTTTCTTTTGGAGGCCGCGAGCTTGTCACGGATGCGTTCTGCCGTGACCTCGCGCTCGAACTGCGCGAAGGACAAGAGCATGTTGAGGGTCAGCCGCCCCATCGAGGAGGAGGTGTTGAACGCCTGGGTGACCGAGACGAAGGAGCAGGACGCGGCCTCGAGACTTTCGACAAGCTTGGCGAAGTCGGCAAGCGATCGCGTCAGCCGGTCGATCTTGTAGACGACGACCATGTCGATCCGGCCGGCCTCGATCTCGGCCACCAAGCGCTGCTGGGCAGGGCGGTTGAGGGTCCCGCCGGAGACACCGCCATCGTCGAAGCGGGCTTTAACCAGCGACCAACCTTCGTGCTTCTGGCTTGCGATGTAGGCCGCGCAGGCTTCGTGCTGGGCGTCGAGGGAGTTGAACGGTACTGTCAAAAGAACCGCTTGAGCAGGGCAGGGGGCGGACTTAGCCTCCCCGGATGACCCAGCCAAGCCCGTTCCGCTACTTCAAGACGAGCCCCGCGATCATACGCCTGGCGGTGATGCTCTATGTCCGGTTTCCGCTCTCGCTGCGCAATGTCGAGGATCTGCTGCATGAGCGGGGGATCGAGGTCAGCCACGAGACGGTCCGCTACTGGTGGAACCGGTTCGGCCCCATGTTCGCAGCCGAAGTCAGAAAGCGCCGCATCCAGGCGCTAAAGGCGAGCCGGTGGAGCTGGCACCTCGACGAGGTCTTCGTGAAGATCAACGGCAAGACGCACTACCTCTGGCGGGCCGTGGATCACGAGGGCGAGGTTCTCGAGAGCGTGGTGACGAGACGACGTGATCGGGCCGCTGCACTGAAATTCATGAAGAAGCTGATGAGGCGGTACGGGACAGCCGACGAGATCGTCACAGACCGGCTCCGCTCCTACGGCGCCGCGATGAAGGAGCTTCAGGTTACTGGTCACCGGACCCAAGGGCGCTGGATCAACAACCGCGCAGAGAACTCACACCTGCCATTCCGACGACGAGAGCGTGCGATGCTGCGCTTCCGGCAAATGCGAAGTCTACAGAAGTTCGCCTCGGTCCACGCCTCCGTCTTCAACCACTTCAACCATCAGCGCAGTCTCTCCAGCCGAACCCACTTCAAGCAGTCCCGCGACGCCGCGCTCGCCGAGTGGCGGGGGCTCTGCGACGCCTGACCCTGCGCGTTCCGGGACAACAGAGACCGTTTCGCATTTGTCTGACAGCACCCGATGCGCCCTTCACCGTCAGCCTTCCGGGCGTGCACCGCTCCGACGAAGTGGCGGGGCGGACGTCCCTCCGCCCCTCCGGTGCCGTTCACCTGTTCTCTCCCGAAAGCGGCGAGCGCCTGGGGCCGGTTCGTATCGGCTAGAGGCGGCTCGAGGCTGGCCCGGTGCTCGGCCTCCTTCCAGTTCGTCCGATCGGCTCCGTTCTTTGCCCGGGGCGCTGTCAGTGGAACGTGGCTTGAGCGGGCCCAGGTGCACTGTCAGGAGAACTCCTTGAGCGAGTCAGGGAGGGGAGACCTTAGTCTCTATGGATGACCCAACGAACACCATTCCGCTACTTCAATCCGCTACTCCTCGCCCGGTGGTTTTTGACAGTTCGTCGGACCTGAGAGTGGGTGCCAATCGGTGGTGAAGCTCCGACCTAGGGTTCTGTCCCACCCGAATTCACTTGCGCGCAAGCCATGACTTCGTCATGTTTTCATTATGCGAACAAATGTCCGGATAGCTTCGGAGCGAGTTGGTGGCGCGGCTAGGGTTGATCATTAACCCGGTGGCGGGTCTCGGCGGTGCAATGGGCCGCAAGGGCAGCGATGAACCCGACATCGCCGTTCGTGCGAGCGTTGAGGGTCGGCTGTCGCAGTCTCCGGAGCGGGCGGCTCGGGCGCTCGACACCTTTCGCGTGGGGTGTTCCGTTGAGGTCTTGGCGGGACCAGTTCTGCCCCCACGCGGCGAGGTGACGCCGGTGGGCCCCGCCACGTTGCTCGGCACGGCGGCGGACACCGAGGCATGTGTCCGAGAAATGCAGGGCAAGGTGGACCTCATCCTCTTCGCCGGCGGAGACGGAACGGCGCGCGACATCTGCGCCGCCAACAGCGGCGGCATCCCGATCCTCGGCATCCCCTCCGGCGTCAAGATGCACTCCGGGGTCTTTGCCCGGAGCCCCGAGAGAGCGGGGCGGCTGGCGGCGGATTTCCTGACAGACCCGTTGCGCCGCACCGAGATGGTGGAGGTCCTCGATCTCGACGAGGAAGAGCGTAGGGCCGGTCGTCTTTCGGCCCGGCTCTACACCGTCGCGCGGACCCCGCTGAACCGCCGGGGGGATCGGCAGAATCCGAAAGCGGGCAGCAGCGACACTGTCGGGGAGATGGACGGCGCGATCGCCGCCTATTTGCGGGCGATGAAGACGGAGACGCTCTACCTGCTGGGGCCGGGCGCGACGATGAAGGTGCTCAAGGACCGGCTCGGCGGCGGCTCATTGCTGGGGGTGGACCTCGCCGAAGGGGGGCGGATCACCGGCATCGACCTCGACGAGCACACGCTGATCGAGCGTGTCGCCGGCCGCAAGGTGCGTATCGTGGTGACCGTCGTCGGCGGGCAGGGCTTCGTGCTCGGACGCGGCAACCAGCAGATTTCTCCAGCGGTCTTGCGGGCGGCCGGCATGCCTCGGATCGACGTGATCTGCGGCGCGGACAAGTTGGCGGGGCTGAACCCGCAGGAACTGACGATCGACACGGGTGACCCGGCGCTTGACAGCCGGCTTTCGGGATACTGGCCGGTGATCACCGGGCCGGGCCGAAGCCTCGTCATGCGGGTGGTGGCCTGAGAGAACAATGAAGGAGAGGCACATGAAGGCGCATCCATGGATGGCGAATTCCGGCGGATCGGCAAAGGAGGAGATGCTGGCCGCCCTGGGGGTCAAGGACATCGAGGAACTCTTCGTCCAGATTCCCGAAGATCACCGGATGGAGCGGCCCTTGGACCTTCCGCCGCAACTCGCGTCGGAAGTCGCT
Source organism: Histidinibacterium aquaticum (assembly GCF_008710275.1). Lineage (GTDB taxonomy): Bacteria > Pseudomonadota > Alphaproteobacteria > Rhodobacterales > Rhodobacteraceae > Oceanicola > Oceanicola aquaticus. The sequence continues at coordinate 112,178 of NZ_VYQE01000002.1, forward strand.
CTGTCGCGGCACCTCGACGATCTGATGGGCAAGAACATGGTGTTCGAGCAGAGCGCCTGTTTCCGCGGCGCGGGCGCCTGGCCGCACTACGTGCCGGCGATCTGCGACGAGGTGGTGGGCCGCTACGAGTGGCAGACCTCGGTCTTCGGATCGCCCACCTCCGACCACGGGCGCAACCAGGCCTGGTTCGAGTTCACCAGCCAGATCGGCGCCCTGGTGGAATTGGATTTCGTCGGCCTGCCCGTCTATTCATGGGGCTGCGCCGTGGGGCACGGGGTGCGGATGGCCGCGCGCATGACCGGCAGGCGCAAGGTGGTCGTGCCCGAGGTTATGGACCCCGAGCGGCGCATGGTGCTCGAGACCTATTGCGAGCCCACCGAGATGGCCCGTCACATCCAGATCGCGACGGTAAAAGTGGGCGCGGATGGCTGCATCGACCGCGCCGATCTCAAGGCCAAGTTGGACGGCGCCGGTGCGCTCTACTTCGAGACGCCTGGCTATCACGGGGTGATCGATGCCGACCCTGGTGAGCTTTGCGCCCTGGCGCGTGAGGCGGGCGCCGAGGCGATTGTCGGGGTCGATCCGCTATCGCTGGGCCTGCTTGAGGCGCCGGGTGCATACGGCGCCACGATTGCCGTGGGACCGACCCAGCCTTTGGGCGTCCACATGTACGCAGGCGGCGGGGTCGGGGGCTTCATCGCGAGCCTCGACGACGAGCGCTACGCCCACGAATACAATACTCTGAATGTCTCGATCTCCGAGACGCGGGAGCCGGGAGAGCTCGGCTTCGGCCTCGCGCTATTTCACCAGACATCCTACGGGATGCGTGAGGAAGGCAAGGATTGGACCGGCAACTCGGTCTATCTCTGGGCCCTCGCGAATGCCACCTACATGAGCGCCTTGGGCCCGGAAGGATTTGCCGAGATCGGTCGGCTGATCATGGCCCGCTCGACCGCGACGGCGCAGGCGCTGGATGCCCTCGATGGGGTCTCGGTCGATCTCTCGCGCCCGGTGTTCAAGGAGTTCGTCGCGACCTTCGACAAACCGGTATCGCAAGTGAACGCAGCGCTGAGGGCCAAAGGCCTTCTCGGACCGAAGGACCTGACCGGAGAGCCGGGCGTCAGCGGAAACGCGGCCCTCTTCTGCGTGACCGAGGTGCATACCAAAACCGATATCGACCAGCTGGTCGCAGCCGTAAAGGAGGCCCTGGCATGACTGCGTCCCTCAAGAACTATCTCGAGAATTCCAATGGCTACCACGCCGCAAAGTGGTCCGAGCCGGTGGTCATGGAGATGACCGGCACCGGACGTCGCGGCGTCGTTTTCGAAGACGCGCCGGCGCCGAAGCTGCCGGGCAAGGCTGCGCGCAAGAATGCCCCGGTCCTTCCGGAGGTCACGGAGCACGACGCTCTCCGTCACTACCTGCACCTCAGCCAGATGACCCTTGGCATGATGGGCGTGTCGCTCTTCGGAACCTGCACGATGAAGTACAATCCCCGGATCGGGGAGCGGGCCACGTCCGAGCACCTGAAGAAGTTGCACCCGCTGCAGGAGGCTGAGACGCTGCAGGGGGTGCTCGAGCTCTACGACAACTTCAGCGACTTCCTCTGCGAGGTCAGCGGTATGGACCAGTTCATCTTCCAGGCTGGCGGCGGGGCTGACGCGGCCTATACCCATGCCTGCCTGACACGGGCCTACCATGCATCGCGCGGAGAGCTGCAGCAGCGCGACCAGATTATCACGACGATCCAGACGCATCCCTGCTCTCCGGCGACGGCCAACACGGCAGGCTTCGAGGTGATCACTCTCAGCCTGGAGGAGAATGGCTATCCGTCCATCGAGCAACTGAAGTCCGTCGTCGGCCCGCGCACCGCCGCGCTGATGGTTAACAATCCTGATGACATGGGCATCTACAACCCGGATATCAAAGAGTGGGTGAAGATCGTCCACGAGGCTGGCGGGCTCTGCTTCTACGACCATGCCAACTTCAACGGCGTGATGAGCCGGTTGCGAGCCCGAGAGCTGGGCTTCGACGCCTGCATGTTCATGCTGCACAAGACCTTCGGTGCGCCGAAGGGCGGAGGAGGGCCCGCCGTGGGCGCTTACGGCTGTGCAGAGCATCTCGTCCCCTTCCTGCCGGCCCCCGTGGTGAAGAAGGATGGTGACAGCTACGTGCTGGACGAGGATCGTCCGCAGAGCATCGGCCGTGTGCGAGAGTTCTGGGGCAACGCGCCCCAGGTGATGAAGGCCTATGCCTGGGCCCGCGCCATGGGCGCGGAGGGGCTGCGAGAGGCGGCGGACATTTCTGTGCTGGCCAACAACTACATGGACTGGCGACTCGGCAAGACGAAGGGCGTCAGCCGATCCAACCCCGGCATCGACGCGCCGCGGATGGAGATGACACGCCACTCGGTCGACCAGGTCACGCAGGACACCGGCTGCACGGTCTTCGAGATCTCTAACCGGATGACCGACTTTGGCATCGACGCGCTCTGGCTGAGCCACGAGCCCTGGCTAGTCCCCGAGCCCTTCACGCCCGAGGCGGGCGAGCTCTGGTCGAAGGAGGACATCGACTACTGGATCGACGTCCTCGAACACGTGATCGCGGAGGCTTACGAAGACGCTGACTTGGTCAAGACCGCGCCCCATAACGGGCCGATCAAGGCGCTGACCTCCGCGCTGGACGAGCCAAGCGTCTGGGCCACGACCTGGCGCGCCTACGAGCGCAAGCACCCAAGCAAGATCGCGGCAGAATAGTGTTATCGAAGCCGGCGGGTCCGTGCGCGGACCCGCCTGTCGGCTTCGCGACGACTGAGGACGCGGACCACAGCGGTCCGCGTCTTCTTGTTTTCGGTGGAGGAATATATCCTGCTGTCGTGCACGGACAGCGGCCGGGCCGGTCTGCTCAGATACTGCTTTCTAGGCGCGTGTTGGCGACGATCTCGGGGACGCTGGCCTGGTTCGGGAGGACCAGGAGAAGCGAGACGATGGCTGCGACGTCTTCGGGCTGGAGGCGCTCCGACTTGGGCGTCACGCCGGGGACGTCGGCGATAAGGTCGGTGTCGATCGCACCGGGGCAGAGTGCGGTGCCGCGGAGCCCCTCGTCCCACCCGGCGAACCGCACGGCGTGGGTCATCGCCAGCAGCGCTTGCTTGGTCATCACGTAGCCGAGCGAGACCGAGGTGTCCCGGTAGCGCTTGGCATCGGTCGAGGCGATGTTGACCACCCGACCGCGGCCAGAGGCCTTGAGATGGGGCAGGGCGGCGCGGATCAGCCGGAAGGGCCCTTTGACATTGACCTGCCAGAGCGCGTCGAGGTCGCTCTCGTCGCCCCGGGTGAAGTCGACCATCCGCAGGATGCCGGCATTGTTGACCAGGGCATCCGGCGGACCCATGTCCCGAGCGGTCGCCTCGACCCACTCGGAGGCCGTGCCGGCCTCGTCGGCATCGTAGCGATAGGCATGCAGCCGGTCCTCCGGGATATCGGAGAAGGCCGCGCGGACGGCTTCGGGGTTTCGGGCTCCGACCGAGACCCGGTGCCCGTCCGCGAGGCATCGCCGGACGATGCCTGCGCCGAGACCCCTGGCACCGCCCGACACCAAGACGAGGCGGGGCTCCATCAGAACAGACCCTGATAGACGCCACCGTCGTTGATGATGTTCTGGCCGACGATGAAGCCGGCCTGGTCGGAGCTGAGGTAGGCGACGAGATCGCCGCACTCCTTTGGATCGGCGAAGCGGCCGGCGGGCACGCTCTGGATCCGGTTCTCGACGATGGCCTCGTAGGTCGTGTTCCCGCGGCGGGCGTGGTTGTGCAGGTTGGTGTGCAGCGCGTCGGTGTCGAAGAAGCCGGGGCAGACCGTGTTGATCGTCACGTTGTCCCGGACCGTCTCCTTGACCAGCGATGCGATGGCGCCGGAAAGGGCCAGGCGGGCCGAGTGGCTGTGAGCGAAGTGCGGCTGCGGGAACTTGATGAAGCTGACGGAGATGTTGACGATCCGGCCCCATTTGCGCGCCCGCATCCCCGGAAGGACGCCGGTGATCATCTCGAGCGATGCGAAGAAGTGCGCGTCGAACCACTGGTTCCAGTCGTCTCGCGTCCACTCCTCGTATTCGCCGGGGATCTGTCGAATGCCCGGATTGGTCACGAGGATGTCGGTCTCGCCGGCCTTGGCGAGCAGCTGATCCCGGCCGTCGGGACTCGTGATGTCGGCGGCGACGGTGGTGACTTCGACGCCGTGGGCCGAGCGGATCTCCTCCGCGGTCGCCTCCAGGGCGTCGGCGCTACGGGCATTCATCACCAGGTCGACGCCTTCGGCGGCGAGCGAGTGGGCACAGGCCCGGCCCAGCCCCTTGCTGGCGGCGGTGACGATGGCGCGGCGGCCCTTCAGTCCCAGGTCCATTGGGGTTCCTTCCGTTCTTCGTATCAGATGACGCGCTTCCCGCGTCCGTTTCAATCGCGGGCAGTCCCGATCAAGCGGCGTTCGGGGCCCGTCTGAGGATGCGGTCCAAACCACGGTGCAGCCCGGCCAGCGGTTCCCCCTTGAGTGGCTGGAGCGGGGCGCGGGGGGCGCCACCGCCCGGCAGGCCAAGGTAGTCCATCGCGGCCTTGGTCGCTGGATAGAGCGTCCGTCCCCCCGAGATGAAGAGGCGCGTCAGTTCCTGTGCGCGCACTTGGACCTCCCAGGCCGCCTCGGTCTCGCCGCGCTGCATCATCGGCCAAATGTCGATCAGTGAGGGCCAGACATTGGGGAAGCAATCGACGAGACCGTCACAGCCGGCCAGCATGGCGGGCACGCCGATGGTCGAAGAGGGCCCGCAGAAGACCCGGATCCGGTCGCCGGCGATGGACAATGTGCCTTGGAAGTTGAGCCAGTCGCCTGAGCTTTCCTTGATCGCGACCACGTTTTCGAGGTCGGCGAGCCGGTCTACGATGGCGGGCGTCAGGGCGTTCCCGGCGTTGCCGGGGATGTTGTAGAGCATGACCGGAAGCGGCGCGGCTTCCGAGACGGTCTCGAAATGCGCGATGACCTCGGCCTCGCTGAGATGCGCAAAGAAGGGCGGCATGACCAGGGCGGCGTCGGCGCCTTCGGCAGCGGCGTCCTCCATGGCGGCGATGACGTCGCGCGGGGTGATGCCTGCGGCGCCGACGATCGCCGTTCCGTCTTTGCCGACGGCCTTGCGGGCCGTCGCATAGATCTCGCGACGTTCCTCTGGCCTGAGGGACCAGAACTCACCCGTGCAGCCGGCGGCAACGACGCCGGTGGCTCCGTCCTTCATCAACCGCCGGATGTTGGCGGACATTTCGTCGTGGTCGACCTCGTCCTTGCCTGTGAATGGCGTCGTGATGGCAGGCATCGCGCCGGACCAAGTGATCGAATTCCTATCCAATTGAAAGTCCTCGTAAATTTATTGAGACGCTGGCGTGTCTTCGGCGCGGAGCGCATCGTGGACGACGCCGGCGGCCTTGCGGACGGTCGAGACGGCTAGGTCGATCTCTTCCGGGGTGATGGTGAAGGGCGGGGAGAAGCTGACCGCGTCACTGTTCGGCAGAGCACGCGAGATAACGCCATCCTCGAGCGCGGCACGCACGATGCGCGGGGCGACCTGGAGCGAGGAATCGAACTTCTGCCAGCCGTCAGCAGTGGGCCGGGCGAACTCGACGGCCGCCATGAGGCCCTTGCCCCGCGTTTCCGCAACGATCGGCAAGTCGGCGAAGGCCCTGGCCAGAGCCTCATTCAGGTAGGCACCCATCTCGCCCGCGCGCTCCACCAGGTTCTCTTCCTCCACGATATCGAGGTTGGCGAGCGCGGCGGCGGCCATCACGGGGTGCGCGGTGTATGTGTATCCATGGCCGAAGGCGCCGAACTTCGCAGGAGCTTCGCCCGAGATGACGCGCCAGACCTTGTCGCCGACGAGAACACCCGAGAGCGGCGCGTAGCCCGAGGTGATACCCTTGGCAACGGACATGAGGTCCGGCTGCATGTCGAGGGCCTCGGTCCCGAACCAGGTGCCGAGCCGGCCGAACCCGCAGATCACCTCGTCCGCGATAAGAAGCACGTCGTAGCGGTCTAGGACTTCGCGGATTGCAGCGAAATAACCCTCCGGCGGGACAATGACGCCCCCGGCGCCCATCACCGGCTCGGCGATGAAAGCGCCAACGGTGTCCGGTCCCTCTGAAAGGATCAGATCCTCGAGCTCCTTCGCAAGACGCGCAGTGAAGGCCGCATCGTCCTCTTCCGGCAGACGGGTCCAGACATTGTGCGGGGCCGAGACGTGGCGGATCATCGGCAGGGGCAGGTCGAAGCCCGCATGTAGCCCCGGCAACCCGGTGAGGCCGGCCGTCATGACCGTGACGCCGTGATAGCCCCGGTCCCGGGCGATGATCTTCTTCTTCTCGGGCTTGCCGCGGGCATTGTTGTAGTACCAGACGATCTTGGCCTGGGTGTCATTGGCATCGGACCCCGAGGCGCCGAAGAAGACCTTGGAGAATCCCTCGGGCGCCTTGGCGATGACCCGCTCGGCAAGGGTCGCTGCGGGCTCGGTCGCCATTGAGCTGAAGCCGTGGAAGTAGCTGAGTTGCCGGGCCTGGTCGGCCAACGCATCGGCAATCCGGTCGCGGCCGTAGCCCACGTTCACGCACCAGAGCCCCGCCATTGCGTCGAGGTGGCGCTTTCCGGAGTCGTCGGTGATCCAGCAGCCGTCGGCGCTGCGGGCCATCATCAGCGCGCCCGACTGCTCGTGCACATGCGCCATGCTGAAGGGGTGAAAGACGTACTGCTTGTCCAGCTCTCGGGGGTCGGTCATGCCCGGCCTCATTTCCTTTTCATTGTTCATTTGGACCGCATCGAGACAACCGAGGCGGATTTGGCATCGAGGTTGAGGCGCGCGCCGGTCGCGCTCGCCTCGAAGAGATGGATCGCGTCCGGGTCGAAGGTCAGCGCGACGGAATGGCCGACATCGAGGCGTCGTGCCGCCTCGACCCGTGCCGAAATTCGGGTGCGATCCGGAAGCTCGAGGGTCACGATGGTCTCGTGGCCGGTGTTCTCCGCTAGCCGCACGGTCGCAGGGAGACCTTCGCCCTTGCCGATCGTGATCGCTTCTGGCCGGACGCCGAGCACGACGGGTCCGTCCCGCAGCGCATCGGCATAGGCGCTCCGGTCGATTGGCACCTTGTGGCCACCGGTGATGAAGTGGCCCCCCTCGACCGTCCCTTCGACCTGGTTCATCGGCGGCGTGCCGATGAAGCCCGCGACGAAGCGATTGGCCGGGCGGTTGTAGATCGCGTCGGGCGTGTCGAACTGCTGGACCCGGCCGCCGTGCATCACGGCGATCCGGCTCGCCATTGTCATCGCTTCGAGCTGATCGTGGGTGACGTAGACCATGGTCTTGCCGAGGCGTCGGTGCAACTCGATCAGCTCTGCGCGCATGTAGCTGCGCAGCTTGGCGTCGAGGTTGGAGAGCGGCTCGTCGAGCAGGAAGACCTGGGGGTCGCGCACGAGGGCCCGGCCGAGGGCGACCCGCTGCTGCTGACCGCCGGAGAGCTGCTTCGGCTTTCGGTCGAGCAGGGCGTCGAGCTGAAGCAGCTCGGCCGCCTTCTGCACGGCGTCGTCCCGCTCTCGGCCCTTGATGCCGCGCTTCTTGAGCGGGTAGCCGATGTTCTCGCCCACGGACATGTGCGGGTAGAGTGCATAGGACTGGAAGACCATGGCGATGTCGCGCTTGCCAGGGGCGAGATCGTTGACCACGCGGTCTCCGATCATGATCTCGCCCGAAGTTGGGAATTCCAGCCCGGCCAGCATCCTCAGCGTCGTCGACTTGCCGCAGCCCGAGGGACCGAGCAGGGCGACGAACTCGCCTTCGTTGATATGCAGGTCCAGTTCCTCGAGCGCCACGAATTCGCCGAAGCTCTTGCGGACGTTTCGAAAGGTTACGTTGGCCAATTTCGGCTCCTTTTCGTCAGCCCTTGACGCCGCCGGCACCGAAGCCGCTGGTCAGGTAGCTTTGCAGGAAGGCGAACACGACAATGAGCGGGAGGCTCATCATCACCGAGGCCGCCATGAGCAGGGACCACTCGATGTTGAACGCCGAGATGAGCATGGACATCACGCCGGTGGTCAGCGGTGTGACCGACTCCGAGTTCACCAGGACGAGCGCGTAGAGGTACTCGTTCCAGGACAGGATGAAGGTGAAGAGCGCGGTGGAGATGATCCCAGGCAGGAGCTGGGGGAATATCACATCCTTGAAGGCGCCCATCCGGCTCGCCCCGTCGACGAGTGCAGCGTTCTCCAGGTCCTCCGGGATACCTTCCATGAAGCTACGCAGCAGCCATAGTGCGTAGGGAAGAGCGAAGGTCGTGTGCGCCAGGATCAGCCCGAAGAGCGAGTTCGACAGGCCGAGGCTGGCGATCATCAGGTAGAGCGGGATGATCAGCACGACCGAGGGGAGGAGGTAGGTGAAGAGCACCAGCATCGCCATGGTCTCGCGGCCGCGGTAGGTGAAGCGCACCAGCGAATAGGCTCCGAGGGTTCCGAGGATCACCACGAAGACCGTCGTCGAGACAGCCAGGACCACCGAGTTGCGGAAGTACCGCAGGAACGGCGTCTCGCTCAGAAGGCGCCAGTAGTGCTCGAAGGTGATGCTTTCGGGAATCCAGGTCGGCGGGATGCGGAACAGTTCGGACTGCGGCTTTAGCGAGGTGATGATCATCCACAGCAGCGGGAAGGCGATCAGCAGGACGAGGGTCCAGGTAACCAGGTTGAGGACAATGGGGCGCAGGGTTTTCATCACTTCCCTCCAGTCCGACGGATGTAAAGGACCATGAAGGCCAGCATCACCAGCATCATGCCGACGGAGTAGGCGGCGGCCTGGCCCATCTGGTTGAGCCCGAAGGCCTCCTGGTAGACCAGCAGGGACAGTGTCTGCGTCGAGGTCACCGGTCCGCCGCCCGTCAGCAGGTACAGCAGGTCGAATTCCTTGAAGTCCCAGATCGCCCGCAGAAGGATGATGACCACGAGGACGGAGCGCAGCTGCGGCAGCGTGATGTCGAAGAACCGGCCGACGGGCCCGGCGCCGTCGATGCGGGCGGCCTCGTAGAGGTTCTCCGGGATCGTCTGCAGCCGGGCCAGCACGGCTATGACGACGAAGGGGAAGTACTTCCAGGCCCCGACCAGGATCACCCCGATCATCGCATTGGGCATGGAGCCAAGCCAGTCGAGTGGCATGTCGAGAATGCCGAGCTGGATCAGGCCATGGTTCAGCGCGCCGTAAAGATCGTTGAAGAGCCAGCGCCAGACCAGAACGGCCACGACGGTGGAGAGAAAGTAGGGGAATAGCACGAGCGACCGGGCCAGCGACCGAAACCAGATGTTCTGGTGCAGGAGCAGGGCGAGGCCGATGCCGGCGATGATCTGCAACGACAGCGTGCCTACGGTCCAGATCAGCGTGACGCCGAGCGAATGCCAGAAGGCCCCGCCGGTGAGCAGCTCGATGTAGTTCGCGGCGCCGACGAAGTCGCCCTGCAGCGTGGGCGTATAGATCGAGAAGACCGAAAGGTAGATCGCTGCCAGCAGCGGATAGACGATCACGAGGCTGAAGACGATGATCGTCGGGGCGATCAGCAGCACGCCGAGACGGGCGTAGGCGCGCTCGAGGGGGGAGCGTCGGTCACGCGGAGGATTGGTGGCGATTGCGGTCATGACGGTCCTTGAAGCAGGGGCTACCCGGCGGCGCCTGGGAGTGCTGCGCCGCCGGGCTGTCCATGAGAGCGGCGGGAGATCAGCCCGCCATGATCTCTTCGATGCGCGACGCGGTCTCGCCCAGCACTTCGTCGACGTTCTCGTCGTTCAGCACAACACGCTGCACCATCTCCGCGATGACGCCGGAGTTGACGACTTCGCCGGCCCGCGTGTTGGGCTGGTGCTCGGGGCTTTCCCAGCCGAGGTTGTAGCCGTTGGCGGCCGCCTCGGACATCAGGTCGACTTCCTCGCGGTACTTCTCGATGATCTCGTTATCGAGGTAGGCCGGGTCCTCGGCGATCGTCTTGAGAACCGGCAGGACGTGGCCCGGGGCGGCGTGCAGCTGCTGGATGTATCCCTCGGGATCGAAGAGGAAGGCCGCGAACTGCTTGGTCGCCTCCATGTTCTGCGCATCCTTGGGGATGAAGACCGACGGGAAGTCGTTGAACGTCCAGGGCTCCACCTCTTCCGAAATCGTCGGGTAATAATCGCAGGTGATGTGATCGGCGATCGAGGGGTTCTGGGCGGCAACGTTGGTGAGGACGCGGCCGGTGTAGAGGCCGGTGGCGGTCGCACCGGAGACGAAGGCGGTCAGGCTCTCGCCCCAGGAGTAGTTTGTCGCGCCCGGCGGACAGTACTCGCGCATGGCCCTGTAGAACTCGAGAGCGTCGCGGGTTTCCTGACTGTCGATGGCAACGTCGAGGTCGGGGCTGAAGACCATGCCGCCGGCCTGGTGGATGACACCGATGAAAACCAGCGAGGTCATCGAGTTCCGGCCGTAGGGCAGGGGTGCACCGTAGATGCCGCCACCCTGCATCGCCTGGCACGCGGACAGAAGTTCGTCCCACGTACGCGGGTTCTTGTCGATGCCGGCCTGTTCCATGAGGTCCGTGCGCAGCCAGATGACGTTGGCGGCGGAGTTGCCGATCGAGGTGCCTGCGTACTGGCCGTCGTCGATCTCGTAGATGCGGTTCACGCCCTCATAGAACTTGTCCGGGCCGATCATCTCTATGACATCGTTGAACGGCTCGACCAGGTCGTTGCGCCAATAGTTGGAAACGGCGAAGCTCGGCAGGTGGGTGACGACGTTCGGGACGTCACCGCTTGCGAAGGCGGCTGCGAGCTGAGGGGCATAGCCTTCATCGGACGTCCGCTCGAAAACGACGCTGACATTCTCGTGCAGGGCCTCGAAATTGGCGATCTGCGTTTCGTAGGCAGCCAGCTGTTCCGGCGAGGACTGGGGCGACCACCAGCGGAGGGTGATTTGCTCCTGAGCGTGGATGCGGCGCGGCATGAAAGCTGCGGCGCCGGCGGCGGCCATGCCGCCCAGAACGGTTCGACGCGGCAGGCCCGCGCTCTTCCATTTATTGGTGGTCATGCGTGACTCCCTGTTAGCAATGTTCGCATCTCGAACATATGTTCGTATTATTGGTTTGCGATCTTACGAGTCGCAACACTTTTTTGGCTGGGGCCGCGAGTGGTGTAGGCTTCCGGTACCGGATTAGCGGTGGTAGTTCGGATGGCGTACAGTATGTGGGGAAGAGATGGCGAAACCCGTGAAGACCAATCCTGTCCAGGCGACCAGCGACATCCGGCTGGGCACCGTCACGCCGGACTCCGGCGACGATCAGGAGAAGCTGTCGAGCCGTGATTTCGTCAGTTCGCTGTCCCGGGGCCTGGAAATCCTGTCGAGCTTCAGCCGCACGTCGCGGAAGATGACGCTTTCGGAAGTCGCCGCAGAAACGAACATGAGCCGAGCGACCGCACGGCGTTTTCTTCTGACGCTGGTCAAGGAAGGATTTGTCGTGACCGACGGCAAGCTCTTCGATCTGACGCCCAAGGTTCTCGACCTCGGGTTCTCAGTCCTGTCCAAGATCGGGGTCTGGGACCGTGCCCGTCCCTTCATGGAGCGCCTGTCCGAGCAGACCGGCGAGAGCTGCACGGCCGCCATCCTCGACGGGCTCGACGTCGTCTATGTCGCCGGTGTCCAGGCCCATAACATCATCAGTGTCGGCATCACCGTCGGCAGCCGCCAATCCGCCTTTTACACGGCCAACGGCCGGGTGCTTCTGGCCGCGCAGCCGGAGGAGAATTGGGACGGCATCATCGCCAACGCCCGTCTCGTCCCCCGGACTCGGCACAGTGTGACCAACAAAGCCGAGTTGCGCGGAATTCTCGAGGACGTGCGCGAGCAGGGTTGGTCCCTCGTGGACCAGGAACTGGAAGAGGGCCTTCTCTCAATCGCGATCCCCCTCAGGTACCGATCGGGCGTGATAGCCGGCTCGATCAACATCGCAATTCCGTCGATACGGGCGACCCGCGAGACCATGATCGAGACGTACCTGCCGAAGCTCCAACAGACGGCCGAAGACATCCAGCTTTCGCTCGCACACTAGCTCCGCCAGCGGGCCGGGCTGTAGGGGGCGGGATCGATGGGAGGGTCCGTCCCCAGGGAAAGCGCGGCCGCCGCCTGGCCGGTGATCGGACCCAGAGTGTAGCCCGCATCGCCCGGCAGGGCGAGAAAGACGCGGCTACCGTTCCGCACCGGTCCGATTGTCGCCTTGCCATCCACGGGCGTGTTGTACCCCGCCCAGGTCCGGAGCACCCGGAGCCCGGCGATCCCCGGGGCGATCCGCGAGGCGAGCGCGACGTTGCCCAAAAGGCTCTGGCGCCGGATCGTGGGCGCTCGCGATTCCGCGCTGGCGAGGTTCGCATCCCAGCCGCCGCCGATCACCACCTGCCCCGAACGGAACTGCTTCAGCGTGATCGGTCGCTCGGCATGCTGGACGAGATGTCGGATGCGGTAGTCGCCGGCCTCGGTGATGTTCATGTGGAGGGGCTCTGGCGGGGTACCGATGGTCAGCCCGAGCGGCTTTGCAAGGGCCTCTGCGCCCCAGGCCGCGGCGACGAGGATTGCGCCTGCCGAATAGGTCGCCCCTTCTCCCTCGGCGGTGGGCGGGCTGCCCTCCTCGATCCGCGTGATGCGATCATGAACATGCTCCACGCCGAGAGACCCCAGTGCTCCCCGCATCTTCCGGTTTGCGACCAGAGGGTTAAGCTTGCCCTCGTTGCGGCAAAGCTCCGCCCCCGCGATGGCCTCCCCGAGCCAGGGCGCGAGCGAGAAGAGCTCGTCTCGATCGAGAATCTCGACGTCGAGCCCCTTGCGCGTCTCGCGTTCGGCCTTCTGGCGCAGGAAATCGAGCTGTGCTTCGTCCTCGGCCAGCATGAGGCCGCCCTCGCGCGTCAGTTCAACCCCACCGAGCCGGGTATCGAGCGCCTCCCAGGCGGTCACGGCGGAGAGATAGAGAGGTAACGAGCTTTCGAGGTTGTCCGCCAGATGCGGGTTCAGCCGCAGGAAGCGGCTTTGCATCTGTACATGGAGACTGCCCGCGTTGGCGTGGCTTCCGGCATTGCGCTGGGCGTCAACGATCGTCACGCGCGCCCCGGCCTGGGCAGCGAAGAGTGCGGCGGACTGGCCCGTGATGCCCCCGCCTATGACGAGGAGGTCGGTCTCAGTCACCCTCGCCCTCCAGCAGGGCTTCGGCGGCAGTTATCGCCGCGATGTCGACTGGCTTGACCGGGACGCGGGGGGCGAAGAAGGACAGGTCTTCCAGCGGCCGCCCGGACCTTCGGGCCATGATCCCAGCAACGGCAGGACCGCAGTACCGTCCCTGGCAACGGCCCATGCCGACTCGCGTGGCCCGCTTGAGCGCACCGATATCCGTCGGGTCCTCGGCCAGTGCCGCGTCGAGATCGGCTTTGGTGACTTCTTCGCAGCGGCAGATATGGGTCTCCGGCGCGGCGCTTTCGGGGTGGGGCAGGGTGGCGGCATAGACGCGCCAGAGGGCGGTCTGAAAAGCGCGATGCCGGGCGAGTTCCGCGGTGTCTGCAGGCACAGGCGCGGCGCCGACGGCAGCGCGCCCCGCGATCCGGCCTTCGACCATGGCGGCGGGTGCACCGCCAAGGCCGCAGCAATCGCCAACGGCATAGACCCCGGGCGTAGTGGTTTCGCAGGTGCCGGTCCGCGTCACACGCAAGTGGTCGAAACGGCTGTCAAACGTCATGTCTGTGCCCAGGAGCCGAAGTATCTCGTTCTGCGGCTGGAAGCCGTAATTCAGGCAGACCGCGTCGGCGACAACGGTCCCGCTCCGGCCGGCGGCGGTGTAGGTGACCTCCAGCCCGGCATCGGTCTGGCGGATTCTGTCCGGAAGGGCATGATGGACCGGGCGAATCCCGCGCCGGCGCAGTTTCGCCAGCATGTTCAGACCCTTTCGTGACAGCGCCGGATCGCGACGGGACATGTCGAGCGCCGCGGGCAGGCGATGCCATGCGGGCGGCGCGGCCTCGGCGAGGGTCACGACATCGGCGCCACCCTCCGCCAGCTCCAGTGCCACCTGTGCGACGAGGGGGCCGTTTCCGAACAGCGCCACGCGCTTGCCGGGGAGCGTCCGGTAACTGCGCCAAAGAGTCTGCGCCGCCCCCACCGTCATCACGCCGGGCAGCGTCCAGCCGGGGATCATGGCGGGCCGCTCGTAGGCGCCCGTGGCGACGATGAGTTTTTCCGGGGCGATGGCGTAGACCTCTTCGGGGCCTGTCGCCATGATCTCGGGTCCATCGAAGGCGCCCCAGACCTCCGTTTGTGGCAGGATCTGCACACCGGCCTGCCGTGCAGCGGCAACAAGGGCACCGCCCTCGGTCTGCTGCGCGTCGAGCGGTGGCCGCTTCGGGTCCGCGTCTTGCTTGTAGTATTGCCCGCCGGGAACCTTGCGCTCGTCCAGAAGGACGACGTCGGCCCCGGCCTTTTTGGCCTCGATCGCTGCGGATAGCCCTCCGGCCCCACCACCGACGACGAGAACGTCCGGCGTCAGCCGCCGAGGCGTCAGCGTCCGGGGCTGCGGAGGGCTGAGCGGTGGCCGGGCAACTTGCGTCTGCACGGTCAGACCCTCGCGCGCCTCCGTCATGCAGGCCCGCTGGTTCGGGCGGCCGTCGATGGTCACGAGGCAGTCTTGGCAGACACCCATTCCGCAAAAGATGCCGCGTCGGGCCTGCCTGTCCGTCTCGCGGAAGGCTCGATGCCCGGCTGCGGTCAGTGCGGCGGCAATCGACGCGCCCGCATCGCAGGAGATCTCGTGCCCGTCGAAGGTGAAGCGGAGCGTCATTGGCCGGAACTCTTCAGGATTTCCCGGCGCGCGTCCAGAAGTCGGGCGAGGGCCTCTTCGCGCCAGGCGCGGCGGGCCGGGAGGTCGTCCTCGGGCAGGATAGCGCGGCGCTCGGCCTCGACCTTGTCCACGAGTGCGGGAGACCAGTTGGGGTTCGTTTCTCCCCGGTCGTGTCCGATCGCTGCGTAGGCGGGGCCGAGCCGCTCTGCATGGCCCCGGATGCCTCCGGCAGTGTTCAGGTCGGCGGTCTCGAACGGCCCGGACAAGGCCCATCGGGGACCGAGCCCGTCGCGGACCAGACCGTCGAGAGCGTCGACGCCGATCACGCCTTCGTCGACCAGTCGGTAGGCCTCCCGCAGGAGGGCGCTTTGCAGGCGATTGAAGACGAAGGCAGGAACTTCGCGGCCAAGAAGGGCCGGGTGGTATCCTGCAATGCGGAAGATCTCTTCGGCTCTTTGAATGGCTTCGGGCTTTGTCCCGGGCGCGGGGACCAGCTCTAGCACGCGAAGTAGGCTGGGCGGATTGGCCGGGTGGGCGACGAGGCAGCGGGACTGGTCCGCTTGCTCCGGCAGGATCCGGGAAACGGGGATCGCGGAGGAGGCGGTTGCGATGACGGTGCCTTCGTCGATGCGGGTCAGCAGGTCGCGGAAGAGCGCCTGCTTCGGCTCGAGCCTTTCAGGTCCAGCCTCGATCACCAACGGTTGGGTGATCCGTTCAGGCAAGGTCGCGAGGATTTCCGCCCGGCCCCTGGGGACGGGCAGTCCGGCAAGCTCCATCGCTGAACCGTGCCGCCCGATGAGGCCGGGCGCGGCCGACCGGGCATCCTCGTCTGGGTCGCAAATGGTGACGGCGAACTGGGCGGCGAGGAATGCGGCGGCAAAGCCGGTTCCGATGGGACCCGCGCCGAGAATCAGGACCGACTGCGCCTCATTCATGTTGCCCGACTCCGTGATCGTCTCTAGAAGTGTTCGTTATGTGAACTTTTGTGCGCAATGACGGAGGGCGTCAAGGGCGCGAACGGAGAGAGGCATGCTGGACGGCAAGACGATACTCGTGACGGGCGCTTCGAAAGGCATAGGCCAGTCGATCGCCCGGGAACTGGCGGAGCAGGGCGCCCGGGTGGTCGCGCACTACGGCAGTGACCGCGCCGGTGCGGCGGCTGCAATGGAGGGCGTTCCGGGAGACCGGGCGATCCTGCTGCAGGGCGATCTCGCGACGAAGTCAGGGGCCGACCGCATGTTCGAGGAGGCGCTGTCGCTGACCGGTGGCCTCGACGGTTTCGTGAACAACGCCGCCGTGATGCATTTCTCCGGTGGCATCGACGATAGCGACGAGGATTGGGACCGGGTCTGGGAAGAGACCTTCCAGGTGAACGTCTTCGCGGCCTCGCGACTTCTCCGTGCTGCGGTCCGGCATTTTCGGAAACGGGGCGGCGGAGAGATCGTCGGCATTTCGAGCTGGGCCGCACAGAAGGGCGTCACCAACCCCCAGACCATCGGCTATGCCGCCTCGAAGGCGGCCTTCAAGGCTGCGCTGCAGACGGTGGCGACGGGCTACGCGCGGGACGGCATACACACCTACATCATCGCGCCTGGCGTCGTGGATACCAAGATGAGCCGCGACTTCGCCGAGAGCCAGGGAGGACGAAAGGTCGTCGAGGATCGGCTGACGATGGGGGAGTTTGTCCCTCCGTCCGATATCGCCGCCCTCGCTGCCTTCTGCCTGAGCGGTCGCTGCCGTCACCTCTCGGGCGCAACGCTGGACGTCAACGGAGCCAGCTATGTTAGGTGACGGAGTGCCGACAGGTCAGACGACCGGGTCCGGCGCGAAGAGCTGCGGGTAGAGCGACCGCATCGCCACTTCGTCAAACTCTTCCTTCCAGTCGTGCCGATCCTTGAGGGCATGAGCACGTGCGGCGGCAGGGCGCGCCTCGATGGCTTTCAGCATCCGGGCGATATTCGGGTAAGTCTCGAAAATCGCCTCGTCGCCCATCATGTAGGGTAGGCGCGGAGCCCAGCCCCAGACGGCCATATCGAGGATCGTGTAGGTGTCGCCGAGCATCCATTCGCCCTGGCCCAGCCGGTCCTCGATGATCTGCCAATGTCGCCGCGCCTCGAAGTCGTAGCGCTTCACGGCATAGGGAGGCTTCTCGGGGGCGAAATTCCTGAAATGGACGGCCTGGCCCGAAAAAGGCCCGAGCCCCGATGCGATGAACATGAGCCACGACAAGAGCGGGCCCCGCTGGCTCGCGTCAGGTAGAAACTGGCCGGTCTTGTCGGCGAGGTAGAGCAGGATCGCGTTGCTGTCGAAGACCACCGTCTCGCCGTCTGTCAGCACAGGCAGCTTGGCGTTGGGGTTTAGCGCCTTGAAGGTGTCGCTGTGCTGCTCGCCCTTTCGGGTGTCGATCGGCACCGGCTCGTAGTCCAGCCCGGACTCCTCAAGGAAGAGCGCCACCTTCATGGGGTTCGGCGCCATGTTGTAGAAAAACCGGATCATCTGGCCTCCCTAAGGGAAAGGACAGGGGCGCCCGGTCGGGGCGCCGCCTGCGTTCAGGATGCGAGCTTGAGGTAGAAGGCATAGAGCTTCGGCAGGACCGACGCCGGCTCCGGGTGCCCAAGCGCCTGTGCGGCGTGGTAGGGCCATGCCGGATCGCGGAGCATGCCCCGCGCGAGCGCGACGAGGTCGGCCTTGCCTTCAGCGACGATATCGTTGGCCATCTCCGGCTCGGTGATCATGCCCACCGAAGCCGTAGCGAGACCGGTTTCAGCCTTGATCCGCTCGGAATAGGGGACCTGGAAGCCGGGCTCGGGCTTCTGCTGGGCGATCCGCATCCCGGCGGGAATGCCGCCGCCGGAGGCGTCGATCAGGTCGACCCCTTCGGCCTTGAGCGCGTGGCACAGTGCGACCGTGTCGTCGAGGGTGAGGCTGCCGCCCTCTCCGTCGACACAGGATGCGCGATAAAGCAGAGGCATGTCATCCGGCAGCACGGCGCGAATGGCGCGCGCCACTTCCACGGGGAGCCGCATCCGGTTCTCGACCGGGCCGCCGTAGTCGTCGTCCCGCTTGTTCGAGAAGGGCGACATGAATTCGTGAAGCAGGTAGCCGTGGGCGCCGTGGATCTCGACCCCGTCGAAGCCCGCATCGAGCGCGCGGCGTGCGGCTGCAGCGAAGTCGTCGATGATGCCCGCGATTTCCTCGACTGTCAGCGCCTTGGGCGTATGCCAGCCCTCACGTGCCGGAATGGCCGAGGGGGCATAGGTCTGCCATGGCGGTTCCGAACTGCCCGGTTCGAGGGGTCCGCCGCCGTCCCATGGCCGCATTGTCGAGGCCTTAGCGCCAGCGTGGTTGAGCTGCACGAAGACCGGGATCTCCTCGGCGTGGTAGAGGGCGGTAATCCGGCGCCAGCCCTCGACCTGGGCGTCGTTATAGAGACCTGGGCAACCGGGGCTGATCCGTCCGGCGGGATTGACGCCAGTCGCTTCGACCACGGCCGACCCGACGCCCGACGTCGCGTATCGCCCGTGGTGGGCTCGATGCCAGCCGGATGGAACGCCATCCTCTGCTTGGTACTGGCACATCGGCGCCAGCATGATGCGGTTCTTCGCGGTCACGCCGCGCAGGGAGAACGGGGAGAAGAGGGGGATGTCTGTCATGCCGCCTTGCTTTCCAGCTCGTCCATCAGCCGGTCAAGGTCATCCATTACGCCCTTCAGCTTCGCCGCGCGGGTCCGGCCCTCCTCGCCCAGCGATGCGAAGGTGGTCAGCGGCGGACGGACGTCGCCGATCGGGCATCCGGCTTCTGCCGCCAGCGCCTTCGAATAGCACTGATGCCCGTAGGTCGGATGGCCCTCGGCGATGACATGTTCGATCACCGTGATGTGGCGCTGGATCCGCTTGGCGTCCTCGATCCGGCCGGCCAGTAGCATGTCCCAGATCCGGGTGGAGGCCCGAGGGATGTAGTTGCCGAAGGGGTTCACGTAGCCGACCGCGCCGAGCAGGTAGCTCTCGACGATCCGCTCCCCGGCGAAGACATTCATTACCCCTTCGGTCTCCTCGACGATGTCGTAGACACGGGCGACGTCCATCGAGGCCTCCTTGATGTAGCGCACGGTGTCGAACTCGCGGGTGAGGCGCCCGACCAGCTTTGCCGACATGTCCACGTTCGACGTGACCGGGTTGTTGTAGAGCATGATCGGAAGATCGCAGGTCTTCGTGATCGTGTCGTAGTAGCCGACGATCTCGTCCTCGGTGGGCGTGTAGTAGTAGGGCGGGATGATCATCAGGCCCTGGGCCCCGGCCTCCTGCGCTTCCCGTGCATACCTTGCGGCGGTCGGCGTGTGGGCATTCGCCGCGCCGACGAGTACGTCGATCCGGCCGTCCACGTGGGCGACAGTGTCCTCGACGTAGCGGCGTCGCTCGTCGTCGCTGACGGTCAGGAATTCGCCCGAGGTGCCGAGGATGATGACACCCGGCACGCCCTGCGCGATCTGCCAGTCGATGAACTTGCGGTTCGCAGCGAGGTCGATGTCACCACCGTCAGTTGTGAACGGCGTGACGTTGACGGAATAGCTTCCGCGAAACTCTTTCATGGCGTCTCTCCGGAGGATTACAGCGCCGACCAGCCCAGGTCGGCTAGGATGGCGTGGGATTTGCGGTAGTCCCCGTCCGGGTCGTTGGCGGGGTCGTTGGCGTCGGCGATGATTTCCAGCACGGTCATCTTGTCGTACCCGATATCCTTGAGAGCCTGCATGGTCGGCGCCGGATCGACGATCCCCGTGCCCAGGGCCTCGTGCTTGAAAACGTCGGCGGGCGTGTCGGAAAGATGCACGTTCTCCACGAGATCGCCCAGCATCCGGATCGCATCGCCCGCATCTTCCTTGATGTAGACGCTGTTGCAGACGTCGAAGTTGACGCCGACGTCACCGATCTTTTCGCAGAGCTCCTTCATGTCCTGTGCCGTGGGGCGATGGGTGAAGGGCACGTTTTCGAGCAGGATGCGAACTCCGGCGCCCTTGGCATGCTCGACGACCGCCTGCGCGCTTTCGACGAACCAGTCATCGAGCCAGGCCGTCGGAGGGTCGATCAGGCCGCCGTAGGGACCGGGGATCATGACCACGTAGGGGCAGGACAGCTCTGCGGAGAGGTCGACCGCTTCGCGGTAACGATCAATCGTGTACTGCCGCATGAGGCGGTCAGGCGCATTCGGGTTGTTGTCGATCAGCGGGTAGCAAAGCGACGTGATCGAGGTCCCCTCGCCGTCGAGCCAGGCCTTGTACTCCTTGGTCTCCGAAGCGGAGAGATCAGCGGGCCAGCAGTGCGGCGGGAAGATCATCAGCTCGAATTTCTTGTACCCCAGGCCCTGAAGGTGGCGCAGGGAGTCGAGACCTGACTTCGAATAGAGAAAGGGAAAGGTGCTGGCTGCGACCTCTAATGCCATGGGAAACCTCCGTGGTGGTGCTGTCACGCCGCTCGTTGTTCATTATGCGGACAAAAGTTAGTATATCGAACACAAACATCGGTTCAACGGGGATATTGCACGGATGCGGTACGATCTGGCCGTCATCGGCGGCGGGCTGGCGGGAACCGCCACGGCCTACTACGCAGCCCGCGCAGGCGCGCGCGTGGTCCTGCTCGAGCGACACGATGTGAACCTGGGCGCCTCCGGTTCCAACGCCGGATCGATCCATGCGCAGATCCCCTTCGACCCCTTCCGGCGCCTCGGCGCGGATTGGGCCCGGCACTACTCCGAGGTGCTGCCACTCTTCATCGAATCGATCGGGCTCTGGGGTCGACTTCAGGACGAGTTGGGCGGCGATCTGGGATTCGTCGCCAAGGGCGGGCTGATGGTGGCCGGAACCGAGGCCGAAATGGATATGCTGCGCGAAAAATCCGCGATCGAGCGGGCGCAGGGTTTGCAGGTCGATCTCTGGGATCAGGGCGACTTGTCCGAGCGCGCGCCCTTCCTGACCGAGGGATTTCCCGGTGGTGCTTTCTGCCCGATCGAGGGAAAAGCCGACCCTTTTCGCGTCGCCCCCCTGTTCCTGCGCCGCGCACGGGAGGCAGGGGCCAAGCTGTTGCGTAATGCGCCGGTGAAGGCGATCGACGTGGAAGCCGGTGGCTTCGCCATCGCCGCGGGCGACAGGACGGTCCACGCCAGCCGTGTCGTTAACGCGGCCGGCGCGCAGGCAGCCGAGGTTGCGGCGCTCCTGGGCGTGACAGTGCCCCTGGATGCCCACCCGATCCAAGTGAGCGTGACCGAGAAGCGACCCCCGCTGCTCTCCTGGCTTCTCTACTTCACCTCGGAGAAGCTGACGCTGAAGCAGGCCCCTGAGGGCGGGTTCCTGATCGGCGGCGGCTGGCCGGCGCGAATGCGCGGCGGACCCGTGGTCGACCACCGCTCCGTGCTGCGCAACCTCGCGCTGGCCCAGCGGCTGGTGCCAGGGCTCGCCGACGTCCAGATCGTCCGGAGCTGGGCCGCCATCGTCAACGGGACGAAGGACTGGCGGCCGATCCTCGGGGAGGTCCCACAGGTGCCGGGCTTCTTTCTCAATCTGTTCCCGTGGATGGGCTTCACTGCCGGACCCGCGGTGTCGCGGGCTATCGCGTCCCTGGCGCTCGGGGAAAGGCCGGACGTAGACTTGGCTCCCTTTGCGCCCTGAAGGGTCCGCGGCGACCGAGGTTCGATGATCAGTTGCCAGACCGACCAGATGTTCGCTATACGAACTTTTGTACGTCAAATTTTGCGCACTTGAAGGGAACGTGATGTCCGACTTGCTGCAACAGGCTAATCTCATTGCCGGTGAATGGACCCTGGCCGACAATGGCGAGACCATCGACGTCACCGATCCCTCCGACGGCCAGGTTATCGGCAAGGTCCCGAACTCCGGCGCGGCCGAGACCCGCCGCGCGATCGAAGCGGCCAACGCGGCTTTCCCGGCCTACGCTGCCAAGACGGTGACCGAGCGCGCGGCGCTCCTGCGGGCGCTCGCCGCCGAAATCACCGCCAATGTCGACGAGCTGGGCCGCATCCTGACGATGGAGCAGGGAAAACCCCTAGCCGAAGCCAAGGCCGAGGTTCTGTCCTCCGCCACCTACGTGCAATGGTTCGCCGAAGAGGTCCGCCGCGCACGGGGCGAGGTGATCCCGTCCCCATGGCCCAATCGCAAGCTGATGACGACCAAGCACCCGGTCGGCGTCGTCGCGGCGATCACGCCCTGGAATTTCCCGTCGTCCATGCTTGCCCGGAAGCTCGGGCCGGCATTGGCCGCCGGATGCCCGGTGGTCGTCAAGCCGGCGACCGCGACGCCCTACAGCGGCCTGGCCTGGGGTGTTCTCGCCGAGCGCGCAGGTTTCCCGTCCGGCGTCGTCAACATCCTGACCGGCTCCGCCCGCGCCATCGGCGGCGAGATCATGGACAATGCACTGGTTCGCAAGGTGACCTTCACCGGCTCTACCGAGATCGGGAAGGAGTTGCTCCGCGGTGCCGCCGGTACGGTCAAGAAGGTGTCCATGGAGCTTGGCGGCAATGCGCCATTCATCGTCTTTGACGACGCCGACCTCGACCGCGCGATCGAAGGCGCGATGATCGCCAAGTTCCGCAACGCCGGACAGACCTGCATCTGCTCGAACCGCGTATACGTCCAGGCGGGCATCTACGACGCCTTCGTCGAGCGACTGGCCGAGCGCGCGAAGGCGCTCAAGGTCGCGCCCGGTCTCGAGGAGGGGGCGGAGCAGGGGCCGATGGTCGATGGCCCGGCGCTCGCCAAGATCTCCGAGCTCGTCGAAGATGCCGTGGGCAAGGGCGGCCAGGTCCTTGCCGGCGGCGCTCCGCACGAGCGCGGGGGACTTTTCTACGCGCCCACGGTCATCGCCGGTGCGACCCCTGAGATGCGTGTCACGCAGGAAGAAATCTTCGGCCCAGTTGCCCCGGTCTATCGCTTCGAGACCGAGGAAGAGGCCATCGCCATGGCCAACGACACCGTCTACGGCCTCGCCGCATATGCCTACACCGGTGACCTCGGCCGTGCCTTCCGGCTGCAAGACGGGCTCGAGTACGGGCTGATCGGAATCAACGAGGTGCTGATCGTCACGCCGGAGATACCGTTCGGCGGGCTCAAGGAATCCGGGACCGGAAAGGAAGGCGGCTGGCAGGGTCTCGATGACTACCTTGAGACCCGCTACACCTGCATCGGCGGCCTGTGAACTAAAGTTCGCCCTGTGAAATTTGTAGACCGAATCATCTCTCACGCTGTATAAAAATTTTACATACGTGAACGGATTTAACCGTTCCGAAGGGGCGGCGGATGGCCGGCGCCTCAACACAGCAAGGAGAGGTTCCATGAGACTGTGGATGACCGGCGCCATCTGCGCCGCACTGGTCACGGCCGTTCCCGCGACCGCACAAGAAGTGCTGACGATCGGGGTGCGTTCCGAGGCCAGCTCGCTCGACCCGCATTGGACGCAGTTGTCCGCCGATGTTCAGGTTCACGAACATATCTTCGAGAAGCTCGTCGGCCTCGACAGCGCCTCGCAGCCGATCCCCGGCCTTGCCGTCTCATGGGAGCCCATCGACGACACGACCTGGGAATTCAAGCTTCGCGAGGGGGTGACCTGGCACGACGGAGAGCCCTTCACGGCCGAGGACGTGATCTTCACCTTCGACCGGCTCAAAGCCGGGATCTCCGGCGCACCCGCATCGCCGGCCTTCCAGCTCGACAAGGGTGGCAAGGAGTGGGTGGCGATCGACGACCTGACCGTTCACATCACCACCGATGGACCCTATCCGACGGTGGCCGAAGACCTCGCAATGCTGCCCATCATCGCGCAACACGCGGCAGAGGGCGCCGAGGAATCCGTGGACTTCAACAACGGCGAGGCCACAATCGGCACGGGCCCGTTCATGTACGGCACCTTCAACCCCGGCGACAGCATCACGCTGGTCAAGAACCCCGATTGGTGGGGCGGCGAGGTGGAATGGGACGAAGTCGTCTTCCGTCCGGTGACACAGGATGCCTCGCGGCTTGCGGCGCTTCTGAACGGCGACGTCGACATCATCGACTATCCGCCGACGGTGGATCTGCCGCAACTCGAGGAAAACCCGGACTTTACCGTCACCACGATCCCCTCCGACCGGCTGATCTACCTCATGCCCGGCTACAAGCACGTCGAGCCCTTCATCACGGACGCGAACGGTGAGGCGATGATGCCGAACCCGCTCCGCGACTGGCGGGTCCGCAGAGCTTTGAGTCTTGCGATCAACCGTGAAGCCATCCGGGATCGGATCATGGGTGGCGCCTCGCTTCCGGCGAAAAACATCGTGCCGCCGGGCTTCTTCGGCTACGTCGAGGACCTCGAGGCCGACCCCTACGACCCCGAGGAGGCACAGGCCCTGCTGGAAGAGGCCGGCTACGGTGACGGCTTCAACATCACCCTGCACGGACCGAATGACCGTTATATCAACGACGCCCGCATCCTGGAGGCGGTCGCCCAGATGTGGAGCCGAGTGGGCATAACCACGCAGGTCGATGCAATGCCGCGGAACATCTTCTTCTCGCGCCTGATCCGCGGTGACGAGCTCTCGATGCCCGGCTTCGACGTGCCCGAGTTCTCGATGTCGCTGACCGGCTGGGGCACCGTTGCGGGCGAGGCGACCTACACGGTCTCGGGGACCCTGGAGACCTACAACGCCGCGACCGGCGGCGGGAATGGCAACTTCGGCCGCTATTCTAACCCCGAGATCGACGCCCGTTCGGTCCTGGCCAAGCGAACCATCGACCCCGATGACCGCCTTGCACTGCTGCAGGAGGCGATCCGGATCGGCATGGACGACTACGCCTACATCCCGCTGCACTTCCAGGTGAACAGCTGGGCCATGCGCGCCGGCATCGAGCACGAGCCTCGCACCAACGAGCGCACGCTGGCGACCGAGATCAGCCGGGTCGAATAGTACGGCAGCGGGCGAGGCGGAGAGATGACCGAATATATCATCCGACGGGTGCTTCAGGCCCTGCTCGTGCTGATCGTGATGACGATGCTGGTGTTCTTCGGCGTCAATGTCATCGGGAATCCGGTCTACATCTTCGCCTCGTCCGAGTGCGACCAGGCTTGCCTGGACGCGATCATCACCGACCTCGGGCTCGATCAGCCCATCTGGCGGCAGTACCTGACCTTCGTCGGCAACCTCGTGCAGGGCGACATGGGGCGCTCGTTCACCCACGGTGTTCCCGCCCTGCACCTCATCTTCGAGCGACTCCCGGCGACATTGGAGCTGGCCTTCTCCGCTCTCGTGCTCGCCCTCGCCTTTGGTCTGCCCATGGGGATTTACGCCGGGCTGCGGCCATACGGCTGGGGTGCAAAGCTGATCATGTCCTTCTCCATGATCGCCTTCTCGCTACCGGTCTTCTGGATCGGCATCATCATGATCCTGACCTTCTCGGTGCAGCTCGGCTGGATGCCCTCAGTTGGGCGGGGAGATACGGTCGATCTCGGGTTCGTCGAGGTCAGTTTCCTGACTCTCGACGGCCTCCACCACCTTGCCATGCCAGCCTTCACGTTGTCGCTCATCATGATGGCGATGGTGATCCGGCTTGCCCGGGCGGGCATGCGCGAGGTCATGTTCACCGACTACATCAAGTTCGCCCGCGCGAGCGGTGTGCCCGAGCGCCGGGTCCTCGGAGCCCATGCCCTCAAGAACATCCTGATCCCGATCGTCACCGTTCTGGGGATGGAGTTCGGCGGCGTGATCGCCTTCGCGGTCGTCGTCGAGTCGATCTTTTCCTGGCCCGGCGTAGGCAAGATGCTGATCGACGCCATCGCCGTGCTCGATAGGCCTTTGATCGTGGCCTACCTCATCTGCGTCGTTTTCATGTTCGTGACGCTGAACCTGCTCGTCGACGTGCTGTACTCGCTGCTCGATCCGCGGATCCGGTTGGGCGGTGGCAAGGCATGAGCATCGCCTCCGCCCCTCCAGCCGCCGGCTCCGCCCGTGACCTGACACGGCGGTTCCTCAAGGACCCGGGCGCGGTCATCGCGCTGCTCGTCTTTGCCGCGTTCGGCGTCGCCGGCTTCGGTGCCCCGCTGATCGCACCGCAAAATCCGTACGACCTAGCGCAGGTCGATATCCTCGACAGTCTGCTCGAGCCGGGGAGCGAGAGCTTTACCGGCATGACCTACTGGCTCGGGACGGACGGGCAGGGCCGGGACATGCTCTCGGCCATCCTTTACGGCATCCGCATCTCGCTGGTGGTCGGACTAGCCTCCGGCCTCCTGGCGTTGGCCTTCGGCACGGTCGTCGGCCTGATCGCCGCCTACCGGCGCGGCTGGGTGGATACCCTACTGATGCGGATCGTCGACCTTCAGTTGAGCTTTCCCACCATCCTCGTCGCACTGATCCTTCTGGTGATCCTCGGTCGCGGCGTGGACAAGATCATTTTCGCTCTCGTCGTCGTTCAATGGGCCTACTTTGCCCGTACGGTCCGGGGTGTCGCGCTCGTCGAGGGCGCGCGGGACTACGTGGAGGCGGCGCGGGGGCTGCGCCTCGGGGGCTTTCGCATCCTGATGGGGCACATCCTCCCGAACTGCCTGCCGACCATGCTGGTCGTCGCAACGATGCAGATGGCCATGGCGATCTCGCTCGAGGCCACGCTCAGCTTCCTCGGCCTCGGTCTGCCGCCGACGCGGCCGTCGCTCGGGCTGCTGATCGCGAACGGCTTCGACTATCTTCAATCGGGCCGCTACTGGATAAGCGTGCTGCCCGGGCTCGTCCTGCTCGCAATCATCATCAGCGTAAACGTCCTCGGCGACCGGCTGCGCGACGTCCTGAACCCCAGATTGTGAGGCTGCGATGACCCCCGTCTTGGAGCTGCGCGATCTGCAGACAAGTTTCGAGATGCCTGAAGGCACCGTCCACGCTCTGCGCGAGCTGTCACTGAGCGTTTCCCGCGGCGAAATCCTCGGGCTGGTCGGAGAAAGCGGCTCGGGCAAGTCGCTCACCGGCTTCTCGATCAACCGGCTCATCAGCCCGCCGGGACGGGTCACGAAGGGCGAGGTACGCCTGCATGGCAGGGATATCCTCCCACTGCCGGACAGCGAGATGCGCAAGCTCCGTGGCCGCAAGATCGCGATGATCTTCCAGGATCCGATGATGACCCTGAACCCGGTTCTGCGGATCGAGACGCAGATCCGCGACGTTCTCCTCGCCCACGAAAAACTCTCGAAGTCGGAGGTCCGGGCGCGGGCTCTTGCCGCTCTCGATGAGGTGGGTATCCCGGCACCCGAGGAGCGGCTGCGCGTCTACCCCCACCAGCTGTCGGGCGGGATGCGCCAGCGCGTCGCCATCGCCATCGCGCTTTTGCACAAGCCCGACCTCGTCATCGCAGACGAGCCCACGACCGCGCTCGACGTCACTATCCAGGGGCAGATCCTCGCACTGGTCCAACGCCTCTGCCGCGACCGCGGCACAGCTCTGATCTGGATCAGCCATGACCTCGCGGTGGTTGCCGGCCTCGCCGACCGAATAGCCGTCATGTACGCTGGCCGGATCGTGGAGGAGGGGCCCATAGACGACATTCTCGACGCGCCCGCCCACCCCTACACGCGCGGCCTGATCGACTCGGTTCCCGTGCCAGGCCAACGCGGCGGACGGCTAAGGCAGATCCCGGGGCGGATGCCGGCGCTGACCGACCTGCCGACCGGCTGCGCATTCGCTCCGCGATGTGCGCGAGCGACGGAGAACTGCGCCGAGGTTCCGCAGCTGATGCCGTTCGGCGAGGACCGGAAAGTGCGCTGCGTCCACCCATTGGCCGCCGGGGAGGCGGCATGAGCGATCCGGTGCTCTCCGTCCGCGGTCTCGGGCGCCGCTTCGGCTCCGAGGGTGACTTCGTCGCCCGGGGCTTGCGTAAGCTCGGCCTGGCGCCGCCGGCGAGCGTCGTCCAGGCGGTCGAGGACGTCTCCTTTGATCTCTACCCGGGCGAAGTGCTCGGAGTCGTGGGCGAAAGCGGTTGCGGCAAGTCCACGCTCGGCCGGATGGTCGCCGGTCTGCTCGAGCCGACGTCCGGCACGGTCACGCGGCCCGATGCGGAGGGGAGGGCGCTGCCGATGCAGATGATCTTCCAGGACCCGTTCTCGTCGCTGAACCCGCGCAAGAGAGTGAAGGCGCTGATCGGTGAGGCGCCGCGCGTCCACCGCCTCACTTCGCCGTCCGAAGTGGAGGCCTACGTGGCCGACATGATGGATCGCTGCGGGATCGACCCGTCCTATGCCACCCGCTTCCCCCATGCCTTCTCAGGTGGTCAGAGGCAACGCGTCGGTATCGCCCGCGCCCTCGCGGTCAAGCCCGAGATCCTGGTCTGCGACGAGGCGGTCAGCGCGCTGGACGTATCGATCCAGGCGCAGATCGTGAATCTCTTCATGGACCTGCGGGATGAGCTGGGCCTGACCTATCTCTTCATCAGCCACGACCTCGGGATCATCGAACATATCTCGGACCGGGTGCTGGTGATGTACCTCGGCCGCGCGGTGGAAACCGGACCGGTGGACCGCATTTTCGATGCTCCGGCCCACCCCTATACGCGCGCCCTGATCGACGGTGTGCCCCGGCTCGATCGCCGTCGCGCGATCTATTCCCCGATCAAGGGCGACATCCCATCGCCCGTCGACCCGCCCCCCGGCTGCGCATTCCACCCGCGCTGTCCGCTTGCCACCGAAATATGCCGGGTCGAACGGCCCGTCCTTCGCGACATGGGCGATGGCCGACAGGCCGCCTGTCACCACGCCGAATCCCAAATCTGAAAAGGAGAGCCCCTTGGCCAGTTACTCGGACCGCATGACCCGGTTCTGCAACAGCATCGACGGCAAAGCCGACCTGATCTTCTTCCCGATCGGCACCGACCTCGACTACCTCACCGGTCTGCACCGGGAGATCCCGACCTACGGGCGCAACCTGCATCCGGGCGGCTGGCTCGAGGGGATGTGGATCGCGCCGGGCCGCGAACCGATCCTGACCCTCCCTCGGATGACCGCCGAGTTCGGAAGCGCCGGCAAGATCACCGGTGTCGATCTGCGCGTGCTGGGCGACTGGGACGATCCGGTTCAGATGGTGCAGGGCATTCTGAAGGACCTGGGCATCGGGGAAGGCGCGACGGTCGCGGTCTCCGAGGACGGCGAGGCCGAGGCGCTGATGGAGCTCCAGAAGCTGATTCCTGGCGTGCAGTTCGCCAACGGCACCAAGCTGCTGCGCCCGATCCGGGTCATCAAGGATCAGGACGAGATCGATCTCCTGAGACGCGCGGGAGAAATCACCGAGAAGGCCTTCGCCGCCACTGTGAAGAACCTCAGGATGGGGATGACCGAGCTCGAGATCAGCTCCGAAATCGACTACCAGATGCGGGCTCACGGCTCACTGGGGCCTTCGTTCACCACGTCGCTCTACAACTCCGGCCCCGATCACCCGCTGCGCTTCGGCGACAAGCTGGGGACCTGGCCGCGCAAACTGGACAAGCCGGTTTCGGTCAACTTCGACTTCGGCGCCGTGCTGGACGGGATGTGCTACGACTTCGGCCGGACCGTCGCCTTCGGCGCCCCGACCGACGAGCAGCGCCTCGTGCACAAGCTGGTGATGGAGAGCCAGGCCGCGGGCATCGCCGCGCTCAAG
The DNA here is from genome assembly GCF_008710275.1 of Histidinibacterium aquaticum. Lineage (GTDB taxonomy): Bacteria > Pseudomonadota > Alphaproteobacteria > Rhodobacterales > Rhodobacteraceae > Oceanicola > Oceanicola aquaticus. Next base: position 141,720 of record NZ_VYQE01000002.1, read on the forward strand.
GCGGGCAAGGTGACCTGTGAACAGGTCGACAAGGCCGCTCGCGACGTCTTGGAGGAGGCAGGCTACGGCAAGGACTTCCGCCACCGGCTGGGCCACGGCATCGGCTGGGACGTGCACGAGCCTCCGTTCCTGACCAAGGGCGACACGACGGAGGTCAAGGAAGGCATGATCTTCACCATCGAGCCCTCCATCTTCCGCGACATGGACTTCAGTGCTCGCGTCGAGGACTGCATCGTCGCCCGGCCCGGCGGCGGCGAAGCCCTGACAAGCGGCTTCCAGGAGCTCATCGTCATCGAGTGACGCCCCGCGCGCCCCGCAGTCACCGGGGCGCGCCCCGAGAAGGACCACGGAATGATCGACCTTGGCGGCAAGACTGCGCTGATTACCGGTGGCTCGCGCGGGCTCGGCCGAGCCACCGCGAATGCGATGGCCGGAGCGGGTGCGCGCGTCTGCATAGTCGACCTGCCGCAGGCGCTGGAAACGGCCGGTCTGCCGGAGGACTGGCAAACAGTTCCGCTCGACCTGACCGCACCCGAGGCGGAACAGGAGCTGGCTGCCGCGATCGAGGCTCTCGGCAAGCTTGATATCCTCGTCGCAAATGCCGGTATTGTGCCTCCTTGGCGGCGGATCGCAGCGCTGGATTTCGAGGAGTGGGACGCGGCCTTCGCACTGAATGTCCGTGGCGTGGCGCTCTGCCTCAAGGCGGCCGCGCCGCACCTTGCCCGGACCAAGGGATCAGCGGTGCTGATGTCCTCGATCAACGGCTATACGGCCCATCCCGACCAAACACTCTACACCGCGACGAAACACGCTGTGCTCGGCATCGCGCGCGCGGCAGCGTTGGACCTCGGCCGGGATGGCGTGCGGGTCAACGCCCTGGCGCCCGGGCCCATTCTCACCGATGCCCTGCGCGGTCGTATCGAGACCCGGGCTGCGGCCGGCGGAATGCCGGTCGACGAGGCCATCGGCGCGCTGTCGGCCCAGACCGCCCTAGGCCGGCTCGCGACCGAGGCCGATGTCGCCAGCGCCGCTTGCTTCCTTGCTTCGCCTCTGGCGGCGGGGATCACCGGTGTACTGCTGCCGGTCGAGGCCGGTCTCGCCTGACGATCCCGGTCAGCTCCACGTCAAGTCTGTTCGGAACGGCAAAGAAAAACCGCGGCCCGAAGGCCGCGGTCGTTATCGGGCCATCAGGCCCGGCAGCTCCCACCGGGATCAGTTCTTCTCGACCAGGCGGTAGAAGACGAGGTCGGCGGTCGCGCCCTGCACGTAGCCTTCGACGTTCTCGGCCATGCCGACCTGAAGTGTCGCCTGGGCCCAGATCACGAACGGAGCCTCGGCCTGAACGTCTCTCTGCAGCTCGAGATACATATCCTGGCGCACCTCGGGGTCGCTTTCGTTCAGCGCCGCGATGGTCCGCTCGTTCAGCTCTTCCGGCACGGCCCATGCGTTCCGCCAAGTGGTGGTGGAGGCATAGCCCTCATCGGAGTTGTCGCTGTTGTAGGCAAAGGCCTTGGCGTTGGAGTGAGGGTCGTTGAAGTCGGGACCCCAGTACAACATGATCGCCTCGTGGTCGCGGGCGCGATACTTCGTGATGATCGCGGCCGTGGTGCCCGGGACGATATCGAAGTTGATCCCTACTTCGGCGAAGCTGGCCTGAATCGACTGAGCGACGTCGGTGAAGGGCGCAAAGTTGAAGACGTCCATTTCAACGTTGATCGGAAGTTCGACACCGCCTTCTTCGAGTATCTGGCGGGCCCGCTCCGGATCATAGGTGAAGGGCGTCTCCTCGAGAGCGCCAGGGAAGCCCTTGGGCCAGAAGGCCTGGTGCACTTCCATCTGCCCGTCGAGCAGCGTGCTGGTCAGACCTTCGTAGTCGATCAGGTAGCGCGATGCTTCCCAGACCGCCGGGTTCTGGAGCTCGGGGACCTTCTGGTTGAATGAGATGAAGTGGATCGCCGCCTGCGGGGAAACGACCACGTCGAAGCCCTCGTCAGGCAGGGCTGCGATCTGTTCCGGCGTCATGTTGCGGGCGATATCGACATCGCCCTGCTCGAGCAGAAGCTGCTGTGTCGCGGCTTCGGCGACGTGGCGGATGATGACTTGGTCGAGCTTGGGGCCTTCCTTGTAGTAATCAGGGTTGGCAGCAAGCCGCAGCATCTCGGACGGGCGGTAGTCCTGCAGGCTGAAGGCGCCGGAGCCGGCGCTGTTGGTGTTCAGCCAGGCGTTTCCCATGTCGCCGTCGGTCTCGTTCTCCATGACCACCTGGCTGTCCACGATCGACGCGGGACGGGTGGCGAGCACGTTCATCACGAAGGCCGGGGAGAAGTCCCCGTCGTACCGAAGCGTGACGGTGTTGCCCTCGCCCGTAACCATTTCCTCGATATTGTCCGCGTTCCAGCCCAGCTGGGTGAGGATGAAGGCCGGGTTCTGCTCGAGCGCCACGACGCGCTTGAAGCTGTAGATGACGTCGGCCGGCGTAACCGGGTTGCCGGAGTGGAAGTTCACGCCGTCACGCAGTGTGAAGGTGATGGTCCGGTTCTCTTCGTCGATCTCCCAGCTTTCGGCCAGGCCACCGACGAGCTCGGTCGTGTCTTCAGCATCGTACTGGACGAGCCGGTCGTAGACGTTGGCCATGTACTCACTGGACGTGAACTCGTAGGCCTGCGCCGGATCGAGCGCGACGATGTCGTCGATGTTCTGCGCAACGACTAGCACGTTCGGCGGCGTCTCCGCCTGCGCCGGAGCGCCGAGCAGCGCGATGGCCGCCACCGCCGCTGCGACGAGTTTTTTGGGGGTGTTCATATGTCGACCTCCTGTTGATCGAGTCCGCCGCGTTCAACTCGCGACTGTCGTTTTGACGTGACCGGATGCCACCGGACATCGTAAAACATTTTTACTGTAAGCAGAATGATGTTTACATGAAAAGAACGTTTGTTCGTAATGCGCACAATATCACTCCCCGTGGAGAGGAGACGACCGGTTTGACGACGAGTTCGTCCGAAACAGCCCCGGAGATTCGACACCGTGCCCAGGACCTGGCGCTGGGCATCGGTCGATTCGTGGCGGTGACGGCCCTGACCTTTCTCGGCCTGTTGGCGATCACCTTTTTCATCGGGCGCGTGGTTCCGATCGACCCTGTCGTCGCGGTGGTCGGTGATCGAGCCAGCCAGGAAGTCTACGAGGCGACACGGCAGGCGCTCGGTCTCGACCGGCCTTTGGCTGTGCAGTTCCTGATCTATGTACGGGATGTCCTGTCAGGTGATTTCGGCACCTCCCTCACGACGGGCAGACCGGTGATCGAGGACCTGGCCCGTTTCTTCCCGGCGACGGTGGAGATGGCCACCGCTGGAATCCTGATCGGCGTCCTCCTCGGCGTGCCCATGGGCGTGATCGCTGCGGCCCGGGCAGGCAGCTGGCTCGACCAGCTGATCCGGGTGCTGGGGCTGCTTGGCTACTCCGTGCCTGCCTTCTGGATGGGCCTCGTCGGACTCGCTGTATTTTACGCAGGCCTCGGATGGGTCGCGGGGCCGGGCCGGATCGACATCTTCTACGATGGACTCGTCCCCCCGGTGACCGGCCTTCTGACAGTGGACGCGATCATCGCGGGCGACTGGGCGATCTTGGGCAATGCGATATCGCACCTGGTCCTGCCGGCCTCGATCCTCGGATTCTTCAGCCTTGCCTACATCGCGCGCATGACGCGCAGCTTCATGCTGGACCAGCTGTCGCAGGAGTTCGTGACGACGGCGCGGGTCAAGGGCGTGAGCGAGAGGGCGGTGATCTGGAAACATGCCTTCTACCCTATCCGGGTGCAGCTCGTGACGGTTATTGGCCTCAGCTACGCCGTGCTGCTCGAGGGATCGGTAATGGTCGAGATCGTCTTTAGCTGGCCGGGGATCGGAAATTACCTCACCACGGCACTCCTCAGGGCCGACATGGCCGCCGTACTCGGCGCGACGATCCTGATCGGCACGGTCTTCATCGTCATCAACAGGCTGTCGGACCTGCTATACCGGGTCTTCGACCCAAGGAGCCGCTGATGACCATGCACGACTGGCTCACCGACGACGCACCGGCTTCGCGCTTCCAGGCTTCCGCAGGACAGGCATGGGCCATCACCCGAGCCTTCGGCCGCAACCCGCTGGCCGTGCTGGGAGCGGTCATCATCGGCGCCCTCGTCTTCGTGTCGATCTTCGCACCTTGGCTCGCGCCATATTCGCCGGTGGGGCAGAATCTCGGAGCGAGGCTGCTGCCGCCCTCTTCCGAATACTGGCTGGGGACCGACGAGCTCGGTCGCGACATCTACAGTCGGATCCTCTACGGCGCGCGGATCACGCTGCTGATCGTGGTCATGGTTGCCCTCATCTCCGCTCCGCTGGGTCTGATCATCGGAGCGGTCGCGGGCTATTTCGGCGGCTGGGTGGACAGGACGCTGATGGCATTGACCGACGTCTTCCTGTCTCTGCCGAAGCTGATCATGGCGCTGGCATTCGTCGCCGCGCTGGGCGCCGGGCTGCAGAACGCGATCATCGCCATCGCGGTCACCGCCTGGCCCGCCTATGCCCGCATCGCCCGGGCCGAGACGCTGACATTCCGCAATGCGGAGTTCATAGCGGCGGTCCGGCTGCAGGGCGCGTCGCACCTGCGGGTGATCGCGGTGCACGTCGTTCCGCTCTGCCTTTCCTCCACGATCATCCGCGTCACGCTCGACATGGCCGGGATCATCCTGACCGCTGCGGGCCTCGGGTTCCTCGGGTTGGGCGCGCAGCCTCCGCTTCCGGAATGGGGTGCCATGATCTCGCGCGGTCGGTCCTTCATCCTCGACCAGTGGTGGGTGGCAACCATGCCGGGCTTCGCGATCATCATTGTCAGCCTCGGCTTCTGTTTCCTGGGTGACGGACTCCGCGATGTGCTCGACCCCAAGCAAAGGGATGGCCGCTGATGCCGCCGCTGCTGGAACTGAAGAACCTGCGCGTCAGCTTCCCGGGGCCGCGCGGCCCGGTCGAAGTGGTCAGCGGAGTCTCCTTCGACCTGGGCCGGGAAAGGCTCGGGATCGTGGGCGAGAGCGGCTCCGGCAAATCCCTGACCGGCCGGTCGATCCTGCGTCTGCTTCGCCCGCCCGCCAAGGTCAGCGTCGATCGCCTTCGCTTTGACGGAGCCGACCTGTTGGCAATGAGCGAACGCGAGATGCGCCAGGTCCGTGGCGCGCGGATCTCGATGGTCATGCAGGATCCGCGCTACTCGCTGAACCCGGTGATGACCGTCGGGGACCAGATAGCCGAGGCGCTGAAGGTGCACGAACGCATCCCGCGCCGGGAGGTGCGCGAGAGGGTCATGGACATGCTGGACAAGGTCCGCATCCACGACCCCGAGCGGGTCATGAAGCTCTACCCTCACGAGGTCTCTGGCGGGATGGGGCAGCGGGTGATGATCGCGATGATGCTGATTCCGAAACCCGACATCCTCATCGCAGACGAGCCGACGAGCGCCCTCGATGTCAGCGTTCAGGCGCAGGTGCTCGACCTTATCGAAGAGATGATCGCCGAGTACGGCATGGGCCTGATCCTCATCAGTCACGACCTGGACCTCGTGGCCCGCTACTGCGACCGGGTCCTCGTGATGAACCAGGGCGAGGTGGTCGAAGAACTCGAGGCTGGCGGATTGCACCGTGCGCAGCATCCCTACACGCGCGCGCTCCTCGAGTCGGTGCCGCGGATCGATGAGACGCGGAAGGTGCTTCCCGTCATGGACCGCGGAGCGGGGGTGGGAACGTGACGCCAGCACTCGGCATCCGCAATCTGTACGTCCGCTATGGGCGGACCGACGTTGTCCAAGACGTCTCGATCAGTGTCGAGCAGGGCGAAAGCTACGCGCTGGTCGGCGAGAGCGGCTCCGGCAAGTCGACGATCCTGCGGGCGGCGGTCGGCATGGTCTCGGACTGGCGAGGCGAGATCGAGATCGACGGCACCCCGCGCAGCAGTATGGCCCAGGCGGATTTTGCCCGGCACTGCCAGATGGTCTTTCAGGATCCCTACGGGTCCCTCCACCCGCGGCGAACGGTCGACGCCACGCTGTCGGAACCATTGAAGATCCACAACATCGGTGACCGCGACCACCGGGTGGTCGAGATGATGCGCAGTGTCGGTCTCAACCCACGCTACCGCTTCCGTTTCCCGCACCAGTTGTCGGGCGGGCAGCGACAGCGGGTCGCCATCGCGCGGGCGCTGATGCTGGACCCCAAGCTCCTCTTGTTGGACGAGCCGACGAGCGCGCTCGACGTCAGCGTGCAGGCCGAGATCCTGAACCTGCTCGTCCGTTTGCGGGAAGAACGGGGGCTTACATACGTTTTCGTCACCCATGCGCTACCGGTGGTCAGCTTTCTCTGCGACCGGCTCGGCGTGCTGCACAAGGGCCAATTGGTAGAAGAGGCGGGGGTGGACAAATTGCGCGCGGGTGCCTTCGACGAACCCTACGCGCGGGAGCTATTCGCTGCGAGCCTGGGGGCGGGGGACCGGGTTCGCCATGCAGTATAAGTCGAATTTACGTGAACTTGCCGTACGTTGTCTGCTATCGGCATGCGAGGAGGATGCCCAGTGGACGCAAGCAGCATCGATGACGCCTGGATCGGAAACATGATCCGGACGCGCCGTCAGAAGCTGGACCTGACGCTTCAGGAAGTCTCGAAGGAGGCCGGGATCTCCGTCGGCTACTTGAGCCTGATCGAGCGGGACAAGGCCACTCCGACGCTCACCACGCTGGCCCGCATCGCCGCGGCGCTCGGGGTGGGCGTCGACGCCTTCGTCGGAAAGCCGCAACCCGCAGACTGCATCACCCGCAGCGGAGAGCGTCCGCAGTTCCTGCTCGGGTCCTCGGGCGTGCGCTATGAACGGCTGGGGGCGGTCTTTCCCGGCGCGGAGCTGTCCTGCTTCAAGCTGACCATCGACCAAGGCTACACCTCGGATACGACGGGCCATATTGGCGAGGAGACGATCTACGTTCTGTCTGGCCGGATCGACTTCACGCTCGACGGACAGTGCATGGAACTCGGACCCGGGGACAGTGCTCACTACGACTCGCACCGCTCCCATGGCTGGTCGAATCCCTACGTCGAAACGGCAGAAGTTCTCTGGACCGGGACGATCGACCTGTTCGGCGACCGTGGCGCCGGTTCAGAGCAGCGGCCCAAGTGATCTCGCCCTATCGTAGGCCCTGAGCGCCGGGCCCGAGAGGTCCCGCTCCGTCAGGGTGACGCGAGCCGGTGTGTAATAGCCCGCCTCGTGCAGGATGTTCATCGTACCCACGAGCGTTCGGCCCTCTGTGATCGGCAGGTTGATCACCGATCCGCAACCGAGCCGGCCAATCAACTCCGCGTCCGGAAAGACGGCATCGATGTCGTCCAGGGTGTTGGCAACGAAGGTCTCGCCACGCCCATGAACCTGGTCGAACCACCGGTTTCGGGTGATCTCCTTGGTCCCTGCGGCCGGATAGTTCTCAGGATCCGAGCTGTAAGCGCGCCGCGCCAGCATCGCCTCCATGTCCACGGTCATGATGGTAAAGAGCTTCGCCCCCACTGTTTCCTGTGCGAGATCCTGTAGCGCGCGCCACGCGTCTTCAGGCGTGGTGGCAGCCTCGAGCCGGGCCTCGAAATCGGTCATGTCAGCTCCTGAGCACAATGCTGGGCGATCTCGGCATGCGTCGCGATCCAGACGTCACCGCAACTGCGGGCGTGGGCAAGAAGGCGATCTAGGAGGCCGATGCGCGAGCGGTAGCCGCTGACGAAGGGGTGCATGACGATTTGGCAGAGACCGCCTTCGTCCCGCGCGCCGTCCAGTTCGGACAGGAAAATATCGGCGACCTGGTCGGGCGTCAGCGTCGGTCGCGTCGGCGGGATCCGATTGTAGAGCAGGTAGACGGCATCGTCCCGGTTCCAGTCCACTGGCAGTTCGACCAGTCCGGTAGGATTGCCGTCCACGATCGGCTCGTAGGGGTCGTCGTCGGCCATCATGCTGGAGTCGTAGAGAAACCCGGCCTCGGCCACCAGCCGGATCGTGTCGTCCGAGAGGTCCCAATGAGCCGCGCGGTGGCCGACCGGGCGTTGGCCGGTGATCTCTTCCAGTGCGTCACGGGCCCGTGCCAATGCCTCCTCCTCGTCATCGGGGGACAGCGTCCCGTTTGCTTCGTGGATCCAGCCGTGAACGCCGATCTCGTGGCCCTCTGCCACGATCCGCCGTGGTTCCTCGGGGTCGATAAGGGCGGAGACGGCGGGAGTGAAGAAGGTCGCCTTCGCGTCGTGCCGGGCGAGCGTGCGCAGGATGCGCGGCACGCCTGCGCGGCGCCCGTACTCGCCCCAGGCGAGCCTCCCGATTGCGCTGCGCCCCGTTCCCAGTTCGAAAGTCTCGTGATCGCAGTCGAAGGACAGGGCCAGTGCGGCGCGGGCGCCGCCCGGCCAAGGCGGGCAGAGCCTCCGGCCCGCCCTGACCTTGCCCACTCTCTCGCGCCAGCGGGCTTCGGGCCATTGGTAGGCGCTGACCTCGTCGCTCATCCGCGCAGGACCTTGCCGAAGAAATCGCGGGCCCGGTCGCTCTTCGGCCCGTCGAAAATGGCGGAGGGATCGCCGGCTTCGACGACCTGCCCGTTGTCCATGAAGACCACCTTGGACGAGACCTCTCGGACGAAGGACATCTCGTGGCTGACGATCAGCATGGTCATGCCTTCGGAAGCCAGCCGCCGGATGGCGTCCAGCACTTCGTTCACAAGCTCGGGGTCGAGGGCAGATGTGACCTCGTCGAGGAGCAGGATCTCGGGCCTGAGGGCCAGCGCCCGCGCGATCGCGACGCGCTGCTGCTGCCCGCCGGAGAGTTCGTCGGGAAAGGCTTTGGCCTTGTGATCCATTCCGACAAGCTTCAGCAGCTCCATCCCCTCGGCCTCGACCTCCTTGCGATTGCGGCCTTTGACCTTGGTTGGCGCAAGGGTCACGTTGCGCAGGACATTCATGTTCTGGAACAGGTTGTACTGCTGAAAAACGATCGCCATCCGGTCACGCGCAGCCCTGACGGCGCGGGGGGCTGAATAATCGATCCGCGTGCCGTCGACCTCGATACTCCCCGAGGTAACGGGTGTCAGGCCGACGAGTGCCCTCAGTACGGTCGACTTGCCCGATCCCGAGGGGCCTACGAGCGAGACGACCTCGCCACGGTCCACGTCGAAGTCGATGCCGTGCAGGACCTCCAGCTTGCCGTATTTAGCGTGAATGTCGTTGACCGCGAGGTGTGGCAAGTCGTTTCTCCAGGTGCTGGCCGAGCAGGCTGAGCGGGAAGGACATCAGGAAGTAACACATGGCGATGGTCCCGAAGACCAGCACGCCTGAGTACCCCTGGTTGTTCAGTTCCTTGCCGCGAAAAGTCAGTTCGAAGACGCCGATCTGGCTGACCAGCGCGGTGTCCTTGATGAAGCTGACGGCGAAGGCGATGGCAGGCGGAATGATGACCGGCATAGCCTGCGGCAGAACGCACATCCGCATGGTCTGGAACCGGCTGAGGTTCATCGTCTGCGCCGCCTCGATCTGGGTGTGCGGCACGCTCTCGATCCCGCCGCGGATGATGTCGGCGGTGTATGCGATGGCGTAGATGCAGATCGAGATGACGGCGATCGTGAATAGCGAGACATCCGTCGAAACGGTCTGGATGAAGAAGAGCACAAGGTAGATCACCACGAGGAACGGGATCCTGCGAAAGACCTCGACATACGTGATGCAGAGCACCCGGATCGGCAGGGCCCAGAGCCCCGGCGTCGTTCGCAGGTAGACGAGCACCAAGGCCAGCCCGAAGCCGATCAGGCATCCCAGAAGCGTCATAGAAAGCGTCATGGCCGCGCTTTCGCCCAGAAGGACCATGTTGTTCCAGGTGAAGAACTCGGGAAGCTGGCTGATGATGCGGTCCATCAGAAAATCCTCGCCTTGACCCGGAAGGCCCAGCGGCCGAGCAGGGCCAGCCCGATGGAGGCAATGAAGGTCAGCACGACGTACATCAGCGCCACGATCGTGAAGTACTCGAGCCAACGGTAGTTGACCGTCGAGAGGTTGATTGCCTGACCCGTCAACTCGTCGACACCGATGACCGCGCCGACGGAGGTCCCCATGACCAGAATGACGATGAAGAAGTTCGCCAGCGCCGGGTAGATCGACTTGGCTATGTGCGGGACGACGATGTATCGGATGCGTTGGGGCAGGGACATGCCCATGGTCTCGCCCGCTTCCATCTCCGTCGAGCGGACCGACAGGAACCCGGCGCGGAGGATCATCGTCAGGTAGGCTCCGGCATTCAGCGTCAAGCCGATCAGCACACAGGCCTCGTTGGACCAGCGAATGCCGAACTCCGGCAGTCCGAAATACAGAAAATATATTTGGATCAGGGCAGGCGTGTTGGTGATGAACACCACGAAGCCCATCACGAGCCAGCGCACCGGTCGCGGGGCGAAGCTCAGGCAGGCGGCACCCACCAGCCCGATCAGGCAGCCGGCGCTGAACGCGAAGACACCGAGTTGTAGGGTCAGCCAGGCACCTTCGAGCAGTGCATCGAAGTTTCGCCAGACGACGTTGAACTGGAAGCTGTAATTCATGCCGTCATTCTGAAGTCAGGAATAATGTGGGCGCGGCGTGGCGCCGCGCCCGCGGATTGGTCCGGTGCGGTTCAGAACCAGGGGCTGGCCGTGACCTCGCGCAGCATCGGAGCGCCGTAGTTCTCTTCCCAGACGGACGAGACGGTTCCCGAATTGTGGAGGTCGTAGAGGATGATGTTCAGGACCTCGACGAGGTTGTCGTTGCCCTGGGCCACGCCGAGAGCGCAGTAGGCGACGAAGATGGGCTCGGACACCACCCGCCAGTTCACGTCGGGATGGTTCTCGGTGAAGCCCATGAAGAAGTCGATGTTCTCGACGATGGCGTCGGCCCGGTCCTGGGCTACGAGCCGCACGGTGTCGGCGATGCTGTCGACGAGCTCGAGTTCGACGTTCGGCATGTTCTCTTCGATCCAGCCAACCGTCCAGTTGCCCCGCATGTTGGCAAGCGTGACGCCTTCGACGTTGAAGTCCTCCCAGCTTTCGCCCTCGATCTCGTCGGTGGCGAGCACGGCGAGCACCTCGGTATGAAGCGGCACCGTATAGTCGATCAGCTTGGCGCGCTCGGAGTTGCGGGTCAGCGCGCCCATAGAGACGTCGATCCTGTCGGACACGAGGAAGGGAACACGCTGCGCCGTTTCGGTCGGAACCCACTCGACGTCCACGCCGAGTTGTTCGGCGATCATCGTTCCGATCTCGATATCGAAGCCTTCCCACTCGCCGGCGTCGTTCCGCGTGCTCATGTTCGGGAAGTTGGGGTTGATGCCGATGCGGATGACGCCGTCGGTCAGGATTTCGTCCAGCGGCTTCGCCTCTGTGGCGGCCCCCGTCAATGTCACGCCAAGGGCGGCAACGCCCGCGATGAACCAGTCTTTCATGTTTCTCTCCTGTCGGGATTACTTTCGGGTTGAGACTCAAAATGTTCGTTCTGCGGACAAATGTCCGCAATGAGTTTTGGCCAGACGCTCCTACCCGGTCAACGATTTTCTCTGTCGAGGATGCCCAAGATGCAGGTCCGAGCATATCAGGGCGGGTCGGGCGAGGCCGGTCTTCGTCGCATTGACCTTCCCGAACGGCTGCCACAGAGTTCCGGCGGTATGTCGACAGACGAACACATGTGCGAAAGAATTCATGACAGACGCCATTGACCGGATCACGTTGCCCTCGGGGCTCAACCTCTCGCGCATCGTGACAGGGCTCTGGCAGATGGCGGACCAAGAGAGGGACGGAAAGCCTTTCGACCTCGATCAGGCTGCCGATGCGCTCGCGGACTATGCGCGGGAGGGCTTCACTACCTTCGACATGGCCGATCACTACGGCAGCGCCGAGATTGTCGCCGGCAAGGCCGCGAAGATCCTCGCCTCCGAGGGCGGTCCGCGGCCGACGATCCTGACCAAATGGTGCCCCGAGCCGGGGCCGATGGATCCCGGAACCGTCCGCAAGGGCGTCGAGACCGCTCTGGAGCGGCTCGCGACCGACAGGATCGACGTGATGCAGTTCCACTGGTGGCAGTACCAGTCGCCCGAGTACCTCGATGCGCTAACGGAACTGATGAAGCTTCGGCAGGAAGGTCTGATCGGCCACATCGGCCTGACGAACTTCGATGCCCCACACCTGCGCATGGTGCTGAAACAGGGGATCGACATTGCGACCAACCAGGTCTGCTTCTCGGTCGTGGATCGCCGAGCTGCAGGCGCATTGACTCAGGTCGCCCGGGAGCACGGCGTCGGTCTTCTCGGCTTCGGGACGCTCTGCGGTGGCTTCCTCGCGGACCGCTGGGTGGGGCAGGCGGCTCCGGAGAAGATCGATGACTGGAGCCGCATGAAGTACATACGCTTCATAGAGGCCGCGGGCGGTTGGGATCGTTTCCAGGGCCTCATGTCCGCGCTGGAGGAAATCGGACGCAAGCACGGCGTCTCGGTCTCGAACGTGGCCAGCCGCTGGGTTCTGGAGCAGGGGGCGACCGCAGGGGTCATCGTCGGCGCCCGTCTGGGGGAGAGCGCTCACCGGGACGACAATCGCATGATGCTCTCCATCGAACTGGACGACGCCGACCGACAGACAATCGCCGCCGCGACCGCCAAGCTGGACCCGATCCCGGGTGACTGCGGCGATGAGTACCGAAAGCCGCCCTTCCTGACGGCCTCTGGCGATCTCTCGCATCACCTTGGAGCCTTGCCGCCCGTGATGAAGACGACCGAAACGCGTAAGGGCCGCATGCGCGCCGAGAGCGGTTCCGTATGGGAGGAGAAGGCCGGGTTCGCCCGGGCCATGCGAAAGGGAAAGCGCATTACTGTCAGTGGCACCACCGCGACCGATCCGCTCGGCGAACGAGTCTGCGCCGGAGATGCTGCTGGGCAGGCCGTCTACATCCTCGACAAGATCACCGGAGCGCTCACGTCGCTCGGCGGCACCCTCGAGGACGTTCTGCGGACCCGAGTCTACTTGACCCACGAAAGCGACTGGCAGGCGGTTTCCGAGGTCCACGCCCGCTATTTTGGCGGCATCCGGCCCGCGAATACGTTGATCGTGGTCAAAGAGCTGATTGGTGGCTACGAGGTGGAGATCGAGGCGGAAGCGGAACTGGACTGACGCCTCTGCTACATCGCGAGCCCCCGCCGGCACGACAATGTGCGCGTAGACGGCCGTCTTCCGGCTCGGTGTGATGCCGAGAGCGGAAAGAATGGCGGAATCGCCAGTCACCCGTTGCGGAAAGAAGATCGGCAGAACCATTGGGCTTCTGGTATATCTAGCGACCACGCTAGTGGGCCCGGGCGAAAGCTTCGCGGCGCGAGTCAGGCGAGCGTGCCGGCACATCCGATGGTTGCCGGCAGCAAGTTTCGCAATGCCGAAATTTTCTTGTCGCACGCAGAAAAATGTGAACAAATGTTCGCATGATGCAACAGAAGTCATTTAAACTGCTTGCTCCGCCTGTGCGACCGATGGGTACTCCGAAGCCATTTGGAAGCCAGATCACTCGCTTCCGACCCGTGAACCAAACATCAACCGCCAGAAGGCCAAGGCTTCACTCGTCAGGTGACGTAGGTGCAGCTACTGCCGGATCCCGCGTCACTTGCGCAGAGGGTTGACAGCAAGGGCGATAGGCGAACTTCTGTGCGGAGTAAAAATTTTTAATGGGAGGTCACTGCCATCATGAGCAATGAGAACGCCCTCTGGTCCTATGTCGAGGCGAAAAGGGCCGGGTTCAGCGCGCTGGCCGACCGCGTTTGGGAGACTCCGGAGTTGCTCTACCGCGAGCATCGCTCTGCCGAAGCCCATCGCGAGATGCTAGAGGCCGAGGGCTTCCGCACCGAGGTAGGCGTGGCGGGGATCGAGACGGCTGTGATGGGCGAGGCAGGCGAAGGTGGCCCCGTCATCGCAATACTCGGTGAATACGATGCACTGCCCGGTCTCAGCCAGCAGGCCGGTGTTGACTACCCCTCGCCGGTCGAGGTGGGCGGAAGCGGACACGGCTGCGGGCACAACCTCCTCGGCGCCGGGGCGCTCCTGGCGGCCACGGCGGTCAAGGACTGGCTTGCGGCCGAGGGCCTCCCGGGACGGGTCCGCTACTACGGCTGCCCGGCAGAGGAAGGTGGCGCGGCAAAGACCTTCATGGTGCGCGATGGGGTATTCGACGACGTCGATGCAGCCCTCTCCTGGCACCCGATGAGCTTCAACGGGATCATCCCGCCGCTGACGCTCGCCGTTGCAATGGTCGACTTCCACTTCAAAGGCCGAACCTCTCACGCCGCCGTCTCACCGCATCTCGGCCGAAGCGCGCTGGACGCGGTCGAGTTGATGAACGTCGGCGTGAATTACCTGCGGGAGCACGTCCCCCAGGACAGCCGGATGCACTACGCCGTCACCGATCCGGGCGGCATCGCGCCCAACGTCGTCCAGGAGCGGGCGACGGTGCGCTATTCCGTACGCTCGTTGAAGCGCAAGGACATGCAGTCGCTAGTGGAGCGGGTCACCAACGTCGCCAAGGGCGCCGCCATGATGACCGACACGACCGTCGAGGTCGATTTCATCTCGGCCATGTCCGAGATGCTGGACAACCCGCCGCTCTACAAGCTGCTGCAAAGGCATATGGAGTCGGCAGGGCCCGCGCAGTTCGACGAGGCAGACCGCGACTACGCCCGCCGGATGCAGGGCACCCTGACCGATGCCGATATCGAAGCGGCCTACCTCGCCTCCGGTGTCGAGCCGAAGGAGACGCCGATCTGCGATTTCGTGGTTCCCTACGAGACGCGCGGGGTCCCGATGCTCGGCTCGACGGATCTCGGCGACATCAGCTGGACGGTGCCCTTCGCGCAACTCGGTGGTGCCACCTATGCCATCGGCACGCCCGGGCATACCTGGCAGATCACCGCGCAGGGCAAGACACCCGCCGCGCACAAGGCGATGGTCCAGGTCTCCAAGGCACTGGCCGGTGCGGCAGCAGAGCTCCTGACGACTCCCGCCGTGTTGGAGGAGGCCCGTGCCGATTTCGCAGCCCGGACCGGAAAGACACCCTACGAGAGCCCCCTGACGCCGGATGCTCGCCCGCGCGCAGCCTGAGGAGACCGCATGAGCCGTATGGATGACAAGATCGCCGCGATCCGGAGTGCCATGGCCGAACACCAGGTTCAGCTCGTCGCACTCGGGCCCGGAGCCCATATGCATTGGGTGCTCGACTGGCATCCGCATCCTGACGAGCGGCTCACCCTACTGGCGATCGGCCGGGACAGCGCCCATTTCGTCGTCCCCTCGGTCAATGCCGAGCAGGCGGGCGCGAACGCGGGGCTGCCGCTCATCACCTGGCGCGACGAGGACGGCCCGGAGGGTGCGCTCCGCGAACTTGCCCAGCAGGTGGGTACGGTAACGCGGCTGGTTCTGGACGAGACCATGCGCACCGATTTTTCTCTGCCGCTCATCGGTACCTTCGACGGTGCGGAACCCGAGTTCGCCGACCGCCTCGTGGGGGAACTCCGACAGATCAAGGACGACGCGGAGCTCGCGGCTCTCAAGGCGAGCGCTGCCGTGGCAGACAGGGCAATGGAGGCTGGCTTCGCCGCGATCCGTCCCGGCCTCACCGAACTCGAAGTTGCGCAGGCCATGCGTGATGCCTTCGCCGCCGAGGGCGCGGCCGTCGCCTTCACCCTTTGCGCCAGCGGGCCCAACGGGGCCTACCCGCACCATGCGACCGGTGAAAGGGTGCTGGAGGACGGGGACGCCATCGTCTTCGACCTCGGCGCAAAATTCAAAGGCTACCCCAGCGACATGACCCGCATGGCAGCCGTCGGCCGGTTGCCCGAGGGCTACCAAGACGTTCACGACGTGGTCGAACGGGCATGGCAGGCTGCAGCTGCGGCCGCGAAACCGGGTGCACGGGCGCACGAAATAGACGACGCGGCCCGAACCGTCATCTCGGATGCCGGATACGGCGATTATTTCGTTCATCGCACCGGTCATGGCCTCGGGCTCGAAGTCCACGAACCACCTTATCTCACCTCCTCGTCCCAGACCGTGCTGGAGGAGGGCATGGTCTTCTCGATTGAACCGGGGATCTACATACCCGGCCGTTTCGGGATCCGGTTGGAGGACATCGTGATCCTGCGTGCGGATGGCGTCGAGGTCCTGTCCTCGCTGCCGCGCGAGGTGAGGGTCTCGGGCGCGGGTGCCTAGGGCCAGCGGTCCGCAAAGGACCATGTTTCTTTCAGGGAGAGAAGAATGACGAAACAGACACTTCTTGCTGCGACGGCCATGTCGTTGCTGATGGGGGCGGCCCAGGCCGAGACCCTGCGCTGGGCTCGCGCAGGCGATGCGCTCACGCTCGACCCTCACGCGCAGAACGAAGGCCCGACACTTGCGCTGATGCACCAGATGATGGAGCCGCTCGTCCTGCGCAATCCGGACGGGGAACTCGAAGCCGCCCTCGCGACCGATTGGTCCGTGGACCCCGACAACCCGGAAGTCTGGACCTTCTCCCTGCGCGAAGGGGTGACGTTCCATGATGGCGCCGAGTTCACCGCCGAGGACGTGGTCTTCTCGTTCGAGCGGGCGCTTTCCGAGAATTCCGACATGAAGGGCCTGATTTCCTCGGTCGCATCGGTTGAAGCGCTGAGCGACTACGAGGTCGAGATCACCACCAACGGGCCGAACCCTCTGCTGCCCGCCGCGCTGCCTAACATCCTGATGATCGACAAGGACTGGGCCGAAGCCAATGACACGGTCGACGTACAGGACGTGGAAGGCGGCGAAGAGACATTCGCCTCCCAGAACGTAAACGGCACCGGTCCCTACATGCTGGTCAGCCGCGAACCGGACGTCCGTACCGAGATGACCGCCTTCGAGGACTACTGGGGCGCCGCGGACTTCCCGATCGGCTACTCCGACATCGTGTACACGCCGATCCAGAATCCCTCGACCCGTACCGCCGCCCTGTTCTCGGGCGAGGTCGATTTCATCCAGGACGTGCCGGTGCAGGACCTCGAGCGGATCGAAGCCGACCCTTCGCTCAAGATCGTCTCATCGCCGCAGAACAGGGTCATCTTCTACGGCCTCAACGTCAGCGACGAACTCGTCAACGGCACGCCTGACGCGGGCAACCCTCTGGCGGACGGTCAGGTCCGCGAGGCGATGAACATGGCGCTGAACCGCGACGCGATCCGCGACGTCGTGATGCGCGGCCAGTCGATCCCGGCGGGGGTTATCATGCCTCCCTTCGTCAATGGCTGGAACGAGGAGCTCAACAGCGTTTCGACGGACATCGAGGCGGCCAAGGCGCTCATGGAGGAGGCCGGCTGGGGCGACGGGTTCTCGATTCAGCTCGACTGCCCGAACGATCGCTACATCAACGATGAGGCGATTTGCCAGGCGACGGTGGGCATGCTTGCGCAGATCGGCGTTACGGTGAACCTCAACGCTCAGCCCAAAGCCCAGCACTTCCCCCTGGTCAATGGCCTCGAGTCCGACTTTTACATGCTGGGGTGGGGCGTGCCGAGCTACGACTCGGAGTACATCTTCAACTTCCTCTACCACACCAAGGGCGACCTCTATGGCACCTGGAACGGCACGCGGTATTCCAACCCCGAGCTGGACGAGATGACCAAGGCGATTGCCGCCGAGGTGGATCTCGAAGCGCGTGACGAGATGATCGCCGAAATGTGGGACATGGCCAAGGCCGACACCGTCTACCTGCCGATCCATCACCAGGTTCTGAACTGGGCGATGGACTCCGATGTCGGCGCAGCGGTGGACCCCGACGACCAGGTCAAGGTGAAGTACTTCACCGCCGACTGACCTCGTCCGGCGAACGGAAACCGGGCAGCGGGCACGTCCCGCTGTCCGGACCCCCGCATCCTGACGATACATCCAGCCGGGACAGGCTCCGCCAATGCTCGCCTACATCATCCGCCGCGTCGCGCAGTCGGTGCTCGTACTCCTGATCACGGGGTTCGTGGCTTTCTCCATGTTCAGTTATGTCGGTGACCCGGTCGAGAACATGCTGGGCCAGGAGCGCACCCAGGCGGACGTCGACCGCCTCCGCGAGCAGCTCGGCCTCGATCAGCCCTTCGTGGTGCAATACGCCAAGTTCCTGGGCCAGGCCGTTCAGGGCAATTTCGGCCTGAGCTACCGACAGGGGCGGCCCGTCAGCGACATTCTCTCCGAACGTCTGCCCGCGACCTTGGAGCTTGCGGCGGTCTCGGGGCTCATGGCCCTCGCCGGGGGCATCGGGCTGGGCATCTTCACGGCGATCCGAAGGCGCGGGGTCGGCGCGAATGTCATCATGACCCTGTCGCTGGTCGGGGTCTCGCTACCGACTTTCCTCATCGGCATTCTACTCATCTACGTATTCGCAGTTCAGCTTGGCTGGCTGCCATCCTTCGGGCGGGGCGAAGTCACCGATCTTGGCTGGTGGACGACGGGTTTCCTGACGGTGAGCGGCCTGAAGGCGCTGGTCCTGCCCGCGATCACGCTGGGTCTGTACCAGATGACGCTGATCATGCGGCTCGTACGAACCGAGATGTTGGAGGTGCTTCGCATGGACTACATCCGCTTTGCCCGGGCCCGCGGACTGCGCGAGCGCGCGATCAACTTCCGTCACGCGCTCAAGAACACCCTGGTCCCCGTCATCACGATCACCGGCCTCCAGCTCGGCTCCATCATCGCCTTCGCCATTATCACCGAGACGGTGTTCCAGTGGCCCGGTGTGGGACTGCTCTTCATCAACGCGATCCAGTTCGTCGATATTCCCGTCATGGCCGCCTACCTCATGATGATCTCGGTGATGTTCGTTGCGATCAATCTCGTCGTCGATCTTCTCTATTTCGCCATCGATCCCAGGCTCCGGGTCGACGGCCGGTCGGGAGGACATTGATGTCGGACCATCAAGTCGAACTCCAAACCCGGCGCACGCCGGGGCGTTTTGCCAGGGCCTGGGACAGCGACCTGGCCTACTCCTTCCGCCGGACGCCGGTGGCGGTGGTCTCGGCAGCGGTCGTGCTGATCCTTGTGCTTTCCGCGGTGTTCGCGCCACTCGTCGCGCCCTACGATCCTTTCGACCCGGCCTCCCTGAATTTGATGAATGGCTTCACGCCGCCGGGGCAGCCGAACGCCTTAACCGGCGAGACCTTCTTCCTCGGGACCGACGACCAAGGGAGGGATGTCTTCTCGACGATCCTCTACGGGATGCGGATCTCGCTCTTCGTCGGCTTCTCGGCAGTTTTGCTGGCCATGGTCATCGGCGTCGTGTTTGGGCTGCTGGCCGGCTACGTCGGCGGCTGGGTCGACAGTTTCATCATGCGGATCGCGGACATCCAGCTAACCTTCCCGGCCATCCTTGTCGCCATGCTGATCTTCGGCATCGCGAAAGGCATCACGCCGCCCGAGTACCGCGACCAGATGGCAATCTGGGTGCTAATCTTAGCCATTGGCCTCAGCGACTGGGTCCAGTTCGCCCGGGTGGTGCGCGGTGCGACCCTGGTAGAGAGAAGCCGGGACTATGTCCTCGCCGCCAGGCTCGTCGGGCAGAGACCCTTCGCCATCATGATCCGGCACATCCTGCCGAACGTGCTCAATCCCGTGCTTGTGATCGCGACGATCTCTCTCGCGCTCGCCATCATCGCCGAGGCGACGCTGTCGTTCCTCGGTGTCGGCGCGCCTCCGACCCGGCCCAGTCTCGGCACGCTGATCCGGATCGGGCAGGGTTTCATGTTCTCGGGCGAGTGGTGGATTCTGCTGTTTCCCGCCGCGACTTTGCTCGCCCTGGCGCTCGCGATCAACCTGTTGGGCGATTGGCTGCGCGATGCGCTCAATCCGCGGTTGCGGTGAGGAGGAGGAGATGACCGGACCCGTTCTGTCCGTCCGCGATCTCGTGGTCGAGATCCCGACCCGCCGCGGCGTCCTGCGGCCCGTCGACCGCGTCAGCTACGACATCGCGGCGGGCGAGATCCTCGGCGTCGTCGGTGAAAGCGGTGCCGGCAAGTCGATGACCGGCAATGCGGTGATCGGCCTGCTTGATCGGCCCGCGCGCATCACCGCCGGGGAGATCCTGCTGACCGGGGAACCGATCCACGGGCTGAACGGTGAGGCGCTGAGGCGCCTGCGGGGTCGCCGGATGGGGATGATCTTCCAAGACCCGCTGACCTCCCTCAACCCACTCCTGACCGTAGGCGACCAGCTGACCGAAACGATTCTCGAGCACTTGCCGGTCTCCGCCGCCGAGGCACGGAAGCGGGCCATCGCCGCGCTGGAAGAGGTCGGCATCCCGGCCGCGCGCCAGCGGATCGGGAGCTACCCGCACGAGTTCTCGGGAGGCATGCGGCAGCGTGTCGTGATCGCGCTTGCTCTCTGTGCCGAGCCGGAACTGATTGTCGCGGACGAGCCGACCACCGCGCTCGACGTGAGCGTTCAGGCCCAGATCATCGCACTGCTCAAACGGCTTTGCCGCGAGCGAGGCGTCGCGGTGATGCTGGTCACCCACGATATGGGCGTCATCGCCGAGGCCGCGGATCGAGTTGCCGTAATGTACGCCGGTCGGCTCGCCGAACTCGGCCCTGTCCGCGAAGTCGTGGGCAATGCCCGCCACCCCTACACCGCGGGGCTCATGGCCTCGACACCAAGTGCATCGGGCGGCCACCGCCGACTACGACAAATCCCGGGCGCCATGCCTCGGCTCGACGCCGTGCCAGACGGCTGTCCCTTTCATCCTCGCTGTGAGCGGGCGGAAGCACGCTGTCGGCAGGCACCGGAACCGATGTTGCAGACCTGTGATGGCCGTGCGGCCTGCTGGTTCCCCGTGGTCGCAGACGAGGAGGTGCCCGCATGACCGCGCTGATCCGGCTGGAGCGCCTTACTCGCGATTTCGACGTCTCCAAGCCATGGCTGAACCGAGTGATCGAGCGCTTGCCGCGCGAGACGTTGCGGGCCGTGTCAGACGTGAGCCTCGAGATCCCTGCGGGCAGCGTCTATGCGCTCGTCGGGGAGAGTGGCTCTGGCAAGTCGACGATTGGCCGCATCGTCGCAGGCCTCGTTCGCGCGAGCGGGGGTACAGTCGAGATCGATGGGGTCGATACCGTTTCCGCTGCACCCGCACGGGTCTCGGAGGTCCGGCGCGAATTGCAGATGATCTTCCAGGATCCGTTCGCATCGCTTAATCCGCGCTGGAAGGTACGCCGGATTATCGCAGAACCTGTGGCCGTCCGGGGCGAGAGCACCGAGGGCCTGTCCGAACGGCTGTTGGAGCAAGTGGGCCTCTCTGCGGCCGATGCAAACAAGTACCCGCACGAATTTTCCGGCGGTCAACGCCAGCGCATCTGTATCGCCCGGGCGCTCGCATCGAATCCCAAGATCATCATCTGCGACGAGCCGACGAGCGCCCTCGATGTAAGCGTGCAAAGCCAGGTGCTGAACCTGATGTCGGACCTGCGCGAGGAACTGGGTCTCACCTATCTGTTCATCAGCCACGATCTGACGGTGGTGCAGCACATGGCGGACCGGATCGGCGTTCTCTATCTCGGCGCATTGGTTGAGGAGGCGCCGCGCGACCGGCTGTTCGCCGAGCCCAAGCATCCGTACACACAGATGCTGTTCGATGCGGCCCCACGAATGGATGCCTTCGGCCGCGAGGTCGAGCCGCCGAAGGGCGAGATCCCGGACGCGATCAATCCACCGCCGGGCTGCCCCTACCACCCGCGCTGTCCCATGGCGACCGAGGTATGCTGGACCGAAGTGCCGCAGACGCGCCACATCGGAGAGACCCGGGTGCGATGCCATCACGCCGAATAGAAGGTTGCTGTTCAGTGCTGGCAGCTAGGCTCTGCGAAGACGCGCCCGCATCAATCGCTCGGCTATTGGCCGCCGGCTCCAGCGGTATGGCGTGGCCGGCTCCGCCATCCCGAGCCGCAGTTTCGCATCAGTGACCTCCGTCAAAAGATGCGGTGATTGGCTCCAACATGAAAGAAGCCCCTTGAAGCGTCGCCGGAACACATGCTGCTGTCGGGCTGCGGGCCGTCCGCTCGAGGGCGGGTCAAAAAAGAAGGGCAGGACAGATGCTTATCGGCGTTCCGAAAGAGATCAAGAACCACGAGTACCGGGTTGGGCTGACGCCGGAAAGCGTCGCTGAGCTCGTCGGTCACGGGCATGACGTTCTCATCGAAACGCAGGCGGGCGCCGGCATCGGTGCGTCTGACAGCGCCTATTCGGACGCCGGAGCGCGGATCGCGGAGGATTCCGATGAGGTCTTCGAACGGGCTGAGATGGTTATCAAGGTCAAGGAACCTCTGGCCGTCGAAAGAGCAAAGCTCCGGGAAGGCCAGATCCTTTTCACCTATCTTCACTTGGCGCCGGACCCCGAGCAGACCAGGGACCTGGTGGACTCGGGCGCCATCTGCATCGCCTACGAGACGGTGACGGATGATCGCGGCGGGCTACCGCTGCTCAAGCCGATGAGCCAAGTGGCTGGACGCATGTCGATCCAGTCGGGCGCGGCCGCGCTCGAAAAGTCGCATGGAGGCCTCGGCGTTCTGCTGGGCGGTGTGCCCGGCGTGGCCCCCGGGAAGGTCGTGGTCATCGGCGGGGGTGTCGTCGGCTTCAACGCGGCACAGATGGCCGTCGGCCTGCATGCCGATGTCACCATCCTCGACCGGAGCCCGGTCGCCCTCGAACGCCTCGAGACGCATTTCGGAAATTCCGCGAAGGTCATCTATTCGACCGGCGCCACCCTGGAAGACGAGGTGAAGCGCGCGGACCTCGTGGTCGGGGCCGTGCTCGTCCCCGGCGCGGCCGCGCCGAAACTGGTCTCCCGGGAGTTGATCGCGGAGATGAAGCCAGGCGCTGTCGTCGTCGATGTCGCCATTGATCAGGGCGGCTGCTTCGCGACGTCCCGGCCGACGACGCACGACGACCCGACATTCATCGTCGAGGGCGTGGTCCACTATTGCGTCGCGAATATGCCGGGCGCTGTCGCGAAAACCTCGACCTACGCGCTGAACAACGCAACGCTCCCGCACGCGATCTCGATCGCCAACAGGGGATGGAAAGGGGCCCTGGCTCACGACCCCTGCCTCGCGATGGGGCTCAACGTCGCGATGGGCCACGTGACGTACGAAGCGGTTGCGGAGCAACTGTCCTATCCGCACACCGAGGTCTCTTCCCTGATCGGGTGAATCAACTGAACTCTGCAATAGCGGGCTGTTGCCCATCGCAATGTGCGTCCGAGGTGCCGCAGGGGCACTGTCAGAAGAACCGCTTGAGCGGGGTAGGGGCGGACCTAGCCTGGGCAGATGACCCAGCCCCGGGAGGGGCGGACAGCTGACCTTCGCCGCAGCAGCGAGCCATCCAAGCCGCGCGATTGGAAACCGACATTCAGGCCACCTCCAACACGGGCTTGGCGCTGCACCGTCGCGTGATCACCCGCGCGCCTTGTCCAACAGGCCGAGAAGCTCGGTGAACTTTGCCCGCTGATCCTCCCGGTCTCCTGAGGCGAGGGCCTCCTCGATGCAGTGGGCGGCGTGATCGTCGATCAGGAGTTTCTCGACCCCCTTGAGGGCCGCGGGCACGGCCGCAATCTGCGTCAGGATGTCCACGCTGTAGCGGTCGTCCTCGACCATGTGGCTGATGCCGCGGACTTGGCCCTCGAGGCGTTTCAGGCGCTTGAGCGCGGCTTCTCGGTTCTTGTGCATGACAGGAAATAAAAGGCGCGAAGGCCGCCTTGTCGAGAGCCGACGCGATAGAACCACAGCCTCTTGAAGATACCCATGGGGGGTATAGTTGAGCAGGCGGGTTTAGCGCGCCCGGATCACGGACGAAGCGTTATCGCCGATGTCGAGGCGACCCCGGATGCTCTGACGGGCGTGCCGTGATACACGCGATACCACCACGGAGCTCCGAATGCCGAAAGATATCCTTGCAAACACCCGCGACGTCTCCGAGGTCACGACAGATCCGGCCAGTGATGCGAAGGGACAGACCGCGGTGCTCTACCGCATGGCTCTGCCGAACCACCTTTGCCCGTCGGGACAAAAGGCGCGGTGGCTGCTCGACCGCAAGGGCTACGAGGTCGACGACCGCGCCTTCCGGACCCGCGAAGAGGTCGATGCCTTCAAAGCCAGCTTCGACGTGCCGACGACGCCGCAGGTCTGGATCGAGGGAGAGCGGGTCGGCGGCTACGACGCGCTGCGCCAGCGGCTGACCGACGACGATCCCAAGGCCACAACCTACAAGCCGGTCGTCTATCTCTTCGGTGTCGCCGCGGCGACGGCGCTGGCGCTGAGTATCGGGTTTCTCGGCGCGATCACCTGGCAGACGCTCGGCTGGTTCATCTCGATCTCGATGATCCTGCTGGGCATGCAGAAGCTGCGCGACATCGAAAGCTTCAGCACGATGTTCCTCAACTACGACGTGCTGGCCCGGCGCTGGGTGCCCTACGGCTATGTCTATCCTTGGGTCGAGACCGGGGCGGGCGTGCTGATGACGGGGATGCTGCTGACCTGGATGGCGGCACCGGCGGCACTGATCATCTCGACCATTGGCGCGTGGAGCGTGTTCAAGGCGGTCTACATCGACAAGCGCGAGCTGAAGTGCGCCTGCGTCGGTGGTGGATCGAACGTGCCCTTGGGCTTCGTCAGCCTCAGCGAGAACCTGGCGATGATGGGAATGTCGCTCGTCATGCTATGGATGCTTCTGATCTGACTCAGCGCAAGACGATGGGATCGCCCCGGCTGTCCCGGCGTTCGGCGGCACCGGGGCGGTCGGACGTCGCGTCGGGCACGTACCACGCCTCCAAGGTCGCCCCTAAGCCCTCGTGCTTGAGGGTCTCCACCCAAGCCGAGCAGCAGCCGCAGTTCGGGTCATTGAAAGTTTACATCGCCGGGCTGGCAGCACCGCCTCGGAGCAGCAGCAACGTCGCTACACCGAGGCGGCGCCTCCGGAGAGACTGGCGACATGGACGCCGCCGTCCTTGATCGATCTCAGTTGACTGTGATCGGGCCGTGCATGCCGGCCTGCATATGACCGGGGATCAGGCAGGCGAACTGGAAGGTCCCGGCGTTGGAGAAGGTCCAGATGAGTTCACCTTCTTCCTCGGGGGCAAGGCTCAGGGCGTTGGGATCGTCGTGATCCATCTGGTCCATCCCGGCCATCTCCGCCATGTGGGCGAGATTGCTCTCCTCAGTTCCAAAGACAATCTCGTGTTCGAGGTACCCAGTGTTCGTGACCGCGAAGCGGATGGTTTCGCCTTCCTCGACTTCGAGCTCGGAAGGCTCGAAGGCCATGCCCGAGTCGGTCTCCATCATCTCGATCTCGACTGTCCGATCGACCTCGGCCGCATTGCCGGGCTGGCCGACGGCCAGACCTTCATCGTGAGAGTGGTCGCCCGATCCGGCGGCAAAGGCCGATCCGGCGACGAGGATCAGGACGGATGCGAGGGTGTATGCTTTCATGGTTGCTCCAGGAAGTTAGGTGCCCAAACAGGGCGCAGAAGTACGTTGCCCAAAGACGCCCGACGCGTCAGCGCGGGCCCAAGGGTCCGACAAGTGTTGGATCAGTGAAGTGCGGCCGGGGGGCGGTGGAAGGGCTCCGCGCGTGCGGCAAGCGGGCTCGGCGGGACCGAGGGGGCGAGAACCGCCGACACAAGGTCATTGGGCCGCGCCGCCACCGGCACTGATGCCTCGAGCCAGTTGCAGGCGTGGATGCCGCAGGCGAGATGCAAAGTCTCGTGAGAAGGCCCGCCATGGCCGTTGCCCGCCGGCTGGGCGGTCTGGGGCGATGCGTCCGCATGATGCGCCTCCGGGGTGATGTTCCCGCAGCAGTCGGGCTTGGCGGGGACATGATCCGTCTGCGCTGCGGCCACCATCGTGGCGGGCAGAAGGAGGGCGATGCAGAGCACCCGAAACAAATGGACCAGCGATCTCATGGCCTGACACCTATCCGCATGGTCGCCGGGCAAGCAAGTCGCTCCGGATCAGATCGGCGCTGCCCTGCCAGTGAAGGGTCCGGATCACCGCTTCATGACGGCGCGGCCTAGGGCGCGCGCCAGCCCAAAGGCAATCAGCGCGCCGCCGCTCCGTCGGTGCATTGCGGCGCAGGTCGACTCGCCCAGACGGCGCGATCGTGGACAGCCATTTGACCGAGATGTCATTTGACCAGGGCTGCCAACCTGGTGCATGACCTTTGGTGCTTCGCATCGGAGAGAGCGTGCGCCTGATCCTTCTCATCGTCCTGTCCAGCCTGCTTGCGCTGGCGAGCCTGCCGCAGAGCGTCATGGCCGACGATGCCCTGCACGTTCACGACTGCGCGGGGTGTTCTGAGGACGCCCCCGGTCACGCGCCGGTCGACGGCGTCGGCACGGCCTGCTCGAAGGTCGGCCATTGCAGCGCCGCCATGGTCGCGCTTCCGCCGAGCGAACGCATCGCGGATGCGCCCGCGGCGGAGCGCTACCGGCTCACGGAGCCGACCTCCGTCCGCTCCTTCATCGTGCCCCTGGACCTGCCGCCTCCGCGCGCCTGAGCCGCACCTCATGGAGACGAAGACCGGTGGTTTCGACCGCCGAATGCACCCTCGCGGCGGTAGCGTCGCGCCATCCAGGATACGATCATGAACAAGCTTGCCTTCGCCGGTGCCGCAGCGATCGCTGTCGCCGCCGCCGCCTATTTCCTCGGGCCTCGAAGCGCGCCCGAAACCGCTGAACAGATGCCCGCACCGGGAGACCCGATCGTCTCCGTCGCGATGCCGGAGAACCTCTCGACCGAGGCCACGATGGGAGAGCGGGCCTTCGACGCGGTCTGCGCCACCTGTCACGGGGACAATGCCGCCGGAAAGATGGGCTCTGGGCCGCCCCTCGTTCACGAGATCTACGAGCCATCCCACCACGGCGACATGGCCTTCCAGATGGCCGTTCAGCGTGGCGTCCAGGCGCATCACTGGCGGTTCGGGAACATGCCTCCGCAAGAGGGCCTGACACAGGCCGACGTCTCGATGATCGTGGCCTACGTCCGCGAACTTCAGCGCGCCAACGGGATCAACTGACATGACCCAACGCATGACTCGACGCGCCTTCTGCGCGGGAGCCGCCGCCGTCGTAGCCGCCCGTCCCGCCTGGTCGGCTGAGCCCGACGTGCTGACCGCTCGCCCCGCCAGCGTCCAGCTGGCGCCCGCAGGCTACCCGGAAACGGCGATCTGGGGATATGACGGCCTGCTGCCGGGGCCAGCGGTCCGGGCCTGCCAGGGAGAACGGATCTCCCGCCGGCTGGTCAACGAGCTTCCCGTTCCGACCTCGGTGCACTGGCACGGCATCCGCATCGACAACGGGATGGACGGTGTCGCGGGGCTGACCCAGGACGCGGTGCCTCCCGGCGGGTCCTTCGACTACGACTTCGCCGTACCCGACGCCGGGACCTACTGGTACCACGCACACGCCAATTCGATGGAGCAGGTGGCCCGGGGCCTCGCGGGCGCGCTGATCGTCGAGGAGCCAGCCCCACCCGATGTCGACTGGGACGAGGTCCTTCTCCTGGACGACTGGCTGCTCGATCCGGAGACCGGCAGCTTCGCCGAGCCGATGGCGCATCCGATGATGATGAGCCACGCTGGCCGGACGGGGAACCTCCTGGGAACCAACGGGCGCCCCGATCTCTCGATCCCCGCCAGGCGGCACGAGCGGCTGCGTCTTCGGCTGATCAACACCGCGAACGCGAGGATCTTCGTGCTCCGACTGGAGGGGCTCGAGGGCTGGCAGGTCGCGCTGGATGGGATGCCGCTCGAGGCCCCGGAGCCCGTGACCACCGAGCTGGTCCTGGCTCCGGCCCAGCGGATCGATCTTCTCGTCGACATCACCGCGGACAGCGGGGAGACGGCGGCGCTGCTCCGGCTGGACGACGACGACGCCTGGCGCCCGCAAGTCACGCTCCCGGTCTCTGGACGCGAGTCCCGGACACGCCGCGGCATCCCCGACCCGCTCCCGCCCAATCCCTCGACGGACCAGCCCGACCTCACCGGGGCGCGTCGGCTCGACATGGTGATGGAGGGAGGCGCGATGTCGGGGATGCGCAGCGCCCGCTACCAGGGTGAGGAGCTGGGCTTTCGCGCGCTTGCCGCACAGGGCCAGTACTGGGCGCTCGCGGGCCAGGCCGGCCTCGCCGAGACCCCGTTCGCGCGGCTCTCCCGAGGCGAACCGCTCCGTCTAAACATCGACAACAGGACCGTGTTCCCCCACGCGATGCACCTCCACGGGATGCATTTCCGGACCGTCGCCCCGGACGGCACGCAGGGACCGCTGCGCGACACGGTCCTCAGCCTGCCCGGTGAGCCGATGGAGATCGCCTTTACCGCCGACAACCCCGGGAAGTGGCTCTTCCACTGCCACATGCTCGGCCATGCCGCCTCGGGCATGACCACCTGGATCGACGTGACTTAAAACAAGGAAGGAGACGACAGATGCAATCGATGACTCTGACCGCCGCCTTGTTCCTCCTGCCGGCTGCGGCGTCGGCCGAGCACCTATTGGGCGGCCGGGACATCGACGCGGGCGCAGCGCTCTACGCTGAGCACTGCGCCTCGTGTCACGGCGCGGAGCTCGAAGGGCAGCCGGATTGGCAAAGCCCCGGTCCCGACGGGGTCCTGCCCGCGCCGCCTCACGACGTGACCGGGCACACCTGGCACCACGATAGCCAGTTGTTGCTCGACTATGTCCGCCTGGGCGGTGCTGCGGCGCTCGAGGCGCGCGGCGTATCCGGTTTCGAAAGCGGAATGCCGGGACTTGGCGATCAGCTCTCCGAGAGCGACATCCTCGACATCCTCGGCTTCATCCGCTCGACTTGGCCGGAGCACGCAAAGCGCGTCCAGCAGGAACGGACTCATGGAGCGTCTGACTGAGGGCATGGCGCGCCCCGGGCCATCTACGGATTGCCAGCCCATTCCTTCAGAATATCGAGCGGGTCGGTTGTCCGGGCGGATGAGATGCTGCGCGATGGCTAAACAGAATGCGCGGCGTTTCCGGCCGAGTTCAACTCCGCAGCAAGCACGTTGACCAGCCGATCCGTATTGAACGGCTTTTCAATCCGCGTCACGTCTTTCAACTCCCGGGGCATCGTGACTGTTTCAGCATAGCCGGTCGTGAAAACGAACGGGATCTCTCGCGCCCGGAGAGCTCGTGCCGCGGGCCAGGCCATTTCGCCGTTCAGGTTCAAGTCGAGCACGGCCGCGTCGAAGGTCTCGGAAACGGCAAGTCGGAGGGCCGCGTCCACCGTGCCGATGGGCCCGATGGGAGAGCACCCCGCAGATCGGAGCGCCTCAACCGTGTCCTGCCCGATGATTTGCTCATCCTCGACGACGAGAACACGTTTCCCCTCCAGGCTCGCGGGGTCTTCTGGAATGGGCGCGTCTTCATTACGAGGTGGCGCTGTGAACCCGCCGCCCTGAGCTTGCAGGTTGGCCAACGGCAAGTCGAACTGCACCCTCAAGCCGGCCCGGTCGAAGTCCATGGCAACTTCACCGTCAAGCTCGGCGCTCAGTATTTGCCTGATAAGGCGCGAACCGAAACCCTTCCGGCTTGGTTGCTGTTCAATCGGGGGGCCGCCGCGCTCCACCCACTTCACTTTGAGGCGGCGCTCAGGTGCCTCTCCGGAGAGCTCCCACTTGATCTCAAGGCGGCCGCCTTCCTGAGACAGCGCACCGTATTTGCCGGCGTTCGTAACGAGTTCGTGGAGAGCCAGCGTCAGCGTCTGCGCTGCTTTGGGCGTCACGTTCAGTTCAGGTCCCGCCGCCGCGACACGGTCCTGCTCTTCACCGCGATACGGGGCGACGGTATTCTCGACGAGATCCCCGAAGTCTGCACCTTGCCACCGACTGCGCGCCAGGAGCGCGTGCGACTGTGCCAACGCGTTGATGCGGCCGACCAGCCTTTCTGCGGCGTCCGGTCCGACCGTCTTTCCGCGACCGAGGCTCTGTCGGGCGATTGACTGGACGACCGCCAGGATGTTCTTCACCCGGTGGTCCAGTTCGCCCATCAGGACGTTCTGATGCTCTTCGGCGCGCTTTCGCGCGGTGACGTCGCTGGCGGCGCCGAACCATTCAAGGACGCGGCCCTCTTCATCCGTGAGCGGCACCGCACGGGACCTGACCCAGGCGACGCTCCCATCGAGCTTGAGGATCCTGTGCTCCAGATCGAAGTGGTTGCCGCTGTCGATCGTGTCCCTGATCGCCGCCTCGACCAGCGGCTGATCCTCCCGCGGAATGTAGCCTGTCATCCAGTCTCTGCGCGGTTCGTGCGTGTCCGTGATGAAGCCGCGTCCGCCAAGCTCACGCATTTCGCTCCAGTCCGGGCTCATACGGTAGATGACATCCGACGTCGAACTGACCAGAGCGCGGTAGCGGTCTTCGCTTTCCCGGAGATCCGCCTCGGCCCGCTTCCGTTCGGTGACATCAATGATGATTTCGACGGCGGTGCCATCGTCGAGCATCTTGTCAACGCACTCCACCCAGATGCGGGAACCATCCTTGTGGGTGTACTGCTTTTCGAATGGCCCGGCCTTGCCGTCCGCCTTGAGCTCGGCGATCGTCTGCTCGTCCCGCCAGCGCCAGTCGGGTGGTGTGAGGCGCTCGTACCGAACCTCGCCCTTTTCCAGCTCCGCTCGGCTATAGCCGATCATCGAGAGGTATGCGTCGTTGGCGTCCAGTACGCCGCCAACCAGGTCGAAAAACACGACGCCCACGGTCTCCATGTCGAGAACTTTGCGCAGCCGACTTTCGCTATCGCGCAATGCTGCCTCGGCGTCCTTGCGCTCGGTGATGTCGCGCCAAAACACAGCGAGGCCCTCGGGCACCGGGAACGCCCGCATTTCAAGCCACTTCGTTCCGTCGTGTGGGAAGGTGTAGCGGTGCTCCAGGCTCACAGGCACCTGTTCTTTCAGGGCCTTCTTGTAGAGCCGACCGAGCTCACTCCGCTCGGACCCCGGGTAAACCTCCCAGTGGGTCCGACCGCGGATATCTTCGAGCGGGCGCCCATCGAGCTCGAGCGCCGCCTCGTTCTGGGTGATGATGCGCAGATCGTGATCCATGAGGCCGAAGGCCTCGCCCATTCCGTCCAGCACGTTGCGGAGCCGTCGCTCCCGCTCTCGAAGCGCCTCTTCCGCAGTCCTCCTCTCTGTCACATCGAGAAGAATCCCGCGGATCAGCACCGGTCGCCGTTCGCCCTCGACCTCGGCGAACTCGGTTTTCCCCTTCATCTGCACCCACCGCGTCTCACCGTCCGGTCGGATGATCCGATGCTCGTGAAAGAGCGCCCCGTCCCCGGCCGGATCGGTCACGCGAGCGAAAGTGTCCGAGACAGAGGCTCGATCCTCGGGGTGGACGAAGTCCGGGACAGTCTCACCGATCGGGGCCGGGTCGTTCTTCGGGTAACCCAGGATGCTTCGCATCTCCGGTGACCAGAATAACCTGCCTGCGCGCCTGTCGTCTTCGAACACGCCAACATGAGCCGCCGACGTGACCGCCTCCAATCGTGTCGCGTTCTGGCGGAGGTCGGTGACATCGCGGATGGCGAGCAGGATCAGATCCATGTGATCGAGTCGACGACCGTTGAGAAGCATCACCCGTTCGCCGATCCCCTCGAAGGTGTGGGTGACCTCGAAGTCGTCGAAACTTCTCTGCCGGGGCAGGACCTCGCCCAGCAGCAGGCGGAGTTCGGGAATGTCCCACTGGCCATTGCCTAGTTCGTAGACCAGGTGACCGATCGTCTTCTCGGGCTGGACCGCGAATCTTTCGTAAAACGCACTGCTCGCGGACTGCACCCGAAGATCCTGGTCCAGGATCAACAGGCCCTCGCGAACGCTGCCGATCAGCTTGTCGGCGAGTTCGATCCTCCCGTCCAATTCCGCTTGCGCCGCTTCGCGCTCGGTGTCGTCCGAAATGGCAAGCAGTATCAGGGCGGGACGCCCCGACCGATCGACGCGCCGAGCATTGAGATGCATGGTGCGCCGCCCGATCCGCTCAAAATCGTGCTCGACCCGGTAGTTCGATACAATTCTCTTCTCCGGCAGGATTTCCCCCAAGAGCCGGCGCAACTCGGGGATATCCCACTGTCCGTTGCCGAGGTCGTAGACAAGGGTGCCCAAGGTCTCGGGGCGTGACACCTGGAACTGGTCCAGAAAGGCTTCGTTCGCAGTTTCGACCCTTAGATCAGCATCAAGCGTCAGAAGCGGAAGGGTCACGGTTTCGAGTATCGCTCTGGCGAGCTCGCTGTCGTGTTCGGCAACCATCTTCGGACCTCGTCACTTGCACCGGTCGTAACTACTCGACCTTGGTCCAGCCTATCCCGAGATGGATGCTTTCCAAACCCCAAGACCCGGAACATCTCAAAGCCGTTGTGACTGCCACCTGGGAGAATGACCGCCAGGTCCACCGGAGCGATTAGAGGACTTCAGAGGGGCATTCCGGATGCTCAAGTTTCGGGGGGAGATGCCCAGAAGCCCGGAACGCCTCCGCAGAAACTGATAACATTCTTGTAGTCCTCGACTGCATGCCACATCAACGCCTCCGA
The DNA here is from genome assembly GCF_008710275.1 of Histidinibacterium aquaticum. Taxonomy (GTDB): domain Bacteria; phylum Pseudomonadota; class Alphaproteobacteria; order Rhodobacterales; family Rhodobacteraceae; genus Oceanicola; species Oceanicola aquaticus. The sequence goes on from NZ_VYQE01000002.1 coordinate 174,352, forward strand.
AAAGCCGATGCGCGTCCCTGAGCCTCCCTCGTCGGCCGCTGGCGCGAGGACGCCACTGTAAAGCGCTTTAAGAAGCCTCTTCTCGAGGCCATCCCCTATTTCGTCGGCGTCGGCAGGAAGGACGTCGCCACCTGTGGCATCGTAGAGCCGACGCAGCATATCCTGTGGAAGCGGATTAACTCCCGAAAGCCGAGCGAGCGTGTCGCCGAGCGCCGTCCGCGGCAGCCGCTGCACGGCGTCGTCTTGGGCCCAAGCTGTGCCGGAAACGGCGGTCAAGGCTGTGCTTCCCAGTGTGCCGAGAGCCTGCCTGCGTGTCAGGCGGGACGTCATTCAATGATCTCCCAACTGGAATAGTACTGGGCAAGCGCGCCACGCTCTGCCGGTGTCAACTGCTCGGCGAAGGCGCGCATCCGACCCATCGGATCGCTCTTGCGTGCGCCCTCGGCATAGGCCTCCAGTGTCAGTGCAAGGTAGTTTTCCGGCTGGCCGTGCAGGTAGGGAGCTTCGCGCGCAAATCCTTGCTCCACCAGGGGAGGCTCACTGGCGGGGGCGCCATGACACGAGGCGCAGGGCGGGAGGCCGCGAGACCAGTCGCCGTCAAGGACCAGCCGCTCGGCATCTGGCACCGGCTGGAAATCTTCGGACCGCTGGAGGGCGGGGCGAGGCATGTCGCCATAGGTCTTTGCCTGTCGAATTGCGCCTTCAGGTCCAAGGGCGTGAGCGGTTGCCTGCATCTGTGGGTGCTCGCGCAGGCCCTCGCGATAGGCTTCAAGCTGCCGGGCGATGTAGGGGGCCGGCTGTCCATTCAGGATCGGATAGATTCGATCATCATCGGATGGAGCTGCTGTATGGCAGGTCGGGCAGGAGAGAAGCGCGTTTTGCCCAATGGACGCTGCTGGGCCGATCCAGATACCGCAAGCCGTCACCAAGCCGACGGCCGCGCATCTGGTGGTCTTCGCGGGTGGCATCGTTCGGCCCATCCTTTCGTCGGCAAGTCTTAGCGAGAAAACCGGGCAAGTCGTTCAAGGTTCCTTCCGCCGCTTGAGCGGCCAAGGACGGGCAAGGAACCTGTGCCGGAAGCCACATGTTGAACGCGCAGCGGCCCGGCTTGGGCATTCTTCAGGCGAGACGTTCTTAATGGCCATCCAGAATTTTCCGTTCGAACCGGACGTCGTCGTGGTCGGCGCCGGTGTTGCAGGCGGCATGGCGGCGGATATCGCCGCTTCGAATGGCTTGAAGGTTGTGATCCTCGAATCCGGTCCGCGCCTGAACCGTGACGACATCACCCGGCGCTGGCGCGAAACGCCGTTGACGAACTTCATGGCGCCTTACCCCCAGCCTGAGTACGCTCCCGTTCCGGACCCCGCAAATTGGGACAATTATCTGATTCAGACAGGCCCGGATGCCTACAACCAGCAGTACATTCGCGGTGTTGGCGGCACGACATGGCACTGGGCCGCGGCCACTTGGCGTTTTCTGCCAAGCGACTTTCGTCTCCAGTCGCTCTATGGCGTCGGGCGGGACTGGCCGCTTTCCTACGAAGATCTTGAGCCGTGGTACGACAACGCCGAAACCCGCATGGGCGTAGCCGGACGCATGGCGCCGGGGATCGCCCCACGAAATAGTCCGTTTCCGATGGAAGCGCTGCCGCTGAGCTACATGGACGCGACCATCGCGGGGCACCTGAACCAGAACGGCTATCAGATGGTCGACGAACCGGTCGCTCGGAACAGCCGGATCTATGATGGACGCCCGCCGTGCTGCGGCAACAACAACTGCATGCCGATCTGCCCGATCGCCGCGCAGTATTCGGGAAACATGGCCGTCGAGCGGGCCGAAGAGTCAGGCGCGATTGTCGTGACCGAGGCAGTTGTCCATCACCTCGAGGCCAGCGAGGATGGGCGGATCGGTGCGGTGCGGTACCTGTCTCCCGACGGTCAAGAAACACGGATCGCCGCCCGCGCCGTGGTTCTCGCCGCGAACGGCTTGGAGACGCCGCGCCTGATGCTGATGTCGCGGCAGGAACGTGCGCCGAACGGGATCGGCAACTCCACTGGACAGGTCGGGCGCTACCTGATGGACCACCCTGGGACCTCGGTCGTCTTCGACATGCCCGAACCGGTCTGGCCCGGCCGGGGGCCGCAAGAGATGACTTCGATTCTGAAGTTCCGCGACGGCGAATTCCGGTCGCGTTTCGCTGCCAAGAAACTGCACCTGTGGAATGGCAGCATGGTTTCCTCGATCGCGGAGGAGGCGATTGACGAAGGCCTTCGGGGAGAGGAACTGCGTCGCACCATCGCGAACCGGGCGGCCCGGCGCTGCGCGATCAATTCTTTCCACGAACTTCTCCCTGAGCCAACCAACAGGCTGACGCTGGCGGAAGACAGGCTGGACCCACTGGGGCTGCCGCGGCCGCAAATTCATTACGAGATCGGCGCCTACGTGCGGGAGAGCGCCCTTCATACCGCCGAAGTGTATCGCGACATTGTCGATACTCTGGGCGCCGAACTGATCAGCGTGAGCACCGGCGAGGAAGGGTTCGCTCCAAACAACCACATCATGGGCGGCACGATCATGGGTGACGATCCGGCGAACTCGGTCGTGAACAAGGATTGCCGCGTCCATGCTTATGACAATCTTTGGGTCGCGAGTTCCTCGGTCTTCCCGTCCGCCGCTTGCGTGAACTCGACTTTGACCATCGCGGCGTTAGCCCTGCGTGTCGGGGCGGACGTAGCGCTACAGCTACGCAACTGACCATCGGAGCGGGCTTCGGGCAGAATTCGCGGTCTCCGCCGTAAGGCCAATCAGGAAAGCAACGCGTTGGGACGCCGGCTTGAGGCCATTTCATTTAGCTCGGCGGCCGTACGATCAGCGCTACTGCCGTAGAACCGGTCAAGATGCCGCTCCAGCTGGAGTTTGCCCTTACGGTGAAAGACGCCCGCGGAAGCACCGGATTTCGCAGTCAGTGTCCTATACGCCCGTCGAACGGCACATGTGACGTACTGGCCAATATCAGCTTTCTTCGCCTGGCTTCGGGCGGGGCTCAACCAGATGCAGAATCGCATCGACGACCTGAGATCGGATCTTGATCTGGGCGTCGTCCGAAAAGAGGTCCTCGCCGAAGATCGCGGAAAACGTCGGCCGGTTCGAGACGTTGAAGAAGCTCGCGGCGCTGATCTGCCAGTGCAGCGCGACCGGATCGAGCCCCTTGCGGAAGACGCCTTCGGCCTCCCCGCGGCGGCAGATGTCCTCCAGCTTCTTGATCGCCGAGAGGTTCAGCCGCCGGATGACTTCGGAGCCCGTCAGGTTCTCGGCCTGGTGGATGTTCTCGATCATTACCATGCGGATGAATTCCGGGTGGCTCCGGTGGTGGTCGAAGGTGAAGGAGACGAGCCGGGCGAGGGCGTCGCGCGGCGTGAGCTGCCCGAGGTCGAGCTCCGTCTCGCCGGCCCGGACCTCTGAGTAGGCCTCCTCGAGCGCGCGAACGTAGAGGCCCTTCTTGTCGCCGAAGTAGTAGTAGATCATCCGCTTCGACGTGCGCGTCTTGGCGGCGATACTGTGGATGCGTGCGCCCGAGAGCCCGTGCGCCGCGAATTCCTCGATCGCCACGCTCAGGATGTCGCGTTTGACGGCGTCCGGGTTCTGCCGCCAACCCCGCTTTTCCCTCTTCTTCTCTTCGGTTTCCGCCAAGTCCGCCTCCCGGGAGTGCTGATAACACAGGGGCTTCCGAGCCGACAGAATGTTCTTCTTGACGAAATTAACCGTCTGGAACATTTTGCGAGTCGAACAGTGTGGAAGGGGAGGTCCACGCAAGGTGACCACAGGACGCGCGCAGACGATCCGGTCTCATCCGGAGCTCAGGCTCGGCCTGATCGGTCGCGGGATCCGTCTTTCGCGTACGCCTCGCATGCACGAAGCGGAGGCAGCCGCGCAGGGGCTTGCCTGCTCCTACGAGCTGCTGGACACCGACGCCGGGACCGCGGGGTCGCTGGAGGAAATCGTCGCGTGGGCCGAGGCCGAAGGCTTCGCCGGTCTCAACGTCACATATCCCTACAAGCAGGAGATCATGCCGCTGCTGGACGATCTTTCCAGCGCGGCGACACGGGTCGGCGCGGTCAACACGGTGGTCTTCCGGGAGGGCCGCCGGTCCGGTCACAACACCGACTACTGGGGCTTCTCCGAGAGCCTGCGACAGAACCTCCCCGGTGCCGAGGTGGACTGCGTGCTGCTGATCGGAGCCGGCGGCGCGGGCGGGGCCATCGGTCACGCGCTGGCGGACATGGGGGCGACACGCCTGCTGATCGCGGACAAGCGCGAAGGGGCGGCGCAATCGCTCGCCCGGTCGATCAACGGCGCGACCGGGGCGGAGGTCGCCTCGCCGGTCGATGACCTTTCGGAGGCCTCCGCCCAGACCCGGGGCATCGTCAACGCGACGCCCATGGGCATGGCCAAGATGCCGGGCCTGCCGCTGGAGGCGGGGCTGATCGAGGCGCGGCACTGGGTCGCCGACATCGTCTATTTCCCACTCGAGACGGCGCTCCTGCGCCATGCGCGGGAGACCGGCTGCCGCACTCTGAGCGGGGAGGGCATGGCGATCTTCCAGGCGGTCCGGGCGTTCGAGCTCTTCACCGGGGTCAAGCCCGACGCCGACCGCATGACGGAGGCCTTCCGCGCGCAGTCTCCGGAACAGGGGGCGGCATGAAGACCGGCATCGCCACCGTCTCGATATCTGGCAACCTCGAGGAGAAGATCGAGGCCATCGCGGCCGCGGGCTTCTCCGGCATCGAGATCTTCGAGCAGGACTTCATCGCCGACGTGCGCGGCCCCCGCGAGGTTGGGCGGCGCATCCGCGAGGCAGGCTTGGAGCTTCTGCTGTTCCAGCCCTTCCGCGATTTCGAGGGGCTGCCCGGGCCGCTGCGACAACGCGCCTTCGACCGCGTTGAGCGAAAGTTCGACGTCATGCAGGAGCTCGGCTGCGAGATGATGCTGGTCTGCTCGTCGGTTCATCCCGAGGCGCTCGGGGGCGTCGACCGGGCGGCGGCGGACTTCGCCGAGCTTGGCGAGCGCGCCGCGGCCCGCGGCTTGAAAGTCGGCTACGAGGCCCTCGCCTGGGGCCGCCACGTCGACGATCATCGCGATGCCTGGGAGATCGTGCGGCGGGCCGACCATCCGAACGTCGGACTCGTGCTCGACAGCTTCCACACTCTGGCGCGCGGGATCGATCCCGAGAGCATCCGGTCGATCCCCGGCGACCGCATCTTCTTCGTCCAGCTTGCCGACGCACCGCAGATCGAGATGGACCTGCTCTACTGGTCCCGGCACTTCCGCAACATGCCGGGCGAAGGCGACCTCGAGGTCGCCCGCTTCATGCGCGCGGTCGTCGCTACCGGCTACGCGGGCCCCGTGAGCCTCGAGATCTTCAACGACCAGTTCCGGGGCGGAAGCCCGACCACCATCGCGCGAGACGGCTACCGCTCGCTCGTCTCCCTGATGGACGAGGTCCGCAGGCAGGAGCCGGAGAGCTCCGTCGACCTGGCGGTCCTTCCGCCGCCCGTGCGGGTCCACGACACCGCGTTCATCGAGTTCGCGGCACGGGGCGCCGATCTGGAGGCACTGGAGACGCTCCTGCGCAGCATGGGTTTCCGGCAGGCGGGGCGCCACGTCTCCAAGGCGGTCACCCTCTGGCAGCAGGGCGAGATCCGGATCGTCCTCAACTCCGAGACGACCGGACACGCCGCCAACGCCTATCATGTGCGCGGCCCGACGGTCTGCGACATCGGGCTCACCGTCGGCTCGGCCGAAGCGACCGTCGAGCGGGCGACCGCGCTCGGGGCGGAGCTCTTTTCCCAGCCGCTCGGGCCAGGAGAGATGCCGATCCCGGCGATCCGGGGGCAAGGCGGCAGCGTCATGCACTTCATCGACGAGCAGAGCGGTCTCTCGGAAGTCTGGGACGTCGAATTCCTGCGCGAGGGCACTCCCGCCCCGGACACCGGACTGACGCGGATCGACCATCTCGCGCAGACCATGACCTACGACGAGATGCTGAGCTGGTCGCTCTTCTACACCTCCCTCTTCGACATGCGGAAGCAGCCGATGATCGACGTGATCGATCCCGACGGCCTCGTCCGCAGCCAGGCCGTGGCGGCCCCGGATGGGCGCTTCCGCATCACGCTCAACGGCGCGGAAACCTACAAGACGCTCGCGGGGTCGTTCCTGGCCGAGGGCTACGGCTCAACCGTCCAGCACATCGCGCTCGGCACCGAGGACATCTTCGCCACGGCGGAGGCGCTCGCCCGTCAGGGCTTCGAGGCGCTGCCGATCTCCCGCAACTACTTCGACGATCTGGCGACCCGCTTCGAGCTGGACCCCGCGTTCCTCGACCGGCTCCGGATGTCCAATGTCCTCTACGACGCGGACGCCGAGGGTGAGTTCCTACAGCTCTATTCCCGGCCCTTCGCCGGCCACATGTTCTTCGAGATCGTCGAGCGGCGCGGCGGCTACGCCGGCTTCGGCGCGCCGAACGCCCCGTTCCGCATCGCCGCTCTCAAGCGCCTCAACCGTCCGAAGGGAATGCCCGCCATGTAGCCGCTCCGGAGGAGCGCGGCTGCCCACGTCTCACGCAACGGCTCCGATCAACGGGGTCACTTGTCATAAGGGAGGAAACCAATGACACATCTCACTCGCCGGACCGCCATGGCCGCCGGCCTCGCCGCGACCACGGCCCTCATCATCCCGGGGGGCGTCCTTGCCCAGGACATGCCGACCCTGCGGCTGTCCTCCGTCGTCTCCGACAACGACATCCGGGCGGAGGCCTTCCAGGGCATTTCCGACGCGGTCTCCGACCAGATCGACCTCGAGGTCTACAACGGCGCGACGCTGGTCCCGCAGGGCACCGAGATGACCGCGATCCAGCGCGGCAACCTCGAGATGGGCCTGATCGCGCCGCAGACCATCGCCGAGCAGATCCCCGAGTGGTCCATCGTGACCTCGGCCTACCTCTTTGACGATTCCGATCACCTTCAGGAGGTCTTCGACAGCGAGGTCGGCGACCAGCTGATCTCTCTCGCGGAAGAGGCGGGCATCCACGTCCTCGCACCGGTCTACTTCGGCACGCGGCAGGTGAACCTCGTGGGCGATGCCGAGGTGCAGACGCCCGAGGATCTCGACGGCGTCACGTTGCGGATGCCCGGCGGCGACGCATGGCAGTTCCTGGGCGAGGCAATCGGCGCCAACCCGACGCCGCTGGCCTACTCTGAGGTCTACACGGCGCTCCAGACCGGGGCCATCGACGGCCAGGACAACCCGCTGCCCAACGACTACAACATGAAGTTCTACGAGGTGACGGACCAGATCGTCCTGACCGGCCATCTCGTCGGCTTCGACGTGCTCGCCATCGGCACCGAGGCCTGGGAGGGGCTCTCCGCCGAGCAGCAGGAGGCCCTGCAAACGGCCGTGGACGAGGCCATCGCCGAGAGCACTCAGCGCCACCTCGACCGGGAAGAAGAGCTGGTGCAGTTCTTCCGCGACGAGGGCCTCGAGGTCTACGAGCCCGACCGTGACGCCTTCCGCGAGTACGCCCAGCAGATGTATCTCGAGTCCGAGTTCGCCGAGAGCTGGCCGGAGGGGATGCTCGAAGAGATCAATGCCCTCGCCGAGTAATCGTCCGCCACCAATCCCGCGGGCCGGATCGTCCGGCCCGCGTCTTCATCCGAGGCTGACCGCGTGACCCCACGATCCCGAGACTGGCCCGCCATTGGCCGGGCCGTGGCAGAGGCCCTGCCGGCATTGCTCCTCGCCGCCATGTTCCTGAGCTTCATCGTCCAGGTCTTCATGCGATACGTGCTGGACAACCCCGTCGGCTGGACCGTCGAGGTCTGCGTCATCGCCTGGCTCTGGATCCTGTTTTGGGGGCAGTCCGTCTCGGCCTCCGAGGAAGACGAGATCCGCTTCGACATCGTCTACGGCGCCGTCTCTCCGGCTGTGCGCCGCTGGTTCCGGGTCGTCTTCTCGGTCTTCCTGGTCGGCATCTACCTCTGGTCGCTTCCGGCTGTCTGGGACTTCGTCAGCTTCATGCAAATCCAGGACACCTCATACCTCGACATTCCGTTCAGCTGGGTCTTCTCCATCGCCGTGGTCTTCATGGTTGTCTCGATCCTGCGCTACGCCCGCATCTTCTGGAGCGCCCTGCGCGGTCATGATCCCCATGCCGCCACGCCCGATCCCGGCACCGTCTCCCGCAAGGACTTCACCGAATGAGCTGGGAATTCGGGGTCACCGTGGCCGCCATCGTCGCCACGGCCATGATCGGGCTGCCCATCGGCCACGCAATGCTGGCCTCGTCGATCCTCTACCTCGCAATCGACGGCCAGGACATGAGCATCGCCGTCGAGCAGATGCTCCAGGGGCTCTACGGCTCCTACGTCCTGCTCGCGATCCCGCTCTTCATCTTCGCCGCCGACCTGATGAACGTCGGGAGCCTCTCCGATCGGCTGCTCGATTTCTGCCGGGCCCTCGTCGGGCGCTTCCGGGGCGGGCTCGGCCACGTCAACGTGGTCTCCTCGCTGATCTTCTCGGGCATGTCCGGCTCGGCGCTCGCCGACGCGGTGGGCATGGGCCGGATCATCATCAACCTGATGACGAAGGACGGGAAATACCCCGCCGCCTATGCGGGCGCCATCACCGCGGCCTCGGCGATCATCGGGCCGATCATCCCGCCCTCGATCCCGATGGTTCTCTTCGCGCTCGTCTCGGATACCTCCATCGGCTACCTGTTTCTGGGCGGCGTCGCACCGGGCCTCGTGCTCGGCATCCTGCTGATGGTGATGAACGCGCTTGCCGCGCGGCGCTACGGCTACCCCGTCGAGGAGCCGGTCCCGGTCCGGCAGCTCCCGCGCGTCACGCTGCGGGCCGTCCCGGCGCTGCTGATGCCGGTGATCCTGCTGGTCGGCATCTACGGCGGCGTCACGACGCCGACCGAGGCCGCCGCGCTCGCCGCCCTCTATGCCTTCGTGGTGTCCACCGTCTTCTACCGCTCCGTGAGCCTCGGCGGCGCCTACCGCACGGTCCGCAATAGCGCCCGCTCCACGGCAAGCGTCGGCTTCCTGATCGCGGGCGCGCTGGCCTTCAACTACGTGGTCACGGTTGAGCAGATCCCCAACGTCATCCGCGACGCCCTCGAAGGGGTCGAGCTCAGCTGGGTGACCTTCCTGCTGATGGTCAACGCGCTGCTGCTGGTGCTGGGCTGCCTGCTCGAGGCCAACGCGATCCTGCTGGTCATCGTCCCCATCTTCCTGCCGACCGCCGTGGCGCTCGGCGTCGATCCCGTCCACTTCGGCGTGATCGTCGTGGTCAACACGATGATCGGGCTCGCGACGCCGCCCTACGGCCTGCTGCTCTTCGTGGTCTCCTCGATCACCAAGTCCCCGGTGGCCGAGACGATCCGCTACCTGCTGCCCTTCCTCGCCATCATGATCGGAGGGCTCGCGATCATCACCTACGTGCCGGACCTGGTGCTCTGGCTGCCCCGGCTCTACGGCTACAACGGATGACGGAAAGGCTTTTCCCGTGACACAGACGCCCACGATCCTGGTCATCAACGGCCCGAACCTCGACATGCTCGGCGTGCGGCAACCGGAGGTCTACGGACACGACACGCTCGACGACGTCGAACGTCTTTGCCGCGCCACCGGAGAGGAGTGCGGCGTCGAGATCGACTTCCGCCAGAGCGACTCGGAGGCCGAGATCATGGGGTGGATCAAGGCGGCCCGGACGTCGGCCGCGGGCATCCTCATCAACCCCGCGGGCTTCACCTCGACCTCGATCGCCATCCTCGACTCCCTGCTGATGTTCGACGGGCCGATCATCGAGGTCCACATCTCACCGCTCTTCCGCCGCGACGAGTTCCGCCACCTCTCCTACGTCTCCAAGGCCGCGACCGCCAAAATCGAAGGGTTCGGCATCCGGGGCTATGCCTTCGCCATCAATCGATTGGCGGACCTGGTCGGGTAGCAGAACCGTCTGACGTCGGTCACGCGGACCGGGCCACTGGCCGGAGCTGCACTTGTTGGCACGCTGGCCTCAAGGCTGCATAGAAGGGGGCTCTTGGCGAGGGAGGGGCCCGACCATGACGACGAGCAGCCCTCTTCAGTACCTGAACTCCTTGTCTGTGTTTGGTGTTGCGTGGACGGTTTGTCCGGGGTTGAAGGTCCGGCTTCCGTCGACGCGGGCGAGGAGGGGTCCGAGGGCCTCGACCTCGAGGTGCAGGATGGTGTCGGCGCCGAGGCGTTCGACGTGGCGGACGCGGCCGGTCCATCGGCCCTCGGTCTCGGAGACCTCGAGGTGCTCGGGGCGGATGCCGTAGACCTCGCAGCCCATCTCGCGGGCGAGATCGCCCTCGAAGAGGTTCATCCGGGGGCTGCCGATGAAGCCCGCGACGAAGGGGGTGGCGGGGCGCTCGTAGAGCTCCATGGGGGTGCCCACCTGCTCGATCCGTCCGCCGTTCAGCACGACGATCTTGTCGGCCATGGTCATCGCCTCGACCTGGTCGTGGGTGACGTAGATCATGGTGGCGCGCAGGCGCTCGTGCAGCTCGGTGAGCTCGATGCGCATCTGGCTGCGCAGGGCGGCGTCGAGGTTCGAGAGCGGCTCGTCGAAGAGGAAGACCTCCGGGTCGCGGACGATGGCGCGGCCGATGGCGACGCGCTGGCGCTGGCCGCCGGAGAGGGCCTTGGGCTTGCGCTCGAGGTAGTCGGTGAGCTGGAGGGTCTCGGCGACGGTCTCGACCTTGCGGCGCATCTCGTCCTTGGGGGTGCGGGCGAGCGAGAGGCCGAAGCCGATGTTCTCGCGCACCGACAGGTGGGGGTAGAGGGCGTAGTTCTGGAACACCATGGCGATGCCGCGCTCGGAGGGCTCGGAGCGGGTCACGTCGCGGCCGCCGATCTCGATGGTGCCCGAGCTCTGCTCCTCGAGGCCGGAGATCATGCGCAGCAGCGTGGACTTGCCGCAGCCGGAGGGGCCGACGAAGACGCAGAACTCGCCCGGCTCGACGGTGAGGTCGACGCCCTTGATGACTTCCAGCCCGCCGAAGTTCTTGCGGAGGTCCTTCAGCTCTACTCGGGACATGGGGGGTTATCCTTTGACTGCGCCGGAGGTCATGCCGGCGACGATCTGGCGGTTGAAGAAGATGAAGACGAGCAGCGGCGGGATGGTGATCAGCAGGATGTTCATGAAGAGCAGGTTCATCTGGCTCACGAACTGGCTCTGGAAGTTGTAGAGCGTCAGCTGCACCGTGATGTTCTCGCGGCCCGGCAGGTAGTAGAGCGGGTGGGTGAAGTCGTTGAAGATGGTGATCGACTGCACGACGATGATGGTCAGCGTCACCGGCTTCAGCAGCGGCAGCACCACGCGGAAGAAGATCTGCCAGGGCTTGGCGCCGTCGATGATGGCGGCCTCGTCGAGCTCGCGCGGGATGGTGGAGATGAAGGCGCGGTAGAGCAGGACGGTGAAGCCCAGGCCGTAGGCCACCTGGATCAGGATCATGCCGTTGAGGGTCTTGAAGAGGTTGATGCCCTGGAGCACCCAGATGGTGGGGACCACCGCGGGCGGGATCATCAGGCCGGCCAGGATGAAGGCGTAGACCACGCGGCTGGTGCGCGAGGGGCGGCGCTGGATGACGAAGCCGACCATGGCGCCGAAGACCACCAGGAGCGCGATGGCGCAGACGGTGATGACGATGGAGTTCCAGTAGGCCAGCAGCAGCGCGTAGTCGCGGGTCTGCACGGTGGTGACGAGGTTCTCCCAGAAGACCCAGCGCTCGGGCAGGGAGAAGTCGAGGCTGCTCGCGTCCTGGGCGGTCTTCATGGCGTTGATGGCCACGAAGAGGAAGGGGATGACGAAGACGACGAAGGCTACGAGGAGCGAGATCGCCCCGATGATGTATCCGCGGCGGGTCATGCCTCGAGCTCCCTGCGGTTGAGCCACCAGGCGAGGGGGGCGACGATGAAGGCGATCATCAGGAAGAGGATGACGTTGCCCGCGGTCGAGAGCCCCCAGAAGCCGGCCTGGTACTGCTTGTAGATGACGGAGGCGAGCACGTCGGAGGAGAAGCCCGGTCCGCCGCGGGTCATTGCCCAGATCAGGTCGAAGAGGCGGAGCCCGCCGATGAGGCTGAGGATGATGACGGTGGTCGTGGCGGGGCGCACCAGCGGCACGGTCACGCGCCAGAACTGCTGGAGCCGGGTGGCGCCGTCGATGCGGGCGGCCTCGTAGTACTCCTGGCCGATGGTGGCGAGGCCGGCGATGTAGATCAGCGTGGCGAGGCCGACGCCGCGCCAGACGTCGACGAGGGCGACCGAGATCAGCGCGAGGCTGGGGTTGGTAAGCCAGCCCGGCCCGTCGATGCCCACGGCGGCCAGGGCCAGGTTGATGGCACCCTCGGTGGGATGCATGAGCTCCTGGAAGAGCAGGCCCACGCCGATGGTGGAGACGAGGACGGGGAAGAAGACGACCGAGCGCAGGAAGCCCTGGGCGAAGATGCCCGAGGTGAGCAGCACGGCGAGCAGCAGGCCCAGCACGGTCTTCAGGCCCGAGGTGAGGAAGGCGAAGACCAGGGTGTTGGTGAGGCCGCGCACCAGGAAGGGCTCGGAGAAGAACTGGACGTAGTTGTCCCAGCCGGCGAAGCGGGCCTCGAAGGGGTCCCAGTAGGTCAGGGAGAAATAGAACGAGGCGACCGTCGGCAGGATGAAGAGCACGAGGAAGATCGCGCCCGCCGGGAGGAAGAACCAGTAGGGGTAGGGAGATTTGCGTCGCATCGTCTGCCCCGGGGCGCGCGCGCGGCGTCCAAATTTGGACGGCGGGTCAACCCGTTCGAATCGTGGAAGAAGTTCGGTCAGCGGCTGTCCCGTCAACCTTTGCCCCGCGGGGCCCGGAGGCGCCCGCGGGGCAAAAGCGGGAGGTAACCCTTACCAGTTCTCGAGGCCCAGCTGACGCGCCTGCTTGGCCACGTCCTGGTCATAGAGCTCGGCGCCGCTCTGCGCGTCGCGGATGCCCGAGCCGACCTCGACCGTCAGCTGCTCCAGCGCCGGACCCTTGATCGGGCTCAGGAACTCCAGAGCAGGCGCCGTCCGCCCCTCCTCCTCGAAGTAGGGGAGCATGTCCGCGACCATCCCGGGGACCTCTTCGGGCAGTTCGCAGCCCTCGACGAGGTAGGGGCCGGTCGCGCCGATGGTCTCGTTGACGACCTCGCAGCCCGCGGGGGAGGCCACGAAGCTCATGAAGTCCTTGACCGTCTCGGGATGCTCCGTCGACGCGGGCGCGTAGAGCGAGGTGGGCATCCAGACCGTCAGGCCGTTCGCCTCCGCGTCGTCGCCGGGCTGGGCGAAGAAGCCCACGTCCTCCATCAGGTCGGGATGGTTCTGCTGGAAGAGGCCGACGGCGAAGGTCAGCATCGGGTAGTGCGCGGCCTCGCCCGTGGCGACCATCGCGACGCCGTCGTCATAGGTCGCCGCGCCGAAGTCCTCGTTGAAGTAGCCGGCCTCGTAGGCCTCCTGCAGCTTCTCGAAGCCACGGCGGGCGGCCGGCGTGTCGGCGTACTTGGCCTCGTTGTTGGTGTATTCCTCGGGAAAGTCCGGCTCTTCCTGCAGGACGTTGTAGAAATCGGCGAGGACGAAGAGCTGGCTGGTCCAGGTGTCGCGGTAGCTCTGCGCGATCGGCGCGATGTCGGTCTCTTCGGCGATCGTGGCGTTGTTCGCCATGAACTCGTCCCAGGTCCGCGGGATCTCGAGTCCGAGCTCCTCGTAGGTGGGCTTGTGGTAGTAGATGCCGCCACCCTGGGCGGTCTCGTAAGGCACGCCGTAGGTATTGCCCTCGGGGCCCTGGACGGTCGAGACGTAGGCCTCGTTCAGCAGATCGAAGCTCTCGATGTCGTCGATCGGGAGCAGGGTCCGGTCGGGGCGGAGCGCCTGCAGGAGCGAGCCGGAGTTGTAGATGAAGAGGTCCGTCATCTCTCCCGTCGCGAGGCGGGTCTTGACGATGTTGTCCCCCTCGCCGCCGCCGGGACGCGTCTCGATGGAGAAGGTCACGTCGGGGTTCATCTCGGTATAGGCCGCGGTCAGCGCCTCGGTCACGGCGACGGAGTCCGCGCTGGAGTCGGTCAGGAAGGTGAGTTCCTGGGCAAGGGCGCCGCCGGCCGAGAGCGTCAGCGCGATGGCGGTGGTGGTCGTCAGTCTGGACATGGTTTTCCTCCCGTTTCGCCCGGTCCTCCCCGGGCGGTTTCCAGATTGGTCAGCTGAGATCGAAGGTGATCTCGTGGGTTCCGGGGCCGTAGGTGCCGCCCCCGATCTCGTCGGCCGCGACGGCCTCGCAGCCCTCGGGCAGGGTCACGCGGTAGGTCACGCGACCGCCGTCCACGCTCCAGCCCGCCTCGATCCGGCCGTGCCGGCAGTCGTGCCACATGGAGACATGGCCGAGCTCCGGCAGGACCGTGGGAGCGAGACGCACGCGGTCGAAGCCCGGCGCCTCGGCCACGGGCTGCACGCCGGCCACGTCCTCGAAGAGGAACTGGCACACGGCCCCGTAGGCGTAGTGGTTGTAGCTGTTCATGGAGGGCTCGTAGATCGTGCCGTCCTCGCCGATGGCGTCCCAGCGTTCCCAGATCGTCGTGGCGCCCCGTTCGACCTGGAAGAGCCAGCCGGGCACCTTGCGGTTCAGGAAGACCTTCTCCGCGAGATCCGTCATCCCGAGCTTGCAGAGCGCGGGCAGCAGGGCAGGGGTGCCGATGAAGCCCGTGCCGATGGTGTAATCGGCATCCTCGATCACCCGCCGGAAGTAGGCCCTGGCCGCGTCGTGATGCTCCGCCGGCACGAGGTCGTAGAGGAAGGCCAGCGCGTAGGAGGTCTGGTCGTTGTGGGCCAGCCGCCCCGTGGCCGTGAAATACTCCGCCGTGAAGGCGGTGCGGATCTCCTCGGCGCGCTTCGCCAGACGGTCGGCCTCGGCGGTCTCGCCGATGATGGTGGCGATCTTCGAAGCGAGGTCGTTCGAGATGTAGTGGTAGAGCGTGGCCGCGCAGTCGTCGCCGATGGTCGGCCGCGGCTTGCGGTTGTCGCCGACGGGCTGGAGCCAGTCGCCGAAGGTGAAACCCTTCTGCCCCCAGGTGGAGTGCGGCAGGATGATCGGCCCGTCGGAGATCGACCACAGGTAGTCCAGCCACTTCAGCATGGCGGGGAAGCACTCGCGGAGGACGTCCTCGCGGCCGTAGTGCAGGTAGAGCTGCCAGGGCATGATGGTGATGACGTCGCCCCAGCCGGTGGAGCCCGCCCAGTCGCCCTCGAACTTCGATCCGGGACGGCGCGTCGGGTCGGGGGCGAAGTGGGGCACGCCGCCGTCGGGGCGCTGGTCGTGCATCACGTCGCGAAGGTACTTGCGCAGGAAGCTCTCGCTGTCGGCGAGCCAGCAGGCGGTCCCCGCGAAGACCTGCGCATCGCCGGTCCAGCCGAGACGCTCGTCCCGCTGCGGGCAGTCGGTCGGCACCTCGATGAAGTTGCCGCGCTGCGACCAGATGGTGTTCTGCACCAGGCGGTTGACCGCATCGATGCCGCACTCGAAGCCGCCGGCGAGATCGGGGACGGAGGACACCGGCACAGAGACGATCTCCGAGATCTCGGCTTTCCCCTCGATCGTCACACGGGCGTAACGGTAGCCCATGAAGGTGAAGGCGGGAGCCCAGGTCTCCTCGCCGTCGCCCTTGAGGACATAGCTCAGCGCGGCGCGGGCGGTGCGGTAGTTGCGCCGGTCGACCTTGCCGTCCGGCCCGAGCACCTCGGCGAACTCGATGTAGAGCCGGGCGCCTTCCTCTCCTCGGGTGGTGACGCGGGAGTATCCGGCGACGTTCTGGCCGAAGTCGTAGACGGTGGCGCCGTCCTCGTCCCAGCTCTCGACCGGCTCGAGGGCGGCGAGCTCCTTCACGGCGCCGGTCTCGTGCGCGACGAGCTGGTCGGTGTCGAATGTCAGGACCTCGACGCCGCCAGTCTCCTCGAGAGTTTCGAGCCGGGCGTCGTGGTCCTCGCCATAGTAGATGCCGGTCTTGGTGATGGGGAGGAGGCCGCTCTTCCAGGTGTCGTCCGTGCGGCAGACGACCTCGCCGTCGGAGACAACCTCGGCGATGGCCGCGATGCGGTCGCCCCAGCAGTTCGGTATTGCCAGTTCGCGCCACATCATGGGCGAGCGGTACCAGCCGTCGCCCAGCCAGATCTCAATCCGGTTCTCGCCGGGGACAACGAGATCCGAGATGTCATAGCTCTGGTAGGCGATGCGGTCGTCGTAGCAGGTCCAGCCGGGGGTCAGGCAGTCGTCGCCGACGCGCTTGCCGTTGACGAAGGCGCGGTAGAGGCCCTGGGCGGAGACGTGGAGGACGGGAGCGCCGCCACCCGCGTACTCGAACCGCGTCGCGACGAAGCTGGCGCGCGTGCCCTGACCCTGATCGGTCTCCGGCGCGATCATGTCCGCCGTCCACTGCCTGCGCTCAAGCTCCGCGGGCGCCGCCGTGCTGCGCCGGGCGTCGTCTAGACTCATGCTGTCCTCCCTTTGACCGGCTCGCGAATCTTGTTTCGTAAACCGTTGCACGTAGACTGTTATACATCATGAATTGCCGTGCAAGGGTTTTTTCCGCATAAGTGACGGAGAGGTGAGACGCGGAAGGGTCGGGACATGTCGAGCGAAGGGGCGGCACGGGACGGGAAGGTGACGATCCGGACCGTCGCGGAGGACGCGGGCGTCTCCGTCGCGGCCGTCTCGAAGGTGCTGCGCAATGCCTACGGCGTCAGCGATGCGATGCGCGAAAAGGTGCAGGAGTCGATCGCCCGGCTCGGCTACCGCCCGAGCACGGCCGCGCGCGGGATGCGGGGGCGGACATTCAGCATCGGCGTCCTCCTCGTCGAGATGCGCAACCCCTTCCTGCCCAGCCTCATGGACGGCGCGAAGGAAGTTCTACGGGAGGCGAGCTACCAGGCCTTCATCAGCGTCGGCGAGGCGCGGGCGGCGATCGAGAGGTCGCTGATCGATTCAATGATCGATCTGCAGATGGACGGCGTGATCCTCGTCGCGCCCCGGCTCTCCGGCGAGCTCCTGGCCCGCTACGCCAAGCAGATCCCCATGGTCGTGATCGGCCATCACGAACCGGGGGCCGAGGCCTTCGATACCGTGAACTCTGACGACCGGACCGGCGCGAGGATGGCCGTCGAGTCCCTGATCGCGGGTGGCCGGGAAGACATCCAGATGGCGAGCTTGCCGCGGAAGAACGGCGAATTCGACGTCTACGTCGAACGGGAGAGGGGCTACTACGAGGCGATGGAGGCCGCCGGTCTGGGCGACCGGGCCAAGGTCTGGCCGCTCCGCGAGCAGCCGGAACGCCCGGGGCCGGCCCTGACCGGCCTTCTCGACCTTGATCCGCTGCCCGAGGGCATCTTCTGCTGGAGCGACATCCACGCCGTTCGGCTTCTCAACGAGGCGAAGATGCGCGGGATCGATGTCCCCGGCCGGCTCGGCATCGTCGGCTACGACAATACGCCGGCGGCGGGGCTGCCGCTGGTCGGGCTGACGAGCGTCGATCAAAGGGGCGAGGAGATCGGACGCCTCGCGGCCGACGTCCTGTTGTCGCGCATCGGCGGGCGGCAGGTCCCGGAACACATACTGGTCACGCCGAAGCTGGTGACACGGGGCAGTTCATAGCCCCCGCCGTCCACTTCAGAGTTCGATCGCACGGTCAGGCCGTCCCCAATCCGGAACGCGAAGGCCTTTGATGGCGCCGCGGAGACCTCTACCTTAGCCGCAATGAGAAAGCGGGATCATATGCGCGCATTCTTTCGCCGCGCGACGGCTCTTGCAGCCTTCGTCGCGCTGCTCTGGGCGGTCCAGGTCGTCAACTGGATCGTCGGATACGGCTTCAACCCGGCATTCGGCCTGATCCCGAGGCACCTCAGCGGCTTGGACGGCGTCATCGCGATGCCGCTCCTGCACGGGAGCTTCGCGCACCTGGTGTCCAATACGCCGCCGCTCCTGGTGATGGGCGGGCTGCTGGTGGCCACGGCCACTCGGGCCTTGCTGGCCGTCAACGCCGTGGTGATCGGCCTCGGCGGCGGTCTCGTCTGGCTGTTCGGGAGCTTTGCCATTCATATCGGGGCGTCGGGCCTGGTGTTCGGCTGGTTCGGCTTCCTCGTGGCGCGCGGCTTTCTGGATCGCTCGCCGATCACGCTCGGCGCGGCACTCCTTGTCGGTGTCCTCTATGGCTCCATGCTGTGGGGCGTTCTGCCGGGCCAGCCCGGCGTCTCCTGGGAGGCCCACCTGTTCGGCGCGATCGCGGGCGCGGCTGCTGCATTTCTGGTGAGAACACATGTCCACGCTCCGCGCCTCGGAGGCGTCGACGAGGACTGAGGCAGCCCGGACCGGCTCGGCCCTGACCATCGAACTTGGCCGCCAACACCGCGCAGAATAGACTGCTCGGAATGGGTTACGTCACGTCTCTTTTCGCTCGCAAGATGGTGGCCGCGGCAGGCGACGGCATCAGGGCGGACGAGATGCTGAAGTCGGTTGGGATCGACCCCGAAGACCCGTGGGACCCCAAGCAGATGATCCCGGCCGAGAGCTACTACGACATGCTCGAACGCATCGCCGAGCAGATCGACGTCACGGATCTTCCAGTGCGGACCGGCGCGTCGATGCGTCTCGACGAATACGGAGCGCTCGGACTCGCGTTCAAGGCGGCAACGAGCCTTGGCGCCTCCTATTCGCGGGTCGAACGCTATGCCCGGCTCTGGACCAGTGTCGTCGAGTACGAGCTGCGGCCGGCGAATGGCGGGACGCTCTTCATCCTGCACCGCGCCGGCGAACGGCGCCTCGGGATGCGGCTGTCGAACGAGGCAACTCTCGCGAGCGCCGTGTCGATCGCCCGGCAGGTCAGCCCGGTGCCGGTCTCGCCCGAGATCGTCCTGGTCCGACATGCCGCACCGGTCTCGGTCGCGGCGCACGAGGAGTGGTTCGGCTGCCCCGTCCGCTTCGACGCGGAACTCGACGCGATCCTCTATTCGCGAGAGACGCTGGACCGGCCGAACATTCTCGGCGATGAAGGGATCTCCCGCTACCTCATCTCGCATCTCGACGCGGAGCTGTCGCGGATCTCGGACGTTCCCGCGGTCGTGAGCCAGGCCAAGGACGCCATCGCGCAGGCGCTCAGCGAGGGAACCCCGAAGATGTCGGAGATTGCGCGCCGCCTGGGATTCAGCGCGCGGTCGTTCCACAGGCGCCTCTCCGAACACGGGATGAGCTACCACGCCCTGACCGAGGAGACTCGCCGCGATCTCGCAGAAGGGCTCCTGCGTGATGATCGGCATTCGCTGGCCGAGATCGCCTTCTTGACGGGCTTTTCCGAGCAGAGCGCCTTTACCCGCGCCTTCAAGCGCTGGATGGGCACGACACCCGCAAGCTACCGCAAGGAACGCGCGGTCCCCTGAGGCATGCCTTGGCGACGAGGGTCAAAACCTTGGCGAGCGCGGTCAAGATCGGGCCGGACCGGTCCGGCTATTCCCATGGCGACCGAAACCGACAGCCAGGGAGACCCCCATGCAAGACCGACCCATCCTCGTCATCGGCGCCACCGGCAAGACCGGGCGCCGCGTCGCCAGCCGTCTCGAGGCCCGCGGCGTCGCCGTCCGCCGCGGCTCGCGCAATTCCGCCATCCCGTTCGATTGGGAGGCGCCCGAAACCTGGGGCCCGGCCCTGTCAGGCGTGCGCGCGGCCTACGTCACCTACTTCCCGGACCTCGCCTTCCCGGGTGCGGTCGAAGAACTCGAGTCGCTCTGCGAAACGGCGCGGGACGTCGGGGTAGAGCACCTCGTGCTGCTCTCGGGCCGGGGCGAACATCATGCCCGGCTGGGCGAGGACGTGGTCCGCGCCTCCGGTGTCGGCTTCACCATCGTCCGCGCGGCCTGGTTCGCGCAGAACTTCTCTGAAGGCTACCTGCGCGATCCGATCCTGGCGGGCGTCCTGCCGATGCCGGGCGGCGACATCGCGGAGCCGATCATCGACATCGAGGATATCGCCGATGTCGCGGTCGCGGCGCTGACGGAGGACGGCCACAGGGACCAGCTCTACGAAGTCACGGGCCCCCGGCTGATGACCTTCGCCGACATGGCCGCCGCGCTCTCGCAGGCCACGGGTCGCGAGATCCGGCACCTGCCGATCAGCTTCGAGGAATTCCACGCGAACGTCGCGCAGGCCGGCGGTGACTTCGTCGCCGACGTCTTCACCGGCATCGCGCGGGAGACGCTCGACGGACGGAACGCCCACACCACCGACGGCGTGATGCGGGCACTGGGCCGTCCACCCCGCGACTTCGCCGACTTCGCACGCGCCGCGGCCCGCGCCGGCGCCTGGACGAGCGCCGCCTGACGCCATCCGAGAAAGGAACGTGACATGAAACTCACCATTCTGGAACAGACCGCGCTCGGTCTCTCCGGCCTCACGGCCTTCACCATCGGCGCATCCATCCTCTTCGCCCCGCATGCCTTCTACGCCAGCTACGGCATCACGCTTGGCGGTGACGCCAACCTGTTGAGCGAATTGCGCGCGCCCGGCGCGGGCCTCGCCGCCTTCGGGGTTCTCATGCTGCTGGGCCTCTGGCGACGCGCGCTGTTGCCCGTTTCGATCGCCTCGGCGCTCACGGTGTTCCTCGCCTTTCCGGCGGGGAGGCTCGTCGGTCTGCTCCTCGACGGGATGCCGTCCGGCAGCGTGGTCGCCGCCCTTGTCGTCGAGCTTGCGATCGCGGCGCTTCTCCTCGCCGCCTTCCGCCACCGGCGCTGGCAACCGGCCCCGCCACTCCCCGCCGGTCGTCCCGCGCGATGACAGCAGCCGCGGCGCGGCCCCTCCGGTCGCGCCGTCCCATTCTCCAAGGAGTCCGCCCGATGTCGCCCCTCGTCTATTACCTCGCTCACCTCACCGTTCTGGCCTATGCGCTGGTCGGTGGCGTCTTCCTCGCCTTCTCCGACTTCATCATGCGGTCGCTGTCGCTCACCAGCGGGCACGGCGGTGCCGAGGTCATGCAAGTCATCAACCGCGAGGTCTTTCGCTGGGTCTTCATGACCCTCTTCCTCGGCCTGGCGGCGGTGTCGCTGGTGTTGGTCGTCCATGCCGTGTTCTGGCTCGACGGAGCGTCGGCCACGCTGATCGCAGCTGCGGGCGTCGTCTACCTTCTCGGCTGCTTTGCGGTCACGGTCGTCTTCAACGTGCCGATGAACGAGGCGCTTGCCGGAATGGACCTGGCTGAGGCGTCCACCGAAAGCTACTGGAGCGGCACCTACCTGCCGCGCTGGACCTTCTGGAACACGGTTCGGACCATCGCCTGCGGCCTGGCAGCAGCGCTGTTGCTCTTCGGGCTGACGGCGCTGTCCCAGGCCCAGCACGCCCAATGACAAGGACGGTCAACCTGGCGGAGCATGTGCGTCACCAAATCGAGGTGCGCCCGGCCCCGGCCCGGGAGGTGGACCGGGGCGGATGTCCCTAGTCAGGCAGCGACCTCATTGTCGAACGTCGTTTGGCGACCCCGCAGAAGCACAAGGCCCACGGCCACGAACCACAGGATGGCGCCAAGGCCGAAGACGGCGCCGGCGGTCTCACCGAGCGGCGGCAGGATGGTCACGAGACCCGCCGCGCCGCTGACCGCGCCGATCGCGGCCGTGATGCGGCCAAAGATGCCGCTCGCGAACGCCGCCAGGCTCACGGTCAGGATCCAGGCCCCGCCGGCGATCTCGTTGCCGCCGCCCAGGCCCAGCTCGACCGCGTGCAGTGTCGACCACAGCTCGGCGGCGGCCTCGGGATCGGCGGCGAGGGCGTGGACCTGCTCCACCGTGACATTGGCGATCATCCCGGCGCCGAGGACCAAGGTGGCCCAGATCAGACCAACGGCCCCGGCTAAGGCGCCGGCGTCGGGTCGCTCCTTGGCGATCCGACGGTGCAGCGCGACGACCAGCACCGCAAGTGCCAGAGCGTTGACGACGTAGATCGTGGTGTTCCACGCGATCATGACGCCTGGACGCTCGGCGATATAGGCGACGACGGCGGGCACATCGATCTCGCCCGTGCCGAAGCCCAGTGGCGCGAAGACGGTGACGAGGAAGACGAAGCCGAAGATGTAGGTTGCGGCGCAGAGGAGGGCGGCGAAGCCGCCGGCTTTGGTGAGAGTCATTTCTTTGCTCCTGAAGGATGGTGGGCCGCCTCGGCGGCAAGGGTTGCGAAGTGATCCGAAAGGCGCCGCGTGCCGAAGCGGGGGGCGACCATGTCGTGCCCCAGCGCGGTCAGGAAGAAGCGCGCTGGTCCGCTGATCCGGCGCGGCATGATCGGCATGACCGAAAGCGCGGCGCGGCGCAGGGCATCCGGCAAGCGGGCGATGCGCGGCTCGGTCCCGAGGGCCGCAAAGGCGGCGCGGGCGATCTCGTCCTGCGTCATCACATCGGGGCCGCCGATCTCGGCCCAGCCCCGCCCGGCGTCCGTCGCATCGGCCACGGCCACCGCCAGGTCGGCGCCGTGTATCGGGTTGAAGCGCTGCGTTCCGTCCCCGAAGAGCCAGACGCGGCCACGCCGCGCCATCTCGAAGATCTCGCCCATGTCGGAGAAATAGCCCGTGGGCGCGATCACCGTCGCCGGCATGTCGGAGGCAAGGAGCGCGTCCACGAAGGCAGCCTTGGCGTCGACCAGCGGCACCCCCCTCATGGCGTCGGCCTTCAGCACGTGAATGTAGGCGAAGCGCCGGACACCCGCCGTTTCGGCCTCGCGCAGGAGGTTCAGGTCGGCCTGGAAGTCGACCTCACGGTAGCCGAGCCCGTCGGCCTGCCGCGTGATGCCGAGCGATGAGACGACGAGGTCCACCCCGTCCATGATCCCCTCGAGCGAGTCGGGCCGGGTGGCCTCGGCCTCGATCAACACGTCGGCCAGCCCCTCGGCCCGCCGGGCGTCGCGGACCAGAGCGGTGACGTGGTGCCCGCGCCGCGCGTATTCGGCGCAGAGAAAGCGCCCGAGATAACCGGTCGCGCCGGCAACGAGAACGTTCATGGGTCGCCTCCGGTGTTCAGGAAAGACCGACGCCAAGCGCGGCGGCGGCCATGAGGAAGAGGATCGGCGTCCAGAGCAGGCGCTCCGGGCGCGAGGGGCTCGCGGCGTTGGCGGCGAGCGACAGGATCGTCAGCGCAAGGGCGGGCCAGAACAGGGGCGCAAGCGGCAGGACGCCGACGCCGGCCCGGGCGAGCACCGCCCCGGCCATGGCGCACAGCAGCGCGGCCTGGACCAGTGCCAGCGCCCGCCAGGCCGGCGGCAGTCGGCCGGGAAAGCGGCCGCCGACCGTCAGCCGGCCGAGCGGCGCGCCGGCGGCGTTGGCCAGGTGCATCAGCACCGGCAACGCGGCCAGCCCGGCATAGGCGAAGGCGAGACTCTGGGTCATGGGCCGGCCCCTCACCACCACCGCAGGCGCGCCCGAAGGGAAGGAAGCGGCGCGCGCGCCCTCTCCTCCGCCAGGCCAATATCGCCCCAGAGGTGACGGGGCGGATAGGTGGACCGCCGTGCCGGCTGGCGCGGTCCCGCGGTCAGCAGGCGATGCAGGCCGGTCATGCGGGTCGGGACGTGGTTCATCACGCCCTCCCTCAGTTCACGACCGCGTGGCCGCGGCCGCGCAGGCAGTTGAGGACGACGGTTTCCCGCGTGTCGCTCGCCTCGGACACGCCGGCCGCGGCGCCCGCGAGAGCGCCGACCATGGCCCCGCCGAGCGCGTCGCCCTCGTCGTCGACCTCTCCCAGGAGGCCGCCGATACCGGCGCCGATGGCGGCCGCGGCCATGGTCTCGTGGTCCAGCTGCGACTGGCTGCGGGCGAGGCTGCGGCAGGCGGAAAGATCGCTCTGGAACTGCGCGCTCGGGGCGCCGTCCAGGATCGGGTCCACATCCGTTCCCATCTCCGCGCAGGCGCCCAGAAGGGCGGTCAGGCAGAGCGGGGCGATCAGCATCGGTTTCATGTCGTCTCTCCTTCGACGGGCCATCGTGTCGAGAGAGGAGCTACCCGCTCACGCCGGGCGACGGCATGACCGCAGGGATCAGCGGATTGACCTTCGGCATCAATTGGCAAGCCAGGCGGACGGGCTTGCCCCGGTCCAGCGCCGGAACGCCCGGACGAAGGCCGAAGCCTCGGAGAAGCCCAGAAGGTAGGCCGTCTCCCCGACTGAGACCTTGCGGGCGCTCAGGTAATCCATCGCCATCCGGCGGCGTAGGTCGTCATGGACCTGCGCGAAGGTGACGCCTTCGTCCTTCAGGCGGCGGTAGAGCGTCTGCCGGCTCATCCCGAGGTCGCGGGCGATCCGGTCCATCGACAGCGTCCCTTCGTGCAGGTCCGCGAGCATCCGCGCCTCGACGACCGAGCGGACCGTGTCGTTCACGGCCAGCTCCTCCAGCAGACCGTCGGCATGGCGGGTGAAGACGCCGAAGACGTAGTCCTTGCCGCCGTCGAACTGCTCGTCGAGCCAGACCGGGTTGATGCGCAGCGCGTTGCGAGCGGCGTGGAAGGTCACCGGAATCCGGAAGAGCTCCGGGTAGCGGTTGGCATGCGGCGGCGGCGCGTAGCTCACCTCGAGCGCCTGTTCGAAAGGGTGTTCCGGGGCAGAGCGGCGAAACTCCGAGATGAACCGCGCGAAACTTGCCTCGGTCGCCATCCAGTTGCCGTCACAGGGGCGGTTGTCCACCAGCCAGACGGCCTCCCCGTCGCGCTCGAGCGCGAACCTGTCCCGTCCGCCGGAAAGCGGCACATCCGCCATGAGGCGCGCATAACGGTTCAACTGCTGCAGGCTGTGCGGGAAAGAGCTGGAGGCATGCACGATCTGGCCGACGATCGACATCGTCTCCAGCCGGGTCTCCAGTACGTGGCGGAGGAGCAACGAGGTGTCGCCTGTCGCCTCGATGCCGGCGGCGATGAGCGCCTCGTAGGCCGCGACAGGGATGCGCCTGTCCTGATCCGCCAGATCGTCCACGGTCAGTCTCGAAGCTGCCAGGAGCCGGTCGCAAGGTGCCCCTTCGGCCACCGCATAGTCGAGGAAAGCGGCCGCGAACCCGGCGGCCATGGTCTGCTCCGACATGCGGCAGTCTCCCGGGGGGTCAAGAACCTGATGCGCCCGGTCATGCCCCCGCCAAACCGGCGCGGGCAGATTGCCTCAAGGCTTGACGTTGGGACAAGAGCTTTGGTGTGCCCTATGCTTGCTCTGTCCGGCGAGGCCTTGGGGATGCTGGTCTGGAAGCCCCTCAATCACTGCGACGGCGGTTCGGTGCTTCAGCGCAGTCGGCCTCATCTCCCTAGGGGAAGGTCCAGCCGTCATGTTCGATTCGCATGATGCGTATCGCTGGGTCTTCGAGCGAGGTATCGTGCATCAAACGAAAGACCGCAGTTTGCGGCTGTCCGTAGTTCCGGAACGTCGCGTGGACGGTAAACATGCTGCGAAACATCGCGCGTTCGGGAGCAGGGAAGACCTCCAGGTTGGAGATATCGGCATCCTGCGTCCCGAACAGGGGATGTGCTCCCAGGTCTCCCTGGCGCAGACGCTCGACGACGTCCGGGAAGAAATAGCTCCGTGCGACCGACGGGTGGAGCGGTCCGATCGAACTTGCACTCGTACCGGTGCGCTCCTGCTCGTAGACTTTGCGCACGAGGGCCACTGCTTCCGCGATAAGCGGATCCCCGTTTGCCTGGACGGGCGACGTGTCCTCTTCCAGGAAATGCGCCGACACCCAGCCCTTGGTGGCCCGGTCCGAGCTTTCCATCAGACACCATCTGGGCGGAAGGTCGGCTTTCTGGTCCTCGGTCAGCCGATAGTAGAGCTGCGCGGGGACGAAGGGCACGCAGGTGATCATCTGTAGTCCGGTCGCATCGTGCGCAAACGTGTCGATCACGATGTGATCTGTTCCCGGGCCGGTTCGGACATTCAATGCGTCGTTCGAGGCAACGCCGCTGACTTGCCAGGCATCGGGACCGTGGCCGTCCGCCTGGGCGAGGGCCATGGCGGGGATCATCAACGACAGCAAGGCAATCGGTGCAGCGGATACCTTGAACATGACAGCAACCTCCGAACTCTCTACTGCGCCGAGCCTACCATTGAAGCCCCGCTCCTCAAGACCCCAGGAGTATCGCGGATACGGTGCTTGGACCGAGGTCCCGCTTACCGGGATTCACAGCGGTTGCCCCGGCGAACGCTGTCGTGCGACGCTTCCTGCTGCGAGGGGTTGGATGGCCAACTCGCGGAGGCGTTCAAAGTAAATTGGGTAGAAGAGTGGATCGGTAGGTCATGTCGTATTCAAGGTTTGGTGCGGTTCTTTCGTTCGCCTCGAGCGTG
This sequence comes from Histidinibacterium aquaticum, assembly GCF_008710275.1. Taxonomy (GTDB): domain Bacteria; phylum Pseudomonadota; class Alphaproteobacteria; order Rhodobacterales; family Rhodobacteraceae; genus Oceanicola; species Oceanicola aquaticus. The sequence goes on from NZ_VYQE01000002.1 coordinate 200,751, forward strand.
ATCGTGGTCGCCGGTTCTGCGCCCTCTTCCGCTCAAACCGAGGGGTCTCTCTGCAACGCGACAGCGCCGCAGCAAATGGAGCCCGTTGCCGCCCAGCTGGAAGGCCGTTGGACGACGACCTTCAACCCCGGTTATGTCGTCATGGGGTCCATGGTCATGCCGCATCCGGCTGCTCCGTCTCCGGAGACAGGACGCATGGAACGGACCGGTGGCGAACTGACGATTGTTCCGGACAGTCCCGACGGCATCGCCCTGCCGCTTGAATGGGAGACGGAAGTGAACTGGAGCTTCGACCGGGCCCCCAGACTGCCCGATGGAGCAAGCGGCGCGAATGTCCCGGAACTCGCCGTCGATGATGAAGACCTGTCCGTCATCGCCGGATGCTCCGTCAACGAGCTACCTCGGTTGGTCGGGACCGGATCGGCGACGATGGACGGCGTAACGCTGGCGTTCACGACCCGGATGATCGTCGTCAATCCCGACCTAATATTTGGTTTCCAGCAAGTTGACGGCGTCGTTCGCGGTCAGAGCATGGTCGAACGCCGGTCGTTCGTCATGTCGCGATAGAATTGCCCGGGCTTTCCGGGAAGGGCAGGGCATCAAGTGTAATGATGTGCTTAGCAGGTTGTGAAGCAATCGGCCTGGACGGACGCTGCCAATCTGGGCGCGACCATTCTTCAATGCCTAGCTACATATAGTTGAATTGTAGCCGCAACGGGCGAGGAAGTGGCGGAGAGACAGGGATTCGAACCCTGGGACCCCGTGAAGGGTCAACGGTTTTCGAGACCGCCCCGTTCGACCACTCCGGCACCTCTCCGCGGGGGTCGTGTGACGGGGCAGATAACGAGGGCGGCGGGGCTCTGCAACCCCCTTCGGCGGGGTTTCGGGACGCTCGCGCGGGGCCTTGACAGGGGACCCCTCGCGACCGCATAAGCGCGGCTTCCGGGACCTGCGCGCCAGCGCGGGACCGGGCTATTGGTAAATTCGCTCCACCGAGGGCGCGCAGTCACAGGGCGGGGCCCGGCCCCCGTGAACGTCTCCGGAAGGGAGAGGCCCGTAGGCGCGGCAGACAAAGGAAGACAGCCATGTTCGCGGTTCTGAAGACCGGCGGCAAACAGTACAAGGTCACGTCGGGCGACGTGATCCGTGTCGAGAAGCTCGCGGCCGACGCGGGCGAGACCGTCCAGTTCAACGACATCCTGATGATGGGCTCCACCGTGGGCACCCCCCTCGTCGAGGGCGCGGGCGTCCAGGCCGAGGTCATCGACCAGATCAAGGGCCCCAAGACCATCAACTACGTGCGCCGCCGGCGGAAGCACTCCTCCAAGCGCACCAAGGGTCACCGCCAGAGCCTCACGCTCCTGCGCGTGACCGAGCTGATGGAGAAGGGCGCCGACAAGTCCGGCGTGAAGGCCGCCGTGGGCGCGGGCTCCCTGACCACCTCCGAGGCTCCCGCCGCGAAGCCGGCCGCCAAGAAGGCCGCGCCGAAGAAGGACGCCGCCCCGAAGACGAAGGCCGAGGCCCCCAAGGCCGAGACCGCCGCCACGACCGGCCGTGAGCCCGGCAACCTCCTCAAGGAGGCCCGCGACGGCAAACCCGACGATCTCAAGAAGATCACCGGCGTCGGCCCCAAGCTCGAAGGCACCCTGCACGAGGCGGGCGTCTTCCACTTCGACCAGATCGCCGCTTGGGGTCCGGAAGAAGTTGCCTATATGGACGAGAAGCTGTCCTTCAAGGGACGCATCGAACGTGATAACTGGATCGAGCAAGCGACCCAGTTCGCCGCCGAGAAGGAGTAACGACAGATGGCACACAAGAAAGCAGGCGGTTCCTCCCGCAACGGGCGCGACTCTGCGGGTCGCCGCCTCGGCATCAAGAAGTTCGGCGGCGAAGCCGTGATCCCCGGTAACATCATCGCGCGTCAGCGCGGCAACAAGTATTGGCCGGGCCAGGGCGTCGGCGAAGGCAAGGATCACACGATCTTCGCCACCGCCGAGGGCCGCGTGACCTTCCGCAAGGGTCTGAAGGGCCGTACCTTCATTTCCGTACTACCCGCAGCGGAAGCCGCCGAGTAACCCGGTCGAAACAGACCACGACATTGAGGGGGACCGGCGGGGAGGCCGGTCCCCCTTCGTGATTCCGGGCAACTGTTGCCCGGCTTGCGGGTCGAGGAGGGACCCTGTTCATGTTCGATACGTCCAACGACCAGCCGACGATCCAGGCCGAGCGCTTCGTCCTGCGGCCGCTGCGCCGCTCCGACGCCGGGCTCATCGGGCTATACGCCGCCGACAAGCGAATGGCGGAGATGACCCGCCAGATTCCGCATCCCCTGCCGCCGGGCGCCGTGGAGGCGACCATCGAGAACGCCCTCGATCCCGAGCGGAAGGAGGACGTCTGGGCGATCGACGGGCAGGCCACCGGCCTGGCCGAGGTCGTGGGACTCGTGCATCTCGCGCGGCTCGACCGGCAGCAGTCCGAGATCTCCTACTGGATCGCGCCGCAGCTCTGGAACGCGGGCCTCGCGACCGAGGCCGTCCGTGCGCTCCTCGCCGCGAACCCGCACGGCAGCCGCGAGTGCTTTGCCGAGGTCTTCCAGGACAATCTGCGCTCGGCCCGCGTCCTGACCAACTGCGGCTTCAGCTACCTCGGCGACGCCGAGGCCTGGTCCGTGTCGCGCGGCGCGATGGTCCCCACCTGGACCTACATGGCCAAGATGTGACCCTGCAGACCGACCGGCTCGTCCTGCGCCCGCTCGAGCCGGGCTATGCCGGACCCATCACCGATGCCCTGCAGGACTGGGAGACGGTGCGGTGGCTCTCGGCCGTGCCCTGGCCCTATGCGCTCGAGGATGCCCGCTGGTTCATCGAGGAGTGCGCGGCCGGCCGGATCGACTCGCTCGCGGTGACGCACGAGGGGCAGCTCATCGGCGTCATGGGCGGCGGCGACGAGTTCGGCTACTGGTTCGCCCGCTCCGCCTGGGGGCAGGGCTTCGCCACCGAGGCCGCGCGGGCCTACCTCGACAGTCACTTCGCCGATCCCGCGGCCGGTCCGGTGCTCTCGGGCCACTACCTGGACAACGCCCGCTCGCGCCGCGTGCTGGACAAGCTCGGCTTCCGCGAGACGGGGCCGCGGCCTCTCCATTCCCGGGCCCTTGGCCGGGAGTTCGAGAGCATGCGGATGCGCCTCGACCGGTCTGACTGGGAGGCCTCCGTTGCGTCGCGCCCGCAGGGTTAACCCAATCGCAAGTCCCGGAGTCTAGACCTCCTCGCGAACGTTCCGCGGGGGGTGACGCCCTCGCGCCATATGGCAACTCGTGGCAGCCGGCGCCCCAGGGGCGCAGGTCCAGCGCGACGTGACCTTGGGGGGCTTGGCATCCCTCCACGGCCCCGCCCCGAACGACGGATCAGACGAAAAGGGCCCTCGAGGTCCGCAGCCCGGCACCGGCAGCGGTGACCCGGGCCCGAGGTGCGGATCCCCTTGAGCGGGGCAGGGGAATGGCGTAACCCGCCGGCTTGAACGCCCGGGGGGCCCAGCCCAATGAAATTTCTCGATCTCGCCAAGGTCTACATCCGCTCCGGCAGCGGGGGGAACGGCTGCGTCTCGTTCCGGCGCGAGAAGTTCATCGAGTACGGCGGCCCCAACGGCGGTGACGGCGGCGGCGGCGGTGATGTCTGGGCCGAGGCCGTGGACGGCCTCAACACCCTCATCGACTTCCGCTACCAGCAGCACTTCTTCGCCAAGTCCGGCCAGGCCGGCATGGGGCAGGGGAAGACCGGCAAGGACGGCGACGACATCACCCTGCGCGTGCCGGTGGGCACCGAGATCCTCGACGACGACGAGGAGACCCTGATCGCCGACCTGACTGAGCCCGGGCAGCGCGTCCTGCTCGCTCGCGGGGGGAACGGCGGCTGGGGCAACCTGCACTTCAAGACCGCGACCAACCAGGCCCCGCGCCATGCCAACCCCGGCCAGCCGGGGGTGGAGCGGACGATCTGGCTGCGGCTCAAGCTCATCGCCGACGTCGGTCTGCTGGGCCTGCCGAATGCCGGCAAGTCCACTTTCCTTGCCGCCACCTCGAACGCCCGACCCAAGATCGCGGACTATCCCTTCACGACCCTCGTGCCGAACCTCGGCGTGGTGGGGATCGACGGCGTGGAACTCGTGGTCGCCGACATTCCAGGCCTCATCGAGGGCGCCTCGGAGGGCAAGGGGCTGGGCGATCTCTTCCTGGGCCACGTCGAGCGCTCGGCGGCGCTCCTGCACCTCGTCGACGGCTCCTCCGGCGATCCCGTCCAGGACTGGCAGGTCATCGTCAACGAGATTGAGACCTACGGAGAGGGGCTCTCGGACAAGCCGCGGCTCACGGTTCTGTCGAAGATCGACACGCTCGACGCCGAGGAGCGCCAGTTCCTCGCCGACGAGCTGCGCGAGGCCGGGGCGGGAGAGGTCCTGCTCATGTCCGCCGTCTCGGGCGAGGGCGTGACCGAGGTCCTCCGAGCCCTGCGCCGCCTGGTGCGTGCCGAGGCCGAGCCCGCGGAGGACGAGGCGGAGGAGGGGCCGTGGCAACCCTGACCGACGCCCGCCGGATCGTCGTCAAGATCGGCTCGGCGCTTCTGGTCGACCGCGAGACCGGCGGTCTGCGCGCCGACTGGCTGCGTTCGCTTTCCCAGGACGTCGCGGCCCTGCGCAAGCGGGGCGCGGACGTGATCCTCGTGTCCTCCGGCTCGATCGCCCTAGGTCGCCGGGCACTCGGCCTGCCCACCAGCGAACTGCCGCTCGAACAGAGCCAGGCCGCCGCGGCGGTGGGCCAGATCCGTCTCGCGCGGGCCTACGAAGAGGCGCTCGCGCCCCATGACATCGTCACGGCCCAGGTGTTGGTGACGCTGGAGGACAGCCGCGACCGCCGCCGCTACCTCAATTCCCGCGCCACGCTGGAGACCCTCGTCGGTCTCGGCGTGACGCCCATCGTCAACGAGAACGACACTGTGGCGACCGACGAGATCCGTTACGGCGACAACGACCGGCTCGCCGCGCAGGTGGCCGTCACCGTCGGCGCGGATTGTCTCGTTCTGCTCTCCGACGTGGACGGCTTCTATTCCGCCAACCCCGTGACCGATCCCGAGGCGCACCGCTACGACCTGATCGACCGCATCACGCCCGAGATCGAGGCGCAGGCTGGCGATGCGGGCTCGGGCCTCTCCAAGGGCGGAATGAAGACCAAGCTGATGGCCGCCCGTACCGCCACCGAGGCGGGCTGCGCCATGGCGATCACCCTGGGGTCTCCACTCAACCCTCTGAAACGGCTGGAAGACGGCGCGCCCGCGACCTGGTTCTCGGCACAGACCACCCCGCAGGCCGCCCGCAAGCGCTGGATCGCGGCGATGAAACCCTGCGGTGAGATCACCGTCGACGCCGGCGCCGCCCGGGCGCTCGGCGAGGGCAAGAGCCTGCTCCCCGCCGGGGTGACCGAGGTGACGGGACGCTTCGACCGGGGCGATCCTGTCGCGATCCACGGCCCCGACGGAGCGCGACTGGCCGCCGGTCTCACCCGCTACACCGCCGCCGAGGCGCGCGCGATCCGCGGACGCCGGACGGCTGACATCGAGGCGGTGCTGGGCTACAAGGGGCGCAGCGTTCTGGTCCACCGCGACGACATGGTCAGCTGACCGCGCCGCGACCCGCCGGATGCCTCTGAAAACCGCCGCAGAAGGCCTTGATCCGAATGAAGGATTTCTCAGACATCCCCGCCCTGATGGCCGAGATCGGACGGAAGGCGAAAGCCGCCGCGGCCGAACTGGCCTATGCCTCGCCCGAGGCGAAGGCCAGCGCCCTGCGGTCCGCCGCGACGGCGCTGCGCGCGCGTGCCGGCGATATTCTCGAGGCCAACGCCCGGGACATGGAGGCAGCGCGCGAGAAGGACCTGAGCCCCGCCATGCTCGACCGGCTCTCGCTGGACGAGGGACGGATCGAGGGGATCGCCCGGGGGCTGGAGGCCGTCGCGGACCAGGACGATCCGGTCGGCGCGACCATCGCCGAGTGGGACCAACCCAGCGGCCTGCACATCAAGCGCGTCCGAACGCCCCTCGGCGTCGTCGGCGTGATCTACGAGAGCCGCCCGAACGTGACCGCCGACGCGGGCGCGCTCTGCCTCAAGGCGGGCAATGCCGTGATCCTGCGCGGCGGGTCGGAGAGCTTTCACACCTCGGGCGCGATCCACGACTGTCTCATCGCCGGCCTGCGCGAGGCAAACCTGCCGGATGACGCCATCCAGCGCATCCCGACCCGCGACAGGGCGGCGGTGCGCGAGCTGCTGACCATGACCGACACCGTCGACGTCATCGTGCCCCGGGGCGGCAAGGGGCTTGTCGGGCTGGTGCAGCGCGAGGCGCGCGTGCCTGTCTTCGCCCACTTGGAGGGGATCGTTCACATCTACCTGGACAAGGCCGCCGACCCCGAGAAGGCCAAGCGCGTCGTGCTCAACGCGAAGACACGCCGCACCGGCATCTGCGGCGCGGCCGAATGCCTGCTGGTGCACCGGGACGCTGTAAAGCTCGGGCAGGAGATCGTCGATCTGCTGAAGGCCGAAGGCGTCGAGGTGCACGCCGAGGGACTCGAGGGGTCGGTCCCCGCCACGGAGGCGGACTGGGGCATGGAATTCCTCGACATGAAGATCGCGGCGAAGGTGGTGGACGACATCGACGCGGCTATCGCCCACATCCGCCGCTACGGCTCCGACCACACCGACTGCATCCTGACCGAGGACGATGCCGCCGCCGACCGCTTCTTCCAGCGGCTCGACAGCGCGATCCTCATGCGCAACGCTTCGACCCAGTTCGCGGACGGGGGCGAGTTCGGCATGGGCGCGGAAATCGGTATCGCCACCGGCAAGATGCATGCCCGTGGACCGGTCGGCGCGGAGCAGCTGACGAGCTTCAAGTACATCGTGACGGGCGACGGCACGGTCAGAAGCTGATCGCGATCGCCCTCTCGCTTACCTGCACGCGGGCGTCCGAGCCGATATCCTCGAGCGCCTGCGGCAGCAGGGCGAACTGGACCGTGGCCGGCGTGACCACCGCCGGTGTCCCCTCCAGCATCTCCCAGGGTTCGGGCGCGCTGTCGATGCGCGGGCCGCGCCCTTCGATCCACCACCGGTCGCCGTCGGGCACCACGCGGACCGTGCCCCCGGTGGGCAGGGCGGTCTCGCAGCAGAGCATGGCGAGGAGGGCGGCGCGGACCTCCGGTCGGGGCTGCCGACCCGTCACGCGCCAGTCGAAGCCGGTGCGCGCCTCGGCGGTCATCTCGTCGAGCAGCGCCGCCACCTCCCCTGAGGGCAGGGCCTGCTCCGCGGGTGCGTTGCCGAAAGCCAGGCGGAAGAACCGGATGCGGGCCTGGGCGTTGGCCACCGAACGGCTGACCAGGTCGACCTCGTCGCCAGGGTCCGTGGACAGGCTCATGAGTTCCAGGCCGTTGGAAATCGCCCCGATCGGACTGATAAGATCGTGGCAGATGCGGGAGGCCACCATCGCGGAGAGCTGCCGATCATCCATGCCGAACCCACTACACCGGAGCGTCCCGCCATGACCGACATGAACGCGTTTCTAACCCCGGGGACGCTCGTCCGCCATCCCGGCGCGCCGGAATGGGGCTTGGGCCAGGTCCAGTCCAATATCGACGGGCGGATCACCGTGAACTTCCAGGACGAGGGCAAGGTCGTCCTGGATGCGAACCGAGTGGAACTTGAACTGGTCGCCCCCGACACCTGATTGTCGGACGCTAACACCAAAATGGTTAACAAATCTATAACAGTGACGTTGGCGCGGCTTCGGTTGCCATGAAGGGGGCCCCGCACTAGAAGACCGCGACCGATCCCCGATCCCGAGACGCTACCCGCATGCCTGGACCCGAGCCCGAGTTCGAGCTCCGTATCGCCCGAAGCCGGGACGAGATCGAGGCGGCGCAACGCTTGCGCTACGAGGTCTTCGTCGAGGAGCTCGGCGGCACCGGCGCCGGTGTCGATCACGGTGCGCGGCTGGAGACCGACGATTTCGACGGCGCGGCCCAGCACCTGCTGCTGCTCGACCGGTCGCGGGGCGGCCGTGTCGCGGGCGTCTACCGGCTCATGGACGAGAGCGGCGCCGACCGGATGGGCCGGTTCTACACCGAGGCCGAATACGACCTGACGCCGCTGCGCGCGGGAGGACGGCGGCTGCTGGAGCTTGGGCGCTCCTGCCTGCATCCGGACTACCGCGGCGGGACGGCGATGTTCCACCTCTGGACCGGGCTGGCCGAGCATGTGGCCCGGAGCGGGGCGGAGGTCCTCTTCGGCACCGCCTCCTTCCACGGCACCGATACCGAGGCGCTGCGCCAGCCCCTGTCCTTCCTGCACCACCACCACCTCGCGCCGCCGGACCTCCGCGTCACGGCGAAGCCGCCCGAGGCGGTGCCGCTCGACTTGCTGCCGCGCGACCGGGTGGACCGTAGGGCGGCGCTGCTCGCCATCCCGGCGCTGATCAAGGCCTACCTCAGGCTCGGCGGCTTCGTGGGGCAGGGCGCCTGGGTCGACCGCGCGTTCAATACCGTGGACGTCTGCCTCGTCATGGATACCGCGCGGCTCAATGCCCGCACCAGCCGCATCTACAGCCGGGAGGCCATCGGGTGAGCCAGGTCTGGCACGGTGAGAGCCCCCCGCCCGACCGCCGCGACACCAGCCGCGTGAGGGCCGTGCTGCGCGGCGGACCGATCGCGGCGATGGTCTTCGGCGGGCTCGTGCTGCTGCTGGCAGTGCGGCTCGTGGAGCGCCCGCTCTACGGGCAGCGGCGACCGGTGACGCCGCGGATCACCTGCGCGGTCTGCCGGGGGGCGCTGCGGATGCTCGGCCTCGACTACCGCGTCGAGGGGCAGCCGATGGAAGGGCCGGGGGCCGTCGTCGCCAACCATGCCTCCTGGCTCGACATCTTCGCGCTGAACGCCGGCCAGCGAATCTACTTCGTCTCCAAGGACGAGGTGCGTGGCTGGCCCGGCGTCGGCTGGCTGGCGCGGGCGACCGGCACGATCTTCATCCGGCGCGACCGGCGGGCGGCGGGAGACCAGGTGCGCCTCTTCGAGACGCGGCTCTCGGCGGGGCACAAGCTGCTGTTCTTCCCGGAAGGCACCTCGACCGACGGGCGGCGCGTGCTGCCCTTCAAGCCCACGCTCTTCGCCGCCTTCTTCGCCGAGCCCCTGCGCGAGACGCTCTGGGTCCAGCCGGTCAGCCTGGTCTACCGCGCGCCTGACGGGAGTGACGCCCGGTTCTACGGCTGGTGGGGCGGCATGGACTTCGCTCCGCACCTCATGGACACGCTCGGCGCGCGGCGGCAGGGCGGCGTGACCGTGGTCTTCCACGACCCGCTCAAGGTCTCGGACTTCGCCGACCGCAAGGCGCTGTCCCGCGCCTGCGAGGCGGCGGTCAGGGGAGAGGTGGAGGCCCGCCTGGACGGACCTCAGGCGCCCTCGTCCGAGACCGCGGGGACCGCCTTGAGGTAGGCCGCCATCGCCGCTCGGTCGGCGTCGGAGAGCTGCGCGGTGTTGCGCACGACCTCGGCCATCTCGCCGCCCGCGCTGTCGAACTCGGGCGTGAAGCCCGACTGCAGGTAGGCCGCGATATCGGCCTCGGACCAGTCGAGCCCGCCGGGCGTGATGTTCGGGATCCGCCCGTCGCCCGAGGGGTTCTCCGCGCCGCCCAGCCAGCGCTCGGTGTCGAGCCCGCCGAGCGCCGTCCGCGGCGTGTGGCACTCGCCGCAGTGGCCGAGCCCCTCGACCAGCTCGCGCCCGCGCATCAGTTCCGCCGTGTCGGCCGTCTCCAGCACGTAGTCCGGCGAGGCGTAGAGGCGCTTCCAGGCGCCGACCGCGCGGCGCATGGAATAGGGAAAGTCGAGCTCGTGCGGCGCGCTCTCGGCGTCGGAGCCGGGCAGGGTGCGCATGTAGGCCACGAGGTTGGCGATGTCCTGCGCCGAGGCCTTGGCGTAGGAGGCATAGGGGAAGGCCGGGTAGTAGTGCGCGCCTTCGGGAGAGACGCCCGCGCGCACGGCGTGGATCAGCTCGGCGTCCGACCACTCACCGACCCCCTGCGGGGAGGACGAGATGTTGGGCGAGACGAAGGTCCCGAACTCGGTCTCGAAGCGCTGGCCGCCGGCGAGCACCGGCGGCTCGCCCTCCTCGCGCTCGGCCTCCGGGGCGACGTGACAGGAGGCGCAGCCCGCGACCGCGAATGTCACGCGGCCCGCCTCGGGGTCGCCGTCCAAGACGGCATAGCTTTCTGGCACGGCGGGCGTTTCGGTCGCCCACCATGCAACGGCCCCCGCGATTGCCGCGAGGGCCACTGACAGTCGAAGTGCCTTCATCACTCGTCTTCTTGACGGAAGTCCTCGTGGCAGCCGCCGCAGGCCTGGCCGACGCCCTGCAGCCCGGCGCCGAGCGCCTCCTGACCGTCACCGGCCACGCTCTCGAGATCCATGGCGGCCTCGACCAGCTGGTCGGCGTAGCCACGGAACTCTTCCATGTTCTCCCAGATCGCGGGGAGGGCGCGGGTCTCGTCCGTCGCCTCGACGCTGGAGCCCTCGGGCCAGTAGGCCTGCTGGCTGACCTGCGCGACGAGCGCGAGGTCGGCGGCGGCGGTCTGCGCCATCTCGGCGTCGTAGGGGATGTTGCCGCGGGCCATGCCTCCGACGATGCCGAGGTTGTGCGCGTAGAGGTTCATATGCGCCTGGCGCGCGCCGATGGCCGCCTCGGTGGCCTGGTCCTGGGCGGGAAGAGCGCCGGCAAAGAGCGCGGCTGCGGCGGCGAGAGCGAGGCTCCGGGTGAATTTCATTGTCGCAATGTCCCTGTTGGTATCGTTACGTCAGGTGCAGCCTAGCTGCGGCGCGGCGCCGGAAACCAGTCACATAATTATGAAGACGCGATTATTCCGGCCTCATGGCCGCAGCGTGCGCGGACTCGCCGGGTCGAGCGTCGCCCAGTCCGGCCAGCCGACCCAGCGCTCCACCGCGGCGAGCGCGCAGAGCCCCGCCACGAGCGAGAGGATCAGGACGACCTGACGCGTCGAGGGCGGGTTCTGGGCCCATCGCTTGGCCCGCCAGAGCCAGCGCATGTAATGCATCAGGCCGCTCCGTCGGTCGCGGCGGCCTCGGCATTGGCCGGGAAGCGGACCTTGCCGATGTAGGGCAGGTTCCGGTCCCGCTGGGCGTAGTCGATGCCGTAGCCGACGACGAACTCGTCGGGAATCTCGAAGCCCACCCAGTCGGCGCGGAAGTCGACCTCGCGCCGGGAGGGCTTGTCGAGCAGAGCCACGGTCCGCAGCTTCCGCGGGTGGCGCGTGGCGAGATACTCGGTGACCCGGGCGAGCGTGTGCCCGGTGTCGACGATGTCCTCGACCACGAGGACGTCACGCCCGCCGATCTCGCCGCGCAGGTCCTTGAGGATGCGCACCTCGCGCGAGCTCTCCATGGAATTGCCGTAGGAGGAGGCCTCCAGGAAATCGACCTCCACCGGCAGGTTCGACAACTCCCGCGCGATGTCGGCGATGAAGACGAAGGAGCCGCGCAGCAGCCCCACGATGACAAGCTGGTCGGTGCCGGCGAATTCCGCCTCGATGGCGCGGGCGAGCGACTCGACCCTCGCGGCGATGGATTTGGCCGAGATCATCTGGTCGATCACGTAGTCGGTGCGGTTCATGGGGCTCCCCGGGTCTCTCTCGCCTGCGCAGCATAGCCACCCGCGCGGCGGTGTCACCCGGGCGATGCGGGCCTTCGCCTTGCCAATCGGGTCCACGGGCCGACATAAGAGGAAAGACCGAGACAGACGCGAGATCATGCCCAGCCATTCCGAGACCAGAGTGCTGCCCTACACGCCGCAGCAGATGTACGACCTCGTCGCCGACGTCGAGAGCTACCCCGAATTCCTGCCCTGGACCGCCGCTGCCCGCGTCCGCTCCACCGAGGAGCAGGGCGAGAAGGTGGTGAAGATCGCGGACCTCGTGATCTCCTTCCGCGTCTTCCGCGAGAAGTTCGGATCGCGCGTCACGCTCTGGCCGGAGAAACGGGTCATCGACACCGAGTACATCGACGGGCCCTTCCGCTACATGGAGAGCCGTTGGCGCTTCGAGGAGGACCCGGGCGGCTGCCGGGTGAGCTTCGACGTGGATTTCGAGTTCAAGAACCGCCTGCTGCAGGGGGCGGCGGGCATGTTCTTCAACGAGGCGATGCAGCGGATCGTCCGCGCCTTCGAGCGCCGGGCCAACGCGCTCTACGGCTGATCCGTGACCCCGCGGTGCGGCCCGTTCCGGGCCGCGCTCGGCAAGCCCGGCCCCGCCTCCGGCGGGCTCCGGGCGGTTTCGGGGCTCCGCCCCGTCCGCGGCTGCGCCGCGGACTCCCCGGGATATTTATCGCCCAGAAGAGGGGAGGGGGCCGAGGAGCGTCTCGGCGACCTCTTCGATCGTGCGGAGCTTGTCGAAATGGGAGAGCGGCACGAGCCTGTGGTCGGGACGCTCGGCCTTGGTCCCTTCGGCGTCGCCCTTGGTATGGCGGGCGACCTTCATGCCAGTGATGTCCGGCAAGGGTACATCCGGCCCGTTGCCGAACCAGCGATAGTGGTCGATCTCCAGATCGTCGGTCACCACTAGGCAGAGGACGCCGCCGGCCGGTCGAGCGGCGAGGCGGAGACCGACGGCGAAACTGCTCCGGCGTCCGTCGACATGCTTTGCTTTCAACTGAAGATGTCGGGTCACGTCGCCGCGGCTGACGACAAGGTCGTAGCCGCCCGCGTCGAACTCGGACCGGAGAATCTCGACATCGTGGACCCCGCGCCGCCAGCAGAGGCGCAGGAGGTCTGCGATGAAGCCGTGTTCCAGGATGATCTCGCGAAGCACGGACTGGCGCGAATGAGCCTCGCGCAGGTCCTGTCCGGTCACGCGAGCATCACCATCGGGTTCTCAAGGTTGGCCTTCACCGCCTCGAGGAACTGGGCGCCGAGGGCGCCGTCGATGACGCGGTGATCGACCGAGAGGGTCACGGACATGACCGTCGCGGTGGTGATCTCTCCGTCCTCGCCGACGACCGGTTTCTTGACGCCGGCGCCCACGGCCAGGATCGAGCCGTGCGGCGGGTTGATGACCGCGTCGAAGTTCTCGATGCCGAACATCCCGAGGTTGGAGATCGCGAAGCTGCCGCCCTGGTATTCGTGGGGCGCGAGCTTGCGGTCGCGGGCGCGGCTGGCGAGGTCCTTCATCTCGGCCGAGAGGGCGGAGAGCGACTTGAGGTGCGCGTCCTTCAGGACCGGGGTGAAGAGCCCGCCCTCCACGGCGACGGCAACCGCCACGTCCGAGGGCTTGAGCTTCAGCAGCCGGTCACCGGCCCAGACGGCATTGGCGTCGGGCACCTCCTGCAGCGCCAGGGCGCAGGCCTTGATGATGAAGTCGTTGACCGAGAGCTTCACGCCCTTGGGCTCGAGCTGCTTGTTGAGCTCGGAGCGGAACTTCAGCAGGGCGTCGAGCTTCAGGTCGCGGCGCAGGTAGAAGTGCGGAATGGTCTGCTTGGCCTCGGTGAGGCGCGCGGCGATGGTCCGGCGCATGCCGTCGAGCTTGACCTCCTCGTACTCGCGGCCCTCGTACATCGGGATGACCTGGTCGGCGCCGGCGCCCGAGGGCATGGCCGCGGGGCCCACGGGGGCCTTGGAGTCCTTGGCGGCGGGGGCGGCGGCCTCCTTGGCCTTCGACGGCTCGAAGCCCTCGATGTCGGCCTTGACGATGCGGCCCTTGGGCCCGGTGCCCTTCACCTCGGCGAGGTCGATGCCCCGGTCCTTGGCGATGCGGCGGGCGAGGGGAGAGGCGAAGATGCGCTCGCCCTCCTTGCGCGGGGCCGCACCGGCCGAAGAGCCGCTCTCCGGGGCGGACCCGGAGGTTGCCGCGGCGTCCTTCTGGTCGCCCTGGCGGCCGTAGCCCTGTGCGGGCTCGGTCTGGCCGGAGGGTTCGGCCGGTTCGGCGTGGGAGCTCTCGTCGCGGTCCTTCGGCTCGGAGGACGTCTCGCCGATGTCGTCGGCGCTCTCGCCCTCTTCCAGCAGGACGGCGATGGGCTGGTTCACCTTCACGCCCTCGGTGCCTTCCTCGACGAGGATCTTGCCGATGGTGCCCTCGTCCACGGCCTCGAACTCCATGGTGGCCTTGTCGGTCTCGATCTCGGCCAGCAGATCGCCGGAGGAGACGGTGTCGCCCTCCTTGACCAGCCACTTGGCGAGGGTGCCTTCCTCCATGGTCGGAGAGAGCGCGGGCATCAGGATTTCGGTGGGCATCTCTTAGTCCTCCACGAGCTCCAGCAGGGTATAGGGCGGCCTGACGGGCCGGCCTTCCCGGTAGGCAAGAAGCGTCTCTTCGATCTGGCGCGCATGCCGGGCGAGCCAGTCATGGGCGGTCTGGTGGCCATGGCCCCCGGTCAGGGCCATGGTGTGCGACATCATGTGGTCGGGGACAAGCGCGGTGACCCCGTGGGCCCGGACCCTGTAGGCCTCCGCCGCGCTATCCCTCCCCAGGACCTCCATCTACTTGCGGTAGGTCACTGTGTTGACCGCCCCGATCACCTCCTCGGTGGTGATGAGGGCATGGCGCTCGAGGTTGGCGGCATAAGGCATGGGCACGTCCTTGCCCGTCACGCAGAGCACCGGCGCGTCGAGGTAGTCGAAGGCGTTCTCCATGACGTGGGCCGAGATGTGGTTGGACATCGAGGCCACCGGCCAGCCCTCCTCGCAGACGACGAGGCGGTTGGTCTTCCGGACGCTCTCGAGCACCGTCGCGTAGTCCAGCGGGCGCAGCGAGCGCAGGTCAACGACCTCCACGTCGACGCCTTCCTCGGCGAGTTTCTCGGCGGCCTCCATGGCGTAGGTCATGCCGATGCCCCAGGAGACGATGGTGGCATCCGAGCCCTCGCGCGCGACGCGGGCCTTGCCGAGGGGAATGGTGAAGTCCTCGATCACCGGCACCTCGAAGGAGCGGCCGTAGAGGATCTCGTTCTCCAGGAAGATCACCGGGTTGGGGTCGCGCACGGCGCTCTTGAAGAGGCCTTTGTAGTCGGCCGCGGTGTAGGGCATCACGACCTTCAGGCCGGGAACCGAGGCGTACCAGGCGGCGTAGTCCTGGCTGTGCTGGGCCCCCACGCGGGCGGCGGCGCCGTTGGGGCCGCGGAAGACCATGGGACAGCCCATCTGGCCGCCGGACATGTAGAGCGTCTTGGCCGCCGAGTTGATGATCTGGTCCATCGCCTGCATGGCGAAGTTGAAGGTCATGAACTCGACGATGGGCTTCAGCCCGCCGAAGGCCGCGCCGACGCCGAGACCGGCGAAGCCGTGCTCGGTGATCGGGGTGTCGATGACGCGCTTCTCGCCGAAGCGGTCGAGCAGCCCCTGGGTGATCTTGTAGGCGCCCTGGTACTCGGCCACCTCCTCGCCCATCAGGAAGACGTTCTCGTCGCGCTCCATCTCCTCGGCAATGGCGCTGTTGAGCGCCTCGCGGACGGTCATGCTCTTGGTCTCGGTGCCCTCGGGCCAGTCCGGCGAGCGGTCGGCCTTGGCGGGCTCGGCGCCGGGCTGCTGGGCCGCGGGAGCGTCGGGGGCAGGGCGGTCCTCGTCGGATTTCGCCTTGGCGGGGGCCTTCTCCCCGGACTCCCCGGAGGCGTCGTCATCGGACCTGGCCTCACCCGAACCGCTCTCGATGTCGTCGGCGCTCTCGCCCTCCTCCAGGAGGACGGCGATGGGCTGGTTGACCTTCACGCCCTCGGTGCCTTCGCCGACGAGGATCTTGCCGATCGTGCCTTCGTCGACGGCCTCGAACTCCATTGTCGCCTTGTCGGTCTCGATCTCGGCCAGGATGTCGCCCGAGGAGACCTCGTCGCCTTCCTTGACCAGCCACTTGGCCAGCGTGCCTTCCTCCATGGTCGGAGACAGCGCGGGCATCAGGATCTCGGTGGGCATCTCAGATCGCCTCCCCTTGCGGCAGCTCCTTGGAGTAGATATCGGTCCAGAGCTCGTCGAGATCGGGCTCCGGGCTCTCCTTGGCGAAGTCGGCCGCGCCGTTGATGGTGTCCTTGACCTCCTTGTCGACGGCCTTGAGGTCGTCCTCGGAGGCATGTTTGCCGTCGACGAGCATCTTGCGGATGTTCTCGATGGGATCGCGCTCGTCGCGCATCTTCTGCACCTCCTCGCGGGTCCGGTACTTGGCCGGGTCCGACATGGAGTGGCCGCGGTAGCGGTAGGTGTTCACCTCGAGGATGTAGGGGCCTTCGCCCGCGCGGCAGTGCTTGACCGCCTTGTCGCCGGCCGCCTTCACCGCCAGCACGTCCATCCCGTCGACCGCCTCGCCGGGGATGCCGAAGGCCGCGCCGCGCTCCCAAAGGCTCTTGGACTTGGTGGCGCGCTTGACACTCGTGCCCATGGCGTACTGGTTGTTCTCGATGACGTAGACGATGGGCAGGTCCCAGAGTTCGGCCATGTTGTAGCTCTCGTAGACCTGGCCCTGGTTGGCGGCGCCGTCGCCGAAGTAGCAGAAGGTCACCCGGTCGTTCTCGAGGTACTTGTCCGCGAAGGCGAGGCCGGTGCCGAGCGGCACGTTGGCGCCGACGATGCCGTGGCCGCCGTAGAAGTGCTTCTCGCGGCTGAACATGTGCATCGAGCCGCCCTTGCCCTTGGAGTAACCGCCCTCGCGGCCGGTGAGCTCGGCCATGACGCCCTTGGGGTCCATGCCGCAGGCCAGCATGTGGCCGTGGTCGCGGTAGGTGGTGATGCGCTTGTCGCCCTCCTCGGCCGCGGCCTCGAGGCCGACGACGACGGCCTCCTGGCCGATGTAGAGGTGGCAGAAGCCGCCGATCAGGCCCATGCCGTAGAGCTGGCCGGCCTTCTCCTCGAACCGGCGGATGAGGAGCATGTCCTTGTAGTACTGCAACAGCTCTTCAGCGGATACGTTCGGCTTCGCAGCCGACTTTCTCGTCGCCATGAGACCTCCTCCCCAGGGGGGTTGCGGCAAGTAGTTTAGATTTAAACTATTCCATAGCCCAGCCGCGGCGAGAGTGCGAGCGCGATTTTTCCCGCATTCGCCCGATCCGCCGCAACCCGCCCATGCCAGCGGCGCATGGCGCATCATTCTTCTGGGCGAAAATATTCCTCGGGGGGAGTCCGCGCAGCGGACGGGGGGCAGACAGCCCCCCTCTCGACCGGGACGCTCCGCGAGGAGCGGGCCGGGCTCAAGACAGCGCGCCGAAGGCGCTCATCTGGATCGGTTTCCGCAAATCAGCGGACGACGACCTCGTCGGAGCGGATCAGGCCCAGCACGTCGCGGGCGCGCTCGTCGAGCAGGTCGAGGTCGAGGTAGTCGTCCGAAAGCCGCTGGGTGAGGTTCTCCATCCGGGCGACATCCGCTTCCAGCAGGGTGAGCTCAGCGCGCAGGTCGCGGGCCTCGGCGGTCACCTCCGCGCGGCGGAAGACGCCGTAGTCGCCCTGCACGGCGGCGAAGACGAAGTAGAAGCTCAGGAGCAGGGCCGCCAGGAAATAGAGGATGGCGCCCAGGGGCATGCGGCTCTTGCGGGTCATCTCTGTCTCGTCTGCCTCGGTCTCGTCCGCCTCTCGCGGGCGGTGGTCAGTGCAGAGTGGCACAGGCCGCGCCCGGAGGGAATCCCCTGCGTGCACGCCGCAGGGGAAAACCCGGGGATCAGCCCGCGACCGAGGCCGCGTGGATCGAGTCGATGGCCGAACCGAGCGCCTCGTCGAACTCCGCCTCGCTCTGCTGCGCCGAGAGACCGCCAATCAGCGCGCGGCTGAACGAGGCGATCATGCCCTTCTGGCGCGAGAGGATCGCGTTGGCCTCCTCCAGCGAGTAGCCGCCCGAGAGCGCGACTACCTTCATCACCATCGGGTGCTCGATCAGCGGGCGGTAGAAGTTGTCCTCCGAGGGCAGCGAGAGCTTCAGCATCAGCGGCTCGGTCTGGTCGTCGAGATGCGCCAGGATCGCCTCCTGCAGCAGGTCCTCGGCCTCCGCCTTGTCCGGAATGGTGATCGTGACCTCGGGCTCGAGGATCGGCACCAGCCCGTGGCCGAGGATCTGCCGGCCCACCCGGAACTGCTGGTCGACGATGGCGCGGATCCCCTCGGGGTTCGCGGCGTCCACGACCGAGCGCATCTTCGTGCCGAAGACGCCGTGCGACACGGCCCGCTTGCAGAGATCGTCGAGCCCGGGGATCGGCTTCATCAACTTCACGCCGTTCTCGGCCTCCTCCAGTCCCTTGTCGACCTTGAGGAAGGGGACCACGCCCTTTTCCTCCCAGAGGTAGGCCGCCGAGGGCTTGCCGCCGATCTCGCGGTCCATGGTCTGTTCGAAGAGGATCGCACCGACCACCTTGTCGCCGGTGAAGACGGGCGAGCGGCAGATCCGCGCGCGCATCTCGTGGATCAGGTCGAACATCTCCTCTTCCGAGGAATACTGGTCCTCCTCGATCCCGTACATCTTCAGCGCCTTGGGCGTGGACCCGCCCGACTGGTCCAGCGCCGCGATGAAGCCGTCGCCGGCCCGGATCTTGGCTGCCATCTCTTCGTTCATGTCGCGGGCTCCCGTTCTGTGCTGACCTTGCGGCGAGACTAGGCGAGGGGGCGGGGCGCCGCAATCGGACAGCGGGCATTGCCGCCGCCGCGCCCCGGGGCTACCCCCGGAGGCGTGGCAGCAAGGAGAGACCGGGTGATCGCGCTCATCGCCGGAGAGGGAGCCCTGCCGGGCGAGATCTGCGCCCGGCTGGCCGCGCGCGGCACGCCGCCGCTGGTCTGCGTGATGGAGGGTGTTGCGCCGGATGTACCCGAGGCGCTGCCCCGAACGACGTTCCGGCTCGAGACGCTGGGCACGTTCCTGCAGGAGTTGCGCGACCGAGGCGTGGAGGCGCTCTGCATGGCGGGCGCCATGCGTCGTCCCCCGGTCGATCCCGCCCGGATGGACGCCGCCACCGCCCCGCTCGCCGCGCGGATCGAGGAAGGGCTGCGGCAGGGGGACGACGGCACCCTGCGTACCTTCATCGCGATCTTCGAGGAGCACGGCATCGAGGTGCTGGCGGTCCACGAGATCGTCCCCGACCTGTTGCCGCCGGCGGGTGTCCTCGCGGGAGCCGCACCGGATCACCGCCGCCGGGCGGAGGCGCGGCTCGGGGAGGCGACGGTCGCCGAGATGGGCGCCGCCGACACCGGCCAGGCCTGCGTGATCTCGGGTGACCGGGTGATCGCGCGCGAGGGGCCGGAGGGTACGGACGCCATGCTGGCGGGCGTCGAGGCCCCCGGCGCCATGCTCTTCAAGGCGCCGAAACCGGACCAGGACCGCCGCGCCGACCTGCCGGTCGTCGGCCCCGAGACCGCCCGCGGGGCCGCGCGGGCCGGGCTCGGCGCGATCTGCATCGAGGCGGGCGGCGTCATGGTTCTGGGCCGTGACGAGACCACCCGCCTCTGCGCCGAGGCCGGGATCACGCTCTGGGTGCGCGGATGAGGGTCTTTCTGATCGTGGGCGAGCCCTCGGGCGACAAGCTGGGCGCGGCGCTCATGGCGGGGCTCAAGTCGCTGCGTTCGGGCATGGCCTTCGAGGGCATCGGCGGGCCGCTGATGACCGACGAGGGGCTCTCCTCCCGCTTCCCGATGGAGGAGCTCTCGGTCATGGGGATCGCCGAGGTGCTGCCGAAATACTTTCACCTCAAGCGCCGCATCCGCGAGACGGCGGAGGCGGTGCTGGAGGAGCGGCCCGACGTGCTGGTCACGATCGACTCGCCCGACTTCTGCCTGCGCGTCGCGGATATCGTGAAGGCCCGCAGCGACATCCGCATCGTTCACTACGTGGCGCCCTCGGTCTGGGCCTGGCGGCCGAAGCGGGCGGAAAAGCTCGCCAGGCGCGTCGACCAGGTGCTGGCGCTGCTGCCCTTCGAGCCGCCCTACATGGAGGCCGCGGGCGTGGCCTGCGATTTCGTGGGTCATCCCGTCGTGTCGGATCCCATCGCCTCCGAGGCCGACGCGATGCGCTTCCGCCATGCGCATGACCTCGACGGTGTGCCCTTCGTCCTGGCGCTCCCCGGCTCGCGGAAGGGGGAGGTCAAGCGGCTCGCCGACCGCTTCGGCGCGGCGCTGCGGATCGCCCTGAAGAACGCCCCTGGCGCGCGGGTCGTCGTGCCCGCCGCCGCGCCGGTCGCGGATCTCGTGCACGAGGCGGTGGCCGATTGGCCGGGCCGGCCGATCGTCCTCGACCCGCGCCGCTCGCCCGACGCCTGGGCGGAGAAGCGCGCGGCCTTCCGTGCCGCCGACGTGGCGCTCGCCGCCTCCGGAACCGTCTCGCTGGAACTGGCCGCGGCCGGAACGCCGATGGTTGTCGCCTACGACATGGCGCCGCTCACCCGGGCGGTGATCTCGCGGATGTTGCGGGTGGACACGGTGACGCTCGTGAACCTCGTGAGCGAGACCCGCACCGTGCCCGAGTACATCGGCCGGAACTGCCGGGCCGAGCGCATCGCGGAGGGCCTTGCGCGGATCATGTCCGACCCGGGGCCCCAGCGCGCCGCCATGGACCTGACGATGGAGCGGCTGGGCCGCGACGGCGAGCCTCCCGGTGTCCGCGCGGCGCGGGCGGTGCTCGACGGGCTCAGTCGGGATCGATGATCTTGCGCGGCCCGGGGCCGCGTTCGGCCAGCCGGTCGCCCGGGTTGTAGAGACCGCAGGTTTCCAGGCTCAGGCAGCCACAGCCGATGCAGCCGTCGAGCCGGTCGCGGAGGCGCTCGAGCTCGCCAATGCGCTCGTCGATGCGGTCGCGGAAGCCCTCGGAGATGCGCGTCCAGTCGGCCTTGGAGGGCGCGCGGTGGTCGGGCAGGTGCGCCATGTGCGCGGCGATCTCGGAGAGCGGGAAGCCCAGCCGCTGCGCGATCATCGCGAAGGAGAGCCGCCGGATGTCGGGCCGCCCGTAGCGGCGGTGGCCGCCGGCGTTGCGGACGGGCTTCACGATCCCGTGGGTCTCGTAGAACCGGATGGCCGAGACGGCGAGGCCGGTCCGGTCGGCGAGGTCGCCGATGGTGAGCCCCTGCGCGGCCATGACGTTCTCCTTGATCTGAAGTGGACTTGAGAAATTACACCCGAGTCGTGACCGGAACTCAAGGAGACAGACAATGGCACGACTGGAACATGTGAACCTGACGGTGGAGGACCCCGACGCGACGGCGGCGATGCTCTGCGACCTCTTCGGCTGGCACGTCCGCTGGGCCGGCGGCGCGATCCACGACGGGCGATCGGTCCACGTGGGCGGGGAGGACAGCTACCTGGCGGTCTACTCCGGCCCCGGCGGCCCGGACCGCGAGGCGGACAACAGCTACCGGATGAAGGCGGGGCTCAATCACCTCGGCGTCGTCGTGGGCGACCTCGACGCGGTGGAGGCGAAGGTGCGTGCCAGGGGCTACGCGCCGCACAGCCACGCCGACTACGAGCCCGGCCGGCGGTTCTACTTCCGCGAGGAGAACGGGGTCGAGATCGAGGTGGTGAGCTACGACTAGCCCCGGAGCCAGCGTGCCTCGTTCGCCTCGATGGCGGCGATGCGCTCTTCGCTCTTGGGGTGGCTCAGCATCCAGGCGGGCATGCCGCCCTTGGCGCCCGTCAGCCCCTCCAGCTTGGTGAAGAGGCTCTTCTGCGCGTCCGTGCCGATGCCGGACTTCAGCAGCAGGGCCGAGGCGTAGGCGTCGGCCTCGTACTCGTCGCTGCGCGAAAGCTTGGCGGCGAGCAGCGAGGTCAGCCCGCCCGCGATCCAGACGCCGATGCCGGGGATGATCCTGTTGAGGAACATGGCCAGCACGGTCCGGATCGCGTTCTGGCCGGAAAAGTCGATCATCCGCCGGCGGGAGTGCCCGAGCGCGACGTGGCCCAGCTCGTGCGCGATGACGCTCGCCATCTCCTCGGCGCTGACCTCGCCCGAGCGATAGCGGTCGTAGAACCCCCGGGTGATGAAGATCCGCCCGTCGGGCGCGGCGAGCCCGTTGACGGGCGAGATTTCGTAGATGTGAACCCGGATGCGGTCGATCTCCAGCGCCCGGGCCATCCGGTCGAGCACCTTGCGCAGGCGCGGATCGGCAAGCTCGGTCGACTTGGAATCGAGTTCCCGTTTCGTCCGCCAGACGGAAAAGCGGTACATGGCCAGCGCGTAGAGCACGGCGAGCAGGATGGGGGTGACCTTCAGCATGCGCCGGATATGGGGGTCCCGGGGCTCCCGGGAAAGGTGTCACATAAAGCCCACAAATTGATCTATCGCCGGAACCGGCACGGGGGCCTGCGCTTTGTTCCTCCGTCCCTGGGTGGGCAATGGACGACGAGCAGCGTCCGGAACCGAGAGGCGAACGATGACGGAGCGAGATGCGGACAGGGCCGGAATGGCCGACGGATTGCGCAAGGTGTACGGCACACCGGGCGACGTGCCCGATGCGCTTCAGGCCCTTCTGAACAAGCTGGCCGAGGCCGATCAATCGGCTGAGCGAAACTCGCGTGCGCGAGAGACGGCCCACCGCTGAGGCCGACCGGAGCGGCTCACTTCCTGAGCCGCTTCATTCCCCGATCGAGACCGTCGAGCGTCATGGGAACCATGCGCTCGTCTCCCATGATCTCGCGGATCATCTGGATTGACTGCGTCCAGCCCCAGTGCTCCTCCGGCACCGGGTTGATCCAGAGGTGCTGCGGCCACTGGTCGCGCGCCCGTTCAAGCCAGACCTGGCCCGCCTCGCGGTTCCAGTGCTCGTTGGCGCCGCCGGGCAGGGCGATCTCGTAGGGGCTCATTGAGGCGTCGCCGACGAAGATGCAGACCCACTCCGGCCCGTAGCCGTGCAGCAGGTCCCAGGTCGGGGTCTGCTGTGTCCAGCGCCTCCGGTTGTCGCGCCAGACGCCCTCGTAGAGACAGTTGTGGAAGTAGAAGGTCTCGAGGTGCCGGAACTCCGACCGCGCCGCCGAGAAGAGGTCCTCCACCATGGAGACATGCGGGTCCATCGAGCCGCCCACGTCGAGGAAGAGCAGCACCTTCGCCGCGTTCTGCCGCTCGGGCCGGGTCTTCACGTCGAGGTAGCCCTGCCGCGCCGTCTCGCGGATCGTGCCCTCGAGGTCGAGCTCTTCCTCCGCCCCCTCGCGCGCCCAGCGGCGCAGGCGCTTGAGCGCGACCTTGATGTTGCGCGTGCCGATCTCCCGGTCGCCGTCGAGATTGCGGAACTCGCGCCGGTCCCAAACCTTCACCGCGCGGCGGTGGCGGCTCTCGTCCTGACCGATACGGACGCCCTCGGGGTTATAGCCGTAGGCGCCGAAGGGCGAGGTCCCGGCGGTGCCGATCCACTTCGATCCGCCCTGGTGCCGGCCTTCCTGCTCATTCAGCCGTTCGCGCAGCGTCTCCATCAGCTTGTCGAAGCCGCCGAGGCTCTCGATCTCGGCCATCTCCTCGGGCGAGAGGTGTTTCTCCGCCTGCTTTCGCAGCCAGTCCTCGGGCAGGTCCAGGGCCTCCAGCACCTCGTCGAGGCTCAGGTCCTGCGCCCCGGCGAAGGCCGCCGAGAAGGCGCGGTCGAAGCGGTCGATGTGCCGCTCGTCCTTCACCAGCGCCGCGCGCGCGAGGTAGTAGAAGCCCTCCACGTCGTAGAGGACCACGCCCGTTCTCAGGGCGGCGAGGAAGTCGAGATGCTCGCGCAGGCTGACCGGGACCTTGTGGTCGCGCAGGGCCTGGAAGAAGGGCAGGAACATGCCCGGTCAGGTATAGCTGCGCTCGATGAAGACCAGAACGAAGAGCCCCACGATCCCGAGGATCATGGCGCCAACGGCGGCCCACTGCAGGATGTCGGCGCGCTTGCCGCCCTGCCGCCGCGCGGCGAGGGCGCCCAGCAGGGCGCCGATCACGAGGCCGCCGAAAGGATAGATCATCGCGCGCTCCCCGGGCTGCGGGTCAGAGGGCGGAGGCGGGTCTCAAGGCGGCAATCTCGCGCTGCCGGGCCCGCACCTCCGCGTCGGAGCCGAAGCCGTAGCGCGCCCAGCGGAGGCTGTCCAGACGGGTCTCCCGTGCCGCGTCGAACTGCCCCGTGAGCTCTAGCCCCTCGGCCCGGAACATCATCAGCGTGGCGAGCAGGGCCGCGTTCTCGTGCGCCCGCGCCACCGGGATCGCGGGCTCCACGAGATCGAGCACTGCCTGTCCATTGCCGCCCCTGAGCTCGAAGGCCGCGAGCTGGACCGCGACGTGCGCGGCGTGGATCCGGGTCAGCGAGCTGCCCGAGTAGGCGCGCGCCGAGGCGGTGAAGGCCGCGTGGGCCGCGTTGCCGTCGTGGCCCACCATGAGGCGCCCGTAGGCATAGTGCGCGAAGCCCTCGCGCGCCCCGGTCCAGCCGAAGGCGCGGGCCATGTCGACGGCCCGCGAGGCGGCGGCGCGGCGGGTTCCGGGGGTGGCGTCGCTCGACAGCGCCGTCTGCATCGCCTGGACCCAGTCCTGGCTCACCCCGCCGCCCGCGCCGCGCCCGCCGGCCTCGCCCGCCGGGTTGAGCCGGGCGAGCACCGCCGGCAGCCGGGCCTGGACCTGCGCGCGGCTCATGCCGTTGCGCAGTTCGGGGGCGTAGTAGGTGCGAAGCACCAGCATGTCGAAGCCGGTGAGAACGGCGTGGATGTTGTCGTCGTTGAAGACCGAATCCGGCAGCCGGTAGAGGTCGTTGAGCGGCCCCAGAGCCTGCGCCAGCTCCTCGTGCAGGCAGTCGCGGATCTCCTGCGGGGCCGCGTCCGAGGGCACGAAGATCGCCGCCCGGTCGCGCCGGGTCAGGGTCGTCCAGTCGACCTGCGGCGAGCGCCGCGCGGCGGAGAACTCCG
This sequence comes from Histidinibacterium aquaticum, assembly GCF_008710275.1. GTDB lineage: Bacteria > Pseudomonadota > Alphaproteobacteria > Rhodobacterales > Rhodobacteraceae > Oceanicola > Oceanicola aquaticus. The sequence continues at coordinate 225,627 of NZ_VYQE01000002.1, forward strand.
CCCAAGAGGAGACGCGCGGCACAACGAAGCAGGCGGCGCGCGGTACCGCGCGGCGCAGCGTGGCCGAGGGCACGGCCTCCACGGTGATCGAGGCCGCGCCGCCCGAAGGGGCGGGCCCGATCTCGATGCCCGCCTCGCGCCGCAACCGGCCCAGCAGCGCCGAGAGATCGGTCGAAAGCGAGGCCGGGGCGCGGCCGGTCACCCGGACGGTGATCGGCTCCTCGAAGCGGGTGAGGGTGGGCACCGACCGCCCGCTCTCCATCCGGAAGGCAAGGTCGAGGAAATCCCGCGAGATCTCGGCGTTCGAGCGCAGCGGGGCCCGGGCAGGGGCCCCGGCGAAGCCCTGCATCGGCGGCAGCGCGGCGTCGGTGCCGGGCGCGCGGGTCGGCGTCTCGACCGGTGCGCAGGAGGCCAGCAGAAGGGCGGCGGTCAGGAGGGCGCGACGCATGGGCTCAGGGCCTGTCGTACTTGATGAAGGGCGAGAGCGTTCCGATCCGGTCATAGAGCCTGCGCGCTTCGTGGTTGAAGTCCTGAGTCATCCAGTTGACGCGCGGCGACCCGGCGGCATCCGCCTCGGCGTAGACCGCCTCGATCAGCGCCCGGCCCACGCCGCGTCCGCGCGCCTCCGGGACGGCGTAGAGATCCTGCAGGTAGCAGGCGTCCTCGACCCGCCAGCAGTGGCGGTGAAAGATGTAGTGCACGAGGCCGACCGGGCGTTCGCCGTCCAGCGCGAGCCGTGCGTGCATCGGCTCGTCCTCCGACAGCAGGCGCGCGAAGGTGGTCCGGTAGACCTCCTCGGCCACGCGCGTTTCATAGAACTCCAGGTAGGCCGTCCAGAGCCCGCGCCACTCCGCCTCGTCGGCGGCGGTCAGCGGGCGGATCCCGACCGGCTCGTTTGCCTCGGTCACACCGCTCTCCTTCTTCGTCCGGTCCGGCCTGCCAGCGGACCCCGGCCTTTTCGGGGCCCCGCCGGGGCGGTTGCCGGGCCCGGATGCGCGCCTTTTGCGGCATTCCAACCCGGGACGGTCGCGATTTCACCCGGTTTCGCCACAACCGCCGGACGAGCGTCCACAACCGTGGCCCGGAAGGCGCACCGCCCCCGTCTTCTGGGGCGAAATATCCCGGGGGAGACGCCCCCGGGGCACCGGGGGCGGCGGGGGGCAGCGCCCCCCCCCTGGGCGACGCGGCCGCCTAGCGCTCGCGCCGGGCCATGAAGACCAGCCGCTCGAAAAGATGCACGTCCTGCTCGGTCTTCAGCAGCGCGCCGTGGAGCCGGGGCAGGGCGTCGCGAGTGTCGCCCCGAAGGTCCTCGGGCGACAGGTCCTCGGCGAGCAGCAGCCGCAGCCAGTCGAGCACCTCCGAGGTCGAGGGCTTCTTCTTCAGCCCCGGCGTCTCGCGAATCTCGTAGAACCGGGTCAGCGCGGCGGTCAGCAGTTCGTCGCGGATGCCGGGGTGGTGCAGCTCCACGATCCGGCGAAGCGTCTCCATGTCGGGGAAGGCGATGTAGTGGAAGAAGCAGCGCCGCAGAAAGGCATCCGGCAGCTCCTTCTCGTTGTTCGAGGTGATGATGACGATGGGGCGATGCCGCGCCCGCACGGTCTCACCGGTTTCGTAGACGTGGAACTCCATCCGGTCGAGTTCCTGCAGCAGGTCGTTGGGAAACTCGATGTCGGCCTTGTCGATCTCGTCGATCAGCAGCACGACCCGTTCTTCGGCCTCGAAGGCCTGCCAGAGCTTGCCCCGCCGGATGTAGTTAGCGACCTCGTTCACCCGGGGATCGCCGAGCTGACTGTCGCGCAGGCGGCCCACGGCGTCGTATTCATAGAGACCCTGCTGGGCGCGCGTGGTAGATTTCACGTGCCATTCGAGGATCGGCAGGCCGAGCCCCCGGGCCACCTGCCGCGCCAGCTCGGTCTTTCCGGTGCCGGGCTCGCCCTTGACCAGAAGCGGCCGCTCCAGCGCGACGGCCGCGTTGACGGCGACCGAGAGGTCATGTGTCGCGACGTAATCCTGCGTTCCCGCGAACTGCACGGCAGATCCTTCCGATGTGAGTTTGTCAAGCCATACCTACAGCTTGCAGGGCATGCTTCAACTGTTCTCCACGCTTATTTGGGGGGGTGACAGCGGGCAGCTTCGCGAGTAAAGGGTGCGCTCAGAAGGGGACGCCGCATGACTGGTTACCTGCACAAGCCAGACCACGGCGAGGCAAGGGATAACAAGATGAAGGCCGAGGTTTTCCTCCCGGACGATTATCGTCCCGCCGAAGATGAACCGTTCATGAACGATCGCCAGCTCGAGTACTTCCGCCGGAAGCTGCTCACCTGGAAGGCCGACATTCTCGAGGACAGCCGCGACACCATCGAGGGGATGAAGGACGGGACCCGCAACATTCCCGACATCGCCGACCGCGCCTCGGAGGAGACCGACCGCGCGCTCGAGCTGCGCACGCGGGATCGCCAGCGCAAGCTGGTCTCCAAGATCGACGCCGCGCTGCGGCGGATCGAGGAGGGCGAGTACGGCTACTGCGAGATAACCGGCGAGCCGATCTCGCTGAAACGGCTCGACGCCCGCCCGATCGCGACCATGAGCCTCGAGGCGCAGGAGCGTCACGAGCGCCGCGAGAAGGTTCACCGGGACGACTGAGGTGACCGTCGCCGTCATAGGCGGCGGTATCGGCGGGCTCGCGGTCGCGGCGGCGGTCGCGCGCCGCGGGGCCGGGGTCACACTCTTCGAACAGGCGCCGGAACTCACCGAGATCGGCGCCGGCATCCAGATCACGCCGAACGGCGGGCGCGTCCTCGACGCGCTCGGCCTCGCCGACGAGGCCGCCCGGCGCGGCATCGCCGCCGAGGCGGTCGAGCCCATGGACGGGCTCACCGGCAAGCCGGTCGCCCGCTTCGACCTGACGGGCCTCGAGGGGCCGCCCTACCGCTTCTTCCATCGCTCCGACCTGATCGACATGCTCGCAGGGGCCGCGCGTGCGGCCGGGGTCGAGATCCGGCTCGGCGCGCGGATCGCCGAGGTCGCGCCCGACGGCAGCTTCGCCGTGGACGGGGAGACGGTCCGGCCCGACCTCACGGTGGGCGCGGACGGGATCCGCTCGGTCGTCCGCCCGGTCCTGAACGGCGCCGACACGCCCTTCTTCACCGGCCAGGTGGCCTGGCGCGCCGTGGTGGCGGCCGAGGCGCCGCCCGCCGCGCGGATCTGGATGGCCCCGGGCCAGCACGTCGTCAGCTACCCGCTCCCGGGCGGGCGGGTGAATCTCGTGGCCGTGCAGGAACGGCGCGAATGGACCGAGGAAGGATGGCATCACGCCGCCGACCCGGGCGACCTGCGCCATGCCTTTCGCCACTTCTCCGGCCGGGTCCGGGGGCTGCTGTCGCACGTCGACCGCGTGCGGGTCTGGGGCCTCTTCCGACATCCGGTGGCCGGCACCTGGGCGCGGGACGGCCTGGCGCTGCTGGGCGACGCGGCGCATCCGACGCTGCCCTTCCTGGCGCAGGGCGCGAATCTCGCGCTCGAGGATGCCTGGTGCCTGGCGCGGGCCTGGGAAGAGGACCGGCTCGATGGCTACGGGGCGGATCGCGCCCCGCGCGTCCGTCGTGCCGTCGCGGCGGCGGAGGCCAACGCGCGGAACTATCACCTGCGGGGACCCGCGCGCCTTGCCGGGCTGGGGGCGGTCAAGGCGGTCGGGCTGCTTGCCCCGCGCCGGTTCCTTGCGCGGCTCGACTGGCTCTACGGCCACGACGTGACGGCCTGAGCGTCCAAATTTGGACGCTCCGTCAAGTCATTGAAATCGTGTGAATTTGGAGAGAAAGGCCCTTCGAAGGGCCTTTCAGCGATCTTGCAAGGTCGCTCCAAGCCGCTTCGAAGCGGCTTGCCGCTCAGAGGCCAAAGGCGCGCAGAATCTCCTCGCGTTCGGCGGGATCGGTGATCTCGTTCGCGTCGAGGTAACCCAGGCGCTGCTCCAGCTTGCCGCGGCGCTCGATCATGTTCTCGCCGTGACCCACCATGTAGAGACCCGCGGCGAAGGGGATCGGCTCCAGCGGGCGGCCCCAGTCCTCGCAGATGCCGGCGACCTGGGTATGCGAGCGGTGCTCGTAGAGCAGGCGGGCGTCGAGCCGATGCTCCCGGAAGTCGGCGTAGACCGCGGCGGAGGAGCCGCAGGTCTTGTGAAAGGGGCGTTCCGGCGGGAAGAGCGGCGCGAGACGGCGGGTGCCCGCATGCACGAAGTAGCCCCGGTCGATGAGGTAGCCGCGTCCGTTGTGACCCTTGCGGATGTGCGCGACCACGTCGGGGTGCAGGATGTCGTCGGCGTCGTGCTGCATGTAGTAGAGGTCGCGCCGCACGGTCCGCGCGACCTGCGCGATCAGCTGGCGGCGCTTGTCGCCCTTGTCGTAGAACTTGTCTCCGACCTTCGCCTCGATGAAGTCGATCCGGTCGTCCTCCGGCAGCGCCGGGCGGTCCTGGCCGCAGATCACGGCGCGCCAGTTCGGGTCGCTCTGGCGCCGGAAGGCCTCCAGCGTGCCGCGAAGGTTCTCCTCCACCCGCGCCCAGTCCGAGGCGCGGCGGCGCGAGACGAGGGGCAGGGCGAAGAGCACGAGCGGATCGTCGGAGGGCTCGGCCTCGGGCCGGCGCCAGCGCCAGAGGCGCGCGCGCCACCGGCCCTGGGTCCGGGTCTTGCCCTGGAGCACCCGGAGCAGGCTCATGCCTCGAGGTCGACCACCACCGGAACGTGGTCCGAGGGCTTCTCGCGCCCGCGCAGCTCGCTCACGACCTCGACGTCGCGCAGCAGGTCGGCGGCCTGCGGGGTCAGCAGGACGTGGTCGATGCGGATGCCGTCGTTCCGGTTCCAGGCCCCGGCCTGGTAGTCCCAGAAGGTGTAGACGCCCGGCGACCGGGTCCGCGCGCGCAGCGCCTCGGTGAAGCCAAGGTTCACCACCTTGCGAAAGGCTTCGCGCGTCTGCGGCAGGAAGAGCGCGTCGGTCTCCCACTTCTCCGGCTTCGCGGCGTCCTCGGGTTGCGGGATCACGTTGTAGTCGCCGGCCATGAGCGCCGGCTCCTCGGCGGCCAGAAGCTCTTCTGCGCGGCGGCGCAGACGCTCCATCCAGGCGAGCTTGTAGTCGTACTTCGGCCCCGGCGCCGGGTTGCCGTTCGGCAGGTAGAGGCCGCAGACGCGGATCGCCCGCTCGCCCGTGACCGTAGCCTCGATCCAGCGGGACTGCTCGTCACTCTCGTCGCCGGGCAGGCCGCGGCTGACGTCCTCGAGCGGGAGCTTCGACAGGATGGCGACCCCGTTGAACCCCTTCTGACCGTGCACCGCGACGTTGTAGCCGCGGTCCTCGAAGAGCTCGGAGGGGAAATTCTCGTTGACCGACTTGATCTCCTGCAGGAGCACGACGTCGACATCGCTCTCGTCCAGCCAGTCGCAGAGCGCCTGGTGACGGGCCTTGATGCCGTTGATGTTGAAGGTGGCGATTTTCATGGCGCGACCATGCCGCAGGCAAAGAAAAAGGGCCAGCCCGAAGGCCGGCCCTCTGTCCGTCAGATGACGATGGACGCTTACGAATCGTCGTCCATGTCGTCCACGCCTTCGACGTCGATCTGCACCATCACGGTGTCGACCGCGGTGGCCACGTCGAGGATGGGCATGTCGGTGTCGTCGGAGCCGTCGGTCATGGCCGGGGCTTCGCCGAGGAAGAGCGCGGCGGTGACGTCGCTGCTCGGCTCTTCGCCGATGTTGACGTCGACGCTCTGGTTGGCGCCGGCGTTCACGGCTTCGGTGCCGAGAATGTCGCCGTCCACGTCGAAGATCGCGACGAAGCCGTCGGTGTCGGCCACGACCGTGCCGAGCTCGATGGTGTTGTCACGCTCCTGCGGCGCTTCGTTGATGTACGTGAAGTAGCTGTCGGCCGCGGCGGCAGTGCCGATGAGAGCGGCGGCGGCAGTCGTAAGAGCAAACTTGGTACGCATTTTGAAACTCCATTCGATTGGTTCGTTGCGCAGACAACGGAGGGGGAGCCGAATGGGTTTCGTGGATATGTGCCTTAATTTCTGAACAAAAATGTGAGTGGCCGGCCCGGGCCGGCGGCTTAGAACGTCAGGGCCTCAGATCGAGAAGGAGGTGCCGCAGCCGCAGGAGCTCGTGGCGTTCGGGTTCTCGATCGTGAAACGGGCGCCGATCAGCTCCTCGGAGAAATCGATCACCGCATCGGCGAGGAAGGGCAGCGAGGTGCTGTCCACGACGACCTTCTCGCCGCGGTCCTCGAGCACGAGGTCGTCGTCGGCGGGAGAGTCGAGTTCGATCTGGTACTGGAAGCCCGAGCATCCGCCACCCTCGACCGCGACGCGCAGGGCCTTGCCCTGAGCGGCGGCGCCGATCTCGGAGAGGCGTTCGAAGGCGCGGGGCGTGACTTTGGGCGGGACGGTGAGCATGGGTCGGACCTCTTGTCTCTTGTCTTCGGAAACTAGGGATCGGCGGCCGCCGAAGCAAGATGGGGACCCTTTCCGTGCCGGACCCGCCGACCCTCGCCATCCCGGGTTCGCGGTGCTAGGGCTGCCCGCGGCAGGAACGGCCGGGCAGGGCCGTTCGGACAGTGAAGAACAAAGGGGCAGGGACGATGGCAGCGCCCTTTGCCTGCGATCCGGGGCTCAGCCGCGGTCGGCTCCACGAAGAGTCGGGCAGCACCTTCCGCTCGCCCTTCCAGCGGGACCGGGACAGGATCATTCACGCCTCGGCCTTTCGCAGGCTGAAGCACAAGACGCAGGTCTTCGTCGAGCACGAGGGCGACTACTTCCGCACGCGTCTCACCCATTCCATCGAGGTCGCGCAGGTGGCGCGGACCATGGCCAAGACGCTGGGCCTCAACGAGGAGCTGGCCGAGGCGGTGGCGCTGGCGCACGATCTGGGCCACCCGCCCTTCGGCCATACCGGAGAGGAGGCGCTGCAGCGGCTCATGGCGCCCTACGGCGGCTTCGACCACAACGCCCAGGCGATCCGCATCGTCACCTCTCTGGAGCGGCATTACGCGGAGTGGGACGGGCTCAATCTCACCTGGGAGAGCCTCGAGGGCATCGCCAAGCACAACGGGCCGGTGACAGACCCCGTGCCCTGGGCGCTCGCGCTCTACGACCGGAGCCACGACCTGGAGCTTGCGACCCACGCCAGCGCCGAGGCGCAGGTGGCGGCGCTCTCGGACGACATCGCCTACAACAACCACGACCTGCACGACGGCCTGCGGGCCGAGCTCTTTTCCACCGACGAGCTGGCGGAATTGCCGGTGCTGGGGGACTGCTTCGGCGAGGTCGACAGGCTCTATCCCGGGCTGAACTACTACCGGCGCCGGCACGAGGCGCTGCGGCGGTTCTTCGGCGTGCTGGTGGAGGACGTGCTCAGCGTCACGGCGGCGAACCTGCGCGATCTCGCGCCCGAGACGCCGGAGGACGTGCGCGGGGCGGGGCGGATGATGGCACGGTTCTCGGAGGGCCTTTGGGCCGATCTCAACGTGATCCGGCGGTTCCTCTTCCAGCGGATGTACCGCGCGCCCTCGGTGGTGGAGATGCGCGGGCAGGTGACGCAGGTGGTCGAGGGACTGTTCCCGGCCTTCATGGCCGACCCGTCGCAACTGCCCAAGCAGTGGCGCAAGGACGTGGAGGCGGCCGAGGGCGACGAGACGGCGCTGGCGCGGATCGTCTCGGACTACATCGCCGGGATGACCGACCGCTTCGCGATCCAGACCCACGAGCGGCTGACCGGGCGGGTCGTGGTGGTGGCGCCGCGCTCCTGAGGCGGCGCAGGCGATTGCACCCGCGCGGGGCCGTGTTAAACCCCGCGCGACATCTGACAGAGTGAGCGCGATGAACCTCTTTTCCGATATCCGGGTGCTGGTCGTGGACTGCCTCGACGCGATGGTGGCCGAGGGCGCGCTGCCCGAGGGCCTGGACTACGCCAACGTCACCGTCGAGCCGCCGCGCGACCCCGCCCACGGCGACATGGCGACCAATGCCGCGATGGTGCTGGCCAAGCCCGCCGGGCTGAAGCCGCGCGACATCGCCGAGACGCTCTCGGAGAAGCTCTCCGCCGACGGTCGGATCGAGCTGGCCGAGGTGGCGGGGCCGGGGTTCCTGAACATGCGGCTCGCGGCCTCGGTCTGGCAGGGTGTCGTGAAGACTGCGTTGACCGACGCGGGCTTCGGCCGGTCCGGGATGGGCGCGGGCCAGAAGGTCAACGTCGAGTTCGTCTCGGTGAACCCCACGGGCCCGATGCACGTGGGCCATACCCGCAACGCCTGCTTCGGCGACGCGCTCGCCAGCCTGCTCGACTTCGCGGGTTACGAGGTCACGCGGGAATACTACATCAACGACGGCGGCGCGCAGGTCGACGTGCTCGCGCGGTCTGTCTACCTGCGCTACCTCGAGGCCCACGGGCAGGAGGTGGCCTTTGCCGACGGCACCTACCCGGGCGACTACCTGATCCCGGTGGGCGAGGCGCTCAAGGACCTGCACGGCGACGCCTTCGTGGGCCAGCCCGAAGAGGTCTGGCTCGACGAGGTGCGGGCCTTCGCCACCGAGAAGATGATGGAGCAGATCCGCTCGGATCTCGCCGCCATCGGCGTGACCATGGACCGCTATTTCTCGGAGAAGTCGCTCTACGGCACCGGCCGGATCGAGGCGGCCATCGAGGCGCTGCGCGAGCGGGACCTGATCTACAAGGGCACGCTGGAGCCGCCGAAGGGCAAGGTCCCCGAGGACTGGGAGCCGCGGGAGCAGACGCTCTTCCGCTCGACCGCGCATGGCGACGACGTTGACCGGCCGATCATGAAGTCCGACGGCGCCTGGACCTACTTCGCGCCCGACATCGCCTACCACTACGACAAGGTGGAGCGGGGCTACGACCAGCTGATCGACGTGATGGGCGCCGACCACGGCGGCTACGTCAAGCGGATGAAGGCCGCGGTCTCGGCGCTGACCGACGGGCGCGTGCCGCTCGACATCAAGCTGATCCAGCTGGTGAAGCTCTACAAGGACGGCGAACCCTTCAAGATGTCCAAGCGGGCGGGGACCTTCGTCACGCTTTCCGACGTGGTGGACCTCGTGGGCGCCGACGTGGCCCGCTTCCACATGCTCACGCGCAAGAACGACGCACCGCTCGATTTCGACGTGGACAAGGTGACCGAGCAGTCCAAGGACAACCCGGTCTTCTATGTCCAGTACGCCCATGCCCGCGCCCAGTCGGTGCTGCGAAAGGCCGTCGAGATGGGCTGCGAGACCGATCCGGCCGCGCTGGCGGGGCAGGACCTGAGCGCCTTTTCCGACGAGGGCGAGCTCAAGCTCATGCAGAAGATCGCCGAATGGCCGCGCCTGATCGAGATCGCCGCGCGCCTTCACGAGCCGCACCGGGTGGCCTTCTACCTCTACGAACTGGCCAGCGAGTTCCACGCGCTCTGGAACAAGGGCAACGACGATCCGGCCCTGCGCTTCCTTCAAGAGGGTGACGCTGCCGCAACACAGGCGAAAATTGCGCTTCCGAAGGCCGCCGCGATTGTTATTTCGCAAGGGCTTGGTATCCTTGGCGTGACCCCCGTGGACGAGATGCGGTAGCCCGAGGGCCGGAAGGCGCGACGGATCAAACCGCACAGGAATGCCTTGCGGGGGTGACGAGCAGGAACCCCGAAAGACCCACCGGCGGCCCGAACCGCCGGGGCATGTGAGGCAGAAATGGCAGACATTCCCTACGGTGCGGCGGACGAGCCGCGGACCGGCTCGGTGGCCGGACCGGTCGTGAATCTGATCGGCGCGGGCCTCTCGCTCGCCCTTGTCGCCGGGATCGGCGTCTGGGGCTACAAGCTGGTGATGCGCGACGTGACCGGCGTCCCCGTCGTCAAGGCGATGGAGGGTCCCATGCGGATCCAGCCCGAGAACCCGGGCGGCGAGGTCGCGCTGCATCGCGGACTTTCCGTCAACACGATCGCCGCCGAGGGCGAAGCGGCGCCGCCGGAGGACCGGCTGGTGCTGGCGCCCGAGGGTGTCGACCTCGCGGCGGAGGACATGGAGGTCGCCCCGGCCGCCGACGAGACCGGCGGGGAGGCCGTCACCCGCGTCTCCGCCATGATCGCCGAAGCCGCCGCGGAGAGCGACGTGTCCGAGGCCGAGGTGCAGGAAGAGGTCGCCGCGGCGGGGCAGGAGGCCGACGGCCCGCTCACCGCCGAGCAGATCCTGGCGCTCGCCGACGAGATCGCCCGCGGCACGCAGCCGCTCGAACCGGTCGAGGAAGGCGCCACCACCGGCGAGGTCGAGCTGGCGCTCGACGGCTCCCCGGTCGTCGACGTGATCCCCGCGAGCGTGCCGGGCGTGAGCCGCTCGCTGCGACCGAAGACGCGGCCCATGCGGATCACCGCCATCGAGCCCACCTCGACCATGGCCGCGCCGGCGAGCGAGACCCGCAGTCTCGATCCCTCGGAGATCACCGTGGGAACCAAGCTCGTGCAGCTCGGAGCCTTCGACAGCGAACAGGTGGCCCTGGCCGAGTGGCAGGCGCTGCAGGGGCGCTTCGGCGAGTTCATGGGCGACAAGGCCCGCGTGATCCAGCGCGCGGAGAGCGGCGGACGCACCTTCTGGCGGCTGCGCGCCGCGGGCTTCGGCGACCTTTCCGAGGCGCGGCGGTTCTGCGCGGCGCTGGTGGCCGAGGATGCGCTCTGCATCCCCGTGGTGGTGCGCTGACATGACCCGGCGGGCGGTTGCCTTCGGCTGCGAGGGTCTCCGCCTGACGGCCGGGGAGCGCCGCTTCTTCGGCCGCGCGGACCCCGTGGGGTTCATCCTCTTCGCCCGAAACCTCGAGGCCCCGGACCAGGTGCGCGCGCTCACCTCCGAGCTGCGCGACTCCGTCGGCTGGAACGCGCCGGTCCTGATCGACCAGGAGGGCGGGCGCGTGCAGCGCATGGGCCCGCCGCACTGGCGCGCCTACCTGCCGGCGCTCGACCAGATGGAGCGGGCGCGCGAGCCGATGCGGGCCCAGTGGCTGCGCAACCGGCTGATCGCCGACGAGCTGCACGCCGTGGGCATCGACGTGAACTGCGCCCCGCTCGCCGACCTTGTGGAGCCCGAGACCCACGCGGTGCTGCGCAACCGGCTCTACGGGTCCGACGTGGAGACGGTGGTCGAGGCCGCGAGAACCTGCGCCGAAGCGCTGCTCTCGGGCGGCGTGCTGCCGGTGCTCAAGCACATCCCGGGCTACGGCCGCGCGCAGGTCGACAGCCACCTGGAGCTGCCGCGCATCGACCTTCCGGCGGAAGAGCTCGCGGCGCGGGACTTCGCCCCCTTCCGGGCGCTCAACGACCTGCCCATGGGCATGACCGCGCATATCGTGGTCTCCGACATCGACCCCGACCATCCCGCCACGACCTCGGAGCGGATGATCGCGCTGATCCGGCAGGAGATCGGGTTCTCCGGCCTGCTCTTCTCCGACGACATCGGGATGGAGGCGCTCTCGGGCCCCGTTCCGGATCGGGCGGCGGCCTGTCTCGACGCGGGCTGCGACGTGGCGCTGCATTGCAACGGCGAGCTGGCCGAGATGGAGGCCGTGGCGGGCGCCTGCGGTCCGCTGACCGAGCGCGGAGCGGAACGTCTGCAGGCGGCGCTCGCCCGCCGGACGGCGCCCCAGCCGATTGACACCGGCGCCCTCATCGCGGAACTCTCTGACCTTCTCAACTGAGGGTCGCCCCTTGTCCGACAGTCCCGAACCGGTCCAGCTCGACGTCTCCGCCCGGCTCGCCGCCGAGGCGCTGATCGTCGACGTCGAGGGCTTCGAGGGGCCGCTCGACCTGCTGCTGAGCCTCAGCCGCACGCAGAAGGTGGACCTGCGGGAGATCTCGATCCTCGCGCTCGCGCGGCAGTACCTGGCCTTCGTGGAGAAGGCGCGGGAGCTGCGGATCGAGCTGGCCGCCGACTACCTCGTCATGGCGGCCTGGCTGGCCTTTCTGAAGTCGCGGCTGCTGCTGCCGCCGGACCCCGAAGAGGAGGGGCCCTCGGGCGAGGACCTCGCCGCGCATCTCGCGTTCCAGCTGGAGCGGCTGGAGGCGATGCGCCGGTCGGCCGCCCGGCTCATGGCGCGCGACCAGCTGGGGCGCGACCGCTTCGCGCGGGGGATCACCGAGGACGTGGCCCGCGTACGCCGGGTGGAATACACCGCGACGCTCATCGACCTGATGCAGGCCTATGCCCGGATCCGCACCCGCGACGAGTTCCGGCCCTATGCCTACGACCGGACCAACCTGCTCAGCATGGAAGAGGCGCTCGACCGGCTGCGGCCGCTGATCGGCTTCGCGGGGGAGTGGACCGATCTCATGTCCTACCTGCCCGACAGCTGGAGCGCCGATCCCGCGCGCCGCCGGAGCGCGGCCGCCTCGACCTTCGCCGCCTCGCTGGAACTGGTGAAGGAGGGGGCGATCCAGATCCGCCAGGGCGAGACCTTCGCCCCGATCCAGATCCGGCGGAAGTCATGAGCGAGGAGACGCGGGACGAGCCGCAGGAGCAGAGCCTCTTCGAGGCGCCGCCCATGGCGGAGCAGGAGCGCATGGTCGAGGCCATCCTCTTCGCCACGGCCGAGCCGGTGACGATCCGCGAGCTGACCGGCCGGATGCCGCATGGCTCCGAGCCGCGCGAGGCGCTGGAGCATCTGCGCCGCCGCTACGAGGGTCGCGGCGTGCAGGTCACCCGGATCGGCGAGGCCTGGGCGATCCGCACCGCGCCCGACCTCGGGTTCCTGATGCGCCAGGAGGTGGTCGAGACCCGCAAGCTCTCGCGCGCGGCGATCGAGACGCTGGCCATCATCGCCTACCACCAGCCGGTGACCCGCGCCGAGATCGAGGAGATCCGCGGCGTGGGCGTGAGCCGGGGCACCATCGACCAGCTCATCGAGATGGACTGGATCCGCTTCGGCCGCCGCCGGATGACGCCGGGCCGCCCGGTCACCTTCGTCGTGACGGAGACCTTCCTCGACCACTTCGCGCTGGAGACCGCGCGGGATCTGCCGGGGCTCTCGGAGCTGCGCGCCGCGGGCCTGCTGGACAGCCGCCCGCCGCCGGGCGAGGGCGAGGAGGATGCCGAGGGCGAGGAGGCGACCGACGAGGGCCAGGAGGATCTCTTCGAGGAGTGAGGCCTTTCCGGAAGGGCCGTCCTCCCCTAGGGTCGCGGCCGGGCAGGGGCGGAAAGGGACGTCATGGAGCGCATCATCAGGACGATCGTGAGGATGTTCCTCCGCGAGGGATTCCGCCAGACCTCGCGCAGGGGCGGCGGGCGCGGGGCGGCCCCGACCTCGCCGCAGGCCCGCAAGGCGGCCAAGCAGGCGCGGCGGGCGATGCGGGTGACCCGGCGCATCGGGCGGTTCTGACCGACGGCTTTCACCACGCGGAGCGGCCTCGCGGCCGCGCCCTGTGAGCCCGGCCCCGCCTTCGGCGGGCTCCGGGCGGGTTCGGGGGGCGCTGCCCCCTCTTGCGGCCCCGGGGCCGCAATTCACCCCCGGGATATTTCACCCCAGAAGAGGATCAGGACATTGGCGGCGGCGGGACGGGCTCCAGCGCGGCGCGCTGTGCCCGGGTCAGGCCGGCGCGGACGATGCGGTAGGAGGCGTGCAGCCGCTCGCGGATCTCTTCCTGCGCGGCGATCGACCAGTCGACGCGCACCCAGGAGCGGTGAAAGTAGGGCGCCCGGACCGCGCGGCCCATGTCGATGAGCATCGCGGCATCCTCGACCGAGGGCGTCTTAACCGAGACACCCTCGCCCTGGCTGCCCACGACGGCGAAGAGCTTGCCGCCGACCTTCCAGGCGTCGTGGCCGCCGCCCCAGGGGTCGGAGTGCTCTGCCCCGGGCAGGGTCCTGCAGTAGGCGTTGACGATCTCGCGGCTCATGGCGCTATGCTGCGCGCGAAAGATGACGGGGGCAAGAATGGCTGCGCATGTGGCCCTGCTGCGGGGAATCAACGTGGGCGGGGCGAACCGGCTGCCGATGGCCGACCTGAAACGCATCGCCGGCGGGCTCGGGTGGCGGGAGGCGCGGAGCTATCTCGCCTCGGGCAACCTCGTCTTCGAGGCCGACGAAGGGGACCACGAGGCGGCCCTGCGCGAGGCGCTGCGCCGGGAGGCGGGGCTCCGGATCGCCGTGCGGGTTCTCGACGCGGGCCGATTCCGGACGATCGCGGCGGCCTGTCCCTTCTCCCCCGAGGACGGGCGGCTGGCGCATGTCTATTTCTGCTGGGCGGAGCCCGAAATCGACGCCGGGCTCCTGGAGCGGCTGCGCGCGCCGGACGAGCGGCTGGAGGCGGGCGAGGGGGCGGTCTACCTCGATGCGCCGAGCGGGATCGGACGGTCGAAGCTCGCGGCCAACCTCGAGCGGGTCGTGCGGGGGACCGAGCTCACGGGACGCAACCTGCGCACCGTTCGGGCGCTGGACGGGATGCTCGGGGCGGCTTGAGACTGGACGCGGGCACCTCCGGCTGCTAGGCCTCGGCCCATGAAGAGCATTTGCATCACCTGCTGCATCATTCCCTGCTGACTTCCGTCGCGGGCCGCTCTTTCTCTTCCCAATCCGGATCGAAGGTGCCAAGGCCCGGCGGCGGTGCTTGCCCGAGGACGATCCATGAGCGCGATCCGACTGAGAAACTCCCTGAGCCGCGAGGTCGAGCTCTTCGTCCCGCACGACAGCCGCAACGTGCGGCTCTATGTCTGCGGGCCGACGGTCTACGACCGCGCCCACCTCGGCAACGCGCGGCCGGTCATCGTCTTCGACACGCTGTTCCGCCTGCTGCGGCGGGTCTACGGCGAGGAGCACGTGACCTACGTCCGCAACTTCACCGACGTCGACGACAAGATCAACGCGCGGGCGGCGGAGACGGGCCGGGCGATCCGGGACATCACCACCGAGACCATCGGCTGGTACCACCAGGACATGGGCGCGCTCGGCGCGCTGCGTCCCACGCAGGAGCCGCGGGCGACCGAGTGGATCGGCGCGATGAAGGACATGATCGCGGGGCTCGTCGGCTCCGGCCACGCCTACGAGGCGGAGGGGCACGTGCTCTTCGCGGTGGAGAGCTACGCCGACTACGGGCGACTCTCGGGGCGCACAGTCGAGGACATGATCGCCGGCGCCCGGGTCGAGGTCGCGCCCTACAAGCGCAACCCCATGGACTTCGTGCTCTGGAAGCCCTCGGACGAGGACCAGCCCGGGTGGGAGAGCCCCTGGGGCCGGGGCCGTCCCGGCTGGCACATCGAGTGCTCGGCCATGGCCTACGAGCTGCTGGGCGAGAGCTTCGACATCCACGGCGGCGGCAACGACCTGATGTTCCCGCACCACGAGAACGAGATTGCCCAGTCGGCCTGCGCGCATCCCGGCGGCGGCTTCGCGCGCTACTGGGTGCACAACGAGATGCTGCAGGTCGAGGGCAAGAAGATGTCGAAGTCGCTCGGCAACTTCTTCACCGTGCGCGACCTCCTGGATGAGGGCATCCCCGGCGAGGTGATCCGGCTGGTGATGCTGGGGACGCATTACTCCAAGCCGATGGACTGGACCGCGAAGAAGCGCGAGGAGGCCGAGGCGACGCTGCGGAAATGGCGGGCGATGACCGCAGACGTCACGCCCACCGAGGTGGCGCCCGAGGTGCTGGAGGCGCTCTGCGACGACCTCAATACCGCGGGGGCCATCGCCGAGTTGCACCGGCTGGCGCACGAGGGCGATGCCGGGGGGCTGCTGGCCTCGGCGGAGATGCTGGGGCTGCTTGGACCCGATCTCGCCGGATGGGAGGCGCTGGAGGTGACCGACGACGCCCGCGCGCTGGTGCAGCGGCTGGTGGACGAGCGGGTCGCGGCGCGCAAGGCGAAGGATTTCGCCCGGGCGGACGCCTTGCGCGACGGGCTCGCGGCGGCGGGCGTCGCGGTGAAGGACACCGGCGGTGGGGTGGAATGGGAGCTCACGCCCAAGTTCGACCCGGCCCGGCTGGAGGGGCTGAGGTGAGCGCCCGGGCCCGGACCGGGGAGGGGGGCTGTCCGCCCCCCGTCCGCTGCGCGGACTCCCCCCGAGGATATTTGACCCCAGAAGAAGGAGGGGAGCGGTGAAGGAACGGCTCTATCTCTTCGACACCACGCTGCGCGATGGGCAGCAGACCCAGGGCGTGGATTTCTCCACCGGAGAGAAGCGCAAGATCGCGGGGCTGCTGGATGCGCTCGGGGTCGACTACATCGAGGGCGGCTGGCCGGGGGCGAACCCCACCGACAGCGACTTCTTCGAGGACGCGCCGAAGACGCGCGCGACGATGACCGCCTTCGGCATGACCAAGCGGGCCGGGCGGTCGGCCGAGAACGACGACGTGCTGGCGGCGGTCCTCAACGCGGGGACGCCCTCGGTCTGCCTCGTGGGCAAGACGCACGACTTCCACGTCGAGCGGGCGCTGGGGATCACGCTTGAGGAGAACCGCGAGAACATCCGGGCCTCGGTCGCGCATGTGAAGGCGCAGGGGCGCGAGGCGCATCTGGACGCCGAGCACTTCTTCGACGGGTGGAAGGCGAACCGCGTCTACGCGCTCTCCTGCCTCATGGCCGCGCTCGAGGGCGGGGCGGACTGGGTGGTGCTCTGCGACACCAACGGCGGCACGCTGCCCGCCGAGATCGGGCGGATCGTGGGCGAAGTGATCGCGGCAGGCGTGCCGGGGGGGAAGCTCGGCATCCATTGCCACAACGACACCGAGACGGCGGTGGCGGGCTCGCTCGCCGCGGTGGAGGCCGGGGCGCGGCAGATCCAGGGGACGCTCAACGGGCTGGGCGAGCGCTGCGGCAACGCCAATCTCACCACGTTGATCCCGACGCTGCTGCTCAAGGAGCCCTATGCCAGCCGCTACGAGACCGGCGTCTCGGTTGAGGCGCTGAAGGGGCTGCGCCGGGCCAGCCGGACACTGGACGAGCTGCTGAACCGGGTGCCGATGAAACAGGCGCCCTACGTCGGCGCCTCGGCCTTCGCGCACAAGGCGGGGCTGCACGCCAGCGCGATCCTCAAGGACCCCACGACCTACGAGCACATCGACCCCGCCCTCGTCGGCAACGAGCGGGTCGTGCCGATGTCGAACCAGGCCGGGCAGTCGAACCTGCGGCACCGGCTGGAGGAGGTGGGCATCGAGGTCGATCGCGGCGACGCGCGGCTCGGGCAGCTGCTGGACCTCGTGAAGACGCGCGAGGCGCAGGGCTATGCCTACGACAGCGCCCAGGCCTCCTTCGAGCTGCTGGCGCGCGAGGAACTGGGGCTGATGACGCACCACTTCTTCGACGTGGAGCGCTACCGGGTGATCTCGGAGCGGCGGCGCAACGCCAAGGGCGAGCTGGTGATCGTCTCGGAGGCGGTGGTGACCGTGGCCCTGGCGGGCGGGGGGCAGACGACTTCCTTCTACCAGAACGAGAACCCGACGGAGCAGGAGGACGCGGGCCCGGTCAACGCGCTCTCGGTGGCGCTGTCGAAGGACCTCGGGCCCTACCAGGAGCTGATCGACGACTGGCGGCTGGTGGACTTCAAGGTGCGGATCACAAACGGCGGCACCGAGGCCGTGACCCGGGTCATCATCGACAGCGAGGACGGGCAGGGCCGGCGCTGGTCGACGGTGGGGGTCTCGGCCAACATAGTCGACGCCTCCTTCGACGCGCTGGTCGACGCGATCCGCTGGAAGCTCCTGCGCGACGGGGCGACGGGGTGAGCCGTCCGGAGGCGGACCCGGCCGGGAAAACAGGGGGGCGGGCCCGACCGGGCATGGCCTCGCGGCCCGGGCGGTCTAGCTTTCGCAGAGGAAAGGAAGCCCCGATGAAGACAGGCCTCGCCGCCCTCAGCCTGCTTGTCCTGCTCGCCGCCTGCGGCCGCGAGCCGCCGGTGCCCTACGTCCGGCTCATCACCGGCGAGGCGCCGGAGGGGCCGGTCCGCGTGACGATCTTCGCGACCGACCAGGCGGAGATCGGCGTCGGCACCCGCAAGGGCGTCCGCGCGCTGCCCGAGGGCAGCTACGCCCGCGCCCGCGCCCTGGTCGAGCGTGACTTCCCCCGCATCTTCTCCCGCCAGGCCGCGTTGCGGGAGGCGCGGGATTGTCCCGACGTGGGCGAGGCCACGGTACAGGCGCAGCCTGCCGCCTCGGGGATCGCCGCCGTGGGCTGGAGCTGCGGCGAGGACGGCGTTCTCGCGCTGGTGGAAGAGCTGCGCGCGATCGTGCCGCGATGACCCTTCAGGCCTGTGCCGAACTCGTCGAACGGGGCGATCCCGTGCGGTTTCTCGCCGCCATGTCCTGCCCGCCGCCCGCGCGCGAGGTGCTCTTTCCGCTTTATGCCTTCAACGTCGAGGTCTCCCGCGCGCCCTACCTCACGCAGGAGCCGATGATCGCCGAGATGCGGCTGCAGTGGTGGCGCGACGCGCTGGAGGAGATCGGCGCGGGCAAGCCGCCGCGCGCCCACGAGGTGGCCCAGCCCCTCTCGGAGGTGATCCGGTCCGCCGGGCTTTCGGTGGCGCTGCTCGATTCGGTGCCGGTGGCCCGCCGCTGGGACGTCTGGGCGGAGCCCTTCGAGGACGAGGCGGCCTTTCGAGACCACCTGGAGCGGGTCGCGGGGGACCTGGCCTGGGCCTCGGCGCTCGCGCTCGGCGCCCGTCCGGAGGACGAGGCGGGCGTTCGGGACGGGGCCTGGGCGGCGGGCCTCGCCCGGTGGTTCGAGGCCGTGCCGGAGATGGAGGCCCGTGGGCTGAAGCCCCTGGCCGATGGCCGCCCCGAGGCCGTGGCCGGGCTGGCCCGCGAGGGGCTCGAACGGCTGGCGCGGGCGCGGCGGGCCGTGCGCGGCGGACCGGCGGCGCTCGCGCTGCGGCACGGCTGGGAGACCGGACCGGTCCTCCAGGCGGCGGCGCGGGAGCCTGCGCGGGTCGGCGCGGGCCAACTCGTGCGGTCGGAGTTCCGGAGGAAGCTCGCGCTCTCCGTCGTGGCGGCGCGGGGGCGTTGGTAGGGTGAAAGCGGCCGGGTTGAAGCCCGGCCAGCGATTGCCGCTCGACGCCCCGTAGGCCGGGCTTCAGCCCGGCACCCCGCCTACGCCGTCCTGCGTTCGCCGAGCGCCAGCCGGATCAGCGCCGCCCCCGCGAGCATGAGGAAGGGCGCCATGGCGAGGTTCACCGCCGTCCAGCCCTCTTGCGCGGTGCCGCCCGAGCAGTTCATCAGCCCGCCCGAGGCGAGCGAGGCCAGCGTTACGCAGCCGAAGACGATCATGTCGTTCATGCCCTGAACCGCGCCGCGCTCCTCGGGCGCATGGGCCGAGGCAAGAAGCGTCGTCGCCCCGATGAAGCCGAAGTTCCAGCCGAGGCCCAGCAACA
Source organism: Histidinibacterium aquaticum (assembly GCF_008710275.1). Lineage (GTDB taxonomy): Bacteria > Pseudomonadota > Alphaproteobacteria > Rhodobacterales > Rhodobacteraceae > Oceanicola > Oceanicola aquaticus. The sequence continues at coordinate 244,992 of NZ_VYQE01000002.1, forward strand.
CCAGCGCCCCGAAAAAGTTGCCGAGCGTCACGCCGGAGAGCGCCACGGCTCCCGCGCCCGCGAGGATCACGAGGCCGGTCGCGATGATCCGCTCCGCCCCGAAGCGGGCGATCAGGTGGCCGGTGAAGAACGAGGGCACGAACATCGCCAGCACGTGGGCCGAGACGATGTCGTTCGCGCGGGCGGTGGTGAACCCGCAGCCCACCACGGCGAGCGGGGTCGAGGTCATCACCAGGTTCATCAGCGCGTAGGAGACCATGCCGCAGATCACGGCCGTCAGGATGGTCGGGTTCTTCAGCAGCTCCATCCGCGAGCGGGCCCGCGGCGCGTCCTTGCGCGGGGGCGGCGGCTTGGGCAGGTCGAGCCCGAAGAAGAGCAGTGCGCCGAGCAGATTGATCGCGATGATCGCGAGGTAGGTGCCGAGGAAGGGCACCGCGAAACTGGTCTGCACCAGCTTGTTGAGCTGGGGGCCGAGAATCGCCGAGACGAGTCCGCCCGCCATGACGTAGCTGACCGCCTTGGGGCGGAAGTCCTCCGACGCGCTGTCGGTCGCGGCGAAGCGGTAGAAGCCCTGCGCCGACATGTAGATGCCGGTGAGGTAGCTGCCCGCGAGCAGCAGCGGGAAGGACCCGATGGAGAGGGCCCAGGCCGCCACGGCCGCCCCCGCCGCGCCGCCCGCGGTGCCGGTCAGGAAGCCGGCCCTGCGTCCGTGCCGCTGCATGAGCGGCGAGATCCAGGGCGCGGTCGTCATCGAGCCGAAGACGATGAGCGAGATCGGGAGGGTGGCAAGACAGGGGTTGGGGCTCAGCATGCCGCCCGCGAGCCCGCCCACCACGAAGATCATCGGCATCTGCGCGCCGATAAGGGCCTGCGCGGCCACGAGGATTCCCACGTTGCGGAAGGCGCGTCTGTCGTCGGTCCGGTCCATGTCGCTGCGTTAGACCCTGGCCGCGGTCACGGCAAGACGCGGTCGATCAGATGGGCGAAGGAGCCGCAGACCCGGCCCTGTCTCAGGCCCATGGGCGGCAGGTCGGTGCCTTCCGCATCCGTGGCCTCGAAGAGCGGGTCGCCCTCCGCGCGGAGCGTCGTGGCGTAGTGGAACTCGTGCGCCGCCCAGGTGCCGGGCAGGGGGCCGCCGCGCGCGGTCAGGCGACGGTATCCGAGGTGCAGGCGGCGCTCGGCGAAGGAGGTTTCGAGCCGGAGGAGGCCGGCCATGCGGTGGGTCTCGCCCTCGGCATCGGTCAGGGTCTCGCCGAGGACCATGTACCCGCCGCATTCGCCGTAGATCGCGCGATCCCGGAGGCTCTGCTGGAAGGCGGAGTTCGCGGCGATCCGTCCGGCGTGCAGCTCGGGGTAGCCGCCCGGGAGGATGACGAGATCGGCCCCGGGGGCGGGGTCGTCCGCCAGGGGCGAGAAGGGACGGATTTCCGCCCCCTGCGCTCGCCAGTCGTCGAGCAGGTGGGGGTAGGCGAAGGCGAAGGCCGCGTCCCGGGCGAGGGCGATCGTCTGGGCGGGTGGCGGCACGCGCCGTGCCGGTGGAGCCTCCGGCAGGGGCGCAGCGAGAGCGGTGAGACTGTCGAGGTCGAGGGATTGCTCCACGAGGTCCGCGGCGCGGTCGAGAAAGGCCTCGAGGTCGGGCCGCTCCTGCGCCTGCACGAGACCCAGGTGCCGCGAGGGATGCGCGAGGTCCGGGGTCCGCCGCAGGGCGCCGAGCACCGGCAGGCCCGTCGGGGCGAGCGCGCGCCGGAGCAGGCGCTCGTGCCGGTCGGAGCCGGTCCGGTTGAGGATCACGCCCGCCACGCGGACGCGCGGGTCGAAGTCGCGGAAACCCTGGACAAGCGGCGCGGCCGACTGAGCCATGCGGGCGGCGTCGAGGACGAGGATGACCGGAAGGCCGAGCTGGCGGGCAAGGTCGGCGGTGGCGCCGGTTCCGTCTGCGGCGGCGTCGAAGAGGCCCATGGCCCCTTCGACCACCAGCAGCCCGTCACCCGCGGCAAGCGCGGCGATCCGGTCGGGCGTCATCGCCCAGGCGTCGAGGTTCGGGCAGGGCCGCCCGCAGGCCGCCTCGTGGAAGCGCGGGTCGATGTAATCCGGCCCGGACTTGGCGGCGCGGACGGGCGCGCCCCGACGGGTCAGCGCACGGAGCAGGCCGAGCGTGAGGGTGGTCTTGCCGGCGCCGGACGCGGGGGCGGAGAGGATCAGGCCGGACATGAGGGGCGGGTTTTAAGGTGTTGTTGTAGAGAGGTTTTCACGAAGGTGCGGGTGCTCTGCACTTTCCCGGGACGAACTTGCCTGCGCCGCCCGGTGCGACGTTCGCGCGATGCCTTAGGAGCGCATTCTAAATATCGAAAAGTAAGTAAAAAAACGGATTCCCCGGGTTGTTCTGCCGCCCGCGCTCACGCGCTTTCGGCGGGACGTCCGCGGCCGAGCGGGTCGGTGTCGCGCGGGGCGAGGCCGCGGGCCATGGCCTGCCAGTCCAGCGCCTGGCGCATGAGGACGGAGCGGCCGACGCAGATGATCGCGGGCGGCTCGAGCCCGCTCTCCGCGATGTCCTCGACGACCGTGCCGAGCGTGGTCTCGAGAACCTGCTGGTCCGGCGTCGTCGCGGTGCAGACCACGGCCACCGGCTCCGAGGCGGGCCGTCCGGCGTCGCGCAGCGCCTCGGCGATGGGCGCGATGTGCTTCATGCCCATGTAGATGACGATGACCCCGCTCGCGCGCGAGATTGCCTCCCAGTCGAGCGAGAGCGGCGTCTCCCCGGTCTGGTCGTGGCCGGTGACGAAGGTCACCGACTGGTTCACGTCGCGGTGGGTCACGGGAATCCCCGCGTAGGCAAGCCCGCCGATGCCCGCCGAGATGCCGGGCACGATGCGGATCGGCACGCCGTGCTGCACGAGGGTCTGGCCCTCCTCGCCGCCGCGACCGAAGACGAAGGGATCGCCGCCCTTGAGCCGCAGGACGCGCTTGCCCTGACGGGCGAGGTCGACCAGCAGCAGCGAGATGTCGCGCTGCTTGGCCGAGGGCTTGCCGCCGCGCTTGCCGGCGTATCGGTGCTCGGCCTGCGGTGCCCAGGCGAGGATCGCTTCGGAGACGAGGGCGTCGTAGACCACGACGTCGGCCTGGCGGAGCGCGTTGAGCGCATGCAGCGTCAGCAGGCCCGGATCGCCGGGTCCCGCTCCGCAGAGCCAGACCCATCCGGGCTGCATCTCGGGCCAGTCGTGGTCGGGCAGCGCTGTCATGGGGTCGTTATGGATCTTTCCGACCGCGCGGGAAAGCCGCGATGCGACCGGGACGCGGCGCTGTGCGACCTCGGCGCGGCGCCAGAGTTCTGCAAGAATTCATCCACGTCGTGCCGACATCCGATGCGTCTGTCGCCCTCAACCGCGACCGCGCCAGCCCTGTCGGGCGTCCCTGACGACCGGACCTGCTCACGTATCCGTGCTGGATGACCGCTGCCCCGGACCTAGGTGCCCCGGGATCATTGCAGAAAGGTCTCGGGTGGTCTTGGGGCGCGTCGTTACTCTCCTTCTCAGTCTCGCTCTTGCCGGCGTCGGCGGGTTCGGGTTCTGGCTGTTGTCCCAGGGCTCCGGGGGCGCGGCCCAGGGCAGGGACGTGCAGCCCCGGGCCCCGCTGGTCGAGACGGAGAGGGCGGAGGTTCCCGACGCGCCGCCCACGATTTCGCAGACGGCGTTCCTCCGGCCCTATCGGGAAGTCGACGCGGCGTTCGAGGTCCAGGGACGCATCGACTCGGTGTCCGGCGACTTCGAGGTCGGAAACACGGTCGAGGAGGGGGCCGTCCTGGCGACGATCGACAGGGAGCGGCTGCGGGCCAACGTGGCCCAGGCCGAGGCGGACCTGAGGGCGGCGCAGGCCAGCGCTTCGGAAGCCGAGCAGGCGTTTCAGCGGCAGGACGAACTCGAGGACCGCGGTGTCGCCGCCGAAGCGACCCTGGAAGAGGTGCGCGCAGCCCGGACGACCGCGCAGGCGCAGGTCGACGTGGCTGCCGCCGCCGTCGAAGCGGCACGGATAGACCTGCGTTCGGCGGAATTGACGGCTCCCTTCGACGCCTACGTGACCGCGCGGTCGGCCAGCGAGGGACAGATCGTGTCGCCGGGCCAGGCCATCGGCACATTGGTCCGGGCCGATATCGCCCGCTTGGTCGTTGGCTTGTCGGACCGGCAGGCGCAGGCGCTCGACGACCTCTCCGAACTGGCGGGAACCGAGGTGACCATCCGGCGCGCCGGGGGGGATGGACGGGTCCTGCGCCGTGGCCGGGTCGTCGATGTCGACGTCCGGATCGACGAAGCCACCCGCCTGACCAACTTGCTCGTCAACGTCGCCGATCCCTTCGGCGATGCCCCGGTCAGGCTCGGCGAACTCCTGGTCGTCGAGATCCCGTTCCTGACCGACGATCCGCTTGTTGCCGTCCCCTCGCGGGCCGTGAAGGATGGCAGGCGCGTCTGGGTCGTCACGCCGGAGGAGGAACTCGCGTCGCGGGACGTGAGCGTCGCGCTGCGCACCGACGAGACGGTCTACCTGTCAGACGCCGCGGACCTTGAAGGCGCTCGCCTGATGACCACCGATCTTGCCGGGGCGTCCGACGGCATGGAGGTCCGCGTCGCCGATGGGGAAAGCAGTCCGTCCGCGGGCTCGTCCGGAGGGCCCGAGGCGACGAGCGAAGATGCGGACAGGGGCGCCACGACAGGCGGAGACAGGTCGGTGGACGAGGAGGGTGGACGGACGGCCCCGTCCGAGGATGAGCCAGCCTCTTCCCGTACCGGAGGCCTTGAGCCCGGCGCGCCCACATCCTTCGGCCCCGCAGGGACGGAGGGATGAAGCACCTGATCCGTGCCGCTCTGGCGAACCGGGTTCTGCCGAACCTGATATTCGCCGCCCTGATCGTCGGGGGCCTGCTGTCGCTGTCCTCGATCAACGTCAGGACGTTCCCCGAAATCGCGACGGGGACCGTTCAGGTCGGCGTAACGGTGCCCGGCGCCTCGCCCCAGGACATCGCGGACAGCGTTGTGGTTCCCGTCGAAGAAGCTCTCTCGGGGTTGCCCGACATCGATACGATCACCGCCACCGCGACCCAGGGACGGGCCAATATCTCGGTCGGTCTGCGGCGTGGCGCGGAGGTGCGCCCCGCCGTGAACGACATCGAGTCCGAGATCGACCGGATAACGGTCTTCCCCGAGGATGCCGAAAGCCCGACCATCGCGGAAGTCGAGCCGGACGAGCTCGCCATCCAGATCGTGCTATCGGGGGACACCGACATCGAGACCCTCAAGTCGAGGGCCGAAGAGGTTCGCGACGACCTCCTCGCGCTCGATGAGGTGAGCCAGGTCGAACTGCTGGGCGCGCCGACCGACCAGATCGTGATCGAGGTCTCCGAAGAGACGCTGCTTGGCTACGGAATATCGCTGCCCGAACTCGCGGACCGCATCCGGGCGGAAGACGTGGACCTCTCGGCGGGCCAGATCGAAACCGCCGACGAACAGATCCAGATCCGCGCGGACCGCGAGCGGACCACGCCAGCCGATCTGCGGGCGGTGCGCCTCTTCGCGTCGGAGACCGGATCGACCGTCGAACTGGGCGAGATTGCCCGCGTCTACGAAACCTTCGACGACAGCGCGGCGCTCGTCAGCCGCCTTGATGGCCGCCCGGCGGTCTATCTCGCGGTGAACCGGGTCGGCGACCAGCAGATCCTCTCCCAGGTCGAGGCGGTCGACGAGTATCTCGAGGGGACGCTCAGGCCGTCGCTGCCCGACGCGATCTCGGCGACGGTATGGAGGAACGAGGCGGAACTCCTGCAGTCGCGGATCGACCTTCTCACGAAGAACGCGGCGATCGGCTTCGGGCTGATCACGCTGATCCTGACCCTGTTTCTCGACCTTCGGGTCGCGGTCTTCGTGGCGGTCGGTGTGGGGGCGGCCTTCGTCGGGAGCTTCGTCCCGATGTCGGTCTTCGGCATCACGATCAACCAGCTCTCTCTCTTCGGTTTCATCCTCGCGCTCGGCATCGTGGTCGATGATGCCATCGTCGTCGGAGAAGCGGTCTACACGGAGCAGGAGAGTGAGTCCGATCCCTTCGCGGCCTCCAGAACGGCGTCGAGCCGAATGGCCGCACCGGTCTTCTTCTCGGTCTCGACGACCATCGCGGCCTTCGTGCCTCTGCTCTTCCTGCCGGGATCCTCCGGAAGCTTCATCGCCCCGATCGCGTCGGTCGTGATCATCGCGCTGGCGCTGAGCCTTCTGGAGTCCTTCTTCGTCCTGCCGCAGCACCTGAGCGGCATCCGCCCCGGACCGCCGCGGCACTGGTGGTCGCCGCGGCGGGCGACCGAGCCCCTGCGTCGGCTTGTCGGCGGAGGGGTGGAGCGCTTTTCCAACGGGCCGCTGCGCCGGATCGTCGGGTTCTGCGCCGGGCATCCATGGCTGCCGATCGCCTTCTCGATGAGCCTGCTCGCGCTCTCGATCGGCCTGATCGCCGGCGGCTGGGTCAAGGTCACCTTCTTTCCCCAGATCGAGGGCAACTTCGTCACCGCGGAGGTGGAGCTGCCGGAGAGTGCGTCGGAAGCCGAGACGCTGGAGACCGCGGAAGAGATCGCGGCCGCGACCGGCGCCGCGGCGGAGGCCCTTGCCGAGCGGTTTCCGTCCCCGGCCGAGGAAATCGTCGCTGGCACCGCCGTCGCCATCGGGTTTTCCACGGGGCAGGGCGGTCCCGGCGGAGGGGGCACCCCGGGAGCGCGCAACGTCGCCACGATCACGGTGAAGCTCGCCGAGGCGAGCGCGAGGGAGTTCGCCGCCTCCGATTTCGAGCGCGCCTGGCAGGAGGCGACGGGCGAGGTTCCCGGACTCAAGACGCTGTCCTTCTCGTCGAGCCTCGTGGGGGTCGGCTCCCCCATCGCGCTCGAGGTGTCGGCGGAAACCGACGCGCTCGCCGACCGGGCCGTCGGCCGACTCCGCGATGCGCTGGAGGGGCGCGAGGGCGTCTATTCGATATCCGACGACCGGTTCAGCACGGCGAGGGAGATCGCCGTGACGATGAAGCCGGAGGCCCAGGCGCTCGGCGTCTCCGCCGACATGGTCGCCTCCCAGCTCCGGGCGGCGTTCTTCGGCCAGACCGTCACGACGCTCCAGCGCGACCGGGAAGAGGTCGACGTGCGGATCCGCCTTCCGGAGAGCCAGCGCGACAGCGTCGCCGACCTTCAGGACCTGCGCATCCGCGTGGGCGACGGGTTCGTCCCGGTGACGACCGTGGCCGATCTCGGCTTCCGGCAGGCCCCGACGGTCGTCCGGCGGGCCGAGGGCCGGACGATCGTCACGCTCACCGCGGATGTCGACACCTCTGTCACGACGGGCGGGGCGGAGACGGGCTGGCTCATGCAGACCGTGGTCCCGGACCTGCGCGAACAGACGCCCGGCCTCATGGTCTCGGTCGGAGGCGAGCAGGAGGAGCGGGGTCAGACCGGCCCGGCGCTCGCGCGGAACTTCGGCCTGGCCATGATCGCGGTCTACGGCATTCTTGCACTGGCCTTTCAGTCCTACTTCCGGCCCCTCCTGATCCTCATGACGGTGCCGTTCGGGCTGATCGGGGCCGTCGGCGGGCATTTCCTGCTGGGGCTGTCGCTCACGCTGCTCAGCATGTTCGGGATCATCGGCCTCGCCGGCATCATCGTGAACGGCGGCCTGCTCATCAACGACGTGGTGCAGGAACTGGAGGCCGAGGGCGTCCCGCCCGAGGACGCTATCGTGGAGGCCACGGTTCGACGCTTCCGGCCGATCCTGCTGACGACACTGACCACCTTCTTCGGGATCTTCCCACTGATCCTCGAGACGAGCGTGCAGGCGAAGTTCCTGATCCCGACCGCGGTCTCCCTCGCGTTCGGCCTCCTCGTCGCGATGGTTCTGCTGCCGCTCCTGATGCCGGCCTACCTGTCGGTCTACAACTGGGCGCGTCGCCGGGTCGGGAGACGGGACGACCGCGCGAGATCCGCCGCCTGACGGCCCGGCGGGTGCGGCGTTGCGCGCCGAGGGTCACGCCAGCCCCCCCCCCGGGAATATTTGGGCCGGGGAGGGGGCGGGAGCGATTGGCGGCCGGCGGCCGCGGGGGTAGGGTCCGGGCGATGGATCGCGAGCCGGGCAAAGAGTTGCGGCGTGGCTGGACCACGGGAGCCTGCGCCACCGCGGCTGTGCGGGCGGCGCTTCTGCGACTCTGGGGCGGATCATGGCCGGAGACCGTCTCGATCCGGCTGCCCCGCGGCGAGGAGCCGGTCTTCGAGGTGGCGCACCGTGACACGGGGGACGGCTGGGCCGAGGTCGGCATCGTCAAGGACGCGGGCGACGACCCGGACGTGACCCATGGGGCGATGATCGTCGCGCGGGTGGCGGAGGCGCAGGCGGGTGTCGTATTCCGCGCCGGGGAGGGCGTGGGGACAGTGACGAAGGCGGGGCTGCCGGTCGCCGTGGGGGAGCCCGCCATCAACCCGGTGCCGCGGCAGATGATGGAGGAGGTCGTGGCCGATCTCGCCTCCGAGTTCGGACGGGCGCCGGCGGTCGAGATCACCATCTCGGTTCCGGGCGGCGCGGCTCTCGCGGCGAAGACCTGGAACCCGCGGCTGGGGATCGAGGGCGGGCTTTCGATCCTCGGGACGACGGGCGTGGTCCGGCCCTTCTCCTGCGCGGCCTGGATCGCCTCGATCCACCGCGGCATCGACGTGGCGCGGGCGGCGGGGCTGACGCGGGTGGCGGGCTGCACCGGGGCGACGAGCGAGCGCGTCGTGCAGGCGCGCTACGGCCTGCCCGATCACGCCATGCTGGACATGGGGGATTTCGCGGGCGGGCTGCTCAAGTACCTGCGGCGGCACCCGGTGGAGCGGCTCGTCATCGGCGGGGGCATCGGCAAGATGACCAAGCTCGCGCAGGGGGCGCTCGACCTGCACTCCGGGCGAAGCCAGGTCGATTTCGCGGCGCTCGCGGCCTGGATGGGGGACCCTCGGCTGGCGGAATGCAACACGGCGCTCGAGGCCTGGGAGATCGCCGGGGCGCCACTGGCCGAGCGGGTGGCGCGCGAGGCGCGAAGCGTGGCCGGGGAGGTGCTGCGCGACTCGGGTGTCGCCGTGGAGACGTTGGTGATCGACCGCGCGGGCACCGTGCTGGCGGTGGCATGACCGTCCTCGTGCTCGCCGGGACCGCGGAGGGGCGGGCGCTGGTCGGGGCGCTCGCGGAGCGCGGGGTGGCCGTCGTGGCCTCTCTCGCGGGGGTGACGGAGCGGCCGGAGGCGCTGGCCGCGCCGGTGCGCGTGGGCGGCTTCGGCGGGGCGGAGGGCTTTCGCGACTATCTGCGCACGGTGCCCGTCCGGGCGGTGGTGGACGCGACCCATCCCTTCGCCGCGCGCATGGGGCCGCGGTCGGCCGCGGTCTGCGCGGAGGAGGGGCTGCCCTACCTGCGGCTCCTGCGGCCGGCCTGGGCGCCGGGGCCGGGGGACGACTGGCGGGAGGTCGGCGGTCCGGAAGAGGTCGCGGATGTCGTGCCGGAGGACGCGCGAATCTTCCTGGCGGTCGGGGCGCAGCGGGCCGCGGAGTTCGGCGCGCTCGCGGGGCGCGCGGTGGTGCTGCGGGTGGCGGACCCGGGGGCAGCGCCCGTCCCGGGGTGGCGCGTGATCGCGGGGCGTCCCGGGGATGCCGCGGCGGAAGAGGCGCTCTTCCGCGAGGAGGGCGTCGACTGGCTGGTGGCGCGCAACTCCGGCGGCACGGCGCGGGGCAAGCTCGACGCCGCGCGGGCGCTGGGGCTGCCGGTCGCCCTGATGCGGCGGCCGCCGGTGCCGGAGGGGGAGCGGGTCTCGACGGTCGGGGAGGCGGTGGACTGGGTGCTGCGGCCGTGAGGCTGGTCGAGGGACCCGATGACGTGGCCGAGGGGGCGGCCTGGCTCTCGGCGCGGGACGCGCGGATGGCCCGGGCCGTCGCGCTCTGCGCGCCGCTGCCGCTCAGGCGGAGGGAGGACGGCTTCGCGGCGCTCGCCTCGGCCATCGTCAGTCAGCAGGTCTCGACGGCCTCGGCGGCGGCGATCTGGGCGCGGTGCGAAGGGGCGGGGCTGACCGAGGCGGATGCGGTGCGCTGTGCGGCCGACGACATCCTTCGGCAGGCGGGGCTCTCCCGGCCCAAGCAGCGCTACCTCAGGGCGCTCGCTGAGGCGGGAATCGACTACGAGGTCCTGCGGCGGGCCCCGGACGAGGAGGTCATCGCGACGCTCGTGGCGGTGCCCGGCATCGGGCGCTGGACGGCGGAGATCTACGCCATGTTCTCGCTTGGCCGGCGCGACGTCTTCGCGGCCGGCGACCTCGCGCTGCAGGAGGCGGCGCGACGACTCTACGGTCTGGAGCGCAGGCCGACGGAGCGCGAGTTGAGAGAACGGGCGCAGGCCTGGTCGCCCTGGGCCTCGGTTGCGGCACGGGCGCTCTGGGCCTATTACCGGCTGGAAACGGGCCGGGAGGGTGCGGCGTGACGAGGTATCTACAGGCGGAACGGCGCGAGGCGGCGTCGGGCGAGACGCGCTCGGCGGTGGTGTTCCTGCACGGCTACGGGGCCAACGGGGCCGATCTCATCGCGCTCGCGGATCCGCTGGCCGAGCACATGGAGGACACGCTCTTTCTCGCGCCCAACGCGCCCGAGGAATCGATCGCGGCGCCTGGGATGCTCCAGTGGTTCCCGATCCCCTGGATCGACGGCTCCTCCGAAGAGGAAAGCCGGCAGGGCCTCTACCGGGCGGCGGAGGATCTCGACGCCTTCCTCGACGGGGTGATGGTCGACGAGGATCTCATGCCCGAGCAGGTCGTGGTCTTCGGCTTCAGCCAGGGCACCATGATGGCGCTGCACGTGGTTCCGCGTCGCGAGGATGCGGTGGCGGGGATCGTCGCTTTTTCCGGGCGGCTGCTGGAGCCCGAGCATCTCGTCGACGAGGTGCAGTCGCGCCCGCCGGTGCTGCTCGTTCACGGCGACCAGGACGACGTCGTCCCGCCCGAGTCGCTGCCGCAGGCAGCCGAGGGGCTGCAGGAGGCCGGCTGGTCGGACGTCTATGCCCACATCCAGAAGGGCACGGGCCACGGGATCGCCCAGGACGGGCTGCAGGTGGCGCTCGCCTTCATGCGCGAGCGGCTGGGTTACCGCTAGGCGGAACCGGCCCACGCGGGCGCGGGTTCGCCTCCGACACATGGAGGCCCCGCGATGAGCAAATCCCGAGACGAGATCTGGCAGGAGTGGCGCGACAGGGTGAACATGTCGCCCAAGGAGATCGAGGACTTCCTGCAGACGGAGGAGAGCAGGTCGGTGGGCGACACCGGCGACGCGAACTCCACCGGGCGCGACAGCGGCAAGCGGATCGTCGAGATCAAGCGTACCGACAAGGACGACCTAAGCGACGGCCAATGGGATCACATGGCCAAGGTGGTGGGCTACATCAACCGCCATTGCGCCCAGGTGCCGAACGACCCCGAGCAATCCGACTGGCGCTGGTCGCTGATGAACTGGGGCCACGACCCGATGAAGGACGACGGCTGCGCCTGAGACGCGTCATCCTCCCGTGACAGAATCGGCCTATGGGCTTGTCCACAGAGGCTCACATATATGTGGGTCTTGTCAGGCGCGAAGCGCCAGATATAGTCAGATCGTGGACGGGGCGCGGCCTCCGCGCCGGCGCCGCGACAGAGGCAGCAGGGCGGGTTAGGCTGACACCATGGACGGAAACTTCAGGAGACAGTTCGTGCGCGAGCCCGCGGGGCTCAGACACCATCCGGCACTGGTTCTGAATGCCGACTACCGGCCGTTGTCCTACTACCCGCTGTCGCTCTGGCCGTGGCAGGAGGCCATCAAGGCGGCCTGGCTCGACCGCGTGGACATCGTCGCGGAATACGACGAGTCTGTGCGAAGTCCCTCGACCGAGATACGGATCCCCTCGGTCGTCGTTCTCAAGGATTACGTCAAACCCCAGAAGCGCGTGGCATTCACGCGCTTCAATCTTTTTCTGAGGGACGAATTCTGCTGCCAGTACTGCGGCGGGAAGGGCGATCTGACATTCGATCACGTCATCCCCCGAGCCCGGGGCGGCGTCACCAGCTGGGAGAACGTCGTCGCCGCCTGCGCGCGCTGCAACCTCAAGAAGGGCTCCAAGAGCCTGCGCCAGTGCGGCATGGCCCTGCGCAAGCCGCCGCGGCGTCCCGGGGCGGAGCAGCTGATGAACCTCGGCCGGAAATTCCCGCCGAACCACCTGCACGAGACCTGGCTCGACTTCCTCTACTGGGACGCCGAGCTCGAGGCCTGAGGTCTCCGGCGGCCGAGACCCCTCCGAACTGACCGATTCCGTGAAAGACTGAGCCAGCACGCGGTCCCTCATCAAGGAATGCCGGACCAAGGGGATCAGGCTGTCCTATTCCGGCTGATTGTCTCGTCGGCCGACGGCCTTTCCGCGGCCCGCGCGCCTCGCTAGGCTCCGGCCCATGAGCACAGACTTCCAACCCGTCAGCGGCATGGACCTGCCGCGCTTCGCCGGGGTGCCGACCTTCATGCGGCTGCCCCATGTCCCCCCGGGGCACGAGAAATACGCCGAGGTCGAGATCGGCATCGTCGGTCTCCCCTGGGACGGGGGCACCACCAATCGCCCCGGCGCCAGGCACGGGCCGCGTGCCCTGCGGGACGCCTCGACCATGATCCGGGCGATGAACGCCGCCACCGGCGTCGAGCCCTTCGTCCGGCGGCGCTGCGCCGATCTGGGCGACGTCGGGCCGAACCCCGCGGACCTGATGGATACGCTGGAGCGGGTGACGGCCTACTACACCGACCTCGCGGCCGCCGGCATCCGGCCCCTGACGGCGGGCGGCGATCACCTGAGTTCCCTGCCGATCCTGCGGGCGCTCGCGAAGGACCGGCCGCTCGGCATGGTCCACTTCGACGCCCATACCGACCTCTACCGCGGCTATTTCGGGGGCACGAAGTACACCCACGGGACACCCTTCCGCCGCGCGGTCGAGGAGGGGCTGCTGGACCCGAAGCGCGTCGTGCAGATCGGCATCCGCGGCACCGCCTACGACATGGAGGACCGCGACTTCGCCAAGGCCCACGGCATCCGGGTCATCCCGATCGAGGAGTGCGTCGACCGCGGTTGGGGCGACGTCATGGACGAGGCGATGGAGATCGCCGGAGAGGGGCCGACCTATGTCTCCTACGACATCGACTTCGTCGACCCGGCCTTCGCGCCGGGCACCGGGACGCCCGAAATCGGGGGGCCGAACTCGCTCGACGCGCAGCGGGTGGTGCGCCGCCTCGCCGGGCTCGACATCGTGGGCGCCGACGTCGTGGAGGTCTCGCCGCCCTTCGACCAGGGCGGGGCGACGGCCTGGCTCGGGGCTTCGATCCTCTTCGAACTGCTCTGCGTGATGGTGTGACGGGCTGCGAATCCTGTATGCCCGCGCTAGACAGGCCTCGGGGAGGCCGATAGAGGGGGCGCGTTAGCGCTAACCGCTCCTCGCAAGCCGAAAAGGGGGCCCGCATGGTGTCTCGCGTCATTCCGGTCGAGCAGTTCGACCTCGTGATCTTCGGCGGCACCGGCGATCTCGCCCGCCGCAAGATCCTGCCCGGTCTCTTCCGCCGGTTCCGGGCCGGCCAGATGCCCGAGGGCTCGCGCGTCATCGCCGCCGCCCGGTCGGAGATGGACGACGCGGACTACCGCAAGCAGATGATGGCCGCGATCAAGGAATTCGGCGGCTCCGAAACCAAGGACACCGAGTCCCTCGAGGCTTTCGTCCAGTCGCTGCACTACGTGGCCGTCGACGCCCGGGGCGACGGCGGCTGGTCCGAACTCGCCCAGCTCATGCGGGACGGCGTGATCCGGGCCTTCTACTTCTCCGTCGGGCCCGGTCTCTTCGGCGACCTCGCCGAGCGCCTGCACCAGCACGCCATCGCCGACCGTGACAGCCGGATCGTGGTGGAAAAGCCCTTCGGCCGCGACCTGCAGAGCGCCAAGGCCCTGAACGCCACGCTGGCCCAGCACTTCCGCGAGGACCAGATCTACCGGATCGACCACTACCTCGGGAAGGAGACGGTTCAGAACCTGATGGCCGTCCGCTTCGGCAACGCGCTCTTCGAGCCGCTCTGGAACAGCCACTACGTCGACCACATCCAGATCACCGTGGCCGAGACCGTGGGCGTGGGCGGACGCGGCGGCTACTACGACAAGTCCGGTGCGATGCGGGACATGGTGCAGAACCACCTGATGCAGCTGCTCTGCCTCATCGCGATGGAGGCCCCCAACCAGTTCGAGGCCGACGCCGTGCGCGACGAGAAGCTCAAGGTGATCCGCGCCCTGCAGCCGGTCGACTTCCACCACATCGTCCGCGGCCAGTACGAGCCGGGCTCCGGCGGCCCCTCCTACCGGGAGGACGTCGAGAACCCGCGCAGCCACACCGAGAGCTTCGTCGCGCTCAAGGCGCATATCGCCAACATGCGCTGGGCCGGCGTGCCGTTCTACCTGCGCACGGGCAAGCGGATGAAAGGCCGGGTCTCGGAGATCGCCGTGGTGTTCAAGGACATCGGCCACTCGATCTTCGAGGGCGACGAGGCGCGGCACCGCAACATCCTCGCCATCCGGCTCCAGCCGAACGAGGGGATGGACCTGCAGGTTACCATCAAGGAGCCAGGCCCGGGGGGCATGCGGCTGGTGGACGTGCCGCTCGACATGACCTTCGCCGACGCGCTGGGCGACGAGCAGGAGGTGCCCGACGCCTACGAGCGGCTGATCATGGACGTGATCCGGGGCAACCAGACGCTCTTCATGCGCGGCGACGAGGTCGAGGCGGCCTGGGCCTGGACCGACCCGATCATCGAGGCCTGGGAGGCGCGCAACGACGTGCCCAAGCACTACGACCAGGGCACGGCGGGGCCCGAGGACGCGATGATGCTCATGCACCGCGACGGCCGCCGGTGGAGAGAGATCAAGGGGTGATGCTCCCGCGTGTTCGGGGGGCGTCCGTGGCGGTGGGTTGAAAACCCGCCCGACAGCGGGACTTCGGGCCCGTAGGGCGGTCTTCGAACCGCCGACCCGCAAGCGGGCCGCGGCCTGCCCCCGTTGACGCCCGCCCGCTCCGGGGCAAGTGTCGCTGCAATCGCCGGCCCGGCCGGCCAAGACGGAAGAGAGGCGCCATGGAGCTCAAGGAATACCCCGACGCCGAGATGATGATGATGGATATCGCCGACATGCTCGCCTCCGAGCTGCGGGCGGCGCTGGCGGGCCACGACCACGCCTCGCTCGCCGTGCCGGGCGGCAGCACGCCCGGGCCCATCTTCGATTCCCTCTGCGCAACGCACCTCGACTGGTCCCGCGTCCACGTCATGCTGACGGACGAACGCTGGGTGCCCGAGGACCACGAGCGCTCCAACACCCGGCTCGTGCGCCAGCGTCTGCTGACCGACCGCGCCGCCGAGGCGAAGTACATCCCGCTCTACCTGCCTGCAGACCAACCGGAGGACCGGCTCGCCGAGATCGAGGAGAGCCTGAAGCCCGAGCTGCCGCTCTCGGTGCTGGTGCTTGGCATGGGATCGGACATGCATACCGCCTCGATCTTCCCCGGTGCCGACCGGCTGGAGGACGCGCTGACCGGAGACGACCTCGTCGTGCCGATGCGTGCGCCCGGTGCGCCCGAGCCGCGGGTCACGCTTTCGGCCAAGGTGCTGCGCGACGCCATGAGCACGCATATCGTCATCACCGGCTCTGAGAAGCGCGAGGCGCTGGAACGGGCCCGGACCCTGAAACCTCAAGAGGCCCCGGTCGCCGCCGTGCTGCGCGACGCCGTGGTTCACTGGGCGGAGAGCTGAGATGTGGGCTGACCTCAAGGCGCACCATTCGCAGGTGAAGGATCGCCGTTTCGCCGAGATGCTGGACGCGGAGCGGGCGGAGGAGTTCTCGGCCGAGGCGCTCGGGATGCGTTTCGACTACTCCAAGACCAACATCGACGCCGAGGGGCGCAAGCTGCTCTTCGACCTGCTCGGACAGACCCGGGTCGCCGAACGTCGCGACGAGATGTTCGCCGGCGCCCGCATCAACGAGACGGAGGGCAGGGCGGTGCTGCACACGGCCCTGCGCAATCTCGACAGCGGGATGGTCTGGGTCGACGGCCACGACGTGATGCCCGGCGTCCGCGAGACGCTGGAGCGGATGGAGCGCTTTGCCGAAGAGGTGCGCAGCGGCGCTTTCCATGGCGCGGGCGGCAAGATCACCGACGTCGTCAACATCGGCATCGGCGGTTCGGACCTCGGCCCGGCCATGGCAACCATCGCGCTCGCGCCTTACCACGACGGGCCGCGCTGCCATTTCGTGTCGAACGTGGACCCGGCGGACATCGCCTCGGTCCTGCGGGAATGCGATCCGAAGACGACTCTGGTGATCGTCGCCTCCAAGACCTTCACGACCATCGAGACCATGACGAACGCGCGCACCGCGAAGGCCTGGATGTCCGATGAGGTCTCCGACCCGGCAGCGCAGTTCGCGGCGCTCTCCTCGGCGCTCGACAAGACCGCGGACTTCGGCATCGACACCGCGCGTGTCTTCGGCTTCGAGGACTGGGTCGGCGGGCGCTATTCCCTTTGGGGTCCCATCGGCCTGAGCCTGATGATCGCCATCGGGCCCGACGCTTTCCGTGCCTTCCTGCGCGGCGGGCACGAGATGGACCGGCACTTTCATACTGCCGCCTGGCACGAGAATCTGCCGGCGCTGCTGGCGATCACCGGGATCTGGCACAACCAGGTCTGCGGCCATGCCACCCGCGCGGTTCTGCCCTACGACAACCGGCTCGCGCGGCTGCCCGCCTACCTGCAGCAGCTCGAGATGGAATCGAACGGCAAAGGCGTCTCGATGAACGGCGAGGATCTGTCCGTGCCTTCCGGGCCCGTCGTCTGGGGCGAGCCGGGGACCAACGGCCAGCACGCCTTCTACCAGCTGATCCACCAGGGGACGCAGGTCGTCCCCTGCGAGTTCCTCGTCGCCGCGCGCGGTCACGAGGACGATCTGCACCACCAGCACCAGCTGCTGGTCGCCAATTGCCTCGCGCAGTCGGAGGCGCTGATGAAGGGTCGCACGCTCGACGAGGCGCGCGAGAAGGTGCGCGACAAGTTCGAGGGCGACGAGCTGGAGCGGCAGGCGAAGCACCGGGTCTTCCCGGGCAACCGGCCCTCGGTGACGCTCGCCTACGAGACGCTCACGCCGGAGATGCTGGGCAAGATCGTCGCCCTCTACGAGCACCGGGTCTTCGTCGAGGGCACTGTGCTCGGGATCAACTCCTACGACCAGTGGGGCGTGGAGCTCGGCAAAGAGCTGGCGACGGACCTGCAGCCGGTGGTCGAGGGCAAGGAAAGCGCCGAGGGCAAGGACGGCTCGACCGCCGCCCTGGTCGCGTTTCTGGGCAAATACGGCCTCACGGAGTGACCGTCGGAAGACCGCCCGGCGGCGCGCCGGGCGGTCTCGATCGGGATAGGTTATCCGTTTTAAGTCCGATACTTAAGGTCCCGTCCAAATTTGGACGGGTGCTCCGTCAGGCGCCTTCCAGCGCCGTGACGATCGGAGAGAACTGCTCTGCCGTGAGGCTCGCGCCCCCGACGAGGGCCCCGTCCACGTCCGGCACCGCGAAGATCTCGGCCGCGTTCGACCCCTTCACCGAGCCGCCGTAGAGCAGCCGGATCGCATCGGCCGCCTCGGGGTGGCTCTTGCGGAGAGCCTCGCGGAGGAAGCCGTGCATCTCGCCGATCTCCTCGGTCCCGGCAACCTTGCCTGTGCCGATGGCCCAGACAGGCTCGTAGGCCACGACAACCGTCTCGCCGGTCGATCCCGGCGGCAGCGAGGCGGCGAGTTGCTCTCCCACGACCTCGAGCGCGCGGCCGGCCTCACGCTCTTCCAGCGTCTCGCCCACGCAGACGACAGCGAGAAGGCCCGCGCGGTGGGCGGCCTCGGCCTTGGCCCGGACCGTCTCGGAGCTCTCGCCGTGATCCGCGCGCCGTTCGGAGTGCCCGACGATGACTGCCGTCGCCCCGGCCTCGCGCAGCATCGGCGCCGCGATGTCGCCGGTATGCGCGCCCTTGTCCTCGGGATGGCAGTCCTGCGCGCCGACGGCGAGCGGATGCTCGCCCCGCATCGAGGCCATCGGCCAGATCAGCGTGGCTGGCGGGCAGAGCAGCATGTCCACCTTCGGCTCGGGATGCGCCTCGCAGAGCGCCTGCACCTCGGCCATGGCCGAGAGGGATCCGTTCATCTTCCAGTTTCCGGCGGCGAGCTTGCGGCGCATCGGCCTCTCCTTGTCTTGGGTCGCGGCCTTTCTCGCCGCAATGGCGGGGCAGGGTCAACAAAGCTTGCATCCCGCTGCCGCCCGGCTGAAACACGCCGGGCCCGACCGACGTTGAAGGACCATGACAGAAACCTCGATCCCCGCCATCGACGCCGCCAGGCTGCTCGCCGGCGACCCGGCTGAAACCGCCCGTACCCGCGACGCGGCCGGTGGTATCGGCTTCCTGACGGTGCACAACACGCCGCTGGACCGCGCCCGCGTGGAAGAGCTGATCGCCGCCTACCGCGGGTTCTTCGCCCTGCCGGAGGAGGAGAAGGCGAAGGTCGACATGAGCCGCACCGAGGCAAGCCGCGGCTGGGGCGCGCCCCGCTCCGAGCAGGTCGATCCGGAGGCGAACCCCGACTACAAGGAGGTCTTCGACTGCGGTCACGAATGGCCCGAGAGCGGCCTCAAGGTCTACGCGCCGAACCTCTGGCCCGACCGGCCCGAGGGATTTCGCGCCGTACTGGAGGCCTATTACCGCGACGCCTGCGCCTTCTCGCTCGACCTGCTCTCGGCGCTGGCGGGGGCCATCGGCGAGGACCGCGCCTATTTCCGGGACAAGTTCGACCGCCCGATGGCTCTGCTGCGCGGGAATTACTATCCCGAGCGGCCCGACTGGGCGGGCGCTCGCGACTTCGGGATCGGAGCGCACACGGACTACGGCTGTCTCACGCTGCTTGCGACGGACGGTGTCGCGGGGCTTGAGGTGAACAGCCCGAGCGGCTGGCTTCCGGTCTCGGCGGAGCCCGGGACCTTCATCATCAACTTCGGAGAGATGCTGGAGTTCTGGAGCGACGGTCGAATCCGGGCGACTGAACACCGGGTGATCGGGAGCCGCGAGGAGCGCATCTCGGTGCCGCTCTTCTTCAATCCGCGCCACGACGCCAATGTCGCGCCGGTGGGCTCAGGCCGCACGATCCGCGCGGCCGATCACCTGCAGAAGCGCTACGACGAAACCTACCTGCACCTGAAGGCGGGCTAGGGCTCAGGCGCCGCGTTCGGCGGCGAGCTCCTCGACATCCTTGAACTTGATGGATTCGCCGCAGCCGCAGGCGTCGGTGACGTTGGGGTTGCGGAACTTGAACCCGGCTTCGAGCAGCGAGACCTCGTAGTCGATCTCTGTCCCGAAGAGGAACATCTGCGCCATCGGGGCGATCATCACGCGCGCGCCGTCCTGCTCGACCACCTCGTCATGCGGGTCGATCTCGTCGGCGTAGTCCATGGTGTATTCCATGCCCGCGCATCCGCCTTTCTTGACGCCGACCTTCAGGCCCTTGTGGCCCTTGGCGTCCATCAGCTTGCGGATCTGGGCGGCGGCCGCTTCGGTCATCGTGACGGCCTGTTTGCCGGGGATCGAGAACATGGCACATCTCCTTGTCGTCCCCAGACCTAGTCCCGCGGGCGCTCTCTCTCAAGGGGGCGCGATGCCGATCGCCTGCGCGAGCCATTGGGTGCCGTAGGCGGCGGCGAGGGCCCAGGCGACCGAGGCGAGCGTGCCGATGATGACGTATTCCGCCATGCTCCGGTCCTCCCGCGTGGCGTTGAAGCGCATGACCGACTTCGCGGCGACGAGGAAGGCGACGCCGGTGGGCTGGCCGATGAGGACCAGCGCGAAGGTGAGGCCGCGCTCCAGCTGGCCGATGATCCGCCCCGCGCCGGGAAAGCCGCCGGAGAGGATGCGCGCGCGGACCCAGTGGGGCGTCATCGGCGCCAGCAGCTTGCCCACCGCGAAGCCGCCCGCGCGCACGGCGACGGTGAAGCCCGCGACGTAGAGCAGGACAGCGAGAACCGTCCGCGCGGTGCCGGGGTCCACCGCCATCCAGAGCGATTGCGCCCAGAGGTCCGGGACCGCGAGCGTCGCGATTCCGAGGGTCGCCAGGTGCGCTCCCTGGTCGAGCAGGAAGGGGCGGAGGCTGTCGCCGAACCGCACTTTCACCGCGTCGATGACGAGATGCGCGAGAGCGAGGAGGTAGAGCGCGGGGACGTCGAGACGTCCGAAGGCCGCGAGCAGCAGCGCCAGTACGACGAGGGCGTGGAGCAGGAGCACCGGGATCCGGGCCTTGCGGCGGATCATGCCGTCGGTCTGGAAGACGAAGTCGGCCAGAACGTGAGCGATCAGGAGGGCGGTGAAGGTCTCTGCCACTCAGGTCTCCCGGTAGTCGTGGCTGGCGAAGGCCTCTCGCGCGGGGGCGAGCCAGGGGAGGCCGGCGGCGGAGAGGCGCAGTTGCACGGCCTGTCGGGTCACGCCGATCCGGCGGGCGATGTCGTCCTGCGTCTGGGTCGCCGGGTCGAGCGAGAGCGCGACCGCCTCGCCCTGTGCGGCGGTCCAGGAGGAGGTGACGTAGTCCGTGAGGGCAAGGGCGGCCCGCTGGAACGGTCCGATCCCCGCACCGGAGATCGCCAGCCGGTCGCGGCGACCCATCGCGTCCAGGCCGCGCCCGGACTGCGTGAAGGCGGAACCTGAGGCATCGGAGAGGTCACGGGTCCCGCTGGACTCCACCTCTCCGATACCGATGGAGATACGGGTCTCGATCTCTTCGTCCTCGGCGCGCAGGCGCGCGAGCAGGAAGAGCGTCGCGTCGAAGAAGCTGTTGTGCGAGGTCATCGCCTGCCAGCCGTCGCCCCGGAAGCGGGTGAATCTCAGGTCCTCCTCGCGGTCCTTTCCGAAGTCCTCGGCGGCCCGGCGCAGCGCGTCGAGCGCGGCCTGGGTGGCCGCGAGGCCGGCGTCCTCGGACGCCACGATATCTCCGGTCAGCACGGCGAAGGACATGAGCAAGTATTAAGGCTTGCTTTTTTGATTTGCAAGCATTACGACTTGCTTTCAGGCGATCAAGCTTGAGGGCTTGTTTTCCCCGTCACGCTGCCTCTGCGGGGTTCGCGTCCGGGAACATGGCCTCGGCCTCCATCTCGAGATCGGCGGCCGCGCGCAGGAGCCGCTCGCGAACCTCGCAGGCGCGCGCCCAGGCGGTGTTGGGATCCTCGCAAGGTACCATGAAGAGCGCCTCCATGCCGAAGACGTCATGGTTGGAGACATAGACGCCTCGGCTGTCGGCATGCGGCTCGCCACCCTCATCCAGCTGGTCGAGGATCTCGAAGTACCGCTTGCGCAGAGGCTCGATGTCGGCCCCGTGGGCGAGGCGCAGGCGGATCTCCATGATCATGAAGGGCTCCTGCATCGTCCAGTTCTCGAAGGGCTCGGCGACGAACTCGCTCACCGGGACGATCAGGCGTTTGCCGGTCCAGACCCGAAGCTGGACGAAGGTGAAGTTGATCCGCTCGACCGAACACATGTAGCCCTGATACAGCAGCTTGTCGCCCATCTTGGCGGACTGGTTCATGGCGATCTGCATCGAGGCCATGATGTTGGCCAGCACGTTCCGCGCGGCGAAGGCCAGCACAAGGGTGGTGACGCTGGCGGAGGCCAGGAGCGAGAAGCCCAGCGTCTGCATCATGTTGGCCTCGCGCAGGACGATGCCTGCGCCGAAGATCACGACGATCACGATGATGGCCCGCCGGGCGGCAGCAATCTTGGTCGCGAACTGGCGCTTGCGTTCCTGTCCCTCGGCCACCGAGCTCAGCTCGCCGCCGTCGAACTGGACAAGGCGGTCGAGCAGGGTGTCCACGGCGTTGATGATCGCCCAGAGCGTGACGCTGACGAAGCCGATCGCGATCAGGGGCGAGAGGACCGTGTCGATCCGCCCCGAGAACACGAAGAGGTGCTTGGTCATCAGCCCGACGGTCAGGGTGACGACCGCAAGAACCGCGGGCGGCCGCATCGCCACGAGCAGCGAACTCGAGCCGTCGTCGCGTCGCGTCCGGTGCAGACCGCGCGACATCAGGGAATAGGTGATGCTTCCGAGCAGGGTGGCGACCGCGATCATCAGCGGCAGGGCGATCACCTCCCACCAGCGCAGCCCCCAGAACGCCCGCGTCCGCAGGGGATCGGGCAGCATCTGTTCGAGCGCGGAGGGACCGAAGCGGTCGGCGAGCGCGGGAAGGTTCTCCACCGACTGCCGCGAGAAGACCCAGGCCGCGTCCTCTCCCTCCGCCTTCACGCGGTTCAGGCGGATCGTGACCGGCCTTTCGGGCAGGTCGACGATCCAGAGCAGAAGAGAGCGCCGGGGCTCGCCCGACATGGCGCTGTCGGAGGGCGCGCGGGCGTTCAGGCCGTCGGGCCGGTCCAACAGCATGTGCCAGTCGACGATGATCTTGCGGTCGATGATCGTGTAGAGTTGCTTGGCACGCTCGGGCCCGATCTCGGCCTGCGCCTCTTCGGGGATCGAGGCGAGGTCCAGGACATGCGCCGCCGATTCCCAGTCCCCCTCGGAGGCCCGGAACATGAAGCTTTCCATGGCCGCCTGGGGCGTGGCCCGGTCGATATCCTCGGGCGCCGCGCCGAGGCCGGGATTCAGCTCGTCGATCTCGTACCAGTTCGAGGACTGGTCCTGCTGCGCGACCAGCTGCTGTCCCGCGGACAGCAGCACAGACACGATCAAGGCGAGGTACAGGGCCGGCGCGCGCATGCATCTAGAACCGGACCGCCGGGCTCCGGTTCCAGCAGTTGCGGAACGCGCCTACATGAAGCCGAGTTCGAGGCGCGCCTCGTCGGACATCATGTCCATGCCCCAGGGCGGATCCCAGGTCAGCTCGACGTCGACCTGCTTGACGCCGGGCAGAGGCTCGACGGCGCCGGCGACCCAGCCGGGCATCTCGCCCGCAACAGGGCAGCCGGGCGCGGTCAGGGTCATGATGATGCGCACCGCGTTCTCGCTGTCGATCTCGACGGTGTAGACCAGGCCCAGGTCATAGATATTGACCGGAATCTCCGGGTCGTAGACCGAGCGGCAAGCCTCCACGATGGAGTCGTAGAGCGGGTGATCCGTGCTCGACGGCTGGATGAGAGGGGCGCCTTCGAGGGGCGGGGCCTGTTCGGTCATGGGCTATCCCTTTTCGTTGAGTGAAAAGATAGGGATTCAGGGGCCGGGGGTAAAGGGCAGCACCGGGGCGCTGCCCCC
Organism: Histidinibacterium aquaticum; assembly: GCF_008710275.1. GTDB lineage: Bacteria > Pseudomonadota > Alphaproteobacteria > Rhodobacterales > Rhodobacteraceae > Oceanicola > Oceanicola aquaticus. Next base: position 268,364 of record NZ_VYQE01000002.1, read on the forward strand.
ATGTCGCACCTAGCCGGTCTGGGCCTTGGCGGCGCTGCGGGTGGACCGCTTGCGCATCGGCTGCGGCTTCACCTGCGCCTCGATCTGCTCGTAGAGCGTGCCGGCCAGGTTCTTCTTGGAGGCCTTCTCGATGCCTTCGAACCCGGGGCTCGAATTGACCTCCAGTATCTTCGGCCCGTCGTTGGAGCGCAGCAGGTCCACCCCGGCGAGGTTCAGCCCGAAGGCCTTCGCCGCGCGGACGGCCGCGGTGCGCTCCTGCCGGGTGATCTTGACCGCTTCGGCCGTACCGCCGCGGTGGAGGTTCGAGCGGAAATCGTCGCCGCCGGCTGTGCGGCGCATGGCGGCGACCACCTTGCCCGCGACCACGAAGCAGCGGATGTCCTCGCCCGCGGCCTCCTTCACGAACTGCTGCACGAGAAAGTTGGCGCGCAGCCCCCGGAAGGCGTCGATCACCGACTGGGCGGCCTTCTTGGTCTCGGCCATGACCACGCCCTTGCCCTGGGTCGACTCCAGCAGCTTCACGATAAGGGGAGCGGTGCCCACGAGCCCGATGAGGTTGTCGGTGTCCTTGGGAGACGAGGCGAATGCGGTGACGGGCATGCCGATCCTGTGCCGTGCGAGCACCTGGTGCGCGTGGAGCTTGTCGCGGCTGGCGGTGATGCCGGCCGAACCGTTGACGCAGTAGGTCCCCAGCGTCTCGAACTGCCGCAGGATGGCGGTGCCGTAGGAGGTGATCGAAGCGCCGATGCGCGGGATCACCGCGTCGTAGCGGGGCAGGCGCTTGCCGTCGTAGTGGATCTCGGGCGCGAGCGCATTGATCGCCATGTAGCAGCGCGAGGTGTCGATCACCTCGACGACGTGGCCGCGGTTCTCGCCCTCGTGCACGATGCGCTGGGTCGAGTAGCTGTTGGGCTCGCGGCTCAGGACGGCGATGCGCAGGGTACGATTGGGCTGGGTCTCCTTGATCTTCTTCGCCGAGTAGACGTCGAAGCTCCGCTCGGGACGCAGGTATCGCTCGGAGGGGGCGACCACACAGTCGTCGCGCAGCGCCTGGCGGCCCAGCAGCATCCGTGAGCGCATGTCGCCCCGGTCGGTCAGGGTGATCTCTATGGGCCAGGACTGGCCGTCTCCGACGTCGAGCTCGGTCGCGATGACGAAGCGCATCTCGGTCTCGCCGTTGGAGCTCGTCACTTCGCGCCGGTCCACGATGGTCGCCGAGCAAGGGATCGAGAGCTCGTCGTTGCCGGGCAGCGGGTGTACGGCGAAGCGCACCTTCGGCGCGCGGGCGGAGCCGAAGGTCTCGATGTCGAAGGCATGCAGCGCCGAGGTGCGCGCGCCGGTGTCGACCTTGGCCTTGAGCGTCGGCAGCCCGAGGTCCGGCAGGCCGAGCCATTCCTCCCAGCCCAGGCGGATCGGGCTCGCGTCGTCTGTCATGTCTTGTCTCCCGTTGGATCGTCCCGGAGGGTGCCTGCCCCCTCGGGGGTGTCAACCCGAAGGCCGGAGACCTGCTCTCTCAGGTTCGGCGATGCTTGGGAAGCCGCCATCGCCACGCGGGAGGCGGCGATCTGCCGGTCTCCGCCGCGGTCCCGAATTGTTGGAACGCCCGCAGGCGGCCCGTGTTTTCGGGGCAGAACGCCCCCGGACGGGGCCACAGTCACCACTGAACCTCTCGAAAGGAGGATCGTGATGAAAAACCTGCAAGACTCACCCACTTCGTTCAGGACATGTACTACGCGGAGCAGAAGATCCTGAAGACGCTCCCGAAGATGGCCGAAAAGGCGACCGAGCCCGATCTCAAGGCCGCCTTCGAGCACCATCACGGCGAGACCGAGGAGCATATCCGCCGGCTCGAACGCGTGATGGACGAACTCGACATTCCGCATCGCGGCGTCACCTGCGAGGCGATCCAGGGCATCCTCGAAGAAGGCGAGGAGATCATGTCCGAGACCGAGGCGGGCGATGCGCTCGACGCCGGTCTGGTGGCCTCCGCGCAGGCGGTCGAGCATTACGAGATCGCGCGCTACGGCACGATGGTCTCCTGGGCCAAGACGCTCGACAAGCCGACCGTTGCCAAGCTTCTCGAGCAGACGCTCGACCAGGAGTACAATGCGGACCGGACGCTCTCGAAGCTCGGCGAGACCGAGCTCAACCGGGAAGCGGCCTGATCGGGGCAGCCTCTTGAGACAGACTAAAGACGACAGGCCCCCGTGCACCGCGCGGGGGCTTTGTCTTGCGCCGGTCCCGCGCGCGCCCTAATCGGCGCGCATGACCCGTTTCTCCTTTGCCCTCCACGCCACCGACGGCGCCGCGCGCACCGGCGCCATCACCACCCCGCGCGGTGACATCCGGACGCCGGCCTTCATGCCGGTCGGCACCGCCGCCACGGTCAAGGCGATGCTCCCCGAGAGCGTTCGCGCGACGGGGGCCGATATCCTGCTGGGCAATACCTATCACCTGATGCTGAGGCCCGGGGCGGAACGTGTCGCGCGGCTCGGCGGGCTGCACCGGTTCATGAACTGGGAGAGGCCAATACTGACGGACTCCGGCGGCTTCCAGGTGATGAGCCTCGCGGAGCTGCGCAAGCTGACAGAAAAGGGCGTGACCTTCCGCTCTCACATCGATGGCTCCAAACACGAGCTGACGCCGGAACGGTCGATGGAAATCCAGCGGCTGCTGGGCTCCGACATCGTCATGGCCTTCGACGAATGCCCCTCGCTGCCGGCGGAGGACGCGCGGGTGGCGGAATCCATGCGGCTGTCGATGCGCTGGGCCGAACGCTCGCGGGAGGCCTTCGGCGACAGGCCGGGGCATGCGCTCTTCGGCATCCAGCAGGGCGGCGTGACGCGGGAGCTGCGCGAGGAGAGCGCCGAGGCGCTGAAGGCCATCGGCTTCGAGGGATACGCCATCGGCGGGCTCGCGGTCGGCGAGGGGCAGGAGGCGATGTTCGGCGTGCTGGACTACGCGCCGGGAATGCTGCCAGTGGACCGGCCGCGCTATCTCATGGGCGTGGGCAAGCCCGACGACATCGTTGGCGCCGTGAAGCGTGGGGTGGACATGATGGACTGTGTGCTGCCCTCACGATCCGGCCGGACCGGGCAGGCCTGGACGCGGCGCGGGCAGGTGAACCTCAAGAACGCCCGCCATGCCGACGACCCGCGGCCCCTGGACGAGGAGTGCGGCTGCCCGGCCTGCCGGGGCTACAGCCGGGCCTATCTCCACCACGTCTTCCGCGCGGGAGAGATGATCTCGGGGATGCTGCTAACCTGGCACAACCTGCATTACTACCAGGACCTCATGGCGGGGATGCGCGAGGCCATCTCGGCGGGACGGTTCGCGGAGTGGGAGGCGGGCTTTCACGCGCTCCGCCGCGAGGGAGACATCGAGCCGCTCTGATCCGCTCAGCGCGTGAAGGTGATGATCCGCCGGCCCTCGATGGGCACACCCTGCGCCATCATCCGGAACTGCGCCGCGCCGGTCATCATGTCCGGGCTGATCATGAAGAGCCGCATCGTGATGTCGAGCGTCGTCGTGCCCTGGATCGGCACGCTGCCCTGCATCAGGACCCGGGGCAGCTCGTCCGTGGTGCAGCCCCCGTCCGCCAGCAGGCCGATGTCCGCGTGTTCGAGCGCGGGCAGGGAGGCGAAGGGCGAGTTCGGGTCCGAGCTGCCGTAGTTCCAAGTCTCCTGCGGCATGAAGCTCACGTCCATGGTCATCGTGTAGTCGGGGGCGCTCACGGTCGTCCGCGTGCCGTCCGAGGCGATCACCGCCGGGGCGCTGGGCTCGGGGCCCATGGGCATGCCGCCGCCGCCGAGAGAGGCCACGCCGGGCCCGTTGTCCACCGTCCAGTTCCCCGCGAGCATCGGGCCGAGGCGGGCCTGCCATTGCGAGGGCGGGATCTCGCAGGGAGCCTGGGCGAGCACGGGGGAGGCGACGAGGGCGAGAGCGGCGGCAAGGGCTTTCATCTGGATCTCCGGCAATAATCAACGGTGTCACTGTACCCCAGACTGGCAGGGACGGACCCTTGCGATCAAGCCGGGCGTCTCCTCGGTGGACAGGCGACGTCTGGGTTGCGACGCTCCGGGCGGGACAGATGAAAGGTAAGACCATGTTGAACACCACCTCACGTCGCATCGCTCTCTCCGCCGGGGTCGCCGTCCTCGCACTGCAGGCCCATGCGCAGGAGCCGGACTACTGCGGAGCAGAGTCCGAGGCCTGGTGGGCGGAGGAAGCCGCGACGCTGGACGGCGTCTGGTCGGTCCAGAACGGGGCGGGGGTCCTCACCATGAACGGCCGCACGGTTCCTCTGCCCACGGGGGACGCCTCGACGGCCTCGATCAGCGTCACGGCGGGCGGCCTGACCATCGACGGCGGCCCGGCTCCGGGCAGCTACCCGCTGGAGCTCTACCGGGGACCGGACCTGAACTTCACACCGGAGGAAGGCTCGGCGGCGGCCGCGGCGAACGTGCTTGACGGCGACGAGATGAGCACCGTCCTCGGCTGCGACCTGAACGCGCTGCCCAGGTTGCACGCCACCGGCACATTCACCGAGCCTCAGGGCCAGGTTGAGTTCGATCTCTACCTCATCGTGCAGGGGCCCGGCTTCATGACCGGGGCCACGATCGGGCGGCTCAATGGCGGGCAGGGGATTGCCCGGCGGGCCATCACCTTCACGCGTTAACCTTTTCGTCCGGAGGGCCCGGTTCACGCTTGTGGCATCTGGCCGGGACGGGCAGACTTACGCGAAACGGGCGAGGTTGAAACGGGGCGCTCTCGGCCCCACTTTCAACATCCAGTCAGGGGACGGCCCAGAGTCGCCGATATCTAGGGGCCAGGCCGTTCTGCCGCAGAACATAAGGACACGAGAATGCAAGAGCCTCTCAGCCCCACCTACCCAGTGCTGCCGCTGCGCGACATCGTGGTTTTCCCGCACATGGTCGTGCCGCTCTTTGTCGGCCGCGAGAAATCCGTGCGGGCGCTGGAGGAGGTGATGCAGGACGACAAGCAGATCCTGCTGTCGTCCCAGGTCGACCCTAGCGTGGACGAACCCACCGCCGACGGCATCTACCGGACCGGCGTCCTCGCCAACGTGCTGCAGCTGCTGAAGCTGCCCGACGGGACCGTGAAGGTCTTGGTCGAGGGCCGCGCGCGCGTGCAGATCACCGGCTTCGTCGAGAACGAGGACTTCTTCGAGGCTTCCGCCGAGTATCTCGAGGAGAGCGAGGGCGACCAGGAGACGGTCACCGCCCTGACGCGCTCCGTCGCGCAGGAGTTCGAGAAGTACGCCAAGGTCAAGAAGAACATCCCCGAAGAGGCGCTCGCCGCCGTTTCGGAAGCGACCGAGCCCGCGAAACTCGCGGACCTGGTTGCCGGCCACCTCGGGATCGAGGTCGCCCAGAAGCAGGAGCTTCTGGAGACGCTCACGGTCGCCGAGCGGCTGGAGAAGGTCTACGGCCTGATGCAGGGCGAAATGTCCGTCATGCAGGTCGAGAAGAAGATCAAGACCCGCGTGAAGTCGCAGATGGAGCGGACCCAGCGCGAGTACTACCTCAACGAGCAGATGAAGGCGATCCAGCGCGAGCTGGGTGATGGCGACGAGGGCCAGAACGAGATCGCCGAGCTCGAGGAGAAGATCGAGAACACCAAGCTCTCGAAGGAAGCCCGCGAAAAGGCCGACGCGGAGATCAAGAAGCTCAAGAACATGAGCCCGATGTCCGCCGAGGCGACCGTCGTGCGCAACTACCTCGACTGGATGCTGTCGATCCCGTGGGGCACCAAGTCCCGCGTGAAGAAGGATCTGTCCCGCGCCGAGCACATCCTCGACACCGATCACTACGGCCTCGAGAAGGTGAAGGAAAGGATCGTCGAGTACCTCGCGGTGCAGCAGCGCTCGAAGAAGCTGAAGGGGCCGATCATGTGCCTCGTCGGCCCTCCGGGCGTCGGCAAGACCTCTCTCGGCCAGTCGGTCGCGAAGGCCACGGGACGCGAGTTCATCCGCATTTCGCTGGGCGGCGTGCGTGACGAATCCGAGATCCGCGGTCACCGCCGGACCTACATCGGCTCCATGCCGGGCAAGATCATCCAGGCGTTGAAGAAGGCCAAGACCACGAACCCGCTCATCCTGCTCGACGAGATCGACAAGATGGGTCAGGACTTCCGTGGCGACCCGGCCTCGGCGATGCTCGAGGTGCTCGACCCGGAGCAGAACGGGACCTTCGTCGACCACTATCTCGAGGTGGAATACGACCTCTCGAACGTCATGTTCCTGACGACGGCGAACTCCTACAACATGCCGGGTCCGCTCCTGGACCGGATGGAGATCATCCCGCTCGCCGGCTACACCGAGGACGAAAAGGTCGAGATCGCCAAGCAGCACTTGCTGCCCAAGCAGATGAAGAATCACGGTCTGAAGGCCAAGGAGTTCTCGGTCTCCGACGATGCCCTCACCGCGATGGTCCGCGTCTATACCCGCGAGGCGGGCGTGCGGAACCTCGAGCGCGAGATCGCCAAGGTCGCGCGCAAGGCAGTGACCAAGATCGTCAAGAAGGAGGCCGAGGTCATCGAGGTGACCGCGGAAAACCTGAACGACTTCCTCGGCGTCGAGCGTCACCGCTACGGTCTCGCCGAGAAGGAGGATCAGGTCGGCGTGGTCACGGGGCTGGCCTATACCTCCGTGGGCGGCGAGTTGCTGAACATCGAGGCGCTGCGCCTGCCGGGCAAGGGCCGGATGAAGACCACCGGCAAGCTCGGCGACGTGATGAAGGAATCGATCGACGCCGCTTCGTCCTACGTGCGCTCCATCGCGCCGCAGATCGGGGTGAAGCCGCCGAAGTTCGACGCCTACGACATCCACGTCCACGTGCCTGACGGGGCGACCCCGAAGGACGGACCCTCGGCGGGTCTCGCGATGGTCACGGCCATCGTCTCGGTCCTGACCGGGATCCCGGTCCGCAAGGACATCGCCATGACCGGCGAGGTCACGCTTCGGGGCAACGCCTCGGCGATCGGCGGTCTGAAGGAGAAGCTGCTGGCGGCTCTGAGGGGCGGCATCACCACGGTGCTGATCCCGGAGGAGAACGAGAAGGATGTCCCCGAGATCCCCGACAACGTGAAGGAGGGGCTGACGATCATCCCCGTCACCCACGTCTCGGAGGTGCTGGAGCACGCCCTCGTCCGCAAGCCCGAGCCCATCGAGTGGGACGAGGCGGCGGAAGAGGCTGCCGCGGCAGAGCGGGCGCTGAAGGCCCAGGAAGGGCCGAGCGCCACCACGCACTGACCGACTCGACGAGTTGAAGACCCAGGGCGGCCCGCACATCGCGGGCCGCCCTTTCTTCGTCTGGGCGCAGCGAAATCCCGTAGGCGGCGGGTGAGCTTCGTCCTATCGTCGCGGCCAGGGGAGGGAGGCCCCCCGGCATGGCAACGCTCGTCTACGGAATGAACCTGTCTCTCGATGGCTACGTCGATCACGAGGCCTTCGCACCCGATCCCGTCCTCTTCCGCCACTGGATCGACTACACGGAGAGCCTCGCGGGCAGCCTCTACGGCCGCAAGCTCTACGAGATCATGCGCTACTGGGAGGACGACCAGCCCGACTGGGGCCCGGACGAGAGAGATTTCGCGGCGGCCTGGCGGAAGCAACCGAAGTGGGTCGTCTCTCGCGGCGCGGTGGCCCTGGGGCCCAACGCCACGCAACTCGACGGAGACCTCGCGACGGCCGTTCACGGCCTAAAGGCGCAGGTCGAAGGCGAGATCGACGCGGGCGGCCCGGACCTCGCGCGAAGCCTGATCGAGCTGGGACTGGTCGACGAGTACCGGCTCTACTATCACCCTGTCGTCCTCGGCACGGGCACGCCTTTCTTCGCAGGGTCCGTGCCGCGGCTTCGCCCGGTCGGAAGCGACCGGATCGGGGAGGACGTGCTGCGGCTGACCTATGTGCCCGCCTGATCGACGCACCAGCCCGAACCGGTTAGCCTCCGGCCGAACATCAAGGCTGGAGGACACAGCATGGCGGACCGCAGCGCGCCGGACGACTCTCCGGAGACCGAACCGACGACAACGGTCGTGACCGAGCAGACGGTCGTCGTCGGGCCTGAGCTCAAGAAGAAGGCCTTCATCGACCGCGTGGTCGACCGCTGCGGCGGCAAGAAGCGCGACGTGAAACCGGCGGTCGAGGCGGCGCTCGAAGTGCTGGGCGAGGCCATCGCCAACGGCGAGGAGCTGAACCTGCCGCCGCTGGGCAAGGTAAAGATCAATCGCCAGAAGGAAGTGGCGAACGCGCATGTCTATGTCTGCAAGCTGCGCCGGCCGAAGACGATGACCGCCGCATTGGCCGACAGCCCTCTTGCGGAGGACGGCGAGGAGGGCTAAAGGACCACTCCGTTGGGTGATTAGCTCAGTGGTAGAGCGCTTCGTTCACATCGAAGATGTCAGAAGTTCGAATCTTCTATCACCCACCATTTTTCTCTCTGCCCTTGTTCCGCGCTGCGAATGCAGGTTCGGTCGTCGTGAACCGGCGTGACGCCGCCTCGGAGAGAGCCATGACCTTCGCCAGAGCCGCGCGGCGGCCTGTTTCGGGGACAGGCGGATGATGCCGCCCGAGATCCTCGTCATCCGCCACGGCGAGACCGAGTGGAACAGGATCGGCCGCTGGCAGGGGGCCCTCGATTCGCCGCTGACGGAGAAGGGCCGGGCCCAGGCCCACTCGATGGCCCGGGCCCTCGCGGCCCTGGGCATCGAGGGACGGACCCACGCGCTGCTCCACTCGCCGCAGGGCAGGGCCATGGCGACGGCCCTGCCCATCGCCGAAGCCTGCGGTCTGGAGCCCGTGCCCGACGAGCGGCTGCGCGAGATCGGCGTGGGCCTCTGGGCGGGACTCACCCGCGAGGAAGCCGACGCCCGCTGGCCCGCGCCGGACCCCCACGAGCATTTTCTCGACCGCTACGCCCGCGCTCCCGAGGGAGAGCCGTTCTCGGCGCTCTGGGCGCGCGTGACAGGGCTGCTGGCCTCCCTCGACAGGCCCACGGTACTGGTGACCCACGGCATCACCTCGCGCTTCCTGCGCACCGCCGCGCTCGGCCTCGGGATCGACCGGCTGCACGAGGTTCCGGGCGGGCAGGGGGTCATCTTCCGGATCCGCGAGGGCCGCCAGGAGGTCATCGACCCGGCCTCGCTTGCGCCCGGCGTGGCCTCCGGCTAGACCCGGGACCGGCCCTGATGGGGGTGGTTAGCTCAGTTGGTAGAGCGTCTCGTTTACACCGAGAATGTCGGGGGTTCGAATCCCTCACCACCCACCAGGGCGCCCCCCGCTTTCCCCCGCGAACTCGCCCCTTTTTCCGGCTTGACCGCAGGATCCTCCGCCTCTAGAACGCGCGTCACGCCACGGGGACACGCGCCCCGTCGGGCAGAGGGCGGTTGTAGCTCAGTTGGTTAGAGTACCGGCCTGTCACGCCGGGGGTCGCGGGTTCGAGCCCCGTCAACCGCGCCACTGCCAGATGCGTTGGAAGGGCCCCTGAGTGGGCCCTTTTTCTTTACGCGGTGTCGGGGTGAAAAGCGGCTCTTTCCGCATTGACGCCGTCCGCCCGATTGCCTATCCGGCGGCTCACGCGCGGTTGTAGCTCAGTTGGTTAGAGTACCGGCCTGTCACGCCGGGGGTCGCGGGTTCGAGCCCCGTCAACCGCGCCACTTTCTCCCTACTTCAGAAGATCGACCGCCGCCTCCAGGGCGGTGTCCCGGCCCTGGTCGAAGGCCTCCACGTCGAGGCCCAGCTGCTCGTGCGGCGGCACGCCGCGCCCGTCGAAAGCCTCGCCCGCGGAATCGCGGTAGACTTGGTGGGACAGGACGAACTGCCAGTCGTTGGGCATGTGCCGCGACATGCTGTCCGAGAGGCTGCCCGCGGTGGGCTCGCCCAGCACGGTGACCTGAGGCAGGTCGCGCATGGCCAGCAGGAAGACCTCCGCCGCGCCGCGCGTCGCCCCGGAGGTGAGGATGACGACGGGTCCGTCGAAGCCGGGCAGGGGCGTCTCGTCGATCTCCACGGGGATCGGCTCGCCCATGAGTTCCGGCCCCTGCTGCACCGCCTTGGTGCCGACAGTGCGGGGCGTCTCGCCGAAGAGGCTCGCGTACCCGGTCGCCGCGCGGTTGGAGCCGCCGGTGTTCCAGCGCAGGTCGAGCACGAGCCCCTCGAGCGGCCCGAAGCTCACGAGGAGATCGGAGAGGATGTGCCTTGCCCGGGTGTCGTAGCCCGAGCCCCAGCCGCGTCCGGGGTCCATCCCGTCCAGCCGGATGACGCCGATGTCGTCCGGCAGGCGGCCGTAGGTGATCTCCGCCTCGTCGACTGTTCCGACGCTGGAGAGCTGCGCCTCGGTGACGTCCGCGAACTCCTGCGCGCGGTCGGTCCAGTCGGGGTCGCTGCCGCCGAAGTAGCTCTCGGACCCGAGGATCAGCGCGACGTTGTGGTCGTCGATCTCGGCCACGGCGGCGCCCATGGCCGCGGCGAGAGAGGCCTCGTCCTCCACGTCCTGTCCAAGGGCGCGCCGGTCCGACCAGTCCACGCCGTTCTGCTCGAAGAAGGGGTAGTGCTGGTTGAAGGTGGTCCAGAAGAGGTCCCATTGCCCGGCCGCCGTGAGGTCCGGCGCCTCGCCGCAGCGGTCGGAGAAGGTCGCGGGCTCCGCCTCGATCGGGCCCACGACCTCGTCGACGTAGATCGTCAGCCGGTCCGGCTCGGGCGACGTGAAGCGATAGCCCGCCGCCCGGTCGAGCAGCCAGAGGTTGGCCGGGATCGTGAAGGCCTCGATGCAGCTGCCCGGCGTCACCTCGTAGACCTTGATCCGGAAGCGCCCGATGTCGAAGCCCAGGCCGTAGCCCAAGGTCCCCCAGGTGCCCCGAAGGTCCCGGTCCGGCACGTTCGCGATCCAGAACCCGCCGAAGGCCAGCACCGCGGCGGCGAGGAGTGCCGTCGTCCACCGCAGCGAGCGCATCGCGCTACTCCTTCGCGATCGCGTCGAGGATGCGCGCCCAGGAGCGGATGCCGCGATGGAAGCTCGAGAGGTGGTACTTTTCGTTCGGGCTGTGGATCGCGTCGTCGTCCCGGCCGAAGCCGATCAGCATCGAATCGGTGTCGAGCACCGACTTGATGTAGCCCGCCACGGGGATCGAGCCGCCGCTGCCGATGAAGGCGGCGGGGTTCGGCCATTCCTCGCTGAGCGCCTGTCGGGCGGCCTCGAAGGCGGGGTTCTCGGTCGACATGACGGAGGCGGGCGAGGCGCCGTGGTCGTGCCACTCGGCGGTGCAGTCGGGCGGCAGCATCTCCTCGACCATCGCGCGGAAGCTCTTGCGGATGGCGTGGGGGTCCTGCTGGCCGACGAGCCGGAAGCTGACCTTGGCGGTGGCCTTGGACGGCAGGACCGTCTTGAAGCCGTCGCCGGTGTAGCCGCCGGTGATGCCGTTGATCTCGCAGGTCGGCCGCGCCCAGATCATCTCGAGCGGCGTGCGGTCCGTCTCGCCCGCGGGACGCGAGAGGCCGACGGCCCCCAGGAACCCGTCGGAATCGAAGCTCAGCCCCTCCCACTGCGCCTTGATCTCGTCCGAGAGCTCGGGAACGCCGTCGTAGAAGCCGGGGACCGTGACACGACCGTCGTCATCGTGCAGCGAGGCGAGGATCTTCGACAGCACCCGGATCGGGTTCATCGCCGGCCCGCCGTACATCCCGGAGTGCAGGTCGCGGTCGGGGCCGGTGATCGTCAACTCCTCGCCCAGCAGGCCGCGGAGCATGGTGGTGATGCCGGGCGTCTGCGGGTCGTAGAGGCCGGTGTCGCAGATCAGCGCGAGGTCCGATTTCAGCTCCTCGGCGTTCTCCTTCATCCAGGGCACGAGCGAGGGAGAGCCGGATTCCTCCTCGCCCTCGAAGAACATGGTGACACGGCAGGGCAGGGAGCCGTTCACCGCCACCCAGGCCCGGCAGGCCTCGACGAAGGTCATGAGCTGGCCCTTGTCGTCGGCCGAGCCCCGCCCGCGGATGACCTTGCCGTCGGCGGTTTCCTCGACGGCCGGATCGAAGGGGTCGCGGTTCCAGAGGTTCAGCGGGTCCACCGGCTGAACGTCGTAGTGCCCGTAGAACAGCAGGTGACGCCCGCCCTCGCCGCCGTGGCCGGTGACCATGGGATGACCTGGCGTCGGGCGGCTCGCCGCGTCGAAGCCCATGGAGGCCAGGTCCTCGACCAGCCAGTCGGCGGCCCTGGCGCAATCCGCCTTATAGGCGGGATCGGTCGAGATGGAGGGGATGCGCAGCAGCGCCAGCAGCCGTTCAAGCGAGTCGTCGAGATCGGCGTCGATGCGGGCGAGAACCTGATCGAGGGACATGGGAACTCCGGTCGTTGGATTTGTGCGCGACGGTATCAGCCGGGGGACCGGTGTCCAGCGGCCTCGGTTTGACCTGCATCAATGCCGCCTCCCGCCGGGACCGGTAGGCGAGAAGGCAGGCCGACGACCCGGTTCGCAGCGGACCACTATCGGAAACTCCCGGACCGGAATCCGCTAGGGTGCGACATCCGGCGAAGGGCGAGGCGGTTGTTTGATGGAAGAGGGGCCTATATGACCCTTGGAAGAGTTCTAAGAAGGACGGAACGGTGACGGATTACGCGGCGCATCTGGACCTGGCCATCGCGAAGCTGCACGAGGAGGGCCGGTACCGGACCTTCATCGACATCGAGCGCAAGCGGGGACAGTTCCCCCACGCCACATGGCGCCGCCCCGATGGCACCGAGCAGCCGATCACCGTTTGGTGCGGCAATGACTATCTCGGCATGGGCCAGCACCCCGTCGTGCTCGCCGCGATGCACGAGGCCATCGAGGCGACTGGAGCGGGCTCCGGCGGCACGCGCAACATCTCGGGGACGACCGTCTATCACAAGCGGCTCGAGGCCGAGCTGGCCGATCTGCACGGCAAGGAAGCCGCGCTGCTCTTCACCTCGGCCTATATCGCGAACGACGCGACGCTCTCGACCCTGCCGAAGCTCTTTCCCGGGCTGATCATCTATTCCGACGCGCTGAACCACGCCTCGATGATCGAGGGCATCCGCCGCAACGGCGGGCAGAAGCGCATCTTCCGCCACAACGACGTGGCCCACCTGCGCGAACTGCTGGAGGCCGACGATCCCGCCGCGCCCAAGCTCATCGCCTTCGAGTCGGTCTACTCGATGGACGGCGACTTCGGCCCGATCGAGGAGATCTGCGACCTTGCGGACGAATTCGGCGCGCTGACCTATCTCGACGAGGTCCATGCCGTCGGCATGTACGGCCCTCGCGGCGGCGGCGTGGCCGAGCGGGACCGGCTCATGCACCGGCTCGACATCATCAACGGGACGCTGGGCAAGGCCTTCGGCGTGATGGGCGGCTACATCGCCACCTCGGCCCGCATGGCGGACGCCGTGCGCTCCTACGCGCCCGGCTTCATTTTCACCACCTCGCTGCCCCCCACCGTGGCGGCCGGCGCGGCGGCCAGTGTCGCACATCTCAAGCGTGACCAGTCGATCCGCGACGCGCACCAGACACAGGCCTCGATCCTCAAGACCCGGCTCAAGGGGCTCGGGCTGCCGATCATCGATCACGGCAGCCACATCGTGCCTCTGATCGTCGGCGATCCGGTCCACACGAAGAAGATCAGCGACATGCTGCTGGGCGAGTACGGCATCTACGTGCAGCCCATCAACTTCCCGACCGTCCCGCGCGGCACGGAGCGGCTGCGCTTCACCCCCTCGCCGGTTCACGGACCGCGTGAAATGGATGCACTCGTGCACGGTCTCGACCGTCTCTGGTCGCATTGTGCGCTTAATCGTGCCGAGTTGGCCGGCTAACCGTCATAGGCGGGTGCACCTGCGATCACGGCTGTGCTAACACCGTATTAATCTGCGGTGACCGAGTCGGCGCTGACGGATGGAGTGGGGCAGGACGAAAACGGGTCGACGCATGATCGGGCGCATCTCAAAGCGCGAGTCTGACGTCACGGTCGAAGAACCTTCGGGCTTCGACGCATTCGACCTGCGCCTCGGCGACCTGATGCGGGGCGAGCGCGCGACGCTCGGCAAGAGCCTGCTGGACGTGCAGCGCGAGCTCAAGATCAAGGCCGCCTACATCGCCGCCATCGAGAACGCCGACCCCTCAGCCTTCGAGACGCCGGGCTTCATCGCGGGCTACGTCCGTTCCTATGCCCGTTACCTCGGCATGGATCCCGAGTGGGCCTTCGACACCTTCTGCCGCGAGAGCGGGTTCGAAACGGCGCACGGCATGTCGCCGGCCGCCTCCGCCGCCAAGCCCAAGCGGGTCGAGCGGGCGCCGGTGGGCGACGACATCTTCGCCGCACCCTCGACGCCCTTCGTGCCCTCGGGCGAGGCCTTCTTCTCGCGCGTCGAGCCGGGGGCCGTCGGCTCCGTGCTGGTGCTGGTCGCCCTGATCGGCGGCCTGGGCTACGGCGGTCTCAGCGTTCTCAAGGAAGTGCAGAAGGTGCAGTTCGCGCCGGTCGAAGAAGCACCGACCGTCGTCGCCGACCTCGATCCGCTCGCCGGTGGCGGGTCCGCCGGCGGCTCCGGTGCCTCCGCGAACGCCTCGAACGGCGGCTTCGCCGCGCCGAGCGCCGAGGCGCTCGACCGCCTCTACCGTCCGCAGGCCCTCGACGTGCCGGTCATGGTTGCCCGCGACGGGCCGATCTCCACGCTCAGCCCGGCCTCGGTCGGGGCGCTCAGCCCCGAGGTCGAAACCTCCGCGCCGCGGTCCCTTCGTGCCGGCCTCGGCGCGACGCCGAATTCCGCCTATGGCAGTGAGCCCGAACCGACCACCGTCGCCGAGGCTCCGCCGCTGCCCGGCACGCCGGGAGAGGCCTCGCCCTCGGGCGTCCAGGTCACCGAAGAGCCGACGCCCGCCGTTCAGCTCGTCGCCGTGCGCCCGGCCTGGGTCCGGGTCACCAGCCCGGACGGGACCACCCTCTACGAGCGGACCATGGGCGCGGGGGATACCTTCACGGTTCCGCAGACCGAGGAACCTGCGACCCTGCGCATCGGCGAAAGCGGCGCGGTCTACTTCGCCGTCAACGGCGACCACTACGGCCCCGTCGGCCCGAACGGCTCGGTCAGCTCGAACGTGGCTCTCTCCGCCGGGGCTCTCACCGACCGCTACGAGGTGGCGGACCTTTCCGCCGACGCCGACCTGGCCGAGGTGGTGCGCGTGGCCGAGCTTCAGCAGGCCGCGCCCGTCGAGGAGCCCGTGGCGTCGGAGTGACGCGGCGCATTGCCGGGACGCCCATCCGCCCATAGGTTGCGGTCAAGAATTCAGCCAATCCCGAGGGGAGCGCAGGCATGTCGCTCAATCACGTCCGTCCGTGGCGCAACATCTATCGGCGCAAGAGCCGCCAAATCATGGTGGGCAACGTGGCCGTCGGCGGCGACGCGCCGATCTCGGTGCAGACCATGACTAACACGCTGACGACGGACGTCAGGGCGACGGTGGAGCAGATCCAGGCCGCCGCCGAGGCCGGCGCCGACATCGTGCGCGTCTCGGTGCCCGACGAGGCCTCGTCGAAGGCGTTGAAGGAGATCGTGCCCGAAAGCCCGGTGCCGATCGTCGCGGACATCCACTTCCACTACAAGCGCGGCATCGAGAGCGCCGAGGCGGGCGCCGCCTGCCTGCGCATCAACCCCGGCAACATCGGCGACGAGAAGCGCGTGCGCGAGGTTATCGCGGCGGCGCGCGACCACGGCTGCTCGATGCGGATCGGCGTCAACGCGGGGTCACTCGAGCGGCACCTGCTGGAGAAGTACGGCGAGCCCTGTCCCGAGGCCATGGTCGAGAGCGCGCTCGAGCATATCCGCATTCTCGAGGACAACGACTTCCACGAGTTCAAGATCTCGGTGAAGGCCTCCGACGTCTTCCTCGCCGCGGCGGCCTACCAGGGAATCGCCGATGCGACCGACAAGCCCATCCACCTCGGGATCACCGAGGCTGGCGGACTCATGTCCGGCACGATCAAGAGCGCGATCGGCCTCGGCAACCTGCTCTGGATGGGGATCGGCGACACCGTCCGCGTCTCGCTCTCGGCCGACCCGGTGGAAGAGGTCCGCGTGGGATACGAAATCCTGAAATCGCTGGGACTGCGGCACCGCGGGGTCAACATCATCTCGTGCCCCTCCTGCGCGCGGCAGGGCTTCGACGTCATCAAAACGGTCGAAATCCTCGAGGATCGGCTGGCTCACATCAAAACGCCAATGAGTCTCAGCATCATCGGCTGCGTGGTGAACGGTCCCGGCGAGGCGCTGATGACCGACGTGGGCTTCACCGGCGGCGGGCAGGGCCGCGGCATGGTCTACCTCGCGGGGGCCAAGAGCCACGCGATGTCGAACGACCAGATGATCGATCACATCGTCGAGCAGGTCGAACAGAAGGCGGCCGAGCTGGAAGCCTCGAAGGAAGCGGCCGAATAAAACCCATTAATCTTCTCGGGTTTCTCGGCTAACCTCGTCGCGGAGTTCGGGCGAGGGCCGGGGAGTACGACCCAGTGCAGACAGCAGATCCCCTTGGGAGGGATGCCGTCGACATTCGCGCGTACAAGCGGATGGACGGGGCGGACAATCCCGAGCTCACGCTGCGGTTCGTCATCGTCGCCGGATGCGCCGGTGCGCTGGCTCTGGGTCTCTCTAGCTACGTCATCCTTGGCATTGCGGCGGCCTATCTCGTCCTCGCCGCGATCTACGCCCGGGCGCTGAACGCCCTGCCGGATCGCGCGGCCCCCGGGCGCTGGCGCCCCGTGCGGTGGCTGGGCCTTGCGACCGACCTCATCTTCTACGGCGGCATCCTCTACCTCTGGATTCAGCCCGTTCCCCTTGGCGAATACACCGCGCTTCTGCTGCTGCTGATGACCGGCACCAGCACAGCCGTGGTCCGCGCCTCGGACAGCGCGCGCAAGATCGGCGACCTGTCCGGACACATCCTGACCGGGCTCGCCATGCTCGGGGCCGAGATCTATCGCTCCCAGCCGACCTACCTGGGGCTCTCCTTCGGCGTCGTCCTCGTCGTCATGGCGCTCTACGTCATCCTGATCGCCCGGAAGGTCGCGCGCTACCGGTCCGAGCGCGAAACCGCGCGACGCGCCCAGGTCGAGGCGGAGAAGGACCGTCTGCTCGGGCAGCTCACCGGCGGCATCGCGCATGACTTCAACAACCAGGTGACGGCCATCCTCGGCAACCTCGAACTGTCGCGGGTTCTCACAGACGAGTGCGAGAAAGGCCGCGCCATCGCCGAGGCCGAGGCGGCGGCGCAGCGCGTGGCCCGGCTTACCTCGGACCTGCTGGCCTATTCCCGACGTTCGATGCTCCGGCCCGCCCGGGTGGACCCGGGGAGGATCGCGCGCGAGGTCGCCGACCTCGCGCGGCAGGACAGCAGGACCGGGCTGACGCTGGAACTGGAGACGGACCTACCATCTCTGATGGCGGACGCGGGTTACCTCCGCGCGGCGCTGCTCCACCTGCTGGCCAATGCGGAGGAGGCGAGCGCGGGCAAGGGCGCTGACGTCGAGCTGTCGGTCCGTCGCAGCGAGGCCCTCGGCCGGGACGGCGTCACGTTCTCCGTGACCGACCAAGGCACCGGCATGTCGCAGGAGGTGCGGGCGCGCGCGACCGAGCCCTTCTTCACGACCAAGCCGCAGGGGCACGGGCTCGGGCTGTCCATGGCGGAGGGCTTTGCCCGCCAATCGGGCGGTCGGCTCGAGATCGTCTGGGCAGAGGGTGAGGGCACCGAGGTGCGCCTCCACCTCCCGCTGGAGCGGTAGCCGGCCGCTGAGCGTCAGCCGCGCTCGTCGCGGGCGGCTTCCACCAGGCGTTCCATCTGCGCGAGCGGCACGTAGCCGCGGAGCATCTGGTCCTCCAGCACGAAGGTCGGCGTGCCGGTGATCTGCAGTTCTTCGGCGAGCGCCCGGTTCTCGGAGATGACCTCGGCCACCTCTTCGGACTCCATCCGCTCGAAGATCGGCTGCGGATCGAGGCCGAAGCCCTCCGCGAGCCGCTGCAGGTTCTCCTCGTTCGCCTCGCCGCGAAGGGTGATGAGCGCGTCGTGGATGTCCTTGTAGATCGCGTCGCCGTGGATCTGCTTCACCGCGATGGCGAACTGGGAGCTCTTGGTCGAGTCCTCGCCGAGGATCGGGAATTCCTTGAGGATCAGGCGGATGTTTCCGTCGGCCGCGATGAGCTCCTCGACCTCGGGGTAGGCCCGGCGGCAATAGCCGCAGCGGTAGTCGATGAACTCGACGAGCGTGACGTCGCCCTCGGGATTGCCGCCGACCCAGGAGTGCCCGTCGTCGTGCAGGGCCTCCATGTTCGACAGCGCGAGATTGCGGTCGGCCTCCGCCTGCGCTTCGGCCTCGCGCTGCTCGAGGACGCCGATGGCCTCCATCAGCACCTCGGGATTCTCGAGGAGGTAGGAGCGGACCGCGTCTCCGAAAGCCTCGCGATCGGCCTCGCTCATGTCCTGGAACTGCTGCGCCGCCGCGGGAGCGGCGAGCCCCGCGGTCAGCACGAGGGCGGCGAGGGTGCGTGTCATCTTTGTCTCCCGGGGCGATGGCCTGCTCGTTGTGCTGCACCTCCCGGCGCATGGCGTCAACCGCCGCGCGACGTGATCGCATCCCGCCACATGACCGATTGACCTTCCATACCCGGGCTTGGCAGATCGGGGCGAGCATAGGGGGCAGGTCATGCGAACATCAAGGCGGGGCGCCGTCGATCCCTTCATCGTGATGGACGTCGTCGAGGCGGCCCAGGCGGCAGAGGCGGCGGGCCGGCACATCGTCCACATGGAAATCGGCCAACCCGGCACGGGGGCGCCGCGCGCCGCGCTCGACCGGCTGGCCGAGGACATGCGCGAGAGCCCGCTCGGCTATTCCGGCTCGCTGGGCCTGCCCGAGCTGCGCGCCCGGATCGCCCGCCACTACGGCGAGTGGTATGACTTGGACCTCGACCCCTCCCGGGTCATCGTGACCGCAGGGGCCTCCGGGGCCTTCGTGCTGGCCTTCTCGGCGCTTTTCGACACCGGCGCGCGCGTAGGGTTGGGCGAGCCCTGCTATCCCTCCTACCGGCAGATCCTGAGCGCGCTGGGGATGGAGCCGGTGGCTTTCCCGACTTCCCTCGACGCCCGCTTCCAGCCGGTCCCCTCTGACCTCGACGGCCTCGACCTCGACGGGCTGATCGTCGCCTCGCCCGCCAATCCCTCGGGCACGGCCCTCGGACGGCAGGAGCTCTCGGACCTGTCCGAGACCTGCGACGCCCGGGGGGTCAGCCTGATCTCCGACGAGATATACCACGGGCTCGGCTATTCCGGCCGGTCGGTCAGCGCGCTCGAGGTGACCGACGAGGTCGTGGTCATCAACTCCTTCTCCAAGTATTTCGCCATGACCGGCTGGCGCGTGGGCTGGATGGTCGTGCCCGAGGCGCTGGCGCGGACCATCGAGCGGCTGGCGCAGAACCTCTTCATCTGCGCGCCCCACGCCGGTCAGCGGCTGGCGCTGCACGCGATGGATTGCACCGGGGAGCTCGAGGAGATGAAGGCCGTCTATGCCCGCAACCGGGAGCTGCTGCTCGAGGGCCTGCCGAAGGCGGGGCTGCCCGCGATCGCGCCGCCGGACGGGGCCTTTTACGTCTATGCCGACGTGAGCGAGGTGACCGACGACAGCCGCGAGCTCGCCCGCCGCCTGCTGGACGAAGCCGGGGTGGCGGTCGCCCCCGGCGCGGACTTCGACCGGGGACGGGGTGATCGCTGGCTGCGGTTCTCCTATTCCGCGGCGACCTCCGACATCGAGGAGGGGCTGGTGCGGATCGCCCGCTTCATGGGCCGGGCATGAGGACGCTTCTGACGCTCTGCCTCCTGCTCTGGACCGGCGTCGCCGCGGCGCAGGACTTCACCGCGCTCGCGAGGCTCGATCCCGCCGCGAGCGGGGTGCGCGATGCGGGGGAGGGGCTCGAGATCGATCTGGCACTGAGCCAGCCGGTGCCCTGGCGGGTCTTCACCCTCGATGAACCCCGGCGTCTCGTGCTCGATTTCCGCGAGGTGGACTGGCAGGGCGCGGGCGCCTCGGACCTGCTCTCCGGCGAACGGGCGGAGGGGCTGCGCCTGGGGACCTACGCGCCCGGCTGGAGCCGGATGGTCGTCGACCTGGCCGCACCGCAGGAGGTCGCCGAGGCGGGCATGCGGACCGATGCCGAAACCGGCCGCGCCCGGGTGCGCGTGACGCTGGCCCCGACGACCGCGGAGGCCTTCGCGGCGAGCTCGGGCGCGCCCGACGAGGCGCCGCTCTGGCAGCGCGAGGCGGCCTCGGTGCCTTCGGTGAGCGCCGACGACGGGGTCATCGTGGTCGCGATCGATCCCGGGCACGGGGGCGTCGATCCAGGGGCCATGGCCGGCGGCGTCTCGGAAGCGGATCTCATGCTGCAGCTCTCTCTCGAACTCGCCGAGGCGGTGGCCCGGGCGGGCATGGTTCCGGTGCTGACGCGGGCGGAGGACGACTTCGTGCCCCTCGGCACCCGCATGTCCATCGCGAGGGAGGCAGGGGCGGACCTGCTGCTGTCGCTCCACGCCGACGCGCTGGAGGGGGCGCAGGCGACGGGGGCCTCGATCTACACCCTCGCCGAGGCCGGCCAGGACCGCGCCGCGGAACGGCTCGCAGAGCGGCACGGTCGGGGAGACCTGCTGGGCGGGCTCGATCTCTCGGGGCAGGACGACCGCGTGGCGGGCGTGCTCATGGACCTCGCGCGGCTCGAGACGGCCCCGGAGGGCGAGCGGCTGGCGGCGGCCCTTGTGGAGGGGCTGCGCGGGACCGGTGCCCGGCTGAATTCCCGGCCCCGGCGCGAGGCGGTGCTGGCGGTGCTGCAGGCCGCGGATTTCCCCTCGGTGCTGGTCGAGGCGGGGTTCCTCTCGAACCCCGAGGACCGCGCCAGGCTGGCGACGCCCCAGGGCCGCGGACCGATCGTCTCCGGCATCGTGCGTGGCATCGAGGCCTGGGCCGCCGAGGAGGCCGCGCGGGCCCCCCTGCGCCGGCGCTGAGGCGGCGTCCAAATTTGGACGGGGTGCGAAGGTGCTGGGATATAATGAGAAATTCGGTCGCGCCTTGATCCTCGCGGAGCGCCTGCGGCGCGCTTGGCAAGCCCGCTCCCGCCGGGGCGGGATCGGGCGGTCCGAGGGGCTCTGCCCCTCTGCGCCTCCGGTGGAGGCGCATTCACCCCGCGATACATCCAGACGATGAAGGGCCGTGAGAGGCCTCGGGCCTTGCGCCCGGGGGACCGGCGGGACAAGGAGAGCCCATGGCGGACTGGCCCGAGAACCCCCATCCCCTCGACCCGGCCCTGGGCGGCGACGCCTCGGCGTTCCAGGCGCACCTGGGCTACCGGCTGACCGGCTGGGGGCCGGACTATGCCCGCTTCGAGATCGAACTGACCGAGGCCCTCGGTAACCGGGCGGGGCACCTGCACGGGGGCGTCTATGCCTCGATGCTGGATTCCGCCCAAGGCTACGCCAGCGCCTGGAGCGGCGACCCGGCCCGCAGGATCCGCACGGCGACCCTGAGCCTCACCGTGAACTTCCTGACGCCGGCGCGCGGGACGCGGGCCATGGCCGAAGGCCGGGTGGCGTCAGCCGCGGCGGCGGGCGAGCCACACGGTGTGGCCGCCGCAATCGGGATCCTCCGGCACGTAGGCGAGGGTATCGAAGCCCGCGCCGTCGAGCAGGGTCCGGTATTCGCCGGGATCGAGGCTGGCGTGGTAGACCTTTTCGCCCGCGACCTCTCCCCAGGCCTCCCCGGCGCGATGGCCCGAGGTGAACATGAGCGCCGCCCGCGGCGCGGCATGGGTCGCGAAGACGAGAAACATCGCCCGCTGGGTGTCGGGGTCGAGGTGGAAGACGGAATCCCAGGCCAGGATGCCGTCGAAGCGCTCGCGCAGGTCGAGCCCGCGCATGTCGGCCTCGACGGTGCGGCCGCCGGGGACGTGCTCGCGGAACTGCTCGAGCAGCTCCGGCGCGGTGTCGACGCCGGTCACATGGGCGCCGCGCTCGGCGAGGTAGGCGGCGAGCGGCCGGCCCGAGCCGCAGCCCAGGTCCAGCACGCTGTGGTGGGTGCCGCTGGTGGGCAGATGCGCGCGGAAGCGGTCGAGCCAGCCCTTCTCGAAGAGCCGGCGGGAACGGGTGCGGGCCCACTCCGGGCCGACGCGGCGATAGAGCTCGATGATGTCTTCGGGTGTCATGGCGACGCTGTCGCGCGGCATCGGGCGGTCCGCAAGGGGGCACAAAGAGGTGATCGACCGGGCGGCACGAAATGGCTCAGGAGGGGCTCGGGGCTTTTGACCGGGGGGGACGGTCTGTCTATAAGCGGGCTCTGACGGTCCGGCCCCGGAGAGCCCCTTGATCCTGCGTCCCATTTTCAACTTCCTCGGCGCGATTTTTTCGATGATCGTGCTCGGCGTCTTCATGGCCGGGCTGACCATCGGCGCGGTCTTCTACATGTACGGGCGCGACCTGCCGTCCTACGAGACGCTGGCCAGCTACACGCCCAAGACGATCAGCCGGATCTACAACCCCGAGGGGCAGATCATCGACGAGTTCGCCACCGAGCGGCGCCTCTTCACGCCGGCCGAGGAGATTCCCGAGCTGGTGAAGGCGGCCTTCATCTCGGCCGAGGACAAGAACTTCTACACGCACTCGGGCTACGACATCCGGGGCATGGCCGTGGCCTTCTACGACGCGGTGCGGACGCGGGGCGAGAACCTGCGCGGCGCCTCGACCATCACCCAGCAGGTGATGAAGAACTTCCTTCTGTCCTCGGACCGCACGGCGGAGCGCAAGATCAAGGAGATCATCCTCGCCGCGCGCATGGAGGAGAGCATGTCGAAGGAGCGCATCCTCGAGCTCTACCTCAACGAGATCTTCCTCGGGCAGAACTCCTACGGCGTGACGGCGGCGGCGCAGACCTACTTCAACAAGTCACTGGACGAGCTGACAGCGGGCGAGGCGGCCTACCTCGCGGCGCTGCCCAAGGCGCCGTCGAACCGGCACCCGGTCCGCGACTACGAGACGGCCGTCTTCTGGCGCGACAACACCCTGCGCGAGATGTACGAGAACGGCTACATCGACGAGGCGACCTACCAGGCCGAGCGCGAGGCGCCGCTGCGCACGGTGCAGAACGGCGACTACGACAGCTTCCGCTCCGACCTGCCGGAGCGTGACTACTTCACCGACGAGATCCGCCGGCAGCTCTCTGTCGACTTCGGCGAGGAGGAGTTCTTCTCGGGCGGGCTCTCGATCCGGGCGACGATCGACCCGGAGATGCAGGCGGAGGCGACCGAGTCCCTGCGGATCGCGCTGGAGGACTACGACCGCTCGCTGGGCCGCTGGCGCGGCACCGGCAAGACCATCCCCCAGGAGGCGCTCGGCTCGGAGGCGGACTGGCGCGCGGCGCTGGCCGATACCAACGTGGCGCGGGACATCGTGCTCGGGAACCCCTGGATCCCGGCGGTGGTGCTCGACCGGCGGGACCAGGAGATGATCGTGGGGGTCGAGGGCGTCGAGGGCACCGTCTCGGTGCCGCGCGAGGACATCGCCTGGCTGCCCGGCGACTTCTACGAGGAGTTCGAGCTCGGCGACGTCGTGCATGTGCGGCGGATGACCTCGGACGAGGACGGCTCGCTCCTGCGCTGGAGCCTGCGGCAGGTGCCGCGGGTGCAGGGCGCCTTCATGGCCATGGACGTGAACACCGGCCGCGTGATCGCGATGCAGGGCGGCTTCTCCTACCAGCACTCGGTCTTCAACCGCGCGACGCAGGCGCAGCGGCAGCCTGGCTCGGCCTTCAAGCCCTTCGTCTACGCCGCGGCGCTGGACTCCGGCTACACGCCGGCCACGATCATCGTGGACGCCCCGATCGAGATCAACACGCCGCAGGGTCTCTGGCGGCCTCAGAACGCCTCGAACCAGTACTACGGCCCGACGCCCCTGCGGACGGGGATCGAGCGGTCGCGGAACCTGATGACCATCCGCCTCGCACAGGAAGTGGGGATCGACGTCGTGGCGCAGTACGCCGAGCGGTTCGGCGTCTACGACAACATGTCCCAGGTGCTCTCGACGGCACTCGGCGCGGACGAGACGACGCTCTACAAGATCGTCGCCGCCTACGCGATGTTCGCCAACGGCGGCGAGCGGGTGGAGCCGACGCTCGTCGACCGGGTGCAGGACCGCTACGGGCGCACCGTCTACCGGCACGACCAGCGCTCCTGCGTCGACTGTACCGTCGCGAGCCTGCCGCAGGGCGAGGCGCCGACGATCACCTCGAGCCGCGAGCGGATCATCAACCACATCACCGCCTACCAGCTGACATCGATGATGCAGGGCGTCGTCGAGCGCGGGACGGCGAGCCGGACCGTGAACCTGCCGGTGCCCACCGCGGGCAAGACCGGCACGACCAACGATGCCAAGGACGTCTGGTTCGTGGGTTTCACCTCGAACATCGTCGCGGGCTGCTACATCGGCTACGACACGCCGCGCTCGCTGGGCAGTGGTGCGTCGGGCGGCGGAATGTGCGGGCCCGTGTTCCAGCGCTTCATGGAGCAGGCGGTCGAGCGCTATGGCGGCGGGGAGTTCGAGGCGCCGGAAGACTGCCAGTGGATCAACATCGACCGCTTCTCGGGCGCGCGGCTGCCGGCAGGCGCCTCGGGCGGCAACGTGGTCCGCGAGTGTTTCCGTCCGGGCGAGGAGCCGCTCTTCGGCATCACCTTCGACGGCGGCTTCGCCATGGCCGGCGACCTGCCGCTGGTGGACGAGGTGGCGAGCGGCCAGCGCGGCTCGCGTTCCGTCACCACCTCGACCGGCGAGACGGTGAACGTCGGACCGCGGGCGAGCTTCGGCACGCTGTCCTCCGGCGGGCTTTACTGAGATCGGGACCGTGGGTGCGTGCAAGCACGCACCCTACGCCGGGAGGGCGGGCCGCCACCGGCTTGTGACCCCATTCCGCCTTCGGTATCAGGGCGGCCAGACCGCAACGAGGACAGACATGCGCGCCGAAGCCCAAACCAACGTCGAGGCCATCGAGAAGTCGCTCGCGCTCCTGGCGCAGCGGATGGACCGCGAGACGGCGCAGCACCGCCTCGAGGAGTTCAACGCGCGGGTCGAGGACCCGACGCTCTGGGACGATCCTGCCGCGGCGCAGAAGCTCATGCGCGACCGGCAGTCGCTGGTCGACGCGATGGCGAGCTATGACGCTCTCCAGCGCGAACTGAACGACAACGTCGAGCTCATCGAGCTGGGCGAAATGGAGGACGACGACGAGGTCGTGGCCGAGGCCGAGGCCGCCCTGCGCCAGCTCAAGGAGCGCGCGGCGCAGAAAGAGCTCGAGGCCCTGCTCGACGGCGAGGCGGACGGGAACGACACCTTCCTCGAGATCAACGCCGGCGCCGGCGGCACGGAGGCCTGCGACTGGGCCCAGATGCTGCAGCGGATGTACGTCCGCTGGGCCGAGAAGCGCGGCTACAAGGTCGAGCTGCAGTCCGAGGAAGCCGGCGGCGAGGCCGGCATCAAGTCCGCAGCCTACAAGATCAGCGGCCCCAACGCCTACGGCTGGCTCAAGTCCGAGAGCGGCGTGCATCGGCTGGTCCGCATCTCGCCCTTCGGCAAGGGAACGCGAGAGACCTCCTTCGCCTCGGTCTGGGTCTACCCGGTCGTCGACGACAACATCGAGATCGAGGTGAACCCGGCCGACATCCGCATCGACACCTTCCGGTCGTCGGGCGCGGGCGGTCAGCACGTCAACACCACCGACTCGGCGGTTCGGATCACCCACGCGCCGACCGGGATCGTCGTCACCTCCTCGGAGAAGTCGCAGCACCAGAACCGCGACATCGCGATGAAGGCGCTGAAATCGCGGCTCTACCAGATGGAGCTGGACCGTCGGACAGCGGATATCAACGCCGCCCATGAGGCCAAGGGCAGCGCCGGCTGGGGCAACCAGATCCGCTCCTACGTCCTGCAGCCCTACCAGATGGTGAAGGACCTGCGGACGGGGGAAGAGACCTCGGACACCTCGGGCGTGCTGGACGGCGACCTCGACCGCTTCATGGCGGCGACGCTCGCTCTCGACGTCTCTGGCAAGTCGCGGGCCGAAGCTCAGGCCGAGGACTGATCCCGCGCGGCGTCCGCTGCGCCGCGATGGACATTATTCCTGACTTCGCTAGTCTGGTACCCGTGGAAGCCGCCGGAACCCGGCGGCGTGACGGGGGCGTCACATGATCCGGACCGAGACGCCGCGCCTCGATGCGCGGTCTGCCCAAGCGGGATGGCGCTGAGGCCATGGGCTGTCGCGTCCATATCATGGGGGCGTCCGGGACGGGCACCACGACGCTCGGCCGGGCACTGGCCGCCTCGCTCCGGGTGCCGCATCTCGATACCGACGACTTCTACTGGAGGCCCACCGATCCGCCCTACACCGACAAGCGTCCGGTGCCGGAGCGGCTCGAACGGATCAGAGCGGCGCAGGGGCGCGGGGGCTGGGTGCTGTCCGGCTCCGCCGACCACTGGGGCGACCCCGTGACCACGACGGCCTGCCTCATCGTCTTTCTGAGGCTCCGCCAGTCGCAGCGACTCCTTCGCCTGAAGCGCCGGGAACAGGCCCGCTTCGGAGACCGGATCGCCCCCGGGGGCGACATGGAGCGGCTGCACCGGGCCTTCCTCGACTGGGCGGTCTCCTACGACGATCCCTACTTCGGCGGACGCAGCCTGCACCGCCACCTGAACTGGCTGTCGATGCAGAGCGCGCCGGTGCTGGAACTGTCGGGCGAGATGCCGACGGAGACGCAGGTCGCGGCCTGCCACGAGGCCATCGCCGTCCACGTCTCCGGCTGAGATCAGTCCCGCCGCAGGCGGATCCCCATGACGGCGACGACCGCCGAGATCGCCGAGAGCGCGGCCGAGGTCCAGGCGACCGAGGCGAAGGCCTCGATCATGGCGCCGACGTGGCCGGGCCTCTCCGACGGGATGCCGTAGCTGGCGGGGCCGCCCGAGGCGGCGTAGGCGCGGGAGACGACCGCCGACATCGCCGCCACCGCGATCAGGCCCGCGATCCGGCTGATCGCGTTGTTGACGCCCGAGGCCGCGCCGGTCTGGTGATCCTCGGCGGAAGTCATGACGGCGGTCGAGATGGGCGCGACAACCATCGACATGCCGAAGCCCGCGAGCGCCATGGGCGGCAGCACCCCGAACCAGAAGTCCCGGGTTTCCACCGCGAAGGTGAGCCAGCCGTAGGCGAGGGCGACGAGTGTCGCGCCGCCGCAGACCACCAGCCCGCCGCCGACGCGCTGCGCCAGACGACCGAAATACCGTGAGAAGAGCATGACGCAGACCGAGATCGGCGCGAAGGCGAAGACGGCGTAGATGGCGGGAATGCCCCATCCCGCGATCACGAGCATCGGCAGGAAGAAGAGGATCGCCGAGAGGCCGAAGTAAAGCGTGAAGGTCACGAAGTTCGCCGCCGAGAAGGTGCCGCTGTTGAAGAGTTCGAGCGGCAGCATCGGGTGATGGCTCCGCCATTCGTGCAGCACGAAGAGAACCAGGCAGAGGGCGCCCGCCGTCGTGACGGCGTAGAAGAGCGGGCCGACCTGGCCGCGCTCCGCGTGGGTCAGCGCCCAGGCGAGCAGGCCGAGCCCCACGCTTGCGAGGCCGGCGCCGACGATGTCCACGGGCTCGCCGGGCTTGGTGTTGTCCTTGCGGATGCCGGCGCGGGTCATCCAGATCGCGAGCACGCCGAGCGGCAGGTTGATCGCGAAGATGTAGCGCCACATGTAGTCGTCGCCCGAGGCCAGCAGCAGCCCGCCGATGACCGGACCCGCCGCCGTGGTGATGGCCGAGGCGGCGGCCCAGGTGCTGATCGCCGCGCCGCGCTCCTCTCGCGGGTAGGCTCTGGAGATGATGGCGAGCGAACCCGGCACCATCAGCGCCGCGCCGCAGCCCTGCGCGAAGCGCGCGACGATCAGGACATCGGGCGAGGGGGCCAGTGCGCAGATGGCGGAGGTGACGACGAAGAGCGCGATGCCCAGGGTGAAGACCTTGGCCAGGCCGAACCGGTCGCCGAAGGCGCCGCCGGTCAGGATCAGCGCCGAGAGCGTCACCATGTAGGCGTTGTTGATCCAGGTGGCGTCTCCCAGCGTGGCGCCGAGGTCGCTCCGGATGGCGGGGATCGCGATCGACACGACTGTGCCGTCGATGAACCCCATGGCAGACGCGAGGATCGCCGCGATCAGGATGAGGCGGCGTTTTTCCGGGACACAGAATCCGGAAACGAAAACAGGCCCCGGGCGGGTCGGGGCCTGTTCAGGGCTTGGCTGATCTTGTGCCAAATTATCCGGCCGTCATGCTCACGACTGGCCGCTGGTCGCGGGCTTCTTCGCCGGTTGCTGGGAGCCGCCGCCCTGCTGGCCGCTGCCGCCGCCGCTCGGCGGGCGCTGCTGGCCGCCGGTGCTGAGCGGATCGTCCTGGCGCTGAACGGAGCCCTCGAAGTGGGCGCCGCTCTCTATGGCGATGGTCTTGTGGATGATGTCGCCCTCGACCCGGGCGGTCGAGGTCAGGCGGACCTTGAGGCCGCGCACCCGACCGATGATCCGGCCGTTGATGACCACGTCGTCGGCGATGCACTCGCCCTTGACGGTCGCGCCCTCGCCGATGGTCAGCAGGTGCGCGCGGATATCACCGTCGACCTGGCCCTCGATCTGGATGTCGCCGGAGGTCTTGAGGTTGCCGGTGACGTGAAGGTCGGCCGAGAGGATCGACGCCGGCGGCTTCGCCTTGGGGGCGGAGGGCTTGTACTCCGGCGCGCTCTGGGTGGCGGGTTTCGAGGTCTCGACGGAGGAGTGGCTCTCGCCGCTCTTCTGAGACGGCTCGTTGATCTTGCTCTTAGAAAACATCTTGTCCGGCCCGTATGTAGATCATGGGATTCACGGGTCGCCCGCCGACGCGCACCTCGTAGTGCAGGTGGGGGCCGGTCGACCGTCCGGAATTGCCAATATCACCGCTG
>NZ_VYQE01000002.1:297521-901450 GCF_008710275.1 Histidinibacterium aquaticum
TTGCTCTTAGAAAACATCTTGTCCGGCCCGTATGTAGATCATGGGATTCACGGGTCGCCCGCCGACGCGCACCTCGTAGTGCAGGTGGGGGCCGGTCGACCGTCCGGAATTGCCAATATCACCGATGTGCTGTCCACGCGAGACCCTTTCGCCGACGCTCACCCGGATTCTGCTCTGGTGGGCGTAGCGGGTCTCGATCCCGAACTCGTGCTGGATCTTCACGAGGCGGCCATAGCCCGAGGACCAGCCGGCGTGGGTGACCACGCCGTCGGCGGGGGCGTAGATCGGCGTGCCGATGGGCGCCGCGAAGTCGGTGCCCTCGTGCATCCGGCCCCAGCGCATTCCGAAACCGCTGGTGAAGCGGAAGTTGTTGCGCACCGGCATGTCGAAGGGGGCACGCTCGGCCGCGATGCGGTAGAGGTTGATGCGGTCCAGGCCGTCGAGGATCTCGTTGGCGCGGGCCGCGTCGGGATCGAGCCCGCCGCCGCGCGTCGAGAAGCTGAGAGGCGTGAGCGGGCCGCCGGTGCCGGAATAGCCGCGCCGCACTTCGCTGATGAGGTCGGAGGGGTTGAGCCCGGCCTCGCGGAACATGCGGTCCAGCGGCTCGACCGAGATCGTCATCGCCTCTTCGAGCTGGCGGAAGATCTCGTCGTTCTTCTCCTGCAGGAGCCGCAGCTCCAGCTCCATCTCGGCGGCATGTTCGAGGGCGAACTCGGCGTCGGCGGCGACCAGGTCGCGTTCGGCGGCGGTTTCGGCCAGGGCCGAGGCGAGAAGGTCGACGGTGCCCGTCACCTCGTCGGACTGCATGTCCGGCCCGCCGTCGCTGCCTTCGAGCCGGGCCTGGAGGGTCGTGGCCTGCTCCCGCGCCGAGTCGCGTTCCTCGCGGATGCGGCGGAGGGTGGACTGGATGACCTCGATGCCCGTCTCGAGTTCACGGGCCCGCGTCTCGGCCTCCAGGAGTTCCGTCTGCATGACGCTCACCTGGTCGAGCGTGGTCGCGAAGCGCTGCTGCGCCGCGAGCGCCTCGGAGGCGCGCTGGTCACGTTCGACCGAGAGAGCGTTCAGACGCTCCTCGTAGATCATCTGGTCCCGCTTGGCCTGGGCGCGAAAGTTCCCGGCGCCGATACTGTCCATGAGCAGGATCGCCGTCGCGACGATGGACCAGCCGACGAGCACGGTCGCCGTGCCCCAGCCGACGAGCTGCATCCCCGGCTTGAGCCGGATGAAGCGTGTCTCTGTGTCCGATCTGATGAAGAGGCGACGTTCCGGAAGCCGCTTTTCGAGGGCGGCGTGCAGCCGCTGTGCCATTCGAGATCTCACGTCTCTCTAGTCCTGTCCCCAACCAATCCGTTCACGGCCGCGTTGCCTCCCTGTGACCGCGTTGCGAGAGGGATACCGACCGGGGGTAGGGGGGGCAAGGCGGCAGGCCCCCGAGGTTCCGCAATTGACCTCGGAGAGGCAAAATCGGCAAAATCTCGCCGAAACGAGGGGTTAACCTGCCCGTTCTTCGGCCAGCGGCCAGTAGAAGTCGGGCGGAAGACCGGCCTCCGCGCGCTTTTCCTCGTTGAAGGGCGGCTTGGTTCCGCCTTTGAAATACCGCCGGACGAGCTCGTGAAAGGCGTCCTTCGGATCCTTTTCATGGCGCCCGCAGAGAAAGTGGAACCACTTCGCCCCGTAGGAGACGTGGTGCACCTCCTCAGCGTAGATCGTCTCCAGCGCCTCCACGACGTCGGGACCATCCGACTTGCGGAAGAGCTCGATCATGCCGGGCGTGACGTCGAGGCCGCGCGCCTCCAGCACCATCGGCACCACGGCGAGGCGGCCCAGTAGGTCCTCCGCCGTATCCTCGGCGGCGCGCCACATGCCGGCATGGGCGGGCAGGGCGCCGTAGTGCGCGTCGCGCCTCTCGAGGCAATCGCAAACGAGGTTGAAGTGCTTGCTCTCCTCGTCGGCGGACTTGACCCAGTCGTCGTAGAATCCTGCCGGCATGGGCGTGTCGGTGAAGCGCGCGATGATGTCCCAATGCAGGTCGACGGCGTTCAGCTCGATATGCGCGACGGCGTGCAGCATGGCGATGCGCCCGGCCTCGGTCCCGGGCTTGCGCTTGGGGACGTCGCGCGGGTCTAGCAGCTGCGGCGCCTCGGGGCGGGCGGGGCGGAGCGGGGGCTCGGCGCTGCCGACGAGGGGCGTCTCACCGGCTTCGCGGGCGGCGAACCAGGCGGCGGCATGGCGGCGGGAGAGGGCGGTCTTCTCCCGGCCGTCGGCGGTGGTGAGCACCTCGACGGCCATCTCTGCGAGGGTCTGCATGGGCGGCTCCGGCGGTCTGGCGTGCGGTCGGGCATAGCCAGAGCCCGTCGTGCCGGGAAGTCCGGCGCCGCACCGGGCGCCGGCCTGTTGTCTGCGGGAAACGGTCAGAGGGCGCGAACGGCCTCCAGCACCTCCTCGGCGTGGCCCGGCACCTTCACCTTGGGCCAGACGCGGACGATGCGTCCGTCGCGGCCGATCAGGACGGTCGTGCGCTCGATGCCCATGAAAGTCTTGCCGTACATGCTCTTTTCCTTCCAGACGCCGTAGCGCTCGCAGACGTCGTGCTCCTCGTCGGAGAGCAGCGCGACCTTCAGGCCGTGCTTGTCCCTGAACTTGTCGTGCTTGCTCACGCTGTCCTTGCTGACGCCGAGGATCACCGCTCCGGCCTCGGTGAAGGCCTCCAGGTGCTCGGAAAAGGCGATGGCCTGCTTGGTGCAGCCCGAGGTGTCGTCGCGCGGGTAGAAGTAGAGCACGACGATCTCCCCCGCGTGGTCCGAGAGCGAGACCTCGCCGCCGCCGTCGCGCGGCAGGGTGAATTCCGGCGCTTCCGCGCCTGCCTCGATCGTGATCTCTGCCATGTCTTTCCCCTCACTGCAGTCGTTGTCCGATGACCCGTTTCGTTCTAGGCCGCCCCGGCGCAGAATAAAGGCGCGACGACGCGGAGGCACATGAGCGGGACGGGAGAGGGCAAGGATCGCGCGAAGCGGCGCGGGCGCAAGCGGCGCGCCGCGGGGCGTCTCGCCATCGCGCTCGCCGGGGCTTCCGTCGCCTTCCTGGTGGTCGTCGCCCTCTCGCTGCCTGGCCGCGAGATCACCGCCCCCTCCTGGGTGACCGAGGACGTGGAGGCCCGGGCGGAGGAGATGCTCGGCGGCGGGATCGACTTCCGCGACATTACCGTGACGCTGGGCTCCGACCTGCACCCCCGCGTGGCCCTGACCGAGGCCGTGCTGAGCGATGCCGAGGGCCGCGTTGTGGCCCGGGTGCCGCGGATCGACGCGCTGGTCTCTCCGCGGGGTCTGCTGCTGGAGCGACAGTTGCTCTTGCAGGAACTCGTGGTGACGGGGGCCGAGGTCGTGCTCGCGCGCGACGAGAGCGGCGCCGTGCAGGTCTCCTTCGAGGCGGGCGGCGGTCCGGGGGCCGGGGGGCTCGCCGATGCGCTCGACCGTCCGGCGCTCGCGGCGCTGGAGGAGGTGCGGGCCGAGGCGCTGACCCTGACCTATGAGGATGCGCGGAGCGGCAGGCGGTGGACCGTCGAGGACGGCGACATGCGGCTGAGCGTGACGGACGAGGCGCTCGAGATCGCAGGGGACCTCGAGGTGCCGCAGGCCGGGGGTGTGCCCTCGACGCTCGCGGTCGACGTCAGTCTGCCGCGCGGCGACGGGGCTGCGGCCTTCGGCATCGACCTCGACGGGGCGCCGGCGGCGGACCTCGCCGGTCAGTTCGCCGCCCTGAGCTGGCTCCGGGTGATCGATGCGCCGCTCTCCGGCAACCTGCGCGGCACGCTCGGGGCGGACGGCCGGCCGGGGGAGATGGACGCGGTCCTCCGGATCGGGGCAGGCGTCGTGCGGGCCTCCGACGAGACCCGACCCATCCCCTTCGACGGGGCGCGCGCCTATCTCTCCTATGCTCCCGCCACCGACGAGATCGCCGTCGACCTGCTCGAACTCTCGTCGGAGGAGGCCGAGATCCATGCCTCGGGCCGGGCGTACCTGCGGGACCTGCAAAACGGGCGGCCCGGCGAGATCTGGGGGCAGTTCGACATCGCACGGGCCTCGGTGAACCCCGGCGGCCGCTACGCGGACCGGCTGGATCTGGCCGAGGGCGCGGCGGACCTGCGTCTGCGCTTCGACCCCTTCCGGCTGGACCTGGGCTCCGCCACGCTCGCGCTTCCGGGCGGTGCGAGGCTCCAAGCCAACGGCGAGGCGCGGGCCGGGGAAAGTGGCTGGCGGGTGGCGCTCGACCTCGCGTCGGAGCGAATGACCATCGCGGATGCCCTCGGCCTCTGGCCGGAAGGCTGGCGTCCCGGCGTGCGCGGCTGGTTCGCGCGCAATGTCACCGCCGGTCGGGTCTCAGATCTCTCGGTGAGCCTGCGAAGCGAAGCTGGCGCTGCGCCGATCGTGGCCGCGGACTTCGAGATCTCCGAGGGCTCCGTCCGGTTCCTCCAGCGGATGCCGGAGCTCACCGGCGCCGAGGGCTTCGTCCAGATCCTCGACCGCAGCTTCGCCCTGACCCTCGACGCGGGCGAGGTGGAGGCGCCGGAGGGCGGCACGCTCGACCTCGCGGGCTCGAGCATGGTGATCCCGGTCATGGGGCTGCCGAGGACCCCGGCCGAATTCGCGCTAAAGGTCGCGGGACCGCTCCCGGCGCTGCTTTCGGTGGTGGACCGGCCGCCTTTGACCTTGCTCTCCCGCGCGAACTTGCCGGTCGCGCTGGCCGAGGGAGAGGCCGAGGTCTCGGGCCGCGTGGTGCTGCCGCTCGGGGACGGGCTGACGCCGGACCAGGTGAGCTACGAGATGGAGGCGACCTTCCGGAACGTGACCTCGGACGAGCTGGTGCCGAACCGGACCCTCACGGCGGAGAGGGTGACGCTTTCCGCGAGCCCCGGCGGCCTGACGGTCGACGGTCCGGTGCGGGTGTCTGGTGTGCCGGTTGAAGGCAGCTTCTCCAAGACCTTCGAGCCCGGCAGCCCCGCCCGCGTCTCGGGGGAGGTACGGCTCTCGCCCGAGGCGCTCGAGGCTTTCGGGATCGGTCTGCCGGAGGGTGTCGTCGCGGGCCAGGGGACGGGCCAGCTCGACCTCACGCTCCGGCGCGGCGCTCCGCCGGCCTTCACGCTGACCTCCGACCTGACGGGGCTGCGCCTGCGGCTGCCCTGGGTCGGCTGGGAGAAGGTGCCGGGCACATCGGGGCGGCTCGAGATCGCCGGGCAGCTCGGCGAGACGCCGCATGTCGACAGGCTCGCGGCAGAGGCGCCCGGCCTTCGGGCCGAGGGGCGGATCGACCTCGAGACGGGCGGGCGCTTCGAGGCGGCGCGGTTCTCGCGGCTGAGCGTGGGCGGCTGGCTCGACGTGCCGCTGGTGCTGCGGGGGCGCGGCGCTGGACAACCCGTCGGCGTGGAGGTCAATGGCGGCACGCTCGACTTGCGCCGCGCCCGCTTCGGCGGCGGAGGTGGCAGCGGGCAGGGCGGCCCCATCACGGCGGAGCTGGACCGGCTGCAGATCACGGAGACCCTCGCGCTGACCGATTTCGTCGGCAGCTTCCGGCCGGACGGCGGTCTCGGCGGACGGTTCGGGGCCCGTGTGAACGGCGGCCCGTCCGTCGAGGGGGCGCTCGTGCCGTCGGAGGGGCGGACCGCGGTGCGGCTGACCTCGGAGGACGGGGGCGGCGTCCTCCGCGCCGGGGGCCTCCTGCCCAACGCGCGGCAGGGCAGTCTCGACCTGCGGCTGCAGCCGACCGGGAGCCCCGGCACCTTCGATGGCCATCTGAGCATCGACGATCTGCGCATCCAGGACGCGCCGGCCATGGCGGCGCTGCTCGACGCGATCTCGGTGGTGGGTCTGCTGCAGCAGCTCGACGGGCAGGGGCTGGCCTTTTCCGAGGTCGACGCCTGGTTCCGGCTTACGCCGGATCGCATCACGGTGACCCAGGCGAGCGCCGTCGGTCCCTCGCTTGGCCTCTCGCTCGACGGGACCTATACGCAGGCCACCAAGGCGATGGAGTTCCAGGGCGTGATCTCTCCTTTCTACCTTCTCAACGGCATCGGATCGGTGCTGACCCGACGTGGCGAGGGGCTCATCGGGTTCAACTTCACCCTCGGCGGCACGCCGGGCGATCCGCAGGTGCGCGTGAACCCGCTCTCTGCCCTCACGCCGGGGATGTTCCGCGAGATTTTCCGCCGCCCGGCGCCGGAGGTGGGCCAGTGAAGCTGAGCGAGTTCGACTTCGACCTGCCGGAGGAGCTGATCGCGACCCGGCCCGCGCGGCCACGCTCCTCGGCCCGGCTGCTGCTGGCCCAGGGCGACGCGATCGAGGACCGGGTGGTCTCGGAGCTGCCCGACATCCTGCGGCCCGGCGACCGGCTGGTGCTGAACGACACCAAGGTGATCCCGGCCCGGCTCTCCGGCCGCCGCTACCGCGAGGGGCCGGAGGGAGAGGGGGGCGCGCGGATCGAGGCGACGCTGCTGGAGCCGCGCGCGGACGGCGCCTGGTCGGCGCTGGTCAAACCGCTGAAGAAGCTGCGAGACGGCGAGGAGGTGATCTTTTCGCCCCGTCTCTCGGCGCGGCTGGAGGGGCGCGACGAGGGCGTCGGGCGGCTGAGGTTCAACCTGGCGGGCGAGGATTTCGACGCGGCGCTGGCAGAGGCCGGCGCCATGCCCCTGCCGCCCTACATCGCCGCCAAGCGCCCGGCGGACGAGGCCGACAAGCAGGACTACCAGACGATCTGGGCCGAGCGTCCGGGGGCGGTGGCGGCGCCCACGGCCTCGTTGCATTTCGACGATCCGCTCATGGAGGCGCTCGCCGTGCGCGGGGTGCAGTTCACGCATGTCACGCTGCACGTCGGCGCGGGCACCTTCCTGCCGGTCAAGGTCGACGACATCAGCGAGCACCGGATGCATGCCGAGTGGGGCGAGGTCTCCGAACGCGCGGCGGCCGAGATCGAGGCGACTCGCGCGGAGGGGGGCCGGATTATCCCCGTCGGCACGACGGCGCTGCGGCTGATCGAGAGCGCGGCGACCGGCGACGGACTCGGACCCTGGCGCGGGGAGACGGACATCTTCATAACGCCCGGCTTCCGCTTCCGGGTCGCGGACGGGCTGATGACGAACTTCCACCTGCCCAAGTCGACGCTGATGATGCTCGTCTCCGCGCTCATGGGAGTGGATCGCATTCGAGCCGTTTACCGGCACGCAATCTCCGAGCGCTACAGGTTCTTCTCATACGGCGACGCGTCACTGCTGCTTCCCGGTTGAGGCCGCCGCCGGCGGGGGCTAGGTGGCGCGCAGAACGACACGCGGATGTCGCACTCCGGTGCGAAGCGAACCCGCGGATCGAGTAGACGTCCGGCCAGCCAAAGGCGGCCGGCGAATAGGCAAGAGGTTCGATATGCTATCGCTTGTAGGCAGCGCTTGGCCGCTGCTTCTGGGCATGTTCATGCTCATGGTCGGCAACGGCCTTCAGGGAACGCTTCTGGGTGTTCGCGGCGATCTCGAGGGGTTCGGGACCTTCGAGATGTCACTGGTGATGTCAGCCTACTTCCTCGGCTTCCTCGGCGGATCGCAGCTGTCGCCGGGCATGATCCGGCGCGTGGGTCACGTCCGCGTCTTCGCGGCGCTCGGCTCGGCGATCTCGGCGATCCTGATCCTCTATCCCACGCTGGTCTCGCCCGCGGCCTGGATCATCGGCCGCGTGATCATCGGCTTCTGCTTCTCCGGGGTCTACGTCACCGCGGAGAGCTGGCTGAACAACGCGGCCAGCAACGAGAACCGAGGGCAGGCGCTCTCGCTCTACATGATCGTGCAGATGGGCGGGATCGTCGTGGCGCAGTACCTGCTGCTGCTGGGCGACGCGGGGGGCTACGTGCTCTTCATCATCCCCTCGGTGCTGGTGAGCCTGGCCTTCGCGCCCATCCTGCTGTCGGTCTCGCCCACGCCGGCCTTCGAATCGACCAAGCCGCTGAACCTGCGGCTGCTGATCGAGGCCTCGCCTCTCGCCTCCGTGGGCATGATCCTGCTCGGCGGCGCCTTCGCCGCGCAGTTCGGCATGGCCGCGGTCTATGCCACGCAGGTCGACCTCTCGGTCGGGCGGATCTCGGTCTTCGTCTCGGTCTTCTACATCGCGGCGGTGGTGGCGCAGTATCCCATCGGCTGGCTTTCGGACCGGCTCGACCGGAGGATGCTCATCATCGGCGTCGCGGCCGTCAGCGCGGTGGGCGCGGTGCTGGGCTTCCTGCTGCCGCCGACCTTCGGGACGCTGGTCCTTGCGGCGGCGCTCATCGGCGGGACGACCAACCCGCTCTACGCGCTGCTCATCGCCTACGCGAACGACTATCTCGAGCGGGAAGACATGGCGGCGGCCTCCGCCGGCTTCGTCTTCATCAACGGCCTCGGCGCGGTCGCCGGACCGGTTACGGTCGGCTGGCTCATGCGCAGCTTCGGGCCGGAGGCCTACTGGGGTTTCATCGCCGTGCTGATGTCGGCCATCGCGGGCTACGGCCTCTACCGGACGACGCGCCGCCCGACGGTCAGCAACGCGGGCGAAGCGGTGCCCTATTCGCCGGTCCTCGCGAACGCCTCTCCCTACGCGGTCGACATGGCCCAGGAGGTCTATGCCGAGCATGAGGCAGAGGTCGACACGGAGAGCGATCGGGGCAGCGCCGACAACGACGGCGACCGCCCCACAGGCTCCGGTCCGGGCCAGGCGGTGCCGGTCTGACCTTGCACGGGCCTGCGCCTCGGCGCAGGCTCGGTCCGGGCGCGGGCAGTCGCGTCCGGAGACCGCGAGGCACGCATGACCCACCCGCAGGAGATTATCGACTTCTGGCTCGACGAGGTCGGGCCGAAGGGCTGGTTCGAGCCGCCCGAGGGGCTCGACGACGACATCCGGGAGCGCTTCGGCGGTCGCTGGAAAGAGGCCTCCGAGGGCGGGCTGGGGCTCTGGCTGACAACCCCGCAGGAGAGCCCGGCCTACCTGATCCTCACCGACCAGTTCCCGAGGAACATGTTCCGCGGCGAGGCCCGCGCCTTTGCGACCGACCAGAACGCCCGCGCGGCGGCCAAGGTGATGATATCCCGCGAGTGGGACCTGCGGCTGGAGGCCCGGGCCCGGCCCTTCGTCTACCTGCCGCTGGAGCACTCCGAGAACATCGTCGACCAGGACCGGGCCGTCGCCCTCTTCGCAGAGCGGCTGCCCGAGGACACCCAGAGCCTGCTGCACGCCCGCGCCCACAGGGAGATCATCCGCCGCTTCGGCCGCTTCCCGTTCCGAAACGCCGCGCTCGCCCGCCGAACGACAGAGGCCGAGCAGCGCTTCCTCGACGAGGGCGGCTACGGCGCGATCGTCCGAGCGCTCCAGGCGGAGCAGGGCGACGCGGCCCCGAGCGCCTGACCGCGCTCCCGGGCCCGCCGCCGCGTCGAATGCGCCCGGTCTTCCGGCGAGGCCCTGAGATCCCAGAGACTTGCACGCGGCGCGGTCCGGCCATGCCGGTGTGTCTCTGGCAAGGCCGGTCCCGATCGTTTAACGTCAAACCAATTCGCCAACCGGAGGAGGCTTCATGGCCACGAGCTATGACATGATCGTAATCGGCGCGGGACCCGGCGGCTACGTCGCGGCGATCCGCGCGGCCCAGCTGGGCCTCAAGGTGGTCTGCGTCGAGCGCGAGCACCTGGGGGGCATCTGCCTCAACTGGGGGTGCATCCCCACCAAGGCCATGCTGCGTTCGGCCGAGGTCTTTCACCTGATGCACCGGGCCAAGGAATTCGGGCTCAAGGCCGACGGCGTCGACTATGATCTGGAGGCCGTCGTGCAGCGTTCGCGCAAGGTCGCCAAGCAGCTGACCTCCGGGATCGGCAGCCTGTTCAAGAAGAACAAGGTCACCTCGATCATGGGCGAGGCCCGCCTGGCCGGGAAGAACACCGTGAAGGTCAAGACGGAGAAGGGCGAAGAGGAACTGACCGCGCCCGCGATCGTCGTCGCCACCGGCGCCCGCGCGCGGGAGCTTCCGGGGCTGGAGGCGGACCACGAGCTGGTCTGGACCTACAAGGACGCGCTAGTGCCGAAGCGGATGCCCAAGAAGCTGCTGGTCATCGGCTCGGGCGCCATCGGGATCGAGTTTGCGAGCTTCTACAACACGCTCGGCGCCGACACGACGGTGGTCGAGGTGATGGATCGCATCCTGCCCGTCGAGGACGAGGAAATCTCGAAGTTCGCCAAGAAGCAGTTCGAGAAGCAGGGCATGACGATCCTGCAGAAGGCCATCGTCAAGCAGCTGGACCGTGGCAAGGGCAAGGTGACCGCCCATATCGAGACCGGCGGCAAGGTCGAGAAGCACGAGTTCGACACGGTGATCTCCGCCGTGGGCATCGTCGGCAACGTCGAGGGACTCGGCCTCGAAGAAGCGGGCGTGAAGATCGAGAAGAGCCACGTCCTGACCGACGAGTACTGCCGCACCGGCGTCGAGGGTCTCTACGCCATCGGCGACATCGCGGGCGCACCCTGGCTCGCGCACAAGGCCAGCCACGAGGGCACGATGGTGGCCGAGCTGATCGCCGGGAAGAATGACGTGCACCCGATCAAGCCCAACTCGATCCCCGGCTGCACCTACTGCCATCCGCAGATCGCGAGCGTGGGCCTCACCGAGGCGCAGGCCAAGGACCAGGGCTACGAGGTCAACGTCGGCCACTTTCCCTTCATCGGCAACGGCAAGGCCATCGCGCTCGGCGAGCCCGAGGGCATGGTAAAGACGGTGTTCGACAAGAAGACCGGCGAGCTGCTGGGCGCCCACATGGTCGGCGCGGAGGTGACCGAGCTGATCCAGGGCTACGTCGTCGGCAAGACGCTGGAGACGACGGAAGAGGACCTCATGGAGTCGGTCTTCCCGCACCCGACGCTGAGCGAGATGATGCACGAGAGCGTGCTCGACGCCTACGGCCGCGCCCTGCATTACTGAGCGAGATTGCGCCACGCCGGCCCGCCGGGGCCCGGCGTGGCGCCCGCCTTTTCAGCGGCGGGAACAGAGTGACACGGGCCGCCGTTGCGCCCGCATGAGCTCGCCCAGCCACGCCATCGAAGACATCCTCGACAGCCTGCATCATGCGGCGGAACGCGACGGCTCGATCTCCGTCGACGAGACGGTCGATGCGCTCGATCACCGCGGCTACGGGCCGTTTCTCTTCGTGCCCGCGCTGGTGGAGATCACGCCCATCGGCGGTATCCCCGGCGTCCCTACGCTTCTGGCCGTGATCATCGCCATCTTCGCGGCCCAGATCGCCTGGGGCCGCGAGGACCTCTGGCTGCCGGGCGTGCTCTCGAAGCGCACCGTGAAGGCCAGCCGGATGCGGCAAGCCGCCGACAGCCTTCAGCCCATCGCGCGGCGGCTCGACCGGTGGTTTCCGGGCCGCCTGCCGCAGCTCACGCGGACATCGGTGATCCGCACGGCGGGGGTGATCTGCCTGTTGCTCTGCTTCACGGTGCCGCCGCTGGAGCTGATCCCCTTCGCCAGCACGGCGCCGATGGCCGCTATCGCGACCTTCGGCCTGGCCTTCAGCCTGCGCGACGGCCTGCTCATGGCCATCGGCTACGCCCTGACCGCCGTGGCGGTCGGGGTCGGCCT
Organism: Histidinibacterium aquaticum; assembly: GCF_008710275.1. GTDB lineage: Bacteria > Pseudomonadota > Alphaproteobacteria > Rhodobacterales > Rhodobacteraceae > Oceanicola > Oceanicola aquaticus. The sequence continues at coordinate 309,153 of NZ_VYQE01000002.1, forward strand.
TACGGCCCTGATCGGCTGACCCCCGTCACTCGACGGTGACGGGGAGGGTGAAGATCACCTTGTTGCCCTGGCCCAGCGCATAGCGCAGCTCGTAGGTGCCGGGTGTCTCCGGAAGCTCCAGCATCACCGGGTTGCCCTCGCGGGTGTAGACGTAGTCGATCGAGCGGTCCGCCCCGACCTCGGCGATGGCGATGAAGTCGTCGCGGTAGCCCGGACCGTCCCAGCCGACGGGCAGGGTGCCCCCGGCCGGTCCGCTCTGCGGGGCGACGAGCTGGGCCTCGGCCGCGACGATGGTGATCGGCTCGCGCTGGATGACGGTGTTACCCTGTCCCAGCACGTAGCGAACCTCGTAGTCGCCCGCGTCGACCGGCATTTCGAGTTCGGCCGGGTTTCCATCGCGCGTGTAGGTGTAGTTCACCGAGCGGTTCTCGCCGGGCTCGGCCACCGCGATGAAGTCGTTGCGGTAGCTCGGTCCCTCCCAGCCGACCTGGATCGTTTCGCCCGCGACCGCGCTGTCCTGCACCTCCAGCGTGGCTTTCGCCGTCTCGATGGTGATCGGCTGCGAAACGGCGACCCGGTTGCCCTGGCCGAAGACGTAGCGGAGCTCGTACTCGCCGGCCTCGACGGGCATCTCGAGCTGGGCCGGATTGCCGTCGCGGGTGTAGGTGTAGTTCACCGAGCGGTTCTCGCCGGGGACGGCCACGGCGACGAAGTCGTTGCGGTAGGCGGGCCCGGTCCACTCGACCTCGATCGTGTCCCCGGCAACCGCGCTCGCGGGGCCCGAGACCGCGACCTCGGCCGCGGAGACGGTGATTTCGGATGTGGCGGCGATCTCGTTGCCCTGACCGAGCACGTAGCGGACCTCGTAGGTGCCCGGTTCGACCGGCATCTCGAGCTCCGCAGGGTTGCCGTCGCGCGTGTAGGTGTAGTTCACTGAGCGGTTCTCGCCCGGCACCGCGACGGCGATGAAGTCGTTCTGGTAGGCGGGGCCGGTCCAGCCCACTGGGATGGTCGCGCCCACGGTGGCCTCTGGCGGGGCCTCGACGGAGATGCTGAGCTCGGTCACCTCGATGGGCCGGCTCGCGAGCACGGTGCGGTCCTGGTTCACGATGTAGCGCAGCTCGTAGGTGCCGGGCTCAACGGGCATCTCGATCTCTGCCGGATTGCCATCGCGGGTGTAGGTGTAGTTCACCGACCCGTCCTCGCCGGGGATGGAGACCGCGAGGTAGTCGCCCTGGTAGTCCGGCCCGGACCAGCCGACCTCGATGGTTTCCCCCGCCGGGGCGCTGTCGGGCGCCGTGAGCTCCGCGCCGACCTCGGTGACATCGATGGGCCGCGTCGCGATCACACGCCGGTCCTGGTTGAGGTAGTAGCGGAGCTCGTAGGTCCCGGGAGCCGTGGGCATGAGCAGCTCGGCAGGGTTGCCGTCGCGGGTGTAGACGTAGTTGACGTAATTCTCCTCGCCGGGGACCGAGACGCCGAGGTAGTCGCCGGCGTAGTCGGGACCCTCCCAGCCGATGGTGATCGTCTCGCCGGCGATCGCCGTTTCGGGGGCCGAGAGTTCGGCCTTCACCGGGCTGACCGTGATCGGCGCGCGGGCGATGATCCGGCGGTCCTGCGACATGACATAGCGCAGTTCGTATTCGCCCGGCTCCGCCGGCAGGACCAGCGCGCCCGGAGCGCCCTCCTCGGTGTAGACGTAGTTGACGTAACCGTCGTCGTCAGGGGCGGAGACCGCGAGGTAGTCGCGCGGGTAATCCGGTCCCTCCCAGTCCACCTGGATCGTCTCGCCGGCCATCGCCTCTGCCGGGCCCTCGACCGCGGCCGTGACCTCCGTCACCTCGATGGGCGAGGCGGCGAGGATCTGGCGGCCCTCCGAGAGGACGTAGCGCACCTCGTAGGTGCCGGGGGTCGAGGGCATCCTCAGGACGGCGGGGGAACCCTCCTCGGTGTAGACGTATTCCTCGTAGCCGGTGTCGTCGGGCACGGAGACCGCGATGTAGTCGCGCTCGGCGTCGGGCCCGTCCCAGGCCACCTCGATCATGGAGCCGGCGACGGCGGAGCCGGGATGCGTGACCGAGGCGGTCGGCAGCGGCTCCTCGAAGGTCAGCGTCACCGTGACCGGCGCGTCGCCCGCGACGGTGAAGGTCGTCTCCTGCGCCGTCTCGCCAACGGTCCAGTAGGCCTCGGCGGTGTAGGTTCCTTCCAGCAGCTCGCGCTCCAGCGGATTGCCCTGTTCGCCCTCGGCGAGGGCGCCGCTGTCGGAGGAGATGTCCCAGAGGACGGGATCGGCGATGACGGTGCCGTCCGCCATCTCGGCGACGAAGGTGCCGGGGGCGACGACGGGTTCGGGCTCGACCACCACGGCGAGGGCATCGGTCAGCTCGCTCGCGTTCTGGGCGGTCGCGAAGGTGCCGCCGGTCTCCTCCGCGATGCACTGCATCTGGGCGAGGGCCTCTGCCTCTCCCGCCACGTCGAAGCCGATGACATGGGCGGTGAAATCGATTCCCGCCTCCTCCAGCGCGCGGGCCGCGGCGCAGGGGTCGGGGTTGCAGGTCTCGATCCCGTCGGAGACGAGGACGACGGTCGCCTTCTCCTCGGTAAAGCGCAGGGCCTCCGCCGCCGCGATTACGGCGTCGGTCATCGGGGTGCGACCGCGCGGGTTGATGTTGTTGACCTGCTCCACGATGCGCCCGGCCGTCCCGGCGTCGGGCGCGACCACGGTCTCGATATCGGTGCAGTCGCCCCGGGTGCGATGCCCGTAGACGGTCAGGCCGAGATTCTGGTCATTGGGAAATGTCGAGAGGATCTCGCTCACCACGTCGCGCGCGATGACGATCTTGTTCACGCCGTCGATCTGCCCCCACATCGAGCCGGAACCGTCCATCACGAGGATCGTGTTGGGCCGGGACTGCTGGGCCGCTGCGCCGAAGGGCAGCAGCAGGAGCGTCAGGCAGATGATGGCGATATGGCGCATGTGAATTCCCCCTCGTCAGATGACGCTAGGAAACACCAGCCGGTCCGGTCTGTGAAGCCCCTGTGGCCAAAGGAAAACGCCTGTCCGGCGGTTCAGACGTAGGCAATCATCCGGCCCGCGATCAGGACTGCGGGCCAAAGGAGGAGCGAGGCGAGCGCCGCTGCGCGCTGCCGGCCAGGGGAGAGCGCGGAGAGCCGCAGATGGGCGGCGATGTTCACGAGAGCCAGCGCGAGCAGGGCCATCTTCACGAGGAAGGCGCGGTTGCCGAGGTAGTCGCCCGCCTGGGTCGCGAAGAGCAGGAAACCGAAGACCACCGCCATCGCGAGCCCCGCTGCCGCGTAGCGGCGCAGGTCGGTGCCGTCCCGGCCCCGCAGCAGGCGGAGGTCCATGGGCAGCACGGCCCCGACGAGCAGGGCCAGCCCGAGGATATGGCCCGCGTTGACCAGCGGATAGGTCCAGCGCGAGACCTTGAGGTGCTGGGCGACTGCCGTGGCTTCGAGCCAGGCGGCGATCTCCGTCAAAGCCGCTCGGGATAGAGCTCGTAGGTCTGGCCGTCGATGGTCACGGCCTCGGCCTTCATCAGCAGCTCGCCGGGATCGGAGGAGCGCTCGCCGAGGATCGTCATCTCGGTCCCGGGTGCCATCATCCCGTCGGTCAGGCCCGCGCGGTCGTTGCGCCAGGGCTGGCCGACCTGAACGGCCCAGAGCTCGTCCTCGGCCTCGATGGTCAGGACGCCGTGCGGATTGCCGAGGTCCGCGTGGGTCACGACGCCCGTCAGTTCGAACTTGCCCCCGTCGGTCCAGCGCCAGCCGTGATGCGCGGCGGCGGGCAGGGCAACGAAAAGGGCGAGGGTGGCGGCAACAAGGGTGCGGATCATTCCGGATACTCCCGTTTCTGCCCGTCCAATTCTAGCAGCCGCGGCGGCTCCGTCATCCAACGGCTCCGTGAAGCCGGGACTGGCGCGCGGCTCTCCGCCGGTCTAGGCACGAGCCATGGAGACGCGGACGCCCTTCGGAACGGTGCTTCTGCTCTGGGCCGCGGGGCTCGGGGCGGCGGCGCAGTACGGCAAGGCGTCGGTCGGCTTCGGCGCGCTGGCGGAGGCCTATCCCGCCGCGGGTGCGAGCCTCGGCTTCGCCGTCTCGCTGGTGGGCTTCATCGGCATCATCCTTGGCGTCGTGGCGGGCCTCGTCGTCGGACGGCTCCGCTACCGGCGAGCGCTGCTCTGGGCGCTCTGGGCCGGGGCGGCGCTTTCGCTGTTCCAGGCGACGCTGCCCGCGATGCCGCTGCTGCTGGCGAGCCGCATCGTCGAGGGGATGTCCCATCTCGCCATCGTCGTGGCGGCGCCCACGCTGATCTCGGCCATCACGGCGCCGCGGCACTCGGGCTTCGTCATGACCCTCTGGGGCAGCTTCTTCGGTGTGGCCTTCGCGCTCCTGGCCTTTCTGGGGCTGCCGCTTGTCGACCGGCTGGGGCTTCCGGCGCTCTTCGTGGCCCATGCGATCTGGATGGCGGCCTGCGCGCTGCTGATCGGGGCGGTTCTATCCAAGGGTACGGCACCCCGGGTGACGGAGCCGCTGGACTGGCGCGGGCTCGCCGCGCGACATGTCGAGATCTACCGCTCCCCGTGGATCGGCGCAGCGGGGGTGGGGTGGCTGTTCTACACCTTCTGCTTCGTCTCGCTGCTGACGCTCATCCCGCCCTTCATCGCTCCCGGCTGGCGCGCGGCCATCGTGGGCGCGATGCCGCTGATGAGCATCGCGGTCTCCCTCACGCTGGGCACGGCTATGCTCCGGCAGGTCTCGGCGGTCTGGGTGGTGATCCTCGGCTTCGCCGTCGGCGGCGTCTCGGCGCTGGGGCTCCTCGTCGCACCGGGTGGGCCGCTCTTCTGCCTGCTGCTCGCCTCGGGGCTCGGCCTGACCCAGGGGGCGAGCTTCGCTCTGGTCGCCGAGCTCAACCCCGACGCCGAGGACCGTGCGGCGGGCTACGGCGCGATGGCCCAGACCGGCAACATCGGCAACACGATCGGGACGCCGGTGATGGTTGTCGTCATCGCGGCCCTCGGCCACCCCGGCTTCGCGCTCGGTCTCGCGGCGGTTCTCTTCGGCGGGGCGGCCGCCCATATGATGCTCATGCGGCTGCGGGAGGCGGCACCGACGGGGCAGGTGTGATTTTCTCTCCCGTTTGTTCTAGTAATGTTCTATAAACCTCATTGCGCCTCGGGCCGCATGGCCTATCTGAGGCCTGCTGCCGAAAGAGGTGTTTCATGCCCGAGCTGAAGTCGATCGAGGTGCGCGGCGCGCGCGAGCACAATCTCAAGAACATCGACCTCGACATTCCCCGCGACAAGCTTGTCGTCGTGACCGGACTTTCCGGCTCCGGCAAGTCGTCGCTTGCCTTCGACACGATCTATGCCGAGGGCCAGCGCCGCTATGTCGAGTCGCTCTCGGCCTATGCCCGGCAGTTCCTCGACATGATGGAGAAGCCGGACGTCGATCACATCTCCGGCCTCTCCCCCGCGATCTCGATCGAGCAGAAGACGACCTCGAAGAACCCGCGCTCGACCGTCGGCACGGTGACCGAGATCTACGACTACATGCGCCTGCTCTTCGCGCGGGTCGGCACGCCCTATTCGCCGGCCACCGGCCTGCCCATCGAGGCGCAGCAGGTGCAGGACATGGTCGACCGTATCATGGGCTACGAGGAGGGCACGCGCGGCTATCTTCTCGCGCCCATCGTGCGCGACCGGAAGGGCGAGTACCGCAAGGAATTCCTGGAGCTGCGCAAGCAGGGCTTCCAGCGGGTGAAGGTCGACGGGGAGTTCTACGACCTCGACGATCCGCCGACGCTCGACAAGAAATTCCGCCACGACATCGACGTCGTCGTCGACCGCATCGTGGTGCGCGAAGGCGTCGAGACCCGGCTGGCGGACAGCCTGCGCACGGCGCTCGACCTGGCCGACGGGATCTCGGTGCTGGAGACGGCGCCGCACGAGGGGGAGGGCGAGCCGGAGCGGATCACCTTCTCCGAGAACTTCGCCTGTCCGGTTTCCGGGTTCACGATCCCGGAGATCGAGCCGCGGCTGTTCTCGTTCAACGCGCCCTTCGGCGCCTGTCCCTCCTGCGACGGGCTGGGTCACGAGCTCTATTTCGACCCGGCGCTCATGGTGCCGGATGCCGCGCTGAGCCTCGCCAACGGGGCCATCGCGCCCTGGCGCAAGGGCAAGTCGCCGTATTTCCTGCAGACCATCGAAGCCATTGCCCGGCACTACGAGTTCGATTCCAAGACGCCCTGGAAGGACCTGCCGGCCCACGTGCAGCAGGTCTTCCTGTATGGCTCGGGCGACGAGGAGATCCAGTTCCGCTACGACGAGGGGGGGCGGGTCTACCAGGTCTCGCGGCCCTTCGAGGGCGTGATCCCGAACATGGAGCGCCGGTACCGGGAGACCGACAGCGCCTGGATCCGCGAGGAATTCGAGCGCTACCAGAACAACCGCCCCTGCGGCACCTGCAACGGCTACCGCCTGCGGGAAGAGGCGCTCGCCGTGAAGATCGCGGGCCTGCACATCGGCGAGGTCGTGCAGATGTCGATCAAGGAGGCCTACGCCTGGACCGAGTCGGTCCCGGAAAGCCTCACCCAGCAGAAGAACGAGATCGCCCGCGCCATTCTCAAGGAAATCCGTGAGCGGCTGGGGTTCCTGAACAACGTCGGTCTCGAGTACCTGACGATGAGCCGGGCCGCCGGCACGCTCTCGGGCGGCGAGAGCCAGCGGATCCGGCTGGCGAGCCAGATCGGCTCGGGCCTCACCGGCGTGCTCTACGTTCTCGATGAGCCCTCCATCGGCCTGCACCAGCGCGACAACGACCGGCTGCTGACCACGCTCAAGAACCTGCGCGACCAGGGCAACACGGTCATCGTCGTCGAGCACGACGAGGAGGCGATACGCGAGGCGGACTACGTCTTCGACATCGGACCGGGCGCCGGCGTCCACGGTGGCCACGTGGTGGCCGAGGGGACGCCCGACGAGATCCAGCAGAACCCCGAGAGCGTCACCGGCGACTACCTCGCCGGCCGGCGGGAAATCCCGGTGAACCCCGAGCGGCGCGAGGGCAACGGCAAGGCTCTTACCGTGGTCAAGGCGCACGGCAATAACCTCAAGGACGTGACCGTCGATTTCCCGCTGGGCAAGTTCGTCTGCGTGACCGGCGTCTCCGGCGGGGGCAAGTCGACGCTGACCATCGAGACGCTCTTCAAGACCGCCTCCATGCGGCTCAACGGGGCGCGGCAGGTGCCCGCGCCCTGCGAGACGATCAAGGGGCTGGAGCACCTGGACAAGGTCATCGACATCGACCAGCGGCCCATCGGGCGGACTCCGCGTTCGAACCCGGCCACCTACACCGGGGCCTTCACCCCGATCCGCGACTGGTTCGCGGGCCTGCCCGAGGCCAAGGCGCGGGGCTACAAGCCCGGCCGCTTCAGCTTCAACGTGAAGGGTGGGCGCTGCGAGGCCTGCCAGGGGGACGGGGTCATCAAGATCGAGATGCACTTCCTGCCGGATGTCTACGTCACCTGCGAAACCTGCCAGGGCGCGCGCTACAACCGCGAGACGCTTGAGGTGCGCTTCAAGGGCAAGAGCATCGCCGATGTCCTTGAAATGACGGTGGAAGACGCCCAGGAGTTCTTCAAGGCGGTGCCCTCGATCCGCGAGAAGATGGACGCGCTGATGCGCGTGGGTCTTGGCTATATCAAGGTCGGCCAGCAGGCGACGACCCTCTCGGGTGGCGAGGCGCAGCGGGTGAAATTGTCGAAGGAGCTGGCGAAGCGATCCACCGGGCGCACCCTCTACATCCTCGACGAGCCGACGACGGGCCTGCATTTCGAGGACGTGAAGAAGCTGCTCGAAGTGCTGCACGAGCTGGTCGATGCCGGGAACACGGTGGTGGTGATCGAGCACAACCTCGACGTCATCAAGACGGCCGACCACATCGTCGACATCGGCCCCGAGGGCGGGGATGGCGGCGGCACGCTGGTCGCGACCGGCACGCCCGAGGAGGTCGCCGAGGTGACCAGCAGCCATACCGGCCGGTACCTCGGCCCGATGCTCAAGCCCCGCCGCCGGGTGGCGGCGGAGTAAGGGGCGCGGTCGACCGGAGCGCGCCCTGCGCCGTCTGTCTCAGACCGAGGAAACGAGCCGCAAAAGCTGGAGCAGGTCGTACCCCTCCTGCGACAGCTCGACCACCGAGCCGTCGACGACCGAGTATCGCCGACCCTCGGCCCTCTCGGGCAGGTCATAAATCGCGATCAGCTCTTCCTCGGTCAGCGACACTGTCGGTTCGACCACGAGGTCCTCTGCGATCTCGGGCACGGAGGCGAGCCGCCGAATTTGCTGAAGCATCGCGTAGTTTTCCTCGGTCAGCGTCACCGGCTGCCCGTCGATGACGGCATAGCGCATGCCGGCAGGGGCGGGTTCGAGATCGAAGAGGTCGACGATCTCGGCTTCGGTCAGCAGGAGCTCATCGACCGCGTCTTCCTGGACCTCTTCGTCGACGGTCTCGGTCTCCTCGAAGGCCAGTGCGGCTTCCTCCAAGAGGCGGTCGAGCTCTTCGTCGCTCACGCCGGTCCATTCCTGGAAGGTGACGCCCTTGTCCGCCTGTCCCGGCGGCACGCAGGGCGGGTCCCGGAAGGCGAGGCCCGGCGGGCAGTCGAAGACCGCGCCGAGGTTGGCGAAGGCGCCGGCGCCCGCCGCGGTCGCATCCGCGCGGTTTCCGTTTCCGTTACCTCTGCCGTTTCCAGTGCCACGGGCCGATCCCGAATTCCCCGGTGCCTCGGGTCGGCTGGAGGCCCGGTTTCCGTTCCCGTTCCCCTGGCCGTTCCCGTTGCCGCGCGCGCTGGCGGAGTTGCCGTTTCCGTTGCCATTCCCGTTGTTGCCGGGCTTGGCATCAGCAAGGGCGGGCGAGAGGGCGATCACCGCGGTCAGGGCCACGGCCAGATAGCGTTTCATGCTGATCCTCACTTCACTTGTCCGGTTGCAAACCGCGCCGTCCCGGGCGGGTTCCCGGCCCGAGCGGCGGGCTGCCGATGCCGCGGGAGAGCTGTTTCCAGGTGCACCGGGCCGCGCAGGGCGCTAGGGCTGAGGCATGACGGATGAGCCCGAGACCATTGTCGTCGCGGCGGCCACGCGGGGCCGGTCGCGCATGTTCCGGCAGTTGCTGGCGTCGCTGGGAGAGCTCTCGCCTCCCGAGGACGCAGTTCTGCGCTTCGTCTTCGTCCAGAACGACCCGGAGTTCACCATCGGTGAGGACGTCGAGGCGTTCGCCGCCCGGACCGGCCGGCCTGCGGAGGCCGTGCATGAGCCGCGTCTCGGCATCCCGCAGGCCCGGAACGCCGCCGTCGAGGCGGCGCTCGGCGCGGGGGCGAACTGGCTGGCCTTCATCGACGACGATGAGACGCCGGAGCCGGACTGGATCGCGCGCCTCGTGGAGGGCGCGCGGGCAGGGGGCTACGACCTCGTGGGCGGCCCGGTGGACCAGCGCGCGCCTTCCGGCCCGCTCACGCGCCATCAGCAGGCGGTCTTCGACTACTTCACCCGCATGGCGCGAGAGCGCGAGGCCAAGCGCACGGAGGGCCGGCAGGCGACTCTGCACCTCGCCACGAACAACTGGCTCTGCGCCGCGCATGTCCTGCGGCATCACGGGCTGCGCTTCGACGAGGGGATGCGGCTGACCGGGGGCTCCGACACCGATTTCTCGATCCGGGCCGAACGCGCCGGTTTCCGCCTCGGCTGGGTGCCAGACGCGCGGGTGAGCGAGGTGATTCCGGCGGACAAGCTCTCCGCCGGGTACTGCTTCCGGCGCGCGCGCGACCAGACCATGGCGAAGTACCACCTGAAGTACCGCAAGGCCGGTGCGGGCGCCCGTGGAAAGGCGCTCTTCCACTTCCTGACCAAGGGCCTGGGCGGTGCTGTTCGCGTCGCGCTCTGGCCCGTGGCGGGCAGCTACACCGGCTTGCGGGGCATCCGCTCGGTGGGTGTCGGCGTGGGATGGCTAAGAGCCGCGCTCGGTGGATCGAGCCGCCTCTACGACCGGGTGATCTCGGACTGAGGCCTAGAGATCGGCGTGGTATTCCTCGATGAGGTGCCGCACGACCGCCTGCATCTGCGCGTCGCGGTCCTTGCCTGAGGCTTCCGCCTCTTCGCGCACGGCGCGCTGCCGCTCCGACGAGGTGCCCTCCTCAAGGATCTCCCTGAGCCCCTCGAGTTCGGCCTCGCACCCCAGCGCATCCGCGTCCTCGCCCACCAGGGCAATCAGTTCCTCGACCAGCGCGGGGACCGGCACGATCTCGCCGCGGCCGAAGTCGATCAGACCGCCACCGACGCCGTACCGCTGGGCCCTCCAGCGGTTCTCGGAGATCAGGAAGTTCTCGTAGCGCCGCCAGCGCTGATTGTTGGCCCTGAGCCGCCAGAGCATCCGGGCGATGCACTGGGTCGCGGCGGCGAGCGAGATCGCATGGTTCAGCCGGGGAGAGACATCGCAAATCCGGCTCTCCAGCGTCGGGAAGCGGAAGGAGGGGCGCAGGTCCCACCAGATCTTGGTGGCATCCTCGATCACGCCCAGGTCGACCAGCGCGCCGACCGACCGTTCGTATTCCTCCCAGGCGTCGATCCGCGGCGGCAGCCCGGTACGGGGCAGGTTGTCGAAGACCGAGAGCCGGTAACTGGCGAGCCCCGTATCCTCGCCCTGCCAGAAGGGCGACGAGGTGGAGAGCGCGAGCAGGTGCGGCAGAAAGTAGGCCATCTGGTTGAGCAAATCGGCCCGGAGCGAGTCGGACCCCAGCCCGACATGGACGTGCATCCCGCAGATCAGCATTCGCCGCACCACGCCGCCGAGGTCGTCACGCAGCTGGTTGTAGCGCGCCCGGTCGGTGTGGTGCTGCTGCTTCCAGTCCGCGAGCGGGTGGCAGGAGGCCGCGATCGGCGAGAGGTTGTGGTCCGCCGCGTGGCGCGAGATGCACTCGCGCAGCCGCTTCAGGTCGTCCCGGGCCTCGCCGATGGTGGCGCAGACCCGGGTGCCGACCTCGATCTGGCACTGCAGGTACTCCGGGCTCACCTGGTCCTGCAGCTCTTCCTGGCAGGCCTCGAGCAGCCCGGCGGGCGCCTCGCGCAGGGCGAGGCTGTCGCGGTCGACGAGGAGGTATTCCTCCTCGATGCCCAGGCTGAACTCCGGGTTCTCCATTAACGCCTCCGCCTTCCGCCGGAATAGGAAAGCAGAGGCGTCCGGGTCAGTCCATCGCCTTGAAGTGGAACTCGCCGCCGTCCTTGATTCCGGAGAACCAGCGTGCGGTCACCGTCTTCGTCCGGGTGTAGAAGCGGAAGGCGTCCGGTCCGTACTGGTTGAGATCTCCGAAGGCCGACTTCTTCCAGCCGCCGAAGGTGAAGTAGCTGAGCGGGACGGGAATCGGGAAGTTGATCCCCACCATGCCGACGTTCACCCGGGCCGCGAAGTCGCGCGCCGCGTCGCCGTCGCGGGTGAAGATCGCGGTGCCGTTGCCGTACTGGTTCTTCATCACCAGATCGAGCGCGTCTTCGTAGGAGCCCATGCGGACCTGGCTGAGGACGGGTCCGAAGATCTCCTCGCGGTAGATGTCCATGTCGGGGGTGACCCTGTCGAAGAAGGTCGGCCCGAGGAAGAAGCCGTTCTCGTAGCCCTGCAGCGAGAAGCCGCGGCCGTCGGCGAGCGCTTCGGCGCCCTGGTCGATGCCCGAGGAGATGAGCCCCTCGACCCGCTCCTTGGCCGCTCCGGTGATGAGCGGGCCGTAGTCAACGTCGTCGCCGCCGGTGTAGGGGCCGACCTTCAGCTTCTCGATCCGGGGGATGAGCTTCTCCGTCAGGCGGTCGGCAGTCTCCTCGCCCACGGGCACGGCGACGGAAATCGCCATGCAGCGCTCGCCGGCCGCGCCGTAGCCAGAGCCGACGAGGGCGTCGGCCGCCTTGTCGAGATCGGCGTCGGGCATGATGATCATGTGGTTCTTGGCGCCGCCGAAGCACTGGGCCCGCTTGCCGTTGGTCGCGGCGCGGCCGTAGATGTACTGCGCGATAGGCGTGGAGCCCACGAAGCCCACGGCCTGCACGGTCTCGTTGTCGAGGATGGCGTCGACCGCCTCCTTGTCGCCGTGCACGACCTGCAGCACGCCGTCTGGCAGGCCCGCTTCCTTGAGCAGCTCGGCCAGCAGCAGCGAACAGGTCGGCGTCCGCTCCGAGGGCTTCAGGATCATCGCGTTGCCGCTGACGATGGCGGGGGCCATCTTCCATAGCGGGATCATGGCGGGGAAGTTGAAGGGCGTGATGCCCGCGACAACTCCCAGCGGCTGACGCATGGAGTAGAGGTCGATTCCGGGCCCGCCGTCGGTCATGGCCTCGCCCTTGAGCATGTGCGGCGCGCCCATGCAGACCTCGACGACCTCGAGCCCGCGCTGAACGTCGCCCTTGGCGTCGGGCAGGGTCTTGCCGTGCTCGCGGCTGATCGCCTCGGCGAGCTTGTCCATGTCTCGCTGGATCAGGGCGCCGAACTTCATCATGACCCGGGCGCGGCGCTGCGGGTTGGTGGCGGCCCAGCCGACCTGCGCCTCGGCGGCGCGGTCGACCGCAGCGTCGATCTCGGCGGCGGTGGCCAGGGGAACCCGGGCCTGCACCTCGCCCGTCGCGGGGTTGAAGACCTCCGAGTGGCGGTCCGAGGTGCCGGCGGCGTAGGCGCCGTCGATCCAGTGCTTGATGTCGTGCATGGGGGTCTCCTTGATTGCCTCCTCAATAGCGCCGGGCGGCGCGAGACGGAAGCGGGGCAGGGGAACGGCATTTCGAAATGCCTTGCCCCGCGGTTTCGAGATCCGGTCCAGTCGGCTTCGAAGCCGATTGGGCCAAGCCGCCTCGAAGCGGCTTGCCGCCTCCTCCGGTCCGTTTCACTTGACAGGTGTGGCAGCGCCCGCCGACGCTGGGTCATTGCAGCAGGCAGAGGAGGTGCCGATGCTCGTCTCGAAGATCCTGAAGTCCAAGCCCTCGGAAGAGGTTCTCACCATGCCGCCCGAGGCCACGGTGGAGGAGGCCGTGAAGTTCCTCGCCGAGCACAAGGTCGGCGCGGTGGTGATCTCGTCCGACGGCACGGCGCCCCTGGGCATCCTGTCCGAGCGCGACATCGTCCGCGAGATGGGGCGGCGCGGCTCCACCTGCCTGAGCGATGCCGTCGATGCAATGATGACCTCCAAGCTCGTGACCTGCACGCCGAAGGACAGCGCCGACCAGGTTCTCGAGATGATGACCACGGGCCGCTTCCGTCACCTGCCGGTGATGGAGGGCGAGACCATGGTGGGGCTCATCTCCATCGGCGACGTGGTCAAGGCGCGGCTCGCGGAGCTCTCGATGGAGAAGGATGCCCTCGAGGGGATGATCATGGGGCACTGACGCCCCGCCGCCCTTGCATCCCGGGCCGCAATATCGTTGCGTGCGCCGCAGCACGTGACGACAGGAGCGGTCCATGCGCATCGGTCTTTATCCCGGCACCTTCGATCCGGTGACGCACGGCCACGTCGACATCATCCGTCGGGCCTGCGTCCTGGTGGACCGGCTCGTGATCGGCGTCGCCATCAATCGCGACAAGGGGCCGCTCTTCTCGCTCGAGGAGCGCGTCGCGATGATCGAGACGGAATGCCGTGCGCTCAGCGCCGAGACGGGCACCGAGATCGTGCCTCATCCCTTCGAGAACCTTCTGATCGACTGCGCCCATGACGTCGGCGCAGGCCTGATCATCCGCGGCCTGCGGGCCGTCGCGGACTTCGAGTACGAATACCAGATGGTCGGCATGAACCGGCAGCTGGACGACAGCGTCGAGACCGTTTTCCTGATGGCCGAGGCGCAGCACCAGGCCATCGCCTCCAAGCTCGTCAAGGAGATCGCCCGGCTCGGGGGCGACGTCTCCAAGTTCGTCCCTTCCGCCGTGGACCGGGCCCTTCGCGCCAAGTTCGAGTGAGCGGAACCGCCGCCGACCGGGGGCCGTTCTCCGGGCATGAAACGTCTTACCTCCGGCCTTGCCGCACTGCTGTGCCTGCCGCTCTCCGCCGCAGCGCAGCCCACGCCCCAGGATATTACCTCCGCGACCTATGACTCCGGGCCGCTGCCGGAAGGGCAGTCCGGCATCACGGTCGTCGCCCAGGTCCTGCTGGACCGGGCCGGGATCTCGCCCGGCATCGTCGACGGCTACCGCGGACCGATGTCCCGCTCCGCGATCCGGGCCTTCGAGGCCCGCGAAGGCCTGCCGCAGGACGGGGCGATGGATGCCGAGGTGTGGCGCGCGCTCGGTGGCGGAAACCATGCGACGGTGCTCGGCGACTACACGGTGTCCGAGGAGGACACCCAGAACCTCTCCGAGCCGCTGCCGCAGGACTACTCGGACCTGGCGGAGATGGATTGGCTCGGCTTCACCAGCGTCGAGGAGAAGATCGCCGAGGCCTTCCACATGGACCAGGACTTCCTCGTCGCGCTGAACCCCGAGGCGAGCTTCACCCCGGGCGAAGTGATCACCGTGACCACGCCCGGCTCGGGCCAGGCCCACGACGTGACCCGGATCGAGGTCCGCAAGGACGTGGGCCGGCTCGCGGCCTTCAACGACGCAGGGACCATGGTCGCCAACTACCCGGTCACCGTCGGCTCGGATCAGCTGCCCTCACCCTCGGGCACGCACGACGTTGTCGCGATCGCGACCGAGCCGACCTATTCCTACAAGCCTGACGAGAACTTCACCCAGATGGACAACACCGAGCCGCTCACCCTGCCGCCCGGCCCCAACGGCCCGGTCGGTCTCGTCTGGATCGACCTGTCGAAGCCGACCTACGGCATCCACGGCACGTCAGATCCATCCTCGCTGTTCCAGGCGCGCAGCCATGGTTGCGTGCGCATGACCAATTGGGACGCGCTGGCGCTCGCCGAAATGGTCGAGCCCGGCGTGCCGGTGGTGTTTACCCAATGACCAGACTTGCGATCATCTTCTCGCTTCTCGCCACGTCTGCCCTGGCTCAGACCGAGGCCGCGCCGGACAGCTCGCCGATCCCACCCGCGCGCCCCGACTCCTTGACGGATGAAACCCCCGCGGCGGAGGCCGAAGGCGAAGAGGAAGGGGAGTTGGAGACCATGCCCGGGGCCACCCCGACAGAGGCCGAAGAGGCCGTTCCCGAGGCTGAGCCCGTCTTCCGGGCCGTGGCCTCGAGCTACCCTGAACACGCCGCCTGCCTCGAGGAGCTCGAGGAGATCGGCGCCAGCTTCGAGGAAATCGAGATGGTGACCGAGGAAGACGACCGCGACTGCGGCATCCTCCGTCCCATCGAACTCACCGAGGTCCTGCCGGGCGTCACGCTGGAGCCCGCGGGCACCATGCGCTGCGAGACCGCCCTGGCGCTCGCCCGCTGGACGCGCGACCACGTTCGGCCCTCGGTGGCCGAACTGCCGGACAGCCCGGAGGTCACCGGCCTGACCAACGCGTCGAGCTACGTGTGCCGGCGGCGCGTCGGCGATCCGCAGGAACAGCCCTCGGAGCATTCCTTCGGCAACGCCATCGACATTTCGGCCATCGAGCTCGAGGGAGCCGATCCCCTGCCGATCCAGAACCGGAACGGCGACGCCGATCTGCTGGAAGCCGTGCAAAGGGCGACCCGCGCGGCGGGATGCCTCTTCTACACGACGGTTCTCGGGCCGGGCACGGACCCGGCGCATGACGACCACTTCCACTTTGACGTGGCCGAGCGCCGGGGCAACTACCGGATCTGCCAGTGAGGCCCTGAGGCCTCAGCGGCCGTAGACGAGGTCGCGGGCGATCCGGTTCGCGTCGCCGGGGAAGAACCCCAAATCCTCGACGGCGAGACCGGCGGGGACGGAGCGGAGCTCGCGGACGGTCCGGTTGTATTGCGCACGCTTGGCGATGGCGGTGCGGACGGTGCTGAACATGGTCATGGCTCGTATCCTCTCGAGCTGGTCTATGTCTCCCATGGCCCAGAATTAGTCACGCTGCGGTGCAGCACAACTGACTGTTTGCGGTAACTGGCTTGTCGTCACTGCATGGCCGAAACCGCCCGCTCGACCCCGCGTTGACCAGGAGGAACAGCAGTGAGGGCACTGAAATATGGACGTGATTTCTCCCGCCGGACTCCCGGATGCCACCCTCGCGTTCCGTCGCGATCCTTACCGCTTCATCAGTCAGCACTGCGACGAGACGGGGGGCGACGCGGTGCGGACCCGCCTGATGCTCGCGCCGACGGTCTGCATGCGCGGGCCAGAGGCCGCCCGGCTGCTCTATGACGAGGATCTCGTGACCCGTGACGGCGCCGTACCTCCGCGCGTGGCGGGCGTGCTTTTCGGCAAGGGCGGTGTGCAGCAACTCGACGGTGCGCCGCATCGGGCGCGGAAGGCCATGCTGCTCTCGCTCATGACGCCGGACAACATGTCCGCGCTGGTCGAAAAGGCGACCGCCTCGCTCCTCACAGATGCCGAGGACTGGCAGCGCCAGGAAAGCGTCGAGATGCTGCCGGCCCTCGAACGCAGTCTGACGCGGGCCACGCTCGACTGGTGCGGCGTCCCGCTCGACGACTCGGACCTGGACCGCACCTCCGCCGACCTCACGCGACTATTCTCGGGCGCAGCCTCCGTCGGGCCGCGCTACTGGCACACGGCCCGGACCCGCCGTCGGTGCGACCGCTGGGCGGCACGGCTCGTGTCCGACCACCGCTCGGGCCGGCGGACGGCCCCTCCCGGCACGGCGCTCGCCGTCATCGCGGACTGGCGCGACCCCCAGGGCGCGGAACTGCCCAAAGAGGTGGCGGCGGTGGAGCTGCTCAACATCATCCGGCCCACCGTGGCCGTCGCCGTCTGGTGGCTGTTCCTGCTGCATGCGCTGACGGTCGAGGGCGGACGGCCCGCCGACGAGGCCGAGCGGCGCCGGTACGCGCTGGAGGTTCGGCGGCTCTATCCCTTCTTCCCGGTCATCGGCGGAGTCGCGCGGAGGGACACCAGAGCCCTCGGTGGCGAGGTCCGCGCCGGCGACCGGCTCCTGCTCGAGGTTCAGGGCACCAACCGTCATCGCTCCGCCTGGGCCGAGGCCGACCGCTTCGACCCCTCGCGGTTCGACGGCCGCGACCCCGGGCCGTTCGATTTCGTCGCCCAGGGCGGCGGCGATTTCGGCACAGGCCATCGCTGCGCGGGGGAATGGATCGCCGAGCGGCTGATGATCGCCTTCCTCGAGATATTCACCGAACGCCTCGCCTGGCGGGGGCCGGACCCGCCCCCCGAGCTCGACACGTCCCGCCTGCCGGCCCTCCCGAAGGGTGGCCTGAGGCTCGGCGACATCCGCCTCCACTGACGAATAACGCCCCGGCGATGTCGCCGGGGCGTTCGAGTATCACGTGTCTGGCGAAGGTCTCAGATCAGCTTGCCCATGGCGACGGCGACGTCGGACATCCGGTTCGAGAAGCCCCACTCGTTGTCGTACCAGGTGAGGATCCGGCACATGGTGCCCTCCATGACCTTCGTCTGGTCGGTGTGGAAGACCGAGGAATGCGGATCATGGTTGAAGTCCGTCGAGACCAGCTTCTCGTCGGTGTAGCCGAGGATGCCCTTCAGCTCGCCGTCCGCGGCCTTGCGGATTGCGTCGTTGATCTCCTCGACGCTGGTCTCGCGCGAGGCCTCGAAGGTCAGGTCGACGACCGAGACGTTGGGCGTCGGCACCCGGATCGCCACGCCGTCGAGCTTGCCGTTGAGGTCGGGCAGGACGAGGCCCACGGCCTTGGCCGCGCCGGTCGAGGTCGGGATCATGCTGAGCGCCGCGGCGCGGGCCCGGTAGAGGTCCTTGTGCAGCGTATCCAGCGTGGGCTGGTCGCCGGTGTAGGAGTGGATCGTCGTCATGAAGCCCCGGGTGATCCCGACGGTCTCGTGCAGGACCTTGGCCACCGGCGAGAGGCAGTTGGTGGTACAGGAGGCGTTGGAGACGACGATGTGGTCGGAGGTCAGCGTCTCGTGGTTCACGCCGTAGCAGACCGTGGCGTCGGCGTCCTTGCCGGGGGCCGAGATCAGGACCCGCTTGGAGCCGTTCTCGAGGTGCGCCTGGCAGGCCTCCTTGGAGGTGAAGATGCCGGTGCACTCCAGCACGACGTCCACGTCCGACCAGGGCAGGTCGGCGGGGTTCTTGATGGCGGTCACCCGCATCGGACCGCGGCCCACGTCGATGGTGTCCTCGGTGGTCTTCACCTCGCCCGGGAAGCGGCCGTGGACGCTGTCGTAGCGGATCAGGTGGGCGTTGGTCTCGACCGGGCCGAGATCGTTGATCGCGACGACCTCGATGTCGGTGCGCCCCGACTCGATGATCGAGCGCAGCACGTTCCGTCCGATCCGGCCGAAGCCGTTGATTGCGACCTTGACTGCCATGGCGTGCGTCCTCCGATGATGCTGGGTGGCCCGGCAGCGACCGGGCCCGTCGGGCGCCACCTTCCGCAATTGGGCGGCGTAGTCAACCGATCGGCCCCCGGAGGGACTATCGCCAGAAGGCGATGTAGCGGATCAGGTCGAGCCCTTCGCGCGACAGGAAGATCAGCGTCGTGCCCTCCCGGAAATAGAGATCCGCGGCGATGGCCATCAGGAGGAGGGACGCCGTCCAGAATGTCGCCGAGCGTAACATGCGGGCGAGGCTGTCACTGCCGCCATGCCGCGACAAGCCCGCGTCCCGTCGCCCCGTCCCCTTCGCGCGCTAGTGTCACCCGCGAACCTCAGGAGGGACCATGACCTGGAAAGACGCCGCCGCCTTCACGGCCCGGCTGCTCATCGCGCTGCTCTTCCTCGGCGGCGCCGCGCAGAAGGTCGCGGACCCCGGACCGGCGAGCGACCTGCTCGCCCTGCGCGGCTGGCCGCCGTGGCTTCTCTGGCCCGCGCTCGCCTTCAACCTCGCCGCCGGCCTCCTGCTCCTTGCCGGCCGCCTCGTTCCGGCTACCGCGCTCGCCCTGGCCGCCTACTGCGCCGTGACCAGCCTCTTCCACTTCCAGCCCGACGAGCCCTGGCAGATGACCATCTTCGTCAAGAACTGGGCCATCGCCGGCGGCTGCCTCGCGCTCTCGGCCCTGGGTCCCGGGCGCTGGCGCCTCTGACCTTTCATCTAGCCTGAAATACCGCGGGGGAGGCGCCGCGTCCCGCGGCGACGGGGGCAGAGCCCCCAAATGCGCCTGAGGCGCGCCCGCGGGCGCGCCTCAGGCTGATCATGGCTGCGCGTCAGCGCAGACCGCTGGATCGCATCCCTTCAGCCGAGGAGCCGCTTGACCTCGGCGACCGTCGCCTCGGCGGTGATGCCGAAGGCCTTGTAGAGCACCTCCTGGGGGGCCGAGGCGCCGAACTGGTCCATGCCGATGAAGCCCGCCTTGGCCTCGCGGCCACGCTCGCCGCTGAGCCAGCGGTCCCAGGGCTGGCGCACGGCGGCCTCGATGGCCACCCGCACCGCGCCGCCCGGCAGCACCCGGCGGCGGTAGCTCTCCTCCTGCTGGGCGAAGAGCTCCATGGAGGGCACGGAGACCACGCGCACACCGATCCCCTCGGCCTCGAGCTGCCGCCGCGCCTCGAGCGCGATGGCGACCTCGGAGCCGGTGGCCATCAGGATCGCCTGGCGCTTGGCCTCGGCGTCGGCCAGCACGTAGGCGCCCTGGGCGGAAAGGTTCTTGCTCTTGTGCTGCTCGCGCACTGTCGGCACCCCCTGGCGCGAGAGCGCCAGCACCGTGGGCCCGTCGGTCCGCTCCAGCGCGATTTCCCAGGCCTCTGCGACCTCCACCGGGTCGGCGGGGCGCAGGACCAGCATGTTCGGGATGGCGCGCAGCGCGGCGAGCTGCTCGACCGGCTGGTGGGTCGGGCCGTCCTCGCCGAGGCCGATGCTGTCGTGGGTCATCACGTAGACCACCGGCATCGACATCAGCGCCGAGAGCCGCATGGAGGCGCGGGCGTAGTCCGAGAAGACCAGGAACGTGCCGCCGTAGGGCCGCACGCCGCCGTGCAGCGCCATGCCGTTCATCGCGGCGGCCATGCCGTGCTCGCGGATGCCGAAGTGCACGTAGCGCCCGCCGCGGTTCTCGGGGGAGAAGACTTCGAGCCCCTCGGTCTTGGTGTTGTTCGAGCCGGTCAGGTCGGCCGAGCCGCCCAGCGTCTCGGGCATCACCGGGTTGATGACTTCCAGCGCCTTCTGGCTGGCGGCGCGGGTGGCGAGCTTGGGCGCGGTCTCGCTCATCTGCTTCTTCAGTGCGCGGATGGTCGAGGTCAGCTTCTTGGGCACCGTGCCCAGCATCGCCTGGTCGAACTTGGCGCGCTTCCCCGCGGCCATCGCGTCGACCCGCTCCTGCCAGGCCTTGCGCTCCTCGGCACCGCGGGCGCCGAGCGCCTCCCAGTCCGACTTGATGTCGGCGGGGATCTCGAAGGGCCCGTAGGACCAGCCGTAGGCCTCCTTGGCGGCCTTCGCGGCGTCCTCGTCGGTCAGCGCCCCGTGCCCCTTGCCGGTGTCCTGCGCGGCATGCCCGAGGGCGATATGCGTCTTGCAGTCGATGACCGAGGGGCGCGGGTCGGCCTTCGCCGCCTCGATCGCGGCGTCGATCGCCTCGGGATCGTGGCCGTCGATGGTCTGGACGTGCCAGCCCGAGGCCTCGAACCGCTTCATCTGGTCGGTGCTGTCGGCGAGGCTGAGGTCGCCGTCGATGGTGATCTTGTTGTCGTCGAAGAACACCGTGAGCTTGCCCAGCTTCTGGTGGCCGGCGAGCGCCAGCGCCTCCTGGCTGACGCCTTCCATGAGGCAGCCGTCACCGGCGAAGACCCAGGTGCGGTGGTCGACGAGCTTCTTGCCGAAGCGCGCGCGCAGATGCTCCTCGGCGATGGCGAAGCCCACCGAGTTGGCGAAGCCCTGGCCCAGCGGGCCGGTGGTGGTGTCGATACCCTCGGCATGGCCATGCTCGGGATGGCCCGGCGTGCGCGAGCCCCACTGGCGGAAGTTCTTCAGCTCCTCGAGTGTCATCTGCTCGTAGCCCGTGAGGTGCAGCAGCGAGTAGAGCAGCATCGAGCCGTGGCCGTTCGAGACGATGAACCGGTCCCGGTCGGGCCAGTGCGGCTCCTTGGGGTCGAATTTCAGGTGGTTGCGCCACAGGACCGTCGCGATATCGGCCATGCCCATCGGCATGCCGGAGTGCCCGGACTGGGCGGCGATCACGGCGTCGAGCGTCAGGGTGCGGATGGCGGTCGCCATCTTCCAGTGGTCGGGATGCGCGTCGCGCAGGGCAGCGAGATCCAAGGGGCGGTCCTTTCGGCAAGGAAACTACGGTTCCCCGCGTCTTTACCAGCCGAGGGGTCGAATTCAAGCGCGCGGGGCCGCGCATTTGCCGGGGCAGGGGGGATCGCATACCCTTCCCGCAAGGGGCGCGATTCGAGCGCAGCCCCGCCGAAAAAGACCGGGGCAAGGGCAGACACAGGAGCGGGCAGATGGACGACGTCACGGCGCTTGAGGGGCGGATCGCCCAGGCGCTCGACCGCATTCGCGCCGGGGTCGAGGGGCTCGGCCCCGCAGCCCCCGCCGCAGAGGTCGAGGCTACGACCGACACCTCCGAACTCGAGGCCGAGGTCACCGCCCTGCGCGCCCGCCTCGAAGAGGAGCAGGCCGCCAACGCCCAGCTCGAAGAGCGGGTGGTCAAGCTCAAGGATCGCCAGGACCAGACCATCGCCCGTCTGGAGAGCCAGGTCTCCTCCGGCCGCGCCCGTCTGGCGGCCCTCGACGAGGAAATGCAGAAGCTGCGCCAGGTGAACGCGGAGCTCGTCGAGAGCTCCGAGGCCCTGCGCGAGGCCGCAGCCCGCGACGTGGCGGAGCCCCACCTGGTCAACAAGGCCATGCTGGCCGAACTCGACGCCCTGCGCGCCCTCCGCGGCGCCGACGCGGCCGAGGTCGAGGCCGTGCTGGCAGAGCTGCGTCCGCTGAAAGGGGAGGAGGCCTGATGCCCCAGGTCGAGATCACCATCGGGGGCCGCTCCTTCGAGGTCGCCTGCCAGGAGGGCGAAGAGGCCTACCTGCGCAATGCCGCCCAAATGCTGGACCTGGAAGCCTCGGCGCTCTCCGACCAGGTCGGACGCCTGCCGGAATCCCGGATGCTTCTGATGGCGGGCCTGATGCTGGCCGACAAGGCCGCCGGACTGGAAGAGCGTCTGCGCGAGGGCGACAGGGCCCTGGGCGAGATGCGCGCACGCCTCGACGAGATGCAGGACCGGCCCCCGCCCGAGCCCGAGCGGATCGAGGTGCCCGTGGTGCCCCAGGAAGTGACCGAGACCCTGGCCGAACTCGCCGCCCGCGCCGAGGCGCTGGCAGACGAAATCGAGGAAAAGGGCACTGCGTCCAAATAATTCCGGGGGTCATGAGGGGCTTTCGAAAGCCCTTCGGACCACGTCGACCCGTCAGAGCGCCCGGCGGTCAGGGAGCAAGGGCTTTCGAAAGCCCTTGCACGCGGGGCAAGCCCCGCGTGACGGCGCTTCGAAGCGCCGTCACAGCCCGATCAGGCGTTGGCTTCGCGGATCTTGTCGGCGGCATCCTTGTCGTAGGTGACGCCGTTCTGCTCGAAGAGCTGGTCGAGCTCGCCCGAGAGCGTCATCTCGGTGATGATGTCGCAGCCGCCCACGAACTCGCCCTTCACGTAGAGCTGCGGGATCGTCGGCCAGTCGGAATAGTCCTTGATCCCCTGGCGGATGCCCTCGTCGGCCAGCACGTTCACGTCCTGGTACTCGACGCCCATGAAGTTGAGCACGCCCGCCACGCGGGAGGAGAACCCGCACTGCGGCATGGTCTTGGTGCCCTTCATGAAGAGCACCACGTCGTTCTGGGTGACGGTGTCCTTGATCTGGTCTTCGACGGTCGCGGTCATGCCTGTCTCCGTTCTCTGTCCCGGCGGGGCCGGTCCTGGGTGTCTCTGGGTCGGTTGGTCAGTCGGGCGCGCGAGTGGTCAGGGCCAGCGCGTGCAACTCGCCCTGGCTGCCGTCCATCTTGCCCTTCAGGGCGGAGTAGACCGCGCGCTGCTGCTGCACCCGGTTCTTGCCGCGGAAGCTCTCGTCGATGACCTCCGCCGCGAAATGCGCGCCATCGTCACCCTGGACGTTGATCCGGGCGTCGGGAAAGCTCTCGCGGAGCAGCGTCTCGATCTCGTGGGCGGTGATGGCCATGCGCGACCTCTCCTCGTTCGTCTGTCTGCGGAATCTAGGCGCGGCGCCGGGGCGCCGCAACACCTCGGCCCCGGCCTCTCAGCCGAAGGCCTCTTCGAAACTTCCCCGGTAGATCGCCGAGAGCTCCTCGAGCGGCGCCTCGGAGCCGCCGATGCGGACCCGGTCGCCGGTGACCCGGCCCACCGTCGCCATCGGCACGCCCGCCCGGCCGGCGGCCAGCATCAGGTACTCCGCCTGGTCGAAGTTGCAGGCCACGAGGTACCGGCCCTGATCCTCGCCGAAGAGCGTCGCGGTATCCGTCACGTCGAGCACGATCCCGACGCCACCCGCATCGGCCATCTCGAAGGCCGCGAGTGCGAGGCCCCCGTCCGAGACGTCGGTGCAGGCGCGGATGTGTTCGGCCTGCGCGCGGATGAAGTCGCCGTTGCGTTTCTCGGCCACCAGGTCCACCGCCGGCGCGTCGCCTTCCTCCCGGCCGAAATGCTCGGCGAGCAGGGCGGACTGGCCCATGTGGCCCTCGGTCTCACCCACCAGCAGCAGGAAATGCCCCTCGCGCACCAGCCCGGTGATCGCCCGTTCCGCGTCGGCGATGAGGCCCACTGCGCCGATGGTCGGCGTGGGCAGGATCGCCCGCCCGTCGGTCTCGTTGTAGAGCGAGACATTGCCCGAGACGATCGGCATGCCGAGCGCCTCGCAGGCCTGCCCGATGCCCTCGATGGCGCCCACGAACTGGCCCATGATCTCGGGCTTCTCGGGGTTGCCGAAGTTAAGGTTGTCCGTGGCGGCCAGCGGCAGGGCGCCCACCGCCGTGAGGTTGCGGTAGGCTTCGGCAACCGCCTGCCGTCCGCCTTCCTTGGGGTTCGCCGCAACGTAGCGCGGGGTGACGTCGGAGGTGAAGGCGAGCGCCTTGCCGGTGCCGTGGACCCGGACGATGCCCGCCCCGAGCCCTGGCGCCTGCAGCGTGTCGGCCATGACCATGTGGTCGTATTGCTCGTAGACCCAGGACTTCGCCGCGTAGTTCGGCGAGGAGATCAGCGACTTCAGCCCCTCGATCGGATCGATCTCGGGCACCTCGGGCGCCTCCGGCATCATCGACTGAGGCTCCCAGGGCCGGTCGTATTCCGGCGCGTTGCCAGACAGCGCGCGCAGCGGCAGGTCCGCCTTCACCTCGCCCTCGTGAAGGATCAGGAACCGGTCCTCGGGAATCGTCTCGCCCACCACGGCGAAATCGAGGTCCCACTTGTCGAAGACCGCTCGCGCCTCGGCCTCCTTCGCGGGGTCGAGCACCATGAGCATCCGCTCCTGACTCTCGCTCAGCATCATCTCGTAGGCGCTCATGTTCTCTTCGCGCACCGGGACTCGCTCCAGGTCCAGCCGGATGCCGAGGCCGCCCTTGTCACCCATCTCGACGGCCGAGCAGGTGAGGCCGGCGGCGCCCATGTCCTGGATCGAGACGACGGCGCCGGTGGCCATGAGCTCGAGGCAGGCCTCCATCAGCCGCTTCTCGGTGAAGGGGTCGCCGACCTGGACGGTCGGGCGCTTCTCCTCGATGCTCTCGTCGAACTCGGCCGAGGCCATGGTCGCGCCGCCCACGCCGTCTCGGCCCGTCTTCGCGCCGAGGTAGACCACGGGCCGGCCCACGCCGGAGGCGGCCGAGTAGAAAATCGAATCCGCGTCCGCGAGGCCCGCGGCGAAGGCGTTGACCAGGCAATTTCCGTCGTAGGCCGGGTGGAACCGCACCTCGCCGCCGACGGTCGGCACGCCGAAGCAGTTGCCGTAGCCGCCGATCCCCTCGACCACGCCATGGACCAGCTGGCGCGTCTTGGGATGGTCGACCGACCCGAAGCTCAGCGAGTTCATCGCCGCTATCGGACGCGCGCCCATGGTGAAGACGTCCCGCAAGATGCCGCCCATGCCGGTCGCCGCGCCCTGGTAGGGCTCGATGTAGGAGGGGTGGTTGTGGCTCTCCATCTTGAAGACCACGGCCTGCCCGTCGCCGATGTCCACGACGCCAGCGTTCTCGCCGGGGCCGCAGATGACCTGCGGACCGCTTGTGGGCAGGGTCCGCAGCCACTTCTTGGAGGACTTGTAGGAACAGTGCTCGTTCCACATGGCCGAGAAGATGCCGAGCTCGGTGAAGCTCGGCGGGCGGTTCAGGATCCGCAGGATCTCGGCGTATTCGTCGGGCTTGATGCCGTGCGCGGCGATCAGGTCGTCGGTGATCTCTGGCTCTTGCATTCGGGGGTCCCGGTCCGTTCGCGCGCTTCCATAGCGCGACACCCGGTCGGGGGAAAGCGGGGGCCGGACCGCGCGTCGGCAGCCCGGCCCCGGGGGGTCAGTCGAAGTGGCTGGAGAAGGCATCGGCGGTCATCTGCAACCAGGTCCCCTCGGGCTAGACCTGGACCTGGGCGCGGATGTTGCGCAGTCCGAGTTGCCCGATCATCGACGTCCAGTATCCGCCCGGGAAGGAATGAGTCGCTGGAATAGACGTTTCGCGCGCGGAGTTGCTGTGCGGCCACCGAGGCCGGGGCGGGTTCCCGAAACTCGGGCATCACTTGTCCGAATTGCCGTTTCAGTGTGACCGCGGGCCTGACGAGCAAGGGTCAGGTGCATCGCTGCCCCGTCCGCCGCTTAAACGCGCCGACCGGTCATCGGATCCGCTGGAGTTGCTCGACCCGCCAGAGATTCCGGTCAAGTAACCCCGTCTCCAAGTCCGTCGGTGCCGCATCCGAATTGGAGTGGTTGTATTCGCGAAATACCGATTTGGATAGCGTCAGCCATTGGTTGGAAAAAGAGACACTGCTCCGGTGTTAAATAGTGGCGCGCCGTCCCATTCGATTTCCTGCCCGGGATTGCAGATTGGAATTCGAGGCCTGACCGGAGTGGCGCGCCCGCAAGACAGCCACACGACCGCCCACTGGGCAACCGCCCCCGGTTCCCAGCATAAAAAAAGCCGGGCCAAAGGCCCGGCGAAGTCCAACAGGGAGGTATGAAGATGATGTCACTCTCGTGTCATCCGCTTCGATTGATCAATTAAGCGGCACGATGTGAACGATCAAGTTCATTTGCTACCGCAGGGCGACATTCCCGCCATGCGTTGCGGACATGTCTCAGCGTCGAGAGACCTGGAACGCCCTCATGCGAGGGCCGCGTCGCGCAGCTTTCGGCGGTGGGCGATGATCTCTTCCTGGACGAAGTCGCGGAAGGCCGCGACCCGCTTGGACTGGCGCAGCTCCTCGGGAAAAGCCAGGAAAACAGGGACTTCGGCGCTTTCGATCTCGGGCAGGACGCGGACCAATTCGGGAAAGTCCTCGACCACGTAGTCGGGGAGGATGCCGACGCCGAGGTGGTTGTTCACCGCCTGGAGCACGCCGAAGTAGTTGTTGATCGTGAGCAGGGACTGCAGATCGTGGCTCAACAACTCACGGGTGAGCGAGGCGGAGGCCGCGACCTGCGTGCTGCCGGGATTCTGGCAGACGAGTCGCAGTTTGCGAAGATCCTCGATCGAGGCGATCTCGCCCTTGTCCTCGAGGTACGTCTTGCTCGCGTAGAGCCGCATGTGCACCGACATCAGGCGTTTGCGGATGAGGTCGGCCTGGCTCGGTTCCTTCATGCGGATCGCGACGTCGGCCTCCCGCATGGGCAGGTCGAGCACGCGCTCCTCCAGCATCAGGTCGATCTTGAGGTCGGGATACCGCTCGTAGAGCTTGGTCAACCGCGGCGCGAGCCAGAGCAGGCCGAAGGCGATGGTCGTCGTGACCTTGAGCTCGCCGAAGACCTCTTCCTCGCTGTCGCGTATCCGGGCAGCCGCGGCCTCCAGCCGCTTGTTCATCGAGCGCGTGGCGTCGAACAGTAGCTCGCCCTGCTCGGTCAGGATCAGGCCGCGGGCGTGGCGGTGGAAGAGGACCGTGTTCAGGCTCTCCTCCAGCGCGCGGATCTGGCGGGAGACCGCGGACTGGCTGAGATGCAGCGTGTCGCCGGCCGCCGTGAGGCTGCCCGCGTCCGCGACGGCGTGAAAAATCCGCAGTTTGTCCCAGTCCATGATCGCAGCCGCCCTCCAATGGCGCTCCTCATAGACCGGGGAAGGCGGCCGTGACAAATTAAAGAGCACCCCGGACAGATGAAAAATGGTGAAACTGCGGGCGAATGCCCGGTCCGGCGGCATCCGCAGGCTCTTTCGTGGCGCTGCGGGTGAGGATAGTCTGCCGTCGTCACCGGACCGCCGCCGCGGCGCAGAAAGGCCAGACGACATGCGCGACCGCCACGTCGCCCGCGACATCAGCTACGCCACCTCGGCCGTCACACGGGGCGGCCGCGCCGTGATCCGGATGATGGAGAATGCCACCGGCCGCCTATCCCTGATCCGCAAGGCACGCGGCTACGACCAGGAGGTCGCCGGGGGACGAGACTTCTGGCAGGTCATCACCGACCGCTACGGGATCACGCTCGAGGTCGTCGGGGGTTCGCTGGAGAGCATCCCGGCGGAGGGGCCGCTGCTCGTCGTGGCGAACCATCCCTACGGCGTTCTCGACGGGCTGGTGATGGGCCGCATTCTCTCGGAACGGCGCGGCGGCGACTTCCGCGTGCTGGCGCACCAGGTGTTCCGCAGGTCTCCGGACCTCGAACGTGTGATCCTGCCGATCTCCTTCGAGGAGACCAAGGAGGCCGCGAAGCTCAACCTCGAGACCCGGGCCGAGGCGCTGCGCTATCTCGGGGCAGGGGGCGCCATCGGCATCTTCCCGGGCGGGACGGTCTCGACCGCGCCCAAGCCCTTTGGCCGGGCGATGGATCCCTCCTGGCGGACCTTCACCGCGAAAATGGCCGCGCGCTCCGACGCGACGGTTGTCCCGATCTTCTTCGACGGCGCCAATTCGCGGCTGTTCCAGATCGCGAGCCACCTTCACACGACGCTCCGGATGGGCATGCTGATCCGCGAGTTCCGCCGCCGCGCCGGGACTCCCGTGCGGGTCGTGATCGGCGATCCGATCCCGAAGGAGGAGCTTATCGCGCGGCGGGGGGACAGCAAGGCCTGCATGGAGTACCTGCGCGCCCGGACCTACGCGCTCTCGCCCCGGCCCTTCGCCACGGAGACTCTGGGCTTCGACTTCGGGGAGAAGTACAGGTCGAGGGAGAAGGCCAGGAAGAAGGGCAGGGAACGCGATGGCGGTCGGGATCTTCGATAGCGGGTTGGGCGGGCTGACGGTTCTGGAGGCTGTGCAGAAGCGTCTGCCCGAGGTGCCGTTCCAGTACTACGCCGACTCGGCGCACGCACCCTACGGCGTGCGCGCGGCGGACGATATCTATGGACTGACGACCACCGGGGTCTCGCGCCTCTTCGACGCGGGCTGCGACCTCGTGATCCTGGCCTGCAACACCGCTTCGGCGGCGGCGCTGCGGCGGATGCAGGAATCCTGGGTGCCGAAGGGCAAGCGGGTGCTGGGGGTCTTCGTGCCGCTGATCGAGGCGCTGACCGAGCGGGAATGGGGCGACAACTCCCCGCCGCGCGAGGTGGCCGTGAAGCATGTCGCGCTCTTCGCGACGCCGGCGACGGTCTCGTCCCGGGCCTTCCAGCGGGAACTCGCCTTCCGCGCCATCGGCGTCGACGTGGAGGCACAGGCCTGCGGCGGCGTGGTGGACGCGATCGAGGAGGGGGACACGATCCTCGCCGAGGCGCTGGTCCGCAGCCATGTCGACGCGCTCAAGCGGAAGATGCCGACGCCGGACGCCGCGGTGCTGGGCTGCACCCACTACCCGCTCATGGCGGAGATCTTCCAGGACGCGCTGGGACCGGAAGTGCGGGTCTTCAGCCAGGCGGAACTGGTGGCCGATAGCCTCGCCGACTACCTGGAGCGGCACCCGCAGATGCTGGGGCCGGGGCAGGAGGGGGGCTTTCTGACCACGGGAGATCCCAAGAAGGTCTCGAACCGGGCGACGCAGTTCATGCGCCGGAAAGTGAGCTTCGAGGCGGCCTGAGCGCCGGTGTCCAAATTTGGACGCCGGGACAAGTTACGGAAAAGCAAAGAAAACCTTGCTCGATCCCCGGACTGTTGACCATTTCGTCGCAGCGATTGCGCGGCGCGGGCCGGGGACCTAGATCGGCAGGGACGAAGGAGAGCGCATGAGCCAGAAGATCGCCATTCTCGGAGCCTCGGGCTACACCGGCGCGGAACTCGTGCGGCTGATCGCGACCCATCCCTCGATGGAGATCGCGGCGCTTTCGGGCAACTCGAAGGCCGGGATGTCGATGGCGGAGGTCTTTCCGCACCTGCGCCACCTGGACCTGCCGCGGCTGACCACCATCGAGGAGGTGAGCTTCGAGGGCATCGACCTGGTGTTCTGCGCGCTGCCCCACGCCACCTCGCAGAGCGTGATCCGGGAGCTGCCGCGCGACGTGAAGGTCGTGGACCTCTCCGCCGACTTCCGGCTGCGGGATCTGCAGGCCTACAAGACCTGGTACGGCAAGGACCACTCTGCCCCCGACCTGCAGAGCGAGGCCGTTTACGGGCTGACCGAGTTCTACCGTGACGAGATCGCGGGCGCCCGGCTGGTGGCCGGCACGGGCTGCAACGCGGCCACGGGGCAGTACGCCCTGCGCCCGCTGATCGAGGCCGGGGTCATCGACCTCGACCGCATCGTGATCGACCTCAAGGCCGCGGTCTCCGGCGCGGGACGCTCGCTCAAGGAGAACCTGCTGCACGCGGAGCTCTCCGAAGGGGCGCATGGCTACGCCGTGGGCGGGGTGCACCGGCACCTCGGCGAGTTCGACCAGGAGTTCTCGGCCATCGCCGGGCGCGAGGTGAAGGTGCAGTTCACGCCGCACCTGCTGCCCGCCAACCGGGGCATCCTCGCCACGATCTACGTGGACGGCGAGGCCGAAGCGATTCACCGGGCGCTGAGCGAGAGATACGCGGAAGAGGAGTTCGTCCTTGTCCTGCCTCAAGGCGAGCACCCGTCGATTCGGCATATCCGGGGATCGAACTACTGTCATATCGGCGTGGTCGCGGACCGGATCCCGGGACGGGCGATCGTGATCGCGGCGCTGGACAACCTCACGAAGGGCTCGTCGGGGCAGGCGATGCAGAACGCCAACCTGATGCTGGGCCTGGAAGAGGGCGCAGGACTGAGACTGGCGCCGGTCTTTCCGTAGGACCGGCGGCGGAGGGGGGCTCTGCCCCCCGCCTTCGGCCCCCCCGAGGGTATTTGGGGGCTAGATGAAGAGAGGGGCGAAGAGCCATGAAGTCGCTGAAGAAGAAACGCCGGATCCAAGTCATCGTGCTGGCCTTCGTGGCGCTCGCGATCTCGACCGGGCTGATCGGCTACGCCATGCGGGACGGGATCAATTTCTTCCGCTCGCCCTCCGAGGTGGCCGAGGCGCCGCCCGCGCCCAACGAGACCTTCCGCATCGGCGGGCTCGTCGAGAGCGGCACCCTGGTGCGCGGCGCGGGCGAGACGGTTCGGTTCTCCGTGACCGACGGCGGCGCCTCGATCCCGGTGACCTATACCGGAATCCTTCCCGACCTCTTCGCGGAGAACCAGGGCATGGTGGGCCAGGGCCGCTACGTGAACGGGACCTTCGAGGCGACCGAGATCCTCGCCAAGCACGACGAGACCTACATGCCCAAGGAGGTCACCGACGCGCTGCGCGAACAGGGCGTCTACCGCGAGCCGGAGGCGGAGGACGCAACGCCTGCGGACGCGCCGGTAACCACCAATTAACCACGCCGCGGCAGTCTCGCTCCCTCGCGTTTTCAAGGTGGGGGCCGAGATGGACGAGATACGACGGATGGCCGTGGAGATCGTGGACCGCGAGGGCGGCTACGTGAACGACCCCGACGATCCCGGGGGGGCGACGAAGCACGGTGTCACCCTGGGGACCATGCGGCGGCTCGGGCTCGACCTGTCGGGCGACGGCAGGATCGACGCGCGGGACGTGCGGCGGCTCTCGCGGGAGGAGGCCGTGGGGATTTTCCTCGAGCACTACTTCCGGCGGCCGCGGATCGACGGACTTCCCGCAGCGTTGCAGCCCTCGGTCTTCGACATGCAGGTGAACGCCGGCGCCAATGCCGTCCGCATCCTGCAGCGGCTCTTCCGGCAGATGCGCTTCGACTGCGCGGTGGACGGGCTCATCGGGCCGGAGACGCTGAGGGTGGCGGAGCAGGCCATGGAGGCGGCGCCGGATCACCTGGTGGATGCCTACGGCATCGCCCGGCGCAGCTATTACTACGACCTGGCCGACCGCCGCCCGGCGAGCCGCAAGTACGCGCGCGCGCGCGACGGCGGCAAGGGCGGCTGGATCCGCCGGGCCGAGGAGTTCATCTCGCCGCGCTATCACCTCAGTGCCGCCGAGCACCGCGAAAGGGTCGCGGCATGGGGCTGATGGGCAGGGGACTGGACTGGGTCTTCGGCGACGGGCGCAACGTCGTGGCCGAGACCGCGGGCATCTTCCGCGAGAACGCCGAGGCCGCGGCCCGGCGTGAGGCGGGGATGAAGGACGCGGCGCTGGCGCAGCTCGCCGAGGAGTTCGCGCGGCCGCGGGCCGGGCTCTTCGACCGGCTGATCGACGGGCTGAACAGGCTGCCTCGGCCGCTGCTCGCCTTCGGCACGCTGGGGCTCTTCGGGGCGGCGATGGTCGATCCGATCTGGTTCGCGAGCCGGATGGAGGGGATCCAGCTGGTGCCCGAGCCGCTCTGGTGGCTCATGGGGGCGATCGTCAGCTTTTACTTCGGCGCGCGCCACCAGGCGAAGGGTCAGGACTTCCAGCGCTCGGTGGCCGAGACCATGGCGCGGGCCGGGACGGTGGCGCGCAACGTGGAGCGGCTGGAGCGGATGGCCGCTCCGCCCGCGCCCGCGAACCCCGCGCTCGAGGACTGGAGGCGGGAGCATGGATGAGCGGCACCCCGCGCTCGAGGCCCGGGTCGCCGCGCTCGAGACGCGCTCGGCGGTGGAGGACGTCCACCGCGAGAACGTTGAGCGTCGGCTGGGGCATATCGAGGACACGCTCAAGTGGCTGGTTCGGCTCGTGATCGGCTCGATCCTGCTCGCCGCCCTGGCCTGGATGCTGGGCGGCGGGCTGGTGCTGGTCGGGTAGGGCGTTTCGTCCCGGTCTCTCAACGGCTTTTGAGTGTCGGGAGGCGTCCCGATCGGTTAAGGAGAGGGCATGATTACCGAACTCGGACATTTCGCGCTGGTCCTCGGCTTCGCCATCGCCCTTGTGCAGATGGTGGTGCCGTTCTGGGGCGCGGAGAAGGGCTGGCGCGGCTGGATGGCCGTGGCCGACCCGGCGGCCACCTCGCAGGTGATCCTCGTGGGCTTCTCATTCGCGGCGCTCACCTGGGCCTTCGTCACCTCGGACTTCTCGCTGCGGCTGGTCTTCGAGAACTCGCACTCGGCCAAGCCGATGCTCTACAAGATCACCGGCGTCTGGGGGAACCACGAGGGCTCGATGCTCCTGTGGCTGCTGATCCTGGTGCTCTTCGGGGCCTTCGCCTCGTGGTTCGGCGGCGGGCTCCGGCCCTCGTTCAAGGCGCGGGTGCTGGCGGTGCAGGCGGCGATCTCGGTGGCCTTCTACGCGTTCATCCTCTTCACCTCGAATCCCTTCCTGCGGCTGGCCGTGCCGCCGCTCGACGGGCAGGACCTCAACCCGCTGCTGCAGGATCCGGGCCTCGCCTTCCATCCGCCGTTTCTCTACCTGGGCTACGTCGGGCTGAGCATGGCCTTCTCCTTTGCCGTGGCGGCCCTGATCGAAGGGCGCGTGGACGCCGCCTGGGGCCGCTGGGTGCGGCCCTGGACGCTGGCGGCCTGGCTGTTCCTGACGGTCGGCATCGCGCTGGGGTCCTGGTGGGCCTACTACGAGCTCGGTTGGGGCGGCTTCTGGTTCTGGGACCCGGTGGAAAACGCGAGCTTCATGCCCTGGCTCATCGCGGCGGCGCTGCTGCACTCGGCGATCGT
The DNA here is from genome assembly GCF_008710275.1 of Histidinibacterium aquaticum. Classification (GTDB taxonomy): domain Bacteria; phylum Pseudomonadota; class Alphaproteobacteria; order Rhodobacterales; family Rhodobacteraceae; genus Oceanicola; species Oceanicola aquaticus. The sequence continues at coordinate 342,313 of NZ_VYQE01000002.1, forward strand.
CGTGGAAAAGCGCGAGGCGCTGAAGAGCTGGACGATCCTGCTGGCGATCCTGGCCTTCGGCTTTTCGCTACTCGGAACCTTCATCGTGCGCTCTGGCGTGCTGACGAGCGTCCATGCCTTTGCCAACGATCCCGAGCGGGGGGTCTTCATCCTCGCGATCCTCGGCGTGTTCGTGGGCGGGGCGCTGACGCTCTACGCGGCGCGGGCGAACACGATGCGGGCGACCGGGGCCTTCTCCACCGTCAGCCGGGAATCGGCGCTGGTGCTGAACAACGTCCTGCTGGCGGTCTCGGCCTTCGTGGTCTTCGTGGGCACGATCTGGCCGCTCTTCGCTGAGATGGTGCTGGGCCGGACGCTTTCGGTCGGGGCGCCCTTCTTCGACGCGGCCTTTTCGCCCTTCTTCGTAGCCATCGCGCTGGTGCTCCCAGTGGGGGCCATGGTGGCCTGGAAGCGCGGCAAGCTGGGACGGGCGGCGCAGCCGCTCTGGCCCGTGGCCGTGCTGGCCGTGGCGCTCGGTGCGCTGGCCTTCGCGCTGCAGACCGGGCGGTCGGCGCTAGGACCGGTGGGCGTGGCGCTCGGCGTCTGGGTCGTGGGCGGCGCCTTCGCGGACCTCTGGTCGCGGACCGGGCGCGGGCCTCTCGGCCAGCGCTTCGGGCGGCTCACGCGTCTGCCGCGCGGCGACTGGGGCAAGACCGTCGCCCATGCCGGGCTCGGCGTGACGATCTTCGGGATCGCCGCCATGCTTGCCTGGCAACAGGAGGACATCCGCGTCGCGCAGGAGGGCGAGACCTACGAGGTCGGTGCCTACGAGGTGACGCTGAACGACGTGCAGGAGGGGCGGGGCCCGAACTATCGCACCACGATGGCCGAGATCGAGATGATGCGGGATGGCCGGCAGGTCGCGCTGCTCTACCCGGAGAAACGGGTCTACCCGGTCGCGGCCATGCCCACGACCGAGGCCGCGATCGACAACGGCGTGCTGCGCGACCTCTATGTCGTGATCGGCGACGAGCAGGATAACGGCGGCTGGGCGGTGCGCGTCTACATCAAGCCCTTCGCCAACTGGATCTGGGGCGGGGCGATCCTCATGGCGCTGGGCGGGCTGATTTCGCTGTCCGACCGCCGCCTGCGGATCGGCGTGGCCGCCGCCAAGACCCGCTCCGTGCGACAGGTGCCCGCCGAATGAAGCGGCTCCTTCTGATCCTCTGCCTGCTGGCCGCGCCGCTCTGGGCGGTGCAGCCCGACGAGATGCTCGACGATCCCGCGCTCGAGGCGCGGGCCCGCGAGATCAGCCAGGGGCTGCGCTGCCCGGTCTGCCAGAACGAGAGCATCGACGAATCGAACGCGCCGGTCTCCCGCGACCTGCGTTTGCTCGTGCGCGAACGGCTGGTGGAGGGCGACAGCGACGCCGAGGTCGTGGACTACATCGTTGAGCGTTACGGCGAGTTCGTCCTGCTCTCGCCGCCGCGCGAGGGGGCCAACCTCGTCCTCTGGTGGTCGGCTCCGGTGCTCTTCATCCTCGGCCTCGGTATCGCCTGGGCGGCGATCCGGGGACGCGGACGGGCCGCGCCGCCCGAGGGGCTCTCGGACGAGGAAGAGGCCCGGCTGCGCGAGCTTACCGGCGACTGACTTGCCAGGGCGGCCGCCCGGCGCTAAAGCAGCGCCACGGTCCGCAGTTCACCGAGGCGCCGCCACCCGCAAGGGATGCTGAACCTGCCAGACGAGAGAGTTGTCGTGCAGCTTTCGCCGCATCCACGGACAAGGGCGGCCATCCGGCCCCGTCGAGGGGACAGCGATGACGGCGGGAGACATGCCATGACCCGTCAGGCCATTCCCCTGACCATCCCCGATATCAGCCTCTTCGCGAAGGCGCTGCGCGCGCAGCTGCCGGGCGAGACCGGGCACCAGTCCATGCTGAACGCTGTCGCCCGGGCGGCGGGATACCCGAACTTCCAGGCCCTGAGCGCCGCCCCGCGCGAGCCCGAGCCCGACCGGCGTGCGGTGGACCGCGCGGCGGCCTGGTTCGACGCCGATGGGCACTTCACCGCCTGGCCGGCGAAGTACTCTGTCCAGATGCTCTGTCTCTGGCCGATCTGGGCGCAACTGCCCGCCCGCGAGGCGATGACCGAGCGGCAGATCTCGGACCGGATCCACGCGCTCTGCACCTTCCGCGACGCGGCCCGGATCCGGCGCGAAATGGTCAACCACGAGATGCTGCGGCGCAGGCTCGACGGCTCGGAATACCGGCGCGTCGAGCAGAAGCCGGGGCCTACGGAGCGGGCGCTCATCGCACGGATCCTCGCGTGACGCAGTGTCCCCCTTCCGATTCTCGCGCGGCTCGCCCAAGTTGGCCGCGCGAGTGAGGAAAGGGACCGCGATGGAGTACAAGGCGATTGCCTACGAGCTGTCGAACGACATCGCTGTCGTGACGCTCAACCGCCCGGACAAGATGAACGCGCTCAATGCCCAGATGCGGGCCGAGCTGACCCATGCGCTCAAGCGCGCGGGCGGCGAGGCGCGGGTGGCGGTCCTGACCGGCGCGGGGCGGTCGTTCTGCTCGGGCCAGGACCTTGGCGACGGGCGCGCCAACGATCTCGATCTCGAGCGGGTCCTGCGCGACGAGTACGTGCCGATGCTCAAGGCCGTGGTCGACTGCCCCGTGCCGACCATCGCCGCGGTCAACGGCCCTGCGGCGGGGGCGGGGGCGAACCTCGCGCTCCTGGCGGACGTGGCGATCGCCTCGGAGGAGGCCTATTTCGTGCAGGCCTTCACCCGGATCGGCCTGGTCCCCGACGCGGGCGGCACCTGGCTGCTGCCGCGGCAGGTGGGCCTGGCGCGGGCCATGGGCGCCGCGCTCTTCGCCGACCGGATCGAGGCCGCGCAGGCCCGCGACTGGGGCATGATCTACGAGACGGCCCCGGCCGAGGGCTTCGCCGCGCACTGGCAGGCCCGCGCGGCGCAGCTGGCGCAGGGGCCCACGGTGGCCTACCGGCACCTCAAGGAGGCCATGCGCGGCTCGTCCGAGCGCACGCTCGAAGAGCAGCTGGCGGTGGAGGCCAAGGCCCAGGGCGCCTGCGGCCAGACCCGCGACTTCCGCGAGGGCGTGGTGGCCTTCCTCGAAAAGCGGGCGCCGGTCTACGAGGGCCGGTGAGGGCCTTCGTCGCGATCGACGTGCCTCCCGAGGCGGAGGCGGTGCTGGAGCGGCTCCAGGAACGGATGCCGGTCGGAAAGCCGACCGATCCGGAGACCTTTCACATCACGCTGGCCTTCCTCGGCGAGGACCTCGAGGAAGAGCGGGTCGCCGAGATGCACGACGGGCTTTCGGCGCTGCGTGCGCCGGATTTCGAGGTCGAGCTGCGCGGGCTCTCGACCTTCGGCGCGCAGCATCCGGCGGTGCTGGTGGCCGACGTGCCCCGGACCGAAGCGCTGGACGAGTTGCAGGCCCGGGTGGCAAGCGCGGCCCGGCGGGCCGGGATCGTGCTGGAGCGGCGGCGGTTCAAGCCGCACGTCACGCTCGCCCGGTTCCGGTATAAGGTGATGGGCCCCGACCTGGAGCGGCTGCGCCGGTTCCTCGAGGCCGAGGCGCGGTTCAGGCTCGATCCCTGGTCGGCGGGGAGCTTCGCGCTCTACGAATCCGTGCTGACCGGCGACGGGGCCTGGCACGAGGAGTTGGCGCGCTACCCGCTCGTGCGCTGAGCCATCAGCCGGGTCAGGCCGCGGAAGTGGTAGACGTCGGCGTACTGCGGCGGCTCCGAGGGCTGGAGGCCGGGCAGGCGCTCGAAGAGCACCCTCAGGCCGATGAGCAGTTCCAGCCGCGCGAGCGGGGCGCCGACGCAGAAGTGGATGCCGCCGCCGAAGCTCGCACCCTGCGGGCCGGTGCGACCGGGCCGGAAAGCCGCCGGATCCTCGTAGGCCGCCGGGTCGCGGTTGGCGGCGGCGAGAAGGCAGGCCACACGGTCGCCGCGGCGGAGGGTCTGTCCGAAGGCTTCCATCTCCTCGTAGACCCAGCGGTCGAAGAGATGCAGCGGCGGGTCGAGCCGCAGGCATTCCTCGACCGTGACTTCGTCGACGGGCGGATTTCCCTGTTCCATCAGCAGCTTGGCCGCGTTGCCCATGGAGTGGACGGTCGCCTCGTGTCCCGCGTTGAGCAGCAGGATTACGGTGGTCACCAGTTCGTCGGTCGTGAGCTTCGCGCCCTCCGATTCCGCAGCGATGAGATCGGTCAGCAGGTCGGGGCCGGGGCGGCTGCGGCGGGCCTCGATGGTCTCGACCACGAAGGCGCGGAAGTCGCGAGAGGCGGCGACGGCGGCCTCCTCGATCTGCGGCGTGCGGCGGGCCTGGTACATGGCGACCATGGCGTTGGACCAGGCGAGAAGGTCCTCGGCCCGCTCTTCCGGCACGCCCAGCAGGCGGCAGATGACGACGATGGGGATCGGCCGGGCATAGGCGTCGAGCAGGTCGACAGGGCCCTCCGGGAAGTCGTCGATCAGGCGGTGGCAGAGCGCCTCGATCTCGGTCTCCATCCCCGCGATCCGGCGGGAGGTGAAGGCCCGCAGCACGAGCCCCCGCAGGCGGGTGTGGCGCGGCGGCTCCAGCTCGAGCATCGAGTGCGCCTCGATGTCGTAGAAGGGCTGCAGGCGCGGCGGGATCTCGGTGGCCTGCTCGGCCGGCACCTCGCGGCCCAGCCGCCGGTCCTTCAGCAGGGCCGTGACCGCGCGATGGGAGACGGCGCAGATGCGGCCGTAATCCTCCCAGTAGAAGAGATCGCCGCCCTCCCGGGCTCGGTCGTAGAACGGGTAGGGGTCGGCGACGAAGGCGGGGTCGGTCGGGGACTGGGAGAGGCGCAACATGCCGCAGATGTGCCGCCTCCCGCGTCGGTCGGCAAGCCGTCGTTTGACCGGAATGCGGCGAGGATCGGGGCCGTTACGGAAAGGCAGGAGAGACTGGAGCGGGTGAAGGGAATCGAACCCTCGTCGTAAGCTTGGGAAGCTTCTGCTCTACCATTGAGCTACACCCGCGCCAGATTTTCTTAGATGCTCCCATAATCTTACGCAAGCCCTCACCGAATCTTGGGGTGGATTTGGGGCGACGCCCCAGAAGTGACTGCGATTCCAGGCCCTTGGCGGCATGGATAATTGCCGGTTCGACACAGCTAAGGCCGCACCTGCCCATACTAGACCATTGCCCGCACATGCCCGCCAGAGCGTGCACCTGGCCGTTCTCGAACCTATACAAGCGTTCGCGATTGCCCTAAGTGGACCGAGTTGGGCGCCCTTGCCGGCGCGAAATCTGCCCGCTCGCCGGCCCGGATGGCCCCGAGCAGTTCCCGAGAGTAAAGCTCCCCCATGCACCCTGCACTTCGCGCGGCCCTCGATGACCGTGGCTACACCACGTTGACACCTGTTCAGACGTCGGTACTCGACCCTGCTTTGAAGGGTCGAGACCTGCTGGTTTCGGCGCAAACCGGCTCGGGCAAGACGCTGGGCTTCGGCCTTGCCATCGCGCCCACGCTTCTGGATGACGATGATGCCTTCGCGCCGGGCGCCACGCCTCTTGCCGTGGTCATTGCCCCGACGCGTGAGTTGGCCTTGCAGGTCAAACGAGAGCTCGGGTGGCTCTATGCCAAAGCGGGGGCCGTCCTGGCCTCCTGCGTCGGCGGCATGGACATGCGCGACGAACGCCGCGCGCTGGAACGCGGGGCACATATCGTTGCCGCCACGCCGGGACGGCTGCGCGACCACATCAGTCGCGGCTCCATCGACCTCTCCGCCGTGCGCGCCGTCGTGCTCGACGAGGCCGACGAGATGCTCGACCTCGGATTCCGCGAGGAGCTTGAATTCATCCTGAACGAGTTGCCCTCCGAACGGCAGACCCTGCTGTTCTCGGCGACCGTTCCGCCGGCCATCGCCGCTCTCGCGAAAGGCTACCAGAACGACGCCGAACGGATCGTGGCGAAGTCCGAAACTCCACAGCACGACGATATCGAATACCGCGCATCGATGGTGGCCGAACGGGATGTCGACAACGCGGTGATCAATACGTTGCGGTTTCACGAAGCTCCCAATGCTCTGGTCTTTGCCAACACACGCGCCATGGTCAACCGGCTGGCCGCACGTCTGTCGAACCGCGGGTTCAACGCGGTCGCGCTGTCGGGCGAGCTGTCGCAGGCCGAACGCACCCACGCATTGCAGTCCATGCGCGACGGGCGCGCGCAGGTCTGCGTCGCGACCGACGTGGCGGCGCGCGGCATCGACCTGCCGAGGCTCGATCTCGTCGTTCATGCCGAGCTGCCATCCAATCAGGAAAGCCTGCTGCACCGATCCGGGCGCACGGGCCGGGCCGGGCGCAAGGGCGTGAGCGTGCTGATGGTCACGCCGCGCACGCGCAAGAAGGCCGAGCGCTTGCTGGGGTGGGCCAAGGTCAGGGCCGAGTGGGGCAGCGCTCCGTCAGCCGCCGAGGTCCGCGCGATGGATGAAGAGCGGCTGTTTTCCGATCCCGCCTGGCAGGAGCCGGCAACCGAGGAAGAGCAGGAGAGCGCAAAGCGGCTTCTCGATGCATTTTCGCCCGAGCAGATCGCCGCCGGCTACCTGCGCCTGCTGCACACGTTGCGTGCCCCGCCGGAGGAGCTGGCCGAGCTGGGGGCAAAGCCTGAACCCGTCAAGGATTTCGGCCCTGCGACGTGGTTTGCCGTGTCGGGCGGTCGCGACGCGGGCGCCGAGCCGCGACGCCTGCTGCCGATGCTCTGCAAGGCGGGCGGCCTGTCGAGAGACGACGTCGGCGCAATTCGGGTTCAGAAAGACCAGAGTTTCGTGCAGATCCGCGACGAGGCAGTCGCAGGTTTCCTGGCGACCGTCGGTGAGAGCATGGTGCTGGAAAAGGGCGCGCAGCTCACCCGACTCGCTGCGCCACCAGACCTCGCGACCAAGGGATCGGCGCTCGAGCGAGATACCGTCGGACGCAAGACCGCCAGCGCCAAATCGCATCGCCCTGAGGCGCCTGTGCCAGCCGGGCAGGAGCCTGCTCAGGCGACGACGCCCGATCGAGCGCGAGAGCACCGGCCGAGCCATGGCCGCAAGGACGCGGTCGACCGGGCTCCTGTCGAGCCCCACATCGCCGCCGAACCAAAGCGCAAACCCAAGGGTTCGCCCCCGCCCAAGGGCAAGCCGAGCAGCAAGAAGAACCGCGCTCGCGCGGCGGCAGCCGCATCCGGCAAAGGGGCAGGAATAACCCGGAGCAAGGCGGGCACCCCCAAGCGGCAGCCCAAAGTCCCCAGGCGGGCTCGTGGTGGATCGTAGTAGGTAGCCGCCCCGCCTGTTGCTTTGCCGCTCCCGGCCCATAGCCGACAGTGAAAATGCCAACTCGTGTCGCGAGGCCGCGTCCGAGATGCCAGGATATGACCCGCTTTCGATGCGTCGCGCCGCATCTTCACATGGCCCAAGGTCTGGTTCTCGTCGATGCTATCCGGCTGCCCGCTCCTTCGCGCTACTGTCTGGCGGACAGATAGGCATCAAGTTCCTGACGGTCCGGATGATAGGCTGAGACCTCTCGCAGCCGGCCGGCCACCCGCTCGGGCGTCGTTCCCATGGCCTGCTCGCTCATGTCCGGCAGCCTGTGAGCGATACCTGCGTGGCAGTCGATGCAGGTGCGTTCGCCCGTCGCGAGAAACCTTTCGTGCTGGTCGGCCGCGCGCTGGCTCTGCTCGGCGAAGTCCATCGCCTCGTAGGAATGGCAGTTGCGGCATTCGAGGCTGTCGTTGGCCCGGAACCGCGCCCACTCCCGGCGCGCCATGGTCAGACGATGGGCCTCGAACTCCTCTTCGGTGTCGATCGTGCCGAAAAGCCAGCCCCAGACCTCCTTTGACGCGGCGACCTTGCGCCCGATCTTGTTCACCCAGTCATGCGGCACATGGCAGTCGGGGCATCCCGCCCGGACGCCCGAGGAGTTGTTCCAGTGCACGGTCGTCTGGAGATCGGCATAGACGTTCGCCTCCATCTCGTGACAGCCGATGCAGAACTGCTCGGTGTTCGTCGCCTCGAGCGCGGTGTTGAAGCCGCCCCAGAAGAGGATGCCGCAGATGAAGCCGCCGAGCGTCAGGAATCCGAGCGAGAAATAGGCGCTCGGCCGGCGCATCGCGGTCCAGATGCGTTTGATCAGTTTCCACATGTCTGCCCCCTCAGTCGCCGGCGCCCTCGAACTCCTGCGACAGGAGCGTATCGATATCGATGAACACGTTCTCGACGCCCGGCTCGTCGGGATGCTGCGGCACGTGGCATTGGGTGCAGAAGTACCGACGCGGCGAGACCTGGGCGAGCGCCTGACCCTCCCGGTCCACGTAGTGCGTAACCGAGACCATGGGCGCCTGGCTGTCCCCGATGCGCGTGCGGGCGTGACAGGTCAGACAGCGGTTCGCGTTGATATCGACCTGGTAGCCCTCGATCGCATGCGGAATGACCGGAGGCTGCTCGGGATAGTTGCGGACCTGCCGTATGTCGGTGTTGACCTGCGGCCGCATCGCCGGCGCTTCGGCGTTCTGGTCGAGAGGCGCGCCGCGAAGTGTGGCGACGCCGCCACCACCGGTCTGGGTGAGCGCGGCGCCCGCCGTCATGACGACGATCAGCGCGGCGTGGAGCGGTGCATTGGAGATACGCATCACACGGCCTCCAGACGGACGGCGCATTTCTTGAAGTCGGTCTGCTTCGAGATCGGGTCCGTGGCGTCCAGCGTCACCTTGTTGATGAGCTGCGTCGCATCAAACCAGGGCACGAAAATCAGCCCGCGCGGGACACGATTGCGGCCGGCGGTCTCCACCCGGCTGCGGATCGATCCGCGGCGCGAGACGATGCGGACCTCGGAGCCGCGATTGAACCCCAGTTCGCGCGCGTCGAGAGGGTGCATGTAGACGAGCGCGTTGGGCACCGCCTTGTGCAGCTCCGGTACGCGCTGGGTCATGGAGCCGGAATGCCAGTGCTCCAAGACGCGCCCCGTCGAGAGCCAGAAGGGATACTCGTCGTCAGGGCTTTCCGCCGGTGGCTCGTAGGGGAGCTGGAAGATGTTCGCGCGGCCCTCGGGCTTGCCGTAGAACTCGATCTGGCGGTCCTCGCTCACGTATGGATCGTAGTCGCGATTGTAGCGCCAGCGTGTCTCCTCGCCGTCAACCACCGGCCAGCGCAATCCGCGCTCCTCGTGGTACCGGTCGAAGGGCGCCAGATCGTGACCATGATCGCGACCGAACCGGGCATACTCCTCGAAGAGTCCCTTCTGGACGTAGAAACCGAAGTGCCGCGCCTCATCGTTGGCATAGTCATCGGAGGTGTCATCGAGCGGGTAGGCATTCACCTGCCCGTTCTCGTAGAGGACCTCGTAGAGCGTCTTGCCGCGATACTCGGGGTTGGCATCCAGAAGCTCGGCGGGCCAGACCTCGTCGGTGGTGAAGCGCTTCGAGAACTCCATGAGCTGCCACAGGTCGGAGCGCGCCTCGCCCGGTGCGTCCACCAGCTGGTGCCAGAACTGGGTGCGGCGCTCGGCGTTGCCATAGGCGCCCTCCTTCTCGACCCACATGGCGGTGGGAAGGATAAGGTCGGCGGCCTCGCAGGTGACCGTCGGATAGGCGTCTGAGACGACGATGAAATTCTCCGGGTTCCGGTATCCGGGGAGCGTTTCCTCCATCATGTTGGGCGCGGCCTGCATGTTGTTGTTCACCTGCACCCAGTAGGCGTTGATGATCCCGTCCTTCAGCTGCCGGTTTTGCAGGACGGCATGCGCGCCGACCTTTTCGGGCACCGTCCCCTCGGGCAGTTTCCAGATGCGCTCTGCCGTGGCGCGGTGCTCGGGGTCGGTGACCACGAGATCGGCCGGCAGCCGATGGGCGAACGTGCCCACCTCGCGCGCCGTGCCGCAGGCGGAGGGCTGACCCGTCAGGGAAAAGGGCGAGTTCCCGGGGGTCGAGATTTTCCCGGTCAGCAGGTGGATGTTGTAGACGAGGTTGTTGCACCAGACGCCGCGCGTGTGCTGGTTGAACCCCATCGTCCAGAGCGACATGACCTTCGTCTCCGGATCGGCGTAGAGTTCGGCCAGGGCTTCCAGCTTGGAGGGCGATACGCCCGTGAGCTCGCTGACATAGTCGAGCGTGTAGTCCGAGACGAACTCGGCAAAGGTATCGAAGTCGATCTCTTCGGACGCGCCGGCGGCATCGGCGTGCGAGGCCGCAACCTCGAGCGGGTGGTCGGGGCGGAGACCGTAGCCGATGTCGGTCTGACCGCGGAGGAACCGGACGTTGTCGCGCAGGAAGTCCTCGTTCACGCGCCCCGTCTGGATGATGTGGTTCGCGATGTAGTTCAGGATCGCGAGGTCCGTGTGCGGTGTGAAGACCATCGGAATGTCGGCGAGGCCGAAGCTGCGGTTCTCGAAGGTCGAGAGCACGGCGACCTGGACGTGAGGATGCGACAGCCGCCGATCGGTGAGCCGCGTCCAGAGGATGGGGTGCATCTCCGCCATGTTCGCTCCCCAGAGGACGAAGGCGTCCGCGTGTTCGAAATCGTCGTAGCAGCCCATGGGCTCGTCGATGCCGAAGGTCCGCATGAAGCCGGCCACGGCCGAGGCCATGCAGTGACGCGCGTTCGGGTCGATGTTGTTGGAGCGGAAGCCGGCCTTCATCAGCTTGGAAGCCGCGTAGCCTTCCCAGACGGTCCACTGGCCCGATCCGAACATGCCGACGCCGTCGCCGCCCTTGGCGGCCAACGCGGCCTTGAACCTTTCGGCCATCACGTCGAAAGCCTCGTCCCAGCTGACTTCCTCGAACTCGCCGTCCTTGGCGAACACGCCGTCGCGCTTGCGCAGGAGGGGCCGGGTCAGGCGGTCCCGTCCGTACATGATCTTGGAGAGGAAATAACCCTTCACGCAGTTCAGGCCGCGGTTGACCTCCGCCTTGGCGTCGCCGTGGGTCGCGACGACCCGGTTGTCCTTGGTTGCGACCATCACCGAACAGCCGGTGCCGCAGAACCGGCAGGGCGCCTTGGACCACTTGAGCTCGGTCAGGTCGCGGTCGGTCACAAGGTTCTGGGCCTCGGCCGAAAAGGGAATGCCCGCGGCCGTGGCGGCGGTTGCGACCGCCTGGGCCTTCAATGCCTCGCGTCGGGTCATCTTCATGGCGTCGTCTCCCTGTCTGGTTCGTCGGAGGGGGCGTCTTCGGCCACCGGCTCGCAGTGGTGGTAGACCATCGTGGCGGCGAGCACGCCGTCGAGCAGTTGGAGCTGCGTGAGCGTATCGCCGAGGTCGCGCGCGCTCTCGCTCTCGTGGGTGAAGACCAGCTTGCCTTCGGGGCTGGCGAGATGACGTTCGAGCCCCATCCCCACGATGGTCTGGCTCACGTCGTCGACGCGGTCGGGGCGGGCATGAACGACGATGCTGGCGAGGTGGAGTTCACGCGGCATGGGACCTCCGGTGCGGGTCTGGCTGGCGGATCGTGATCGCGTTTGCCGGACAGATGGGGACGCAGGCGCCGCACCCGGTGCAGCTCTCCTCGTCCACTGTCATCACGGCCGTGCCGCCGAGCTGTGGTCGGGCCCGGAGCGCGCGGGCTTCGCAGACATCCTCGCAGGCACGGCAGGCGATGCCGCGAGGCTCGAAGCAGCCCTCTCCGACCGAGGCCACGGCCTCCCACGGGGGATCGCGCTTCAGGTCGAAGACCTCCTCGGGACAGGCCTCCGCGCAGGCGCCGCAGAAGGTGCATTCGGCTGTGAAATCGATGACCGCGTGACGGCCGCCGGCGATCCTCAGGATGTTCTGCGGACAGGCCTCGGCGCAGGCTCCGCAGGCGGTGCAGTGCTCCATGACTCGTTGGGGGTCGGACCAGGGGAGAGAGACCGGCTCGCCCCGCCCCAGGAGCGCTCTGCGGCCCGGGAGGCTGGATGTGCGGTCCCGGCGCCCCATCAGTAGACGGGGGGGCCGAACATGAGATGCTGCATCCAGATCAGGAAGCCGAAGCCGCCGACGAAGATCACGCTGAGCAGCGGAAAGAGCACGAAGGCGAGAAACAGGAAGGCCAGGGTCTCATGCCGCTTTGACGGGCTATGGTCTGAAACCTGGGCTTGGTCGGATTGCGCCATCGGCCACCTCCGCCTGCTAACACATACTCAAGGACTCACCTGTTCGTGATCTTGGTAGCAAACGGCGTCCGCCCAATGCAACTCATAAGCGACTAATTTTTGAGCAGAATTGAAACCTGAGCGGCCTCTGCGCCGTGGACACCTCTGTCGCTCGCGCCGTTCCGAACCGGTTCCTTCGGGAGCGGCAGCTTTTCCGCAAGGGCGTCCCCGACCGTCTAGCCATCCACGAGAATCGCTTTCGCTTGTGCTACCGCTCTGGATCGCGGACCCCCTTCGCAGTGCTGACGGTCCCGAGATGCTGGGCCATCGCGCCATGTGCACCTCGGCCGTCACCGGCTTCGGTGGCGGCCCTCTCACTCACTCCGATATCATCCGCTTGCCGCTTCATGGCGCGGACGAGCGATCGGCGGAATAAGGCTCGACTTGAAAGGCCCGCGGTCGGTGCGCATTATCGAGATAGGCGAGGACGACCTTGCTCGGCCAGACGGTCAACACGCGGGACGGCCCGACCAACAATCGGAGCCCCTCCATGCGCAGCACCCCGGACCGTATCCGTCAGGCCGTCAGCTTCGAGCTCATCGGCATCCTGATCGTCACGCCCCTCTTTGCCTGGGCCTTCGATCATCCGATGGGTGACATGGGCATACTCGTGGTGCTCGGCGCCACGGCCGCGACAGCCTGGAACTACCTCTTCAATCTGGGCTTCGACCACCTGTTGAACTGGCGGCGCGGCGACGTTCGCAAGACCCTGCCTCTCCGGGTCGTTCATGCCGTGCTGTTCGAGGCAACCCTACTGGTCCTTCTGCTGCCCCTCTTCGCGTGGTGGCTCGATGTCTCGCTGTTGGCCGCGCTGGTGATGGAGATCTCCTTCGCGACCTTCTACATGGTCTATGCCTTCGTTTTCACATGGGGCTACGACACGCTCTTCCCGCCGCAACAGGTCCGGCAGGGCGGCCTCTAGGTCTCCTCCCGCAGGCCGAAGGTGAGCGACAGGCCCACCGGGGAGAGGCGCTCGAGGCAGAGCTCGGAGCCGACCGGATCGGCGGCCAGGATGACCACCGAAAGGATGTCGTCGCGCAGGTCGAAGCGCACCTCCTCGACCCCTCTCGCGCTGGTCGGGTAGACGTAGCGGTCCGATCCGGTGCCGCTCAGCCGCCCCGGGAGGCTGTCGCCCCGGCCCTGGAAGCTGTGCCACCGGCGGAAGGACCATCGTTCGTCGTCCACCATGGTCCCCGGAGCCGGCAGCAGCCGGGACCGGTCGCGGCGGGAGATCGGGCCCGCGGCGAAATTGATGTCGGAGATGGCGGCGGTATCCGGGGAGCACCCGCTCTCGGGATCGGGCTGCATGTAGATCGCCGCCTGAACCAGCCTGCCCGGCGGGCCGCGCCGGTAGATCGAGCTCACGTTGAACTCGAGGTAGAGGTGAATGTCGCGCCGCGTGCCGTTCAGGCAGTCGGTTCCGACGACGGCCTCGTTGTACTCGAGGGTCGAAAGGTCCGGGAAGGGCAGGGCGTCCGCTGTCGGCCTGCAACTGACATCGGTCCTGTATTCCACGAAGTGCTGTACATGGCGCGGGAAGAAGCCCCAGCCCTGGCGCGTTATCGTGACGTCGCAGCCGACGAGGGCGACAAGCGACAGGAGGGCGAAGGTGCGGCGCATGGCGGTCTCCCCGGACGTCGCACAACCCTAGCGCGAAAATCTGCCGCTGCGGAAACGAAAAATCCCGCGCCGCGCGAGCTCACGGCGCCCGCGCCTCGATCAGCCGCCCGAGGACGGGATGCGGAAAGGTGCGCGGCGCGGTGACGGCATAGAAGCTCTCCACGATGTCGAGCTCGAAGGGCGCGCTGGCGAGACGGCCCTGCGCCAGTTCATCAGCCAGCACGACGGCGGGCGTGACCGCCAGCCCGACGTCGTCGCGCGCGAGCAGTCGGACCATCGCCATGTCGTCGACCACGGCGGCGATTCTCGGCGTCACGCCGAGCCGGGCGACAAGGCTGTCGAACCCGGTGCGGATCGAACTCTCGGTTGGGAGGATGACCGGCTCGGAGGTCAGGAGCTCGGCCAAGGTCCCGTGCGACAGACGCTCGGGCCTGCCGTGGATCCCGACCGGCTGCTCGGCGATGCGGTGCGCCACGAGACCGGGGAAGGTCTCGCGCGGCGGCGGGTCGGTGAGCAGCACCACGTCGAGGGCCAGGTCCTCGAGCCCCCGCAGAAGCGTCTGGCTGTTGCCCGAGGTCAGGACCAGTTCGATCCCTTCGTCCAGCGCGGGCCGGAGGAAGCGCAGCTGGAAGTTGCGCGACAAGGTCGACAGCGCCCCCACCCGAAGCGGGGCCGCGGCCGACCCGCCGGAGGTGAGCGTCGCGACGAGATCCTCGCCCACGTCGAAGATCCGCTCCGCGTGATCGAGCGCGATCCGTCCCGCCTCCGTCAGGGTCATCGCGCGGCCGGTCCGGTCGAAGAGGCTGTGGCCCAACCGCTCCTCGAGCTGGCGGATCTGCGTGGAAAGCGCGGACTGGGAGAGGTTCAGCCGGGCGGCGGCGCGGGTGAGGTTTCCCTCTTTCGCGACTTCCTGGAAGTACCGCAGGTGATGATAGTTGAGACGCATGGGTTCCATTAAATAGAACGATACGATGCAGACAATGTATTTTTATTGAAGTCATGACCCATCTAGATCGCCGGGAGATCCTGTCTCGGAGGTTTTCGGATGAGTCTGCTGCTCCTGCTCGCCCCGCTCGCGCTGGCCGCTTCGGCCCTCGTCATGCATCTGCGCCCACCGACCCGCGCACACTGGCGCCTGCGCCTGCCGGAATGGGCCGCCCTTGTCGCACTGGCCGTCGGGGGGTTGGCGGCTGCCGACCTCGCGCTCGCGGGACCCTCGACGAGCCCGCTGCTCGGGGCAGCGTCCATCGGGCTTTCGGCGCGCATAGATATCGTCAGCGTGGCGATGACGCTGACGGTTGCCTTCGTGGGCTGGATCGTCCTGAGGTTTTCGCGCGTGGCCCTCGACGGGGAAGGGCGGCAGGCTGCCTTCATGGGCTGGATGGCGGCCACCGTCGCCTGCGTGCTCCTCTTGGTTGGCGCGGGCAACGTGGTGCAGCTCGCTGTCGGCTGGGTCGCGGTCGGAGTCACGCTGCATCGCCTGCTGTTGTTCTATCCCGAGCGGCCGCGCGCCCGCCGGGCGGCACGGAAGAAGGCGGTGAGCGGGATCATCGCGAGCGCGGCTCTCGTCTTGGCGGTGGGCCTGCTGGTCGCGGGCTTCGGCACCTCGGACATCGCGGCGATCAACGCGGCGGCACGCTCCGGCGAGGGGACGGGCACCCTCGCGCTCGCCGCGCTGCTGCTGGCTCTCGCGGCGGTCTTCAAGTCGGCGTTGGTGCCGACGCACGGCTGGCTGACGGAGGTCATGGAAGCGCCGACGCCGGTCTCGGCCCTGCTTCACGCGGGCGTCGTGAACGCGGGCGGCTTCCTCCTCATCCGCTTCGCCGACGTCCTGGTCGCCGCACCCGGCGTGCTGGCCCTGCTGGCGCTCGTGGGCGGCTTCAGCGCGCTCGTCGGCGCGGCAGTGGCGCTGACCCAGCCGGCGGTGAAGACGGCGCTCGCCTGGTCCACCTGCGCGCAGATGGGCTTCATGGTGCTGCAATGCGGCCTCGCGCTCTTCCCGCTGGCGCTCCTGCACATCGTGGCGCACTCGCTCTACAAGGCGCATGCCTTCCTCGCTTCGGGGGACGCGGTGCGGGATGTGGCCTCGATCCGCCGGCCCGGTCCGGTCGCCGTGCCGGGCCTCGCCGCGGTGGCGCGGGCCTTCGGCCTCGCCCTCGCGCTCTACCTGCTCGTGGGGCTCGCTTTCGGTCTCCTGTCCAAGCCGCCGCAGACCGTGGCGCTCGGCGCGATCCTGATCTTCGGCGTGGTCTACCTGATCGCCCAGGGCCTCGCGGACCTCGCGCCACGGGCGCTCGCCTGGCGGACGGTCGCGCTCTCGGTGGCGGCGACCGTGGCCTACTTCGCCTTCCAGCAGGGGGCGACCTGGGTCTCGGCCGGGACGCTGCCGCCGCCTCCGGCGCCCGACGGGCTGATGTGGGCGACGATCGTCTTGGCCCTCGCGAGCTTCGCCGTCGCCGCGGTGGCGCAGATCACCTTCCCGCTCTGGGCCGGTCATCCGGCCGCGGCGGGCATGCGGGTGCACCTGATGAACGGCCTCTACCTCAACGCGGTCTTCGAGCGGCTGACCGGCCGCTGGACCCCCAAGCCCGGAGCGATGCAATGAACGCGCAGATCCACTGGCCCGGCCAGACCCTCGAACTCTTCGCGGCTGCCGAGGAGGCCATGCGCCAGGTCCCGCCCGCCTTCCCGTTGGAGGCGACCGTCGCGGTCAATCCCTGGCTGGGCCAGATCGGTGAGGACCGCACGACAGCCTCTGCCCGGATGGCCCGCGTCGGCGGCGGGAGCCTGCTCCTGCCGCGCGCCACCGTGGCCGCGATGATCGACGCGGGGGAGCTGACGCAGGAGGACCTCGCGCAAGCCGGATCGGCGCATGGCATCGGTCCCGAGGACCTGGCCCGCGCCGTGAGCGTCAGGGGACCGGAGGCGGGGCCGCTTCCCACGCTGGCGGACCTCGCCCGGCGCGAGGACGGTGTCGACTGGCCGGCCCTCGTCGAGGAGCGGATCGGCCACTGGGCGGCGGCGCAGTTCGACCGGGGGCAGGCCTTCTGGCCCGCGCCCGCCGCGGGGCCCTGGGCCTCGTGGCGCGCCTACGCCAGCCGCGACCTGACGCCGGGGCTCGCCGGGCTCACGGGCTTCGCCGCCCGGGTCGAGGCCCTGCCGACCGATCCGCGAGCCGCCTTCGCCGAGGCCTGCGCCGCCCTTGGGCTGACGCCCGAGGCCGCCCCGCTCTACCTTCACCGGCTGCTCGTCACGCTCGGGGGATGGGCCCAATACGCCCGCCATCTCGGCTGGACCGCCGAGCGGGACGGCGGCCGGGACGAGACGCTCTTCGCGCTGCTCACCCTGCGACTCGTGTGGGAGGTGGCGCTGCTGGACGCCGGTGGTCATCCGGTCGCCAAGGCATGGGCGCGCGCCAAGGCCGACTACGCGCGCCCGGTCGAACCGGACCGCGACACGATCATAGACGCGGCGCTGCAGGAGGCCGTCGACCGCGGTGCGGAGCGGCGGCTTGCGGAAACGCTCTCGGGCGAGGGCGCCTCCATGAAGCAGGACAGGCCCGCCATCCAGGCGGCCTTCTGTATCGACGTGCGCTCCGAGCGGTTTCGCCGGGCTCTCGAAGTTTCGGACCCCGGGATCCGGACCATCGGTTTCGCAGGGTTCTTCGGCCTTCCGATCCGTCACCGCCGTCATGCCTCCGACATCGTCGAAGCCCGCGCGCCGGTCCTGCTGTCCCCGGGCGTCGAGACGCGGGTGGCTGGTGAGCCCGGAGAGGACCATGGCGCGCGCGTGCACCTGAGGACGGTGCGGGCCTGGGGCCGGTTCAAGCGGGCGGCGGTCTCGGCCTTCGCCTTCGTGGAGGCGGCAGGGCCGCTCTACGTCGGCAAGCTCCTTCGCGACGGCCTCGGCCTCGGCGGGCACGCGTCCCGCGAGCCGGAGCCCGAGCTGGACCTTCCGCTGGAGGAGCGCATCGCGGCGGCGGAGGGCGTGCTCCGCGCCATGTCGCTGACCGAGGGGTTCGCGAGGCTGGTCCTGGTCTGCGGCCACGGCGCCACAGTCACCAACGCGCCCCACGCCAGCGCCCTGCAGTGCGGGGCCTGCGGGGGCTACGCGGGCGACGTCAACGCGCGGCTTCTGGCGGGGCTGCTGAACGATAGGGAGGTGCGGTCCGGCCTTGCGGCGCGGGGCATCGATATCCCGCCGGATACCCGTTTCATCGCGGGCGTGCACGACACGGTCTCGGACGCGGTCCGCCTCTTCGAGGGGGCCTGGTCCGACGACCACGCGCCCGAGATCGACCGCCTGCGCGCCGCGCTGTCGAAGGCCGGGGGCCTGGCCCGGACCGAGCGCGCGCAGGCCCTTCCTCGTGGCGCGGCCGATGCGCTGGCCCACCGGGGCCGCGACTGGTCCGAGATCCGCCCGGAGTGGGGCCTCGCCGGGTGCCGGGGCTTCGTCGCCGCGCCGCGGGCGCGGACCGCCGGGCGCGACCTGGGCGGGGCGGTCTTCCTGCACGACTACGATTGGCGGCAGGACGAGGGGGCGAAGACGCTGGAATTGATCCTGAGCGCGCCGGTCGTCGTCGCGAGCTGGATCGCGCTGCAATACCACGGCTCGGCGGTCGCGCCCGAGACCTTCGGCGCGGGCAACAAGCTCCTGCACAACGTGGTCGGCGGGATCGGTGTGCTGGAGGGCAATGGCGGCGCGCTGCGTGTCGGCCTGCCCTGGCAGTCGGTCCATGACGGCGAGACGTTGCGGCATGTGCCGAGCCGCCTGGTCGTCACGGTCGAAGCGCCGGAGCAGATGATCTCCGCCGTGCTCGAGCGGCGTCCGGGGGTCCGCGCGCTCTTCGACAACGGCTGGCTGAGCCTGGTGGCGATGGACGAGGCCGGACGGATGGGACGCCGGTACGAGGCGGGGACCTGGGTCGGGCGCGGCAGCGCCGTCGGGTCGATCTCCGCCGCGGCCTAGCGGCGAGGGAGTTCGGCGCCGAGCGGGGAGCGGTCCTTGGGCTCGCTCCCCGCGGCGCTGCGGGGACGGTCCGCCGCTTGCGTGAGGATCGACGGGTTTGCCGAGCGGGGGCGCTCGGTCCCTCGCAGCCCGGCTCCGCCTTGTCCTGGCAGGGCGACTTCGGCGGTCACGTCGGACAGGTACGGGTATTCCCGTGCGGCACCACCGGGCTCCTTATCCCCTGACCACGACCGTCTCCCTACGGCGCGGATGCTCCGCCACTCCTCGCAGGCAACACCACCGAACGGTGGCGCCGGAGGTTCTTAACCTTCCTCCGGCAGTGTCTCTCCCGTGCCGCAAGAGGCGGGACCCGAATGCCGAGCGAGGAGAGACCATGTTCGACGTCCTGAGACGGAAAGCCGAGACGCCGCCGGCCGCCAAGACCTCCGCCACCGGTCCGCTCATCGCGATGACCAGCCCGGGCCGCGTGGCTTGGAGCCCGCGGGACGTGGTTTCCCTCACAAGGGCCGGCTTCTCCGGCAACCCGGTGGGCTTTCGCGCGGTCAAGCTGGTGGCCGAGGCCGCCGCCGCGCTGCCGCTGGTCGCCCAGGACGCCGAAGCCCGGTACGAGGCGCACCCGCTCCTGAGCCTGCTGCGCCGTCCCAACCCGGCGCAGGGGCGGGCGGAGTTCCTCGAGGCGCTCTTCGGCCAGATCCTCCTGACCGGGAACGGCTATGTCGAAGCCGCCGGGAGCGAGGAGGCCACCCTGCCTGCCGAGCTGCATATCCTGCGCTCCGACCGCATGTCCGTCCTGCCCGGGCCTGACGGCTGGCCGGTGGGCTACGAGTACCGGGTCGGCAGTGCCACGCACCGCTTTGCCCTCGGCGACGGGCCGGTCCCGGTCTGCCATATCAAGGCCTTCCACCCGCAGGACGACCACTACGGCTTCTCGCCGCTGCAGGCCGCCGCGACGGCGATCGACGTGCACAGCGCTGCCTCTCGCTGGTCGAAGTCGCTTCTGGACAACGCCGCGAGGCCCTCGGGCGCCATCGTCTATCGCGGGGTGGACGGGCAGGGCCACCTCTCCCCCGACCAATACGACAGACTCCTTACGGAAATGGAAACGCAGCATCAGGGGGCCGGGAACGCCGGCCGGCCGATGCTGCTGGAGGGCGGGCTCGACTGGCGGCCGATGGGCTTCAGCCCCTCTGACATGGAGTTCCAGAAAACCAAGGAATCCGCCGCGCGCGAGATCGCGACCGCCTTCGGCATCCCGCCGATGATGCTCGGCATCCCCGGTGACGCGACCTACGCCAACTACCAGGAGGCCAACCGCGCCTTCTACCGGCTGACAGTTCTGCCGCTCGCCCAGAAGGTCGCCGCGGCGCTGTCGGACTGGCTGATGGATTTCTCCGGGGAGGCGATCGAGCTGAAGCCCGACCTCGACCAGATCCCGGCGCTCGCGCAGGAGCGCGAGGCTCAGTGGCGCCGCGTGGGCGAGGCGGATTTCCTGACAGACGCCGAGAAACGGCGCCTGCTCGGTCTGCCGGTGGAGGCCGCATGAGACCGGAGCTGGTGAAGGACGAGACGCGCCGCCCGGCCGCGCCGGTGACCGACTTCTGGTTCGCCCAGGTCGACCTGCGGCTGTCGAAGATCGAGGCGCTGGTGGAACGGCTGGAGCGCCAAATCTGGGGACTGGTCTACGCGGCCGGGGGCATCCTGCTGATCGAGGGGCTCCGCGCCCTGGCAGGATTGTGAGGAAAGGGGCGGAAGACATGGAATTGGAACACAAGTTCTGCCGACTGGGCGGCGAAGTCACCCTGCGCGACGGCCATGTGATCGAGGGCTACGCCTCGCTCTTCGGAGTGGCCGACCAGGGCGGGGACACGGTGATGGCCGGGGCCTACGGCGCCTCGCTGCGCCGGCTCGCGGCGGCGGGGGGACGGGTCAAGATGCTCTGGCAGCACGACCCCGCCCGGCCCATCGGCGTCTGGGAGCAAGTGACCGAGGATGCCCGTGGCCTTCGCGTGCGGGGCCGGTTGCTGACCGACGTCGCCCAGGGCCGGGAAGCGGCGGCGCTGCTGGAAGCCGGGGCCATCGATGGGCTCTCGATCGGCTACCGCACTCGCAAGGCGCGGAAAACCGAGAAGGGCCGGAGGCTTCTGAGCGAGCTCGACCTCTGGGAGGTCTCCCTCGTGACATTCCCCATGCTGCCCGAGGCGCGTGTGCAGGCGAAGCGGGACGAGACCGACGGGACCCCGCTCCGCAGCCTCGCCGCAAGCCTCGAAGCGGCCCGGCGGCAGCTCGGCACTCCCTGACCGGCAACCCGAAAGGACCGAAGACATGACCACACCCGAGACCTCGTCCCGGGCCGGAGACGCCTTGTCTCCGACCGAGGAGCTCGATGCCACGCTCGGCGGCTTCGTCAGCGATCTCAAGGCTTTCACCGACGACATTCACGCAAGACTTCAACAGCAGGAAGAGCGCATGACCAGGATCGACCGCAAGATGCTCTCGCGTCCCGCCCTCGCGGCGGCCGCCGAGACGGAGACTCCGCACCGCAAGGCCTTCGAGGGCTACCTACGCGCGGGTGACGACGATGCGCTGCGCGGGCTGGAGCTCGAGGGCAAGGGCCTGACCACGGCGGTCAATTCCGACGGCGGCTACCTCGTCGATCCGCAGACCTCCGAGACGGTGGCCGCGGTGCTCTCCTCGACCGCCTCGCTTCGGGCGGTGGCCAACGTGGTGCAGGTCAACGCGACCTCCTTCGACGTTCTCATCGACCACGCCGAGGCCGGTGCGGGCTGGGGCAACGAGGCGACCGCCGTCAGCGAGACGGCGACGCCCGCGCTCGACCGCATCCAGATCCCGCTCCACGAGCTCAACGCCATGCCCAAGGCGAGCCAGAAGCTGCTCGACGACAGCGCCTTCGACGTGGAGACCTGGCTCGCCCAGCGGATCGCGGCGAAGTTCGCCCGGGCCGAGGCCGCGGCCTTCGTCACCGGCGACGGGACCGACAAGCCACGCGGCCTCATGAACTACGAGACCGTCGCCAACGCCAGCTGGAGCTGGGGCAAGATCGGCACCGTCAGCACCGGCGCGGCGGGGGCCTTCGCCGCCACGAACCCGGGCGACGCGCTGATCGACCTGGTCTATTCGCTGCCCGCCGAGTACCGGCATGGCGCGAGCTTCGTGATGAATTCCCGCACCGCCTCCGAGGTGCGCAAGCTCAAGGATGCCGACGGTCGGTTTCTCTGGTCGGACGGCTTCTCGGTGGCCGATCCGGCGCGGCTGCTGGGCTATCCCACGCTCATCGCCGAGGACATGCCCGACATCGGCGCCGACAAGACGCCCATCGCCTTCGGCGACTTCGGGGCGGGCTACACCATCGCCGAGCGCCCCGACCTGCGGGTGCTGCGCGATCCCTTCTCGGCCAAGCCGCACGTCCTGTTCTACGCGACCCGCCGTGTCGGCGGCGGGGTGAGCGACTTCGCGGCGATCAAGCTGCTGCAGTTCTCGGCCTGACGGCCGGGAGAGCCGGGCGCGCCCTGGGGACCCCTGTCGAGCCGTTCCGTCCGAGCGGCAGGGGAAGGCGCGTCCGGCACCTGGGCGGGGACCGGACATCGGAGACTACCGGATGATGCTGATCGAAGAGACCACCGTGGCGCTGCAGGCGCTTCCGGTCGCCGGCTTCAGGGACCACCTGCGCCTCGGCACGGGCTTCGGCGAGGACGGGCTGCAGGACTCGGTGCTCGAAAGCTACCTGCGCGCGGCGCTGGCGGCGATCGAGGCGCGGACCGGCAAGATCCTGATCGAGCGGAGCTTTTCCTGGAGCCTCACCTCCTGGCGCGACGCGGAGGTGCAGGTGCTGCCGGTCGCGCCGGTGAGCGCGATCGAGGACTTCGCGGTGATCGATAGGGCGGGGTCGGTCGGTGTCCCGGGGACGGACGACGTCCGGCTCGTCCCCGACATGCAACGCCCCCGCATCGAGGGCGCCGCGGGTCGCCTGCCGTCGATCCCGCCGGGCGGGCATGTGCAGATCGGTTTCCTCGCCGGCTTCGGGCCGGAGTGGTCCGACCTGCCCGCCGACCTGCGCCACGCCGTCATGCTGCTGGCGGGCCACTACTACGACTTCCGGCACGAGGCCGGACTGGCGGGCGGCGCGCTGCCCTATTCCGTCAACGCCCTGATCGAACGCTACCGCTCCGTGCGGCTGGGAGGTGCGGGATGAAGCGTCCTCTCCTGACCCGCAGGCTGGTGCTCGAGGCGCCGGCGGACACGCCCGACGGGGCCGGTGGCCATGCCGAGGGCTGGACCGCGCTCGGCACGCTCTGGGCCGAGGTCGAGGTGCGCTCGGGCGGCGACCGGCGCGGACCGGCGGTGCCCCAGTCGCGGCTGGCGCTGCGGATCACCCTGCGTGCGGTGGCCGAGGGGAGCCTTTCCCGGCCTCAACCCGGCCAGCGGTTCCGCGAGGGCGCGAGGGTCTACCGCCTGCGCGCCGTGGGGATCGCCGATCCCTTCGGGCGGTACCTGACCTGTTACGCCGAAGAGGAGGTGGTCGCATGAGCTACGCCCTCTCCGCGCCTCTGCAGGAGGCCGTCTATGCCCGGCTTTCGGCCGACGCGGCACTCGCCGCCGAGGTGGGCGGCGCGATCTTCGACGCGGCCCCCCCGGGCACCGCGCCCGCTCTCTACGTCGTCCTGGGCGACGAGACCGCCCGCGACCGCTCCGATGGGACGGGCCGGGGCGCGCGGCACGATTTCACCGTCTCGGTGGTGAGCGGGGCGGCCGGGTTCGCCGCCGCCAAGCGGGCGGCGGGCGCGATCTCCGAGGCGCTGACCGACGCCGATCTCGCGCTTTCGCGCGGACGGCTGGTGGGGCTGCGCTTCCTGCGGGCCAGGGCCGCGCGGGCGCAGGGCAACCAGGTCCGGCGGATCGACCTGACCTTTCGCGCCCGCCTCGAGGACGACTGATTTTTCAAACGCTTAGGAGATAGTCTCATGGCGGCCCAGAACGGCAAGGACCTGCTGGTCAAGATCGACATGACCGGCACCGGCACATTCCAGACGGCGGCGGGCCTGCGGGCCCAGCGGCTCAGCTTCGACGCCGAGACGCTCGACGTCACCGCGCTCGACTCGGGCGGCTGGCGCGAACTGCTGGCGGGAGGAGGCGTGAAGAGCGCCACGATCAGCGGATCGGGCGTCTTCAAGGACGCGGCGACGGACGAGCGCCTGCGCCAGGTCTTCTGGAACGGCGAGACGCCCGCCTTCCAGGTGGTGATCCCGGAGTTCGGCGTGGTCGAGGGGCCGTTTCTCGTCTCTTCGATCGAATACGCGGGCACCTACGACGGCGAGGCGACCTACGAGATGGCGCTGGCCTCTGCCGGTCCGCTCACCTTCACGGCGGCGGCGTGATGGCGAACCCCCATGCCGGAGAGGTCGCGCTGACGCTGAACGGCGAGACGCGCGTGATGAAGCTGACGCTCGGCGCGCTGGCCGAGCTCGAGGCGAAACTCGGCACCGGGAGCCTCGTCGACCTCGTGGAGCGCTTCGAGAGCGGTGGGTTCTCCGCAGGTGACGTGCTGGCGCTCGTCGCGGCGGGGCTGCGCGGGGGCGGCTGGTGCGGCACGAGAGCCGATCTGCTGACCGCCGAGATCGAGGGCGGGCCTGTCGAGGCCGCTCGCGCGGCCGCCGACTGTCTCGCGCGCGCCTTCGCCTTGCCGGAGGCGGGCTGATGAGCGGTCTCGACTGGCCGGGGCTGATGCGCGCGGGACTGCACAGGCTCGGCCTGAGACCCGCAGAGTTCTGGGCGCTGACCCCGGCCGAGCTGGTGATGATGCTCGGTCTCGATCCGGGCCGCGAGGCGGTCATGGGCCGCGCGCGGCTGGAGGAGCTGACCCGGCAGTTTCCCGACGAGGAGGGATGAGATGGACGAGAACGACATCGAGGACTTCGGAGCCGAGCTGGAGGACCTGGGGCGCGGGCTGGCGCAGACGGGCCGGTTGACCGAGAGCTTCTCCCAGCAGCTCGACCGGACGCGCCGCGCCCTCGCGCCGACGGTGCGGGACCTGGGCGACCTGGAGCGCGGGTTCTCGACCGGTGTGAGACGCGCCTTCGAGGGGCTTGTTTTCGAGGGGAAAACCCTGACCGACACCCTGCGCGGGCTCGGGCAGGCCATGTCCCGCACTGCCTATCGCGAAGCGGTGAACCCGGTGGCGGACCATCTGGGCGGATTGCTCTCCAGCGGCGTGAATGCCGCGGTCTCCGGTATCATGCCGCAGGGCTCAGTGGCCCGCGTCACGCCCTTCGCCCGGGGCGGCGTGGTCACCGGACCCACGCGCTTTCCCATGACGGATGGGCGCAGCGGCCTCGTGGGAGAGGCGGGGCCCGAAGCGATCCTGCCTCTCTCGCGCGGTGCCGACGGGACGCTCGGTGTCCGCGCGGGGGGCGGCACCCGGCCCGTTCAGGTCACCATGCATGTCACCACGCCCGACGCCGAGGGCTTTCGCCGCAGCCGCGGGCAGATCGCCGCCGAACTGGGCCGGGCCGTCGCGCACGGCGCCCGCAACCGCTGAGGAAGGACCCATGAGCTTTCACGAAGTGAGATTTCCCGCCGCCCTGAGCTTCGGCTCTCTCGGCGGGCCGGAGCGGCGCACGGAGATCGTGACGCTCGCCAACGGCGCGGAAGAGCGCAACTCCCCCTGGGCCCACTCGCGCCGCCGCTACGACGCGGGGCTGGGGCTGCGCTCGCTCGACGAGCTGCAGGAGGTACTGGCCTTTTTCGAGGCGCGGCGCGGGCAGCTTTATGGGTTCCGCTGGAAGGACTGGAGCGACTGCCGCTCCTGCGCCCCCTCCGAGGAGATCGCGGCGACCGACCAGGTGATCGGCGAAGGTGACGAGATCACCTCCGTCTTCCAACTGGTCAAGCGGTACGGGGCGGGCGGCCTGGCCTACGACCGTCCGGTGCGGAAGCCCGTCGAGGGCTCGGTGCAGGTCGCTCTCGATGGCATACCGCAGGTGCCGGAGGTGGACGTCACCGTCGACGCGACGACGGGCCTCGTGACCTTCTCCCATCCGCCGGACCGGGGTGTGACCGTCACGGCGGGCTTCGAGTTCGACGTGCCCGTACGCTTCGACACCGACCGGCTGGAGGTCTCGGTCGAGAGCTTTTCCGCCGGTGAGGTGCCCGCCGTGCCGGTGGTGGAGGTGCGGCTGTGAGCCTTGCTGCACATCTCTCCACCGGGCTGACCACGGTCTGCCGCTGCTGGCTGCTCACGCGGCGCGACGGAGTGGCCATGGGCTTCACCGACCACGACCGCGACCTGGCCTTCGCGGGCCATGTCTTCCGCGCCGACACCGGGATGACTGCCCGCCAGCTGGTTCAGGGCATGGGCCTTTCGGTCGACAACACCGAGGCGATGGGACTGCTCAGCTCCGGCGCGGTGCGCGAGGAGGACATCGCCGCCGGCCGCTACGATGGCGCGATGGTCTGCGCCTGGCTGGTGAACTGGCAGGCTCCGGCGGAGCGCGACATACGCTTTCGCGGGACGCTGGGGGAGATCACCTGGGGCGGCGGAGCCTTTCACGCCGAGCTGCGCGGGCAGTCCGAGGCGCTGAACCGGCCCTGGGGGCGGATCTACACGCCAGACTGTTCGGCGGTGCTGGGGGATGACGCCTGCGGGGTCGATCTGTCGGGGCTTGTCGTCGAGGGAACGGTTGTCGAGGTCAGCGAAAACAGCATGTTGCGTCTTTCACTTGAGGCGCAGCATGAACCGGGATGGTTCGCCCACGGACGTCTTGATGTGCTTGACGGCAGCGCGCAGGGGCTTTCGGGGATGATCCGCGAGGACCGAACCGACGGCACGGACCGCCTCGTCACGCTCTGGGACGCGCTGCGGGCGGATGTGTCGGCGGGGGACCGGGTGCGCCTCGTACCGGGATGCGACAAGCAGCCCGGAACCTGCCGGGAGAAGTTCTCCAATTTCCTCAACTTCCGGGGCTTTCCTCACATCCCGGGCGAAGACTGGCTGGCCGCCGTTCCCCGCCGCGAGGACGCCAATGACGGGGGCCAAAGATGAGCGCCGCCGTGGAGATCGCCCGCGGCTGGCTCGGGACGCCCTACCGCCACCAGGCCTCCGTCCGAGGCGCTGGCTGCGACTGCCTGGGGCTTGTCCGGGGCGTCTGGCGAGAGTTCCTGGGCGACGAGCCGGAGACGCCACCGCCCTACGGTCCGCACTGGTCGGAGACGACCGGAGACGAGGCGCTCTGGCGCGCGGCTCTCCGACACTTGACGGAGACCACGACCGAGAGCCCCGGCGACATTCTCCTCTTCCGGATGCGTGAGGGGGCGGTGGCGAAGCACCTCGGCATCCGGACCGAGACCGCCCCGGTGCCGCGCTTCATCCATGCCTACGAGGGGCATGGCGTGGTGGAGACACCGCTCTCGGCCCCCTGGGCGCGGCGTGTGGTGGCGCGCTTCGCGTTTCCGACCTCCTGAGAAAGGACAGATCATGGCGACCATCGTTCTGGGCGCGGCCGGCATGGCCGTGGGCGGCTCCGTCGGAGGCTCCGTGCTGGGGCTCTCTTCCTCGGTCATCGGCCGGGCGGCGGGCGCGACGCTCGGCCGATGGATCGATGCGCGGCTCATGGGCCAGGGATCCGAGCCGGTGGAGACGGGCCGGGTGGACCGCTTCCGCCTGCCGTCCGCCTCGGAGGGCGCGCCGGTGGGGCGGGTCTACGGCCGGATGCGGGTGGCGGGCCAGGTGATCTGGGCCTCGGCCTTCCGCGAGGAGAGCGATACGAGCGGCGGCGGCAAGGGCAGGCCCCGCCAGCCGGAGGTGACGGAACTGAGCTATTCGGTGTCGCTGGCCGTGGCGCTCTGCGAGGGCGAGGTCACGAGCATCGGTCGCATCTGGGCCGATGGGCGCGAGGTGCCGGCGCACCGGCTCAACATGCGGCTCTACCGGGGCACGGGGGACCAGCTCCCCGATCCCAAGATCGCGGCGGTGGAGGGGGCGGATCATGCGCCGGCCTACCGGGGGATCGCCTACTTGGTTTTCGAGGACCTGCCGCTCGGACAGTTCGGAAATCGGGTGCCCGCCTTCTCCTTCGAGGTGCTGCGCCCCGGCGCGTCGCGGGAAGGCACGCCGCCCGACGTCGCCCGCGCGGTGAAGGGCGTGGCGCTCATGCCGGGATCGGGAGAATACGCTCTCGCCACCGAGCCGGTCGAAGTCTCCCACGGCTACGGCGAGACGGTTCTGGCGAACGTCCATACGCCGGACGGGAGGGCCGATGCCGTGGTGGCGCTCGATCAGTTGGAGGCGGAACTGCCGGAGTGCGGCGCGGTCTCGCTGGTGGTCTCCTGGTTCGGCGACGATCTCAGGGCGGGGGACTGCACCCTGCGCCCCAAGGTCGAGCGGGCGGGCGACGACGGCTCCATGCCCTGGCGGGTCGGCGGGCTCGATAGGGAGACGGCGCAGGTGGTGCCGGAGGGGGACGAGGGCCCGGTCTATGGCGGCACGCCCACCGACCAGTCCGTGGTGCAGATCATCCGCGAGATGCGCGGGCGGGGGCAGCATGTCACCTTCTACCCCTTCATCCTCATGGACCAGCTTGCAGGGAACGCCTTGCCCGATCCCTACAGCGGCGAGGCGGGGCAGGCGCATCTGCCCTGGCGTGGCCGGATCACGACGTCTCTTGCTGAGGGAATGACCGGCACACCGCAGGGGACGGCGCAGGCGGACGCGGAGGTCTCGGCCATCTTCGGAAGCTGCGCCCCGGAGGACTTCGCGCCGGGAGAGGACACGGTGGACTACGCCGGCCCCGACGAGTGGTCGTACCGCCGGTTCATCCTCCACTACGCCCATCTCTGCGCGGCGGCCGGCGGGGTGGAGGCTTTCTGCATCGGCTCGGAAATGCGGGGGCTGACCACGGTGCGCGGGGCCTCGGGTTATCCGGCGGTCGAGCGCCTGCGGACCCTTGCGCAGGAGGTGAGGGCGATCCTGCCGGGGGCGAAGATCGGCTATGCCGCCGACTGGTCGGAGTATCACGGGCACCAGCCCGCGGGCACGCAGGACAAGCGCTTTCACCTCGATCCGCTCTGGGCCGATCCGGCGATCGATTTCATCGGCATCGACAATTACATGCCGCTCTCCGACTGGCGTGACGTCGAGGGGCACGCGGATGCCGGCTGGGGCTCGATCCACGACCTCGACTACCTGCGCGCCAACGTCGAAGGCGGCGAGGGCTACGACTGGTACTATGCCTCCGAGGCCGACCGCGCGGCCCAGATCCGCACGCCGATCACCGATTTCTACGGCGAGGCGTGGCTGTGGCGGGTGAAGGACCTGCGCGGCTGGTGGTCGAACTACCACCACGACCGGGTGGGCGGCGCGCGCGCCCCGGCTCCAACGGACTGGACGCCGGGAATGAAACCGATCTGGTTCACCGAGTTCGGCTGCCCGGCCATCGACAAGGGAACCAACGAGCCCAACAAGTTCGTCGACCCGAAGAGCTCGGAGTCGACGGTGCCACGTTTCTCCACCGGGGAGCCGGACGAGCTGATCCAGCTGCAATACGTGCGGGCCATGGTCGCGCACTGGTCGGACCCGGCGAACAACCCGGTCTCGGATTTCTCCGGTCTGCAGATGATCGATATGGACCGGGCGCACTACTGGGCCTGGGATGCCCGGCCCTGGCCGGCCTTTCCCGGGCGGCCCGGGATCTGGTCGGACGGCGCGAACTGGGAGCGCGGTCACTGGATCACCGGGCGCACGGCGCACCGGCCGCTCTCCGACGTGGTGGAGGAGATCGTGTCCCCGGCGGAGCTGGAGGGACTGGAGACCGACCGGCTTTGGGGTCTGGTGCGGGGCTACGCGGTCGAGACCATCGCCTCGGCCCGGTCGGCCCTGCAACCCCTGATGCTGGCGCATGGCGTGGACGCTGTGGAGCGCGGCGGCGGGATAGTCTTTGCCAGCCGGTCGGACTCGGTTTCGGGCGAGGTCGCCCTGGCCGATCTGGTCGAGGGAGAGCCGGATCTGGAGCGCATGCGCGACGACGCTGCGCCGGGCGAGCGGCTGTCGCTGAGCTTTGTGGCCGCTGGGGCAGGTTACGAGGCGGCGGCGGTGGAGGTCTCGCGCCCTGGCGAGCTCGCGCGGGAGGTGAGCCGGAGCGAGCTGCCGATGGTGCTGACGCGCGACGAGGCGCGGGGAATCGGGGCGCGCTGGCTGGCCGAGGCTCAGGCCGCCCGCGACACGGCGCGTTTCGCACTGCCGCCGTCGCTCAGTGCGCTGGGGGCTGGCGACGTGGTGCGGCTGCAGGGCCATTCGGGGGCGCTCTTCCGGATCGACCGCGCCGAGACCGGGCTCTCGCGGCAGGTGGAGGCCACGCGGATCCCGCCGGGCGTCTATGGGCCCGCCGCGCCGGGGGCGCTCTCCCTCGAGCTTCCCGAGATGCGCGTCCCGGGCCCGGCGGAGGGGCTTTTCCTCGACCTGCCCCAGGTGCCCGGGGTGGAGGCGGGTCCGCGCTTCGTGGCGGTCGCGCGGCCCTGGCCGGGACCGGTGGCGCTCTATGCCTCCGGCGCGGGAGAGGACCACGCCTTGCAGCTCGTGCAGTCACGCCCGGCGGCGGTGGGCCTGACAGAAACCCCGCTCGCCTCGGCCCGGCCCGGAAGGTGGGACCGGGGACAGGCCCTCCGGGTGAGGATGCTGGCGGGCGAACTCTCGTCGGTGGGCCAGGCAGAGCTCCTCTCGGGGGCGAACCTCGCCGCCGTGGGGGACGGCGAGACCTGGGAAGTGATCCAGTTCCGCGAGGCGGAGCTGGTCGCGCCGAGCACCTACGAGTTGAGGATGCGGCTGCGGGGGCAGGGGGGCACGGACGGGACGATGCCCGAGGTGTGGCCTCCCGGGTCCTTCCTCGTGCCTTTGACTCCGCGTCTGGGCCGGGTCGAGGGGGCGGAGCCCGGGATGCCGCGCGACTACCGCTGGGGGCCGGCGGACCAGCCGCCGGGTCATACCTCTTACCGCTCGGCGGTCCGGGACCTCGGCGGCGCGGCGCTGCGGCCCTGGCCGGTGTGCCACCTGGAGGCGCGCGCGGAGGGAGAGAATATCGCGATCACCTGGATCCGGCGCGCGCGGCTCGGCGGAGACGGCTGGCGGGGCTGGGAGGTGCCGCTCGCCGAAGGACAGGAACGCTACCTGCTGCGCGTCCGGTCCGAGGGCGGCGGCCTGCTGCGCGAGGCGCTGACGGAGAGCCCTGGCTTCACCTACACGGCCGCCATGCAGGCGGCGGACGCCCTGAACGGCACGCCCGCGACCGTCGAGGTGGCGCAGGTCTCCGACCTCTACGGGCCGGGGCCCGCAACGCGGGCGGAGCTGCCGCGATGAGGCCGCTCATGCCGGCCGACCTCGACATGGCCGTGAGGGTCCTGCTGGCGGTGCCGGAGGCGCGGCGCCCCGCGCTCGCCCGCAGGCTCATCGCGGAGGCGCGGGAGGCGGACGATCACCGGAGGCGCACCGGGTGGATGCATCCCCGGCACGGCGGCGGCACGCTCCTTCAGGCGGCCGAGTTGCACCCAAAGTCGCCGCTGCCCGAGCACTGCGATCGGGCCTACCGCGACATGCTGGAGCACCTCATCGCCGCCTGCACCGACCTGCTGGTGGATTGAGAAAAAGCGCGCGAGATGCTTTTTTCCTGTCGCGGGCTCCCTAGCTTGGGATATGCAGCCGCCCGAAGAGGGAGACGTTCGATGGCCTCGCACCCGAAATCTCATATCCAGCCGCTCGACCCGGTCTGGGAGCGGATCACCGAGGAAGCGGAGGAGGCCGTTCGGGCCGAGCCGCTCATGGGCGGGCTGATCCACAAGACGATCCTGCACCACAAGGGCTTCGACGCGGCCCTGGCGCACCGCCTGGCCTCGAAGCTCTCGAGCGTGGAGATGGGCGAGCAGATCATGCGTGAGATCGCGGACGAGGCCTTTGCCGCCGATCCCGACCTCACGGCGGCGGCGCGCGCCGATATCGTCGCGGTCTACGAGCGTGACCCGGCCTGCCACCGGTTCATGCAGCCGATGCTCTACTTCAAGGGCTGGCAGGCGATCCAGGCCTACCGGCTGGGCCACTGGCTCTGGACCCAAGGGCGCCACGACCTGGCCTATTTCATCCAGATGCGGGTGAGCGAGACCTTCGGCGTCGACATCCATCCCAACGCCGTCATCGGGCGCGGGATCATGATCGACCACGCCCATTCCATCGTCATCGGCGAGACGGCGCGCGTCGGCGACAACGTCTCGATGCTCCACTCGGTGACGCTGGGCGGCACCGGCAAAGAGGACGACGACCGCCACCCGAAGATCGGCGACGGCGTGTTGATCGGCGCGGGGGCCAAGGTTCTCGGCAACATCCGGGTGGGCAACTGCAGCCGCATCGCCGCGGGCTCGGTCGTTCTGTCGGAGGTCCCGCCCTGCAAGACGGTGGCCGGCGTTCCGGCGAAGATCGTCGGCGAGGCGGGCTGCGATCAGCCGTCGCTCTCCATGGACCAGATCCTGCAGACGACCCCCCGCTCGTAGGGTGGCTCTCGAACCCACCGCCTCGGGCGGGGGTGAGCGTGCGGCGGGCTGGAAACCCAGCCTGCGGGTGAATTGATACACTATTCATCCATGTCTCCGCGGGCTAGGACTCCGGCATGTCCGCCGAGACCGAGACCACACCGCGACTGCGCCGCCTGAAGGGCCGGGCCGAGGCGCTCTTTCCCGGCCTCATGGTCGCGGCCCTGATCGCGCTCGCGGCGAGCTTCGTCTCCGAGCACTACGGCGCGCCCGCGATGCTTCTGGCGCTGCTCTTCGGCATCGCGCTGAACTTCCTGGCCGACGAGCCGCGCTGCGCGGCGGGGATCGCCTTCGCCGCCAAGGGCGTGCTGCGGGCGGGCGTGGCGCTTCTGGGCCTGCGGATCACGGCCGGCATGGTCATGGACCTCGGCGCGGCGATGCTAGCGCTGGTGGTCCTGGGCGTCGCATCGACCATCGGCTTCGGCTTCCTCGTGGCCCGCGCCTTCGGCTTCCGCAACCGCTTCGCAATGCTATCTGCGGGCGCGGTGGCGATCTGCGGGGCCTCGGCGGCCATGGCGATCAGCGCCGCGCTGCCGCCCGACGAGCGCACGCGGCAGAGGCTGGCCTTCACCGTGGTGGGCGTCACGCTTCTGTCGACGGTGGCGATGGTGATCTACCCCGTGATTGCGAGCGCGCTGGCCTTCGACGACCGCACGGCAGGCATCTACATCGGGGCCACGATCCACGACGTGGCGCAGGTCGTCGGTGCGGGCTTCTCGATCTCCGAAGAGGCGGGCGAGACCGCGACGCTGGTCAAGCTGATCCGGGTCGCGATGCTGGCCCCGGTGGTGCTTCTGGTCTCCGCCGCCTCGCGCCGGTCGATGGAAGCGGGCAAGCGGCCGCCGCTGCTGCCGGGCTTCGTGCTGGCCTTCGTGGGCTTCGCCGCGCTCGCCTCCTTCGGGCTGGTGCCTCAGGCCGTCTCCGATCTCGCGGGCGGAGCGTCGCGGGCGCTTCTGCTCATGGCGATCGGGGCGGTGGGCGTCGCGACCTCCCTGAAGGAAGTCGTCGAGGTCGGGCCGCGGGCCATGGGCATGCTGGTCTCGGAGACCGTGTTCCTCGCGGTGCTGATCGCGCTGGGGCTGACGCTCTTCTAGAGGCCCACCATGCGCCGGATCTCCTCCGGCGTGACCCCCTCGGACCGGTAGAGCGAGAGCGCGCGCGCGTCATCGCGCTTGGCGAGGCGGCGGCCGCGTTCGTCGCGGATCAGGCGATGGTGGTGATAGTCGGGCCGGGGGAGGCGCAGGAGTTCCTGCAATAGGCGCTGGACCGGCGTGGCGGAGAAGAGATCCTCGCCCCGGGTCACCTCGGTCACACCCTGCCGCGCGTCGTCGAGGGTCACGGCCAGGTGATAGGCGACCTCGCCGGAGACGCGTCGGGCGAGGATCACGTCGCCGGTGCCCTGGACCAGTTCCTCGGGGTCGGCCTGGTGCTGGCCGGGATGGATCGGGCCGGTCTCGGTGAACTGCAGCGGTCCGGTCTCTGCCACGGCGCGGGCGATGTCGAGGCGAAGGGCGTCGCCCTCCTGCCGGGAAGACATGGGGCGGCCGCGGCAGGTGCCGGGATAGACGATGCCGTCCGGCCCCACGGGCGGCGCGCCTTCCTGCGGGGCGGAGAGGGCGGCGCGGATGTCGGCGCGCGAACAGGAGCAGGGGTAGACGAGACCGCGCGCCGCGAGGGCGTCGATCACCGCGTGGTAGTCGTCAAGGTGATCGGACTGGCGCAATACGGGCTCGGGCCAGTCGAGACCGAGCCAGTGCAGGTCCTCGAAGATCAGCTCCTCCCATTCGGGCTTCGACCGCTCGCGGTCGGTGTCCTCGATCCGCAGCAGGAAGGTGCCTCCCGCCGCCCGGGCCCGGTCATGGGCCGTGAGCGCGGAGAAGGCGTGCCCGAGATGCAGCGGCCCGGTGGGGGAAGGGGCGAAACGGGTGATCATCCCGGGAAGGCATGGCGGCTCGCCCGGGCCGGGTCAACGCCGGAGGCGTTCAGTCCCGAAGCCGGGAGGTGCTGCTCTGGTGAATGATGAACCAGGCCAGCAGGATGAACATCGGGTGCGTGAGCCCGCCGCTGAAAATGATCGCCGGGATCCAGATGAGGAAGGTGATGATGGCCACGATGGGCCGTCCCGCGATCAGGATCGAGACGGGCGGCAGAAGGATGGCGAGGAGGTAATTCATGGCTCTTGTCCCGGGTCGTTTCGTCTTGGCTAACCCCGATGCGGCCCGCCGCGTTCCCGCGCCCCGGCGTCAGTCCTTGCGTCGGAGGACATAGATCCGCGAGGTCGAGCCGCGAGCGGGAATGTGCGGCCCGTCGAGGGCGGCGAGCCGCTCGAAGCCGCCGTCAATCAGGGCCGCCATCTTCTCGGTGTACTCGGCGCTCTCGAGGGTATGGTCGTTGTAGGAGACGGCGAGCAGCTGACCCGGGGCGAGGAGCGGCGTCACGATGTCGAAGGTCTCCGGCGGGGCAGCCCCCTCGGAGATCACGCCGCAGGCGACGATGGCGGCGTAGTGCCCGGGCTTCACGCCGATCGGCTCTCCGGCGGGCACGGCCATCAGCTCGCGGTAGACGTTCTTCGCGCGCGCCTCGGCCAGCATCCCCTCGGAGGGGTCTACGCCGTCGATCACGGTGAACCCGCGGTGGGCGAGCGCCTCTCCCGACAGGCCCGTCCCGCAGCCGAAGTCGAGGATCGGCGCGCTCTTGTCGGGGAGCATTTCCGACAGAGCCTCCGCGATCCGGGCGGGCGTGGCGTAGCCCGCGCCCTGCAGGTCGGTGTCGTAGCTTGCGCCCCACTCGTCGTAGAGGCGCTGTTTCGCCTCGGGATCGTTCAGGGCGTAGACTTGGTCGAGATAGCTTTTTTCCATCCCTTAAGGGTAGCGAACCCTCAGGCGGCGTCCAGTGCCGTGGCCCCCAGCCAGGCCCGCCAGTCCGCCTTGGCCCGGTCCGTATAGGCCTTGTAACGCGCCTCGCGGCCCTTGCGGCCGCCCTTGAGGCCCTCGACCGGCGGGAAGAGACCGAAGTTCACGTTCATCGGCTGGAAGGTCTTGGCCTCGGCCCCGCCGGTGATGTGCGTGACGAGCGCGCCTGTGGCGGTGGTCGAGGGAACCATGGGCAGCGGACGGCCGGTCATCTCCGCCACGGCGAGGCGGCCCGCGAGAAGGCCCATCGCGGCGCTCTCGACGTAGCCCTCGACGCCGGTGATCTGCCCGGCGAAGCGGACGTTGGGGCGCGACTTGAGCCGCATCTGGTCGTCGAGCAGCGTCGGCGAATTGAGAAAGGTGTTCCGGTGGATGCCGCCCAGGCGCGCGAACTTCGCGTCCTGCAGGCCGGGTATCATGCGGAAGACCTCGGCCTGGGCACCGTAGCGCATCTTCGTCTGGAAGCCGACGATGTTGTAGAGCGTGCCGAGCGCGTTGTCCCGCCGCAGCTGGACGACGGCATAGGGCTTGGTGTCGGGATCGTGGGCGTTGGTCAGGCCGCGCGGCTTCATCGGCCCGTGGCGCAGGGTCTCGCGCCCGCGCTCGGCCATGACCTCGATCGGCAGGCAGCCGTCGAAGTAGCCGGCGGTCTCGCCCTCGTGGAACTCGGTCTTGTCGGCGGCGAGGAGCGCGTCGATGAAAGCCTCGTACTGGTCGCGGTCCATCGGGCAGTTGATGTAGGCGCGCTGCTCGGCCTCAGTCTCGCCCTTGTCGTAGCGGGACTGCTCCCAGGCGACGTCCATGTCGATCGTCTCGGAATAGACGATGGGGGCGATCGCGTCGAAGAAGGCGAGGGCCTGGGTCCCGGTCTCGGCGCGTATCGCATCGGCGAGGCTGCCGGAGGTCAGCGGGCCGGTGGCGATGATCCAGTGACCGTCCTGTGGAAGCTCCGAGATCTCGCCCGGCTGTGTCTCGATCAGGGGATGCTTGCGAAGGCGCTCGGTGACACCTGCAGAGAAGGCATCACGGTCCACCGCGAGCGCGCCGCCGGCGGGCAGGCGGTGGCGGTCGGCCATCTCCATGAGCAGGCCGCCCGCTTCGCGCATCTCCCAGTGCAGGAGACCCACGGCGTTCTGCTCGTCGTCGTCGGAGCGGAAGGAGTTGGAGCAGACCATCTCGGCGAAGTCGCCGGTCCGGTGGGCGAAGGTGCCCACCTGCGGGCGCATCTCGTGGATCACAACGCGGAGGCCGGCTCGTGCCGCCTGCCAGGCGGCCTCCGAACCGGCCATTCCGCCACCGATGATGTGGAGCGTTTGGGTCATGGGCTGGGACATGGGCCCCAGATAGCGCCCCCGAGGGGCGCTGTTAAGGGGTCAGGCGACAGCCCGCTTGTCGAGGTCGGCGAAGATGTTGGTGACCTCGAGCTCGTCCTCGACATCGAGGAAGTTCAGGCGGAGGCGGGCCAGATCGCCCTTGCCCAGCGGAGCATCGGCGGTGGCGGCGCTCACCAGGCGGGCGCGGCGGGGTTCGCTGCGGGCGGCGAGGCCGTCCTTGACGGTGACGCGGCGCGGCACGATCCGGTCGCTCATCTCGACCCGGCGGACCTTGGGCGAGCGGCGGAAGATGGCGCTGTGCTTGAGGGCACGGCGGTCGGGGGCGAGATAGGTGAGCATCAGCGCCGCGACGATGGCGAGGTCGCGCCAGAACACTTCGAGGAGGGCATTGTGGGCGAAAATCATGACAAATCCCGATGCAAGGGTCATGGCCGCAAGGGAGAGGGCCATGACGCGCAGCTTGATGCCGCACAGAAGGAAGAAGGCGAGGAGGAAATAGACACCGCCGCCGACGGACCGTCCGAGCTCTTCACCCAGGAACGGCGCGGCGAGAGGGCCTCCGTGCGGTCCCTGTGCGAGGCCCAGGGCAGAGGCGATCAGGTAAGAAGCGAGCAGGATCCTGATGAGGTTCAGGCCTGTCGTCTTGATCGCGTCGTCGCTGGCTCTCTTCACGTTAGTCATGACCGTGCTCCGCGTTTTCTTCGAGGATGGACAAGCGTTCTGCCCTGTCCTTAAGTACAGGTACAGTTGCCCCTCCAAATTTGGCCGAAATGCGACGAGCCCTAGTCGAAAGTGGCACATCTCCGCGAAAATTGCAGTACTGGACGCCCGTCCGAGGCCACAACCGAAGGTGGATTGCGGTTTTGTTTACAAACGAGAACCCAAAGCGCCCATACGGCGTATACTTAGGTTAGCGCCGCGTTAACCTTCGCGAGCCTTTCCTAAAGGATATGTGGGCCTCACGGGGGCAGAAGGCGGGCAATCATGGGCGCGCAGGCTGTTTGTCGAAGATGTGTCTGAGGACTGGATCCGGGCCGAATGCGCCGCCTTCTTCGCATTAAAAACCTAAAAACAAAGGCTTACGTGGATAGCTCCATCAAGTCGATCGCTCAGCTGTCTTGAATGCAGCCTGTCGTCGTGTCCCTTCCGAGCCGATTCGAATGGGCATGAGGGCGGCACGGCCGGTCCTCAAGCTATCAAAAAGATAGGTCAGGGCTCTTGGCGAGGTTAACGGCGCATAGTCCGGTCAGACCCAGCTCGGCGCTAAAGATGCCGCGTGGCGGCGCAGGGTGCCGCGTCGCGGCACACCACTAGGTTGCGCCACAAATTCAGGGCTGCAATTACGCCTTTGCACCGCCGTTATCAGGCGTCTCGTCCCTCTCGACCCGGGAAAAGCAGCTGACGATCCACCTGATGGTCTGGTCGATCGCCGGATCTCCCCGGCGGCTCTCGTGGTAGAAGAGCCAGAAGTTGGAGCGGTACTCGGCGTCGGTTATCCGCCTGTAGCCCCGCTTGGCTCTTCCGGCGAAGAGGGGCAGGGGGCCCGGCAACCGGGACACCGACATCAGGGTGCTGAGCGAGAGAAAGGTCTCGACCCGGATGAGGGGCGGGCGCTGGAAATGCTCCAGCCCGAGCTTCATGGACCCGCTCGTATCGTGCGCCTCCGTCAGGCCCACCCACTCCGGCCCGACGTTGCCGTCCTCGTGACAGAAGATCGAGAAGCCCAGCGTGCCGAGCTTGCGGGTCACGAGCCGCCCGACCGTCGGACGCTCGAAGGCGATGACGATGTCGTCGTGACCCAACCCCTCTCCGAACACGCGGTCGTGGAATTCGATGTTGATCCGCGTGCTGTCGATCTCGGACTCGTTGAGCGTGGGGATCAGCATGAAGGAGGAGATGCCGGGCGGACAGCCGATGCGCACCGTCGCCCGTCCGTCCTCGCCTAGGGCAGCCTGGGTGTTCATCTCGCGCTTCAGTTGCCCGTCGAAGTCCGTCGCGACCTTGATGAGGCCTTCGACTGCGGGCGAGGGCTGCCAGCCCTGCGCGGTCTTGACGAAGGGTTCGGTCCCCAGCTCCTCGGCGAGGCGGTCGAGACGCCTGGAGACCGTGGCCACCGATGTCTTGAGAATGCGAGCGGCGCCAGTCATCGATCCGGCCTTAGACAGCGCGACCAGAAAACGCAGATCATCCCAGCTTTCCACTGGAGCTTCCTTCCACTTCCACGCAGGCATCCGTGTCAAAACCGCGAACGGGCCGGCCATGCAGCCGACCCGCAGCACCGCTTCGGGCGGAAATAGAAACCTTAGTCTTCGTCGTCCTCGGCCTGTTCGGCGATCCAGGCGACGCTGGCGACCTCTTCACCGGCGCGCGTGTCGAAGACCTTCACGCCGCCCGCAGAGCGCGAGCGGAACGAAATACCTGCAACCGGGACGCGAATCGACTGTCCCAAGGAAGTGACCAACATGATCTGGTCGTCCATGTCCACGGGGAACGCGGAGACAAGCGGCCCGCCGCGCATCGCCTTGTCCATCGCCATGACGCCCTGACCGCCCCGTCCGCGAACGGGATAGGCGTGGGACGAGCTGAGCTTGCCCTGGCCCTTGGAGGTGATCGTCAGGATCAGGTTCTCGGCGGCGGACATCTCGGCGTAGCGCTCCTGGCTGATGGAGCCGGCGGGCACGTCCTCGTCGTCGCTCGCCTCGGTGTCGTCGGAGAGACCGGCCACCGCGCGGCGCATCTTGAGGTAGGCCGCACGCTCCTGCGGGTCGGCCTCGAAGTGGCGGATCACGGCCATCGAGACGACGCGGTGGCCCTCTTGAAGGCGGATGCCGCGCACGCCGGTCGACGATCGTCCGGAGAACACGCGGACGTCT
The DNA here is from genome assembly GCF_008710275.1 of Histidinibacterium aquaticum. Taxonomy (GTDB): domain Bacteria; phylum Pseudomonadota; class Alphaproteobacteria; order Rhodobacterales; family Rhodobacteraceae; genus Oceanicola; species Oceanicola aquaticus. The sequence continues at coordinate 381,744 of NZ_VYQE01000002.1, forward strand.
GTGACGGGGAAGCGGATCGCCCGGCCCGCATCCGTCACCAGCATCACGTCATCGTCCTCGGAGCAGATCCGCGCGCCGATCAGCGCGACGGAGCCGTCCTCGGGCAGCTTCATGGCGATCTTGCCGTTGCGCATCACGTTGGTGAAGTCGCTGAGCCGGTTGCGGCGCACGTCGCCCGCCGAGGTCGCGAAGACGATGTTGAGATCGTCCCATTCCTCCTCGTCGCGGTCCACCGGCATGATGGCGGCGATGGAGACGCCCTGCGGGATGGGCAGGATATTGACGATGGCCTTGCCCCGCGCGGTGCGCGCGCCGAGCGGCAGCCGCCAGGTCTTGAGCTTGTAGACCATGCCATCTGTCGTGAAGAAGAGCAGTTGGGTGTGGGTATTTGCCACGAAGAGGGTCGTGACCACGTCCTCTTCCTTGAGCCCGCCGCCCGAAACGCCCTTGCCGCCGCGGCGCTGCGCGCGGAAGTCGGCGAGCGCGGTCCGCTTGATGTAGCCGCCCTGGGTGACGGTGACGACCATGTCCTCGCGCTCGATGAGGTCCTCGTCCTCCATGTCGCCGGACCAGTCGTGGATCTCGGTGCGACGGGGGACGGCGAACTGGTCGCGGACCTCCTGGAGCTCGGAGGAGACGATGCCGAGGATCCGCTCCCGCGAGGAGAGGATGTCGAGGTAGTCCTTGATCTTGGCCGCCAGCTCCTCGAGCTCGTCGGTCACTTCCTTGACGCCGAGCTGGGTGAGGCGCTGCAGGCGCAGGTCGAGGATGGCCCGGACCTGGCGGTCGGACAGGTTGTAGGTGCCGTCGTCGTTGATCGTGTGGGTCGGATCGTCGATCAGCCGGATGTAGTCGGCGATGTCCTGTGCCGGCCAGCGGCGCTCCATCAGCTTGGCGCGGGCCTCGGCGGCGTCGGCCGACGAGCGGATGGTGGCGACCACCTCGTCCACGTTGGAGACCGCGACGGCGAGACCGCAGAGGATGTGGCTGCGGTCACGGGCCTTGTTGAGCTCGAAGGCCGTGCGGCGCGCCACCACGTCCTCGCGGAAGTCCACGAAGGCGGTGAGGAAGTTGCGCAGCGTCAGCGTCTCGGGCTTGCCGCCGTTCAGCGCGAGCATGTTGCAGGCGAAGGAGACCTGCATCGGCGTGAAGCGGAACAGCTGGTTGAGCACCACGTCCGGCGTCGCGTCGCGCTTGAGCTCGACCACGACGCGGACGCCGTGACGGTCGGACTCGTCCTGGACGTGGGCGATGCCCTCGATTTTCTTGTCGCGGGCGGCCTCGGCGATCTTCTCGATCATCGCGGCCTTGTTCACCTGGTAGGGAATCTCGTCGAGGACGATGGCGTAGCGGTCCTTGCGCAGCTCCTCCACCCGCGTCTTGGCGCGGATGATGACTGAGCCGCGGCCCTCCATGTAGGCCTTTCGCGCGCCGGAGCGGCCGAGGATCAACCCGCCGGTGGGGAAGTCGGGGGCGGGGATGTACTCGATCAGCTGCTCGGTCGAGAGATCCGGGTCCTCGATCAGCGCCAGCGTGGCGTCGATCACCTCGCCTAGGTTGTGCGGCGGAATGCGCGTGGCCATGCCGACGGCGATGCCCTCGGCCCCGTTCACCAGGATGTTGGGGTAGCGCGCGGGCAGGACCAGAGGCTCCTGCCGCTCGTTGGCGTAGTTCGGAACGAAGTCGACCGTGTCCTTGTCGATATCGGTCAGCAGGCTCTCGGCCGGCTTGTCGAGACGGGACTCGGTGTAGCGGTAGGCGGCGGGCGGATCGCCGTCCATCGAGCCGAAGTTGCCCTGGCCGTCGATGAGGGGCAGAGACATGGAGAAGTCCTGCGCCATCCGGACGAGCGCGTCGTAGATCGCGCTGTCGCCGTGCGGGTGGTAGCGGCCCATGACGTCGCCCACGGCTGTCGCCGATTTGCGGTAGGGCTTGCTGTTCGTCTGGCCGTTTTCCCAGAGCGTGTAGAGAATCCGCCGGTGAACCGGCTTCAGACCGTCGCGCAGGTCGGGAATCGCCCGGGCGACGATGACCGACATGGCATAGTCGAGGTAAGAATTGCGCATCTCCTGCTCGATGGAGATGCTCGGACCCTCGGCCCGGGGCGGCGGCGCGCCCATTTCTTCACCGGAATCAGGAGTTTGGTCGTCGTCGCTCACGTCGCTGCCCGCCTTGGCGTATTCGCTATATCTTGTTGATTTTTCTATACCACCGCCAAGGGATGGGGTGCAATGGCAGGGGGCGCGATACCGTCGCGGCGCTTGTCAGCAGCCAATCAACGCGGCTGCCAACACATTGAAATCGTTGACTTCTGCCGCGCTTCTGCTGGGATTTCCCTACGGGATCAAGAGCAGAAGGAGAAAAACATGACCGAGACCGAGATGCTTCTGAGCGGCTACGGCCTCACCACGGCGGAGATGTTCTACCGGATGCCGGACTATCCGAGCGTTCTCAACAGCTTCGTCTGGCAGGACTACGACCTCGCTCCCGATCACGACAGGCTCATGTCCTTCATCGACTACTGGAAGGCCGAGATCGAGGGAGAGCTGCATTCCGTCCGCTACGCTCACCGCAAGCTGGTGGCCCCCAGCGAGTGGCGGCAGGTCGTGGGCGAGTTCCACTACCACTGAGGCGATCTTCCGCGAAGGCCGCCTGCGCGGTCCCTTGACCTTCCCGTCGCAGCCCGCAGGTTCTGCCGCGAACCATGTACGGGAGGTTAGAGTGAAGAGCAGAGAGTTTCCGCAGCTGGGCCGCGAGGTCTCCGAGATCGGCTTCGGCGCCTGGGCCATCGGCGGCACCTGGGGCGAGGTCAGCGAAGAGGACGCGCGCGCGGCGCTGCACACGGCGCTCGACGAGGGCGTCACCTTCATCGACACCGCAGACGTCTACGGCGACGGGCGGTCGGAAAAGATCATCGGCTCGGTCCTGAAAGAGCGGAGCGAGACGCCAGTGGTGGCCACGAAACTGGGACGGCGGCTCGACCCGCATGTGCCCGAGGGTTTCACGCCGGAGAACATGGAGGGCTTCGTCGACCGGTCGCTCTCCAACCTCGGGGTCGAGACGCTGGACCTCGTGCAGCTGCACTGTCCGCCGACCGAGGTCTACTACATGCCCGAGGTCTTCGGCACGATGGACGACCTCGTGTCCAAGGGGAAACTGCGCCACTACGGCGTCTCGGTCGAGAAGGTCGAGGAGGGGCTCAAGGCAATCGAGTACCCCAACGTCGCGTCGGTCCAGATCATCTACAACATGTTCCGACAGCGCCCGGCCGACCTCTTCCTCCCGCGCGCCCGCGAAAAGGGCGTGGCGGTCATCGTCCGCGTGCCGCTGGCGAGCGGGCTGCTCACGGGGAAGATGACCCGGGAGACCACCTTCGCCGAGGACGATCACCGGACATTCAACCGCGAGGGTGCGGCCTTCGACAAGGGCGAGACCTTCGCGGGCGTGCCCTTCGAGACGGCCCTCGAAGCGGTGGAGGACCTGAAGGCAGTGCTGCCGGGCGACCTGCCGATGGCGCAGGCGGCGCTGAAGTGGATCCTGATGAACGACGCGGTGACCGTCGCCATTCCGGGCGCGAAGTCCCCCGACCAGGCGCGCTCCAACGCAGGGGCGAGCGAGGCGGCTGACCTGCCGGGAGACGTCATGGCCGCGGTGCGCGAGATCTACGACACGAAGATCGCGCCGCACGTGCACCAGCGCTGGTAGGGGATTTCGAAATCCCCTGGCGGCGGGCGTTGGACCGCCCGTCGCCAAGCGCCTTCGAAGGCGCTTGAACCAAGGCTCTTCGAAGAGCCTTGGCCCGCTCAGTCGGTCCCGCGGTAGGGCTGGACGTACTGCAGCGCCATGTCCCAGGGGAAGAAGATCCAGGTGTCCTGGCTCACCTCGGTGATGTAGCTGTCGACCTGGTTGCGGCCCTGCGGCTTGGCGTAGACCGTGGCAACATGCGCCTCGGGCAGGTGGGCGCGCACCACCTCGAGTGTCCGGCCCGTGTCCACGAGATCGTCGACGATGAGCACGCCGCGGCCCTTGCCCATGAGCTCCATGTCCGGGAACTTGATGACCCTCGGCTCGGACTGGGTCTGGTGGTTGTAGCTCTTGACGCTGATCGTATCGACCGTGCGGATGTCGAGCTCCCGCGCGACGATCATGGCGGGGGCCATGCCGCCGCGGGTGATGGCGACCACCGCGCGCCAGCCCTCGGGGTCCGGCCCGTGTCCGTCGAGGCGCCAGGCCAGCGCCCGCGCGTCCCGGTGCAGCTGGTCCCAGCTGACGTGAAAGCCCTTTTCGTGCGGCAGACGGTCCTGCATCTTCGATCTCCTATCCGAGGGCGACCTTGATCCCGAGCAGGCCGAGGGCCGAGCCGAAGAGACGGTCGGTCCAGGTCTTGGCCCGGGCATAGGCGGCGCGGGCGCGGGGCATCGAGAAGACCCGCGCGACGACGATGTACCAGAGTGTTTCGTTGGCGAAGATCACCGCGAGCAGCAAGGCGAGAGCCGGCCAGCCCGCGTTGGGCGGCACGAGGCCCACGAAGACGGCGCCGAAGAAGACGGCCGTCTTGGGGTTCGCGGCGAAGGTGAGAAAGCCCAGACGGAAGGCGGCTCCGGCGCTCGTCGGGGCGGCGGCGTCGGGCTCTTCCAGGGGCTCGGGCGCGTGGCGCCACATCATGACGGCGATGAAGACGAGGAACGCGCCCCCGACCAGCCGCAGCGCGGTGAAGAGGCTCGGCACCAACTCGAAGAGGAGCGCGAGCCCGGCCAGGGCGGAAAAGGCCCAGAGTACGGCGCCCGCCCCGAAGCCGGCCGAGAGTGCCACGGCGGGGCGGAATCCCTGGGTGACGGCGGTGCGCACGCAGACGACGAAGGAGGGGCCCGGGCTCATCGCGGCGACGAGATGCGCCGCGGCGACGGCGAGGAAGGCGGCCGGTCCCATCAGCGGGCCGCGCCGCGCGCGCTGCGGGAGCGGGGCCGGCCCCTCACGGTCTCAGTCTTCCTTGCGCTTGGTCACGACGTCGATGTCGGGCGCGTCGACGGCCTTCATGCCGACGACGTGGTAGCCTGCATCGACGTGGTGCACTTCGCCGGTGACGGCGCTGCCGAGGTCCGAGAGCAGGTAGAGGGCCGATCCGCCGACGTCCTCGGTCGTGACATTCCGACGCAGGGGCGAGTTCAGTTCGTTCCACTTCAGGATGTAGCGGAAGTCGCCGATGCCGGAGGCCGCGAGGGTGCGGATCGGGCCCGCGCTGATCGCGTTCACCCGGATGCCGTCCTTGCCGAGGTCCTCCGCGAGGTAGCGCACCGAGGCCTCGAGCGCGGCCTTGGCGACTCCCATGACGTTGTAATGCGGCATCACCTGTTCGGCGCCGTAGTAGGTCAGCGTCAGGAGCGATCCGCCGTCGGGCATCATCTTCTCGGCGCGCTGGACGACGGCGGTGAAGGAGTAGACGGAGATATCCATCGACATGGCGAAGTTCCGCCGGGAGGTGTCGACGTAACGTCCTCTCAGCTCGGACTTGTCGGAGTAACCGATGGCGTGGACGAGGAAATCGATCTTGTCCCAGTGCTCGCGGAGTTGCTCGAAAAGGCCGTCGATCGAGGCCTCGTCGCCCACGTCGCAGGGCAGGACGATGTCGGATCCGAGCTGGGCCGCGAGCGGATCGACCCGCTTTTTAAGGGCTTCGCCCTGGTAGGAGAAGGCGAGCTCGGCGCCCGCGTCGGCGCAGGCCTTGGCGATCCCCCAGGCGATGGACTTGTCGTTCGCGAGACCCATGATGAGGCCTCGTTTCCCCCGCATCAGTTCCGAGCCCATCCGACGCACCTATCCTTATGTCAGTCTTGTTCCCCGGGCAGACCGGCGATGTGTTGCCAATAGGCGATCGACGACAGGGCTTCAAGCCGCCCTAGGTCTCTCCCGCAGGGGTTGCAGGCCGGGTGGCTTTTGCCTAGGCGGCTTCGCTCATAGGCAAGGTGAGAAGAGACGACCGGGTTCAACGGCACGTAGGCAGGATGAGCGACAGAGCAGGCATTTTCGCGGGCGAGGACCCCTTCGCGCTGGCGCAGCGGTGGCTCGACGAGGCCGAGGATGCCGAGCCCGCCGATGCGAATGCGATCGCGCTCGCCACGGTCGATGCCTCCGGTCTGCCGAACGTCCGGATGGTCCTGCTCAAGGACATCGAGCCCGACGCCTTCGTCTTCTACACCAACTACGAGAGCGCCAAGGCACACGAGATCGAGACGAGCGGAACCGCCGCGTTCGTGCTACACTGGAAGTCATTGCGCAGGCAAATCCGGGTGCGCGGAACCGTTGAGCGCGAGGATGGACAAAAGGCGGACGACTACTTTCGCTCTCGTTCGCTCAAGAGCCGGATCGGAGCTTGGGCCTCAAAACAGTCGCGTCCGCTCGACAGTAGGGGCACTCTCATGGCAGAGGTCGCGCGGCAGGCCGCGCGCCACGGCACGGATCCGGCTCGACCGCCCTTCTGGGGCGGCTACCGGATCAGGCCAGTCGAGGTGGAGTTTTGGGCCGACGGTCCGTTTCGGCTTCATGACCGTTTCCGCTGGGTGCGGGATGGGATGGAAGACGGATGGACAGTAACGCGCCTCAGTCCCTGACGTCTCGCGTGGAGCGTCGATTTCCGTTACGATCCTGGCCCGGTTTTCATGGGGCCGACCGACCGACATTTTACGCGCCGGCTGTTTCGATGGCCGGACCGAAAGACGAGACCATGAATGACAACGACAATGACCCGACGGTCGTGCGCGGGCAGGTGAAGTGGTTTGATCCCAACAAGGGATTCGGGTTCGTGGTTGCCGACGAAGGCGGAGCTGACATCCTCCTCCATGCAAACGTTCTAAGGAACTTCGGCCAGAGCTCCGTCGCCGATGGTTCGGCGATCACGATCTCCGTCCAGGACACGCCGAGGGGCCGGCAGGCCGTGGCGGTCCTCGAAATCGAGCCGCCGGAGCCCGCGACGCGGACCGGGCTGGCCGATCTGGCCGAACTGCCGCCGGAGACCATCAGCGAGACGCCGTTGGTGCCAGCGCGGGTCAAGTGGTTCGACAAGGCCAAGGGTTTCGGGTTCGGCAATGTGTTCGGCTTTTCCGAGGACGTCTTCATCCATATAGAAGTGTTGCGCCGGTCGGGCTTCGCCGACCTGCAGCCCGGAGAAGCGGTCGCGATGCGCGTGATCGAGGGCAAGCGCGGCAAGATGGCGATGGAGGTTCTGTCATGGGAAACCGCAGTGGGAAGCGAACCGGTCCCCGAAGAGGACAGCTAGCCGCCGGTCTGGCCTTCGCCGTCGCCCTGAGCGCCGGGAGCGGTCTGCAGGCCCAGGGCCTCTGTGCCGACGACCGGGTGACGGTCATGGGCGACTGGGGGCAGGCGCGCTTTCGAGTCGAGGTGGCCGACGACCGCCAGGAACAGGCGAGGGGGCTGATGCAGGTCGAAAGCATGCCGACGATGGCGGGCATGCTCTTCGTCTATCCGAGGCCTCAGTCGGTGAGCTTCTGGATGGAGAACACCCTCATCCCGCTCGACATGATCTTCGCTCAGGAGGACGGGACCATCGCCAAGGTCCATGCCGAGGCCGTGCCGCTCGACCGGACGCCGATTCCCGGCGGCAGCGACGACATCAAGTACGTGCTGGAGATCAACGGCGGGCTGGCCGAGCAGCTCGGGATCGAGGCGGGCGACATCATGCAGCATCCCTCGATCGGTCCCGATCCGGTCGCACCGTGCCCCGAGCCGGAGTGACGCATCGGGGCCTTTTCAAACCGGACGCTTGCGACTAATCACGCGCCACGGTCGGGGCGTGGCGCAGTCTGGTAGCGCACCTGTTTTGGGTACAGGGGGTCGTGAGTTCGAATCTCGCCGCCCCGACCAGTTCTTCCGGATCAGATCGGATCGCCGCCGGCCCTTGTGAGGAGCTGGCGGATCACCGCGTCGCGCTCGGCGTTGCGCTGACGCACGATGCGCGCGCCGCCGTCCTTCTGGGGAACGCGGATGTAGGTATCGGCCGTCACGACGAATCCCCCCTGCGCCTCCTGCGAGGCAACCGAGGTCACCGCCCTGGGCAGGTCGTCGACCGTGCCGTCGAAGGCAAGGATCAGCGCCGCGGCCGCTTCGACCGGGGGGAGGGATTCGCAACGGATCTCGCTGTCGGCGGGGCGCACGGTCGACTGGCCCGGTCCGCCGCAGGTCAGCGCGAAGGCGTCGAAGAGACCTTCGGGATAGCTGCGGAAGAAGGCGCGGGGGCTGTCTTCGGCGGCGACCGGCGATGCGCGTTCGGGGCCCTCGGGCAACTCTCCCGCGCAGCCTGCAAGGGCAATGGCGAGGACTGCGGAACGGGCGGCTGCGATCGGCATGGTCGACTCCGGTTTCGGCGGGACCTGGGACTTGAGCGTTGCACGGATGCCGCGCCGCGAAAAGGCCGGGCGGGACGGCCTCCTGCCGCGCGACTCTGCCTGAAGTTGTACCTCAAGCTCAGCGCCTAAGCTACGGGCGGGACAAGGGCTTTGGCGGGCCGCCGGAACGGCGTCGCTGGGGATAGATCGCGGGAGGAATCAGAGGACAATCTGGGGCTAACAGCGGTCAAACGGAAAATCCCACATCTGGTGCGAAAAATGCCGTTGACCCCCCATACATAGATGGTTCACCTTGTGCTGGCCGGACGCATCAACACCAGATGTTGTAGCTACGGACACGGGAACACTAGCAGAAACGCAACCGGAGGCGATCCATCCATCGCACCGGAGCCGCTTGGCAGCATGCCGGGCGGGCGGGTGTCCCGTGCCGTCGCAGCGACGCGGCAGGCAGGAAAACGGCGCCCGGCACAACGGGGGCCCACCGGGACAAAGAGGACGACTGACAATGAGGATCGAACGCCGCTTCACCAAGGCCGGACGCGACGCTTACGACGGGATCGAATTCCGCGTGACGTCCTCGGAGATCCGGAATCCCGACGGCACCACGGTCTTCAAGCTGGACAACTGCGAGGTCCCGGCGTCCTGGAGCCAGGTGGCCTCCGACGTCATCGCCCAGAAGTACTTCCGCAAGGCGGGCGTCCCCTCCGAGATCGAGAGCGTCCGCGAGAAGGACGTCCCCGAGTTCCTGTGGCGCGGCAAGCCCGCCAAGGGCGCCGAGATGGGCGGCGAGACCTCCGCCCGGCAGGTCTTCGACCGGCTCGCCGGCGCCTGGGCCTACTGGGGCTGGAAGGGCGGCTACTTCTCGACCGAGGAGGACGCGCGCGCCTACTACGACGAGATGCGCTACATGCTGGCCACCCAGATGGCCGCTCCGAACAGCCCGCAGTGGTTCAACACCGGCCTGCACTGGGCCTACGGCATCGACGGTCCGTCCCAGGGCCACTTCTACGTGGACTGGAAGACCGGCAAGCTCACGAAGTCCAAGACCGCCTACGAGCACCCCCAGCCGCACGCCTGCTTCATCCAGTCCGTCGCTGACGACCTGGTGAACGAGGGCGGCATCATGGACCTCTGGGTCCGCGAGGCGCGGCTCTTCAAGTATGGCTCGGGCACCGGCACCAACTTCTCGTCGCTACGCGCCGAGGGCGAGAAGCTCTCGGGCGGCGGCAAGTCGTCGGGCCTCATGGGCTTTCTCAAGATTGGCGACCGCGCGGCGGGCGCCATCAAGTCTGGCGGCACGACCCGTCGGGCAGCGAAGATGGTCATCGTGGACGCGGACCATCCGGATATCGAGGACTTCATCAACTGGAAGGTCCTCGAGGAGCAGAAAGTCGCGTCCATCGTCGCGGGAAGCAAGATGCACGAGCAGAGGCTCAACGCCATCTTCGCCGCGATCCGGACCTGGGACGGGGCAGAGGCCGACGCCTACGATCCCAAGTCCAACGGGGCCCTGAAAGAGGCGATCCGCGAGGCCAAGAAGGTCGCCATTCCAGAGACCTATGTGAAGCGGGTGCTGGATTATGCCAAGCAAGGGCATACCAGCATCCACTTCCCAACCTATGACACCGACTGGGACAGCGAGGCCTACAACTCGGTCTCCGGCCAGAACTCGAACAACTCGATCCGCGTGACCGACGCCTTCCTCAAAGCGGTCCGCGAGGACGGAACCTGGGACCTCGTTTCGCGCACCGACGGCTCGGTCACCAAGACCGTCCAGGCCCGTGACCTCTGGGAGCAGGTCGGCCACGCGGCCTGGGCCTGCGCCGATCCGGGGATACAGTTCCACGACACCGTCAACGCCTGGCACACCTGCCCGGAGGACGGCGAGATCCGCGGCTCGAACCCGTGCTCGGAATACATGTTCCTCGACGACACGGCCTGTAACCTGGCCTCGATGAACCTGCTGCAGTTCCAGTCCGACGGCGCCTTCCGGGCCGAGGACTACATGCACGCCACCCGTCTCTGGACGCTGACGCTCGAGGTTAGCGTGATGATGGCGCAGTTCCCCTCCAAGGAGATCGCGCAGCGGTCCTACGACTTCCGCACCCTGGGCCTCGGCTACGCGAACATCGGCGGCCTGCTGATGAACATGGGCCTCTCCTACGACTCGGAGGAGGGCCGGGCGCTCTGCGGCGCGCTGACCGCGCTGATGACCGGCGTCTCCTACGCGACCTCCGCCGAGATCGCGGGCGAGCTGGGCCCGTTCCCGGGCTACGCCAAGAACCGCGAGCACATGCTCCGGGTCATCCGCAATCACCGCCGCGCCGCCCGCGGCGAGACCGAGGGCTACGAGGGCCTCGAGGTGAAGCCGGTGGCGCTGGATCACGGCAACTGCCCCGACGCGCGGCTGGTCTCGCTGGCGACCGCGGCCTGGGACGAGGCGCTGAGCCTCGGCGAGGCGCACGGCTACCGCAACGCGCAGGCCACCGTCATCGCGCCCACCGGCACGATCGGCCTCGTGATGGACTGCGACACCACTGGCATCGAACCCGACTTCGCCCTTGTGAAGTTCAAGAAGCTCGCCGGCGGCGGTTACTTCAAGATCATCAACCGCTCTGTCCCTGCAGCGCTTGATACTCTGGGCTATAGCCCCTCGCAGATCGAGGAGATCGTGGCCTATGCCGTGGGTCACGGCACCATGGGCAACGCGCCGGGCATCAACCATTCTCTGCTGCGGCAGAAGGGCTTCGGCGACGCCGAGATCGAGAAGATCGAGGCGGCTCTGCCCTCGGCCTTCGACATCCGCTTCGTGTTCAACCAGTGGACGCTAGGCGAGGAGTTCTGCCGAAAGGGCCTCGGCCTCGGCGATGCCGAGCTGGGCGATCCCGGCTTCGACCTCCTCCGGCACCTGGGCTTCTCCAAGGCCGACATCGAGGCCGCCAACGACCACGTCTGCGGGACCATGACGCTGGAAGGCGCGCCCTACCTGAAGGAGGCCGACTACGCAGTCTTCGATTGCGCCAACCCCTGCGGCAAGAAGGGCAAGCGCTTCCTCTCGGTCGAGAGCCACATCCGCATGATGGCCGCCGCCCAGAGCTTCATCTCCGGCGCGATCTCCAAGACGATCAACATGTCGAACGCCGCGACGATCGAGGACTGCCAGAAGGCCTACGAGCTCTCCTGGTCCCTCGGGGTGAAGGCCAACGCGCTCTACCGCGACGGCTCGAAGCTCAGCCAGCCGCTGGCCTCGGCGCTCATCGAGGATGACGACGACGCCCGCGAGACGCTGGAGACCGGTTCGACCCAGGAGAAGGCCGCCGTGCTGGCCGAGAAGATCGTCGAGAAGATCGTCGTCCGCGAGGTCGAGCGCACCTCTCGCTCGAAGATGCCCCAGCGCCGCCGGGGCTACACCCAGAAGGCCACCATCGGCGGGCACAAGGTCTACCTGCGCACCGGCGAATACGACGACGGCCGACTGGGCGAGATCTTCATCGACATGCACAAGGAAGGCGCCGGCTTCCGCGCGATGATGAACAACTTCGCCATCGCGGTCTCGGTCGGGCTCCAGTACGGCGTGCCGCTCGAGGAGTTCGTCGACGCCTTCACCTTCACCAAGTTCGAGCCCGCGGGCATGGTGCAGGGCAACGACAGCATCAAGAACGCCACCTCGATCCTCGACTACATCTTCCGCGAGCTGGCGGTGAGCTACCTCGACCGGACGGACCTCGCCCACGTGAAGCCCGAGGGCGTCGGTTTCGACGAGATCGGCCGTGGCGAGGAAGAGGGCGCGCCCAACTTCCGCGAGGTCCCCGACAGCCGCGGCGCGTCGCCCATCGACGTGCTGCGCCAGGTGGCCTCCTCCGGCTACATCCGCAAGCGGGTGCCGACCGAGCTCATGGTCTACCAGGGCGGGCAGGGCGGTGAGACCGCCTACGACGCCGGCGCGGTGGCCACGCTGGAGACGGTGGTCCCCGAGACCTGCAGCGCCTCGGGCGCCGGCCAGACCTCCGGGCTCGCCATCACGGCCCGCGACAAGGCCAAGATGCAGGGCTACGAGGGCGACCCCTGCGGCGAATGCGGCAACTACACGCTGGTGCGCAACGGCACCTGCATGAAGTGCAACACCTGCGGCGGCACCAGCGGCTGCAGCTAGGAGACCACGGAATACGGGGGACGACGGGCAGACAGGCATTTGCCCCCTCCGTACCCGCCCTCCGAGGAGGGCATGACGTTCAGGCCGCAGGCAGAAACCGGGCGGTACATCAAATATCGAGCCTGAACGGCAAGACTCACGGGGCGCTTCGGCGCCCCGTTTTTTCTTCGGCATGCCAGCGGTGCCGGGAACGGCGGGGCCGGGCCCGGCGTTCTATGGCAAACGTCTTCCTGCATAGAGGAGCTAGTTCCATGCGCCTTGCCATCGCGCTGACCACCGCCCTGTTTCCCCTCGCCGCCACCGCCCAGGACGCCGCCGCCATCGATGACGGCTCCGCCCAGATGAGCGACATGGCCCAGATGGTCCGGGCCGAGGACGTGGCCGACGCCGAGATCTACACGCTCTCCGAATCCTACGACGAAGCCTTCTGGGACAGCGGCGACAGCTTCGGGCCCATGCTCAGCGACCTGCAGTCGATCGGCGAGGCCGAGGACGTCATCCTAGACCGCGAGGGCCGTGTCGTCGGTGTGACCGTCGACGTGGGCGGCTTCCTCGGGATCGGCGACAAGGACGTGCTCCTGCCGCTCGCCGACATCCGCCTCGTGCCCGAGGGCGACGACGACCTCGTGATCGTCACCCGCCTCTCGGAAGAGGAGCTGGAAGAGCAGGACGATCTCTCCGGAGTCTTCGGCGACGACTAACGCGGAATGTCGAAGCCCGGCTCTGCGAGGGTGAAGCCCTCGAACCGGAAGCCGGGCGAGACGGTGCAGCCGACCAGCGTCCAGTCGCCCATCGTGCGCGCCATCTGCCAGTGATGCGGGGGAACCAGGGCCTGGGGCCGTTCCCCAGCCAGAAGATCGGGGCCCAGCCGGTGATCCACGGCGGGCCCCGTTTCTCGTTCGGAGATCGAGAGGGTCAGCGGCGCGCCCGCCTAGAAGTGCCAGATCTCCGCCGCGTCGACCCGGTGCCAATGGCTGTGCTCGCCCGCCGCGAGCAGGAAGTAGATGCAGGTTCCGGCGGGGCGCTCGCCGGTTTCGGTGCCGGCCTCCCAGGTCTGCCGGAAATGCCCGCCCTCGGGGTGCGGGGAGAGGTCCAGCAATTCGATGATGCGATCCGCGTTCATTCCCCTACGTTAGAGAGCTCCATTCCGGCCGTCCATCGCCATGCAAAATGGGGAAACTGCGAGGCCTTCCCTTAAGGCATTGAGAATAAAGTTGAAAAATTCGGGGGGCAGCTTCGGAACATTCACCCCCACTGCCCACGTTGGTTAGGCGAAACGCAAATGAAAGGAGACGACATGCTTACGCGTATCGCTCTAACCACCTCCGCCGCCGCTCTCGCCACCGCGCTTGGTACCGCGGGCTTTGCCGAGAGCCACACGAGCGAAACCGGCTCGGATATGTCCGGCGAGAACACTGAAAGCACCATGAACGCGGAAGCGACCATGGAAGACACCGACGGCGCCAACTCCGGCGAGCAGTCGGGCGAGACCATGACCGCCTCCAACGATTCCACCGACGAGTATCCGTCGGGCACGATGGATGAGCAGAGCATGGAGAACATCATCCGTGTGAGCGAAATCCTCGACGGCGATGTCTACACGCTGCAGACGTACGACGAAGCCGAGTGGGCCGACATGGACTCCTACGACGGCGTCAACACCGAGTGGGACCAGATCGGCAACATCACCGACGTGGCCCTCTCCGCCAACGGCGAAGTGACCGGCCTCGTGGTCGAGACCGGCGGCTTCCTGGACATCGGCGACAGCCACGTGCTCGTGAACCTCGACGACGTGAAGCTCGTGAACCCGGAAGGCGACGTGGAAGCCTATTCCTACGTCACCCGCATGACCGAGGAAGAGCTTCAGAACCTCGAGAACGTCGGCGAAAACTGGTGGTAATCCGCTAGAACCGGATCATCCAACGGAGAAGGGGGCCTTTCGGCCCCCTTTTTCGTGCGCGGTTGAGGGCTTCCTCAGGACTTGAGGATCGAGCGCCCGGCAAAGGTGGCGGCCGAGCCGAGGCCTTCCTCGATCCGGATCAGCTGGTTGTACTTCGCGAGCCGGTCCGAACGCGCGAGCGAACCGGTCTTGATCTGCCCGCAGTTCGTCGCGACCGCGAGATCCGCGATGGTCGCGTCCTCGGTCTCGCCCGAGCGGTGGGACATGACATTCGTCATACCGGCCCGGTGCGCCATCTCGACGGCCTGCAGCGTCTCGGTGAGCGAGCCGATCTGGTTCACCTTGACCAGCATGGAGTTCGCGGCGCCCTTCTCGATACCCATGGCGAGGCGCTTGGGGTTGGTCACGAAGAGGTCGTCGCCCACCAGCTGCACCCGGTCGCCGAGCGCCTTCGTCAGGGCGACCCAGCCGTCCCAGTCGTCCTCGGAACAGCCGTCCTCGATGGAGATGATCGGGTAGTCCTTAACGAGCGCCTCGAGGTAGGCCACGTTCTCTTCCGGGGAGAGGGTCTTGCCTTCGCCCGCCATGACGTACTGGCCGTCCTTGAAGTATTCCGTCGCCGCGCAGTCGAGGGCGAGGCAGATGTCCTCGCCGGGGGTGTAGCCGGCCTTCTCGACGCTGCGCAGGATGAAGTCGAGCGCGTCGCGGGTCCCGTTGAGGTTGGGCGCGAAGCCGCCCTCGTCGCCCAGCCCGGTGGACATGCCGGCGTCCGAAAGCTCTTTCTTGAGCGTGTGGAAGACCTCGGAGCCGTAGCGCACGGCTTCGGCCACGGTCTCGGCCGAGACCGGCATGATCATGAATTCCTGGATGTCGATGGGGTTGTCGGCATGCTCGCCGCCGTTGATGATGTTCATCATCGGGACGGGCAGGGTGCGGGCCGAGGTGCCGCCGACGTAGCGGTAGAGAGGCTGGCCGCAGAAGTCCGCCGCGGCCTTGGCGACCGCGAGCGAGACGCCCAGGATCGCGTTGGCGCCGAGCCGGCCCTTGTTGTCGGTGCCGTCGATCTCGATCATCGCCATGTCGATCTCGACCTGCTCGGTGGCGTCGTAGCCCAGGATCGCCTCCGCGATCTCGCCGTTCACACTGGCCACGGCGTCGCGGACGCCCTTGCCCTTGTAGCGATCCTTGTCGCCATCGCGCCGCTCGACCGCCTCGTAGGCGCCGGTGGAGGCGCCCGAGGGGACCGCAGCGCGACCCATGGTGCCGTCCTCGAGCGTCACGTCCACCTCGACGGTGGGATTGCCGCGGCTGTCGAGGATTTCTCTGGCGTGGATGTCGATGATGGTGCTCATGGGGCTCCCCGGAGTGGATGATTGCGCTAACGGCGCTCGAAACCTGTCCCCCCGCCTATAACGTGGCACCCCGCGCGAGGGAAGCGGTGCGACGCTTGAGCTGCGCCTCGCGCCAGAAGGCGTAGAGCCCCGAGCCCACGATCAGCGCGGCGCCCGCGTAGGTCGCGGCGTCGGGCCGTTCGCCGAAGAAGACCGCGGCGATGACGAGCGCGAAGAGGATGCGCGAGTAGCGGAAGGGCGCGATCACCGACATCTCTCCGATGCGGGTGGCCGCGACGATGGTCGAATAGGCGATCATCCCGACCAGCAGCGTCCCGGCTACGCCCGCCAGGATCATTGGTGAGGGCGTGACGAGATCGTCGCCGCCGACAATCAGCATCACTGCGCCCGCCGGCACGATCACCGCGAAGGCGGTCGCCGAGAGCTGCATCGAGGGCACGCCCGCAGGAATGCGCCGCGTGGCGAGGTCTCGTGCCGAGAGTCCCGCCACGCCCAGCAGAGCCCAGAGGGTCGCCGGGTCGAACCCCTGCGCGCCCGGCCGCATCACGATCAGGACGCCCAGGAACCCGAGCCCCACCGCGGTCCAGCGCCGCCAGCCGACGGTCTCGCCGAGAAAGACCGCGGCGCCCATGACCACCGCCAGGGGCACCGCCTGCAGGATCGCCGAGGCGGTCGAGAGATCGCCCAGAGTGAAGGCCAGGACGTAGCCCAGCGTGCCCAGCAGCTCGCAGAGGTTCCGGAACAGGACCGCCGGCGAAAGCAGCGCGCGGGTGAAGAGCTTCTGTCTCCGGACCGCCAGCAGGATCCAGTAGGCCAGGAGCCCGCCTGCGCCGATCAGCATCATCACCTGGCCGGTGGGAATCGCCGTCGAGAGGGCCTTGATGAAGGCGTCCTCGACCGCGAAGCCGGCCATGGCCAGCGTCATGAAGAGCGCGCCGCGCAGGTTGTCCATGTCAGTCGTCTTTCAGCCGTCGGCCGTAGAGTTCCAGCCGGTGGCCGGTGAGGCGGTAGCCCAGCTTGCGCGCGATGCGCTCCTGGAGCTCCTCGATCTCGGGGTCCACGAACTCGATCACGTCGCCGGTGTCGAGGTCGATGAGGTGGTCGTGGTGTTCTCGCTCGGCCCGCTCGTAGCGGGCGCGGCCGTCGCCGAAGTCCAGCTTGTCGAGGATTCCCTGCTCCTCGAAGAGCTTCACGGTCCGGTAGACCGTGGCCAGCGAGATCGCGCTGTCGGCCGCGGAGGCCCGGGCGTAGAGCTCCTCGACGTCCGGATGGTCGGTCGCGTCCTCGAGCACCGCCGCGATGGTCCGGCGCTGGCCGGTCATCCTCAGGCCCTTGGCCTCGCAGCGCTGCAGGATCGTCTTCGCCATCGGCCCGGTCGCGGTTGCTGGTCCGTCCCGCTTAGCGCAGCCACGCCGCCGGGACCAGTGGGCAGCGACCGCGCGGTGCGGCCTTGCGGCCGCGCTGGATCTGCCCGGCCCCGCCGTGGGCGGGTCCGGGCGACAGGGGGGCTGTCTGCCCCCCGTCCGCGCGCGCGGCGCGCAGACTCCCCCCGAGGGATATTTCCGCCCAGAAGAGGACCCGGCTCAGCCCAGCTGGACCAGCGCGTGGCGTTTCTTGCCGGCGGAGAGCTTGATCGGGGCGGCGAGCCTCTCGGCGTCGATCATGAGACCAGCGTCGGTCAGCGGTGCGTCGTCGATCCGGGCGCCATTGTCGGCGATGAGGCGCTTGGCCTCCTTGCCGGAGGAGGCGAGGCCCGAGCGGACGATGAGCTGGACGACCGAGATGCCCTCGCCGAGTTCCTCGGCGCTGACGGTCAGCGTCGGCAGGTCGGCGCCCACGCCGCCCTTCTCGAAGACCTCGCGCGCCGTGGCCTCCGCCGCCGCGGCGGCCTCGGGCCCGTGCAGCAGGCTCGTGACCTCGTTGGCGAGGATGATCTTGGCATCGTTGATCTCGGAGCCGCCGAGCGCGCCCAGCCGCTCGCACTCCTCCACCGGAAGCTCGGTGTAGAGCTTGAGGAAGCGGCCGGTGTCGGCGTCGGTCGTGTTGCGCCAGAACTGCCAGAACTCGTAGGGCGAGAGCATCTCGGAGGAGAGCCAGATCGCGCCGCCCTGGCTCTTGCCCATCTTGCGTCCGTCGGAGGTGGTCAGCAGCGGCGTGGTCAGGCCGAAGATCTCGTGGTCCAGCACCCGCCGCGTCAGGTCGATGCCGTTGACGATGTTGCCCCACTGGTCCGAGCCGCCCATCTGCAGCAGGCAGCCGTAGCGGCGGTTGAGCTCCAGGAAGTCGTAGGCCTGAAGGATCATGTAGTTGAACTCGAGGAACGAGAGCGACTGCTCCCGGTCGAGGCGGGACTTCACCGACTCGAAGGAGAGCATCCGGTTCACCGAGAAGTGCCGGCCGATGTCGCGCAGGAACTCGAGGTAGTTCAGCCCGTCCAGCCACTCGGCGTTGTCGAGCATGAGCGCACCGTTCCCCTCGGCGCCGTAGTCGAGGTACTGGGCGAAGACGGACTTCATCCCCGCGATGTTCTCGCCGATGGCCTCGGGCGTCAGCAGCGGGCGCTCGTCGGCGCGGAAGGAGGGGTCGCCCACCTTCGTCGTGCCGCCGCCCATGAGGGTGATCGGCTTGTGGCCGGTCTTCTGGAACCAGCGCAGGAGCATGATGTTCAGCAGGTGCCCCACATGCAGCGATTTGGCCGTGGCGTCGTAGCCGATGTAGGCGGTGACCTGTCCCTCCGAGAGCGCGTCGTCGAGCGCCTGGTAATCGGTGCAATCGGCGAGAAAGCCGCGCTCCATGATCGTCGCCATGAAGTCCGATTTCGGATGGTAGGTCATCGCTCTTGTCCCTGCCTTGGCTGCGCGGCACTCTATAGGGCGCGAGCGGGACGAGGAAAAGACGATGCTGAAGGGCAGGGGGCCGGTGCAGGCCCTGGGCGCGATGTCGGGCACCTCGCTCGACGGGGTGGATGCCGCGGTGATCGTGACCGACGGCGAGCGAATCCACGAGTTCGGGCCCTCGGCCTACCGGCCCTATTCGCCGACCGACCGGATGATCCTGCGTGCGGGCCTGGGCCTCTGGCCGGGCGAGCCGGGTGTCGCCGCCGCGACCGAGGTCGTGGACGAGACCCACATGGCGGCGCTCGAAGGTTTCCCGGCCGAGATCGTGGGCTTTCACGGCCAGACCCTCGCGCATGAGCCGGAGGGGCGCGGAACCCACCAGGCGGGCGACGGCCAGGCCCTGGCGGATTTCCTGGGGATCCCGGTGATCTGGGATTTCCGCAGCGCCGACGTGAGGCTCGGCGGGCAGGGGGCGCCGCTCGCGCCATTCTACCATTTCGCCCTGGCGCGCTGGCTGGAGGCGAAGGAGCCGCTGGCCTTTCTCAACCTCGGGGGCGTCGGCAACCTGACCTGGATCGACCCCCGCCTGCCGAAGCCCGAGAGCGACGGCGCTCTGCTGGCCTTCGACACGGGCCCCGCGAACGCCCCGGTCGACGATCTGCTCTGGTCGCGGCGGGGCCAGGCGCGGGACGAGAACGGGGCCCTCGCGCGCGAGGGCACGGTGCGCGAGGACCTTCTCGACCGGTTCCTGTCCGATTCCTACTTCCTGCGGATTCCGCCCAAATCCCTCGACCGCGGCGCCTTCCCGGCGCTCGCCGGATCGGTGGCGGAGCTGCCGGATGCCGACGCGGCGGCGACGCTGACGGCCTGCGCGGCGGCCTCGGTGGTGGCGGGTCTCGATCACTGCCCGGTCCCGCCCGAGCGGCTGCTCGTGACCGGCGGCGGGCGGCATAACGCGACGCTGATGGAGATGATCGCCGCCGGGACCGGGATCCCGGTGGCCCCGGTGGAGGAGGTAGGAATCGACGGCGACATGCTGGAGGCGCAGGCCTTCGCCCATCTCGCCGTCCGGGTCATTCGGGGGCTGCCCACCTCGGCGCCCGGAACCACTGGCGTCGCGGCGGCGGTCGGGGGTGGCGTGCTCTCGCGGCCCGAGGCGCGCCCCGCGAGTCTCTCCACCGGCTGACCGCCGCGCAAGCCCATTCGCGACAGGCGCGTCCCCTGCCTGCGGGTCACGCGGCGGGATGTGGCTCAGGCCGGAGAGCGCGGCGGCAATCCTCTGCTCAGTGTCTCCCCTGTGGATTGAACCAGGGCCGTCCAGTGCCGTTATCGGTGCAGAGGCCACGCGCCGACCGGCGCAAAGGTCCAGTTCAGATACGGAGCAGTCCCAGATGAAAACTCTCACGATTTCCGCCCTCGCGCTCGTCGCCGCGGGTCCCCTCTCCGCTGCCGGTCTCGACCAGCCCGCCGCCGATCCGGTGGTGCCGGTCCAGCCCGTCGCCCCCGCGCCGGTGGTCAGCACCGGCGGCGACTGGAGCGGCTTCTACGGCGGTGCCCAGCTGGGCTACGGCCAGATCGAGGCGGAAGACGCCGCGCCCTCCGGCGATGCCGAGGGCGAAGGCGCGACATACGGTCTCCACGCCGGTTACCTCTATGACTTCGGCGCGGTCGTCGCCGGTGCCGAGGTCGACTACGATTGGACGAACATCGAGGACGAGGACACCGGCACCGAGGTCGACGACATCGCCCGCGCCAAGCTGCGCCTCGGCTACGACGCCGGCCGCATCCTGCCCTATGTCACCGCCGGCGCCGCCATGGCCGAGACCAGCGGCGGGCTCTCCGGCGAGGATACCGGCCGCTTTGCCGGTGTCGGCATGGAATACCGCGTGCGCGACGGTGTCCGCGTGGGCGCCGAGGTTCTGAAGCACGAGTTCGAGGACTTCGACGACAGCGGCGTCGACGTCAGCGCGACCACGGCCAACGCCCGCGTGTCCTTCGAATTCTGAGAGTTGCCGAATCCGGGCCGGGGCGCATCACCCGGCCCGGTGCGGAGGACCGTGTCATACTCATCCCCCGATGGGTCCTCCGCCGCGGGCGGCGCGTCTTGATTGGCGCGCCGTCCGACTGACGCCCGGTCAGTGCCCCAGCGGCACCAGCGAGCGTTCGTCCCAGGCCACGCGCGTCTTCGCGCCCACCTCGAGAACCGGGCGGCCGATCAGGTTCTTCATGGAAATCGTCAGCGGCTTCTCGACGCCCTCGATGCGGACGTCGTAGTAGGTCATGTCACCGTAGTAGACGACCTCGTCGACGACCCCGTCGACGGTCCGGCTTGTGGTCTGCTCGCCCTCGAAGAGGACGGCGAGCGTCTCGGGCCGGATGCCGACCGTGCAGCCTGTGTGGCGCAGCGCCTCGGGCACGCGCTCCTTCGGCAGAACGGCCCGGCCCAGTCCGGCCACCTCGACCTCGATGCCGGAGACGTATTCCGGCAGCGCCTTGGGCGCCTTCGGCAGCAGCCCGATCTGGCGACGGAAGCGCGTGAGCATCGGATCGTCCGTCGGCCGCTCGGGCGCGGCCGTCTTGCGCTCGGAGACCTCGCCCCCGACGCGCGCGTCGAGGAAGTTCATCAGTCCGATGAAGGCCGCCACCCGCCGGGACTTCGGTCGGCGGTAGAGCGTCTCGGGGTCGTCCATCTGGCCGATCTCGCCCTCGAACATCACGGCGATCCGGTCGGACATGACCAGCGCCTCCTCCTGGTCGTGGGTGACCAGGATGAAGGTGATGCCCACCTGCCGCTGCAGGCGGATCAGCTCCACCTGCATCTGCTCGCGCATCTTCTTGTCGAGCGCCGAGAGCGGCTCGTCCAGCAGCAGCACCTTGGGCTGGAGGATCAGCGCCCGGGCCAGAGCCACCCGCTGCCGCTGCCCGCCCGAGAGCGCATGCGCGCGGCGGTTGCCGTAGCCCCCGAGGCCCACCATCTCCAGCGCCTCGCCCACGGCGCGGCCCTTCTCCTCCTTCGAGCGGGGATCCTTGCGCAGCCCGAAGGCCACGTTCTCGGCCACGGAGAGATGCGGGAAGATGGCGTAGGACTGGAAGACCATGTTGGTCGGCCGGTGGTTCGCCGCCACGCCCTTCATGTCGCGCCCGTCGATCCGCAGCACGCCGGAGGAGGGGGCCTCGAACCCGGCGATGGTGCGCAGCAGCGTGGTCTTGCCGCAGCCCGAGGGCCCCAGCAGCGAGAAGAACTGCCCCTGCGGGATGGTCAGGTCGATGTCCCGCAGCGCGTGGTAGTCGCCGTAGTACTTGTTGAGCCCTTCGAGGGCGATCAGGTCGGTCACAGGAATCCCCCGGTATCCTTGAGGCCCGCCCGGGCCAGCCCGCGCCGCCGCATGAGCTCGGCGACGGTCAGCAGGACGATCGACAGCGCGACGAGGATCGTCCCGAGCGCCATGACCACCGGCAGCCGCTCGGGAAAGCGCAGCAGGCCCCAGATGTAGACGGGCATGGTGGGCGAGTTGCCGCTGAGGAAGAAGGCGATGATGAACTCGTCGAGGCTGATGGTGAAAGAGATCAGCAGCGAGGAGATGATCCCCGGCGCCACCAGCGGCAGCGTCACCAGCCGGAAGGCGCCCCAGCGCGACTGGCCGAGGTCCATCGCCGCCTCTTCCATCGAGCGGTCGAGGTTCTGGAAGGCGCCGTTCAGCACCGCGATACAGAAGGGTGCGCAGATCAGCGTATGGGCGAGGATGATCGTCCAGTTGCCCAGCGTCAGCCCGAAGACCCGCACCACGACCACCAGCAACGAGACCGCGACGATGATTTCCGGCAGCACCAAAGGCAGCATGATGAATCCCAGCACCCCGCGCTTGCCCGGGAAGTCTTCCATCGTTCCCGCCCGCGCGGCGCACATGCCGAGGCAGGTCGCCAGCACGGCGGAGGTCACCGCGATGATCAGAGAGTTCTGCACGGCCTCGTGCAGCGCCGGCGTCGTGGCCAGCGCCGCGAACCACTCGGTCGTGAAGCCCTGCAGCGGGAAGGCGATGATGGTCCCGTCGTTGAAGGCGAAGATCGGCAGCAACGCGATCGGCGCGTAGAGGAAGATCAGGTAGGCTATCGCGTAGATGCGCAGACTCATTGCGACCTCAGCCACTTGCGGTTCAGCCAGATGAAGAGCAGCGCGATCACCGTGACGCAGAGCATCGCCACGATGGCGAGCGCGGCGCCCAGCGGCGCGTTGTTCAGGCGCAGGAACTGGGTCTGAATCATGTTGGCGATCATCAGCCCGTTCGGCCCGCCCACCAGCCGAGGCGTGACGTAGTCGCCGATGGTGGGGATGAAGACGATGAGCGCGGCCGCCACTACACCCGGCATCGCGAGCGGCAATGTGACCCGCAGAAAGGTCGTGACCCGCGATTCACCCAGGTCGCGCGAGGCCTCGATCAGCGAGTGGTCGATCTTTTCCAAGGCCACGAAGATCGGCAGAATCGCGAAGGGCGCGAAGGCATGGGCCAGCGTGATGACCACCGCGTTCGCGTTATAGAGGATGAAGGTCAGTGGCTCGTCGATGAAGCCCAGCCCTAGCAGCGAGGTGTTGAGCACGCCGTTGTAGCCGAGGATCACCTTCCAGAGGAAAACCCGGATCAGGTAGCTGGTCCAGAACGGGATCGTGATGAGGAAGAGCCAGAGCGACTTGCGGCTCGGCGCGACGTGGAAGCTCACGAAATAGGCGATCGGGAAGGCGAGGATCACCGTGACCACCGTCACCGACCCGGCGATGAGGACCGAGCGCACGAGCAGCTGGCGATAGATCGGCTCGCCCAGCGCCTCCTGGTAGTTGCGGAGCGTGAAGGTCCGGTCGATGTCGAGAAAGTCCTGCGTCCAGAAGGAGAACAGTAGGACCGCCGCCAGCGGCAGCGCCAGCAGGAGCACGGCATAGGCGAAGGGCACGGAGACGAGCTTTATCGCGCGCTTGGCGTCGTCTCCCAGCCGTCCGAGTGAAGCCATTCCGCCCCCGTTTCCTTCGTCCCGTCCGAGGTTTCACCGCAACGCGGCGACTTGCAATGGGCAATGCTGTGGCGCGCCGCAGGTCTTCGCCCGGTGCGGGGCGGCGGTGGTCGATCGGCACGCGGTCCGCTCAGGAAAGCCGCAGGGACGGGACCGTGCTCGGACCCGTCTCTTACCGCAGCGGGAAGGAGACCCGGAGCCCGTAGGTTTCCAGGCCCGGGTTGTCGTCCTGTATCCCGGCATTCGAGCGGTGGTCGTAGTAGACCCCGACCCGCGCCTCGTTGAGGAACTCGTAGGAGACGCCGAGCGAGGAGCGGAACTGCAGGTTGCCGCCGATGTCCGGCCCGTCGCCGGGGGCGTAGAAGCCCGGCATCAGCGAGCCCTCGATGGTCACCCCGCGGCCGAAGTCGTAGTCGGTCCGCAGGCCGAAGCCCGCCCAGGCGGTGGACTCGTCGGAGACCGAGAACCCCACGGCGGGCTGGAACGGCCCGTAGCTCCGGGGCAGGGCGTAGTCGAGGGCGATCTCCTGCCCGATGCGCTCTTCCTGGTAGGACACCGCGCCGGCCTGGATGCCGAGACGCCCGGTTTCCGGCACCTCGGCCAGGCAACCGCTTGTCGGACAGTAAGTCAGCCCCATATCGGTAAGGCCCATCACGACGAAAATGACCGCGAGCGTGCCGTCCATCCTGCTCTCCCGTGTTCTTGCCCGCCCTCGTTCTAGCGGCGGAGTTGCGCCTCTTCCAGAGCGCCGAGGCAACTCGTTCCGCCCTGGTGCGTTGAGGCATCGAAGCGGGCAGGCCCGCCCGCGGCACACCGTATTTCGGAGATCGCCATGACCGCTCTTCTGGACCGCCTCATCGCCCTCGTCCTGCCTGCGCCCGCGCCGCGGCCGATCCCGGTGCGTGTCGAGCGCGCGCCCGACCCGCGCCGCCCGCGCTGAGCCTCACGCGTCCGGCGGAACGAGGCCGAGGCCCCTGAGATAGATGCCGATTCCCGTCTCGAGGAGATCCTCGGGCGGGAACGGCGATTTCGTCCCCGGCGAGCCCCGGGCGAAGAGTTCGACCACCCCGTGGCTCATCGCCCAGATATGGGCGGAGACCATCTGCGGCGGCGGGCGCTTTTCGGGCGGGATGTGACCCGCCAGTTCCTCCGCCGCCCTTTCCAGCACACCCAGCGCCCGCGTCGCGACCTCGTGCAGCTCGGGGGTGCGCTGGATCGATATGCCCGATTCGAACATCGCCACGTAGTGGCCCGGGAACTTCCGGGCGAAGGCGAGGTAGGCCCGGCCCACGGCCTCGAATGAGGCCAGCGCCGAGGGCTGTCCGCCGGCATAGGCGTGATCCATGAGGTCCGCGAAGATCTCGTAGCCCTGCCGGGCGGCCTCGGCGATCAGATCCGCCCGTCCCTCGAAATGCCGGTAGACCGCAGCCGGGGTCACCCCGGCCTGCTTGGCGGCCTCCGACAAGGTGAAGCCGGTTGGGCCCCGCTCCTCGATCAGGGTCAGCGAGGCATCCACCAGCGCCTGCCGGAGGTTGCCGTGGTGATAGCCGCGCTTAGGCATCCCAGACGTCGAGACCCCCGCAGATCGCCGTGTCGATCTCGCCGACGCGGCCCGGACGCTTGCCCGAGTAGTCGACCGCGCCCAGCACGGTCCGGATCGCCTGGAGCCGCGCCCGGCGTTTGTCGTCGGACCGTACCACGGTCCAGGGAGTGGCGGGCAGGTCGCTGCGATGCAGGGTCTCGCCGATCGCGGCGGAATAGGCGTCCCACTTCCGCAGTCCCTCGACGTCGATCCAGCTCAGTTTCCACTGCTTGAGCGGATCCGTCTCGCGCTTGAGGAAGCGGCGCAGCTGCTCCTCCCGCCCGACGTTCAGCCAGAGCTTCACGAGGTGGATGCCGTCGTCGGTGAGCATCGCCTCGAAGCCGGGCAGCTGCCGGAAGAAGTGCTCCCGCTGCGCAGGGGTGCAGAAGCCCAGCACATGCTCGACCACGCCGCGGTTGTACCAGGAGCGGTCGAAGAGGACGAACTCGCCCGCCGTCGGCAGCTGCTCGACGTAGCGCTGGAAGTACCATTGCCCGATCTCGCGGTCCGAGGGCTTGGGCAGCGCCACGACGCGGGCCACCCGCGGGTTGAGGTTCTCGGTCATCGCCTTGATCGTGCCGCCCTTGCCGGCGGCGTCGCGCCCCTCGAAGACCACGACCACACGCTTGCCGGTCTCGGCCACGTCGGCCTGGAGGCGGACCAGCTCCTCCTGCAGCGGATCCATCTCGCGGTGGTAGTCTTCCGAGGAGAGGCGACGGTCGTAGGGATAGCTCTCGGAGAGAATGGCCTTCTTCGGCGCGTCGAGGACGGCGGCCCGGACGTGCTCCGGCGCCTCCTCGGCAAGGTAGGCCGAGATCGCGCCGTCGAGCGGGGTATCGAGGAGGCTGTCCGTCATCGTCGCGGCAGTATCGCGGGGCGCAGGCATCAGCGCAATCCGGCCCGCGCGGCGGCCCGGTCCACCGCCTCGGCGACCTCGCCGGGCACCACGTTCTGCGGCAGGTGTCCGATCCCCTCCAGCCGGGTGAGCCGTCCGGATGGGATGCGCTCGGCCAAGGGTTCGGCATGGATCTCGAGCGGGACGGTGCTGTCGGCGGTTCCGTGTATGACCTCCACCGGCACTTCGATCTCGCCGTAGCGCTGCGAAAGCGCGCGCAGCTCGTCCTTCAGCGTGGCGCGCTGCGCGGCATTGGCCCGCAGGCTCTCGGGCCGGAGCGTGAGCGGCGCGCCGATGGCCTCGCCGTAGCCCTCCGGCATGTCCTGGGGCGCGAAGACGCTGCGCACCTGGTCCTCGACGTACCACTCCGGCACCCAGGCCGAGATCAGCGGCACCGCGACCGCCGAGCCCAGCGCGCTGGAGTTGATGCGGTAGAGCAGCGGCAAGCCGCCCTCCCAGGGCATGGCCGCCGCCGAGACGGTGACGAGCGCCGAAAGCCGCTCGGGGAAGTGCACCGCCCAGGCCAGCGCCACCGCGCCGCCATAGCTCTGGCCGAGGACCAGCGGGCGCTCGGCCCCCAGGGCCTGTGCCGCCCGCGAGAGCAGCTCCGCCTGCGGCACGATCCCTTCGTCGCCCGCCAGCCTGTCGGTATACCCGAGCCCCGGCCGGTCGAAGACGATGACCCGGTACTGGTCCGTGAGGCGCTCCGCGAGGCGGAAGGTCATGTCGCGGGTATTGCCGCTGGAGCCGTGGATCAGCACGACATCCGGCCCGTCGCCCCGGACCACCGCGTGAACGGTGCGGCCCTCGACCTCGACGGCCTGGCCCTGCGGGGGATAGGCATCTTCCGCCGCGGCGGTCCGGGCGCGCACCCGCCAGAGCGTGGCGAGCGCGATGACGAGGGCGGTGACGACGAGGAGAAGGATCAGGATGCGCATGACCGACCCCATCTAGGCGCTTTCGCCCCGGCGCACACCCGCGCCGCGACGGAAAAATCGAGCGGCGACCGGGACGTGATCCAGCGGAGAGCCGCCCCGCGGGGGCGGCTCGCTCGATCCTGGTGCCCTTTGGCAGGTCGTCGGCGGATGCGGCGGGCGACCGCGCGCACGGCGGATCGCAGAGCCTCCGGCGGCGATACGGGAAGACGATGAAGGGCAGGGGCCTCTGTCCCCGAGGCCGCGGTCCCGGCGACGCCGTCCGCCCGCCGGTCCGACCATCCCTCGATGCCGTCTCGTTGACCGCGTTGCGTCGACTGGCGGGACTCCGGAATTGGGAGCGATATCAATGGCCTGTAGGAGCGTCCAAATTTGGACGCCTCTCACTTGCGCAGGTCGGTCATGTCCTGGCCGATGCGCTCCATCTCGAAGGGCGTGGTCAGGTAGATCTCGGAGATCCAGTTGCCGTAGAGCAGGTGGGCATGGCTGCGCCAGCGGTTCTGCGGCGGCCGGGCGGGATCGTCCTCGGGGTAGTAGTTGCAGGGCACGCCGATGGGCTCGCCCTTCTCCACGTCCCGGTCGTACTCCTCCTTGAGCGTGCCGCTGTCGTATTCGAGGTGATTGAAGATGTAGAGCGCCCGGTGGCCCGGATCCTCGACCAGGCAGGGGCCGGCCTCGGCGGAATCGATCAGCACCCGCAGCCCCTCCGCCGCCTCGATCTCGGAGCGCTTCATCTCGGTCCAGCGCGAGACCGGCATCACCATGTCGTCGGAGAAGCCGCGCAGCAGCGGATGTTCGGGCGCACAGTTCTCGTGCCGGAAGCAGCCGAAGGCCTTGGCGTCCAGCAGGTGCTTCTTCACCCCGTGGAAGTGGTGGATCATCGCCATCCCGCCCCAGCAGACGCCGAAGGTGGAATGCACGTTGGTCTGGCTCCACTCGAAGACCTGCCGCAGCTCGTCCCAGTAGGTGACCTCCTCGAAGGGCAGGTGCTCGATCGGCGCGCCGGTGATGACGAGGCCGTCGAATTTCTCGCCGCTCGTGGCGACCTCCTCGAAGGGCCGGTAGAAGGCCTCCATGTGCTCCGCCGCGGTATTGCGGGTCTCGTGGCCGGTCATGCGGATCAGGTTGAACTCGATCTGCAGCGGCGTCGCGCCGATCAGCCGGGCGAACTGGGTCTCGGTCTGGATCTTCTTCGGCATGAGGTTCAGCAGCGCGATGCGCAGCGGCCGGATGTCCTGCCGCGCCGCCAGCGCCTCGTCCATCACCATGACGCCCTCGCGGCCGAGGACGGAGTAGGCGGGCAGGCTGGCGGGCAGTTTGATGGGCATGCGGGAACCTCTGGGTGGAAACCGGACCGGACTTAGGACGCGTCCGCCGGGGGCACAAGACGGGGTCAGGCGCGGGCGATGGCCTCGGCGATGAGCTCGACCGCCTCGCTGGCCGATCCGACGCGCGCCACGTCGTTGGCCCGGACGGTGACGCCCCAGCGGGCCATGGCGCCGTAGAGCGGCGCGCGGTGGGCGAGCGCGCGGGCGTAGGTCCAGCGGATGAAGGCGTCGGGATCGACCTCCTCCTCGCTCCGACCGGTCTCGGCGAGGTAGGTCCGCCAGGCCCCGTCGAGGAAGTCGGGCTGGTAATACATCGGCTTCGGCGCGGCGTCGAAGCGGCGGACGAGCGTCTCGGTGTGATCCTCGCTCCCCTCGATATGCACCATGAGCAGTCGCTCGGAGAGGTGGCTGAGCACCGGGTCCCCGGAGTCGGTGGGGTCGACCACCTCGCAGATCGAGCCGCCCGAGTCGCAGACGAAATGCGGATAGCCGTAGAGCTCCTGCGCCCGCTCGATGAAATGCCCGGTATCGAGCAGCGCGCTGATCTCGGCCTCGCGGTGCTGATCCTGGCGCTTGCGGTAAGCCGCGAAGGGCAGGCCGCCCCGCGCCGGGTCGCCGGGCTTGCCGAGGTAGGTGGAGAGCGGAGCGAGGTTCTCGAAGGTGATGTTGGAGCCGATGTAGATCGAATCCGTCATCAGGAGTTCCCGCAGGAGCGGCACCTTCATCGCCTCGCGCTTGGCGTTGTCGGCGATGAATTCGCCCATGTAGCGGGTGCCGATGCGGTAATCGATCGAGTAGTGGAACCACTCCCCCGTCCCGCGCAGCAGGGCCGCGAGCCGGGTCTTGCCGAGGCCCGACATGCCGAAGAAGAGCACGCGTTTTTCCGGCGCCGCGCGCCAGTCGGATGGGGAGGCGTAGATCATGAGGCAGAGCGATACCCATGGCGCGGGCCCTGCGCCAGAGGGCGCGGGTGCGGCGGGCTCCCGGCGCGGCTTTGCGGCGACAGCGCGCGGCGGCCACCGCGACTGTGCGCGGGCGAACGCCGCACGGGGCTTCAAGCCGCGCGGCGGGGCCCTAGGTGGCGGGCGAGAGTTCAAGCAAGGAGTGCCGCCATGTCCATTGCCGTGACCGGATCGACCGGCCATCTCGGACGCCGCGTGATCGCCGGGCTAAAGGGGGCCACAGACACCCCCATCGTCGCGCTGGCGCGAGACCCCGCCAAGGGCGCGGACCTGGGCGTGGAGGTCCGCGCCTTCGACTACGACAGCTCCGGAACGCTCGCGCCGGCCCTGGAGGGTGTCGAGACTTTGCTGCTGATTTCCGGCAGCGAGCTCGGCGAACGCAGCCGGCAGCACCGTGCGGTTATCGAGGCCGCGAAGGAGGCCGGCGTGGGCCGTGTCGTCTATACCAGCGTGCTGCACGCACCGACCTCGACGCTCGCGCTTGCGCCGGAACACCGGGAGACTGAGGCGGCCCTGGCGGAGTCGGGTCTCGCCCACACTCTTCTGCGAAACGGCTGGTACACGGAGAACTATGCCCCGGCCGTGAGCACCGCGATGGAGCACGGTGCCGTCTTCGGTGCCGCAGGCAGGGGCCGGATAAGCTCCGCCACGCGGGACGACTTCGCCGCGGCCGCCGTCGCCGCCCTGACGCGGCCCGAGACAGAGGGGCAGGTCTTCGAGCTGGCGGGCGACGAGAGCTGGACCATGGACGACCTCGCCGCCGAGCTCACCCGCCAGACCCAGCGCGAGATCCCCTACCGCGACATGAGCGTGGAGGAGTACGCCGGACTGCTGCAGCAGAGCGGCATGCCCGAAGGCATGGCCGGGATGATCGCCGGTATGGATGCCGAAATCGCCAGGGGCGTGCTTCACGACGACAGCGGGGACCTGTCGCGGCTGATCGGGCGACCGACGACGCGGCTCTCCGACTGGGTGGCGGCGCAGCTGTCCTGAACCGGGGAAGGGGGGCTCTGCCCCCCGGCGCCTGCGGCGCCTCCCCCCGCGGTATTTTCAGCCAGATGAAGAGAGGGGCGCGGCGGCTAGTGGCCGCGCCAGATCCAGCCGCCGCCGAGCACGCGGGTGCTTTCGGGATCGTAGAAGACGCAGGCCTGTCCCGGCGAGACGCCTTCTTCCGGTGAGAGCAGTTCGACCTCGGCCTCGGTGGCCGAGAGCGGGCGCAGGACGGCCTCGGTCGGCGGACGGGTGGAGCGGACCTTGACCGCAATGCGACGCTCGGCCGTCGCGTCGAAGGGACCGTCGCCCAGCCAGTTGACCTCGCGCACGGGGACGGTGCGGGTGGCGAGCATCTCCTTCGGGCCGACCACGACCCGGTGCGCGTCCACGTCGAGCTTCACCACGTAGAGCGGCTCGTCGAGGCCGCCGATGCCGAGGCCCCGGCGCTGGCCGATGGTGTAGTGGATCACGCCCCGGTGCTCGCCCAGCACGCGGCCGTCGGCGTGGACGATCTCGCCGGGCTCCGCCGCGCCGGGGCGCAGCTTCTCGATGACCGAGGCGTAGTTGCCGTTCGGCACGAAGCAGATGTCCTGGCTGTCGGGCTTGTCGGCGACGGTCAGGCCGTGCTTCGCGGCGAGTTCGCGCGTGGCGGCCTTGCTCTCGAGGTGGCCCAGCGGGAAGCGCAGGTAATCGAGCTGCTCGGGGGTGGTCGAGAACAGGAAGTAGGACTGGTCGCGGTTCGTGTCGGCGGCCGAGTGCAACTCGGGGCCCAGATCGCCCATCTTGCGCTGGATGTAGTGGCCCGTCGCCATGCAGTCGGCCTCGAGATCCTTGGCGGTCTCGAGCAGGTCCTTGAACTTGACCCGTTCGTTGCAGCGAATGCAGGGGACCGGCGTCGCGCCGGCGAGGTAGCTGTCGGCGAACTCGTCCATGACCGCGTCGCGGAAGACATTCTCGTAATCGAGCACGTAATGCGGAAAGCCCATGGCCTCGGCCACGCGGCGGGCATCGTGGATGTCGCGCCCGGCGCAGCAGGCGCCTTTCTTGGCCAGCGCTGCGCCGTGATCGTAGAGCTGCAGCGTGACCCCGACCACGTCGTAGCCTTCCGAGGCGAGCTCCGCCGCCACGACGGAACTGTCCACGCCGCCGGACATGGCGACGACGACGCGGGTCTCGGCCGGGGACTTGGCGAAGCCGAGCGAGTTGAGGGCCGGATCGAGGGGCATGGGCGCTCCGCTGGATGAGGAGAGCGCGGAATATAGGAAAATCCGAGGCATTCTCAACCCCCGGCCTTCACACGCGCTTAAGCCACGGGCGGCAGGATGGCGGTCATTGCAGGCGGGAGACATGAGGCATGTATCTCCGGAAAATCGATGGGCCGAGATCGGTCAGGCTGCCGGACGGCACGGTGATGACGCGGGCGGATCTGCCCCCCCAGGGAACGGTGCGCTGGGTGGCCTCGCGAAAGGCCGCCGTCGTGAAGGCGGTCAATCACGGGTTGCTCGCCAGGGAAAGCGCGCTCACCATGTACGGGCTTTCGGACGAGGAATTCGCGGAATGGGAACGCGCGGTAAAGAGTTTCGGCGAAGCGGCACTTCGGACGACGGCGTTGCAGAAGTATCGACAACTCTAAATAGAGCTTCTGATTTCCGTTAGGTCGGTAACGCGGGATTAACCTTTTCGGTCTAGGACTCATTCAAGGAACCGATAAGACGGAGACTCCTGATGCGCGTGCTTCTGGTGGAAGACGATCCGACGACCTCGAAGAGCATCGAACTGATGCTGACCCACGCGAACCTGAATGTCTACGCGACCGACCTGGGCGAGGAAGGCATCGACCTTGCGAAGCTCTACGACTACGACCTGATCGTCCTCGACCTCAATCTGCCCGACATGAACGGCCTCGACGTGCTGCGCCAGCTGCGGCTCGGCCGGATCGACACGCCGATCCTGGTTCTGACCGGCGAGGAGGCGACCGAGAGCAAGCTGAAGAGTTTCGGATTCGGTGCGGACGACTACCTGACGAAACCGTTTCACCGGGAAGAACTCGTCGCCCGGATTCATGCGATCATCCGGAGGTCGAAAGGCCACGCCCAATCGGTCATCCGGACCGGGCGGATCGTGGTCAACCTGGACGCGAAGACGGTCGAGGTGGATGGCAAGCCGGTCCATCTCACAGGCAAGGAATACCAGATGTTCGAACTCCTGAGCCTGAGGAAGGGGACGACGCTGACGAAAGAGATGTTTCTCAACCATCTCTACGGGGGAATGGACGAGCCGGAACTGAAGATCATCGATGTTTTCATCTGCAAGCTTCGGAAGAAACTGAGCGAAGCCAATGGCGGGGAAAACCACATCGAAACGGTCTGGGGGCGGGGCTATGTCCTGCGTGACCCCGAGCCGCGCAGCCTCGACCCGGAACGGGTCGCGATCGGGGCCTGACCGCCAGCTCCCCTCCCGTGCGGCTTTGGCCTGCGAGTTGGCCATCGGAAAATCGAGATCGGCGAACCGCCCGCGATTCAGACTGGCGAGAGGTCGCCCGCTCGGCCGAGGACAGGGACGGAAACCCGGTCGTAGGGGTGAAGAGACGGGGCGAGGTCATGGAGATGCCACGCACCCGGCGTCTCGTTTGGGGATCGGACCTCGGCTCCGACGGTCCGCTGCATCTGGACGGGTCGCGGCGCGGGGGATAGCACTGCCGGCGAAGCCAGGTGTGGAGGCGGCATGGGCGCGGATCGGCCGGTCGAGGATCTGACGAAGCAGGAAGCGCAGGAGGAGCTCGCCCGCCTCGCCGATGCGCTCTCGCAGGCGAACCGCGCCTACCACGTCGAGGATGCGCCAGAGATCAGCGACGCCGAGTACGATCGGCTGAAGCGCCGGAATCTCGACATCGAGGAGCGTTTTCCCGACCTGAAGCGGGAGGACAGCCCCTCCGAGCAGGTGGGCGCCGCCCCGGCCGAGGGTTTCGGCAAGATCACCCACGCCGTGCGGATGATGTCGCTCGCCAACGCCTTCGAGCCCGAGGACCTGCGGGAGTTCGACCGCTCCATCCGCAAGTACCTGGGCCTCAAGGACAGCGATACGCTGGCCTATACCGCGGAGCCCAAGATCGACGGCCTCTCGCTCTCCCTGCGCTACGAAGCGGGAGAACTCGTGCATGCCGCCACGCGCGGCGACGGCGAGACGGGCGAGAACGTGACCCGCAACGCCCTGACCATCGACGACATCCCCCGCCGGGTCGCCGGCGCGCCGGAGGTCCTCGAGGTCCGCGGCGAGGTCTACATGAGTCACGCCGACTTCGAGGACCTCAACGCCCGCCAGGCGGAGGCCGGGGGAAAGACCTTCGCCAACCCGCGCAACGCCGCCGCCGGGTCGCTCCGCCAGCTCGACCCCTCGGTCACCGCGACCAGGCCGCTGCGCTTCTTCGCATATTCCTGGGGGGAGCTGTCGGAGCGTCCCTTCGCCAGCCAGACGGAGGCCATGGCGCGATTCCAGGAGTGGGACTTCGAGGTCAATCCGCTGTCGGAGCGGTGCGAGGACGTGGAGGGCCTTCTCGACCACTACGCGAAGATCGAGGCGGAGCGCGCGACGCTCGGCTATGACATCGACGGAGTGGTCTACAAGGTCGACGACCTCGCTCTGCAGGACCGGTTGGGCTTCCGCTCCACCACGCCCCGGTGGGCCATCGCCCACAAGTTTCCGGCCGAACTGGCCTGGACGCAGCTCGAACGGATCGAGATCCAGGTCGGCCGCACCGGAGCGCTCAGCCCCGTGGCGCGTCTCACTCCGGTCACCGTGGGCGGGGTCGTCGTCTCGAATGCGACGCTTCACAACGAGGACTATATCGCCGGGCGCGATGCCTCCGGGAGTCCGATCCGGGGTGGCAAGGATATCCGCGAGGGCGACTGGGTGCAGGTCTATCGGGCCGGAGACGTGATCCCGAAGGTCGCCGACATCGACCTGGATCGCCGTCCGAAAGACGCGAAACCCTACGCCTTTCCGACCACCTGCCCCGAATGCGGCTCGGAGGCGATCCGCGAGGAGGGCGACGCCGTGCGTCGCTGCTCCGGCGGGCTGATCTGCCCGGCGCAGGCGGTGGAGAAGCTCAAGCACTTCGTCTCCCGCCAGGCCTTCGACATCGAGGGGCTCGGCGCGCGCCAGATCGAGATGTTCTGGCACGACGAGACCCTGCCGATCCGCGAGCCCGCCGATATCTTCACCCTGGCCGAGCGCGACGCGAAGACCGTCTCGAAGCTGAAGAACCGCGAGGGCTACGGCGAGAAGAGCGCCGAGAACCTCTTCGCCTCCATCGAGGAGCGGCGAACCATCCCCCTGAGGCGGCTGATTTTCGCCCTGGGTATCCGGCACGTCGGCGAGGTGGCCGCGGGCGATCTCGCCCGGCACTTCGGCACCTGGGAGGCGCTGGTGCGCACCGTCGATGCCGCCGGACCGGCAGCGCTGCGCTACCAGGAGGCGGAGCAGGCCGTCCTTGCCGAACGCAAGCAGGCCGCGGAGGAGGGCCGCCGGGCCCGCGCCTCGGAGACACGCGACCGCGTCTGGGCCGATCCTCCGCTCCCCGAAGAGGCGCGCGCCGCCTGGGACGAGATCGTGGGTATCGAGGGCCTCGGCGCGACCCTCGCGCAGTCGCTGGTCACCACGATGACCCAGAAGGAAGAGCGCGAGTCCATCGACCGCCTCGTCGCGCTGCTCGAGGTCGAGGAGGCCGAGCAACCGGTGAGCGACAGCCCCGTCGCGGGCAAGACGCTCGTCTTCACCGGCACGCTGGAAAAGATGACCCGGCAGGAGGCCAAGGCCCGGGCGGAGGCGCTGGGGGCCAAGGTCTCGGGCAGCGTCTCGGCCAAGACGGATCTCGTCATCGCCGGGCCCGGCGCGGGGTCCAAGGCCAAGAAGGCCGCCGAGCTGGGGATCGAGACGATCGACGAGGACGCCTGGATCGCGCTGGCCGGGCAGGGCGGATGAGCGGGCGGCCGGAGCCGCTCTGGCCGCTCTTCGGCGGCCTCGAGACGCTCGATGGGATCGGTCCCAAGACCGCGAAGACCCTCGCGGACTCGGGCATCGAGACGCCGCGCGACGTGCTGATGACGCTGCCCTATTCGGGCATCGACCGCCGCAGGCGGGCGGGGCTTCACGAGGTCACGCCGCCCGAGACCGCGACGCTGGAGGTCGAGATCGGGCGGCATCATCCCGCGCCCTCGCGCGGGCGCCCCTACCGGGTCACCGTCTCGGACGGGCGGACGGAGTTCCAGCTCGTCTTCTTTCACGCCAAGGGCGACTGGATGCGCCGCCAGCTGCCGACCGGCCAGCGCCGCGTCGTCTCCGGCAAGGTCGAGCTCTTCGACGGCGTCGCCCAGATGGTGCACCCCGACCATATCCTCGCGCCGGAGGAGGCGGCGGACCTGCCGGCCTTCGAGCCGGTCTACCCGCTGCACGGCGGCATCACCCAGAGAGTCATGATGCGCGCGGCGCAGTCGGCCGTCCGCCTCGCGCCGGAACTGGCGGAGTGGATCGACCCGGGCCTCCAGGGCGCGCGCGGCTGGCCCGCCTGGCATGCCGCGGTCGAGGCGGTCCATGCCCCCACGGGCGGCGCCAATCTCTCTCCGGCCGACCCGGCGCGAGAGCGCCTCGCCTACGACGAGCTCTTCGCCCACCAGCTGACTCTCGCCCTCGCCCGCTCCTCGCTGAAGATGGGGCCGGGACGGTCCACCGTCGGGACGGGCGCGCTGCAGCAAAAGGTCCTCGCCGCGCTGCCCTACGACCCCACCGGCGCGCAGAGTCGCGCCATCGGCGAGATCACCGCCGACATGGCCTCGCCCAAGCGCATGAACCGCCTGCTGCAGGGCGACGTGGGCGCGGGCAAGACGCTGGTCGCCTTCATGGCGCTGCTGGTCGCGGTCGAGGCGGGCGGGCAGGGCGTGATGATGGCCCCCACCGAGATCCTCGCGCGCCAGCACCTCGAGGGGCTGGAACCCCTCGCCGCCGACGCGGGCGTCCGGCTGGAGCTGCTCACCGGCCGCGACAAGGGCGAGACGCGGGCGCGCAAGCTCGCGGCGCTGGCCTCGGGCGAGATCCAGGTGCTCGTGGGCACTCATGCCGTTTTCCAGAAGGACGTCGTGTTCCACGATCTCCGCCTCGCCATCGTGGACGAGCAGCACCGCTTCGGCGTCTCCCAACGGATGGAGCTGGGCGCCAAGGGCGCGAAGACCGACGTGCTGGTCATGACCGCCACGCCGATTCCCCGCTCGCTCAGCCTGGCGCAGTACGGCGACATGGACGTCTCGGTGCTCGACGAGAAGCCGCCGGGGCGCAAGCCGGTCACCACGGCGCTCGTTTCCGCCGGACGGATGGACGAGGTGGTGGACCGCCTGCGAAAGGCCATGACCGAGGGGCGGCAGGCCTACTGGGTCTGCCCGCTCGTCGACGAGAGCGAGAGCTCCGATCTCACTGCCGCCGAGGCACGTTTCAAGACCCTGCGCGCGGCTCTGGGAGAGGGGGCCGTGGGCCTCGTCCACGGCCAGATGCCGCCCGCCGACAAGGACGCCGCCATGGCGCGCTTCGTCGCCGGCGAGACCGGCGTCCTGGTGGCGACCACGGTGATCGAGGTCGGGGTGAACGTGCCCAATGCCTCGATCATGGTGATCGAGGGCGCCGACAGCTTCGGGCTCGCCCAGCTTCACCAGTTGCGCGGACGCGTCGGCCGGGGCGAGGCGCAATCGACCTGCCTGCTCATGTACGCCCCTCCGCTGACCGAGGGCGGCAGGCGGCGGCTCGAGATCCTGCGCGAGACGGAGGACGGCTTTCGCATCGCCGAAGAGGATCTCGCCATGCGCGGCGCGGGCGATCTCATCGGCACCGCGCAGTCCGGCCTGCCGCGCTTCCGCATCGCGGATCTCGAACGCCAGGCGGCCCTCATGGAGACCGCGCAGAGCGATGCGCGAAAGCTGCTCAACGACGATCCGCCGCTCGAGAGCCCGCGGGGACGGGCGGCGCGGCACCTCCTCTGGCTCATGGGGCAGGACCGCGCGATCCGGCTGATCTCGGTCGGCTGACCCCCTT
Source organism: Histidinibacterium aquaticum (assembly GCF_008710275.1). GTDB lineage: Bacteria > Pseudomonadota > Alphaproteobacteria > Rhodobacterales > Rhodobacteraceae > Oceanicola > Oceanicola aquaticus. The sequence continues at coordinate 419,116 of NZ_VYQE01000002.1, forward strand.
TGTTCTCCGATGTTCTCAAAAAGTTCTTTACAGAAGCGGGGCGATATGAGAACAAAAGGGCAACGGACGGAACGCCAGCCGGAGGACGCCATGACCCAGGACATCAGGACCGCCATTCAACGGTCGAAGGAAACGATCCTCGGGGACGCCATTGGCGCTCTTTCCATCGCGGTGATGCTGCTCGTCGGTCTCTCCCTGCCCGGATTGACCTGATCTGCCCGAGCCTCTCGTGCCGGAGGGCCCCGCGCTTCCCCCTGCCCACACAGGGACGCGCCTGTCCGGCCTGATCTGCCTGTCCAAGGCCTGACCGGGACCTGCCTCTCCCGATCGGCCCTCCGGACCCCAACACGAGACGGCCTCTGCCTGCCGCCGCCGTGCCATCCCGGGCATGTGCGGCGGTTTTCTTTTTCGGGATGGTCGGGAACGGCGGGGGGTCAGCCGGTCTGGGCGACCTTCGCCTCTTCCATCGCCGCCAGCGTCGCCTCGAGCGCCAGCATGATCGAGGCGTGGCGATTCTTGTAGTCGCGCGCAGGCTCCAGAACCTCCAGCCCCTCGAAGGGCGGAGAGGGGACGGGGCCGTCCTCTTTGAGCATCGCCAGCAACTCGTCGCGGCCCCGGCGCACCTCGTCCTCGGTGAGCCCCACCACGTTCGCGCCGACGACCGACGCGCTGGCCTGGCCCAGCGCGCAGGCTTTCACGTCCTGGCCGTAGTCGGTGATCTTTCCGTCCTCGACGACAACGTCCACCGTCACTGTCGAGCCGCAGAGCGGCGAGCGTTTGCGCGCTGTGCCCGTGGGAGAGGCCAGCCGCTCCGTGCGCGGCATCTCGGCGGCCAGTGCGAGAATGCGGCCGGAGTAGAGCTTGATCAGATCGGCGTCCGAGGACATGGCGTTGCCTCCCGTGGCAGTGACCCCGTAGATAGGCGCAACAGCCGCCCGATCAAAGGACGAAACGATGGCCTTCGACCCAGAGACCCTGCGCTACAACGACGCCGGACTGATCCCCGCCATCGCCCAGGAGGCCGAGACCGGCGAGGTCCTCATGATGGCCTGGATGAACGCCGACTCGATCCGCATGACGCTCGAGGAAGGGCGTGTGGTCTATTGGTCGCGGTCCCGGGCGAGCTTCTGGCGGAAGGGCGACACCTCGGGCCACGTCCAGGACCTCGTCGAGATGCGCGTGGACTGCGACCGGGACTGCCTGCTTCTGCTGGTGCGCCAGGCCGGTGCCGCCTGCCACACGGGCCGGCGGAATTGCTTCTACACCGCTGTCCGCGAGGGGGATGAGGTGGAAATCCTCGAGCCCGGAGAAGGGCTTGCGCCGCAGACCTAAGGTTTTGCCGCAAGCAGAGCGGTCAGCGCCGCCGCGGCATCGTCCTGCGTCCAGATCTCCTCGCCGATGCCAAAGAAATCCGTGACGGGCCAGAGGCTTCTGACCGTTTCCTCGTCCAGCGCGCCCTCGGCCACGACCGGCACCTCGATCATGTCCGACCACCACTCGAAGATGTCCCGTTCCGCGCGCGTCCCGTCGCCCAACGCGGTCACGCCCACGGGGCCGAAGCTCACGTAGTCGGCGCCCGCTTCCGCCGCGGTCATGCCGTCGTGGCGCGAGGTGCCGCAGAAGGCGCCGATGATGGCGTCGTCTCCGAGCTCCTTGCGCATGGCCCGCACCGACCGCGCCCCGTCCGTCAGGTGCACCCCGTCGAGCCCCAGCCGCTCCGCCAGGAGTGCATGGCGTTCGATCACGAGCGCGACATCGCGGGCGTGGGTGACTTCGCGCAGCGCATCCGCGGCGCGGGAGAGCCGGTCCTCGTCGTGGGTCGCCAGCGCCAGCCGGACGCAGGCGACCTCCTCGGCGTCGAGGCAGGCGGCGAGCCGGTCGGGGAAGGTCGAAAGCTCGAACTCCGGCGGGGTGACGAGGTAGATCTGCGGCTGCTCGGGGGTGTCGTCCGTCATCGGGGTCTCGTCTCGGCTATGGCGCGTAACCTTGCCGCCCTAGCAGGGAAATCGCGGGTTGGCTACTTGGCCGGAAGGCTTTGGACATTGGCCAGGGCGAGGTCAAGCAGCCGCAGCCTGAGACCGTCGTCGGCCATGGCCTCGGGCGCGACCTCGACGATCCCGCCCATGGGCCGGCCCGTGCGCGCCATGGGGATCACGCCCTCCAGCGTCAGCGGCTCGTCCTCGCGGGGTTTTCCGACGCGGTACATCCCGTGGTCGGCCATTACGCCGCAGAGCATGTGACCCTCCAGCATGAAGCAGAGCCCGCCGAACATCCGCCGCTCGGTGATCCCCGCCCGATCGCCTAGATCCTCGCGCAGCATGTCCGCGAGGCCCTCGTCGTAGGCCATGAGCGCTCTCCTTGTGTCCCCGGCAGGGCCAGCGTATCACACCGCCGCCCCAGCCGATGAGCCCATTCCATGCGCAGCGACATTCCCGTGACCGTGCTGATCCGCCCGCAGATGGGCGAGAACATCGGGGCGGCCGCGCGCGCCATGTGGAACTTCGGGCTGGACCGGATGCGCGTCGTCGCGCCGCGCGACGGCTGGCCGAACCCCAAGGCGGTCGCCATGGCCTCGGGCGCGGGCCGCGTGCTGGACGAGGCGCAGCATTACGACGATCTCGATGCCGCCATCGCCGACTGCACCCATGTCTACGCCACCACCGCGCGGCCCCGCGAGCTGACCAAGCCCGTCATGACGCCCGAGGCCGCCATGCGCGACGCCGCCGCGCGGATCGCGGCCGGAGAGCGCGTCGCCGTCATGTTCGGACCCGAACGCGCGGGCATGGAGAACGCCGACATCGCGCGTGCCACCACTATCGTGACGGTGCCCGTGAACCCCGAGTTTCCCTCGCTCAACCTCGCGCAATGCGTGCTTCTCATGGGCTACGAGTGGCGCCGCGCGACCGAGGAGGCGCCCGAGACGCGGCTCGAGGGCCAGCGCACCGAGCTGGCCGAGCGGCAGGAAATCGACGCCCTCGGCGCGCACTGGGAAGAGCGGCTGGACGAGGCCGGTTTCTTCTACCCCGAGACCAAGGCCGAGGGGATGCGCCAGAACCTGCGCTCGCTCCTGGCGCGGCTGCCCCTCACGAGGGCGGACGTGCAGATGCTCCACGGGGTGATGCGGCAAATGGTGCGCTGGAAGGACCGGGGCTGACGCGCGGCTTGCCCGGGTGACGCGCCCGGCATAGCTAGCGCCCGAAGGACGAAGGATAGCGGAATGGCCGAGAAAAGACGCGCGATCTTCGAGGAAGTTCAGACCGGCGAGCGGCAGAAGGCGGCCGAGACCGGCGCCATCGACCGGGCGGGGCAGGGCGCTCGCGGGGCGATCCGGGTCTGGCTCATGGTGCTCTTCGCCCTCGTGGCCCTGATGATCGCGGTGGGCGGCATGACGCGGCTCACCGACAGCGGTCTGTCGATCACCGAGTGGGCCCCCGTCACCGGGGCGATCCCGCCGCTCAACGAGGCCGACTGGCAGTCGGAGTTCGAGGCCTACCAGCAGATCCCGGAATACCGCGAGCAGAACGCCGGCATGAGCCTCGGCGAGTTCAAGGCAATCTACTGGTGGGAATGGGGCCACCGGCAACTGGGCCGGGTCATCGGCCTCGTGTGGGCGGTGGGCTTCGTCTATTTCCTCGCCACCAAGAAGATCCCGCGCGGCTGGACCGGGCGGCTGCTCTTCCTCGGCGCGCTCGGCGGGCTGCAGGGGGCGATCGGCTGGTGGATGGTGTCCTCGGGGCTCGAGGAGGGGATGCTCGACGTCGCCTCCTACCGGCTCGCCACGCATCTTGGCCTCGCCTTCGCGATCCTCGGGCTCATCGCCTGGTACACCTTCCGCCTCGCGCGGCGCGAATCCGATCTGCTGCAGGCCCGCCGCAGTTCCGAGCGCAAGCTCTGGGGCGGGGCGACCGGGCTGCTGCACCTGGCCTTTTTGCAGATCCTGATCGGCGCTCTGGTCGCGGGCATCGACGCGGGCCGCGCCTTCCCGACATGGCCTTCCATGGGCGGCGGATTCTTCCCGCCGGATCCGTTCCAGCTCACCCCGGTCTGGCGCAACTTCTTCGAGGACGCGGGCCTCGTGCAGTTCGTGCACCGGATGACCGGCTACATCCTCGCCATCCTCGGGGTGGTGGTCTGGCTCCGCGCCCGGCGCTCGCCCAACCTCCGGACCCGCTTCGCCTTCAACGCGATGCTGGCGATGATGGCGGTCCAGATCCTGCTGGGCATCGTGACCGTCCTCTATTCCGCCCCTTGGCACATCGCGATCCTGCACCAGATCGGGGCCGTCGTGCTCTGGGTGCTGATCCTGCGCGGGCGCTTCCTCGCCCGCTATCCCCTGCCGCAATCCGTGAGAGGACCCTCCGCATGACCCCATTCGAGCAGCTCATGGCGTACCAGCGCGAAACGGCGGCGCTGGAGCAGGTCGCGGGCCGGCTCGGCTGGGACCAGGAGACGGTGATGCCCCGCGGCGCGGCCGACCAGCGGGCCGAGGAGATGGCGGCGATGGAGGGCGTGCTGCACGCCCGCCGCGTCGATCCCCGCGTCGGCGACTGGCTCGCGGCGATCGAGGAGACCTCTCTCGACGACACCGGCCGCGCCCAGCTCCGCCACATCCGCCGCGATCACGAGCGGGCGACCAGGGTCCCCGCCCGGCTCTCGGCCGAGATCGCGCGCGTGACCTCCAAGGCGCAGCGCGTCTGGGCCGAGGCGCGCGCCAAAGACGATGTGGCCCACTTCCTGCCGATCCTCGAGCAGGTCGTCGCGCTCAAGCGCGAGGAGGGCGCCGCGCTTGCCGCCGAGGGCGACGTCTACGACGCCATGCTGCAGGACTACGAACCCGGCATGACCGGCGCCGCGCTCGACGAGCTCTTCGGCGCGCTCCGTCCCCGGCTGGTCGCGCTGCGCGAGGCGGTGCTGGCAAAGCCCGAGCCGCAGGGCGTCAGCGGCACCTTCGACGAGGGCGTGCAGATGCGGCTCAGCCGCAAGATCGCGCAGGTCTTCGGCTACGACATGAAGCGGGGCCGCGTGGACAAGGCCGTCCACCCCTTCTCCTCGGGCTCGGGGCTCGACGTGCGCATCACCACGCGCACCGCGCCCACTGACCCGTTCAACTGCATCTACTCCACGATCCACGAGGTCGGCCACGCCAGCTACGAGCAGAACGTCGATCCGGCCTACCTGCTCACGCCGCTGGGGCAGGGCGTCTCCATGGGCGTGCACGAGAGCCAGAGCCGCATCTACGAGAACCAGCTCGGACGCAGCCGCGCCTTCACCGATTACCTCTTCCGCGAGATGCGGGACGCCTACGGCGAGCTCGGCCTCGTCGACCCCGAGGCCTTCTACGTCGCCGTGAACCGGGTTCAGAAGGGCTACATCCGCACCGAGGCAGACGAGGTGCAGTACAACCTGCACATCCTCCTGCGTACCGACATCGAGCGCCGCCTGATCTCGCGCGAGCTCGAGGTGAACGACCTCGAAGAGGCCTGGAACGCCCGGTTCCTCGCCGACTTCGGCTACCCCGTCGACCGCCCCTCGAACGGCGTCCTGCAGGACGTGCACTGGTCGGTCGGCCTCTTCGGCTACTTCCCGACCTACACCTTGGGCAACGTCTACGCGGGCTGCCTCAACGAGGCGCTGCGCCGCGACGTGCCGGACCTCGACGCGCGGCTGGCCGAGGGCGAGACGGCCCCGGCGACCGACTGGCTGCGCGAGAACCTGCAGCGCCACGGCGGCCTGCGCGAGCCGCGCGACACCATCGCCGCCGCCTGCGGCGCGGAGCCCTCCGAGGGGCCGCTGCTAGATTACCTGGAAGCCAAGTTCGGCAGCATCTACGGGCTCTGAAAGCTCAGAAGGGCCCGTCCTCCAGCACGCCGTCCGCGGACATCTGCGCGTAGAGCAGCCCCTCGCGCAGCCCGCGGTCGGCGACCGAGAGACGGTCGGTGGGCCAGAGCCGCATGAGCGCCTGAAGGATCGCGGCCCCCGACATGATCAGCGCGTGCCGGTCCTTGCCGATCCGCGGATCGTTGCGCCGCCCCTCCGGGCCGAGGGCCAGGTAGCCGCGGATCACCGCGTCGATCTGCTCGGTGGTCATCCGCAGCCCGTCGACCTTGGTCCGGTCGTAGCGGCGCAGCCCGAGGTGCGAGGCGGCCACCGTGGTGACGGTCCCCGAGGTGCCGATGATCTGGAAGCCCTTCTTCATCTGCTCCGCGGCGTAGGGTGCGAATTCCGCGAGATTTTCCTCGAAGTACCAGGACATCAGCGCGAAGCGCGCCGCGTCGTCCTCCACGTCGCGGAACTGGTCGCGCAGCGTGGCGACGCCCAGCGGCACCGAGATCCAGTCCACCACTTTCGCGACGGGGAAGGGCCCCGGGTCCTGCCTGAAGCCGGTGTGCAGACGCATGATCGCCTTGGGGCGGTCGGAATGCGGCACCTTCGTCAGGTCGATCCAGACGAGCTCGGTCGAGCCGCCGCCGATATCCACCACGAGCAGCTGGTCCGTCCGCGTCGAAACCAGCGGCGCGCAAGAGATGACGGCGAGACGCGCCTCTTCCTCCGGCTCGATGATCTCCAGCTTCAGTCCCGTCTCGCGCTTGACCTGCGAGATGAACTGGTCGGCGTTGGTCGCGCGGCGGCAGGCCTCGGTCGCGACGAGCCGCATGTGCTTCACCTCGTGCCGGCGCAGCTTCTGCATGCAGATGCGCATCGCCGCGATGGTCCGGTTCATGGAGGCACGGCTGAGACGCCCCGACCGCTCGAGCCCATAGCCGAGCTGGACGGACTTCGAGAAGCTGTCGATCACATGGAACTGGCTGCCCTTGGGCTGGGCAATCAACATGCGACAGCTGTTCGTGCCGAGATCCAGGGCCGCATAGAGCGTGTCCGGATCCGGCGGTGCCGGTGCGGGGCTCTCGACCGGTTGTGGGAAAGCGCCCGCACCCTTGGGACGCTTGGGCGCCATCAACACGCCCTCCGATCTGGTGTTGCTCGGAGTGTGGGGGATGCGACGTCGGAAGACAAGCTTTGTCACACCGTAACGCCGCGGCGCAGAGCAACGGTTTGCGCTTCCGCGGGGGCTTTGCGATACCTTTCGTCGCGCGCCCCCCGCGTTGTGTCGAAATCAGGCGATGGGAGCGGGCGCTCAGGGCGTATGAGGCCCGGAAGAACGGCCGCCGAGGGGGCGGCGAGGAGGCAGCTTGGCGCAGGTCACGATCGTCTACTGGCGCGACATTCCCGCGCAGGTCATCGCCGGGAAAGGCCGCCGCGGCGTTAAGATACCGCTGCCCGAACGTTTCGAGCAGGCGATCGACCGCGCCGCCATGAAAAGTGGCGCCGCCGAGACGGACGACTATCTCGCGGAGTGGCGCAAGGCGCCCGCGATCGAGGTTCCGGGCGACGACAGGGAGGCGGCCGAGGCCGAAGCGGCCCGGATCGACGCCGAGTACGACACCGAGCGGCTGAAGTCGCTCATCGGGAATGACGGCCGCGCGTGACGCGAGGCCAGCGCATCAGGGAGGCCCTTATGGCTCTGCTCAACTTCCGCCGGAAGGCGGCCCCCGCCGGGGCGGATTTCGACAGTTTTCTCCAGGGATATTCCATCGAGGTGATGCCCCGCACCGCCGCGAAGGTCGAGGATTTCCGGGCGATCCTCCCACAGGGCACGCGCGTCTACATCGCCCACATCGAGGGCACCCCGATCGAGGAGATGGTCGAGACAGCCAAGCGCATCTCGGGCGAGGGCTTCGACGTGATGCCGCACTTCCCGGCCCGGATCATCAAGGACCGGACGATGCTCGCCGACTGGATCGACCGCTACCAGGGCGAGGCCGGCATCGACCAGGCGCTCCTGCTCGCCGGTGGCGTGAAGGACCCCCACGGTGACTACCATTCCTCCATGCAGCTGCTGGAGACCGGTCTCTTCGACGACCGCGGCTTCAAGCGCCTGCATGTCGCCGGCCACCCCGAGGGCAACAAGGACATCGACCCCGACGGTTCGACCGCCCAGGTCGACGAGGCGATCCGCTGGAAGCAGGATTTCTCGCAGCGCACGGACGCGGAGATGGCGCTCGTCACACAGTTCGCCTTCGACGCGAAGCCGATCATCAAGTGGGTCGACAGCCTCAAGGCGGCGGGCGTCACCCTGCCGGTGCACATCGGCATCGCCGGCCCGGCCAAGCTCCAGACCCTCATCAAGTTCGCCGTCGCCTGCGGGGTCGGCCCCTCGATGAAGGTCCTGCAGAAGCGCGCGATGGACGTGACCAAGCTGATGCTGCCCTACGAGCCGACCGACGTCGTCCGCGAACTCGCCGCGCACAAGGCCGCGAACCCCGACTTCGGGATCGAGCAGGTCCACATCTTCCCGCTAGGTGGCATCAAGACCGCGGCCGAGTGGGTGCGCGACAACACCCAAGAGGCCGGACGGCCCGCCGCGGCCAGCGCCTGATGGCGGCCCTGCTCTTCGACCTCGACGGGACCATGCTGGAGACCGATCCGCTGCACGCGGCGGTCTTCCGCGAGATCTTCGCCGAGCGGGGCAGGGAGATCGACGACGGGTTCTACACCCGCGAACTGCACGGCCGGCTCAACGCCGACATCTTCGGCGAGCATTTCCCGGACGAGGACGCAAGCGCGCTCGCCGATGAGAAAGAGGCCCGTTTCCGCGAGCGGCTCGGCAGCCAGGCCGAGCCCATGCCGGGCCTGCGTGCCCTGATCGGGCGCGCGGAGCAGGAGGGCTGGCCCATGGCCGTCGTCACCAACGCGCCGCCCGAAAACGCCCGCGCCATGCTCGCGGCGATCGGGCTGGACGGGCGCTTCGACACCATCGTGCTGGGCGACGACTGCCCGCGCGGCAAGCCCGACCCGTACCCCTACGCCGAAGCCATGCGCCGCCTGGGCGTCCGCGCCGAGCGGACCGTCGCCTTCGAGGACAGCCGCGCCGGCGTCACCTCCGCCTCGCGCGCCGGGGCCTGGACGGTGGGCCTGCGCTCCAGTCTCGACGATGCCGCGCTGCGCGACGCGGGCGCGCGCCTCACGATACGCACCTACGAAGACCCCGACCTCGACACCGCGCTCGACACGCTGAAAGGAGCCCCCGCCCAATGACCCGCACCATCGTGGAGTCGAAGACCAAGACCGCCATCATCGGGTTCGACGAGCCCTTCTGCGTCATCGGCGAGCGGATCAATCCGACCGGCCGCAAGAAGCTGGCCGCCGAGCTGGAAGCGGGGGATTTCTCGACGGTCGAGAAGGACGCGCTGGAGCAGGTCGCCTGCGGCGCCACGATGCTCGATGTGAACGCGGGCGTGGTCTACAACTCGAACCCCAACCCGAACGAAACCGAACCGCCGCTCATGACCAAGATGATCGAGCTGGTTCAGGGCCTCGTCGATGTGCCGCTCTGCATCGACAGCTCGGTCCCAGGCGCGCTGGAGGCCGGTCTCGCGGCCTGCGAGGGGCGGCCGCTTCTGAACTCGGTTACCGGCGAGGAGGACCGGCTCGAGCTCGTCCTGCCGCTGGTCAAGAAATACAACGTCCCGGTCGTGGCGATCTCCAACGACGACACCGGCATTTCCGAGGATCCCGACGTCCGTTTCGCAGTCGCCAAGAAGATCGTCGAGCGCGCCGCCGATTTCGGCATCCCGGCGCATGACATCGTGGTCGATCCGCTGGTGATGCCCGTTGGCGCCATGGCGACGGCCGGACAGCAGGTCTTCACTCTCGTCCGCCGCCTGCGCGACGAGCTGGGCGTGAACACCACCTGCGGCGCCTCGAACATCTCATTCGGCCTGCCGCACCGGCACGGCATCAACGCCGCCTTCCTGCCCATGGCCATCGGCGCGGGCATGACCTCGGCCATCATGAACCCGGTCCGCCCCGTCGAGATGGAAGCGGTGCGCGCGGCGAACTTCCTGATGAACCACGATGCCAACGGGGCCACCTGGATCGGCTTCAGCCGCGTTCTGGACGCCGTCGAGGCCGGCACGCCCTATCCCGAGGCCGCCAAGGCCGCGATGGAGGCGGGCTCCGGCCGCGGCGGCCGCCGCCGTCGGAGGGCTTGAGGCCGGGGGCGAAACCCCTCATCTAGGCTGAATGGCGAAGCGCACACGAAAATCATCCGGCCGCGGACAGCGGGACCTGACCGTCAAGGTCAAGACCGCCCGCGGCCGCAAGATGTCCTCGACCCTCTGGCTGCAACGCCAGCTCAACGACCCCTACGTGAAGCGGGCGAAGGCCGAGGGCTATCGCGGCCGCGCCGCCTTCAAGATCCTCGAGCTCGACGACAAGCACCGGTTCCTCGTGCCCGGCGCCCGCGTGGTCGACCTGGGCTGTGCCCCGGGCGGCTGGAGCCAGGTGGCCGTCCGCCGCGTGAATGCGCTCGGAGAGAAGACCGACAAGAAGATCGGCCGCGTCATCGGCGTGGACCTGCAGGAGGTCGAGCCGATTCCCGGCGCGGAGATCCACCAGCTCGACTTCATGGAGGACGGCGCCGACGACAAGGTGAAGGCCTGGCTCGGCGGCTCCGCCGACGTGGTGATGTCCGACATGGCCGCCTCCGCCTCGGGCCACAAGCAGACCGACCACCTGCGCATCGTCGCGCTCTGCGAGGCGGCTGCGGAATTGGCCTTCGACGTGCTGGAGGAGGGCGGCACCTTCGTCGCCAAGGTGCTGGCCGGCGGAGCGGAGGGCTCGCTGCAGACCCTGCTCAAGCAGAGGTTTACCTCCGTGGCCAACGTGAAGCCCCCGGCGAGCCGCTCGGATTCCGCGGAAAAGTTCGTCGTCGCAATAGGATACCGCGGTCGGGCGGCGGAGTAGGGACCTCCCCGACACCACTCGCGACCGTTAATCTGAGTTAATTCAAGCGTTTCGCGCGCGAAACATTCGGACCGCGCAGCGGCGGGCCGGTTGCTTGCCATGCTCGGGCGCGCCCGGCATCTTGCCGGCCAAAGGGAGGCGCGCATGACCTATATTCTCGCCATCGACCAGGGCACCACCTCGAGCCGGGCGATCCTCTTCGACGAAGAGATGCGTCCCGCCCATTCCGCGCAGGAGGAATTCCCGCAATACTTCCCGCGCTCCGGCTGGGTCGAGCACGACGCGGGCGAGATCTGGGAGTCCGTCCTCTCCACCTGCCGCGCCGTGATGGAGAAGGCCGGGGCCACCGCCTCGGACATCGCCGCCATCGGCATCACGAACCAGCGCGAAACCGTCGTCGCCTGGGACCCCGAGACCGGAGAGCCCGCGGGCCGTGCCATCGTCTGGCAGGACCGGCGCACCGCCGCCTTCTGCCGCGAGCTGACCGATGAGGGCTTCGAGGCCGAACTCACCAAGCGCACCGGCCTCCTCTCCGATCCCTACTTCTCGGGCACCAAGCTCAAGTGGCTGCTGGACGAACGCGAAGGCGCGCGGGAGGCGGCCCGCGAGGGGCGGCTGATCTTCGGTACCGTCGACAGCTGGCTGATCTGGAAGCTCACCGGCGGCAAGCGCCACGTCACCGACGCCACCAACGCCGCGCGCACGCTGCTCTACAACATCCGGGAAGGACAGTGGGACGAGACGATCCTGCAGCGCTTCGACATTCCGGCCGAGATGCTGCCCGAGGTCCTCGACTGCAACGCCGAGTTCGGCACGACCGAGCCCGACCTCCTCGGCGGCGAGATCCCGATCCGGGGCGTGGCGGGCGACCAGCAGGCGGCGACCCTCGGGCAGGCGTGCTTCGAGCCGGGCATGTTCAAGTCGACCTACGGCACGGGCTGTTTCGCGCTGCTCAATACCGGCTCCGAGCTGGTCGAGAGCCGCAACCGGCTGCTCGGGACCATCGCCTACCAGCTCGACGGCGAAGTGACCTACGCCATCGAGGGCGCGATCTTCGTGGCCGGCGCCGTCGTGCAGTGGCTCCGAGACGGTCTCGGACTGATCGAGAGCGCGGGCCAGAGCGCGGAGCTCGCCGAGAAGGCCGACGACGGACAGGAACTGATCCTCGTGCCCGCCTTCACTGGCCTGGGCGCCCCCTACTGGGATGCCGAGGCACGCGGCGCGGTCTTCGGCCTCACCCGCAGCTCGGGGCCCGCCGAGTTCGCCCGGGCGGCGCTCGAAAGCGTGGGCTTCCAGACCCGCGATCTGTTGGAGGCGATGCGCGACGACTGGCCCGATGCGGGTGAGGCGACGCTGCGGGTGGACGGGGGGATGAGTGCCTCGGACTGGGCGATGCAGTTTCTCGCCGACATCACCGGCGCACCGGCGGATCGTCCGGAGGTCCTGGAGACGACGGCGCTCGGGGCCGCCTGGCTCGCCGGGCATGCGGCTGGGGTCTATCCCGACCGTGCGGGCTTCGCAGCAAAATGGGCCGCCGACCGGAGGTTCGAACCGCGGATGCCCGAGGAGGAACGCGCCCGCCGCTACGCGGGCTGGACCGACGCCGTGCGCCGGACCCTGACGTCCTGAGCGTCAGATATCGAGGGGGCAGATCTCGCGCCCGTGTGGCAACTTGGTCAGCATGGCGCCCGCGCCGGTGGTGACGATGTCGTAGCCGTAGCCGCGCAGGCGGTGGCGCCACTCCCGGTCCGAGACGCAGCGGGCGCGTTCGTCCATGACGAAATGGAGGATGTCGTCGGTTGTTGTCTTCGTGCGGTCCATGAAGTGCTCCGTACTGGGCGTTGACCTATGGTCAGTCTGCGCGGGCCGCTGTGGAAAGAATTTCGCGGGCCGGGGGCATTTTCGGGGCAGTCACCGGCGGATTGCGGCACGGATCGCCGGGGGGGCGCGGCTTGCTCCCCCCGGATCCGGTTGCTAACGAGACGCGGACGCCACGGAGGATCCCATGACAGACGAAGCCCCGCCGACTGAGGCCGACATCCAGCTCATCCAGGCGATCCTGCCGCACCGCTATCCCTTCCTGCTGGTCGACCGGGTCGTGGGCATCGAGGGCACGGCCAAGGCCACGGGCCTCAAGAACGTCTCGATGAACGAGCCGCATTTCCAGGGGCACTTCCCCGGCCAGCCGATCATGCCCGGCGTGACCATCGTCGAGGCCATGGCCCAGACCGCCGCCGTCATGGTCGGCACGACGCTGGGCCTGACCGAGGGCAACCTGCTCGTCTATTTCATGGGCATCGACGGCTGCAAGTTCCGCCGCAAGGTGATCCCCGGCGACCAGCTCCGCATGGATATCGAGACCACGCGCGGCAAGCCCGGCGGCAAGGTCTGGCGCTTCAAGGGCCAGGCCACGGTCGAGGGAGAGCTGGCCTGCGAGGCCGAGTTCACCGCGATGATGGAACTGCCCGCGCAATGAGCATGATCCATCCCTCCGCCGTCATCGAGGAGGGGGCCGAGATCGGCGCGGGCTGCCGGATCGGCCCGTTCTGCGTCGTCGGCGGGGACGTCCGGCTCGGGCCCGACGTGGAGCTCAAGTCCCACGTCGTCCTCACCGGCCGGACCAAGGTGGGCGAGGGGACGGTGATCTTTCCCTTCGCGGTCGTGGGAGAGATCCCTCAGGACCTGAAGTTCTCCGGCGAGGAGACGCGCCTCGTGATCGGGGCGCGAAACCGCATCCGCGAGCATGTCACGATCAACGCGGGCACCGCCCACGGCGGCGGGATCACCCGGATCGGCGACGACGGGCTCTTCATGGCGGGCTGCCATATCGCCCATGACGTCCAGGTCGGTGACCGGGTGATCGTCGTGAACCAGGCGGCGGTCGCCGGCCACTGCGTCATCGAGGACGACGTGATCATCGGCGGGCTCTGCGGCATCCACCAGTGGGTCCGCATCGGCCGCGGGGCGATCATCGGCGCGGTGACCATGGTGACCAAGGACGTGCTGCCGCACGGGCTGGTGCAGGGACCGCGCGGGGTGCTCGACGGGCTCAACCTCGTGGGGCTGAAGCGCAAGGGCGTCGCGCGAGAGGACATCACCGCGCTGCGCGCCGCCTTTCAAACCCTGCGCGACGGCGAGGGCACCTTCGCCGACCGCGCGAAGCGGCTGAAGGGGGAGACCTCCTCGTCCTACGTCGAGGAGATGGTCGACTTCATCCTGGGCGACACCGATCGGTCCTTCCTCACGCCCGGCTGAGCCGGGGAGCCGGGACACGGGGCATCGCCTAGAGCCGCATCCGGAAGAAGACCACGCGGCTCGTCTCCTCGAAGCCCGAGGCCTCGTGAAAGGCATGGCTCGCGGTGTTTGCGAGTTCCGCGTCCGACCCGAGCTCCGAGCACCCGATCTCCCGCGCCCAGTCGCGGACCGCAGCCAGCAGCCGGCGGCCGATCCCGTGGCCCCGGTCCTCCGGGTTGACGTAGATCCCTTCCAGGAACGCCACCGGAGATGTGTCGCAGCCGTCCACATGGTCCCGGCGGAGCGATGCCTCTGCGAAGGCGCGGGGCGGGACGCCTTCGAGAAAGGCGATGGACTCGCCTCGCGGTCTGGCGAGCAGCTCGGCGATCTCTGATCGGTGCACATCGAGGGACGTGTCCTTCCAGAGCCGGGCCCGCAGACCTGCCCAGACCTCGGTATCCTCCTGAGTGGCGATCCGGAGCGTCATTCCCGAAGAGTGCCCGCCGTCCGCACCCACGGCAACAAGAAGCCCCCGCGGATCACCGCGGGGGCCCTCATCGTCACTGGTTGTTGGGGCCGATCACCCCAGCGCCGCCACGCCCGGAAGGGTCTTGCCTTCGAGCCATTCGAGGAAGGCGCCGCCGGCGGTGGAGACGTAGGAGAAATCCTCTGTCACGCCCGCGTGGTTCAGCGCCGAGACGGTGTCGCCGCCGCCCGCGACGGAGCGCAGCTTGCCGGCCTTGGTCAGCTCGGCGGCGGTGCGGGCGGCCTCCACGGTGGCGCGGTCGAAGGGCTCGATCTCGAAGGCGCCTAGTGGGCCGTTCCAGACGAGGGTCTTCGCGCGCTCCAGGACCTGCGCGACATGGGCCACGCTGTCGGGGCCCGCGTCCAGGATCATCGCGTCGGCGGGGCAGTCTTCGACCTTGACCACCTCGCTCTCGGCGCCGGCCTTGAACTCCCGAGCCACGACCACGTCGCGGGGCAGCAGGATCTCGCATCCCGTCTCGGCGGCCTTCTTGGCGATCTCTCGTGCGGTCTCGGCGAGGTCGTGCTCGCAGAGGCTCTTGCCCACGTCGATGCCCTGCGCGGCGAGGAACGTGTTGGCCATGCCGCCGCCGATCACCAGCATGTCGACCCGCTCCACGAGGTTCGACAGCAGGTCGATCTTGGTGGAGACCTTCGCCCCGCCCACGACGGCCGCGACGGGTCGGTCGGGGGTGGAGAGGGCGGCCTCCAGCGCCGAGAGCTCGGCGGCCATCAGGCGGCCTGCGCAGGCGGGCAGGAGGTGGGCCAGCGCCTCGGTCGAGGCATGGGCGCGGTGGGCGGCGGAGAAGGCGTCGTTGCAGTAGACGTCGCCGAGCGAGGCGTAGTGCTCTGCCAGCGTGCGGTCGTTCTTCTCCTCGCCCGGCTCGAACCGGGTGTTCTCCAGCAGCACGACGGTGCCCCCGGGCGTCGCCTCGACCGTCTGTGCGGCGTCGTCCAGCGTCGAGAAGCGGACCTCGCAGCCGAAGGCCTCGGTCAGCGCGGGCACGAGGCGGCCCAGCGACATCTCGGGGACGACCTTGCCCTTGGGGCGGCCGAAGTGGGCGAGCAGCACCGGCACGGCGCCCGCGTCGAGGATGTCGCGCACGGTGGGCACGATCCGGTCGATCCGGGTCGTGTCGGTGACGCGATCCCCCTCCATCGGCACGTTGATGTCGACGCGGGTGAGCACGCGCTTGCCCGCGATGTCCATGTCGTCGAGGCTCTTCCAGGCCATCGGCAGTCCTCCGTTCAATTCGGTCCGTGCTTGGGCCTTTCCGTTGCGGCGGTCAACCGGCCCGCCTTGGCAACGCGGCCCCCCGGCCCTAGGCTCCGCGCCAGCATTGAAAAGGACGACTACCCATGGCCGAGATCAAGGATCCCGAGAACACCATTGTCATCGAGCTCAAGGACGGCACCGTGACCGTCGAGCTTCTGCCGGACATCGCGCCCGGACACTGCACCCGGATGAAGGAACTGGCCCGCGAGGGCGCCTACGACAACGTGGCCTTCCACCGGGTGATCGAGGGTTTCATGGCCCAGACGGGCGACGTCGAGCACGCCAACATGGAGAAGGACTACAACCCGCGCCGGGCCGGGACCGGCAGCAGCGACAAGCCGGACCTTCCGGCCGAGTTCAGCCGCATCCCGCACGACCGTGGCACGATCGGCGCGGCGCGTTCGCAGAACCCGAACTCGGCCAACTCGCAATTCTTCATCAACTTCAGCGACAACCACTTCCTCAACGGCCAGTACACGGTCTACGGCCGGGTCATCGAGGGGATGGAGCACGTCGACGCCATCACCCGGGGCGAGCCGCCGGCGAACCCCGACCGGATGATCTCGGTGAAGGTCGCCGCGGATGCTTAACCGCATGATCCTCGTGGTCCTCGTGCTGATCGGCGCGGCGGCCGCGATCTACTTCTTCGTCATGCCCGAGCGGTTCACCGTGGCCAACGCGCCCGAGGCTCCGAACCTGGAGGCGGGCGACTGCGCCTTGGAGGAGGCGCTCGACACGGCACAGGGCGCGGAGTCCACGGCGGCGGGCGAGCCCGGGCCCTGGCTCGCGCTCTGCATCGCGGGGCAGGCACAGGGCGACGTGGTGATCGACCTCAACGAGCAGGCCGCGCCGCAGCATACCGAGCGGCTGGTCACGCTGGCCGAGCAGGGCGCCTACGACCAGGTGGTGTTTCACCGCGTGATCGAGGGCTTCATGGCCCAGACAGGCGACGTCGAGTTCGGCAAGGCGGGGAGCGATCTCGGCCGCGCCGGGGGCGGCGGGTCGGAGATGCCGGACCTCGAGGCGGAGTTCTCGGATATCCCCTTCGAGCGCGGCGTCGTCGGCATGGCCCGGACGCAGGATCCGGATTCGGCGAACTCGCAATTCTTCATCATGTTCGACAGCGCCTCGCACCTGGACGGCTCCTACACCGTCGTGGGCGAGGTCGTGGCCGGCATGGAGGTGGTCGACCAGATCCGCCGCGGACGGGGCTCCAGCGGAGCCGTGACCGAGAACCCCGACGCCATCGTCGAGGCGCGGGTGCGCCAGTAAAGCTCGAGCCTCGCGCGGCCCGTCACGGTTGCGCGAGGCTCTTGGCGGGACGGCTGACGACGGGGCATCCTCGGTCCGAGGAGGAGCCGCCATGATCCGCGCTCTCGCCGCCCTGATTATCGCGCTTGCCGGGAGTGTCTCTGCCCAGCCCAGCCTTTGGCAGTCTGCCTGGCCCGACACCGATTTCTCGAAAACGACCGTCGAGGACTGGTCCGAGATCATTTCGGGCGGGCCGCCGAAGGACGGGATCCCGGCGCTCAGCGATCCCGACTTTCATGCCGTTTCCGACGAGCGCGGGCTCGAACCCAGGGAGCCGGTCATCGCTCTGGAACTGGAAGGCGCGACGCCCCGGGCCTACCCGATCCGCTATCTTATCTGGCATGAGATCGTGAACGACGAGGTGGCGGGCGTGCCGGTCGCCGTCACCTTCTGCCCGCTGTGCAACTCGGGCCTCACCTTCGACCGGCGGACCGAGGTCGGGGTGCTGGAGTTCGGCGTCTCGGGGAAGCTGCGGCATTCGGACATGATCATGTTCGACCGCGAAACCGAGAGCTGGTGGCAGCAGGCCATCGGCGAGGCCATCGTCGGCGAGTTGACGGGGACGCGATTGCAGGGGCTGCCCTCCTGGATGGAGAGCTGGCAGAGCTTCGCGGAGCGCAATCCCGGCGGTCTCGTGATGTCCGAGCCGACGGAACACCGGCGCCGCTACGGGGCGAACCCCTATGTCCGCTACGACAGCGCGGACCGGCCCTTTCTCTATTCCGGCGAGTCGCCGCCGCACGGCATCTCGCCGCTCGAGCGCGTCGTCCGGGTGGGCGACCGGGCCTGGCCGCTTTCGCGGCTCTCGGAGGAGGACCGGATCGAGGAGGCCGGAGTCGTCCTCTCCTGGTCGGAAGGCCAGGCCTCGGCGCTCGATACCCAGCGGATATCGGAGGGCCGCGACGTGGGCGACGTGCGGGTGCGGGACGGCACGGGGCAGGACCTGCCGCACGACGTGATGTTCGCCTTCGCCTTCCACGCCTTCTGGCCCGAGGGGCAGTGGATGCTGGCCAGGGACTAGGGACCCGGGCTGTTCTTCTGTCGGTCTTTTCGCCGGCGGGATGCGCGCCTAGGTTGAGGCGGCAGGCAGGAGGTCCCGCCATGACCCAAGACATTCCGGCTCTCGCGCTCGCCTGGCACCGGGACGGGCGAAAGGTCGCCCTCGCGACCGTGGTGGAGACCTGGGGCTCTGCCCCGAGGCCCGTGGGCTCGCAGCTCGCCATCGACGGTGAGGGCGCGATGGAGGGCTCCGTCTCGGGCGGCTGCGTCGAGGGCGCGGTCGTGGTCGAGGCGATGGAGGCGCTGGAGGACGGCAAGTCCCGGCTGCTTGAGTACGGCGTCTCGGACGACGAGGCCTTCGCCGTGGGGCTCGCCTGCGGCGGTCGCATCCGAGTGCTGGTGGAGCCCGTTGGCGGGGCCATGCCCGAGGACGTCCTCGCCGGGCTCGTGGAGGCGCGGGAGGCGCGCCGCCCGGTCGCCTACGTGACCGATCTGCGGGAGGGCGGCGCCCGGCTGGACGGGCCGGAGCCCTGGGCGGAGAGGTTTCGCGCCGACCGGTCCGGCGTGGAGCCGGACGAGCGGACCTTCGTCGCTGTCCACAACCCGCCGCTGAGAATGGTCGTCGTGGGGGCGGTCCACATCGCCCAGATGCTGCTGCCCATGGCGCGCGCCTGCGGCTACGACCCCGTCGTTGTCGACCCGCGCCCCGCCTTCGGGGCCGCGGCGCGGTTCCCCGGCGAGACCATCCTCGACCTCTGGCCGGACGAGGCGCTGGCCGCGCAGCAGCTCGACGCGCGGAGCTGCGTCGTGACCCTCACCCACGATCCGAAGCTCGACGACCCGGCGATCCGCGCGGCGCTGGACTCGGAGGTCTTCTACCTCGGTTGCCTCGGCTCGACCCGGACCCATGCGAAACGGCTGGAGCGGCTGAAGGCCGATGGGGTTGGCGAAGAGGCGCTCTCGCGCATTCACGCCCCCGTCGGCCTCGACATCGGCGCGCGGTCTCCCGCGGAGATCGCCCTGTCAATCATGGCCGAGGTCACCCGCGTGCTGCGGCAAGGCGCATGAGGTTCGGAGCGGTCCCTCTCGCAGAGGCCGAGGGCGCGGTACTCGCGCATTCGCTCCGGGCGGGAGAGCTGCGGATCGGCAAGGGCACGCGGCTCGGCCCCGCCGACATCGCGGCGCTGCGCGGCGCGGGCGTGGGCGAGGTCACCGTCGCGAGGCTTGAGCTCGACGACGTCGACGAGAACTCCGCCGCAGCCCGGCTGGCCCGCGCGCTGGTGGGCGAAGGCCAGGGGCTGAAGCTCACCGAGGCGGCGACGGGACGAGTGAACGTCCATGCCTCCGGGCCGGGACTCGCCCGGATCGACGCGGGGCGGATCGCGGCGGTCAACGCCGTCGACCCGATGGTGACGGTCGCGACGGTGCCGGAGTGGCAGCGCTGCACCGAAGGCACCATGATCGCCACGATCAAGATCATCTCCTACGCCGTGCCGGAAGAGGCGCTCGGCAAGGCCTGCCGGGCGGGGCAGGGTGCCATCGGCCATGTCTCTCCCAGGCTCTCGACCGCGGCGCTGATCGAGACCGAGACCGGGCGGCCGGCGAGCGACAAGGGCGCGCGGGCGACGCAGGAGCGGCTCTCGCGCCTCGGCGTCGCCATGAGCGAGCCCCTCCGCGTTCCACACGAGGTCGCGCCACTGGCCGATGCGCTGAAGGACTGCAGCGAGGACCTGCTGCTCATCCTCACAGGGTCCGCCACCTCCGACAGCCACGACACCGCGCCCGAGGCGTTGCGCCGCGCCGGGGGCGAGGTGATCCGCTTCGGGATGCCCGTGGACCCGGGCAACCTGCTCTTCCTCGGGCGGCTCGGGGCGCGGCCGGTGATCGGCCTGCCGGGCTGCGCGCGCTCTCCCGCGCTCAACGGCGCGGACTGGGTGCTGGAGCGCGTGATCTGTGGCCTGCCCGTGGGCGCGGAGGACATCGCCGCCATGGGCGTGGGCGGGCTCCTGAAGGAGATCCCATCGCGCCCACGGCCCCGTGATCACCGAAAGGGCTGACCCTGGGTCGCTCGGCGCTATCTGCCGCCGAAAGCCACCAACAGGGAGACCCACCATGCGCCTTGCCACCACGACCGCCGTCCTCGCCCTCTGCGCCGCGGGCGCGCAGGCCCAGATCACGGGCGAGAGCCACAGCTACACGATCGACGGGACCGAGTTCGAAGGCTACGTCGCCCGCAACTCCGACCTCGAAGAGAGCCGCGGCACTGTCCTCATCGTTCACGACTGGGACGGGCTTACCGACTACGAGCGCCGCCGGGCCGACATGCTGGCCGCCGCAGGCTACACCGCCTTCGCCATCGACGTCTACGGCGCCGATACCGACCCGCAGGGGATGGAGGACTACCAGCGCCTCTCGGGCGAGATGTACCAGGATCGCGAGACCTTCCGCGCGCGCCTGCTGGGCGCGGTCGAGGAGGCGGGCTCCATCGAGGGCGCGCCCGCCGAGATGGTGATGATCGGATACTGCTTCGGCGGTGCCGCGGTGCTCGAGGCCGCGCGCGCGGGGGCCGAGACCCAGGGCTTCGTCAGCTTCCACGGCGGGCTCGGGACCCCCGAGGGCCAGACCTGGGAGGCCGCGACCGGGCCGATCCAATTCTACCACGGTACCGCCGATCCGGTCTCCGGACCGGATGCGCTGGCCGCCACCCTGACCGAGCTGCAGGAGGCGGGGATCGACCACGAGGCGCAGATCTTCGGCGGCGCCCGGCATTCCTTCACTGTCTGGGGATCGGACGACTACATGCTCGAGGCCGACACCGAGAGCTGGGACGGGCTGCTCGACTTCCTCGACGCGACCTTCTGAGGCAATGCCAGATCGGGCCTTCTCTTTCCGGTCCCCGACTGCTTAAGGTCGGGCCAAAGACTGGAAAGGGGAGGCGTGAATGGCGCGCGTCAGCATGACCGTGAATGGCGAGCAGGTCTCCGGCGAGATCGAAGGCCGGACCCTGCTCGTCGACTTTCTGCGCGGGACGCTGGGGCTGACCGGCACCCACGTCGGCTGCGATACCTCGCAATGCGGCGCCTGCCTCGTCCACGTCGAGGACGCGCCGGTGAAGGCCTGCAGCATGTTCGCGGCCGAGGCCGAGGGACTCCGGGTCACCACGATCGAGGGCGTGGCGGGTGCGGACGGCACTCTCTCGCCGGTCCAGAAGGCCTTCCAGGATTACCACGGGCTCCAGTGCGGTTTCTGCACGCCGGGCATGGTCATGGCCGCGACCTCGCTGCTGGAGGAGAATCCGAAACCCACCGAGGCCGAGGTGCGCCAGTACCTCGAGGGAAATCTGTGCCGCTGCACGGGATACCACAACATCGTCCGCGCGGTCATGGCCGCGAGCGGGCAGGACGTCGGCACCGTCGCGGCGGACTGAGGAGAGCGGTCATGTACGAATTCGAGTTCGCCCGCCCGACGACGCTGGCCGAGGCCAAGGCGGCCCTTGCGGAAGAGGACGCCCAGGCGCTCGCGGGCGGTCAGACGCTGATCCCCTCGCTCAAGGCGCGTCTCGCGATGCCCTCGACCTTGGTCAGCCTGTCCGGGATCCCCGAGATCAAGGGCGTCTGCATCGACGACGAAGGCCGGGTCTGCATCGGCGGCGGGACGACCCATGCGACCGTGGCGCGCGAGGCGGCGGCGCACTACCCGGCGCTCGCCTCCCTGGCGGGCCGGATCGGCGACCCGGCGGTGCGCAGCCGCGGCACGATCGGCGGCTCGCTCGCCAACAACGATCCCTCGGCCTGTTACCCGCCCGCGGCGCTCGGATCGGGCGCTCTGATCATCACCGACAGTCGCGAGATCGCGGCCGACGACTTCTTCGCCGGCATGTTCGAAACGGCGCTGGAGGAAGGCGAGATCATCACAGAGGTCCGCTTTCCGGTGCCGGAGCGGGCGCGCTACGAGAAGTTCGCCCAGCCCGCCTCGCGATTCCCGCTCGTGGCGGTGTTCGCGGCGAAATACGCGGACGGCGCGCGGGTGGCGGTGACAGGCGCATCCGAGGAGGGGGTCTTCCGCTGGACCGCCGCGGAAGAGGCGCTCTCGTCCGACTGGTCGGTCGAGGCGGTCGAGGAACTCAAGGCGGAGGCCGACGGGATGATCGGCGATATCCATGCCTCGCCCGAGTACCGGGCACATCTCATTGGCGTCATGACCCGTCGCGCGGTTGCCGCGACGCTCTGAGGTCTCCTCACGCGACATGACAGTTTCGGCGGAGGCCCGCTCGTGGCCTCGCGTCACCGGGAACGGCTCGGGCCAGGCGACGTTTGCTCGCCAGAGACGGCCCCGGTTCATCGGGGCCCGAGGAAGGAGTACCCGATGAGCCGAACGCCTATCCGTACGACAACGGCGCTTGCCCTGAGCCTCGCCTTCGGCGCGACGCCGCTTTGGGCGCAGACCGACGACACGCTGCCTGCTTGTGCCCCCGATATCGAACTGCCCTGCGTGGACGCGGAGGGGACGTTGATCGAGACGCCGGAAGCGCTCGACGCCCTTCTCGGCGGCCAGGACGGTACCGCGCCGCTGGCGCCCGAGGCCGGAGAGGCCGAGGAGCCGCAGGCCGAGGACGGCCTCGACGAGCCGCCGCCGGTCGACGAGGCCGATGCGCCGGAGGCCGAAGCTGGTGCCGAGGCCGAAGCTGGTGCCGAGGCCGAAGCTGAGCCGGCGCCGGAGACCGGCGAAGAGCCGGCCCCCGAGGCCGAGGCCCCCGCGGAGGAGAGCTCCGACGATGTGACCGAGGAGCCGGTCGAAGAGCCCGCGCCCGAGGCCGAACCGACCGAAGAGCCTGCGCCCGAGGCTGAGGCTGCGCCCGAGGCAGAACCGACCGAAGAGCCTGCGCCCGAGGCAGAGGCCGCGCCCGAGCCCGCTCCGGAAGAGGCCCCGGCCCCCGAGGAGGTCGAGGAGCCCGTGCAGGAGGCCCCGCCCGAAGCCGCCGAGAGCGAGGTGACCGACGCGGAGCCGGCTCCGGAAACGGATACGACGACGGAAACCGACGCCGCGCCGGAAACGGACACGGCTCCGGAATCGGATGCCGACACGAGCTCGGACACCTCTCCGGAAGCTGACGCCAACGCGAATGCGGAAACGGACACCACTCCGGAAGCCGATGCCGACGCGAGCGCGGAAACGGACGCTGCTCCGGAAGCGGACACGGAGGCAGAAGCCGACACCGAGACGACCACGGAGAGCGATCCGGAAACGGACTCGGCTCAGGACGACGTGCCGGACGCCAGTGAAGGCACCGAGGTCGGTGAAGACCAGGAACCCTCGGCGCCGACCGATGCCGAGGAGGCGGACAGTGCCTCGCCCGAAACCGACGGCTCCGACGACGGCACGACCTCCATCGACGAGGAAACCTCGGCCCTGACCTCCGCGCCCTCCGACGACGAGGAAGGCGGATCGGCCATCGATGAGGAGACTAGCGCCGACGCCAGCATCGCCGCCGACGCCAGTGAGGACGAGGGCGAAGTGACCGTCGAGACGGTGACCGAGGAAGATGTGCGCAGCTCCGACGAGGACTTCGCGACGGGCGTCCTCAGCCAGACCGAGGAAGGCGCCTCCGACGACGACGACGAGGGTGGCCTCAGCGACTTCGAGCGCAGCGTTCTGCTGGGGCTCGGCGCGGTTGCGGTCGGCTCGCTGCTCGACAACGGCGGCGAGGTCGTCAGCAACACCGGCGACCGGATCATCGTGGAGCGCAACGGCGAGTACCAGGTGCTGCGCGACGACACGGTTCTGCTGCGTCAGCCCGGCACCGAGGTGCGGACCCAGAGCTTCGACGACGGCTCTTCGCGCACGACGGTGACGCGTCCCGACGGCACGCAGATCATCACGATCCGCGCGGCTGATGGCCGTGCCCTGCGCCGCGTCCGCGTCCTGCCGGACGGCACGCGCATCCTGCTGTTCGACGACACGCTCGACGTCGATCCGGTCGAGGTTTCGGCCCTGCCGGCCGCGCCGCAGCAGGAAGAGGCGAACGTCGACACCAGCGACGAGGAAGCCCTGCGTGCGGCGCTCGCCGCGGAGCAGGCGGCGGACGTGAACCGCACCTTCTCGCTCTCGCAGATCCGGCAGATCGAGGAAGTCCGGGCGCTCGCGCCGCGGGTCGATCTGAACCAGATCAACTTCGCGACCGACTCCGCCGCGATCTCTCCGGCCGAAGCCGAGGAAGCCACGGCCCTGGGCCGCGCGATCGCGCAGACCATCGAGGAGAACCCCGACGCGGTGTTCCTCGTCGAGGGTCACACGGACGCCGTGGGCGACGCGACCTACAACCTCGCGCTGTCGGACCGTCGCGCGGAAAGCCTCGCGCTCGTGCTGACGGAGTACTTCGACGTGCCGCCGGAGAACCTGGTGATCCAGGGTTACGGTGAGAGCGATCTGCTGGTGGAGACGGAAGACTCCGAGCGGGCGAACCGCCGGGCGACCGTCCGCAACATCACCCCGCTCCTGCGCTGAACGAAAAAGGGTCGCGGCGGATAGACCGCCGCGACCCGCCTCCGAAGACGAGAAAAGCCCCGGCATCGACCGGGGCTCGTTCGTCTCTCGCGCTGCGTTCGCGTTACTTGGTCGGGCCGATCATCATGACCATCTGGCGGCCTTCCATCTTCGGCATGTTCTCGACCTTGCCGATTTCGCTCACGTCCTCGGCCACGCGTTCGAGCAATTCCCGACCGAGATTCTGGTGCGCCATTTCGCGACCGCGGAAACGGAGGGTGACCTTGACCTTGTCGCCCTTCTCCAGAAACTTCATGACGTTCTTCATCTTCACGTCATAGTCGTGAGTGTCGGTGTTGGGGCGGAATTTCACCTCCTTCACCTCGATGGTCTTCTGCTTTTTCTTCGCCTCGCTCTCGCGCTTCTGCTGCTCGTACTTGAACTTGCCGAAGTCCATGATCTTGCAGACGGGCGGCGTGGCGTTGGGGGAAATCTCGACGAGATCCAGTCCGGCCTCCTCGGCGATCTGCATGCCCCGGGCGGGACTTACGACGCCGATGTTTTCCCCCTCGGGGCCGATCAGGCGGATCTCAGGGGCCCGGACGCGGTCGTTGACGCGGGGGCCTGTGTCGCGCGTGGGTGGCGCGTTGTGCGGTCTGCGGGCTATGGCGCGTGTCCTTTCGGTTGTTCGCGATGTGGATGACAGAGGTTAGGGCCGGGCAGGGGCCGATTCAACCGTAAATGCGCTAATTTCGGGCATTCGAACGGGCTTGCGCCTTCCGTTGGAGCCGTCGTTCTGTCAGATATGCGCCAAAGGCGCCCGAACGGCGCCGAAATCAGTCTGGAAGGGAATTCGAGATGAGAGCGATCCTTATTATCGTGGTCGTCGCCGTCGTGGGGTACTTTGGCTTTCAGTTCATCGCGAACGACCGCACGCCGGTCGAGGTGCTGAGCGGCACCGAGGCCGCGGTGGAGACCGAGGCCGCCGAAGCCGAAGCCGAGCTCGAAGAGACGGCCGAGGAAGCCGAGGAGGTTCCCGAGGCCGTGAGTGAGGAGGCCGCCGACGCCGGTGAGGCTGTCGAGGAGGGCGCCGAAGAGGCCGCCGCCGCGACCGAGGAAGCGGCTGAAGAGACGGGCGAGGCCATTTCGGACACCGCCGATGCTGCCGAAGAAGGCGCCGAGGAGGCTGCCGCCGAGACCGCCGAGGCCGCCGAAGAGACCGGCGACGCGATCGCGGATACGGCCGATGCAGCTGAGGCGGAAGCCGAAGACGCCGCTGCCGAGGTCGCCGAGACCGCGGAAGAGGCCGAGGCCGCTGCCGAGGATGCGGCTGCCGAGACCGCCGAAGCCGCCGGTGACGCGGCCGAGGCCACGGAAGACGCGGCCGAAGCCACCGGGGACGCCGCGGCCGATGCAGCGGACGCCACCGCCGAGGCGGCGGGTGACCTGGCCGAAGAGGCGGAAGAGACCGCCGGTGAGGCAGCGACCGCCGTGGGCGAGGCAGCAGAGACGGTCGCGGATACCGCCGAGACTGCCGTCGAAAATGCCGCCGAAGCGGCGAGCGATCTCGGCGAGGACGCGCGCGAGGTGGCCGAAGATACCCTGACCGCCACCGAAGACGCGGCAGAGGCGACCGCGGAGACCGCCGGCGAGGCTGCGGAGGCGACCGAGGAGGCCGTCGAGGACGCCGCCGCGGCGACCGCCGAGACCACCGCCGATGTCGCCGAGGCTGCCGATCCGGTGACCGAAGAGGCGAGCGCGGAGGTTCTGGAGCTTGCCGGGGCCGTGGAGATGAGCGTCGAGGAACTGCGCGAGCTCTTCACCGTCGAGGGCTTCGACGGCGACCAGGTGACCGAGGTCATCGAGGCCTCCGATCTCTCCGACGTGCAGAAGCAGTCGCTCAGCACCGCCGTGGGCTCGGTCGAGGAGAACGAGGACGGGCTCGAGGCGCTAATCCAGCGGCTGCGCGAGTCGCTCGGCATCCAAGGCTGATCGCAACACACCGGAAACGAGAAGGGCCGCCCCGAGGGGCGGCCCTTTTGCGTTGAAGCCGTGGCTGGGTCAGCCGACGAAGGCTTTCTCGATCACGAACTCGGCGGGCTCGGAATTGGCGCCCTCGTGCAGGCCCGCGCCTTCGAGCAGGGCCTTGATGTCGTGGTTGAACTCCAGGGAGCCGCAGACCATGGCGCGGTCGACCGCCGGGTCGAGCGGCGGCAGGCCGAGGTCGGACTGAACCTCTCCGGACTCCAGCAGCGTGGTGATGCGGCCCATCTTCGGGCTCTCCTCGCGGGTGGTCGTCGGGTAGTAGCGCAGCTTGTCGAGGCCGTCGCCCAGAAGCTCCTGCATGAGCTCGTCCTGGCGCAGGCCCTCGATCATCTCGCGGGAATAGGTGAGCTCGGCCACCTCGCGGCAGGTGTGGGTGACGATGATCTCGTCGAAGCGCTCGTAGGTTTCCGGATCGCGGATGATCGAGGCGAAGGGCGCGAAGCCGGTGCCCGTGGCGAAGAGCCAGAGTCGCTTCCCGGGCAGCAGGGCATCATGGACGAGAGTGCCCACCGGCTTGGGCCGCAGGATGATCTGGTCCCCCTCCTCGATGTGCTGGAGGCGGGAGGTTAGCGGGCCGTCGGGCACCTTGATCGAGTAGAACTCGAGCTCGTCGTCCCAGGAGGGCGAGGCGATGGAATAGGCGCGCAGCAGCGGCTTCTGCCGGCCGGTCGCCGGGTCGGGATCGCCCATGAGGCCGATCATCACGAACTCGCCCGACCGGAAGCGCAGGCTCTGCGGCCGGGTCACGCGGAAGCGGAACAGCCGGTCGGTGTAGTGCTGCACCTCCGTGACGGTCTGCGCGTCGGGCAGGGTGGGCACGGGGCGGACGGTTGCGGTGTCGGTCAAGGGTCTCTGCTCTGTCATTCCTGTCACGGGGCCGGCCTTGGCGGCGCCCCCCTTCTAATTGGTGTTCCGGTCGAGGTGAAGGCGGCCGGGCCGCGGCGGATCAGCGCCCGCCGCGCAACCGCGCCTGGTAGTCGTTGGCCTGCCAGTCGGCGCGCCTCAGCCAGTGCTCCTCGGGCTGGCGGGTGGCCAGGTCCTCGGAGATCTCGACCTCGTCGAAACCCGACCGGCGCGCCATGGCGTACTGGTCGGCGATGACATGGCCCCTGGCCCTCAGGCGGCCGGAATAGCCCTTGCGCCGCAGGTGGGCGGCCAGGGTGAACCCCCGCCCGTCGGAGAAGGACGGAAAGTCGATCCGCACCATCCCCGCCGCCTGCGCGCGGGCAGAGAGCGTCTCCGGGTCGGCGTCGGAGGGCACGTCGAGCCCCGCTCCGGGGCCGGCCTCCGCCGTCTCGTCGTCCCAGGCCACCATGGGGCCCGTCCAGTCGTCGGAGCCAAAGCCCCCGTCGGTCACGATCACGCTCATCCTTGAGCCTCCTTCATCTGGCCCCATGCGCCCTTGCCGCGCGGGCTCAGGCGGCTTCCGGTTTGGGGCCGCGGACGATCTTGCCGTCCACGAAATGGATCCCGCATTCATCCTTGTCCTGGCCGCGCCAGCGGCCGGCGCGCGGGTCTTCGCCCTCTTCCACCTTGCTGGTGCAGGGCAGGCAGCCGATCGAGGGATAACCGCGGCTGACCAGCGGGTGGCGGGGCAGGCGGTTCTCGGTGATGTAGTCCTGCACGTCCTCGCTCGTCCAGTGGGCGAGCGGGTTCACCTTGATCCGGCCCGTGGCCTCTTCGGCCTCGAAGAACTGCAGGTCTTGCCGGCTGGAGCCCTGGTAGCGCTTGCGGCCGGTGATCCAGCCGTCGAAGCCCTCCAGCGCGCGCTGCAGCGGGACCGTCTTGCGCAGGGCGCAGCAAGCGTCGGGGTTCGACTTGTGCAGGTCCCCCCGCGGATCCTCGGCCAGCGTATCGGCCAGCCGCGCCCTGACGATGCGCAGGTCGGAGAGGTTGAGCTTCACCGCGAGCTCGGACTGGTAGGTCAACGTCTCGGGAAAGAGCATCTCGGTGTCGATGAAGAGCACCGGCACCCGCCGGTCGATGACCGAGACGAGGTGCAAAAGCGCGACCGACTCCGCCCCGAAGGAGGAGACGAGGGCGATATCGCCCACGTCGGGATCGGTCAGCGCCCGCTCGAGGACCGCCGTGGCGCCGTGGTGGCGGTAGCGGTCGTTGAGATCGGAGACGCGGGAGCTCAGATCAAGCGGCATCGGCTCTCTCCTTCTCGGCCGTCTCGGGATAGAGGGCGGCTTTGAAGGGGGCGGGCCCGAGCCGCCTGTAGGACTGGATGAAGGTCTCCGAGTCGCTTTCGCGCAGGTCGAGGTAGGCCAGGATCAGCCGCTCGATCGCGGGGACGATCTGGTCGGCGGAAAAGCCGGGGCCCGCGCGCTCGCCGATGGAGGCGGACTCGGTCCCGTCGCCGCCGAGCGTGATCTGGTAGTTCTCCACGCCCGCGCGGTCGAGCCCGAGGATGCCGATGTGGCCCACGTGGTGGTGCCCGCAGGCATTGATGCAGCCCGAGATCTTGATCTTCAGGTGACCGACCTCGTGCTCGATCTTGAGCTCGTCCACGCGCTCGGCGATCTCCTGGGCGATCGGGATCGAGCGGGCGGTCGCCAGTGCGCAGTAGTCCATGCCGGGGCAGGCGATGATGTCCGAGGCCAGCCCGACGTTCGCCGTGCCGAGCCCGGCCTCCTTCAGCGCCGCGTGGACGCGGGGCAGGTCGGACTTGTGGACATGCGGCAGGATCACGTTCTGCTCGTGGCTGATCCGGATCTCGGAATGGCCGAGCTCCTCGGCCAGGTCCGCCATCAGGCGCATCTGGTCGGCGGAGGCGTCGCCCGGCGTCTTGCCATGGGCCTTGAGCGAGATCGTGACGATGCCGTAGCCCGGCACCGCGTGTTCGGCCACGTTGGTGTCGGACCAGGCGCGGAAGACGGGGTCGTTGGTATAGGCGCTCTCGAAGCCACCGAGGCTGCGCTCGGGCAGGGAGGGCCTGGCGAAGGCCGCCTCGAGCCCCGCGAGCACCTCCTGGTCGACGCCGGAGAAGCCGGGACGGATCTCGGTGAAGCGGTCCTCCACCAGGCGGCGGATCTCCTCGATGCCGTGCTCGTGGACCGTGATCTTTATGCGCGCCTTGAACTTGTTGTCGCGGCGGCCCAGCAGGTTCCAGACCGAGACGATGGCCTCGACGTAGGGCAGCAGGTCCTCGCGCGGCAGGAACTCCCGGATGACCTTGCCGATCATCGGGGTGCGGCCGAGGCCACCGCCGACGATCACCTCGAAGCCCTCCTCGCCGGCCTCGTTGCGGACCATGCGCAGGCCGATGTCATGGGCCTTGGTCACGGCGCGGTCGTTGGGCGAGCCAGTGATGGCGATCTTGAACTTGCGCGGCAAGAACTGGAATTCCGGGTGGTCGGTCGACCACTGGCGCAGCAATTCGGCCACCGGGCGCGGATCGGCGATCTCGTCCGCGGCAGCGCCGGCGAAGTGGTCGGCGGTAACGTTGCGGATCGTATTGCCGGAGGTCTGGATCGCATGCATCTCGACGTCGGCGAGCGCGTCGAGAATGTCGGGCACGTCCTTCAGCTTTGGCCAGTTGAACTGGATGTTCTGGCGCGTGGTGAAGTGGCCATAGCCCTTGTCCCAGCGCTCGGCGATCATGGCGAGCTGGCGCATCTGGTGCGGGGCGAGCGTGCCGTAGGGGATCGCCACCCGGAGCATGTAGGCGTGCAGCTGCAGGTAGAGCCCGTTCATCAGGCGCAGCGGCTTGAACTCGTCCTCGGTGAGCGAGCCGTCGATGCGGCGTTCCACCTGGGCGCGGAACTGGCTGACGCGTTCGCGGACGAAGGCCTCGTCGAATTCGGAATAGCTGTACATGGTCTCTCCTTCCGGCTCAGGCCGTGGCCTGCTTGCCGTGGGGATAATTCGAGGGGCCGCGGGTGCGGAAATCCTCGCGGAAGTGCGTAGGCTCGGGGCCGTTCAGGCCGGCCTTCGCGTCGGCGAGATAGACACCCACGACGACCGAGGGCTGCGACTGGCCGAAGAGCAGGCGCATCTGGGCGTGCGCCTCGTCCTCGATGAGCTCGGCCTCCGACATCTCCCGCGTCCAGCGGTCGTCCTCGGTGAGCCAGACGGCGTCGCCCTCGATCAGGGCGTTGCCGGTCACGACTTTCGGGGTGAACTTGCGGCTCATAGCGCGATCTCCCGTTGGATGTCCTGCGCCACCTCGGCGGCGCGCCGCGGCGCGAGTCCGAAGAGGATGATGGCCGGGCCGGAGAGGCCGGCGCCGGTGAGAGTGGGTTCAAGCTCCGCCAGGGTGGTGGCGAGCGTGCGCTGGTCGGGGCGCGAGGCATTCTCGACCACGGTGACCGGGGTCGCCGGATCGGCGCCGTGCATCAGCAGGCGGCCCTGGACGAAACGCGCGGAGCGCTTGCCCATGTAGATCGCGGCGACTTCTCCCGGGCCCGCGAGCGAGCGCCAGTCCTGCTCGGCGAAGCCCTTCATGTCGTGGCCCGTGAGGACGCGGACCGAGGAGTTGCGCTCCCGCTTGGTGAGGCTCTGGCCGATGCCCGCCACGGCGGCGGAGGCGGCGGTGATGCCCGGAACGATGGACCAGGTGACATTGGCGGCGTCGCAGGCTTCGATCTCCTCGTCGAGGCGGCCGAAGACCGTCGGGTCGCCGGACTTGAGCCGCACGACGTGATGACCGGCCCCGGCGTGCTCCACGATCAGGCGGTTGATCTCCTCCTGGCTCATGGACTTGCCGAAACCCTCCTTCCCGGCGTCGACCAACACGGCCTCTCGGCGGGCAAGCTCCAGCACCTCCTTCGTGACGAGACGGTCGTGGATCACGACCTCGGCCCGGTCGAGCGCCTTGCGGGCCTTGAGCGTCAGCAGGTCGGGGTCTCCCGGACCGGCGCCGACGAACTCCACGAAGCCTTCGCGCGCATCGCGGTTAAGGTGCGTGTCGAGAAGGCTGCGCAGGGCGGGCTCCACCGCCTCTTCGCCGTCTTCCAGGGCGCGGGGGCCGGCGTCGAAGTAGTAATCCGCCCAGAAGTCGCGCCGCTTCTCGCCGAAGGGCAGGGCCTCGGCGGCGTGGCGGAAGGCCTTGCCGATCCGGGCCAGCAGGCCGAGGCGGGCGGGCAGGCGCTCTTCCAGGTCGCGCTTGATGGCGCGGGCGAGCACGGGGGCCGCGCCCTCGGTTCCGATGGCGACGGTCACCGGATCGCGGTCCACGATGGCCGGCGTGATGAACTGGCTGTCTCCGAGATTGTCCACGATGTTAACCAGCGCCCCGTCCGCACGGGCAAGCGCCGCGACGCGCTGATCCTCGGCGTCCTCGTCGTTGGCGGCGTAGAACAGCGCGGCGCAGAGCGCGTCGCCCGGACCCAGCGCCCGGTGGACGAGCGTGAGGCGCCCCTCTGCCGCCCAGGTGATGACCTGGCTTTCCGGCTCGGCGGAAAAGACGGTGACATGCGCCTCGGTCTTGAGGATCAGCCGCAGCTTTGCCACCGCGCATTCGCCACCGCCCGAGACCACCACACGGCGGCCCGCGAGATTCATGAAGATGGGAAAATGCTGCATGGACGACTCCCGTGGCTTGACCCCCGATATAGAACATCGTCCTGCTTTGTGCCCATTGCCTGTGTCTAATAAGGACGTATGTTCCAAACTCGATCTCAGGAGGAACGCATGTCCAGCACCGAGCGCGAGAAAGAAATCTCCGTCCGTATCGACGAGACTGACCGGAAAATCCTTTCGGAATTGCAAACCGATGCGGGGCGATCCCTCGATGAAATCGCCAAGGCGGTGGGGTCTTCGAAGACGCCCGTCTGGAATCGCATCCGGAAAATGCGGGAGGCCGGCATCATCGGTCCGCCGACCGTCGTGCCGGATGCCGAGGCGCTGGGGTTCGAGGCCACCTTCTTCGTGCTGATCCGCACCTCGGAGCACGAGGCGGACTGGCAGCGCCGGTTCCTCGCCGCGCTACAGGCCCGCCCCGAGGTGCAGGAGGCACACCGGCTGGCAGGCGATATCGACTATATCCTGAAGGTGCGGGTAAAGAACGCGCGCGCCTACGACGTCTTCTACCAGGCGCTGATCTCGGAGGTGCGCGTCTACAACGTCACGGCGCTGCTCTCCATGGAAGAGCTGAAGTCGACACGCGCCCTGCCGTTGTGAGGGATACGGGGCGCATGTAGCGCCCCGCGTCGTCCGTGTCTCAGCGGTTGTCGATGCTGACGTAGTCGCGTGCGGTCTCGCCCAGGTAGAGCTGGCGCGGGCGACCGATCTTGAGCTGCGGATCTGCGAGCTGCTCTTTCCACTGGCTGACCCAGCCGACGGTGCGGCTGAGCGCGAAGATCGGGGTGAACATCGCGGTGGGGAAGCCCATCGCCTCGAGGATGATGCCCGAGTAGAAATCGACGTTCGGGAAGAGCTTCTTCTCGACGAAGTAGTCGTCCTCGAGCGCCTGCTTCTCCAGCTCCTTGGCGGTCTGCAGGAGCGGGTTGTTCTCGATCCCGAGGAGCTCCAGCACCTCGTCGGCGCTCTCCTTCATGACCTTCGCGCGCGGGTCGAAGTTCTTGTAGACCCGGTGGCCGAAGCCCATCAGGCGGAACGGATCGTTCTTGTCCTTCGCGCGCTCGATGTATTCCGGGATCTGGTCGGGAGTGCCGATCTCCTTGAGCATTTCCAGGCAGGCCTGGTTGGCGCCGCCGTGCGCCGGGCCCCAGAGACAGGCGATGCCCGCCGCGATGCAGGCGAAGGGGTTCGCGCCGGAAGAGGATGCGAGCCGGACCGTGGAGGTCGAGGCATTCTGCTCGTGGTCGGCGTGCAGCATGAAGATCCGATCCATGGCGCGGGACAGGATCGGGTTCACCTTGTACTCCGCCGCCGGGACCGAGAAGCACATGTGCAGGAAATTCTCGGCGTAAGTCAGGTCGTTGCGCGGATAGACGAAGGGCTGTCCCACCGAGTACTTGTAGGCCCAGGCGGCGATCGTCGGCATCTTGGCGATCAGCCGGATCGAGGCGACCTCGCGCTGCCAGGGATCGTTGATGTCGGTGCTATCGTGGTAGAAGGCCGCCATGGCGCCAACCACGCCGACCATGATCGCCATGGGGTGCGCGTCGCGGCGGAAACCGCGGAAGAAGTAGACCATCTGCTCGTGCAGCATGGTGTGATGCGTCACCCGGTCCTCGAAATCCGCGAGCTGCGCGGCGGAGGGCAGCTCGCCGTAGAGCAGCAGGTAGCAGACCTCGAGGTAGTGCGACTGGCTGGCGAGTTGGTCGATCGGGTAGCCCCGGTGCAGCAGCTCGCCCTTCTGGCCGTCGATGAAGGTGATCGTGCTGTCGCAGGAGGCGGTCGAGGTGAAGCCCGGATCGTAGGTGAAGACACCGGCCTGGCCGTAGAGCTTGCGGATGTCGAGAACATCCGGGCCGGCGGTGGGCGAATGGATCGGCAGGTCGAAGTCCTGCCCGTCTATCGTGAGTTTCGCTGTCCGGTTGTCGTCGGCCATGGGTCGTCCCCTTACGCAAGGCGCCGTCCGGGCTGGCCGGCCGGCAGGTTAGTCCGGTCCCGAACCGCTATCGTCCGTTGGTGACGATTTGGTTTCAGGCGGAAATGTCGTTCAGTCGGGCGATGGTTTCCTCGCGCCCGAGAACCAGCATCATGTCGAAGACCGATGGAGAGACCGCGCGCCCGGCGAGCACCGCCCGGAGCGGCCCCGCGAGCTTGCCGAGGCCCAGCCCGTGTTCCTCGGCCTTGGCCTTCACGAGGCTCTCCAGATCCTCTCGCGTCCAGCTAGCAGTTCGCATCTGCGGCGTCAATTCAGACAGTATACCGTTGGATACCGGGTCCAGCTGCTTCGCCGCCTTCTCGTCCGGAACGATCGGGCGATCTGTCAGGACGAAGTGAGCCTTTTCAAGCAGTTCCGGGAATGTCTTCGCGCGATCCTTCAGGCAGTACATCGCCCGTTCCATGCCCTCCCGCTGGGTATCGGTGAGGAGGTTGTCCCCTACCGCGGCAAGGTAGCCCTCGAGTTCTTGCAGCAGTGCAGCATCCTCCGCCGCGGCGATGTGCTGGCCGCAGAGGTTCTCCAGTTTCTTGAAGTCGAAGCGGGCCGGAGACTTGCCGATCCCCTTGAGGTCGAACCAGGCCTTCGCCTCCTCGTCGGTGAAGAACTCGGCGTCGCCGTGGCTCCAGCCGAGGCGCGTCAGGTAGTTGCGCATGCCGGCGGCGGGGTAGCCCATCGCGCGGTACTCGGCCGCGCCGGTGGCGCCGTGCCGCTTGGACAGCTTCTTGCCGTCGGGGCCGAAGATCAGCGGGATATGCGCCATGACCGGCACCTCCCAGCCCATGGCGCGGTAGATCAGTGATTGGCGGATGGCGTTGGCCATGTGGTCGTCGCCGCGGATGACATGGGTCACGCCCATGTCGTGATCGTCGACCACCACGGCGAGCATGTAGACCGGCGAGCCATCCGAGCGCAGGAGGACAAGGTCGTCGATCTGGTCATTTTTCCAGGTGGTTGTGCCCTGCACTTCATCCTCGACGCTGGTCTCGCCCTCGAGCGGAACCTTCAGCCGGACGACATAGGGGGCGTCGGGATGCTGCTCCTCGGGCACCTCGCGCCAGGGCGAGCGGAAGAGCGTCGAGCGTCCCTCCGTCTTGGCCTGCTCGCGGAAGGTCTCGATTTCCTCCTGGGTGGAAAAGCACTTGAATGCCCGGCCCTTGGCCAGCAGCTCGCGGGCCACCTCGGCATGACGCTCGGCGCCCGCCGCCTGGCTCACCGGCTCGCCGTCCCAGTCGAGGCCGAGCCAGGTCAGGCCGTCGAGAATGGCCTGGCGGTTCTCGTCGGTGGAGCGCGCCTTGTCGGTGTCCTCGATCCGCAGGAGGAACTTGCCGCCGCGCCCCCTGGCGTAAAGCCAGTTGAAGAGCGCCGTCCGCGCCCCGCCGATGTGAAGGGCGCCCGTGGGAGAGGGCGCGAAGCGGGTGACGACGGTGTCGGACATGGAGGCGTTTACCTTTCTCTAACCGGGGCGTGCGAGTGAAGCGGGGATACTTCCGCGAGGGTTGGAGGACAAGTGTTCGCCCAGGGCCGATTGGCCGAGGCGCTGCAGGCCCGGAGGGGGCAGCTCTTTCTCTGGGCGCCGGTTCTCCTTGGGCTCGGCATCGGCCTCTATTTCGCGCTGCGGTGGGAGCCGGAGACGCCGCATTACCTGGGGCTCGGCCTCGGCGTGGCCCTTGGCGTTTTGGGCTCGCGGAGTGGCAGCGCGGCGCTTGTCTTGCCGGCGGCCGGTGTGGGCCTTGTCGCGGCGGGACTGCTCCTCGCGGGAGCCCGGGCGCACCTCGTGGCGGAGCCGGTCCTCGGGTTCCGCTACTACGGCCCGGTCGAGGGCCGGATCGTCGAGATCGACCGGTCCGCCTCCGATGCCGTCCGCCTGACGCTCGACCGGGTTGTGCTGGAGCGGATGTCGCCCGCGAGGACGCCCGCGCGCGTGCGGGTCTCTCTGCACGGACGGCAGGACTGGATCGTGCCGCGGCCGGGGCAGACCGTCGTGCTGACGGGGCATCTCTCGCCGCCCTCGGGCCCGGTGGAGCCGGGCGGCTTCGACTTCCGGCGCATGGCCTGGTTCGACCGCCTCGGCGCGGTGGGCTACACGCGGACGCCGGTCCTCCTGCTCGAACCCGCACGCGGCGGCGCGGAGCTCTGGATGGCCCGGCAGCGCATGGCGCTCTCTGTCGCTGTCCGCGAAAGGATCGGGGGTGAGGCCGGCGCCTTCGCCGCGGCCGTCTCGACCGGGGACCGTTCCGCCATGCCTGCCGGGACGCTGGACGCGCTCCGCTCTGCGAACCTCGCGCATCTCCTGGCCATCTCGGGCCTTCACATGGGGCTACTCACAGGCTTCGTCTTCGCCCTGGTCCGCTACGGGCTCGCTCTGTGGCCCTGGCTCGCGCTGCGGCTGGACACCAAGAAGATCGGCGCGGCGGCGGCCCTCGCGGCGGGGGCGGCCTACCTCGCGCTCTCGGGGGGCAACGTGGCGACCGAGAGGGCCTTCATCATGGTCGGCGTGATGCTGGTCGCTGTGCTGGCCGACCGGCGCGCGGTCACGCTCCGATCGGTTGCCGTTGCGGCGGTCGTCGTCCTGGTGAGGCGGCCGGAAGAGCTGACGGGCCCCGGTTTCCAAATGTCCTTCGCAGCGACGACGGCGCTGGTCGCTGTCTTCGCAGCACTGCGGGGGCGGACCTTCGGACCCAGGGTCCTGAGGGCCGTGGCGGCTGTCGTGCTGTCCTCCTTCGTGGCGGGGCTGGCGACCGCGCCCATCGCGGCGGCGCATTTCAACCAGATCTCGCACTACGGGCTGGTCGCCAACGTGCTGAGCGTGCCGGTCATGGGCAGCGTGGTCATGCCGGGCGCTGTTCTGGCCGCCTGCCTGGCGCCCGTGGGGCTCGAGGGCGCGGGGCTCTGGGCGATGGAGGCCGGCCTCGCCTGGATCCTGCGGGTGGCGCACACGGTCTCCGGCTGGGATGGCGCGCTGAGCCATGTGCCGACGCCGGGGCCGGCGGTCCTGCCGCTGCTGGCCATCGGCGGGCTCTGGGTCGCTCTGGCGCGAGGGCCGGGGAGGATCGCCGGGGCGCTCCCGCTTACGGCGGCTTTCGGTCTCTGGGCCGCGGCAGAGCGGCCGGCCCTCCTGATTGCAGAGGGCGGTGGTCTGGTCGGCGTCATGACCGCGGAGGGCAGGGGCCTCAGCAAGCCGCGCGGAGATGGCTTCGCCGCCGGGGTCTGGCTGGAGAACGACGGCACGCCGGTCGCGCAGGAGATCGCTTACGACCGGGGCGTGACGAAAGGCGCCATCGCCTCCGCCGGGCCGGTCTCGGTGATCCATGTCACGGGGAAGCGGGCGCTTGAGGGCCTCGCCGGATGCGGCGGCGCGGGAATCGTGGTGACGAATGTCGAGTCCGGGACCGAGCGGCCCTGCCTCGTGCTGGACGTGAGCCGCCTGCGCGAAACGGGATCGGTGGCAGGATACGCCGATGAGGGGCGG
This sequence comes from Histidinibacterium aquaticum, assembly GCF_008710275.1. Classification (GTDB taxonomy): domain Bacteria; phylum Pseudomonadota; class Alphaproteobacteria; order Rhodobacterales; family Rhodobacteraceae; genus Oceanicola; species Oceanicola aquaticus. The sequence continues at coordinate 456,787 of NZ_VYQE01000002.1, forward strand.
TTGGTCCTGCGTTCGGCCTCGGAGCTGACCGGAGCGCGGCTCTGGACCCGGGGTGCGGCAGCGCAGGCGCTGCCGGCACTCCCCGCTGAAGGTCAGTAGCTCCGGATCAGGCCCACGAGCCGGCCCTGCACCTTGACCTGGTCGGCCGGCAGGACGCGCGTCGCGTAGGCCGGGTTCGCGGCTTCGAGGGCGATCGCACCGTTCTGGCGGCGGAAGCGCTTGAGCGTTGCTTCCTGGTCCTCGACCAGGGCCACGACGACATCGCCATCGTCGGCCGTCGCGGTTTCCCGGATGACGACGACATCGCCGTCGTTGATGCCGATGCCGGTCATCGAGTCGCCGCGGACCTCGAGAGCATAGTGCTGGCCGCGACCGAGCATGGACTGCGGGACGCTGACGCGCCCGGCCTCCTCCGAGATCGCGGCGATGGGCACACCGGCGGCGATGCGGCCCATGATCGGAAGATCGCTGGCCCCGCTCCCCTCGACTGCCGAAGCGGAGGGGGGCGGCGGCGCATCGGGACGCCCACCCTCGATCACCGAGGGTTCGAACCCGCGGGCCTGCATGGCCTCAGGCAGCTTGACGATTTCGAGCGCCCGGGCGCGGTGGGCGAGGCGGCGGACGAAGCCGCGTTCCTCGAGCGCCGTGATCAGACGATGGATGCCGGACTTCGACCGGAGGTCGAGCGCCTCTTTCATCTCGTCGAAGCTCGGCGGGACGCCGTCGCGCTGGATGCGTTTGTGAATGAATTCAAGCAGGTCGAGCTGTTTGCGAGTCAGCATGCCACGCTGTCCTTATCAGGTGCGACCGGGCGCACGGTTGCCCCGTGTTCTACGGATGTTCCCGTTTTGTGTCAACCCGTTCCGCGATGGGCCTCAGATCGTGACGTAGTCGACCGTCTCGCCCTGCTTACGCGGCGGGTCTCCGGGCGGCCGCACGATCAGGGCTCCGCTCTCGGCCAGGACTGAGAGCAGGGCGCTGTCCTGGCTGCCGGCGGGGGTCAGGCCGTCGGGGCCGAGGCTGGCCCGCATGTAGTGCTCGCGCGGGCCGTTGGCCGGCAGGCTCGCAGCCAGGCGGGCGGTTCCGCGCGGAAGTGGCTGCGCGGGCAGGCCGAGGCTCGCGTGGATCATCGGGCGCAGGAAGATCGCGCCGCAAACCATTGCCGACACCGGGTTTCCGGGGAGTCCGACCACGGCCTGCCGGCCCAACCGACCCGCCATGAGCGGTTTTCCTGGCCGCATGGCCACCTTGTAGAAGGACCGTTCCATGCCGAGCCGTTCGGCGACCGGTCCGACAAGATCGTGGTCGCCAACCGAGGCCCCGCCGATCGTGACGAGCAGGTCCGCGTCCTCGGCCAGGCCGAAGGCCGTCTCGAGCGAGTTCGCGTCGTCGCGGGCGATGGGCAGCAGCCGAGGCTCGGCCCCGGCCGCGGTGAGCAGCGCGTGCAGGCCGTAACTGTTGGAGGCGACGATCTGGTCCGGCCCCGGATCCTCGCCGGGCTGGACGAGTTCGTCACCGGTCGGGAGAAGCGCCACTACGGGACGGCGGGCGACGTGGACGCGGGGCAGGTTCATCGCGGCGAGCAGGGCGATGTCGCCGGGCCGGAGCCAGCGCGGCGAGAGCTCGTCCCCTGCCTTGAAGTCGGCGCCCAAGGGCCTGACGTGAAAAGAAGTCCCGTAGTCCCCGGTGACCGTCAGGACACCCTTCTCGACCTGCGCGTCCTCTTGGATCAGCACCCGGTCCGCGCCCTCCGGCATGGGGGCACCGGTGAAGATGCGCACGGCTTGTCCGGGGCCGCAGGGCCCGGCGAAACGCCGCCCCGCCGCCGCCTCTCCGATCACGGTCAGGCGGGCGCCCGGCGCGAGGTCGGCGTCGCGGAGGGCATAGCCGTCCATGGCGGAGGCGGAGAACGGGGGCTGCGTGCGCGAGGCGACGGCGGGTCCGGGCATGTAGCGACCCGCGGCCTCGACGAGAGGAACCTCCTCGGTCCCGGTCGGCCGCACGAGCGCGAAGAGGGCGTCGAGCGCCTCGGCGACCGTGATCATCGCTCGTAGCGCCCCGACTTGCCGCCTTCCTTGAGAGTGACGCGTATCTCCCCGATTTCCATGTCTTTCTGCACGGCCTTGAGCATGTCGTAGACGGTCAGCGCGGCCGTGCTCACCGCCGTCAGGGCCTCCATCTCGACGCCGGTCCGGCCGGTGGTGCGGACCGTGGCGCGAATGCGGATGCCGGGCAGGGCGCGGTCGGGGTCGAGGTCGAGGGCGACCTTGGAAAGCGGCAAGGGGTGACAGAGCGGGACGAGGTCCGAGGTCTTCTTGGCCCCCTGGATACCGGCGATGCGGGCGATGCCGAGAACGTCGCCCTTCTTGGCGTCGCCGGCCTCGACGATGGCAAGGGTCTCTGCGCTCATCCGCACGACGCCCTCGGCGATGGCCGTCCGGGCGGTTTCGTCCTTGTCCGAGACGTCCACCATGTGGGCCTGGCCCGAGGCGTCGAAATGCGTGAGCTTCGCCATCTAGAGCCCTGCAGGCATGAGAGGATTGGCGAGGATGTCGCGCGTCGCGGCGGCGACGTCGGACTGGCGCATGAGGCTCTCGCCGATCAGGAAGCAGCGCGCGCCGTATCGGGCGAGCTCCGAGAGGTCATCGGGGGAGGAAAGGCCGCTTTCGGCGACCATGATCCGGTCGGGCGGGACCAGCCGCGACAGCTGGCGGGTCACGTCGAGGGAGGTCTCGAAGCTGTGCAGATCGCGGTTGTTGATGCCGAGAAGGGGGCTCTGCAGCTTTTCGGCGCGCTCGAGTTCCGCGGTGTCGTGGACCTCGATCAGCACGTCCATGCCCCAGGACAGCGCCGCCGCCTCCAGCTCCTCGGCCTGCGCATCGGAGACGGAGGCCATGATGATGAGCACGCAGTCGGCACCGAGGGCCCGGGCCTCGCTCACCTGCCAGGTATCGTAGAGAAAGTCCTTGCGGAGGACCGGCAGATCGCAGGCGGCGCGGGCCTCGACGAGGTAGTCGTCGGCGCCCTGGAAGGAGGGCCCGTCGGTGAGTACGGAGAGGCATGTGGCCCCGCCCTCGGCATAGGCGCGGGCCAGCTCCGGCGGGTCGAAATCCTCCCTAATCAGGCCCTTGGAGGGCGAGGCTTTCTTGATCTCGGCGATGAGACCATAGCCGGTCTTCGAGGCCTGGATCAGGGCTTCGGCGAAGCCGCGGGGCGGCGAGGCGGCGCGCGCCGCGGCCTCGATATCGCCGATGGGCTTGTCGACCTTGCGGGTCGCGACCTCCTCCAGCTTGTAGGCCTTGATGCGGTCGAGAATGGTGTCGGACATGTCTGCTCCAGCGCTCTGAACATCGTCTTGACACGGGGGGAAGCGCTCCGCAACGCTGCGGCGCATGGCCGAGGGAGAGAGCAGCACGTCACGGCAGCTGACACGGGCGCAGGGCCTGCGTCTCGGCATCGCCATCGTGATCGCTGGCCTTCTCTTCGCAACGGTGGTTCCGCTGCTCAACATGCGGTGGGCGGCCGACCTGAACGCGGTCGGCGAAGCCGTCGAGGGGCAGCTGCTCGACTCGGAGGCCCGCTCGCCCTCGGGCAGCACCAGCTTTTCCTATTTCGTGAGCTACCACTACGCTGCGGCCGAGCAGAGGTGGTGCCAGGGCGGCACGCCGATCCCCGAGGGCATCGACCCGCCGGAGCGCTGTACCGAGGAGCAGTGGGTCGAGGTGAACGAGCCCACTTTCGAGGCCATCCGGGACGCCGCCTTCGAGAGCGAGGAGTCGCAGCCCATCGCCCTTCGCGTGGAACCCTCCGATCCGGGTCGAAGCCATCCGGTCGCCGTGCCCCGGATCGCGCTCTTCGTCCGCTGGGGGATCTACATCGCGCTCGCGGGCGCCCTCGTGACCTGGGTCGCCTGGAAGTACGCGCCGGAGCGCGTCAGCCGGAGGTAACCTTCGCCAGCGTTTCGACCGCGCGGAGCGCCGCGCCGCTGTCGATGCTTTCCTTCGCCATGCGGGCCCCGTCCAGCAGCGTGCCGGCCTTGTCGGCGACGACGAGCGCGGCGGCGGCGTTCAGCACCACGGCGTCGCGGTAGGCGCCGCCTTCGCCGGAGAGCAGGGCGCGCAGGGCCTTGCCGTTCTCCTCGGGCGTGCCGCCCAGTATCTCGCGGAAGGGATGGACCGAGAGCCCGGCGTCCTCGGGGTGAATCTCGCGCGAGCGGATCCGGCCGTTCTCCAGCGCGGCGACGGAGGTGGGACCGGAGATCGAGATCTCGTCGGTGCCGTCGGCGCCGTGGACCAGCCAGGCCTTCTCGGCCCCGAGTTCCTGCAGGGTCTCGGCCATCGGGAAAATCAGGTCGATGGCGAAAGCGCCGGTGAGCTGGCGCTTCACCCCGGCCGGATTCGTAAGCGGGCCCAGGATGTTGAAGATCGTCTTGCAGCCGAGCTCCTGGCGGACGGGCATGACGTGCTTCATCGCCGGATGGTGCATGGGCGCCATCATGAAGCCGATGCCCGCCTCGACGATCCCCTGTTCCACGACCTCGGGGCCGACCATGACGTCGATCCCGAGCTGGCCCAGCGCGTCGGCCGCTCCGGACTTGGACGAGAGGTTGCGGTTGCCGTGCTTGGCGACCGGCACGCCGGCGCCCGCCACGACGAAGGCCGCGCCGGTGGAGATGTTGAGCGTGCCCATCCCGTCGCCGCCGGTGCCGACGATGTCCATCGCGCCCTCGGGGGCCGTCACCTTGAGGCACCGCTCGCGCATGGCGGCGGCAGCGGCGGCATACTCGGCCACGGACTCGCCACGAGCGCGCATCGACATGAGCAGGCCCGCGATCTGCGCAGGGGTCGCCTGGCCCTCGAAGAGGATGCCGAAGGCCTCCTCGGCCTGGGCGCGCGAGAGAGGCCCCTCGGAGGCGGCGTAGATCAGGGGCTTCATCGCGTCGCTCATGCCGGTACCGCCGTGGTCTCGAGGAAGGTTCGCAGGATCTGGTGGCCGTGCTCCGAGGCGATGCTCTCGGGGTGGAACTGCACCCCGTGGATCGGCAGCTCGCGGTGCGAGAGGCCCATGATGGTGCCGTCCGTCAGCGCCGCGGTGACCTCGAGGCTATCGGGCAGGCTCTCCCGTTCGACCACGAGCGAGTGGTAGCGCGTGGCCTTGAAGGGCGAGGGTAGGCCCGCGAAGACACCCCGGCCGTCGTGGTGCACCTCGCCCATCTTGCCGTGTACGATTTCGTGGCAGCGGACGACGCGTCCGCCGAAGGCCTGGCCGATGGTCTGGTGACCCAGGCAGACGCCGAGCAGCGGCGTTCCGGTCTCTGCGGCGGCCTTGGTGAGTTCGAGGCAGATGCCCGCCTGGTCGGGGTCGCAGGGACCGGGCGAGAGCACGATGCCCTGCGGTTTCATCCCCAGCGCATCCTGCACGTCGAGCGCGTCGTTGCGGCGGACGACGACCTCGGCCCCGAGCTCGCCGAGGAAGTGAACGAGATTGTAGGTGAAGCTGTCGTAGTTATCGATGAGCAGGAGCATGTCGGCCGGGGCTCCGATTGACCGGGGCACTGGCCCCATTGCGGGAAAACGGTATAGTCCCGAGTGTGATGGGCCGCAAGGAGCCGGGGCGTCAAGCCCGGCGGGCCGATCGGGCAGAGGCGAACGGGTCAGGTAGGGCGTGATGGTGCGAGGCATTCTTTCCGGCGCGATCTGGGGCATCCTGGTCGCGGGCATTTCCCTGGCGATGGCGTCGCTTCTGGCGGAACAGCCCCCGGGACGGGAGGCGCCCGCCGCTCCCCAGGTCGAGAGCCCGGAGCTGTCGGACGGGGCGGAGGCCTCCGGAGATGGCGCCGTGGCGGTCCCGGACGAGGGCGAGCCGCCCGTGGCCACGGAGGCGCCCCGGACGGAGCAGCCCGCCGAGGGCGAGGGGACGCAGGAGACCGGCGCGACTGAGCCCGCCGACCGGCCGGAGCCCGGTGACGAGGCGGAGGCGCCTGCCCAGGTCGAACCGGGCGGTCCCGCGCCGGAGGTGACGACTGCGGAGACCGACGCGGTCGGGAGGCCGCCGGCCTCGACCGCGCCCACCGCTCCCGAGTCCGACACCGAGCCTTCGGTCGCGTCCGAGCCCGCCGCCGCCCGGCCCGAGCCCGCCAGCGAGGCGGAGGCGCCCGCGGCGGTTGCGGAGGGCGGCAGCCCGCCCGACGTCAGCGCGGAGGAGAGCGACCCCGTCGAGACGAGCGCCGCCGCCGAAGCGCCGCGCTCTCCCGAGCCGGAGAGCCCGCCCGAGGTGGCGGGCGGGCAGGCCGCGGAACGCCCGGAGGCCGGCGATACGGCGGACGCGCCCGGCGAGGTCGCGGAGGGGGGCGAGGCCCCGGCCGTCGCCGCGACCGAGAGCGACCCGGTGCTGCCCCCGCCGCCCACCCGGTCGCCGCAGACGCCCGAGGCAGAGAACGACCTCACCGTGGCGACGGAGCCTCCCACGGACCCCTCGCCGTCGGAGAGTCCCACCGAAACGGCCCAGGCGCCCGCGCCCTCCGGAGAGGAGCCGCCGACCATCGAGGCGGTGGGAGACGCGGCCGTTTCCCCGGAGACGCCCGAGCAGCCTGCCGAGACGGCGGAGGCACCTTCGGCGCCCCGGACGCCGCGGATCCCGGAGGCCCCGTTGCCCGAGGCCTCGGGTGACACGCCGCAGTTCGTGGAGATCCTACCGGAGGGCGAGACGCCTGACACGGAACCGCAGACTGAGCGCTCCCGCTTCCAGCTGTCCTCGGAGACGGGTTCGACCCTTCCGGGAGAGCCCGCCTCGTCGCCCGAGGCGTCCGAGGAGGGGGAGCCGTCCGAGGAGGACGAGGATCGCACAGCCCTCGAACGCTACGCGGCCGCGACGCCCTCCGGCGAGGGACCGCGCGTGGGCATCGTGCTCATGGACGAGGGCGGCCTTCCGGGCGCGGCAGAGGCACTGGCTGCCATGCCGATGCCTGTCACGGTCGCGATCGACCCCGCCGACCCCGAGGCTCCGGCCAAGGCGCGGGCCTACCGCGCGGCGGGGGCCGAGATCGGCGTGCTTGCCGAAATCCCAGCCGGAGCCACGCCGCAGGACATCGAGGTCATCATCGAGGCGGTGTTCCGGACCGTGCCGGAGGCCGCGATGCTGGTCGACACGGGCTCGGCCGGGCTTTCGGGCGGCGATGCGCTGGAGCAGATCATGACGGCGCTCTCGGCAGAGGGACGCGGATACATCACGAAGGCTCAAGGGTTGGGCACGGCCCTGCGCTTTGCCGAGACGGCGGGCGTTCCGGCCGCGGAGGTTTCCCGCGACCTAGATGCCGAAGGGCAGGAGGCCCGGGTGATCCGCCGGTTCCTGGAGCAGGCGGCCTTCCGGGCCCGGCAGGAGGACACCGGCACCATCGTCCTCGCGCGGATGCGGCCCGACACGATCTCGGCGCTGATCCTCTGGGGCACCGCGATGCAGGACGGCGACATCGTCCCCGGACCCGCCTCGGCGCTGCTCTTGCCGCAGCTCTCTGACTGACGGCGTGGGCGGCGCTCAGGCGTTGCCCGGACCCCGGAAGCGCGTCGCATCCTCGGCGGCGCGGCGGATCGCGTTCGATTTGTGCACCGTCTCCTGGTACTCGGCCTCGGGGTCGCTGTCGTAGACCACCCCGCCGCCGGCCTGGATGTAGAGCGTCTCGTCCTTCACCACGGCGGTCCGCAGGGCGATGCACATGTCCATGTCGCCGCCCGCGCTGAAATAGCCCACGCCGCCGCCGTAGACGCCGCGCTTCTCGGGCTCCAGCTCGTCGATGATCTCCATCGCGCGGACCTTCGGCGCGCCGGAGACCGTGCCCGCCGGAAGACCGGCCAGGAGTGCCGAAAGCGCGTCATGTTCGGGTGAGAGCTTGCCCACGACGTTGGAGACGATGTGCATGACGTGGGAATACCGCTCGACGACGAACTCCTCCGTCGGTCGCACGCTGCCGACCTGCGCCACCCGTCCCACGTCGTTGCGTCCGAGGTCGAGCAGCATGAGGTGCTCGGCCAGTTCCTTCTCGTCGGCCATTAGGTCGGCCTCGTTGGCCTTGTCCTGCGCGGGGGTCGCGCCGCGCGGGCGCGTGCCGGCGATGGGGCGGATCGTGACCTCGTCGCCGAAGACGCGCACCAGGATCTCGGGCGAGGCTCCGACGACCTGGAACGGCCCGAAGTTGAAGAAGAACATGAAGGGCGACGGGTTCGTCCGGCGCAGCGAGCGGTAGAGCGCGAAGGGCGGCTCCCGGAAGTCCTGCGCCCAGCGCTGCGAGGGCACCACCTGGAAGATGTCGCCCGCGCGGATGTATTCCTTCGCGGCCTCGACGGCCGCCTTGTAACCCTCGTGGGTGAAGTTCGACCGGGGCGGGCCGGCGGCCTCCTCGTCGCCCAGCGACCGCGCGGCGAGCGCGACGGGCCGATCGAGCGCGCGCTCGGCCTCCATGACCCGCTCGGCGGCCTGCGCGTAGGCGGCGCGGGCCGACATGCCCTCCTGCACCCAGGCGGGCGCGCAGAGGATGACCTCTCCCTTCACGCCGTCGAGCACCGCGACCACCGAGGGCCGCAGCATGACCGCGTCTGGCAGGCCGAGGGGATCCGGATTGACGTCGGGCAGGTGCTCGACCAGCCGGATCATGTCGTAGCCCAGGTAGCCGAAGAGCCCGGCGGAGGAGGCGGGAAGGCCCTCTGGAATCTCGATGCGGCTCTCCGCGAGGATCGCGCGCAGGCTGGCGAGGGGGTCGCCTTCGAGGTCCTCCCAGGCGGCGTCGTCGTAGCGGGCGGCGCGGTTTACGCGCGAGGTCTCGCCCCGGCACTCCCAGATCAGGTCCGGGTTGAGGCCGACGATGGAGTAGCGCCCGCGAACCTCTCCGCCGGTGACCGATTCCAGCACGAAGGCATGGCGTCCGGCGCCAGAGAGCTTGAGCATCAGCGAGACCGGCGTGTCGAGATCGGCCGCCAGGCGGGTGTAGACGAGCTGGTTCTGCCCAGCCTCGTAGCCCGCCGCGAAGGCGGAGAACTCCGGGATCAGCGCCATCTCAGCGGAAGGTCGAGTTGACGGCGTTCACCGCCTGCTGGTCGATCTGCACGTCGGTGCGCATCTGGAGCGAGCCCGTGTAGATGTCGAAGATGTCCTGCGTGATGCCGGCCTGCGCTTGCTGCGCCAGCCGCTGCGCTTCCTCGCTCAGGGTCTCATCCTCGGGATCGGCCTCGCTCACGCCCGTCAGCAGGACGACGATCGCGCCCGCTCCGGTCTCCACCACGCGGGCCTCGCCCTCTTCCATCTCGAAGACCTCGGTCAGGAAGGCGGGTGGGGTATTGGGGACGAAGCCGCGCCGGTCGAGACCGGTCTCGGTATTCGCGGCGGGCATGTCGGCGGTGAAGTCACCGGCCTCCTCGACCTCGGTCGCGAGTTCCTCGGCGCGGGCCATCAGCCGCCCCTTGAGTTCCGCCTGCCGCCAGGCCTCGGCCACCGCATCGCGTGTCTCGTCGAAGGGGATCGCCTCGGGCGGACGGATCGCATCCACCCGCAGGGCGAAGACGCCGCCGTCCTCGAGCGCGGTGATCTCGGGGAAGTCCTCCGGCGCGGTATTCTCCGCCGCCTGCCGGAAGGCGGCATAGGCCGCGATGCCCTCTGTCGTCTCCGCGTCGTAGGAGATCGTGCCGAGCTCCAGCGCGGTCTGTTCTGCCAGGTCCTCGACCGTGGCGCCGCCCGCGAGCAGGTCGGTCATCCCGGCCTCCTCGCTCTCGATCACCCGGCGGGCCCGTTCGGCGGCGAGCTCTTCGCGCAGGTCGGTGCGGGCCTCTTCGAACGTAGTCTCCTGCGCGGGCAGGACGGCATTGACCCGGAAGAGCGCCGGGCCGAATTCGCTGGGCAGGGGGCCCACCACGTCGCCGGTCTCGGCGGCAAAGACATCGGCCCCGGCTTCGCCGAGGTCGTCCTCGGTCACGTCTCCCAGGTCGATGTTGGCGAGGTTGAGCCCGCGCTCGGTCACCAGAGTGTCGAAGTCGAGCTCGCCTTCCTCGAGACGGTCCAGGGCCTGCTGCGCGGCGCTGTCGTCCTCGAAGACCAGACGTTCGACGAGCCGCCGCTCGGGGCGGACGTAGTCGTCGATCCGCTCCTGGTAGAGCTCCTCGAGCGCCTCCTCGTCGACCTCGACCTCGTCCACGATCATGTCGGGCGTCAGGGCGGCATAGGTGATCTCGCGCCGCTCGGGCCGCTGGAAGCGGTCGGTATTCTCTTCGTAGAAGCTCTGCAGCTGCTCCTCGGTCGGTTCGGGCAGAGGCTCGGCGAGGTCCTCCTCCGTCAACTCGGCCCAGAGGAACGACCGGGTCTCTCCGAGGAAGGCGGCGACGGCGTCGGCATAGGCCTGCGGCTCGGGGATGGCGGCGACGACAGCCCCCTGAAGCAGGGTGCGCGCCAGTTCGTCCCGGAGGCCGGCTTCGAACTCCGCCTCGGTCATCCCGGCGCGGTCCAGAGCGAAGGCATAGGCCTGCCGGTCGAAGCCGGAGGTCCCGCCGAACTGCGGGATCGCCTGGATTTCCTCCGCCACGCGTTCGTCGCCGGCAGAGAGGCCCATCTCGGCCGCCTCGTTGTCCAGCACATGGGTGCCCACGAGCCGCTGCAGCACCGCCCGGTCGATGCCCATCTGCACCGCCTGCGCAAACGGGAGCGCCTGTCCGGTCTGCTGCTCGAGCGCCCGGATCTGCTGGTTCAGCTCCCGCGCGTATTCCTGCGTCGTGATCTCCGTCTCGCCGACGGTGCCGACCCGGCTCACGTTGCCCGAGAGGTTGGTCGCCCCGAAGCCGATGAGACCGAAGAACAGAAGTCCCAGGATCACCCAGGTCGCGGTTTTCTTCGCTGCTTGCTTGGCCATTCTATCCTCTGGTCCTGTCGCGGCGGTCGCGAGCCGTCCTATGGCTGCGCGAACCGGTAATCAAGTCAAACCCCTGTCGGCCCGCCCCTCAGCCGAGCGTCACGCCCGAGAGGCGGCGCGCGAGCTCCGAGATCCCCTCCCGGTCCACGTTCGCGAAGGCGACCCTCATCTCGCGCGCGCCCTCCGGGTCGTCGGCCGGGCGGAACATGGTCCCCGGCAGCATCAGCACGCCGGCTTCCTTGACCAGCATTTCGGCGGCCTCGTTCGAGGGCAGGGCGAAGGGGTGGCGGAAGTAGGCGAAGTAGGCGCCCGAGCCGAGCAGCTCCCAGCCTTCGAGCCCTGCGACCGCCTCTTCCAGCGCCGCCCGCCGGTCGAGGATCTCGTCACGCTCGCCCGCGCGCCACTGCGCCAGGTTGCGCAGGCCCCAGAGCGCCGCGAACTGGCCGAGCTGGGGCGGGCAGATGGTCACGGTGTCGAGGAACTTCTCCGCCTCGGCCAGCCGGTGGGGCGAGGCGATCATCGCGCCGACCCGGTGGCCGGTGAGACGGTAGGTCTTGGAGAAGGAGTAGAGGTGGACGAGCGTCCGGTCCCAGTCGGGCTCGGCGAAGAGTTGGTGCGCCGCCGAGCTGCGGCTGTCGAAATCCCGGTAGGTTTCGTCGAGCACCAGCGCGATGCCCCTCTCGCGCGCCAGGTCGTAGAAGGCTCGGACGAGTTCCGCCGGGTACTCGACGCCGCCCGGGTTGTTGGGCGTGACGAGGACGATGGCCCGGGTCCGGTCCGTGATCAGGCGGGCGGCTTCCTCCGGATCCGGCAGCAGTCCCTCGCGGGCCGGGAGCGGCACCAGCGGCACGCCCTCCATCCGCAGCCACATCGCGTGGTTGAAGTAATAGGGCACCGGCAGCAGGATCTCGTCCCCCTGGTCGGCGAGCGCCGACATCGCCGCGGCGAAGGCCTCGTTGCAGCCGGCGGTGATGGCGACCTGCGCCGGTGCGATCTCCCCGGCATAGTCGCGCGACCACTGGGCGGCGACCTCCTCGCGCAGGTCGGGCAGACCGAGCACCGGCCCGTAGAGATGAGCTTCCGGAACCTCGGTGACGAGCCGCGCCATCTCTTGCCGCAGGGGCTCGGGCGGCGGGTCGACCGGTGCGGCCTGGCTCACGTTCAGAAGGGGGCGATCCTCCGGAAAGGTCAGTCCCGCGATCCAGCGGCGGGCCTCCATCACCGGCGGGGCGAAGCTGCGGGCGGTGCGGGGCAGGGCGTCGGACATGGGGCGCGGGGTCTCCTCTGGGCGGTTGGCGCCCGTTGTCGCCGGGGGAGAAGCGAAGGGCAAGATCCTTGCCGCCGCGGCCGCTCTTGGCACTCCGGCGCCCGCATGGTTCTCTCTGCGGCGGCAAGAGCAGGAGACGGGCATGAACGGGGCGACCGCGCTGGTGAAGACGTTGCTTGGCGCGGGTGTCCGGACCTGCTTCGCTAATCCCGGCACCTCCGAGATGCATTTCGTGGCGGCGCTCGACGCCCATCCCAATCTGCGCTGCGTGCTCTGCCTGTTCGAGGGCGGCGCGACGGGTGCGGCGGATGCCTACGCGCGGATGACCGGCGAGCCGGGCGTGACGCTGCTGCACCTCGGCCCGGGCCTCGGCAACGGCTGGGCCAACCTGCACAACGCCCGGAAAGCCGGGGCGCCGGTTCTCAACATCGTGGGTGAACACGCCCGGGCACATCTGCGCTGGGACGCGCCGCTCAAGGGCGACTTGGACGGCGTGGCGCGCTCGGCCTCGGACTGGGTGCGCGTCTGCGAGAGCCCCGAGGAGGTGGCGCAGGACGGCGCGGCGGCGGTCCGCGCGGCGCTGAGCCGGGGCGGGCAGGTGGCGACGCTCGTCCTCCCGGCCGACTGCGCCTGGGGCGAGGCCTCGGGGCCGGCAGAGCCGGGCGAGGTGCCCGCGGCTCCGATCCCGGCGCGGGACCGGATCGAGGCCGCCGCCGCCCGCCTGAGCCGCCCGGGCGCCGCGCTCTACGCTGGCGGGCCCGCCCTCTGGGGAGAAGGCGCCGAGATCGCCGGGGCCATCGCGGCGCGGACGGGATGCCGCTTCATCACGCCCTTCTTCTCTCCGCGCGTGCGGGAGGGCGAGGGCGCCGTCGCCAGCGAGCCGCTCAAGTACGACCACGCGGGCAGCGCCGAGCTGCTCCGGGAGGTCTCCGAGCTGATCGTCGTCGGAGAGCGGCACCCGGTGAACTTCTTCGCCTACCCCGACCGGCCATCGACCCCGGAACCGCCGGACTGCCTCGTCACCGAGCTCTGCCCGCTCGGATGGGACGCGCTCGCCACCCTGCGCGTCCTCGCTGATGCCGTGGGGGTGACCGGCGACGAGGAGATCGCGCGCCGCGGGCTTTCCCTGCCGCGGGCGCCATCGGGGCCTCTGGAGCCGGAGGGACTGGCGGATGCGCTGGTGCGCACCCTTCCCGAGGGCGCGATCTACGTCAACGAAGGCATCACGGCGGGTTTCGCGATCCCGGCGCGGGCCCAGGTCGCCCGGGCGCACGAGCGGCTCGACCTCATGGGCGGCGCGATCGGGCAGGGGCTGCCCTCGGCCGTCGGCGCGGCGGTGGCCTGCCCGGACCGCCCGGTCCTCGCCGTTGTGGGCGACGGCTCTGCCATGTACACGATCCAGTCGCTCTGGACGATGGCGCGGGAGCAGCTGGACGTGACCGTCGTGATCCTGGCGAACCGCGGTTACCGGATCCTGCATGGCGAGATGGCGGCGCTCGGGGTGGAAAACCCCGGTCGGAACGCCCGCCGGATGTTCGACGTCGAGGATCCCGCGCTCGACTTCTGCGCCCTGGCCGCGGGCCACGGCCTGCCCGCCGAGCGGGTCGAGACCGCCGAAGCGCTGGAGACGGCGCTCGCCCGCGCCTATGCCGCACCCGGGCCGCACCTGATCGAAGCGGTGCTGCCCTGAGACCGCGAACCCGGAGAGACCTATGGATCTGAAGATGGACCGGGCCGCGCTGGAGACCTTCCTCGCCCGCGAGTTCCCTCAAGCGGCCGCCGAAATGACCGTCCTCTCGGTCCGCGCTGGGGCGGCGGAACTGCGGCTAGAGGTCTCCGACCGGCACCTGCGCCCGGGCGGCACCGTCTCGGGCCCGTCGATCTTCGGGCTGGCCGACGTGGCGATGTACGTCGCCGTCCTCTCGGCGCTCGGCCCCGAGGCGCTGGCGGTGACCACCAATTGCTCGATCGACTTCATGCGCAAACCGAAGGCCGGTCAGGCGCTCGTGGCCGAGGCACGGCTGCTCAAGCTTGGCCGGGTTCTGGCGGTGGGCGACGTGCTGATCCGGTCGGGCGAGGGGAGCGACCCGGTCGCCCGCGCCTCCCTGACCTACTCGATTCCGCCGAAGCGCTGAGCCGTCACGCCGCCCAGAACGGGCGGGCCGCTTCGCGTTCGGCCTCCGAGGGCGTCAGTCCGATGTCGCGCAGGCGATCCTCGTCGAGCCATGCCAGGGCCTGCCGCGTGCAGCGGCGCTCGTGCCAGATGAGCAGGAGGCGTGCCAGCTTGTAGGCCACCGCCGCCAGCGGCGGCAGGCCGGGCTGAAGGGGAAGGCGGGTGGTGATCTGGTGCGCCATGGTGTCCTCTCCGGCATTGTATCGCTACAATTCGTGCGCTATGCACAATAAAGAGATACAAATGGCGCAAGTGACCGTCCAACGGAGAATTGTATTGGATACAACCTGGAGCCCGAGGCTCACCGGCGCATCCGGTCCGAAGTATCTGCGACTTCTGCGGGGTCTGAGACAGGCCGTCGATAGCGGCGACCTGCCGCCCGGCCGCAGGCTCCCTCCGGTGCGCGAACTGGCCCATATCCTCGAGGTCACACCGGGTACGGTGGCTCGGGCCTACCGGATCGCCGTGGAGGAAGGCCTGCTCGAGGCGCGTGTCGGGCGCGGGACATTCGTGGCGGGAGGTGACACCGGGCAGAGCCAGGAGGTGCCTCTCTACCAGGAGACTCCCGACGGAACCCTCGACGGGCGATCGGTCACCGTGCCGGACGTGGGGCAGGGGGCCGAGCTCTCGGCAATCCTCGCCGAGGCGGCGCACTCGGACCTGACGGCCTATCCGGGGCAGGAGAGCGACCAGGGCTACTGCGCGGCGATGCTGGACTGGCTCGGCGCCGACCACATCGGTCGCGCCGGTCCCAGTGAGGCCGCTGCGGTCTTCGGGGCCCAGAACGGGACGCTCGTCGTGCTTCAGCGGCTGCTCGCGGGACCGCATCCGGTGATCCTGACCGAGACCCTCTGCTACCCTGGCGTACGCCGCGCCGCTTCGCTCCTGCGGGCGGGACTGCGGGGCGTCGCGATGGACGGTGAGGGGCTCATACCCGAGGCGCTCGACGAGGCCTGCCGTCTCACCGGCGCGCAGGTGCTTCTGACCTCGGCCGAGGTACACAGCCCGACGACGATCCGAACGGGGGCGGCGCGCAAGGCGGCGCTCGTCGAAGTGGCCCGGCGACACAGGCTGCAGATCATCGAGGACGACTGCCACCGCATCGCGGCGGCGCAGGCCCCGAGCTATCGCGCTCTCTATCCCGAACGCGGATGGTACGTGACCTCGATGGCCAAGACGGTGGGGTCCGGCCTGAGGCTCGGGATGGCCGTCGCTCCGGAGGGCGAGGGGGGCAGTCTGCGGCGCACCGCCGCGGCGAATTTCTACGGGGCCCCCGTGCCGCTGGTGCAGGCGGGGGAGCGGATCGTGACCTCGGGCCTCGCCGAACGGTCACGGCGCGGCGTGGAGGCCGCGACCGCGCATCGCGTCGGTCTCGTCCGCTCGGTCCTCGGCCGATGGGACATCGCGAGCCGCGACGACGCGCCCTTCGTCTGGCTCACTCTGCCCCCGGGCTGGCGGGCCAGCCGCTTCACCCAGGTCTGCGCGTCCCACGGCATCCATATCAAGCCGGCCGACGAGTTCGCCCTCGTGGACGGGCAGGCGCCGCATGCCGTGCGTGTGACGGTCAACGCGCGGGTGCCCGACAGCCACTTCACGGCCGCGCTGGAGAAGATGGACGCACTGCTGGCCGATCCGCCCCAGGACATGGAAGGTTGAGCGTATCCTGATGGGGTATTTAGATACCGTATTTCTACGCCGTTGTTTTGGCTTGCGTTTTTGGGTCATGTCCCGCTTGACTGTGTCGGTCACATATCTATAACCCCGCCATCCGAGACACACGGCGCGCGGGCTCGCTCGCGCGCTCCGCAATTTCAGGACCGACCATGAAAACCTACACCGCTACCCCGGCGGAGATCGAGAAGAAGTGGATCGTGATCGATGCCGAGGGCATCGTTCTCGGCCGGCTCGCCTCGATCGTCGCCACCCGGCTGCGCGGCAAGCACAAGCCCTCCTTCACGCCGCACATGGACATGGGCGACAACGTCATCGTCATCAACGCCGACAAGGTGCAGCTGACGGGCAAGAAGCGCGACAAGCCCAACTACTGGCACACCGGCTACCCGGGCGGGATCAAGTCCCGCACGACCGGCGAGATCCTCGAGGGCGAGCACCCCGAGCGCGTCGTCATGCAGGCCGTCAAGCGCATGCTGCCCGGCAACCGCCTGAGCCGCCGCCAGATGACCCACCTGCGCGTCTTCGCCGGTGCCGAGCACGGCATGGACGCCCAGAAGCCCGAGGTGCTGGACGTCAAGTCCCGCAACCGCAAGAACACGAGGACCGCGAAATAATGGCCGATCAAGTCACTTCCCTCGACGATCTCGCGAAGGCCGTCACCGACGACATCGGCGGGGTCCAGGGCGAGCCGGAAACGCCGCGCGAGCCCGTCCGCGACGACCTGGGCCGCTCCTACGCGACCGGCCGCCGCAAGGACGCCACCGCCCGCGTCTGGATCAAGCCGGGCTCCGGCAAGGTCACGGTGAACGGTAAGGAGCTGAAGGTCTACTTCGCCCGTCCCGTGCTGCAGATGATCCTCAACCAGCCCTTCCAGGTGGCCGGCGTCGAAGGTGAATTCGACGTCATGGCGACGGTCAAGGGCGGCGGGCTCTCCGGCCAGGCCGGTGCCGTAAAGCACGGCATCTCCCGCGCGCTCCAGCTCTACGATCCCTCGCTGCGCTCGCCGCTGAAGGCCGCCGGCTTCCTGACCCGCGACAGCCGCGTGGTGGAACGCAAGAAGTACGGCCGCGCCAAGGCCCGCCGGAGCTTCCAGTTCTCCAAGCGCTGATCCGGCGACGCGATCACGACATTCGGATGGGGCGGCCTTCGGGCCGCCCTTTCTCTTTCCGGGGGCGGGTGGACCTCGCCCGCCGTCCGTGGCTCATTGGCCGCTGCACGAGAGAGGGAGAGCCTGCATGACCTGCCTGACGATGAACCGCTTCAAGGTGCTGCTCGGACAGGAGGAGGCCTTCGAGGAGGTCTGGCGCTCGCGCGAGTCGCACCTCAAGGAGGTCGACGGGTTCGAGGCCTTTCACCTCATGCGCGGGGATGCCGATGAGGCGGAAGGCTACCGGCTCTATGCCTCGCACACGCTTTGGCGCGACCGCGCCGCCTTCGAGGCCTGGACGAAGTCGGATGCCTTCCGGGCGGCGCACAGTGGGGTCAGGCCGCAGTCCGACCTCTATGCCGGTCCGCCGGAGCTCGAGACCTTCGACTCCGTCGAGGGCGTGGGCTGAGCCTCAGTCGCGCTTGAGAAGGGCGTCGACCTCGTCGCCGGAGGCCGCACGGCCGAGGTGAATGAAGCGGCCCGGCCCGAACATGTCGCGGCTCGCGTCGATGATCGCCTGGTGCGTGACCCGGGCCAGCGACGAGCCGAGCGAGAGCCGCGCGACGCCGGCCTCGGCGAAGTCTTCGACGGTCTGCGTCGTGTAGTGCCCTGCGACCAGGGCGTTCACCGGCGCCGAGGTCTCGGCGCAGATCCGGCGCAGGTCGTCCATGTGCGCGGGCAGGGGGGCGTAGAGGCAGTCGGCGCCCGCCGTTTCGAAGGCCTGGAGCCGCCGGATCGCCTCGCCGATGTCGTAACCGCCGGTCAACAACCCGTCGGCGCGTGCGGTCAGCACGAAATCCTTGTCGAGCGACCGGGCCGCTTCGGCGCCCGCCCGGATCCGCTCAACCGCGGCGTCGAAGGGGTAGGGGTCCTGTCCGGGCAGGTCGGTGTCCTCGATACAGATCCCGGCCAGCCCGGCCTCGGCGGCGAGGCGGACGGTCTCGGCCACGTCTTCGGGCTTGGGGCCGAAGCCGTTCTCGAAGTCCCCCTGGACCGGCACCGACACGGCCTCGACGATCTCGCGCGCGTGGGCCAGCGCCTCGTCGCGGGTGATGGTGCCGCCATCGGGCCGGCCGAGCGTGAAGCCATGCGCGGCGGAAGAGGTCGCAACCGCCTGCGCCCCGAGCGCTTCGAGCATCCGGGCCGAGCCGCGGTCCCAGGCGTTCGCCAGGATGAAGGGTGTGCCCTTGCGGTGAAGGGCGCGGAAATCGGCGCCTGGATCGGTGGACATTTGTTCGGCTCCGGTCAGGGCTGTGACCGGAGCCTAGGGGCAGGGGGGCCGCTCAGGCAAGCTCGGCCTGCGGAGAGGCCCGCAGGAGCATCCCGAAGAGGTCGCGGGGATCGTCCGGATCGGCCAGCAGGTCGATCATCTGGTGATAGGGCGTTTCCTGCACGTAGGCGTGCAGCGTCCTGAGCGCCGCGAAGTCCTCGATCGCGAAGCCCACGCTGTCGAAGAGCGTGATCTGCTGCTGATCGGTCCGGCCCTCGGTCTTGCCCGCCATGACCTCCCAGAGCTCGGTGACGGGGTAATCCGGATCGAGCTGCTGGATCTCGCCCTCGATCCTGGTCTGGGGCGGGAACTCGACGAAGATGCCGGCCCGGTGCAGCACGTCGGCCGCGACCTCGGTCTTGCCCGGGCTGTCGCCGCCCACCGCGTTGATGTGGGTGCCGGGGGCGACCATGTTGCCGGTCAGCACGGTGGCGTTGCGCTTGTCGGCGGTTACGGTCGTGATGATCTGCGCGCCCTCGATGGCCTCCTCGGCGGTGTCGCAGACGGTGATCGACAGGCCGCGACCGGCAAGGTTGCGGGCAGCCTTCTCGGTGGCCGCCCGGTCGGTGTCGTAGAGGCGGACGGTATCGATGCCGCAGATCGCGCTGAAGGCGGTGCACTGGAACTCGCACTGCGCACCGTTGCCGATCACCGCCATGACCTTCGCGTTCGCGGGCGCCAGGTGCTTGGCCGCGAGGGCAGACATGGCGGCTGTACGAAGCGCCGTGAGCAGCGTCATCTCCGTCAGAAGAATCGGGTAGCCGGTGTGCATGTTCGCCAGCAGCCCGAAGGCGGTCACGGTCTGAAGGCCGGACTTCGTGTTCCGCGGGTGACCGTTGCAGTACTTCATCCCGTAGAGGTTACCGTCCGTGGTCGGCATCAGCTCGATCACGCCGCCCTCGGAGTGGGCCGGGATGCGCGGCTGCTTCTCGAACTCGGGCCAGCGGCGGAAGTCCTCTTCGATGGCGTCGGCGAGGGCCGCCAGCAGCGGCTCGATGCCGACGTGATGGACGAGCTTCATCATGTTCTCGACGGAGACGAAGGGAACGAGGGCGCGGTCGGAGGGAGGGGTCATGCGAGGCTTCCTGTGCCAAAGGGCCGGGTCGGCCGGTCGAAGATGCGTTTGCCGAGGAGCGAGGCGGTCAGGTCCACCATGAGAGAGGCCGTCCGCCCCCGGTCGTCGAGAAAGGGGTTCAGTTCCACGAGGTCGAGTGAGGCGACGAGCCCGCTGTCGTGCAGCAGCTCGCACACCAGGTGCGCCTCGCGCATGGTCGCGCCGCCGGGCACCGTGGTGCCCACCGCAGGCGCGATGGCGGGGTCGAGAAAGTCGACGTCTAGAGAGACGTGCAGCAGGCCGTTCGCCTGCGCGACGCGCTCGAGGAAGCTGCGCAGCGGCGCGACGATCCCGTCCTCGTCGATCTGCCGCATATCCACCAGCGTCGCCTCGGTCTCCGCCAGCGCCGCACGCTCGGCCGGATCGACCGAGCGCAGCCCGATCATGCAGACGTTCTCGGTGGGGACGGGGGCCTTGATCTCGGGAAAGCCGTCGAAGCCCTCTCGTCCGGTGACGTAGGCAACGGGCGTGCCGTGCAGGTTGCCGCTCGTTGTCGAGAGCGGCGTGTGGAAGTCCGAATGCGCGTCGAGCCAGAGCACGAAGAGCGGCCGGTCCTGGCGCCGCGCATGCTCTGCCATCCCTGCGACGGAGCCCAGCGACAGGGCATGGTCGCCGCCCATGAAGACCGGCAGCCCCTTGGGCGCGGTCTCTTCGGCCACCCGTTTCAGCGCCCGGGTCCATCCGATGGTCGTGTCGAGCGAATGCACCGCCGAATTCTCGCTCTTCGAGCCGGTGACGGACTCGGGCGCGAGGTTGCCGAGGTCGCTGACCTTGTGGCCGAGGTCGCGTGCGACCTCCGCCAGCCCGGCGACGCGGTAGGCATCCGGGCCCATGAGGCAGCCCTGGGCGCGCTTGCCGCTGTCGACCGGTGCGCCGATGAGAAAGATGTCCTGAGTCATGAGCCGCAGGATAGGGCTGCGTCCCACTGGAGGAAGAGCGCGAAATGTGCGAAACGGGGGGCAAATTGACCAGATCGGGCGGTCGAAATGGACGACTTGGACAAGCGCCTCGTGCGCGCGCTGCAGCGAGACGGGAGAGCGGCGCTCTCCACGCTCGCGGCTGACCTGAAGGTCACCCGCGCGACGGTGCGCGCCCGCCTCGCGCGGCTGGAAGCCGAGGGCGAGATCACCGGCTACACCGTCCTCACGCGGCGCGACCCGGGGCAGGCGCCGGTCCGGGGGCTCATGATGCTCGCCATCGAGGGGCCGGGGACCGACCGCGTGATGGGCAAGATCGCCGCCATGCCCGAGGTGCGCGCGATCCACACGACCAACGGAGCCTGGGATCTCATCGCCGAGATCGGCACGGCGACGCTCGAACAATTCGATGCCGTTCTTTTCGCCATCCGGCGCCTCCACGGCGTCACCGGCAGCGAGACCAACCTTCTTCTGTCCACGCGGCGCGGAAGATAGCCATTGGCCACTGGAAACCCGGGCGCTTGGCGGGCAGGCTGATCCAAAGACAGCAAGGAGCCGCGAATGCCGACGTCACGCACGAGCCCGTCCTTCCCCGACGCGGAATACTGGGACCGGATCGAAAAGACCCGCGCCGCCATGGAGGCCGAGGGTCTCGACGCAATCCTCATCACCGATCCGTCGAACATGGCCTGGATCTCGGGCTACGACGGCTGGACCTTCTACGTGCACCAGGCGGTGCTGCTCAGCCATGACGGCGAGCCTGTCTGGTGGGGCCGGGGGATCGACGCCGCCGGCGCGATGCGGACCGTGTTCATGGATGAGGACAATATCTTCGGCTACGAGGACAGCTACGTCCAGAACCCCGACAAGCACCCGATGGAGGACCTGGCCCGTCTCGTGGAGGCCTACGGTCACGGCGAGCAGAGGATCGGCGTCGAGCTGGACAATTACTATTTCAGTGCAAAGGCTTACAATACACTTCTCGAGCACCTTCCGAAGGCCAAGTTCGTGGATGCCACGGGCCTCGTGAACTGGCAGCGCGCCATCAAGTCCGAGTTCGAGCAAATTTACATGCGCCGCGCGGCCGACATCGTGACGGCCATGCACGACCGGATCTACGAGATCGCCGAACCGGGGATGCCCAAGCACCAGCTGGTGGCCGAGATCTACCATACGGGCATCGGCGGCGTCGGGGGCCACTGGGGCGATTACCCGGCGATCGTGCCGATGGCGCCCTCCGGGCTCGACTCCACCGCGCCGCACCTGACCTGGGACGACACGCCGCTCCGGACGGGCGAGGCGACCTTCTTCGAAATCGCGGGCGCGCACCGGCGCTACCATTGCCCGCAGTCCCGGACGCTGTTCCTCGGCCGTGCGCCGCAGAAGTATCTCGAGGCCGAGAAAGCCGTGCTCGACGCGACCGACGCGGCGCTGGAGCAGGCGAAGCCCGGTAACCGCTGCGAGGATGTCGCCAACGCCTTCAACGGCGCGCTGGCGCGGCACGGCTACGTCAAGGACAACCGCTGCGGCTACGCCATCGGTCTCAGCTATCCGCCGGACTGGGGCGAGCGGACCATGTCGTTCCGCGCCGGGGACCGCACGGAGCTCCAGCCGGGGATGACGTTCCACTTCATGCCGGCGCTCTGGCTGGATGACGGGGGTATCGAGATCACCGAGCCGATCCTGATCACCGAGAGCGGCCATGAACGGCTGTGTCAGACCAAGGGCGGGCTGTTCATCAAGGATTAGGTGTAAAGCGTCTAATCGGTATTATGTAAAATAAAGGGATGAGCGATAGAGAGCGTCGATTGCGGCGGAATCCCCTTTGACCTGGCGGCAGCTTCTGGCGTAGGTCGGATTGATCGGAGCCCTACCGACTGGATCGCGCGGCATGAGCGCTCTCACTCGACACCTCGATGCTCTCACCAACGCGGACAGCGTAGAGACTCTCTGGGACCTTCATACGGCCCACATGGCCGAGCACGGTTTCGACCGGCTGCT
Organism: Histidinibacterium aquaticum; assembly: GCF_008710275.1. Taxonomy (GTDB): domain Bacteria; phylum Pseudomonadota; class Alphaproteobacteria; order Rhodobacterales; family Rhodobacteraceae; genus Oceanicola; species Oceanicola aquaticus. The sequence goes on from NZ_VYQE01000002.1 coordinate 479,235, forward strand.
CTACGGCTTCACCCGGTACCGCTCCGGCGTATCGCTGGGTGATCCGCAGGACTGGGTCGTGATGACGAACCACAGTCCGGACTACGTCGACGCCTTCATGGACGACGGCCTGTACCAGCACGCGCCGATGCTTCGCTGGGCGCTGGAGAACAACGGCGCCTGTTCCTGGAATTGGATCGCCCAGCCCGGCGCGCTGACACCCGAAGAGATGAAGGTCGTCGAGTTCAATCGCTCCATGGGCGTCACGGCGGGTTACACGATCTCGTTCCGCTCGGTCTCGGCGCGCTCCAAGGGCGCGATCGCTCTGACGGCCCGCCAGGGCCTGTGCCAGGAAGACGTCGAGAGAACCTGGGCCGCCAAGGGAACGGAGATCGTCGTGGCGAACAACGTCATGCACCTCAAGCTCCTCTCCCTGCCCTACAGCGGCTCGCGGCGGCTCACGAAGCGGCAGCGCGAGGTGCTACAGTGGGTCGGCGACGGCAAGACGACGCAGGACATCGCGCTTCTGCTGGGCGTGTCGCCCGCGACTGTCGAGAAGCACCTGCGCCTCGCGCGCGAGGCGCTGGACGTGGAGACCACGGCCCAGGCGGTTCTCAAGGCGTCGTTCTACAACCAGATGTTCGTGCTTGAGGCCTGAAAGGCTTACCATGGGTCAGGTTATCCCGACTTTGCCAGCGCGGCGCGGTCTGCGACTGTCCGGGAGTTCCAACAGCATTGGTCTTTGGGCCATGGAACTGCGGGTCGCATTTCCCTGATATTGCAGGGCTCTGCGGCCCGGTCCGGTACTCTGGAACCGCTCCGACGCGTTCTTTTCGGCGCTCAGGGAGCGGTAGAATACGGCCGTCGTCCATCTCATCCCAACCTGTGGATGCGGCCGGTCCCGAGGCGGCGCCGCGAACTCCCTTCGCGGCGTCGCTGCGCGGGGCCACGCGTCAGACGAGTCCGGCCGCACAAAGAAAAGGCCGCCTCGACGGGCGGCCTTTCCGGGTAGATGGGTCGCGACAGGTTCAGCCCTGGGCGGCTTTCGCCACCTCGGCCGCGAAGTCCTCTTTCTCGACCTCGATGCCTTCGCCGACCTCGAGCCGGATGTAACCGGTGATGGTGACGCCGGCCTCTTCGGCGGCCTTTTGGACGGTCAGGTCGGGGTTCACGACGAACGCCTGGTTCAGCAGCGTGACCTCGGCCATGTACTTCTTCATCCGGCCCTCGATCATCTTCTCGATGACCTGCTCGGGCTTGCCGCTCTCGCGCGCGATGTCGATCTGGATCTGACGCTCCTTCTCGACGATCGCCGGATCGAGGTCGGCCTCGGACAGCGAGGCCGGGTTCACGGCGGCGATGTGCATCGCCACCTGGCGGCCGAAGGCCTCGTCGGCGCCGTCCATGGCGACGACCACGCCGATCTTGCCCATGTTCTCGCCCGCGGCGTTGTGGACGTAGGACACGACGGTGGTGCCCTCGACCTTCGCCATCCGGCGGACGTTCATGTTCTCGCCGACGCTCGCGATCTTGTCGGTGACGACTTCTTTGACCTTCTTGCCGCCGAGATCGGCCTCGACCAGCGCGGCGACGTCGTCCGCCTTGAGAGCGACCTGCGCGATGTCCTTGACCATCGTCTGGAACTCGGAGTTCCGGGCGACGAAGTCGGTCTCGGCGTTCACCTCGACAGCGACACCGGTGCCCCCCTCGACGGCGACGGCCACGAGGCCCTCGGCGGCGGTGCGGCTGGATTTCTTGGCGGCCTTGGCCAGACCCTTGGTGCGCAGCCAGTCGACGGCGGCTTCCATGTCGCCGTCGGTCTCGGTCAGCGCCTTCTTGGCGTCCATCATGCCCGCGCCGGTCGTGTCGCGGAGCTCTTTCACCTGCGCAGCGGTAATCGCCATGGGTTTTCTCCTTCGTGTATGGGTCCGGGCGGAGCTAGCGCCGCCCGGTGACAATCAGGTGACGGGAGGGTCTCAGTCGACCTTCTCGCCCTTTTCCTTGTTGTCGAGGTCGAGCGGCGCCTCTTCGGGGGCCGGCTCGGTCGTCGGCGTGCTGGCCGTGGCGTGGCCGGTCTCGACACCGGTGCTCTCGGCTTCGCCAGCGGACTCCCCGGCGAGCTCGGCCTCGGCCAGGGCTTCCATCTCGCCCATGTCGACGCCGGCGGCGCCGAGCTGCTGCTGCATGCCGTCGAGCGCGGCGCGCGCGGCGAGATCGCAGTAGAGCTGGATCGCACGGGCGGCGTCGTCGTTGCCCGGGATGATGTAGTCCACGCCGTCGGGCGAGCAGTTGGTATCGACCACGGCGACGACCGGGATGCCGAGCTTCTTCGCTTCGGCGACCGCGAGGTCTTCCTTGTTCACGTCGATCACGAAGAGCATGTCCGGCACGCCGCCCATCTCGCGGATGCCGCCCAGCGAGGCGGTGAGCTTCTCCTGCTCACGCTCCATGCCGAGGCGCTCCTTCTTCGTGAGACCGGCGAAGCCTTCCTCTGCGGCCTCGTCGATGGCGCGCAGGCGGCCGATCGACTTGGACACGGTCTGCCAGTTGGTCAGCGTGCCGCCCAGCCAGCGGTGATTCATGTAGTATTGGGCGCACTTCTCTGCGGCCTCGGCGATCGGACGCTGGGCCTGGCGCTTGGTGCCGACGAAGAGCACGCGGCCGCCGCGGGCGACGGTCTCGCGGACGGCGTTGAGCGCCGCGTCGAGCATCGGGACGGTCTGCGTCAGGTCGACGATGTGGATGCCGTTGCGCGCGCCGTAGATGAACTCGCCCATGCGGGGGTTCCAGCGCTGCGTCTGGTGGCCGAAGTGAACGCCAGCCTCAAGCAGCTGACGCATGGAGAACTCGGGAAGAGCCATGCCGTATCCTTTCCGGTTTATAGCCTCGGCGGAGGATCATCCCATGTGGGACAACCGGTGGACCGGTCGGGATGTCTCCCCGACGGGCCCGCCTCCGCCTGCGGAGTGAGTAGCGGGCAGATAGGCCGGAGCGCGGGGGAATGCAAGCCCCCTGCCCTGGCGCGGCAAGCCTAGAGGAAAACCCGCTCGACCACCCACCAGGCGCCGACGAGCGCGATCAGGATCGAGGCCGGCATCGCGACGATCCGGGTGTAGGTCTCGTGACCGTCGGCGGTCACGGCCGCCGCCGAGAAACCCAGCAGGATCGCGCAGGCCACGAGGAGCGGAATGAGCCCCTCAATGAGTTCGGGGCCGAGCTGGCTGACCGGGATGGCGAGCGCCGGGACGGCGATCACCGCGAGCGCCAGGTAGATCGCCCCGGCGCCGCGGTCGGCGCTGCCCCTCCGGGCCGAACGCACGGCGCCCAAGACGATCAGGTAGGCCACGGCGATGACCGCGAGCTGGCCTATCTCCACGCCGATGTTGAAGCCCACGAGCGCCGGGATAAACGCGCTCTGAGGCAGCCCGAACTCGGCCAGGACGGAGGCGAAGCCCAGTCCGTGCAGCAGGCCGAAACAGAAGATCACTGCCGGCCGCCAGGGCGAGAGCGCACCGGTGCGCAGGACGTTCTCGACCGCGACGTAGACGATGGAGAGCGCGATCAGCGGCTCCACGATGGAGCCCGGCACCGAGACGTAGCCCAGCGCTGCGAGCGCGAGCGTGATGGTATGGGCCAGGGTGAAGGCCGAGACCTGCCAAAGCAGCGGCCCGAGCCGGGGCGCGAGGAAGAAGAGGCCGAGCACGAAGAGAATGTGGTCGAGGCCCAGCGGGACGATGTGATCGACGCCGACGGGAATGTATTCGAAGAAGGTCTCCCAGCCGCCCGGCTGGTTGCCGCCGGCGAGGTCGATGGGGTCCGAGATCGCGCCGGACTGCAGGAACGCGTCATAGGGCTCTTCCACGCCGTTCTGGCGCAGGACGAGATCGCCGTATTCCGGCGCCCAGCCCACCTCGACCCGCTCGGCGCCCTCTGGCAGCTCGGCGGTGAAGGTGAAGAGCGACTGGCGGGGTTGGTCGGTGTCGCCGACCTCTGGCACCTCGACTGACTGAAGCTCGAGCGGCAGGTCGGTGCCGTCCGCCCGCACGGTGATGTTCTCCGCCATCTCCGGGAAATAATCGCGGAAGCGCTCGGCGAGTGCATCGGGCTCCAGGGCGCGCAGATCGTCGTAGGCCTCGGCGTTGGCGGCGGCGTTGGTGTCCTCCAGCCCGTCGAGGTCGACACCGGCGACGAAGCCCTCGATCGTGGACTCGACCGAGAAGACCAGTTCGTCTCCCTGCCGCTCCATCTGGGCGATCGACGGCATGACCTCGTGCGCCGAGGCCAGCGTGCCGAAGATGACCAGCAGCATTGACAGCGCCGCGCAGAGCCTCAGCTTTGCCCGGGAAAACAGGGAGTCAGTCATGCGCTTTTTCGCCCTCTGCCTGGGGCTCCTGGCCGCCCCGGCCTCTGCCCACGAATACTGGATCGAACCGCTCGACTACGCGGTCGAGGCTGACGGTATGTTGCGGGGCCACCTTGTCAACGGTCAGCAGTTCGAGGGCACCCGCTTCGCCTATATCCCCCAGCGTTTCGCGCGCTTCGCGGTCTTCGCCGGCGACCGGAGCGCCCCGGTCGAGGGCCGCATCGGCGACCGCCCTGCCCTCGACATCGCGCCGCTGGCGGAGGGGCTGAACGTCGTGGCCTATGTGTCGGACCTCAACGTCGTGCGCTACGACGCGGTCGAGGACTTCCTGAGCTTCGCCGAGCACAAGGACCTGGGCGAGGTCGAGGAGCGCGCCCGGGCGGAAGCCGAGCCCGACGGCGGGATCGGCGAGGCCTATACCCGCTACGCCAAGACGCTGATCGCCGTGGGCGACGGAGCCGGGACCGACCGGCGCACGGGCCTCGAGACCGAGATCGTGGCGCTCGAGAATCCCTATACCGCCGAGGCGGAGGACGGACTCGACGTCCAGGTCTTCTACGGCGACGCCCTGCGCGCCGACGCCCAGGTCGAGCTTTTCGAGAAGGCGGAGGACGGGACGGTCGAGGTCACGCTGCACCGCACGAATGCCGAGGGCATCGCCACCCTGCCCGTGCGACCGGGCCACAGCTACCTGGTCGACGCCGTGGTCCTGCGCCAGCCCGCGGCGGACCTCGCCGAGGGCCGCAACGTGGTCTGGGAGACGCTCTGGGCCTCGCTGACCTTCGCGGTCCCGGAGTGATTTCGCCGCGCTTGCGCGCGTCGATCCGCGCGCGCTTCGCGCGCGGGTTGCCCCGATCCCACCGTTCCGAGCAACGCGTCGGACCCTGAGGGGGCGCTGCCCCCGCCGCCCGTGCCGGGCGGCCCCCCGGGATATTTTCGCCCAGAAGAGGGAGGGGATTGCGCGTTGACGGCGCTTCATCGCCGGGCCATGACCGGGCGATGGAGCGCAGACCCGACATTCTCTGCATCGGCAGCGTCCTCTGGGACACCATCGGCCGATCACAGGCGTCCATGCGCCTCGGCTCGGACGTGCCGGGCCGGATCACCCGCCTGCCCGGCGGCGTGGCGATGAACATCGCCCAGACCCTGGTGCGGCTCGGGCTGAGACCGGCGCTTCTCACCGTCGTCGGCAGCGATCCGGAGGGCGAGGTGCTGCTGGCCGAGGCGGAGGCCATGGGCATGGAGACTTCCACCGCCTATCGCTCAGAGGACCTGCCGACGGATTCCTACCTGGCGGTCGAGGGGGCCAACGGTCTGATCGCCGCCATCGCCGACGCCCATTCGCTCGAACGGGCGGGCGCCAAGATCCTCACGCCCCTCAGAGACGGCCGTCTCGGCACGGAAGAGACCCCCTGGAGCGGGGCGGTCGCCCTCGACGGCAATCTCACCGAGGACCTCCTGCGCGAGATCGCGCATTCGCCGCTCTTCGCGCGGGCCGATATCCGCGTGGCCCCCGCCTCGCCCGGCAAGGCGCTGCGGCTGCAGGCGCTCATGGGCCATCCCTCCGCGGTCTTCTACGTGAACCTCGAGGAGGCGGGCCTGCTCTGCCAGACCGAGTTCACCTCCAGCGAGGCCGCGGCGGAGGCGATGCGGGCAAGGGGCGCGGCGAGGGTACTCGTCACCGACGGCGGACGGGCCGCGACGGAGGCCGCCGAGGGGCGGCTTCTCACCCGCGTGCCGCCGGCGGTCATGGTGGCGCGGGTCACCGGCGCGGGCGACACGTTCATGGCGGCGCATCTCGCCGCAGACCTCGAAGGCGCCACGCCGGAGGCGGCGCTCGACCGGGCGCTCGCCGCGGCGGCGGCCTATGTCTCGGGCGACCGGGACTGACTTGAAGGATCCCCAGATGATCGAGATTTCCGAGAGCCCCGAGGTGACGGAGGCGCGGGCCGAGGGCCGCCCGCTGGTCGCGCTGGAAAGCACGATCATCACCCACGGCATGCCCTACCCGCAGAACATCGAGACCGCGCGGGCGGTGGAGGACGCGGTCCGGGAGACGGGCGCGGTTCCGGCCACCATGGCGGTGATCGACGGACGGCTGCGCGTGGGCCTGGACGGGCCGACCCTCGAGAGCTTCGCGCAGGCCGAGGGGGTGGCCAAGCTCTCCCGCGCCGATATCGCGGCGTGCATCGCCACCGGCGGCAGCGGCGCCACCACGGTGGCGGCCACCATGATCGCCGCGCGGCTCGCCGGGATCGGGGTCTTCGCGACCGGCGGCATCGGCGGCGTGCACCGGGGGGCCGAGACCAGCTTCGACATTTCCGCCGACCTGCAGGAGCTGGCGCAGACCCCGGTCACCGTGGTGGCGGCCGGCGCCAAGGCGCTGCTCGACCTGCCCAAGACCTACGAGGTGCTGGAGACCCTGGGCGTGCCGGTGATCGCCTACCGCTCGGACACCATGCCGGCTTTCTGGTCCGCGGGGTCCGACATCCCCGCACCGCTGCGGATGGAAACCCCGGTCGAGATCGCCCGCGCCCATGCCGTCCGCCGGGCGATGGGGCTGCCCGGAGGACAGCTGGTGGCCAACCCGATCCCTGCCGAAGACCAGATCCCGGCGGAGGAACTCGCGCCGCTGATCGACCGCGCGCTGCAGGAGGCCGAGGACCAAGGCATTGCCGCCAAGGCCGTCACGCCCTTCCTGCTCGACCGGATCTATCACCTGACCGAGGGCCGCTCGCTGACCGCCAACATCGCGCTGGTGCTGAACAATGCGCGGCTCGCCGGGGCGATTGCCCGGGAATTGGGCGCGCTGCCCGTCGGCGCGGCAGCCTCCGGGGATGAGTCGTTGTGAATGACCCGCGCCGCGCCTAGATACGGGAGTGGACCTCAGCACGATTGGCGCCGACGCACGTGACGACACCTCAGCAGCCCGATCTGCCGCCCAAGGGGCGGTTGAGGTTCTTCGGCCGGCTCCTAGCCGGGCTCAGGAACTCCTTCCTGACGGGCATCGTGGTGATCGCCCCGGTGGGCCTCACCGTCTGGCTGATCTGGACCGTGGTCGGCTGGGTCGACGGCTTCGTCTGGCCCTTCGTGCCGGAGCCCTTCCTGCCGAACCAGCTCATCAACCGCTGGCTGGGGCTCGAGGGCGAGGAGCGCATCTACATCAACGTGCGCGGCCTCGGCGTGATCGTCTTCCTGATGTTCACGGTGATCGTGGGCTGGATCGCCAAGGGGATCATCGGCCGCAGCTTCATCAACTTCGGCGAGAGCATGGTGGCCCGCCTGCCGGTGGTCCGGACCATCTACAACGGCGTGAAGCAGATCGCCGAGACGGTCTTCGCCCAGAGCGAGACGAGCTTCGAGAAGGCCTGCCTGATCGAGTACCCGCGCAAGGGGATGTGGGCGATCGGCTTCATCTCGACGCGCACAAAGGGCGAGGTCCGCGAGCGGACTGCCAGTGGCGAGATGCTTTCGGTCTTCCTGCCGACGACGCCAAACCCGACATCGGGCTTCCTGCTCTTCGTACCCGAGACCGACGTGATCGAGCTCGACATGACCATCGAGGACGCCGCCAAGCTCGTGATCTCCGCCGGGCTCGTTTACCCGGGCGAGAAGGAACGGCCGCAGATGGCGGAGGTCCTCGAGCACGAGGCCGAGCGGCTGGCCCACAAGGCCCGCGACCCCGACCGGCGCGAGAGCGAAGACGCCTGACCGGAAAATGCTCGCGCCCGCCGTGACCGGTTTCGCCACCGGCTTCTCCCTCATCCTCGCAATCGGCGCGCAGAATGCCTTCGTCCTCCGGCAGGGGTTGCTCGGGGCACATGTGCTGCCGCTCTGCCTGTTCTGTGCCCTGTCCGACGCGGTGCTGATCGCGGCGGGTGTCGCGGGGTTCGCCGCGGTGGTGGAGGCTCTGCCCGCCCTGCCCCGCCTGATGGCGCTGGGCGGTGCGGCGTTCCTTCTGGTCTACGGAGCGCTCCGCCTGCGGGCCGCCTGGGTCGGCGATTACCGCATGGTCTTGAGCGGCCGCTCCGGCTCGCTGGCGGCGACGCTCGCGGCGGCCGCGGCCTTCACATGGGCCAACCCGCATGTCTATCTGGACACGCTCGGCCTAGTCGGCGCCGTCTCGACGCAGTTCGAGGCCGGCGCGGAAAAGTGGGCCTTCGGCAGTGGCGCCGTGCTGGCCTCCTTCACCTTCTTCTTCGGCCTGGGCTACGGCGCGCGGCTGTTGGCGCCGGTGATGACGTCGGCCCGGGCCTGGCAGTGGCTCGATCTCGGGGTCGGGCTGGTGATGTGGGGACTGGCCGCGGGACTGCTCCTGGGCTGACACAGGGGAACCGGCGCCCCGGAACGGCGTTCGCAGAGGCCCCGTTGGAGGGGTGAGGAGAGCCAGGATGCAAGTCTTTCGGTGCCCGGCCTGTTCGGCCCCGCTCTATTTCCACAACACCACCTGTGACTGCGGCCAGGCCGTCGTCTTCGACCCGGTCGCGCAGGCGATGCAGCCGTTTCGCGATCCCTGCGCGAACCGGGATGAGATCGGCTGCAACTGGGTCGCGGAGAGTGACGGCCTGTGCCGGTCCTGCGGGATGACCGAGACGGTCCCGGACCTTCGGGCGCCGGATAACCTTCCGCTCTGGGCGCGGACCGAGGCGGCGAAGCGCTGGATGCTCGCGAGCCTGGCGCGCTGGGGTTGGTTCACTCCGACCGATAGGGGCCCCCGCCCCGTCTTCCGGCTGCTGTCCGAGGAGACGGCGACCGGCGAGGCGGACGTGGTCATGGGCCATGCCGACGGCGTCATCACGATCAACGTCTCGGAGGCGAGCGAGGCCGTCCTCGCGGAGCGGCAGGAGAACCTCGGCGAGCTCTACCGGACGATGATCGGCCACATGCGCCACGAGATGGCCCATTTCCTGCAACTCAGGCTGGTGGAGGATGCGGGCTTCGCCGAAGCCTTCCGCGCGCTCTTCGGCGACGAACGCGCCGATTACGGGGCGGCGCTCGAGGCGCACTACGCCGAACCGAGCCCGGCGGGCGAGCACCACGTCACCAGCTACGCCACTTCGCACCCGCACGAGGACTGGGCCGAGACCATCGCCCACCTGCTGCACTTGACGGACCTGCTGGACAGCACTGCCTCCGCGGGCCTGACGCTGCCAGAGGGGCCGCCCGCAGGCTACGATGCCTACCTGGAGAGCGATACCGAGCGGCTGGTGACCCTTGCCGTCGCCGTGTCGATCGCGGTGAACCACGTCAACCGGGCGCTGGACCTGCCGGATCTCTACCCCTTCGTGCTGACCGCCGGGGTGCGGGAGAAGCTCGCCTTCGCCCATGGCCACCTGCGGATCGGCGGTCCGGCCTGAGGCTCAGGAAAACATCTCTTCGAGGTCCACGGTCGCGCGTTCGCCGATGTCGTCCCAGTGGGCCTCGAGGAAGGCGTCCGCCGCGGCCCGCCCCGCCGCCTTGAGCCGCGCCATGACGACGGCGTTTGGCACCATCTTCGTCGCCACGCTGAGCTCGTTCATCAGCCCGTCGTCGGCGATCATGTGAACGAGGACGTCCTTCATGGTGCCCTTCGGCACGTTGCCCTGCCGCAGCAGGCGCTTGACGAAGTTGATGGCCCGCATCTCCCGCAGCAGCGACGAGTTGAAGCTGATCTCGTTGATCCGGTTCTGGATCGCCTGCGGATCGCGCGGGACGGCTTCCCGGCGGATCGGGTTGATGTTCACCACCACGAGGTCGTCCGGGAGGTGCGGCGCATAAAGCGGATAGAGTGCCGGGTTCCCGGTATAGCCGCCGTCCCAGTAGGCCTCGCCGTCGATCTCCACGGCCTGGAACAGCGTCGGCAGGCAGGCCGAGGCGAGGATCGCCTCAGTGGAGATCGCCTCGCCCGCGAAGACCCGGATCTTGCCGCTGCGCACGTTCGTCGCGCAGATGTGGATCTCGGGCCCGCCCGCGCCGCAGACCGCGCCGAAGTCGAACCCCTCGACGATCCGCTGCAGCGGATTCCGCACCATCGGGCCGTAGAGGTAGGGCGTCGTCAGCCGCACCGAGGCATCGAAGGCCGCGAAGGCGGGCGAGTATTCCAGCGCCTTGGCGAGAAAGGGAGCGGACGGCGCCAGCGCCGAGAGCCAGTCGGTCATCCGGTCGTCGGTGATCGCGCCCACCTGGGACCAGAGCCGGTCGAGCTGCGTCTTGGCCCCATCCCTGCCCCGGTGCACCATCCCGGCCTTCACCGCGGCGGCATTGAGCGCGCCCGCCGAGGTGCCGGAGATCGCGGCGATCTCCAGCCGCTCCTCTTCCAGCAGCCTGTCGAGCACGCCCCAGGTGAAGGCGCCATGCGCGCCCCCGCCCTGCAGCGCGAGGTTGATGCGCTTGCTGCCGCTCACCGCGCCGTCCAGCCGCCGTCCATGCTGAGCGTCGTGCCGGTGATCTGGGCGGCGTGGTCGGAGCAGAGAAAGACCGCCGACCCGCCGAGCTGCTCCAGCGTCGCGAACTCCTTGGAGGGCTGCCGCTCGAGGATCACCTCCTTGATCGCGGTCTCCCGATCCATGCCGTACTGCTTCATCGTGTCGGGGATCTGGGCCTCGACCAGCGGCGTCAGGACGTAGCCCGGACAGATCGCGTTCGCCGTGATCGGCTCCTCCGCCGTCTCCAGCGCCGTCACCTTGGTGAAGCCCACCACGCCATGCTTTGCCGCCACGTAGGCGCCCTTGTAGGGCGAGGCGCGCAGTCCGTGCGCTGAGGAGATGTTGATCACCCGGCCCCAGCCCGCCTTCCGCATCATCGGCAGCGCGACCGCGGTCGTGTGGAAGACCGAGGAGAGCATGATCGCGATGATCGCGTCCCATTTCTCGACCGGGAACTCCTCGATCGGCGAGACCTGCTGAATGCCGGCGTTGTTCACCAGGATGTCGCAGGCCCCCGCCTGCTCGATCAGGCCGCGCGCCTCCTCGCCCTTAGACAGGTCGGCCTTGATGTAGCGCGCCGTGACGCCGAATTCCTCGCCGAGCTCCTTGGCCAGCTGATGGTCTTCCTCGCTGTCGGTGTAGGAGTTGAGGACCACGTCCGCCCCCGCGCCGGCCATCGCCCGGGCGATGCCCAGCCCGATCCCGGAGTTGGAGCCTGTCACGACGGCGGTCTTGCCGGATAGTTGCATCGGGATCTCCTTGCTGCGTGCCGCCTGCATAATGCTGCGCGTGCGAAGCAGATCAACCTCACGTCGGCGTTTCAGGATATGATCGCTCAGGACCGCCTGTCCCCGCCGCCACCTCGGGAGCGATTCCCCGGGGAGTCCGGCTCTGGGGAACCTGTCCGATCCCGGCCCCGCACCCGCCGCATCGGCCCAAAAAAAACGCCCGCACAAGGCGGGCGTTGAGTTATTGAGGCAGGTTTCATACAGGCAAGAAACCTATCGAGCAGTGCCCCCCTTATAAGCAATCCGTCGCCCGCCGCCAACCTAAAAGTTTGATAACGCTGGCGCTCCCCTTTACCGTTTCCTCAACTGACAACGAGCAGCAGGGGATTGTCGCCGATATGGAACCTAAGTTTTTGCGCGGTCTGCGCGCGAGCCTTGGTGCGCTGGCACTCGGTCTGGCCGCCCAGGCCGTCGGCGCCGAGCCGCAGCATGGCATAGCTATGTACGGGGAGCCCGAGCTCCCACCCGATTTTGTGGCTCTCCCCTACGCGAACCCCGATGCGCCCACGGGCGGACGCATCGTCGAGGCCAATGTCGGCAGCTTCGATTCGCTCAATCCCTACATCCGCAAGGGCAATGTCCCCTGGCAGATCAGATTCCACGTCGGTGAGACATTGATGGGCCGTTCGCTCGACGAGCCCTTCACCCTCTACGGCCTGCTGGCCGAATCCGTCGAGACCGGCCCGAATCGTGAGTGGGTGGAATTCACCCTCCGGCCCGAGGCCGAATTCTCTGACGGCTCCCCGGTGACCGTCGAGGACGTGATCTGGTCCTTCGAGACCCTCGGTTCCGAGGGTCACCCCCGCTACGCAGGGTTCTGGTCCTCCGTGGAGTCGATCGAGCAGACCGGCGAGCGCAAAGTCCGCATCACCTTCAACACCGACAACCGTGAGCTCGCGCTGCTGGCGGGCATGCGCCCGATCCTCAAGAAGGAGCAGTTCGAGGGCATCGACTTCGCCGAGGAGGGCGACAGCATCGTCCCCATCGCCTCCTCGCCCTACGTGATCGGCGACTACGAGCTGGGCCGCTACGTCGTCCTGGAGCGCAATCCCGACTACTGGGGATGGGACGTCGTCCCGTTCCGGAACGGCACCTACAATCTCGACGAATACCGGCTGGAGTTCTTCGGCGACGAGACCGCGGCCTTCGAGGCCTTCAAGGCGGGCATCGTCACCACCCAGCGCGAGTTCAACGCGGGCCGCTGGCAGGACCGCTACGATTTCCCCGCCATCGACGAAGGCGAGATCGTGAAGTCCGAGATCCCGCACGAGCGGCCGACGGGCATGACGGGCTTCGTCATGAACACCCGCCGCGCGCCCTTCGACGACATCCGGGTTCGCGAAGCGCTCATGCATGCCTTCAACTTCGAGGCCATCAACGACGCGCTCTCCGGCGGAACGCAGCCGAGGATCCAGTCCTACTTCTCCAACTCGCCGCTCGGCATGGAGGTGGGCGAGCCCGCCGAGGGCCGCGTCCGCGAGATGCTGGAACAGTACGACGACCTTCCGGAAGGCGCGCTCGAGGGCTACTCGCTCCCCGAGAGCGACGGCACGCTCCGGAACCGCGGCAATATCCGCGAGGCGATGAACCTCCTGCAGGAAGCGGGCTGGACCGTTCAGGACGGCGTGCTCAAGAACGAAGAGGGCGAGCCCTTCGAGTTCGAGATCCTGCTGGAACAGGGCGTCACCGAGCAGACCCAGTTCACCGATCCCTACCTTGAAAGCCTCGAGCGGCTGGGGATTTTCCCGACCGTCTCCTCGGCCGACAGCGCCCAGTACAAGGAGCGGACGGACAACTACAATTTCGACATGACCTGGTTCCGCCGCGCTCTCTCGCTCTCGCCGGGGACCGAGCAGTACCTCTACTGGGGCTCCGAGGCGGCGGACACTGTCGGCGGCCGCAACCTCATGGGCGTGAAGTCCGAGGCAGTCGATGGCCTCATCGACACGCTGCTCACCGCCGAAGAGACCGAGGATTTCTACGCGGCCGCGAAGGCGCTCGACCGGGTGCTGACCGCCGGCCGCTACGTGATCCCGACCTACGCCTGGAACGTCAGTTGGCTCGCCCACGACGCGAACCTGCACTACCCCGAGGAGATTCCGATCTTCGGCGACTGGACGAACTGGCAGCCCGACGTCTGGTGGTACGAGGAGTGACCTCGCACCTCGTCGACTGAGCGAACGCCCGCCGAGACCCGGCGGGCGTTTTCGCATCCGGCTTCCGCTCAGGAACCTCCGTCCCGCGCGTTTCATTGCGGGCCAACGGAGGCTGACCATGAACGACTTCCACAGCCTGTCCGCCGCGGGCTTCGCCGCAACGGCTATCAGCTACGGCCCCGGCCGCATGGGCTTCGGGTTGTTCGTGCCCGAACTGCGGACCGCGTTCGACATGTCGACCTCGGCGGTCGGCTATATCTCGAGCCTCGGCTTCCTCGGCTTCTTCCTCGCCCTGCTGATCGCGCAGCCCCTGCTGACCCGGCGTGGCCCCGAGTTTCCCGTGATCTCCGGCCTCCTGTCCGCGACCGTGGGGATGGCGACCGTGGCCGCCGCGCCGAACCTGGCCGTCCTCGCCGTGGGCGTCTTCTTCACCGCGTCCAGCGCGGGCTTCGCCTGGACGCCCTTCAATGACGCCGTGCACCGCAAGATCCGGGAGGTCGACCGGCCCCTGGCGCTCTCCGAGATCAGCACCGGCACGAGCCTCGGTATCTTCGGTGCCGGTTTCGCCGCCTTGGCAATGGTTTACGCGGGCCTGTCGTGGCGGATGTGCTGGGCCTTCTTCGCGACGGCGGCAGCCCTGGCGCTCTTCGCCAACTGGTTCGCACTGCGCCATGTCGAGAAGGACGACCGCGAGATGCCCCCGGGCGCCTGGCGCGAAATGCTGCGGGTGGCGGCGCTGCCTCTCTTCGTCATCGCCTTCGTCTACGGGACGGTTTCCGCCATCTACATCTCTTTCGCCGGCGATCATTTCGTGGACTCGGGCGGTCTGCCCGGGATCCCGGTCCAGGCGACTCCTGCCGTGGTCTTCATGGTCTACGGGGCCTGCGGGCTCGCCGGCCTCCTCACGGGCCGTCTGAAGCGCGCGATCGGCCTGGCCTGGCTGCTGCGCCTGCTGATGCTGTCCGCGGCGGTTTCAGTGTCCCTCGTTGTCCTGTTTCCCGGCAGCTGGGCGGGACTGGGGGTTTCGGCGGGCCTGCAGGGCGTTCACGTCATGATGACCAGCGCGGTCCTTGCCTTCTGGTCGGAGAAGCTTTTCCCGGGCTTCCCCTCGCTCAGCTTCACCTCGGCGCTTCTGGCGACCGCGGCGGGCAGCGTTCTTGGACCGAGCCTCGCGGGCCTCGCTTCGGACGTCTTCGGCGACTGGACCATGTTCCTGGGGACCGCCGCCCTGCCCGCTCTGACCGCGCTTGCCGTCCGGAGCCGCTTCGCCGGGGAGGAGCCCGTCCGGCCCGAGGCGGCGTGAGCCATTAATCCTCCCTCAATGACTTCGTGCTCCCATCGGTCGCAGGCGAAGGCAAAGGAGAGACCGCATGATCCGGACCGACCCCGCCACGTTCTGGCCCGCCCTTCTCGACCGTCTGGCGACCGAATTCCGGCAGCTGGACCGCACCGCCCTCGCGCGCTGGCGGGGGGATCGCGCCCGCCTCGTCACCTATCTGGCCGAGACGCATGACCTCACGCGGACCGAAGCGGCGGAATGCCTAGACTGGTGGTGGGACCGCCAGGAGCGAGCGCTTCGCCGCGCACGGCGCGCCATCTGACCGGCCCGCTGGAACCCGCGGCGAGCGCATCGGTTTCCTCCCTTCAGGATCAAGGGAAACCGACAGGAGAGAACTCGCCATGAACTGGAGCGACGTCGAAACCAACTGGGAAGCGCATGTGCCCCAAATCCTCACGCGTTGGCCCGAGCTGGAAGAGGACGACGTCCTCGCGACAGAGGGCGACCGCACCGAGTTCGGCGCTCTTCTCTCCCGCCAGCTTGGCCTCAGCCCCTCCGTCGCCGACAGCGAGATCGCCGACTGGCTGATGGGGCTGGAGCCCGCAGATGCCGTCATGGACCCCTCCCGGGACAGTGAGCGGATCAGGGACGCCGCCGCCCATATCCCGGAAGGGGAAGACGTCTATGCCGAGGATGGCGATTTCGGGGACGAAGGCGTCTCCGACCGCCCCATCGGCCGCGACACCTGAGCGCCCATGTAAGGAGCACCGCATGACCTGGGACCAGATCGCCCGACAGCCCGACCCCGCGCTCCCGCAGCTCCGCCGACGGTTTCCCCGGATCGACCGCGACATGATCGTCGAGGTCGGCGCAGACAAGGAGGCCGCAATCGACAAGATCGCCGAGCGTCACGACCTCACCAAGCGCGAGGCCGATCGCGAGCTCGACGATCTGCTCTTCGCCATGCGCCTGCGCCGCGTCGCGCACGAGAGCCGCAAGGCGATGGCCGACTAGCTATCGGGCCTTTCAGCTCTGCGAAGTCACCCAGAGGATCGTCGCGTCCTCTGCGCTGATCGACACGACGTTGTGGCCCATGGTGGCGTCATAATAGGCGCTGTCACCACGCTTCATGTCCACCGGCTCGTAGAATTCGGTGAACAGGCGGACCTGTCCGGTCAGGACGTAGAGAAACTCCTCGCCGTCGTGCCGCACCCAGCCGTCGAATTCCTCGAACCGGCGCGCGCGAATGCGGGCGCGGTAGGGGAGCATCTTCTTCTGCCGCAGAGTCTCCGCCAGGAGATCGTGTTCATAGGTCGTCGTCGCATGCGCCGCGGCCTCGTGCGCCCGCGTGACCGCCATCCGCCCGTTGACCCGCGTATCCGCTGGCGGAGTGAAGAGTTGGGGAATGGAGATGTCGAGCCCCGTCGCCAGCTTCTTGAGCGCGTCGTAGGTCGGCGACATCTGGCCGTTCTCGATCTTGGACAGCGTCGACCGGGCAAGCCCCGCCTGGCGCGCCGCCTGCTCCAGCGTCCAGCCGCGCTCTTTGCGCAGCTCGCGCACCCGCAGCCCGAGGTCGAGCGGCTCGGCACTCTCTTCCGTGCCCTCGGCTCGGGCGACGCGTATGGTGGATCTGGGATCGGTCTCGCTCATGGCGCTGGCTTAGGCCTGCCGCGCGAGCCTTGCAATGGCGGCCCGCGCCGCGTAGCCCCGACCCCGGACGAACGGAGGCCCCGCCCATGGTCAAGCTCGACATCCTCTCGGACCCGATCTGCCCCTGGTGCTACATCGGCAAGACGCAGCTCGACCGGGCGCTGGAGTCGGCGGGCAACCCCTTCCAGATCGAGTGGCACCCCTTCCAGCTGAACCCGGACATGCCGCCCGAAGGGATGGAGCGCGCCGTCTACCTCGAGGCCAAGTTCGGCGACCCCACGGGCGCCCAGGCCTACGAGCAGATCGCGGAACACGCCAAGATGGCGGGGCTCGAGATCGACTTCGCCGCCCTGCCCCGCGTGCCGAACACGATCGACGCGCATCGCCTGATCCACTGGGCCGGCATCGAGCAGCGCCAGAGCCTCGTGGTTCAGCGGCTCTTCGAGGCCTACTTCCGCGATCACCGCGACATCGGCGAGCATGACGTTCTCGCCGACATCGCGGACGGCGCTGAGATGGACGCGGGCGTCGTGATGCGGCTGCTCGCCTCCGACGCCGACGTCGAGGACATCCGCAAGCGCGATGCCCATAGCCGCGAGATGGGCGTGACCGGCGTACCAACCTTCATCGTCGGCCAGCGTCACGCGGTCCCCGGCGCCCAGCCGCCGGAGCTCTGGGCCAAGGTCATCTCGGAGATCGAAGCGGGCGCGGATTTCGGCGAAGAGGACGATCCCTCCGCCACGCGGCACTAGTCCGTCAGGAACGCCCGCAGCTTCGACAGGAATATTTCCGGGCGCTCGCGCATCGGCCAGTGCCCGACGGGCATCTCGTAGAGCTCGATTTGCGGCGCGAGCCGCGCGGCCCGCCGGGCATGACGGATCGGCACGATGCGGTCGCTCGTCCCGTGGATCAGAAGCGTCGGTCGCTCCATCTGCGGCAACCTGTCGAGCATCGCGCTCCGGAAAGCCGTCGGCGCCGCTTCGGCCATCAGGAACCGCCTGAAGCTCTGCCGCCTCAGCTGCCGCCGCGCCTCCTCCCTGAGGCCAGCGAGGACCTCGGGCGTGATCTGCTTTGGATCGGCGTAGACCCAACGCAATGCCGCCCGTGCGGCCAGCTCCCACCGGGCGGCGGTGGCGGAGACGAGCCGCGAGCTGCCGAACCGCGCCAGCACCCAGAGTGCCGGCTGACCGATGTAGCGCGGCGCGAGACCGTAGGCCCCCACCGGCACCAGCCGGTCCACGCGCTCGGGATGATCGAGCCCGAGCCGCAGCGCGATGCCGCCCCCCATGGAGTTGCCGACCACATGGGCGCGGGCCACACCCAGCTCGTCCATCAGCGCGAGCGCCCAGTCGGTGAGCTGCCCCAGGTCGTGGGGTCCGGCGAAGCCGCCCGAGCTGCCGTAACCCGGCAGGTCCGGCGCATAGCAGCGAAACGTGGGCTGCAAGGCCCGCATCGTCTCGCTCCAGGCGAGCGCGGCCCGGTCCAGCCCACCGCCGTGCAGCAACAGCACCGGCGGGGCCTCCACGGGCCCCGCGATCAGGCAGTGGGTCTCGATCCCCGCGGCTGTCAGCCGCCGGGTCTGCACCTAGCCTTCCACATGCGCGACGCGGGCGCCGGCCTTCGTGGAGGTGACGACCCCGAGGCTCTTGAGCTTGCGGTGCAGCGCCGAGCGCTCCATCCCGACAAAGGCCGCGGTCCGGGAGATGTTGCCGCCGAAGCGATTGATCTGGGTGAGCAGGTACTCCCGCTCGAAGAGCTCTCGCGCTTCGCGCAGCGGCAGCGTCGCCAGTCCGCCGGAGAGCACGACGCGGTCCTCGTCGGTCGCTGTGCGTTCGTCGGTCGAGGGCAGATCGCGGGCCGTGATCTCGCCGTTGCCTTCGCCCAGGATCAGCACCCGCTCGATCACGTTGCGCAGCTGGCGCACGTTGCCGGGCCAGGTCATCGTCTGCAGTAGCGCCCGCGCGTCCTCGGCGAGCGGACGCAGGGGGAGACCCTGGGTGCGGTTGAACATCTCGATGAAGTGCTCCGCGAGCAGCGGAATGTCCTCGCGCCGGTCCTCCAACGAGGGCACCGAGATCGGCACCACGTTCAGCCGGTGGAAGAGCTCCTGCCGGAAGCGACCCTCCTGAATTTCGCGCTGCAAGTCCTTGTTGGTGCTGGAAATCACGCGGATATCGACCTCGACCTTCTCGTGGCCGTTGACCCGCTGGAAGCGCTGTTCGACCAGCACCCGCAGGATCTTGGACTGGGTGCCGAGGGGCATATCCGCCACCTCGTCGAAGTAGATCACCCCGCCGTTCGCCTCTTCCAGCAGGCCGCGCTCGACACCCCGCTCGGGGCTTTCGCGGCCGAAGAGGACCTCCTCCATCCGCTCCGGCTCGACCGAGGCGGAGTTCACGCAGACGAAGGGCGCCTGCCCGCGGCTGGACTTGGCGTGGATGTAGCGGGCAGCGACCTCCTTGCCGGCGCCCGCCGGCCCGGTGAGCATGACACGGCCGTTGGACCGGGTGACCTTGTCGAGCTGCGACTTGAGCGAGCGGAACGAACCGCTCTCGCCCAGCAACTCGGTCGCGCCCTGTTCGCCTCGCTTCAGCTCGAAGTTCTCGCGGCGCAGGCGGGAGGTCTCCATCGCGCGTCGAATGACGACCAGCAACTGGTCGATATTGAAGGGCTTTTCGATGAAGTCGTAGGCCCCGAGCTTGATCGCTGCGACGGCCGTCTCGATGTTGCCGTGCCCCGAGATGATGACCACGGGGATGTCGGGATGCTCGCGCTTGACGCTCTTTAGGATCTCGATCCCGTCCATCCCGCTGTCCTTCAGCCAGATGTCCAGGATCATCAGCGCTGGCGGCGCCTTTCCGAGCTCGGCCATGCACTGCTCGGACGTCCCCGCGAGCCGCGTCGTGTAGCCCTCGTCGTGCAGGATCTCCGAGATCAGTTCCCGGATGTCCCGCTCGTCGTCGGTGATCAGAATGTCGCTCATCCTCTACCTCATACCGCTTCTTTTTCTGGAGTGGGGGCCGCGATCTGCGCGACCGGCAGTGTGACGATGGCCAGCGCGCCGCGGTGGCCCGTGTCGTCGAGGGGTTCGGCGTCCGAAAGCGTCAGGGTGCCGCCGTGCTCCTCGATGATCTTCTTGACGATGGGCAGGCCGAGGCCGGTACCCTTCTCGCGCGTGGTGACGTAGGGCTCGAAGAGCCGGGCCCGGTCCTCGGGCAGGCCGATGCCGTTGTCGGCGATCTCGATACGCGCCTCGTTGTCGGCCCAGGTCATCGAGACGCGGATCCGCGGCTCGACCTCGGCGCCGGTTTCTCGCCGCGTCTCAATGGCTTCGCCTGCGTTCTTGATGAGATTCGTGAGCGCCTGCGAGATCATCGTGGCGTCGAGCTGTCCGATTACCGCCTCGTCGGGCAGCTCGCTTTCGAAGCGCACCTCCGGCTGGCCCGCCTCCTGAAGCGAGATCGCGTCGCGCACGAGGCCCGTCAGGTCGTGGCGGACGCGCTCCGGTTCGGGCATCCGCGCGAACTTTGAGAACTCGTCGACGATCCGCCGCAGGTCGTTGGTCTGCCGCACGATGACCGCCGTCATGCTGTCCAGCGCCTCGGCCTCCTCCTCGGAGACCAGCTTGCCGAACTTGCGCTTGATGCGTTCGGCCGAGAGCTGGATCGGCGTAAGCGGATTCTTGATCTCGTGCGCGATCCGCCGCGCCACGTCGCCCCAGGCCGCCATCCGCTGCGCGCTCACGAGGTCGGTCACGTCGTCGAAGGCCACGACGTAGCCCTCGATTTTTCCAGTCTCGCCGCGCCTGGGCGACATGCGCACCAGCAGGCTCTCCTGCTTGCCGGTCCGCACGAGGTTCACCTGGTCCTGGACCACGCTGCGCTTCTCGCGCTTGAGCCGCCGGAAGAGCTCGCCGAACTCCGGCACGGCGACCGCGAGATCGGTGTCCTCCGTCGTCTCGTCCACGTCGAGCAGCCGTTTGGCGGAGCGGTTCACGAAGCTCACCTGCCCCCGCGCGTTCAGGCCGACGACACCGGACGTGATCGAGGTGAGCACGGAGTCGAAGAGCCTCCGCCGCCGCTCGACCTGGCGGGTCCGCTCCAGCAGCTCTTCACGCTGCGCCTTAAGTTCGGCGGTCATCCTGTTGAAATGGCGGCCCAAGAGGGCAATCTCGTCGTCGCCCTCCTCTTCGCGCACCCGCACGTCGAGGTCGCCGGTCCCGACCCGTTGCGACGCGGTCACGAGCCGCCCCACGGGCCGCGCCAGCCGCTCGGCGAACCAGAGCCCCAGCCAGATGGCGGCGAGGATCAGGATGACGGCGAAGCCCAGGTAGATCAGGCCGAACTCGAAGAGCACCCTGCCCCGGTCCCGCTCCAGCTGCTCGTAGAGCGCCACCGTCTCCTGCGTCTCGTCCAGCAGGGACAGGATCGAGCCGTCGACCTCGCGGCTGACATAGAGGAAATGATCGACGAAGGCGTCGAGCGGGATCAGCGCGCGGAACTCGTTGCTGTCCCAGTCCTCGATGATCGCGATGCCTTCGCTGAGCGCCTCCTCGATCACCGCCGGATCGGGCTGCTCATAGTCGAAGAGATAGGACCGCGCGCCCCGCGCCACGATCTCGGCCTCGCTGTCGATGACGAAGGCCTCGGACAACCCGCGCTCGATCTGGGCCTGGACGCGGCCCAAGGCCTGCCGGATCTCGCCGGGAGACATGAAGAAGGTCTGCTCGCGCTCCTGGTTGAGGTACTGCGCCAGCGCCTGCCCGTCGCGCGCCAGCTCCTGCCGGTGCTCTTCCTCGTAGGCCTGCGCGGCAGAGAGCGAGGAGCCCACCACGTTGCGCACCCGGTCAGAGAACCAGCCCTCGAGGCCGATGTTGAGTGTCACCACCGCGAAGACGGCGACGAGCACGGTCGGGATCAGCGCCAGCAGCGCGAAGACGCCCGTCAGGCGCAGGTGGAGCCGTGAGCCGGCGGACTTCGCCCGCCGCGCCGCGACCATGGCAAAGACCCGCTGCGCGACCAGCGCCGCGACGACCAGAACGTAGACGAGGTCCGCCGTCAGGACGAGCCGCAGGGCCAGGGAGTTCGCCCCCTGCTCCAAGGGACCGAAGGCGGAGAGGGTCAGACCTGCGAGGACGGGGCCCAGGATCACGAGGCCCAGCGTGGAAGCAGTGCGCACCTGCGCCCTGCGCCGCCACCGGCTCAGCCGGCCCAGCTTCAGATCCAGAGGGGACCGCCGCACGTGCTCGCCCTGTCCTATGGCCACGACTGTGACCCATCCGCCATTTCCCGTGATCTTGTCGCGACATGTCGCGATCGCCACGGTTCTGTGGCGGTTTTACATCAACTTACGGCGCCGTGTCACGCGGATATCGAGGTCGGTGATCTTTTTCCTCAAGGTATTGCGGTTGATGCCCAGGAGATCGGCACATTTGGCCTGATTACCCCCCGTCGCATCGAGCGCGATCTCGATCAGGGGCAGCTCCACCTCCTTGAGAATGCGCTGGTAAAGCCCGGGCGGCGGCAGCACGCCGCCATGCAGGTCGAAATAGCGCCGGAGGTGCTTCGCGACCGAGGCCGAGAGCTTTTCTCCCTCGCCGCCACCCCTCAGAGGCTCCATGGCGGGCTGGTTGCCCAGGACATGCTCGACCTCGCTGCGGGTGATCTCGTCTTCCGTCGCGGTGAAGACCAGCCGCCGGATGGCGTTCTCCAGCTGCCGCACGTTGCCCGGCCAGGAGTAGGCGCGCACCAGCTCCAGCGCCTGCGCGTTCAACCGCTTGAGCGAGGCGCCGTCGCGTTCCGCCCGCAGGAGGAAGTGTTCGGCCAGAAGCGGGATGTCGTCGACCCGCTCCCGCAGGGAGGGCACGGTCAGCGTCACGCCGCCGAGGCGGTAGTAGAGATCCTCGCGGAATTCGCCGGCCTCCATGCGGCTCATCAGGTCGACCTGGCTTGTCGACATGATGCGCGGCCCGCTGTCGCCCAGCGTGTCCAGCATGCGGACGATCCGGGCCTGCGCCTCGTCGGGGAAATCTCCAACCTCGTCAAAGACAAGCGAGCCGCCCTTCGCGCGGGAGACGAGCGCCGAGGGCCCGTCGGCCCCTTCCAGGTCGGCCGCGTTCGCCACCACGAAGGGCAGTGTCCGCCGGTCGGAGAAGTCGTGGATCGCGCGGGCGATGAGCGATTTGCCCGTCCCGCTCTCGCCGGTGATGAGAACCGGCAGCTGGGTGTTCATCACCCGAGCCACCAGCCGGTAGAGCGCCTGCATCGCGGGCGTCCGGCCGACCAGCGGCAGTTCGCCGTCCTGCTCCGCGACGCCCTCTGGGCGCGGCGGCGGCGCGCGACGCTTGACCTCCAGCGCCCGGCCCGCGCGTTTCATCAGGTCCGGCAGGTCGAAGGGCTTGGGCAGGTAGTCGTAGGCCTCTGCCTCCGCCGCCTGGATCGCCGTCATGATGGTGTTCTGCGCCGAGATCACGATGACCGGCAGCCCGGGCCGCTTCTCCGAGATCATCGGCAGCTGCTCCAGCCCGTTCCCGTCCGGCATGATGACGTCCGAGATCACCAGGTCGCCCTTGCCCTCGTCGACCCAGCGCATGAGCGTCACGAGCGACGAGGTCGCGTGCACCTTGCAGCCCGCCCGGGTGAGCGCCTGGGTCAGAACGGTGCGGATGGTGCGGTCGTCGTCTGCGACGAGAACTGTGCCGTCCATATCAATCCTCTTCGGTCACGGGGGCGTCCTTGGGAACGCGCGGAAGGCTCAGCCGGAAGACGGTCCGGCCGGGCACCGAGTCGACGGAAATCCAGCCGCCGTTGTCGGCGATGATCTTGGAGACGAGCGCGAGGCCGAGCCCGGTCCCGTTCTCCCGGCCGGAGACGAAGGGCTCGAAGATCTCTCCCGCGATCTCGGGCGGCAGGCCCGGCCCGTCGTCGATGATCTCGACCTGCAATGGCAACCGCACCGGGAAGCCGTCCTTGCTCTTCACCCGAAGGGAGGGCTCGTAGAAGGTCCGCAGCTTTATCGTGCCGCCCTCCTGCCCCGCCTCGCTCGCGTTCTTCAGCAGGTTGAGGAAGACCTGCAGGAGCTGGTCGGCATCCGCCCAGGTCTGTGGCAGCGAGGGATCGTAGTCGTCCACGAAGGTCATGTGCGCGCCGAAGCCCACCGAGGCCGACTGCCGCGCGCGATCCAGCAGGTCGTGGATATTGACCGCCCGCGTCTCCGGCGGCCGCAGGTTGCCGAACTGCTCGACCTGCTCCAGCAGCTGGACGATCCTCCGGCTCTCCTCGACGATGAGGTCGGTAAGCTCGAGGTCCCCGCTCTCGAGGTTCATCGACAGCAGCTGCGCCGCCCCGGTGATCCCCGCCAGCGGGTTCTTGATCTCGTGCGCCAGCATCTCCGCCATGCCGATGGCCGAGCGGGCGGCCTTTCCGGAGGCCGCGTTGAGCGTGACCCGGCTCGCCAGCTCGCGCGGCGAGATCATCATCAGCGTGTAGCCCGCGGCCCCCTCCAGCGGCGCGAACTGGATGTTGCATTGCACCGGAGGCCGCTCGCCCGATCCCACGTCCACGTCGTTGACGAAGAGCGAGGTCCGGTTGTGGCGCGCGCGGGTGAAGGGATCCTCGATCGCGGCGTCGATCATCACCTTGTCCCAGACGGGCGCGCCCTTCAGCGCCCGCTCCGAGAGGTTCAGAAAGCTCTCCGCCGCCGGGTTGCTGTCGGCGATGGTGTCGTCGTCGGCCAGCAGCAGCGCCGGAACGGGCAGCGAATTCCAGAGGGCGGGATCGACGATGCTCATGCCGCCTCCCTCGCGCGGCCGAGTGCATCGGGCAGGCGCCGCAGCACCTCGGCG
Source organism: Histidinibacterium aquaticum (assembly GCF_008710275.1). Taxonomy (GTDB): domain Bacteria; phylum Pseudomonadota; class Alphaproteobacteria; order Rhodobacterales; family Rhodobacteraceae; genus Oceanicola; species Oceanicola aquaticus. The sequence goes on from NZ_VYQE01000002.1 coordinate 503,697, forward strand.
GGATCGCCCGCCGTCAGGACGGCCTTGCGCAGAGCCCCCGGCGTGTCCGCCTCGTCCATGTACCAGCCGAGGTGCTTGCGCGCGACGCGGCCACCCAACTCCTTGCTGTAGAACGCGAGCATCGCCTCGTAATGCCCTGAAACCATGTCGAGAAAGGCATCCCCCTCGGGCACCCGCGGCGCCGGTGCGCCATAGAGGGCATGCGCCACCTCGGCCACGATCCAGGGCCGCCCCTGCGCCCCGCGCCCGATCATCACGCCCTCCGCGCCCGAGAGCTCCAGCGCCCGCCGGGCCTCGGCCGGGCCGGTGATGTCGCCGTTCGCCACCAGCGGGATCGAGATCGCCTCGCGCACCCGCCAGATCGCCGCCCAGTCGGCGCGGCCCTTGTAGAACTGGCAGCGCGTCCGTCCGTGGATTGTCACCATCCGCACGCCCGCCGCCTCGGCCCGTGCCGCGACATCGGGGGCATTCAGCAGGTCGTCGTCCCAGCCGAGCCGCGTCTTCAGCGTCACCGGGACCGAGACCGCGCCCACCACCGCCTCTATCAGCCGCAGCGCGTGGTCCGGCTCGCGGAGCAGCGCAGAGCCGGAGGCGCCGTTCGTCACCTTCTTCGCCGGGCAGCCCATGTTGATGTCGATGATCGCGGCGCCCTGCGCCTCGGCCAGCCGCGCGGCCTCGGCCATCCAGTAGGCCTCGCGCCCGGCGAGTTGCACCGCCGTCCGCGCGTCGCCGAAGCCGAGCTCGGCCTTCGCGCGGATTCCCATGTGCCCCTGCACCATCTCCTGGCTCGCCACCATCTCGGAGACGACCCAGCCCGCGCCGAAGCCGGCGACCAGCCGGCGGAACGGCAAATCGGTAATCCCCGCGAGCGGCGCGAGGGCCACCGGCGGCGTCAGGCTCAGATTTCCGAGGTCGATCCCGGCAGTATTTGCGGCTTTCGTGCTCATGTGCCGTTTTCTTGTGCGTTACCCCCGGACACCTAACGGCCCCTGTGACGTTTCACAACGGCTTGCCGTCCGCACCGGGCGTCATGCCGTCTCTCGCTTAATAATTAGGCAAAATCGGCCGGAGCGGCGCGGGAATTGCCTATCCTCCGGGCCGGCCCTAAGAGGGGCCCATGCGAACTGCCGCCCTCATCGTCGCCGCCGGACGCGGCCTGCGCGCCGGAGGCGGTCTGCCCAAGCAGTGGCGTCCGCTGGGCGACCGGCGCGTCATCGACCATGCCATCGAAGGCTTCCGCGCCTCCGGGATCGACCGGATCCTCGCCGTGGTCAGCCCCGGAGAGACCGCCGAGCTCGACATCGAGACCACCGAGGGTGGCGAGACACGGCAGGACAGCGTCCGCAACGGGCTGGAAGCGCTGGCCCTGGATGCGCCGGACCGCGTTCTGATCCACGACGCCGCCCGCCCCTTCGTCACGCCGAATCTCGTCGGTCGCGTTCTCGCCGCCCTGGACGACGCACCGGGCGCCGCCCCGGCCCTGCCGGTGAGCGATGCGCTCTGGATCGGCTCCGACATGCGCGTCGCGGGCACCCAGGACCGCGAGAACCTCTGGCGCGCCCAGACGCCGCAGGCCTTCCGCTTCGCCGATATCCTCGCGGCCCACCGAGCCGCGGCGCCCGGGCACGCCGACGACGTCTCGGTCGCGCGCGGCGCGGGGCTCGAGGTGGCGATCGTCGGCGGCGATGCCGATCTCTTAAAGATCACCGCGCCCGGCGACTTCGCGCGCGCCGAGCGCCTTCTGAAAGGCCGTACCATGGATGTCCGCACCGGAACCGGCTTCGACGTGCACCGCTTCGGACCCGGAGATCACGTCGTCCTCTGCGGGGTCGCCCTGCCCCACGAGCGCGGGCTCGACGGGCACTCGGACGCCGACGTCGGAATGCACGCGCTGACGGACGCGATCTACGGTGCGCTCGCCGAGGGCGACATCGGCCGCCACTTCCCGCCGTCCGATCCCCAGTGGAAAGGCGCCGCGAGCCACATTTTTCTCGAGCACGCCTGCAACCGCGTCTCCGCCCGGGGGTTCCGGTTCGGCAACGCCGACGTGACGCTCATCTGCGAGCGCCCTAAGATCGGCCCCCACGCCGCCGGGATGATCGAGACCTTGGCAGACATCATGCATATCGATCCGGAGCGCGTCAGCGTGAAGGCCACCACCTCCGAGAGGCTGGGCTTCACGGGACGCGAGGAAGGCATCGCCGCCATGGCGAGCGTGACGCTGGTGAGCACATGAGCCGGCTCGTCGCGACCTTCTTCTACGTGGGCCTCCTGCGTCCCGGCCCCGGCACCTGGGGATCGCTCGCCGCGCTGCCCGTCGCGCTGGTCCTGCACTGGACCGGCGGCCCGCTTCTGCTGATCGCCGCCACGGGCGCCGCCTTCGCCGCGGGCCTCTGGGCCACCCCGCGCGAGACGGCGAACGGCCCCGAAAAGGATCCCGGCCATATCGTCATCGACGAGGTGGCGGGACAGTGGGTCGCGCTTCTGCCCGTCTCCCTTGGCGCCTGGCAGGTCGGCGCGGAGGTCACGGCACTCTGGCCCGGCTGGATCGCGGCCTTCGCCCTGTTCCGCCTCTTCGACATCTGGAAGCCCGGCCCCGTCGGGCGCGCCGACGCCATGGGCGGCGCCTGGGGCGTGATGACCGACGATATCGTGGCCGGCGTCTTCGCGGCGATCGGCGTGGTGATCCTCGCCGCCCTCGCGCATCTCCCGGTGATCCTGTGAGCGCGCTGCTCGAACGCGCCGAGGCGGCGGGCGTGATGATCGTCACCGCCGAGAGCTGCACCGGCGGCCTGATCGCGGGCCGCATCACCGACATCGTCGGCGCTTCTGCCATATTCGACCGGGGCTTCGTCACCTATTCCAACGCGGCGAAGGTGCAGATGCTCGGCGTCCGCCCCCAGACGCTGGAGCGCTGCGGCGCGGTGTCCGAGGAGATCGCGGCGGAAATGGCCGAGGGCGCGCTGGCCCGGTCCGAGGCGCAGATCGCCGTCTCGGTCACCGGGATCGCGGGCCCCGGCGGCTCCGAGTCCAAGCCCGAGGGGCGCGTCTGCTTCGGTATCGCCCGGTCCATCGGCACCCAGACCGAGACCGTGGATTTCGGCGCGCTCGGCCGCGACCGCGTGCGGGCCGAGACGGTCGACCACGCCATCGGGCTGCTGATCGCCGCCATTCCCGCCTGACCGTCGCCCGCGGGGCCCGGAAATGTCGCTCGCGGCCATTCCGCGTCGCGTGAAGGCGTCCTAGGCTCGCCCCCAACGGGACGGGAGTAGGCCATGAAATCCACCACGCGGGTCGCGGTCATCGGGGGCGGCGTCGTCGGCTGCTCGGTGCTCTATCACCTGACCAAGCTCGGCTGGTCCGACGTCATGCTGCTCGAGCGGTCGGAGCTGACCTCCGGCTCCACCTGGCATGCGGCAGGCGGGTTTCACACGCTGAACGGCGACACCAACATGGCGGCGCTGCAGGGCTACACGATCCGCCTCTACCGAGAGTTGGAGGAGCTCACGGGCATGTCCTGCGGGCTGCACCACGTCGGAGGCCTGACCCTCGCCGACAACCGCGACCGGCTCGACATGCTCAAGGCCGAGCGCGCGAAGCACCGGTACATGGGACTCGAGACCGAGCTGCTGGGGCCCGAGGAGGTCCTGAAGATGGCCCCCATCGTGAACCCCGAGGGCATCCTCGGCGCTCTCTACGACCCCCTCGACGGCCACCTCGACCCCTCCGGGACGACCCATGCCTACGCCAAGGCCGCCCGCATGGGCGGAGCCGAAATTCATTTGCATACCAAGGTCTTGGGTATGCGTCCAAATTTGGACGGCTGGGAGGTGGAGACCGACAAGGGGACCATCCAGGCCGAGCACGTCGTCAACGCCGCCGGCCTCTGGGCGCGAGAGGTCGCAGCCATGGCCGGCGTCTACGCGCCGCTTCATCCGATGGAGCACCAGTACCTCGTCACCGAACCGATCCCCGAGATCTACGAGCGAGGGGAGGAACATCCCCACGTCCTCGACCCCGGCGGCGAGAGCTATCTCCGGCAAGAGGGCCGCGGCCTCTGCATCGGCTTCTACGAGCAGAAGGCCCGCCCCTGGGCCATCGACGGCACCCCCTGGGACTTCGGCCACGAGCTGCTGCCCGACGACTACGACAAGATCGAGGACTCCATTGCCTTTGCCTACAACCGCTTCCCGGTGCTGGAGCGGGCGGGCATCAAGTCCGTGATCCACGGCCCCTTCACCTTCGCCCCCGACGGCAACCCGCTGGTCGGCCCGGTCCCCGGCATGCCCGGTTTCTGGTCTGCCTGCGGCGTCATGGCGGGCTTTTCCCAGGGCGGCGGCGTCGGGCTGGTGCTGGCCCAGTGGATGATCGAGGGCGAGCCCGAGCGCGACGTTTCCGGCCTCGACGTCGCCCGCTTCGGCCCCTGGATCAACGCGGGCTACACGCGGCCCAAGGTGGTCGAGAACTACCAGCGCCGCTTCTCGGTCTCCTATCCCAACGAGGAACTCCCCGCCGCCCGACCCCATCGGACGACGCCGATGTACGACATCTTCAGCGATCTCGGTGCGGTCTGGGGGCACCAGTTCGGGCTGGAAGTGCCGAACTACTTTGCCCGGGGCGACGAGCCCCGGCACGAGACCCCATCCTTCCGCCGCTCCAACGCCTGGAACGCCGTCCGCCGCGAGGTCCGCGCGGTCCGCGAAGGCGCCGGCATCAACGAAGTGCACAACTTCGGCAAGTTCCGGGCCACGGGACCCGGCGCGAGGGCCTGGCTCGACCGGATCATGGCCGGGCGCATCCCCGGTCCGGGGCGTATCACCCTCTCGCCGATGCTCGCCCCCTCGGGGCGGCTCCTCGGTGATTTCACCATTTCCTGCCTCGACGAGGAAACCTTCCACCTGACAGCCTCTTACGGCGCGCAGACCGTGCATCAGCGCTGGTTCGAGCGCCACTCCGCGCCCGATTGCCTTGTGAATAACGTCTCCGACGCCCTCACCGGATTCCAGATCGCGGGACCAGAGGCGCGCAACATCCTGTCCCGGGCGACGCGGGAGGCCACGGATCTGCGCTTTCTCGATCTGCGTCGGATGACGCTGGGTCAGACGTCCTGCCTCGTGCAGCGGATCAGCTACACCGGCGACCTGGGGTACGAGATCTACTGCGATCCGATGGATCAGCGCAGCCTGTGGACAACTCTGTGGGAAGCCGGACAACCGTCCGGAATGACACCCTTCGGCATGCGCGCGATGATGTCCCTGCGGCTCGACCGGTTCTTCGGCGCCTGGCTGCGCGAGTTCCGACCGGACTACACGCCGGCCGAGACCGGCCTCGACCGCTTCATCGCATGGTCCAAGAACGTCGATTTCATCGGACGCGCCGCGGCGGAGGCCGAGCGCGCCGCTCCCCCGCCCCGCAGCCTCGCGGCCTTCCTCGTCGAGGCGGAGGATGCCGACGTGGTGGGGGACGAGCCGATCTACATCGACGGCGAAATCGCCGGTGTCTGCACCTCGGGCGGCTACTCCCACTGGGCCGACCGCTCCGTCGCACTGGGCTTCGTGCCGCGCGAGCGGGCCTTGGCAGGGCTGGAGGTCGAGATCGAGATCCTCGGCGAGCGTCGCGGGGCCCGCCTCGTCACCGAGCCGCTCTTCGACCCCGAGGGCGACCGGCTGCGTGGGTGACCGCATGGCGCTGATCCTGATCCCGGCCGCCGGAGCCTCGTCCCGCATGCGCGGCGAGGACAAGCTCCTGCGCGAGATCGACGGCGAGCCGCTGCTGCGGCGACAGGTCCGGGCGGCACTGGCGACGGGGCACCCTGCCCTCGTCACCCTTCCGACGGACCGCCCGGCCCGGTGCGAGGCGCTCCGCGACTGGGGGCCCGATCTATCGTCGGAGATATTGCCCGACGCGAATGACGGCCTGTCACGATCCCTGAAGGCCGGAGCGGCGGAAGCGGGCCGCCGCGGTCTCGACCTGCTCGTGCTCCTGCCCGACATGCCAGATATCGAGACCGAAGACATCGCGACCCTGCTCGCGGCCAAGGAACCGGGCGATATCGTCTGCCGCGCGACGGCCGAGGACGGAACGCCGGGGCACCCGGTTCTCTTCGACCGGAGCCTGCTTCCGGACTTCGCCGACCTGAGCGGCGACCGTGGCGCGGCTTCGATCCTGAAACGGCATCCGCCAAAGCTCGTACCGCTGGCGGGAAATCGCGCCTGCCGGGACCTCGACACGCCCGAAGACTGGGCCGACTACATGGGAGAGAGGGCTAGACCTCGCTGACGCGCTCCGGCACCGCGCGAAGGGCCGGGAAAAGCACGAAGAGGCCATCTTCCTCCGCTGCCGGGCGGGCGCAGGTGAGGCTTTCGCTCCACGCGCCGTTAGTCAGCAGGATCACGGGGGCCGAGAGAACGATGTCGTAGACCGCGGCGGGAGCAGCCGCCTCGACCCCCTCGATCATCGTCAGGCAGCGTGCCTCGACAAAGACCTCGTCCGCGCCGAAGAATTCCCGCGCGATCTCACCGAAGACCAGCACGGCGTGATCCGGCGCGACCGTCAGGTCGCTTTCGGGAAGGCCCGCACCGAGGCATCCCGTGCGGAGCGTCACGGCGCCCTCGGTCCCGATGGCCCGCGCCACGCCGATCACCGTCTGGAGCCCGAGATCCCGGGTGAGCACCCGGGCGCCCGGTTCGAGCTCCTCGACCAGGATTTCGCCGCGAAGCGTCGCCACGCGCGTCCCCTCGGCCAGCCGCAGCCGCCCCTCTGCCGGAGCGCCCCGGTTGGTCGAAAAATCCTTTATGATCGCGGTCATAGCGGCGTCCTCGGTGGTCTTCACGAGGCGATGCCCCGTGCCTTGGATATGCCGCATTTCCGCCCAACTTGCCAAGCGCAGCCGCATTCCGGCCACAAAGCGGCTCCAGTGCGCGGCTTTTCCGTCGATTGTCCCGCCTCTGGCACAACTTCCCCAAGGGCAATTTTACGCTTCTGCGAGTCGATTGAGCCCGCCGGAAAACCGCGCGCTGCCAGGAGGTTAGCCGCTCCCGCAGTCCTCCCCTCCCCTCGACAGGAAAAAAGGGGCCGCAAAGCGGCCCCTGTCACTCGTCCGACGCACCGGCGCGCGGCTATTCGGCCAGCAGGCGCGCCTCGTGCTTCTTCAGCACCTTGCGAGCCGCGGTGTAGCCCTCGAGCCCGCGCGCCTCGCGCAGCTCGGGGAACAGCGCGAAGATTTCGGCCCGCTGGTCGGTGTCGATCCCCTTCAGGCTCCAATCGCCGGGCTGGAAGCTCTCGGTCCAGGCGCCGTTCGACAGCACCACTTCGTGCCGGTCGAACATGAAGTGGATGTAGGTCGTCGACAGCGTGTCGAGGCGATGGATCCCCGGCTTGCCGACGAGGTGCTTGGCAGAGGCCAGGACCTCGGTCTCGTCGAAGTAGAGCTGCGTGCGGTCGCTCGCGACGAGCACCCGGTGGTTGGGGCTCACCAGCATGTCGCGCTCCGGCAGCCCATGCCCGAGCGATCCGGCGGTGATCAGCACCGGCTTGAGATGGGCGTCGCGCACGAAGTCCGTGCCGCTCATCGTCTTGTGACCGAGCCAGCGGATCTCCTGGATGCCGTTGTCGCGGGTGATGACGCGGTCGCCGACCTTGAGGTCCTCGACCAGCACCTCGCCGCGCGGGGTGGCGATCGCGGTACCTGGCGTGAAGCAGGGGATCACCTTCTCGATCTCCTCGAAGGTCATCGTCGTGCCGTCGAGGAAGTAGACCCGGCCGCTCTCCTCGCCGCCCGACCCGATCCCGTCGGTCGCGTCGTCGCGGTCGATGTAGTCGACGCCGGATCCGGTCAGGTCGAGCACGTCCCAGTCGTCGCTCTCGCCGTCGCCGTCGAGGTCCGGATCCTCGCCGCCGACCACCTTGTCGTCGGTCTGGCCGCCCAGGAAGAGGTCATTGTCGAGTCCGCCGTAGAGCTCGTCGGCCCCGCGGCCGTTGACGAAGGTGTCCTCGCCCTTGCCGCCGTAGACGGTGTCCTCGTCGTCGCCGTCGACGAGGCGGTCGTTGCCGTCGCCACCGTACATCGTGTCGTTGCCGGTGCCGCCCTTGACCACGTCGTCGCCGTCGCCGCCGTAGACGGTGTCGTTGCCGAACTCGCCCGAGACGGTGTCGTTGCCCTCGTCGCCGTGGGCCTCGTCGTCGCCGTAGCCGGTGTAGACCTCGTCGTCTCCCGCGCCGCCGTAGTAGGTGTCGTGGTCGGCGTTGTCGCGCTGCGAGCCGCGAACGTCGTCCATCTCGTCGTTGCCGTCGCCGCCGTAGGCGATGTCGTTGCCGGCCCCGCCGATGATCCGGTCGTCGCCCGCGCCGCCGTACATCTCGTCGTCGCCGTCACCGCCGTCGATGTAGTCGTTGCCGGCGCCGTCGTGGGCGGGCGTCTCGGTCACCGCGTCGAAGTAGACGTCGGAGATCCAGATGCTGGAGTTGTTGTAGCCCTCGCTGTGCTCCACGACGATCTTCGAGACGGGACCCTCGATGGTGACGAGCGAGGAGAACTTCTCGGAGTCGGTGTCATCGTAGGTGCCGACCCAGCCGGTCTTGACGGTGTTGCTGCCCTCGAACTCGAGCCCTTCGCCCTTGGTCAGGGTCACGGCGACTTCGTTGTTCTGAGTGTCGTAGGCCTTGATCGTGACCTTGCCGGAGCCGTCGATGTCGTTGATCCGGAAGTCGACGTTATGGACCTCCTTGTCGAAGCCGAACTGGTACTTGGCACGGCCGTAGTCGGCGTAGCTCAGGTCGGACCGGAAGCCGCTATCCGCGTCGATCTGCTCCGAGCCGTCGTCGATCCCCTCGACGTACTGGGTCTCGTCCGAGAACTCGTGGCTGGCGCCGTGCGACGCCCAGACCTTGTCGAAGGTGACGCAGACGCTGCCGGTGTCCTGGCTGACGTGGGTCACACGGTCGCCGTCGTCGATGTCGCCCTTGCCGTCGCTGTCGGTCAGCTTGTCCCACTCGAAGCTTTCGCGGGTCTTCTCCGTGCCCGGCAGATCCTTGTCGCCGTAGATCACGTCGTCGCCGTCGTTGCCCTTGAGCGTGTCGTTGCCCATGCCGCCGTAGATCGTGTCGTCGGCGGCGCCGGCGATCACCGTGTCGTCGCCCTTGCCGGCAACGACGAGGTCCGCGTCACCGCCGTTGGGCAGCGCGTCGTCGTTGTCGATGCGGTCGCACTCGGGGTCGCCGTCGTAGGCGGCGTCGATCAGGTCGTCGCCGTCGGTGCCCTCGACCGTTCCGTCATAGGTGCAATCGTCCGCCGGCTCGGGCACCGAGTAGCTGACGTTGTCGAGTGCGCCGGAGCCGTGGAACTGGACTTCCATCTTCGCCACGCCGTCGAACTCCGAGAGGTCCACGTCGCACTGGCCGTTGTTGGAGGTCTGCACCCACTTCGTGCCGATCAGGGCGTCGTCGGCGTCGTAGAGCTTGATCTTCGCGCCTTCCTCGACATCCAGCAGCGTGATCGAGGTCATGTCGACCGGCTCTTCGAAGTCGAAGCCGATGACCCCGCCGTGTGCCTCGTCGTCGGGGTCGCATTCGTCGCCGTCCTCGGAGACGATGAGCACCTTGCCGAGGTTGTCGGTCTTGAGGTCCCAGTCGCCGCCGGTGGGCCGGGCGCTGTCGAAGATCATCGCCGGGCTGTGCGCGTCGTTCTCCTTGCCGTCGACGAGGGAATAGATGCGGACGCCCTGGGCGGCGTACTGATCCTCGATCACGTCACCCCTGGAGAACTCCTCGAAAGTCAGTTTCACGTCCGTCATCTTCAACTCCGTTATCCCTTCGCGCGACCGCACCGGCCCGCTCGCCAGAAAAGGCGGCGCCCCGAAAAGGGACACCTCTCCCTGCCCCGTCCAAAGCCCATCGGACGGGATCGGCCGCTCGCACGGCGCGCCGGGTTCGAGAAACCCGCAGACATCTATGGTTCCGGCGGATCGTCGGACGACGCGCCGAGGTCACCCCCAGTGACCAAGCCCCCCAGCCGGGCAAAGACGTGATACGGCGTTACCCGGCGCCGACAAAGAACAAAGTTGTCGGGAATGCGGCGTCCCGCGCCGCTTTCGGCCCGCCTTTCGCCCCATTTCGGCCCCCTTTCTCCCGACGGATCGTGGACAATTCTGTCGGAAGGGACGCCCTCACGGGGGTGTTATTAGCGGATAAGGATGCAATCGCGGCGATTTCGCCGGGTCTTCTTCCGTGACTGTTTCCAAATCGGGGACGCGGCAGGGTCCGCGAACATGACCTGACGGCAACTAAATCGGAGGAGCTACTCTGCCCAGGTCGTCATCGCTGGAGAACCAATCTTGGTCACGCCGTGCGATTGACCCAATCTTGACAAATTTCCCGTCGAATCAGCCGTTCTGCCGCCCTCAGCCCAGCCGTTCGAGGTTGTCTCCGGTCAGCGAGACCCAGGCGCACCGGCGCATCGGATCGTAGACCGATACGGTAGGCTCAGGGAAATCCGGATCGGCGAAACCGCCCACAGGGACTGCGACGAAGCCCGGCGCATCGGAATTCTCGTAGTGAACGGTCGAGCCGCAGTCCGGGCAGAAGTGGAAGCGCAGCCGGCTGCCCTCGTCCCCGACCCGCTCGAAAACCTTCGACCGGCCCTCGATACGCACCCGGCCCTCGGGATAGCGCGCGTTCCAACTGAAGGCGCTCCCGGTGCGCCGCTTGCATTCCAGGCAATGGCAGACGGAGACCCGGACCGGCTCCCCTTCGCAGAGGATCTGCAATTGCCCGCAGGAGCAACTCGCGCATCGCGTGATCATGGGCGCTCTCTCCTCTGGTACCGGTGGTCGGACTCGAACCGACACGATGTTGCCATCGGGGGATTTTGAATCCCCTGCGTCTACCATTCCGCCACACCGGCCCACGCTCCGGTTACCGCCAGCCCCGCGATGCGTCAACGCCGCCATTGACCCCGGCGGACGCGAGTGGCCTAAGAGGCCGCAAAGACACCGGGCAGTGCGCAGCTTCATGATCCGACGCCTCTACGACTGGACGATCGCCCTGGCCGATACGCGCCACGCGATGTGGGCCCTGGCCATCGTCGCCTTCCTGGAAAGCTCGATCTTTCCGATCCCGCCGGACGTACTCATGATCCCGATGATCCTGGCGCGGCCCTCGCGCGCCTTCGTCATCGCCGGGCTCGCGACGGTCGCCTCGGTGACCGGGGGCCTGGCCGGATACTGGATCGGCTTTGCGCTGGAGGATGCCGTCGCCCGGCCGATTCTCGAGTTCTACGGCAAGGGCGTGGAGTTCGACGCCTTCGGCGAGCGGTTCGCGGCCTACGGGCCCTGGGCAGTCCTCGTCGCGGGGATCACGCCCTTCCCCTTCAAGGTCATCACCATCGCCTCGGGCATCTTCGCCCTCAACATCTGGGTCTTCACGCTCTCCGCCCTGGTGGCCCGGGCCCTGCGCTTCTTCATCGTGGCGGCGCTGCTCTGGAAGTTCGGCGCCCCTGTCCGCGACTTCATCGAGCGTCGGCTCGGCCTCGTCTTCACCCTCTTCTGCATCATTCTGATAGGCGGCTTCTTCGCCGTGACATGGCTATGACACGCATCCAGCTCATCCTACTCGCCGCCGGCGGCTCCCTCGCGCTCCTGGCCGGTGCCTTCCTCTTCCAGACGCTGGGCTACGCGCCCTGCAAGATGTGCCTGTGGCAGCGCTGGCCCCATGCGGTCGCGATCGCGGCGGGCGCGCTGGCGGTGGTGATCGCCCCCCGGGTCTTTGCCGTCATCGGCGGGCTGGCGGCCCTCACGACGGCCGGGATCGGCATCTACCATACCGGCGTCGAGCGCGGATGGTGGGAAGGGCCCTCGTCCTGCACCGGCGACGCGGGAGGGCTGAGCGGCATGGACAGCAGCGCCCTGCTTCCGGGCGCCGATGTCGACCCGGTGGTCCTCTGCGACGAGGTCGTGTGGGAGCTCTTCGGCCTGTCGATGGCGAGCTGGAACGCCTCGCTCTCGCTCGCCCTCGCGGTGATCTGGTTTATCGCCGCGACGACCCGCTCTCAGCCGAGCGCGTAACCCGCGCCGCGCACCGTCCGGACGGGGTCCGTGCCGCCGTGCTGGGTCAGGACCTTGCGCAGGCGGCCGATGTGGACATCCACGGTGCGGGTGTCGACGTAGATGTCGCGGCCCCAGACCCGGTCGAGCAGCTGCTCGCGCGACCACACGCGGCCGGGCTTCTCCATGAAGGTCGAGAGCAGCCGGAACTCGGTCGGGCCGAGCTTCAGCGGCTTGTCCGCCCGGCTGACGCGGTAAGTCTCGCTGTCGAGCCGGATGTCGTCGAACTCGAGCACCTGCCCCACGGTCGAGGGCCGGACGCGCCGGAGCTGGGTGCGGACCCGCGCCATCAGCTCGGAGACCGAGTAGGGCTTGACCACGTAGTCGTCGGCCCCGGTTTCGAGACCCCGCACCCGGTCCACTTCCTCGGACCGGGCCGAGAGCATGATGATCGGCACGTCCCGCGTCTCGGGCCGGGTCTTGAGCTGGCGGCAGACCTCGATGCCCGAGAGCGTCGGCAGCATCCAGTCGAGCACGATCACGTCCGGCGCATCCTCGTCGACCAGGACCAGGGCCTGTTCGCCGTCCTCCGCCTGCGAGGTGCGAAAGCCCTCCGCCTCTAGGTTGTAGCCCAGGACTTCTCTCTGGGCCGGTTCGTCGTCCACGATCAGGACGTGGGGCTGGGCGGAGGGGCTCATGGTCTCGGTCTCTTACTCGCCTTTGTCGTCGGAGGCCTCGGCCCGCATGTAGGGCGTCTCGTCGCCCTTGGGCCGGCTGTCGTCGGGCATCTTCGCCGTGACGAGGTAGATCACCTGTTCGGCCATGTTGGTCACCAGATCGCCCATACGCTCGATGTTCTTGGCGATGAAGTGCAGGTGCATGCAGCCCGTGATGTTGCGCGGATCCTCCATCATGAAGGTGAGGAACTCGCGGAAGATGGCGTTGTACATCTGGTCGACGTCGTGGTCGCGCTGCCGCACGTCCTCGGCCAGCTCCGCGTCGCGGCGCACGTAGGCGTCGAGCGTGTCCTTCAGCATCAGCTGGACCTCGCGCGCCATCCGCCGCAGGGCGCTGTCGGCACCGGGAAGCGGGCGCATCTCGACGAGGACGGAGGTCCGCTTGGCCATGTTCTTGGCGTAGTCGCCCACCCGCTCCAGGCTGCCGGAGAGCCGGAAGACCGTCAGCAGCACGCGCAGGTCCTGGCTGACCGGCCCGCGGATCGCGATGGTGCGGGCGCATTCCTCGTTGATCTGGACCTCGAGCTCGTCGACGGTCCGGTCGCCGGCGCGGACCTTCTCGGCCAGTTCCACGTCGCGCGTCTCCAGCGCACGGGCGCTGTCGAGGATCGCGGCCTCCACGAGGCCGCCCATCCGCATCACCAGTGCCTGGATCGCTTCGAGGTCACGGTCGTAGGCGGAAACGATATGCTCTTGATCGGAATACATGGGGCTCATCCAATACGGCCCGAGATGTAGCTCTCTGTCCGGCTATCCTCGGGATTGGTGAAAATCTTCCCGGTCTCGTCGAATTCCACGAGGTTGCCGAGATGGAAGAAGGCGGTCTTCTGGCTGACCCGCGCGGCCTGCTGCATCGAGTGGGTCACGATCACGACCGAGTAGTTGGTCCGCAGCTCGTCGATCAGCTCTTCCACCTGGCCGGTGGCGATCGGGTCGAGCGCCGAGCAGGGTTCGTCCATCAGCAGGACCTCGGGCTCGGTCGCGACCGCCCGCGCAATGCAGAGCCGCTGCTGCTGGCCGCCCGAGAGACCGGTGCCCGGCGCCTGCAGGCGGTCCTTGGCCTCGTCCCAGAGCGCGGCGCGGCGCAGCGACTTCTCGACGATCTCGTCCAGCTCGGCGCGGTTCTTGGCCATGCCGTGGATGCGGGGACCATAGGCCACGTTGTCGTAGATCGACTTCGGAAACGGGTTGGGCTTCTGGAAGACCATGCCGACCTTCGCGCGCAGCTGCACCGGGTCGACGCGCTTGTCGTAGATGTCCTCGCCGTCGAGCAGGATGGTCCCCTCCACCCGCGCGATGTCGATGGTGTCGTTCATGCGGTTGAGGCAGCGCAGAAAGGTCGACTTGCCGCAGCCAGAGGGTCCGATGAAGGCGGTGACCGTGTTGTCCTCGATCTCCACGTCCACGTCCTTGATGGCGTGCGTCTCGCCATAATAGACCTGCACGTTCTTCGCAGAGATCTTGATCTCTTTCTGGTCCACGCTTCTCTCCGTGAGTCTCTGGTCGTCCATCTCGGGACCCCCTTGTCGTTTCTTACCAGCGACGCTCGAAGCGGCGGCGCAGGAGAATGGCGATGAGGTTCATCGTCATCAGGAATAGCAGAAGAATGATGATTCCGCCCCAGGCCCGCTCATAGAAGGCCGGGTCGGCGCGTTTCGCCCACTCGTAGATCTGGGCCGGCATCGCGGAGTTCGGATCGAGAAAGCCGGAGGCCACGCCCTCGGGATAGTTCGAGGCGATGAAGCCCACCATGCCGATCAGTAGCAGCGGCGCCGTCTCGCCGAGCGCCTGCGCCAGGCCGATGATCGTCCCGGTCAGGATCCCCGGCAGCGCGAGAGGCAGGACGTGGTGGAAGACCGACTGCATCTTCGAGGCCCCAACCCCGAGCGCCGCGGCGCGGATCGAGGGCGGGACCGCCTTGAGCGAGGCGCGCGTCGAGATCACGATGGTCGGCAGCGTCATCAGGGTCAGCGTCAGGCCGCCCACGATGGGCGCGGACTGCGGCAGGCCCACGAGCTGGATGAAGACCGCGAGGCCCAGGATACCGAAGACGATGGAAGGCACCGCCGCGAGGTTCGAGATGTTCACCTCGATGAAGTCGGTGAACCTGTTCTGCGGCGCGAATTCCTCCAGATAGATCGAGGCGGCCACGCCGATCGGCAAGGCCAGGGCCAGCACTACCAGCATCATGAAGAACGAGCCGATCATCGCGACACCGATCCCCGCCTGTTCGGGCCGCGAGTCCGAGGCGTCCGCCCCGAAGACGAAGGACCAGTTGAAGGTCCGTTCGATGATCCCCGCCTCTTCCAGCTGGTCCACGAGATCGAGGTGGGCGGGCGAAAGGTTCGGATCCCGCTCGAGGCTCTCGCGCGTCACGCGCCCCTTGGAGTAGCCGTCGACCCGAGATGAGGCGAGGAAGTTGAAGGTGACCGTCTCGCCGATGCGGTCCGGATTCTCGAGTACGAAGTCGCGCATCTGGCCGGCCTCGGAGGACGACAGGATCTGGCCCAGCGTATTCGCGTCCATGTCGGTCTCGATGCCCTCGGCGGCCATCCGGCCCATCAGCTCGGCCCGGATCATGTCGCGGTACTGCGAGGTCTTCACGACCGACGCTTCCGCCGCCTCGATCGCCTCGGCCTCCAGCTCGATGTCGAGCGTCACGAAGGTCTGGGTGAAGGCCGGGGCGCCGTTGCGCACGATGGCCACGAGAAGCGCGACGAGGAAGCAGAGCCCGATCAGGATGGCGACGATCCCGTAGGCCTTGAACCGGGTCTCGGCCGCGTTGCGCCGCTTGGTGCGCGCGTCGAGCTCGAGAAGCGAGGATTTCTTGCCCGTGGCCGGCGCGGCCGGGCCGGGAATGCTGGCGTCCGACATTATTCGTACTGCTCCCTGTAGCGGCGCACGATCCAGAGCGCGAAGACGTTGAGCCCGAGTGTGAAGACGAAGAGCGTCATCCCGAGCGCGAAGGCGACCAGAGCCTCGGGCGAGGTGAAGTCCGCGTCACCGGTGAGCTGAGAGACGATCTTGGCGGTGACCGTGGTCATCGCGTCGAAGGGGTTGAGCGAGAGCCGGGCGGCGGCCCCTGCCCCCAGCACGACGATCATCGTCTCGCCGATGGCGCGAGAGGCCGCGAGCAGGATCGCGCCCACGATCCCCGGCAGCGCGGCGGGCAGGATCACCTGGCGCACCGTCTCGGAATGGGTGGCGCCGAGGCCGAGCGAGCCGTCGCGCATGGACTGCGGCACCGAGTTGATGATGTCGTCCGACAGCGAGCTGACGAAGGGGATCAGCATGATCCCCATGACGAGGCCGGCCGTCATCACCGCGGTGCCCCCGTCCATCCAGCCCACGCCCAGCAGACCGCCGTCTCCGAAGACGTCGACCAGCAGCGGCCCGACCGTCAGGAGCGCGAAGAGGCCGTAGACGATGGTCGGGATGCCGGCGAGCACCTCGAGCAGCGGCTTGGCGATGGAGCGCACGGTCGGGCTCGCGTATTCCGAGAGGTAGATCGCCGCGAAGAGCCCGATGGGCACCGCCACGATCAGTGCGACGATGGAGATGTAGAGCGTGCCCCAGAGCAGCGGCAGGATGCCGAGCTCCGAGCCCCCGCCCCGCCCGGTGAAGGAGGGCGACCAGGTCGTGCCGAAGAAGAATTCCGCCGCCGGGTAGAGGCGCAGGAACTCGATGGTGTTGAAGATCAGGGACAGCACGATCCCGAGCGTCGTCAGGATCGCGATGCAGGCGGCGCCGAGCAGCAGCATCAGCACTCCCCGCTCCACCGTGTTTCGGGCCCGGAACGTCGGCGAGGTCTTCATGAAGGCGTAAGCCGTCCCCGCCAAGGCGATGCCGAGCACCAGGACCGTCATGACGGTCGTGCCGATGGCGGAGATCGAGCGGTAGCGCTGCGCTAGGCTCAGCGTCTCGGAACTGACGTTGGAGCCGAGGGCGACGCCCACCTCGCCGAGCTGCTCGCGCACGTCGGTGGCGTCGGTGCTGAGGCTCCGGGCCTCCTCGGCGGTCATGGCCCCACGCTCGACCGCGAGGTCGAGCCCGTTGGCCAGCCGCCGGACCTCGGTCAGCGCGAGCCCCTGCGATCCCGCCGCCTCGATCGTCTCCGCCGGGATATTCGCCGCAACGCGGCTCTCGACGTAGAGCGGCTGAAGCAGCGTCCAGGCGACGAGAAGCAGCAGCGCCGGCACGGCCCCCGTCAGGGCGACATTGAAACCGTAGTAGGAGGGCAGCGAGTGCAGCTTGCGGTGGTCGCCCCCCGCCGTGGAGAGCGCCCTCTGCCGGCCGACGAAATAGCCGACGACGGCAAGGGCGAGGACGATCGAGACGATCCAGAGCAAGGACATCGGGGCTCCTGTCGGCGTCGGTTGCGATGCTGGGAAAAGGGAAAAACGAATGGGTCGTGTCGAGACGAGGAAAGAGGGCGGCCGATCCGGCCGCCCTCCTCCGCGGATGAGTGAATTACATCTCTTCCGACATGGTGGTTTCGTTCGCGATCTTCTCCTGGGTCGCGGCCAGTTCGGGATCGGGGACGAGGCCGTAGTTGGCCAGCGGGCCGCCCGGGCCGGCGATCTCGTCGGAGACGAAGAACTGCGCGTACTCCTTGAGGCCCGGGATCACGCCGAGGTGCGCGGCCTTGATGTAGAAGAAGAGCGGACGCGACACCGGGTACTCGCCCGAGGCGATGGTCTCGGTGGAGGGCTCGACGCCGCCCATCGTGGCGACCTTGAGCGTGTCGGTGTTGTTCTCATAGAACGCCAGGCCGAAGACGCCGACGGCGTCGGGGTTGGCGTCGAGGCGGGCGAGCGTCTCGGTGTAGTCGCCGTCGATGTCGACCGAGGCACCGTCGGTGCGGACGCTGATGCAGGCGGCTTCGGCGTCGTCCTCGGACATCCCCATCTCGACCATCTGGTCAAACGCGCCGGACTCTTCGCAACCGACGAGAAGGACGTTCTCCTCGAAGACCTCGCGGGTGCCGTGACGGGTGCCCGGGATGAAGGTCAGGATCTCGACCTCGGGGAGCGACTCGTCGACCTCGGCCCAGGTGGTGTTGGGGTTGGCGACCATCTCGCCGTCCATCGGGATCTCGGCGGCCAGGGCGTTGTACCACTGGGTCTGCTGGAACTCGTTGAACTCGGGACCGTCGATCTGGCTGGCGAAGACGATGCCGTCGTAGCCGATGCGAACCTCGATGATCTCCTCCACGCCGTTCTCGGCGCAGGTCTCGATCTCGCTCTCGCGGATGGCGCGCGAGGCGTTCGCGATGTCGATGGTGTTCTCGCCGACGCCCTCGCAGAAGCGGGCAAGACCGGCGGAGGAGCCACCAGACTCGACGACCGGCGTCGGGTAGTCGGTGTTCTCGCCGAAGGCCTCGGCCACGATCGAGGCATAGGGCAGCACGGTCGACGAACCGGCGACCTGCACGTTGTCGCGGGACTGGGCCACGGCGGCGGACGCCGAGACGGCAGCGATCGCCAGGGAAGAGGCGGTCAGCTTCGCAAAGGACATAGGTAGCTCCTGTCAGTTGTTTCCGGGCTTTCGGCCCCCCCGGACCTCACCCTTGGCCGAAGCGCTATGGGTCTCCGGCTGCGCTTTTGTGACAGGCATGTAAAAGTATTATGACAGCCCCGGGCTCCCTCGCGTCAAGCCGTTGGCGAGCCTGAAAACTTCGTTCGCCGCGAGTCCCCGGAAATCAGTCGGAGGGCAGAATCACCGTGAATTCGCTGCCCTTCCCGGGCGCGCTCTCCACCCTGAGTCGCCCCCTGTGGCGATTCACTATGTGCTTCACGATGGCGAGTCCGAGGCCCGTGCCCCCCACCTGACGGGAGCGGTGGGCGTCGACGCGGTAGAACCGCTCGGTGAGTCGCGCGATGTGATGCGAGGCGATGCCCTCGCCGTGGTCGCGCACCGACAGGCGGACCCCCTGGACCCGCAGCCGGGGCTCGAAGGCGGGCTCCGTCAGCCGCAGCTCGATCCGTCCTCCGCCGCGCCCGTACTTGATGGCGTTCTCCAGCAGGTTCGAGAAGACCTGCCGCAACTGCCCTTCGTCCCCCGGCACGGTGACCCCTCGCTCTGGCAGGTGGAGCTCGATCGCGAGTTCCGCCTCGTCCGCCATAAGCCGCATGGTCTCCACAGCATCCGAGACGAGGTCGCTGAGGCGCACCGGGTCGGTCGGCCGCATCCGCTCGTTCTCCTCGACCCGGCTGAGCGACAGCAGGTCCTCCACGAGCCGCGCCATCCGGCCCGCTTCACGCTCCATGATCCCGAGGAACCGATCCCGCGCGGCGGCATCGTCGCGCGCCGGTCCGCGGAGCGTCTCGACGAAGCCCAGCAGAGCGGTGAGCGGCGTGCGCAGCTCATGGCTGACGTTGGCCACGAAATCCCGCCGGATCTGGCCCGCTTCCTCCACCGCGGTCACGTCCTCGAAGGTCAGCAGCACGCCCGTTCCGCCCGAGAGCGGCACGGGGCTCGCGGTCACCCGCCAGGTCGTATCGCGCCGCCCTTCCGTCCCGAGGTAGCGCGTCACACGCCGCTTCGCGTCGCCGAAGGTCTGCTCGACCACGTCGAGCACGTCCGGCTGGCGCAGTGCGGTGATGTAGTGTCGGCCGAGGCCCTCGTGGCCGAGCAGCGTCTCCGCCCCCTCGTTCACCGCCATGACCCGTCGATCCGACGTGATCAGCACCGCAGGACTCGGATATGCGGCGACGAGCGCGCCCACATCGGTCATCGCCATGGGGCCCGACTCCTCGGCTTAATTCCGCTCAATTCATTCCGATGTGACAATGCCACGCTCTCGCCTCATTTTTCACATTTCTTGCTGCCGAGACATGTGCGAACCCTGAAATCACTGTCATAGGTTTCGCGGCAATTGTTAATCCTCGTGAATGTCCCGGGGGCGTAGATAGGTACTCATCTCTTAGCGATGGAACACATCCTGCCAAAGGAGCTGGAACGCGGGCCGGTCCTTCTGGTCATCGGCCCTGCCCTGGCTGAAGGCCGGGACCCGGGCGCGCTCGACGGCTTCCATTTCTGCGATTTCACCGACCTCGACGCCGGGGTGATCGAGGGTGCCACGCCCGAGATCGTCATTTCTCCGCTCTTCGGTCCCAACTTCGACGCGATGGAACTCGCGCGGAAACTCAATGGCCTCGGCTATTCCGGAAGTTACCGCGCCCTGTCCGAAGAGTTGCCGCGCACCGATTTGATCAAGCGGGAGGTTCGCGCCGCCGCGCCGGGGATCGATTTCGACATTCTGCCGGTGTCCGCGCTCTTCAATCTCTGACCGCGCGTGCGGCGGCCACCGCCGCGCCGAATTCCTCGATCAACAGGTCGGCGGGCTCCACACCCACCGAGACGCGGAAGAACCCCTCCGAGATCCCGACCGCCTTCCGGTCCTCTTCCGGCACCAGCCGGTGGGACGAGGAATTGGGATGGGAGAGCGTCGTGCCGACATCGCCCAGCGTCGGCGCGAAGGCGATGCCCTCCGCCGCCCGGGCCAGCGCATTGGCCGCCGCGCGCCCACCCTCGATCTCGAAGCTCAGCATGTTGCCGCCCCGACCGTTCAGCAGCGCCTGCGCCCGGTTGTGGTCCGGGTGGTCGGGCCGCCCCGGATAGAGGACGCGGCGCATGCCCTCCATCTCCGCAAGCGCGTCGCCCAGGGCGCGGGCATTCGCCTCGGCTTTGTCGAGCCGCAGGTCGAAGGACTGCATTCCGCGCTCCGCCAGCCAGCAATCGAAGGGGCTCGCCGTGAGGCCGAAAGTGACATTGGCCTCCATCATCTTCGCCGCGAGCTTGGGGTCCTTGGCCCCCACGTAGCCCAGCGTCGCGTCGGAATGCCCCGCGAGCAGCTTCGTCACCGAGTGGATGACGATATCCGCCCCCTGCGCCAACGGCTGGAAGAGCCGCGGCGTGGTGAAGGTGTTGTCGACGGCGAGCAGCACGCCCGCCTCCTTCGCGAGCGCCGCGATCCTCTCCATGTCCGCGACGCGGATCGTCGGATTCGAGACCACCTCCACGAGGATCAGCCTGGTCTCCGGCCGCAGCGCCCGGCGCACGGACTCCACGTCGGTCGCGTCGGCGAGCGTGGTCTCGATGCCCAGCCGCGGCAGGTCCTGCCGCATCATCCGGAGCGACCGCCCGTAAAGCTGGTCCGCCCCCACGACATGATCGCCCGCGGAGAGAAGCCCCAGGAACATCGCGCCCACCGCCGACATGCCGGAGCCGGTCACGAAGCCATCGCGCGCTCCCTCCAGCGCGTCGATCTTGCGCGCGAGCACCTCCGCGTTCGGGTGCCCCTCGCGCGCATAGGTGAAGGCCGAGCCCTCGGAATACTGCGCGTCCAGCTCGTCGGGATCGCGCGAGCGGTAGACGACGGAAGGCTGCAGCGGCGTGACGAGCGGGGTCGAACCGCCCTGCGGCCAGTCGGTGCGGCGGACGGTGGTGCGCGGGTCGGTCATTCTGTTTCCCTCAGCTCCTCGCGGAACCTCCGCGCGTTTTCCTGGTAGTGCAGCGCCGAGAGACGCAGCCCCTCGATCGCCTCGGCGTCGAGCGAGCGGACCACCTTGGCGGGCATCCCCACGACGAGCGAGCCGTCGGGGATCTCCTTGCCCTCGGTCACCAGCGCCCCGGCCCCGATCAGGCAGTTCCGGCCGATCACGGCGCCGTTCAGCACCGTCGCGCCCATGCCGATCAGGCTGTTCTCGCCGATGGTGCAGCCGTGGAGCATGGCCTTGTGCCCGATGGTGCAGCCCGCGCCGATGGTCAGCGGGTAGCCCATGTCGGTGTGCAGCACGCAGTTCTCCTGCAGGTTCGTCCCCTCGCCCACGGTGATCGGCTCGTTGTCGCCGCGGATCGTGGTGCCGAACCAGACCGAGGTTCCGGCCGAAAGGATCACCGAGCCGATGACATGGGCCCCCGGCGCGATCCAGGCGTCGGGGGCGATCTCGGGGCGGCGGTCGCCGAGG
Organism: Histidinibacterium aquaticum; assembly: GCF_008710275.1. Classification (GTDB taxonomy): domain Bacteria; phylum Pseudomonadota; class Alphaproteobacteria; order Rhodobacterales; family Rhodobacteraceae; genus Oceanicola; species Oceanicola aquaticus. The sequence continues at coordinate 525,444 of NZ_VYQE01000002.1, forward strand.
CTATAGGCGGTCATTGCGTCTCCTCGAATTCCTGCTGCAGCCGGCGGACATGGGCCAACAGATCGGGCTGCTGCGGCCGACGCAGCCGCTCGGCCGTCACCACGGTCTTCAGCTTGTCCTCGGTTTCGTCCAGGTCGTCGTTGACGAGAACGTAGTCGTAGGCATCCCAGTGGCTGATCTCGTCCCAGCTCTTCTGCATCCGCTTCTCGATCACCTGGGGCTCGTCCTTGGCCCGCTCCACCAGCCTCCGGCGCAGCTCGGGGATCGAGGGCGGCAGCAGGAAGATCGACAGGACGTTGTCCTTGAGCGGCGAGTTGCGGATCTGCTGCGCCCCCTGCCAGTCAACGTCGAAGAGCACGTCGCAGCCCTGCCCGATGGCCTCTTCGACCGGCTTGCGCGGCGAGCCGTAGAAGTTGCCGAAGACATGGGCGTGTTCCAGCATGTCGCCCTGCGTCACCAGCTCGCGGAACTCGTGGTCCGAGATGAAGTGGTAATCCGTCCCGTCCACCTCGCCCTGCCGGGGTGGCCGTGTCGTCGCCGAGACGGAGAAGCGGATCGTCGGGTCCCAGACGCGCAAGCGCTTGGACAGCGTCGATTTCCCCGCGCCGGAGGGGGAAGACAGGATGATGAGAAGTCCGCGCCGTGCCATCGTCTATTCCACGTTCTGTATCTGCTCGCGCATCTGCTCGATGACCGCCTTGAGTTCCAGCCCAACCGCCGTCAGCGCCTTGGACTGCGACTTCGAGCAGAGCGTATTGGCCTCGCGGTTGAATTCCTGCGCGAGAAAGTCGAGCCGCCGGCCCGCGGGCTTGTCCTCCTCGAGGAGCGCGCGGGCCGCCTCGACGTGGGCGCGCAGGCGGTCGATCTCCTCGGTGACGTCCTGCTTGACGGCGATTAGGGCGAGTTCCTGCGCCACGCGGTCCTCGTCGACTTCCGCCGCCTCTTCCATCACCCGCGCGAGCGCCGCGCTCACGGCGGCGCGGGTCTCCTCGCGCCTGCCTTCGGCGGCCTCCTCGGCGCGATCGACGAGGCCTGCGATGGTCCCGAGCTGGCCCTCGATGAGCCTCGACAGGGCCCGGCCCTCGGTCTCGCGCATCGCCACGAAGTCGCCGAGCAGGGCACGGAGGTCCTCGATGAGGACGTCCTGCAGCCCTTCTTCCTCGGCCTCGTCCCCCGCGCTCGCGACGACGCCCCGCACCGCGAGCACGTCGGCCGCCGTCGCGGGAGCAAGGGAATGACCCGTCGCCGCCGCTCGGTCCTCGATCCGGGCGAGCGCGCCCAGCACGCGACCGAGATGGGCCTCGTCCAGTGCGAGATCCGAAGCGCCCTCGTCCCGCGAAAGCCGCAGCGTGAGCGTGATGGATCCGCGTGCGAGCGTCTTGGAGAGCAGCGGTCTCACCGCGGCCTCGAGCCCGGTCACGCTGTCGGGAAGTCGCAGCCGCAGGTCGAGGCTACGGGCATTCACGCCCCGCATCTCCCAGGTCCAGGCGATGGGCCCCGAGGCGCCGCGGCGGCTCGCGAAGGCGGTCATCGACATGGTCATGGGAGGCTCCTCGTCGCTGGTCCCCCGCGCCTTACGGGCAGACCCGGCCCGAAGGCAAGCCGTTAACCTGTTAATGCATTGGGAGTCACTGTGGCAGGAAAAAGGCGCTAGATTAAGAAAGGATGAACGCCGGAGTGAGTCCGACGGACGCGCCATCGGCGACTGAGCCGGGGGGCGAGGACAGATGGAAGGGACGCTATGACCGACCGACCGAGGACAGACGGCAGCGCGGCGCCCGACCCCGCGCTCCGCCAGATGGAACGCTACTGGACCCAGCTTCGCGGCGACCGGCGCCTGCCGCAGCGCCGCGACGTGGACCCCTCCAAGATCGAGGGCGCCCTGCCCTGGGCCTTCATGATGCAGCGGATCGCCCCGGGCGTGGGTCGGGTGCGCGTGGCCGGTCAGAGGCTCGAAGGGATCCTCGGGACCGATCCCCGGGGCCTGCCGCTGACGGCCTTCTTCGCGCCATCGGCACGAGAGACGGTGACCGAGCATCTCACCGCGCTCTTCGACGACCCCGCGATCGCCGAGCTTCCGGTGGTCTCCCGGCGCGGCATCGCCCGTCCGCATCTCTCGGGACGCCTGCTGCTGCTGCCGCTCATCGGCGACGACGGGCTCGTCTCGGCGAGTCTCGGAGCGCTCGTGGTGGACGGCGAGCCGGGATCAACGCCGCGCCGATTCGAGATCGGCCCCGGGACGCTGCGTTGCGAGCGGGTCCGCTCGGCCCGCTACATGGAGCACCGCGCGAGGATCGTGGACGAGCTCGACGAGGCCCGCCGTCCGGATCACCCGCCGCCGCACCATGGCGGGCGTCCCCGACTGCGGCTGGTGGTCGACAACACCCGGTAAAGGAAACGGCGCGCAGGAGGCCCGCGCGCCGTTCATATCTCGTTAATTCATTCCGGGACCCTGTTGTTTCGCGCGCGAAACACCGGCCCCTGGATCAGCCGGCCTGGGCGTTGGCCATGACCGAGCGCCGCGCCTGCAGCTCCTCGGCCACGAGGAAGGCCAGCTCCAGCGACTGCGACGCGTTGAGCCGCGGATCGCAGGCGGTGTGGTAGCGGTCCGAGAGGTCCTCGTCCGTCACGGCCCGGACGCCGCCGGTGCACTCGGTCACGTCGGTGCCGGTCATCTCGAAATGCACGCCGCCGGGGATCGAGCCCTCCGCCTTGTGGACCGCGAAGAACTCCCGCACCTCGCGCAGCACGCTGTCGAAGGGCCGGGTCTTGTAGCCCGAAGACGACTTGATCGTGTTGCCGTGCATCGGATCGCAGGTCCAGACGACGTTGGCGCCCTCTTCCTCGACCGCCTTGACAAGCCGCGGCAGGTGCTCGCCCACGGAGCCCGCGCCGAAACGGGTGATGAGCGTCAGCCGGCCGGCCTCGTTCTCGGGGTTGAGCTTGGCCATCAGCGCCTTGAGGTGGCCGCTGGTCATCGAGGGGCCGCACTTGAGACCGATGGGGTTCTGCACGCCCCGGGCGAACTCGACATGCGCGCCGTCGGGCTGGCGCGTGCGGTCGCCGATCCAGATCATGTGGCCCGAACCGGCGAGCCACTTGCCGGTCGTGGAGTCGATGCGCGTCAGCGCCTCCTCGTACTCCAGCAGCAGCGCCTCGTGGCTGGTGAAGAACTCCACCGTCGCCAGTTCGTGGTTGGTCTCGCCGTTGAGTCCCGCCGCCGACATGAAGTCGAGCGTGTCCGAGATACGCTCGGCCATCTCGCGGTACTTCTCGCTCTCCTCGCGATCGGTGAAGCCCAGCGTCCACTGGTGCACCCGGTGCACGTCCGCGAAGCCGCCCGTCGAGAAGGCCCGAAGCAGGTTCAGCGTCGCCGCCGCCTGGGTGTAGGCCTGCAGCATCTTGTCCGGGTTCGGCGTTCGCGCGGCCTCGGTGAAGTCGAGCTCGTTGATGATGTCGCCGCGGTAGCTCGGCAGCTCCTGTCCGTCGCGCGCCTCGACCGGGGCCGAGCGCGGCTTGGCGAACTGGCCGGCCATCCGGCCCACCTTCACCACCGGAACCTTCGCGCCGTAGGTCAGGACCATCGCCATCTGAAGCATCACCTTGAAGGTGTCGCGGATCGCGTCTGCGGAGAAATCCTTGAAGCTCTCGGCGCAATCGCCGCCCTGAAGCAGAAAGGCCTCGCCGCGCGACGCCTTGGCGAGCTGCTGGCGCAAGCGCCGGGCCTCGCCCGCGAAGACGAGGGGCGGATACTTCGAGAGCTTGGACTCCACCGCCGCCAGCGCGGCCGCGTCGGTATAGTCGGGCATCTGTACCCGAGGCTTGGTTCGCCAGTCGGTTCTCTGCCACTCGCTCATCGGTCTCTCCCTCGCAGTCAGGCGCAGAGTGTATAGACGAGGCTTGCCCCCGCGCCAATGGCCGAAAGCCGCGGAAATATCGGGCATGGGGCGGCTCCTGCCCATTCGGGCGGCAGCGGAGAGGTCCCGGCGCCGTGATGCCGCAGCGCACCGGGCTCCCTTGCGCCGATCCGGCAAAGGTGCTGAGGTCCCCGGAACCGCGTTCCCGCATGGCTTCGCCGCATGGAAATCCAACCGCAAACCGTCGATCTCGACGTCCGCCCCGCCAAGCCGCGGCGCTTTGTCTTCGTTCTGCTCGACCAGTTCACGCTGCTCTGCTTTTCCTGCGCCGTCGAGGCGCTGCGCATCGCCAACCGCATGGCGGGCCACGAACTTTATACCTGGGAGCTCGCGGGCGAAGGCGGCCAGATGGCGCGCTCCTCCGCGGGCATCGAGTTCGTCCTGACCATGGAGCTCGACGAGCTGGAGCGGGAGGACACCATCCTGCTCTGCGGCGGCATCAACGTGCAGGCGGCCACGACCAAGCGGTTGATGAACTGGCTACGACGCGAGGCCCGCCGGGGCGCCACCGTGGGCGGGCTCTGCACGGCGGGCTACTGCCTGGCGCGTGCCGGGCTCCTCGACGGGCGCAAGGCCACGATCCACTGGGAGAATCAGGACAGTTTCGCCGAGGAATTCGACGAGGTGACGCTGACCAAGTCGGTCTTCGTGATCGACGGCGGGCGGATCACCACCGCGGGCGGCACCGCCTCCATCGACCTCATGCTCAACATCATCGCCTCCGACCACGGCGACGAGCTGGCCAGCGCGGTGGCCGACCAGCTCATCTATTCCTCCATCCGCACCGACCAGGACACCCAGCGGCTGTCGATCCCCACCCGCATCGGCGTGCGGCATCCGAAACTGAGCCAGGTCATCCAGATGATGGAGCAGAACATCGAGGAGCCGATCAGCCCGGCCACCCTCGCCGCACGGGTCGGCATGTCGACCCGCCAGCTGGAGCGGCTCTTCCGCCGCTACCTCAACCGCTCTCCGAAGCGGTATTACATGGAGCTGCGGCTCCAGAAGGCGCGCAACCTGCTGATGCAGACCGACATGAGCGTGATCAACGTGGCACTGGCCTGCGGCTTCACCTCGCCGTCGCACTTCTCAAAGTGCTACCGGGCGCACTACGACACGACGCCCTACCGCGAGCGCGGGACCCAGGCGGCCCGGGCCCACGCGTGACCGGCCAAGGGGCCGCTTTCGCAGCGGCCCGCCCGAGGCGCTTCCGGCGCAATATCCTTAGCGTCAGGCGGGCTCCGAGCCCGCTTTTCTTTTCCGGAGGACCTCACTAGGCTCCGTCGCGGGACAACCCACCAATAGGGAGTAAACGAATGAAGAAGGTTCTCTTGGCCACCACCGCAGCCGTCATCGGCACCGCGGCCGCGGCTCAGGACGACAGCGTCGCCATCGGCATCGTGCTCGGCTACACCGGCCCGATCGAAAGCCTGACGCCCCACATGACCGACGCGGCCGAGCTCGCGATCTCCGAGATCAACGAAGCCGGTGGCATCCTCGGCGGAACGACGATCGAGACCGTCCAGGCCGACTCCACCTGCATCGACGGCGCCGCCGCCACCGCCGCGGCCGAGCGTCTCGTGACCTCCGACGGCGTGGTCGCCATCATGGGCGCCGACTGTTCCGGCGTGACCGGCGCGGTTCTCGCCAACGTCGCCGTGCCGAACGGCATCCCGATGATCTCGCCCTCCGCCACCTCGCCGGGTCTCTCGACCGCCGAGGACAACGGGCTCTTCTTCCGCACCGCCCCCTCCGACGCCCGCCAGGGTGAAGTGCTCGCCGGCATCCTCGCCGACAAGGGCATCGAGGAAGTCGCGGTGACCTACACCAACAACGACTACGGCAAGGGCCTGTCCGACAGCTTCGTGCAGAACTTCGAAGCCCAGGGCGGCACCGTGACGATCAACGCGCCCCACGAGGACGGCAAGGCCGACTACTCCGCCGAGGTCGCCGCGGCCGATGCCGCCGGTGGCGAGGCGCTCGTCGTGCTCGGCTACTCCGACGGTGGCGGCGCGGGCATGATCCGCTCCTCGCTCGACAGCGGCGCCTTCGACACCTTCGTCATGGGCGACGGCATGTACGGCGACGCGATGCTCGAGGACATGGGCTCCGAGATGGAAGGCTCCATGGGCGCCGTTCCGTGGTCCGAGGGCGAAGGCTCCGAGGCCTTCACCTCGATCACCGAGGAAGCCGGCATCAACGGCGAGAGCTCCTTCACCCGTGAGAGCTATGACGCCGCGGCGCTCCTCGCGCTTGCCATGCAGGCCGGCGGCGAGGCGACCTCCGAGGCGATCGCCGCGAACGTGATGAACGTGGCCAACGCCCCCGGCGAGGAAATCCTCCCCGGCGAGCTGGGCCGCGCGCTCGAGCTGCTCGCGAACGGCGAGGAGATCGATTACGTCGGCGCCACCAACGTCGAGCTGATCGGGCCGGGTGAGGCCGCGGGCACGTACCGCGAGTACACCATCACCGACAGCGACTACGAAACCGTGCAGTTCCGCTAAGACGCACTTGCACTTTCGGGCGGCGCGGGCCATGTCCCGCGCCGTTCGCACACCGGAGAGGGACACTTCGGTAACCAAGAGGCGGCAAACGCCCGGGGGATGTCAGGGATGATCGAAGTCAGGGACGTGGTGAAGGCCTTTGGCGGCTTTCGGGCCGTGGACGGCGCGAGCCTTTCCGTTGCGCCGGGCTCCATCACCGGCCTCATCGGCCCGAACGGGGCCGGGAAATCGACGCTTTTCAACGTGATCGCCGGTGAACTTCCACCGACGAGCGGCCAGGTGCTGCTCGACGGAGAGGATATCACGGGCCTTCCGCCGCACGATCTCTTCCACCGCGGGCTGCTGCGCACCTTCCAGATCGCGCACGAGTTCTCCTCGATGACGGTGCGCGAGAACCTGATGATGGTGCCGGGCGCGCAGTCGGGCGAGACGCTCTGGAACGCCTGGTTCCGCCGCGGCGCGATCCGCGCTGAGGAGCGCGCGCTGGCCGAGCGGGCCGACGAGGTGCTGGAGTTCCTCACCATCGACCATCTCGCCGACGAGAAGGCGGGCAACCTCTCCGGCGGCCAGAAGAAGCTGCTGGAGCTCGGGCGGACCATGATGGTCGACGCCAAGATCGTCTTCCTCGACGAGGTCGGCGCGGGCGTGAACCGTACACTGCTCAACACCATCGGCGACGCGATCCTGCGGCTCAACCGCGAGCGCGGATACACCTTCGTCGTCATCGAGCACGACATGGATTTCATCGGCCGCCTCTGCGACCCGGTCATCTGCATGGCCGAGGGCAAGGTGCTGGCCCAGGGCTCGCTCGACGAGATCAAGGCCAACGAGCAGGTCATCGAGGCCTACCTGGGCACCGGTCTCAAGAACAAGGACAAGCTGGAGGCCGGGGCGTGAGCGCACCGCTCTTCCTGGTCTGGCACGGCGCGCCCGGGGCGGAGGTCGAGGTGGCCGAGCCGAACCATCCGCTCGCGGAGGGGATGTTCCTCGTGCGCTCCGAGCGGACGCTGTCGAAGCTCTACCATGCCATCAAGCACCAGCTTCCCGAGGACACCGCGCTCTGCGTCGCGCCACTCGCCGACGCGCCGAAGTTCAAGGGTCTGGCCGAGGGCGCGCTTAAGTGGCTGAGGTCCGGGGCATGAAGACCCTCGGCGCGCTTCTTCTGGGCGGTCTCGGCGCCGCGAGTACCGGCTTGGCGCAGGACTGCACGCCGTTTTCCGAGGGCGTGGCCTTCTGCGCCGCCGAGGCGGGACTCTCCGGCGGCGATCTGCGCGAGAACGGCCCCACGGCCTATTACACCGAGAGCTACGGTGTCCTGGTCGAGGTCGCGCCGCTCTCGGCCACGAGCTACACCGACCCGGCCTTCATGCGTGCGAACCTCGATGCCTATCTCGCGGAGCGCAAAGGATTTTCCGACGGCCTTCCTGCCCTCGAACGCGACCGGATCGACCTCGGCGACCGGCCCGCCGAACAGGTGGTCTACCGCGAGGGCGAACGGGTGATCGCCGATACGCTCGCCCTCGGAGACGGCTACGGCGTCTACGTCCAGACACTGGCCGTCGCCGAGAGCTTCACCGAGGAGCACCGCCTCTTCCACGACCGGGTTCTCGCGGCCCTGCGCCTGCCCGAGCCCGCCAACCCCGACGTCTGGGGCGTGCGGGCCGACCGGCCCGAGGCCCGCCCCCTCGCCACCGCCAGCCAGGAGACCGACGAATGATCCGCCGCCTCGCCTGCCTCGCCCTGATCTCAGCCACACCCGCCGCCGCCCAGGAGGGCTGCACCGCCCTCTCGGACGCTGTCTCCTTTTGCCCCGGCGCGACGCCCTGGGCCGCCTTCGAGGCGCAGGAGCGCGAGGACGGCGGCTACGCCTGGGAGGGCGGCGAGCTCCTGCTCCAGGCCTTCCCGCTGGAGGACGGCCTCTACGAGGGGACGCAGCCGCCCGGCAGCCGCGCCCGCGACATCATCCTGACCGACTACGCCACCCGCACCGGCGGCGTGATCCAGGGCCGCGCCGTGCCGCTCGGCGAGGACGGTCCCGCGACGACGGCGGCGATCGCCTACCCCGACGGGGACACCAGCGCCCTCGTGACGCTCTACGGGCTGGAGGGCGAGACCTGGTTCGTCGTCACCAACGAACTGGGCACCGAGGTCACCTCGGTCCACCAGCGCGGCCACATGGCGGCCCTGCAGTCGCTGACCGGGGAGGAGCCCTCGTGAGCGACGCCTATTCGGACCGCGGCAACAAGGACCGCTCGATCGCCAACCCCGACGGCCAGGGCAGCATCATTCCCGAGGGCGGCGGCACCGCCAAGCCCTCGACCGACACGGCCTTTCTCGCGGGCGTGGACATGACCGGCGGTTATGGTCGCGGCGCGGACATCCTGCACGACTGCACCGTCTCGGTGGATCCTGGCGAGATCGCCGTGATCGTGGGTCCCAACGGGGCGGGCAAGTCCACCGCGATGAAGGCAATCTTCGGGATGCTGCACCTTCGGAAGGGCCATGTGAGCCTCGACGGGCAGGACATCACCGCGCTCTCGCCGCAGGACCGGGTGCAGGCGGGCATGGGCTTCGTGCCGCAGGTGAAGAACATCTTCACCTCGATGACGGTCGAGGAGAACCTCGAGATGGGCGCCTTCATCCGGCGCGACGACATCCGCGGCACCATGGAGCAGGTCTACGAGCTCTTCCCGATCCTCAAGGACAAGCGCCGCCAGCCTGCGGGCGAACTTTCGGGCGGGCAGCGCCAGCAGGTCGCCGTGGGCCGGGCGCTGATGACCAAGCCCAAGGTGCTGATGCTGGACGAGCCCACCGCGGGCGTGTCGCCCATCGTCATGGACGAACTCTTCGACCGGATCATCGAGGTCTCCCGCACCGGGATCCCGATCCTCATGGTCGAGCAGAACGCCCGCCAGGCGCTCAACATCGCCGACAAGGGCTACGTTCTCGTGCAGGGCCGCAACGCCTTCACCGGCACCGGGAAAGAGCTTCTGGCCGACCCCGAGGTCCGCAAGAGCTTCCTGGGCGGCTAGGTGGACGCGCGGCTCGCAGCCCTGGGCCTCGTCGCGGCCGTGGTTCTGGTCTTCGGATCGGTCGGCTGGTCGATGCTGCGCGCGCCCGAGCCGCCGCCCGCGATCCCCGAGACCTCGGCCCTCTGCCACTTCGAAACCTACTGCGAGGGGGCCGACTGCGGCGCTTCCCCGCCGCCCGACTTTCGCATCGTCCGCAACGGTCCCTACGACCGCACCTACATCGGTCCCGCCGACGGCAGCCCCGGCACCGCCAGCGTGACCCGTCTCGAGGGGGCCGAGCAGATCTCCAGCGAGATCGGCGAGGAGGAGGGCGTCGCCCTCTTCGGAACCGTGACGCTCCGCTCCGACGGCGGTTTCGACTACCGCCGCACCCGCCGCCTGATCTCGTCCGAACCGGAGGCGACGGGCAGCGGTACCTGCACGCCCTTCACCGAAACCGGACCCGACGCATGACCCCCGCCCAGAAGGACCACCCATGGACCTGCTGAACGCCCTCGTGGCGCTGACCAACTTCGTCGTCATCCCCGCGGCCGCCTACGGCGCGCAACTCGCGCTCGGCGCGCTGGGGGTCACGCTGATCTACGGCATCCTGCGCTTTTCCAACTTCGCGCATGGCGACACCATGGCCTTCGGCACCATGGCGACGATCCTGACGACCTGGGGCCTGCAGGCCGCGGGCATCGGCCTGGGCCCCCTGCCCACCGCCCTGCTCGCCCTGCCCGTCGGCATCCTCGCGACCTCGGCGCTGCTCCTGGCGACCGACCGGATGGTCTACCGCTTCTACCGGGCGCAGAAGGCCGCACCGGTGATCCTGGTGATCGTCTCGATGGGTGTCATGTTCGTCTACAACGGTCTCACGCGCTTCTTCATCGGCGTGGACGACCGGACCTTCTCCGACGGTGAGCGCTTCATCGTCTCGGCGCGCGACTTCCGCGACTGGTCCGGCCTCGACGAGGCGCTGGCCATCAAGACCTCGCAGCTGATCACGCTGGTCACCGCCGTGGTCGTCGTCGCCGCGCTCTTCTGGTTCCTGAATCGCACGCGGACCGGCAAGTCCATGCGCGCCTTCTCCGACAACGAGGACCTGGCGCTGCTCTCGGGCATCAGCCCGGAGCGGGTGGTGACGGTGACCTGGCTGCTGGTCGCGGCGCTCGCCACCGTGGCCGGCACGCTTTACGGGCTCGACAAGTCGTTCAAGCCCTTCACCTACTTTCAGCTTCTGCTGCCGATCTTCGCCGCGGCCATCGTCGGCGGCCTGGGCTCCCCCCTCGGAGCCATCGTCGGCGGTTTCATTATCGCCTTCTCCGAGGTCGCGGTGACCTACCCGCTGCGCAAGATCATCGGCTACCTCGTGCCCGAAAGCCTAGAGCCCGGCGGCCTCGTCCAGCTGCTCGCCACCGAGTACAAGTTCGCCGTCTCCTTCGTCATCCTCATCGTGGTGCTGATCTTCCGGCCCACGGGCCTCTTCAGGGGGAAGTCCGTATGACCAACGCCCTCCGCCTGCCCCTCGCGACGGCGTTCCTCGTCGCGCTCTTCATCGGCACTGGCTACGTCCAGAGCTGGAACACCGCGCTGCAGCTCCTGAACATGGGGCTGGTCTCGGCGATCATGGCCCTCGGGGTGAACCTTCAGTGGGGCTTCGCCGGTCTCTTCAACGTGGGCGTCATGGGCTTCGTGGCCCTGGGCGGGCTGGCCGCCGTGCTGGTCTCGGTCGAGCCCGTACCTGCCGCCTGGCAGGCCGGCGGGCCCCGCGCGATGATCGCCATGATCGCGGGCGCCCTGACCATCACGGGCGCCATCGTTACCTACCGCCGGAGCCCGAAGCGCTGGCGGCTCTGGGCGATGCTCGCCGTCCTGCTCGTGGGCTTCGTCCTCTACCGCTGGCTCTTCAGCCCGGCGCGCGACGCGATCGAGGCCATCGACCCCGCCTCCACCGGCTTCCTCGGCGGCCTCGGCCTGCCGATCCTCGTGGCCTGGCCCGTGGGCGGGCTGCTCGCCGCTGGCGCGGCCTGGCTGATCGGCAAGACCGCCCTCGGCCTGCGCTCGGACTACCTCGCCATCGCCACGCTGGGCATCGCCGAGATCATCATCGCCGTGCTCAAGAACGAGGAATGGCTCTCCCGCGGGGTCAAGGACGTCTACGGCCTGCCCCGCCCGGTGCCGAACGAGATCGACCTGCAGCAGGACCCGGGCTTCGTCGCCCAGGCCGCGGAATGGGGTCTCGACCCGGTCACCGCCTCCACGCTCTGGGTCAAGCTCGCCTATACCGGCCTCATCGCCGTCGTCCTGGTGCTGCTGCTCCTGCTGGCGCAGCTCGCGCTCAACTCTCCCTGGGGCCGGATGATGCGCGCGATCCGCGACAACGAGACGGCGGCCGAGGCCATGGGCAAGAACGTCACCCGCCGGCACCTGCAGGTCTTCATCCTGGGCTCGGCGATCTGCGGCATCGCGGGCGCCATGATGACCACCCTGGACGGCCAGCTCACGCCGGGCACCTACCAGCCGCTGCGATACACCTTCCTCATCTGGGTCATGGTGATCGTCGGCGGGTCGGGCAACAACTACGGAGCCGTCGTCGGCGGCGTGCTGATCTGGTGGCTCTGGATCCAGGTGGACCCGATGGGCCGCGCGCTCATGGGCTTCCTCGCCTCCGGCCTGCCCGAGGGCAGCGCCCTCGCGCTCCACGTCGAGGACGCGGCCCAGTACATGCGCCTCTTCACCATGGGGGTGATCCTGCTGGTGGTGCTCAGGTTCTCGCCACGCGGGCTGATCCCGGAACGGTGATCGTCCCCGCGTTGACACCGGGGGCCGGGACGCGATGCTGCGCCCCATGACCCGCGCGCCCCTCCTGCTGACGGTGCTGGCCCTCGCGCTCGCCCTGATGACGCTCGCCCCCGGCCCCCGGGCCTGGGAGCGCGGCGGACCCGAGGTGACCGCGGTCCAGCAGGACCACCGGCCCGGCCCCGCCGAGCGCTGCCCGCGCGCCGCGCTCGCCTCGCTCTGCGGCACGGTCCTGGCCGCCGCGCCCGCCGTGGCCGTGCCCCCCAAGTTCCTCGTGCCCGCCGGTCTCTTGCCTGCGCGCCAGAAGCTGCCCTCGGGATGGCAGCCGCCCGTCCCCATCGGTCCGCCGCGCCCCGTCTGATTTCCGCCGCCGCCCCCCGGGCGGCGATCGCAAGGATTTCGGACAGAGAGACCCCATGACACAGACCCGACGCGGCTTTCTCGCCGCAGCCGGCGCAACGGCGCTGACCGCCTGCGCGCCCCGCCCCGATCCCGTCCAGACCCCGCCAGAACCCCCGCCCGCGCCGGCCTGGCCGCCGCTGCCGGCGCGCTACGGCGCGATCACGGACGAGCCCTACCCCGTCCCGGCGGTGCCGGAGGGCGTGGTCCCGCCCCGCCTCTGGCGGCAGGAGGTGGCCAACCCCTTCCCGGACGCCGAGCCCGGCACGCTCGTCGTCGACCCCGACGCGGGCTACCTGCACCTCGCGCTCCGGGATGGCCGCGCCCTGCGCTACGGCGCGGGCACCGGGTCGGCCGCCCATGCCTGGCACGGAGAGGCGCGGCTGCAGTTCCGCCGGGAGTGGCCCCGCTGGAAGGCGCCCGACAGCATGGTCGCCCGCCGCCCCGAGCTTGAGCCCTACTCCGTGGCCAACGGCGGCATGGACCCCGGCCCCGGCAACCCGCTCGGCGCGCGGGCCCTCTACCTCTTCCAGAACGGGGAGGACACGCTCTACCGCATTCACGGCGCCTGCGAGCCCGAATACCTCGGCCGCGCTGTCTCCTCGGGCTGCATCCGCCTGCTCGACCAGGACGCGATCGACCTGCACGACAGGGTGCTCCACGGCGCCACCGTGCGCGTGCTGAAGTCGATCCGGCCAACCGGCCTGCGAGAGGTCTTCTGACCCTCTTCTGGGGGGAAATATCCCGGGGAGTCCGCGGCTTCGGCGCGGACGGGGCAGAGCCCCGGAACCGCCCGGTCCCGCCAGAGGCGGGGCCGGGCTCAAGGCAGAGCGGCCGCGAGGCCGCCCCGCTGGATCAGGCCTCGTCGATCTTCCGCAACCGCTTGAAGAGAGACGAGGTGTCCCAGCGGCCCCCGCCCATTTTCTGGACGTCCTTGTAGAACTGGTCGACCAGCGCGGTCACCGGCAGCGAGGCGCCCACCTCGTCGGCGGCATCGAGGCAAATGCCCAGATCCTTGCGCATCCAGTTCACCGCGAAACCGTGCTCGAAGTGATCGTCGAACATGGTCTCGTGACGGTTGACCATCTGCCAGGATCCCGCGGCTCCGCCGGAGATCACCTCGACCACCGCGCGGCCGTCGAGGCCGGCCTTCTCGGCGAAGTGCAGCCCCTCGGAGAGGCCCTGGACCAGCCCCGCGATGCAGATCTGGTTGACCATCTTGCACATCTGGCCGGCGCCGCTCTCGCCGATCCTGCGGCAGGTCTTGGCGTAGGCCGCGATGAGCGGCTCGGCGCGGGCGTAGTCCTCTTCCGAGCCACCGCACATCACCACGAGCTGACCATTCTCGGCGCCTGCCTGCCCGCCGGAGACCGGCGCGTCGACGAAGCCCAGGCCCGCCGCGTCGGCCTCGGCCACCATCCGGCGCGTGATCTCGGCCGAGACGGTGGTGTGATCGACGAAGAGCGCGCCCTTTTCCATCCCGGCGAAGGCGCCGTCCTCGCCGGTGCAGACCGCGCTCAGGTCGTCGTCGTTGCCGACGCAGGCGAAGACCACCTCGGCGCCCTCCGCGGCCTCTCGCGGGGTTGCCGCCGACCGGCCGCCGTGCGCGGCGACCCAGGCCTCGGCCTTCGAGCCCGTCCGGTTGTAGACCGTCACCTCGTGTCCCGCCGCGGCGAGGTGGCCCGCCATCGGCCCGCCCATCACGCCGAGTCCCAGAAACGTGACCCTGCTCATTGCCTTGTCCCCCGGTTTGTCTGTTGTAGAACGGGGAGCCTAGAGGACCGGTGCCGCCGGTCAACACGACACCCGCACCTGGACACCCGACCCGCATGGCCTTCCTCTTCCGCTGGCTCCTCCGCATCGCGACCGGGCTCATCGTGCTCGGCGTCGCGGCCCTTCTGCTGGGCTACTGGTTCTTCGCCCGCTCGCTGCCGGACTACGACGCGACCACGCGCGTCGCCGGCCTCTCGGCCCCGGTGGAGATCGTCCGCGACAACGCCAACGTCCCGCATATCTTCGGCGAGACCGACGCCGACGTCTATTATGCCCTGGGCTACGCCCATGCGCAGGACCGGATGTGGCAGATGCTCATGCTGCGTCGGACCGTGCAGGGACGGCTCTCCGAGCTCTTCGGGCGGCGGACGCTCGACACCGACACGCTGCTGCGCCGGCTCGATCTCTACGGCGCGGCGCTGCGCTCGGTCGAGGACCAGGACGCGCGCACCCGCACCGCCCTCGAGGCCTATTCCGACGGCGTCAACGCCTGGTTCGGCGAGGTCAACGCGGGCGCGCGCGGCCGCGGCGCGCCGGAGATGTGGATCTTCAACCATGCGATCTCGCCCTGGGCGCCGGCCGACAGCATCGCCATCGTCAAGCTCATGGCGCTCCAGCTGCAGAGCCACCTGGGACAGGAGGTGTTGCGGGCCCGCGCCTCGCTGATCCTCGAGGACCGGCAGGTGCGCGACCTGATGCCCGAGGCCCCGGGCCCCGGCACCGCCGCCCTGCCCCGCTACCAAGCGCTGGTCCCCGGCGTGCCCGGATTCATGCCCGGCACCGAGACGCGCCACGCCTTCCTCTCGCCGGTCGCGCCGCCGCCGCTCGCGGGCGCCTCGAACGCCTGGGCCGCGGGGATCTCGCGCTCGGCCACCGGATCGACGCTGCTGGCCAACGACCCGCACCTTGGCCTCACCGCGCCCTCGATCTTCTATCTCGCGCGGCTGGAGCTCTCCTCGGGTGGCGTGATCGGGGGCACAATCCCCGGCGTGCCCGTGGTGATGACCGGCCGGTCGGCGGACATCGGCTGGGGGCTGACCACGGCCTATCTCGACGACACCGACGTCTACGTCGAGGAGGTGAACCCCGACGACGCCACCCAGTACCGCACGCCCGATGGCTGGGCGCGCTTCCGCAGCCGCGAGAGCATCGTCACCGTCGCCGGCGAGGCGGCGGTGACGCTCGACCTGCAGTGGACCGAGAACGGCCCGGTCCTGCCGCCCGACCAGTACGACCTGGGCACGATCCGGCCGGCGGGGCACGTGACCTCGGTCGCCTGGACCGCGCTCGACGAGGACGACACGACCTTGAGCGCGGCCATCGGCCTGATGCGCGCGCGGACGATCGAGGAGGCCATCGAGGCCACCGAGGGCTATAAGGCCCCGGCGCAGATGCTCACCCTCGCCGACCGCAACCGCGTTGCGCTGCGGCTGATCGGCGCGATGCCCGAGCGCGACCCCGACCACCAGAGCCGCGGCCGGATGCCGACGCTCGGCTGGCGCGAGGAAAACCGTTGGCAGGGCACCTTCCCCGCCGCGGAGAACCCGGAGTGGATCGCGCCCGAGGGCGGGATCGTCGGGCATACCAACAACAAGATCCTCGAGGCGCCCTTCCCGCGCCATGTGTCCTACTACTGGGGCGACACCCAGCGCATCCACCGCTGGCGCCGGCTGATGCAGGCGCGCGAGGTGCATACCCGCGACAGCTTCATGGAGGCGCAGCTCGATACCGTGAGCTTCACGGCGCGCGCGCTGCTGCCGCTGATCGGCGCCGACCTCTGGTTCACCGGGGATGCCGCGCCCGAGGGCACGCCCGAGCGGCAGCGGCAGGTGGCGCTGACCCTGCTCGCCGAGTGGAACGGCGAGATGAACGAGCACCTGCCGGAGCCGCTGCTCTACGCCACCTGGATCCGGTTCCTGCAGCAGCGGCTGATCCGCGACGAGCTGGGCCCGCTCGCCGCCGAGTTCACCCACGTCAACCCGCTTTTCATCGAGCGGGTCTACCGCGATGCGGACGGGGCGGGCCGCTGGTGCGACGTGCTCCAGTCTGCACCCGAGGAGACCTGCACCGAGATCTCGCGGCAGGCGCTGGACGACGCGCTCGTGTGGATCGGCGAGACCTACGGCTCGGACCTGCAGACCCTGCGCTGGGGCGACGCCCACGAGGCCACCCACGACCATCCCGTGCTGGGCGAGGTCCCGCTGCTGCGCTGGTTCGTGAACATCCGGCAGTCGACGTCCGGCGGGGACAACACGCTGATGCGCGGGCGGACGCGCGGCACCGGGCCGCATCCGTTCCGCAACGTCCACGCCGCGGCCTACCGCGGGATCTACGACTTCGCCGACCCCGACAGCTCGGTCTTCGTGACCTCGACCGGGCAGTCGGGCCATCCGCTCTCGTCCTATTACGACGACCTGGGCGAGCTCTGGCGGCGGGGGGAGTACATCCCGATGTCGCTCGACCCCGCCCTGGCACGGGGCGGTGCCGTGGGGATCACCGTGCTGCGGCCCGCGGAGCAGGCCGAGGCGGAGTGATCCGGCGGCGCGGCCTGGCGGCCGCCCACGATCCGCCCGGACCCGCCTTTGGCGGCTCCGGGCCCTGCGGGGGCGCTGCCCCCGTCCGCGGCGAGGCCGCGGACTCCCCCGAGGGTATTATTGGCTAGATGAAGGAGGGGGTCAGGTCAGCAGGCGGGCGATCCAGAGGCCGCCGAGGGCGGAACCTGTGGTGAGCACGGTGCCCCAGACCCAATCCACGGCGACCATGCTGGGATGCCAGCGCGAGAGCGTGGCGTAGTTCGAGAACTCGTAGGTCCCGTAGGCCGCGGCCCCGAAGAGCGCGGCGGGCAGGATCACCGAGGCGTAGCTGCTGCCGTCGCGCAGCGCGGGCCAGCTCACGAAGTAGAGCAGGACGCCGACGTAGAAGAGGTAGAACGCGGCCGCCGGGGCCAGGCGGAACCCCTCCGTCAGCCAGTCGCCGATATGGCGCTCGAAGAGCGGGCGCATCACCGTCGAGAGCATGATCGCGTCGACGACCAGGAAGATCGCCGCGGTGGCGATGAAGAGCACGATGAGGGACATGAAGGCTCCTTTCCCGGGCAATACGCACGGGAGGCGCCCGAGGTTCACTCCAACCTGTCGAACCGGGCCTTTTGCCGCGCGGTCCAGGAGACCCGCAGCCGCGGGCCGGACTCGGTCTCGGATTCGTCGAGGACCACGCCGCGCTCGTGGAGCCAGGCGCGCTTGCGGCCCTCGGCCCAGCCGAGATCGAGGGTGACCTCCTCGCGCGGCTCGGTGACCGCCCCCGCCACGGCCTCCAGCAGCGCGGGCAGGCCCTCGCCGGTCAGCGCCGAGAGGGTGAAGACATCGTCGCGCCGTCCGGCGGCGAGCCGCAGGTCCGCGGCCTCTTCCGGACCCAGCAGGTCGAGCTTGTTCCAGACCTCGAAGAGCGGCGTTTCCTCGTGGATGCCTAGGCCGGCGAGGATGCCCGCCACGTCCTCGGCCTGGGCCGCGGTCTGGGGATGGCTGATGTCGCGGACGTGAAGGATCAGGTCGGCGTCCAGCACCTCTTCCAGGGTGGCGCGGAAGGCGGCGACGAGCTGTGTCGGCAGGTCGGAGATGAAGCCGACCGTGTCCGAGAGGATCACCTCCTCGCCCGAAGGCAGCGCGACCTTGCGCATGGTCGGATCGAGGGTGGCGAAGAGCATGTCCTCGGCCATGACCTCGGCCCCTGTCAGCCGGTTGAAAAGCGTGGACTTGCCCGCGTTGGTGTAGCCCACGAGGGCCACGATCGGGAACGGCACCTTGGCGCGCGAGGCGCGGTGCAGGGTGCGCGTCTTGACCACCTTGTCGAGCTGGCGCCGCAGCCGGGTGAGCTGCTCGTCGATGGCACGGCGGTCGGCCTCGATCTGGGTCTCGCCGGGGCCGCCGACGAAGCCGAGACCGCCGCGCTGGCGCTCCAGGTGGGTCCAGGCGCGCACGAGCCGGGTGCGCTGGTAGCTGAGCGCGGCCATCTCGACCTGCAGCACGCCCTCGCGGGTGGCGGCGCGGTCGGAGAAGATTTCCAGGATGAGCCCGGTGCGGTCGAGCAGCTTCACGCCCCACTGCTTCTCGAGGTTGCGCTGCTGCACGGGGCTGACGGGCCCGTCGACGAGCACCAGCTCGATTTCCTTCTCGGAGAGACGGGCCTTCAGCTCGTCGGTCTTGCCGGTGCCGAAGAGCTGGCCGGGATGGACCTTGGGCAGCGGCACGACCTCTCCGCCCACGACCTCGAGCCCCGGGAGCGCCACGGCAAGGGCCTGGGCCTCTTCCAGCGCGGGACCCGGCGGGCGGCGGTCGGGGTCGGAACGGATCTCGGGGTGGAGCACCCAGGCACGTGTCGGGCGCTCGCGCAGGTCACCGTCTTCGGGGCGGTCGACCGGGGTCAATCGTCGCCGTCGTAGAGGTTCACCGGCTGCGACGGCATGATCGTGGAGATGGCGCTCTTGTAGACCAGCTGGGACTGGCCGTCCCGGCGAAGCAGCACGCAGAAGCTGTCGAACCAGGTAATCACGCCCTGCAGCTTCACACCGTTGATGAGGAAAATCGTCACCGGAACCTTGGTCTTGCGGACATGGTTCAGAAAGGCGTCCTGAAGGTTCTGCTTGTCAGCCGCCATTGGCCTAGCCCTTTGTTCTTGCGTCGTTGTTCTAGCGGCGGGCCGCACGGGCCCCCTCCCTCGCGCAGCTACTATGAAGGGCGCCACGCGGAGATTCCACCCCCGATCCGCAGATCCGGGCGTTTAGCCCCGCCAGAAGTCGGGGTTGAGCAGCGCGATGATCGCCAGGAGCTCTACCCGGCCCACGACCATCGCCACGCCGAGGATCGCGTGTCCCGACTGGCCCAGTGTGGCGTAGGAGATCGGCACCTCCGCCGCCACGACGGCGAGCGGGCCGCAGTTGGCCAGCGCCGCGACCGCCAGCACCAGGGCGTCCTCGAAGGGCACGCCGACCCAGGAGAGCGCCAGCATGATCGCGGCGAGCGACATGGCGAAGAGCATGAAGAAGATCCAGGCGACGAGCGCCCCGGCCCGGCGGATGCGGCGTGCCTCCGCGCCAGCACCGCCGACCGATGAGGGATGGATCAGCCGCTCGATCTCGCGCAGCCCGTGCTTGTAGAGCGCGTAGACCCGCAGGAGCTTCACCCCGCCGGCGGTGGTGCCGATGCCGCCGCCGAAGATGGCGAGGCCCAGCAGGACGAGGCCCGGCGTCTCCAGACCCGACCAGGCGGTCGCGCTGTCCCAGTAGCGGCTCTCGAAGCCCAGCGTCGTCAGGAAGGAGGCCACGGTGAAGAGATCGCCCCAGAGCGCCCGGATCGCGGTCAGCGCATTGGTGCCCTCGGAGCTGAAGAGCCAGTGCCGGGCGAAAAGCGCGGCGGCGCCGAGGCCGATCACGCCCAGGCCCAGCTGGAACTCCGGATCGCCCATGAGCCCCTGCCGCTCGGTCTCTCCCGGCAGCGAGCGCGCGTAGCTCCGCCGGGTGAGCGCCAGCAGCAGGAAGGCGAGGATCACCACCTCGGCCAGGATCGTGCCGCCGCCGGCCTGGGTGCCGTAGCCCGGCGTGATGCCGGAGGTCGCCATCACCGACATCGCGTGGCAGATCGCGGTGAAGGGATCGACCCTTGCGGCGATCAGCAGGATCCAGAGCGCCAGCGTCAGTCCTACGTAGATCGGCACCAGCTGCGAGAAGTACCGGTCGAGCCGCTCGTAGGGCCCCGCGGTGCGGGTCACCTGGCTGAAGCGGGTGGAGAGATCGCCCCGCCCCAGGCTCGCCCGGACCTCGAAGCCCCCCAGGGAGAGGGGCGCCAGGATCGCCATGGCGGCGACCCAGATCAGCAGCCCGCCGAACCAGCCGACGAGCGCCCGCCAGAGGTGGAGCGAGGGCGCGAGCGTCTCCGGGCGGTCCCAGAGGGTGGCGCCCGTGGTGGTGAAGGCCGAGACCATCTCGAACCAGGCTGCCCCGAGCCCGCCCCCGGCGGCCGACTGGAAGGGCACGGCCAGCACCAGCGGCAGGACCGTGTAGGCGGCCAGCAGGGCCGCGAGCTGGGCGAAGGCGCTCTCGTCGGGCAAACGGCCCCTCAGGGCGAGCCCCAGGATCGCGGTGCCGAGCCCGAGGACCATCGCGCCGGAGAAGAAGGCGCGCGCCGTGACCCCGTCGTCCAGCGCCGTGGCGTGGAGCGCGGGCACCAGCATCGCCCCGGCGGCCAGCGCCAGCAGCACCACGAAAAGCGGCTGGCGCGGGGTGCGGCGGTCTCTGCGGGGACCCCGCATCAGAAGAAGTCGATGGAGACCTGCAGGAGCCGCTCCACCTCAGGCACGTCGTCGGACATGGCGAAGATGGCTACGAGATCGCCCTCCTCGACGCGGGTCTCCCCGGTGGGCTTCACGTAGCGGCCGGCCTTCAGCAGACCGCCGACCAGCACGCCTTCAGGGAACTCGATGTCCCGGATCCGCTGGCCCGCGATGGGCGAGGTCGAGAGAACCTGCGCCTCGATCATCTCCGCCTCGGCGTCGCCGATGGAATAGACCCCGCGGACCCGGCCGTGCCGGATGTGGCGCAGGATCGAGCTCACGGTCGTGGCGCGCGGGTTGATGTAGGCGTCGATGTCGAGCGGCTCCATCAGCGGCACGAGAGAGGGATCGTTGCTGAGACAGATCGCCATTGGGCAGCCCATGCCCTTGGCGCGGACGGCGGCGAGCAGGTTGGTCTTGTCGTCGTCGGTGACCACGAGCACGGCGTCGGCGCGAGAGATCCCGGCCTCGGTCAGCAGCGCGGCGTCGAGGCCGTCGCCGTTCAGGACGATCGTCCGGTCGAGGGCATCCGCCGCGCGCTCGGCGCTGGCCCGGTTCTTCTCGATCACCTTGACGCGCACCCGGTCCGCGCGTCCCTCCAGCGCCTTGGCGACCGCGAGCCCGACGTTGCCGCCGCCGATGACGACGACCCGCTCCTGCTTTGACTGGGTCTTGCCGAAGATCTCCAGCGTGCGGGTCACGTCGTTCGATTCGGTGAAGAGATAGGCGCTGTCGCCGGCGAAGATCTGGTCGCCCGGATCGGGGGCGAAGAGCTGGCCGTCGCGCCGCAGGCCCACCACGATGGTCTTCAGCGTCGAGAAGAGGTCGGTGAGCTGCCGCAGCGGCGTGTTCACCACCGGGCAGTCCTCGTCGATCTTGATGCCCAGCAGCGTGCCCTGCCCGCGCAGGAACTGCTCGGTGTCGAAGGCCGCAGGCGCGGCGAGCCGGCGCAGCGCCGCTTCGGCCACCTCGCGCTCGGGGCTGATCACCACGTCGATCGGCATGTGATCGCGGCGGTAGAGATCGGAATAGATCGCGTCGAGGTAGCTCTGCCCCCGGAGCCGCGCGATCTTGCGCTGGATCGCGAAGACCGAGTGCGCGACCTGGCAGGTGACCATGTTCACCTCGTCGCTGTGCGTCGCGGCGATGATCATGTCGGCGTCCCGCGCGCCCGCCCGGTCGAGGATGTCGGGATAGGAGGCGAAGCCCGCGATGCCCTGCACGTCGAGCGTATCCGTCGCCCGGCGCACCAGGTCGGGATTGTTGTCGACGACGGTGACGTCGTTGCGCTCACCGGAGAGGTGCCGGGCGATCTGCCAGCCGACCTGCCCCGCGCCGCAGATGATGACCTTCATAGGTTCTTCCGTGTGACCCCGGACGCCCTCTCGTGCCAGACCCCCATGTCCCGGTCAATCGGCACGCGCCTGCATCTTCTGGGGGAAAATATCCCGGGGGAGTCGGCCCCCCGGGGCCGACGGGGGCAGAGCCCCCGCACAGGTCCGGTCCCGCGCAGCGGGTCCGGGCTCATCATGGGTGGCCGCAGGCCACGCCGCGTCCTCGCGGTCAGGCGGTCGCGGCGAGGGCGCGTTCGCGGTTCTCGCGCAGCCGGACGAAGTCGTCGCCCGCGTGGTAGCTCGACCGCGTGAGCGGCGTGGCCGAGACCATGAGGAACCCCTTGCCGTAGGCCGTCTTCTCGTAGGAGGCGAACTCCTCCGGCGTGATGAAGCGGTCCACCCGGTGGTGCTTGGGCGTGGGCTGGAGGTACTGGCCGATGGTGAGGAAATCGACGCCCGCCGAGCGCATGTCGTCCATCACCTGGAGGACCTGCGGCCGCTCCTCGCCCAGGCCCACCATAAGGCCCGACTTGGTGAACATGGAGGGATCGAGCTCCTTCACACGCTGCAGCAGGCGCAGGGAGTGGAAGTAGCGCGCGCCGGGCCGCACTTCCTGGTAGAGGCCGGGCACGGTCTCGAGGTTGTGGTTGAAGACGTCCGGCTTGGCCGCGACCACGACCTCGAGCGCCTCGGGGCCGCAGCGCAGGAAATCCGGGGTGAGGATCTCGATCGTCGTGCCGGGGGCGCGGTGGCGGATGGCGCGGATGGTCTGGGCGAAATGCTCCGCCCCGCCATCCTCGACGTCGTCGCGGTCGACCGAGGTGATCACGACGTGGTTCAGCCCGAGCTTGGCGACGGCATCGGCCACCCGTCCCGGCTCGAAAACGTCCAGGTCGTCGGGCCGTCCCGTGGCCACGTTGCAGAAGGTGCAGCCGCGGGTGCAGATCTCGCCCATGATCATCATGGTGGCGTGGCCCTGCGCCCAGCATTCGCCGGCATTGGGGCAGCCCGCCTCCTCGCAGACCGTGGTCAGCTTGTGCTCTCGGATGATGTCCCGGGTCTGGCGGTAGCCCTCCGAGGTCGGCGCCTTCACCCGGATCCAGTCCGGCTTCTTGGGCTGGGCGTTGTCGGCGCGGTGCGCCTTCTCCGGATGGCGCTGGCCGGGAATCTTCAGGTCGCGCGGTGCCATGGGCGTTCCTCCTGCTTGCGGAATACCTAGTCGGACCGGCGTCATTTGTCCAAGCCCCGCGCGGTCCCGTGATGGCGGGGTTGCATCCGGCGCAACGGGACCGCCGAACGAGCCGCCCGACATCAGCCAAACTTATCGTACCTATCAGGAAATCCGCTCCGGAACCAATCGCCCCGCCGGTCGCTATGGCCTCGACTGCACGCCGACAGGAGGTTCCCATGGCCGACAGACCCCGCCTCACCACGACCGCCGGAGCCCCCTGGGTCTCCAACGAGACCTCGAAGACGGCCGGCCCGCGCGGCCCGGTCCTTCTGGAAGATTACCAGCTCATCGAGAAGCTCGCGCACCAGAACCGCGAGCGCATCCCCGAGCGCGTCGTCCATGCCAAGGGCTGGGGCGCGCAGGGGACCTTCACCGTCACGCACGACATCACGAAATACACCCGGGCCCGGATCTTCTCCGAGATCGGCAAGCAGACCCCCGTGCTCGCCCGCTGGTCCACCGTGGCCGGCGAACAGGGCGCGGCGGATGCCGAGCGCGACGTGCGGGGCTTCAGCCTCAAGTTCTACACCGAGGACGGCAACTGGGACATGGTGGGCAACAACACCCCGGTCTTCTTCGTCCGCGACGCCTACAAGTTCCCCGACTTCATCCGCACGCAGAAGCGCCATCCAAAGACCAACATGCGCTCTCCCGAGGCCATGTTCGACTTCTGGGCGGGCCAGCCCGAGTCGGTCCATCAGGTGACGATCCTGATGTCCGACCGCGGCATCCCGAAATCGCCCTTCCACATGAACGGCTACGGCTCGCACACCTTCTCGTTCTGGAACGACGACGGCGAGCGGTTCTGGGTCAAGTTCCACTTCCGCACCCATCAGGGCCACGAGACGCTGACCAACGAAAAGGCCGAAGAGATCATCGGCTCCACCCGCGAAAGCTACCAGGAGCATCTCTTCAACACGCTGGAGAACGGCGGCTCGGCCAAATGGACCTTTTTCATCCAGGTGATGAGCGAGGAGGACGCGGAGAGGCAGGACTTCAATCCCTTCGACCTGACGAAGGTCTGGTCGCATTCCGAGTTTCCGCTGATCGAGGTGGGCGAGCTGGAGATCGACCGCAACGTCGACAACTACTTCCAGATGGTCGAGAACGTGGCCTTCGCACCGTCGAACGTGGTGCCCGGCATCGGCTTTTCGCCCGACCGGATGCTGCAGGCCCGGGTCTGGTCCTATGCCGATGCGCACCGCTACCGGCTCGGCACCCACTACGAGGCTCTGCCGCCCAACGTCCCCCACAACAGCCAGGCGCTGCACTACCACAAGGACGGCGCCATGCGGTTCTTCCGGAACGACGTGGGCAATCCCAACGCCTACTACGAGCCGAACCAGTACGAGGACGGGCCCGTGGCCGATCCCTCGACCCAGGAGCCGCCGCTCCGGATCGACCCGGAGGCCTACCGCTATCCGCAGGAGACCTCCGAGGCGGATTTCGTGCAGCCCCGCAAGCTCTATGCCGAGGTCCTCTCGGACGAGGAGCGGCAGCGGCTTCACCAGAACATGGCGGGCGCCATGGCGCCCTGTTCCGAAAGCGTCAAGGAACGCTGGTACGCCGTCCTGGGGCGCGTGCACCCCGACTACGCGAAGGGCGTGCGCGAAGCGGCCGAAAGCCAGCCCGCGATCCCCGTGACCGACAACACGCCGGTCACCGCAGCCGAGTAACGAGTGACTCGGGTTGTGTACCGGTCCCCCGTCCCGCCCGGGGACGGGGGGCTTTCCCGTGTGGTCTCCCCCCGCCTGCCCGGACTAGTGTCCGGCGCGAGCTGATCGGGAGGCGCAGATGGAGACTGTGGAAAGAGCCGAGAGCGTTGGCGGGCGGCTGGCCGGGGCGCGGCAGTTTCTCAGGCAGATCGTCTACGGCGGCAATGACGGCATCGTCACCACCTTCGCCATCGTCGCGGGCTTCGCCGGGGCCGAGGCGCAGGGGACAGCCCAGATCGGCACGATCGCGGTTCTCGTCTTCGGTCTGTCCAACCTCATGGCGGACGGCGTTTCGATGGGGCTTGGCGAAGTGCTGTCTTCCCGCTCGCAGGCCAAGCTCCACGCCGCCGAGCGCCGCCGCCGCCATGCCGCGCTGACCGAGAGACCCGAGGCCGAGCGGACCGAGCTCGAAACCATCCTCCGGGATCGCGGGATGCCGCCGGACCGGAGCGGGCGGGTCGCCGAGGAGATGATGGCGGCGCCCGATCTCGTCGCAGACCTGATGATGACCTACCGGCTGAAGATGCCCGACGCCCCGGGCGGCAACGTGCTGGTCGGCGGGCTCTCGACCTTCCTGGCCTTCGTCTTCTTCGGTCTGCTACCCCTCCTGCCCTACGTCCTCATGCCGCCGCTCGCGCCCGCGACCTTCGGCGTCTCCGTCGCGGCGACCGCTCTCGCGCTCGGCGCGCTCGGGCTGTTGCGCGCCACCGCCACTGGGGAGCGGGTCGTCGCGGCCCTGGTGGAGACGCTGGCGCTGGGCGGGCTCTGCGCGGCGGTGGCCTATGGCGTCGGCGCGCTGGTGGCGGGGTGAGCTAGCCGCAATGCGCTGCGCCGGGTGTTTCGGAATAGTGTTGCCGCAGGCGCTGGAGGGCGATGCGCAGCACGACCTTGCCGGAGCGCGCCGACCAGCCCATGCGGCGTTCGGCGTCCTCCAGCCCCTCGAGGTAACAGCAGCAGCGCAAAGCCACGTCGCCCAGCCCGGGACCGAGGGCCGCCAGCGCGGCGGCGACCCGGGCGCGGGCCGCGTCGGAGGCCGTCCCCGGCCGGTCGGGCGGAAGCTCGCCCCCGGTGAGGTAGCGCGTCCAGTCGCCGGGGGTCCGTGGCCCCATCTCGGCCAGTTGGAAGTCCTCGCGCAGCCTCTCGCCCGCGGCGATGCTGCCACGGTCCAGGAAGGGCCGGCCGTCCCGGTCGCGCCTCCGGCCGAGCCCGGCGAGCGGGCTTTCGGCCGGAGCCAGGGTCGCGGGAGCGTCTGGCTGCGGGACGAAGGGAGCAGCGGCTTCCTCCAGCCCCCCGGCCCGCGTGAAGGCGTTGACGAGGCGGCGCAGTTCGACCCGGCCGGCGGATGTCACCCGGTAGCGCGCGATCCGGCCGCCGGCTGCGTCGCTCGCGACGAGTTCGCGCAGCGCCAGCGTCTCGGCCACGGGCCGCTCGACCAGCGCCCGGTTCTCCGGGTCTCCCTCGGGGCCGCCACTGACCACGACGCAGCGGTCCATGTCACGACCCACCACTAGGGTCGCGCCCTCTTCGCAGAGCGGTCGCAGCGCCGCGATCCATTGGTCGGGAAGCCCGGGTCCGAATGGCCCTTCCTCGGCGGCAGTCCCGAGTGTCCCGCCGGTCTCGTCCACAACCATTCGGAGCAGGCCCGCGAGGCGGCCGAGGCAGCCTTCGACCAGCGGATCGTCGCGGCGCGCTTCCACCCGGCGGATCTGGCGGAGGATCGTGGAGGGATGCTGCCCGGCCCGCCGCGCCAGGGCCCGGATCGGCACGCCGCGTTCCACGTGCGCGACGTAGTGCCGGACGGGATCGGGTAACCAACCGGGCAACGGATTGGTTTCCTTGGAAATGTCGTCGGTCTTGAGTGTCATGCGCCACGCCCCCGCTCGCCGCTGATCGGGACGCCAAAGGGCCCCGTCGCCGGTGGGTCCTCCCGGACCACCGATTAGCCTTCCGTTAACCAACAGAACGCTGGAGCATTAAAGTTTCTAATTACTAAACAAGTCTGACCGCTGCGTTCGGAGGGGTCCTCCGCGACGCAACACCCGCTGAGGTTGCGTATTCTTCCCGCTGTACCGAGCGCCAGGGAGGGCGGATGGATGCAGGATCTCTTCAGTCTCGTGGAGGCGCTGCGGCGGCCCCCGCTTCTGGTCAGCGCAGCGCGATTCGGCGTCGACGACTATTCCCGGGAGCGGATGCTTCCCCGGCTCCTGCGCTGTGCCACGGCGCCGCGCACCGGCGAGGCCGTCGTGCAGTTGCTGGAGCTGGAGGAGGACCACGACGGTCGGCGCCGGGCCGGGGCGGCGGAGTACTCCGTAGCCCGCCACGTCGAGGTGCTGATCGCGCTGATGGCCGAGACGCGGTTGCTCCGCGCCTCCGGCCCGCAGCCCGTCAGGTGAAGGCGTCGGGCATCGAGGCCTTCTTGGCGTCCACGTAGTCGGTCAGCGCGCGCTCGATGTCGGGGTCGAGTGCGGGCTGCTGGTACTGCGACAGGATCCGGTCGACCGCGCTGTTCGCGAGGCTCTGGGTGTCGGGCGCGCCGTTCTCGTACCAGGTCTCGTAGGGCTTGTAGTCGAGGAGGCTCGACCGCCAGAAGGCCGTCTTGAAGTTCGCTTGCGTATGCGCGCAGCCGAGGTAGTGCCCCCCGGGGCCGACCTCGCGCAGGGCGTCCATGGCGAGACCGTTCTCGCTCATGTCGATGCCCTTCGCCATCTGGTGCAGCGCGCCGAGCTGGTCGGCGTCCATGACGAACTTCTCGAAGGAGGCGACGAGCCCGCCCTCGAGCCAGCCGCAGGCGTGCAACATGAAGTTCACCCCGGAATAGAGCCCGGTGTTAAGGGTGTTCGCCGTCTCGTAGGCCGCCTGCGCGTCGGGCAGCTTCGACCCGTTGAACGACCCGGCCGAGCGATACGGCAGCCCCAGCCGCCGCACCAGCTGGCCCATGCCGAAGGTGATCTGGCTCGCCTCGGGGGTGCCGAAGGTGGGCGCGCCGGAGTTCATGTCGATCGAGGTGACGAAGGCCCCCGCGATCACCGGAGCGCCGGGCCGGACCAGCTGCGAGTAGGCGACGCCGGCCAGGACTTCGGCCAGCACCTGCGTCAGCGTGCCAGCGACCGTCACCGGCGCCATGGCCCCGCCGACGATGAAGGGCGAGATGATGCAGGCCTGGTTCGAGGCGGCATAGACCTCGAGCGCGCCCATCATCGTCGCGTCGAAGGTCAGCGGCGAGTTGATGTTGATGAGCGAGGTCATGACCGTGTTCTCGGCCACGAAGTCCTTGCCGAAGAGGATCTCGCACATCTCGACCGCATCCTGCGCCCGGGAGGGTTCGGTCACCGCGCCCATGAACGGTTTGTCGCTGAGGGTCATGTGCGCCATCAGCATGTCGAGGTGGCGCTTGTTGACCGGCACGTCCGTGGGCTCGCAGACCGTGCCGCCCGAGTGGTGCAGCCACTTGGACATGTAGCCCAGCTTCACGAACTTGCGGAAATCCTCGATCGTCGCGTAGCGCCGCCCGCCGAGCGCGTCGCGCACGAACGGAGGGCCGTACACCGGGGCCAGCACGAGGTTGCGCCCGCCGATCTCGACCGACTTCTCGGGGTTCCGGGCGTACTGGGTGAAGGAGGACGGCGCAGTCTCGCAGAGCTTGCGGGCCAGCCCGCGCGGGATGCGCACCCGCTCGCCCTGGACGTCGGCGCCGGCCTGGCGCCAGCGCTCCAGCGCGCCGGGATTCTCGACGAAATTGACGCCGATCTCCTCAAGGACGGTCTCGGCATTGGTTTCGATGACCTCCAGCGCCTCGGGCGTCAGGATCTCGAAGTTGGGGATGTTGCGCTCGA
The DNA here is from genome assembly GCF_008710275.1 of Histidinibacterium aquaticum. GTDB lineage: Bacteria > Pseudomonadota > Alphaproteobacteria > Rhodobacterales > Rhodobacteraceae > Oceanicola > Oceanicola aquaticus. The sequence continues at coordinate 554,287 of NZ_VYQE01000002.1, forward strand.
TGTACTTCGCCGTCTCGATGCGGACCGCGGACCGCTCCGCCCGCCTTGCAGCGCCGCCGCCGCCCCGTCCCCGCCGAACTGCTGTCGTGGCCTCGGTCATCTCGCACCTCATGCGCCCGTATCACGGCCCTGATACGAGGCCGCGCCGGAGACGTGTCGCGGAATTGCGGCGCATGCGGTGTGAAAACGACATCTCTTCGGCGCAGGAGGCCCGGCGGCCGTGCCGTCGGACCTCCGTTTCGCGCCGACGCAGGGTCAGGCGGCTTCGCGGTTGACGCCACCCTGCCCCAGCTTCGTGAGCAGCCCGTCGGCAGCGTATTCCTGGTCGAGGTTCGCCTGGAGCAGCGACGCGATCTCCTTGTCGAGGCCCAGCGTCGCGGCCCAGGCGATCATGGTGCCGTAGCGGGTGATCTCGTAGTGCTCCACCGCCTGGGCGGCGGCGATCATGCCGGCGTCGCGGGTGTCGCCCTCTTCGGCCTCTTCCATGATCTCCTTGCCCTCGTCGAGGATCCCCTGGATCGCCTCGCAGGTCACGCCGCGCGGCTTGAGGCCGAGGTGGCCGAAGATCGTCTCGAGGTTCTCGATCTGGGTCTCGGTTTCGTCGCGGTGATGCTCGAAGGCCTCCTTGAGGTCGGGAGACTCGGCCTTGCGGGCCATTTTCGGCATGGTCTTCAGAACCTGCTTCTCGGCATAGTAGATGTCGCGCAGGAAGTGCTTGAACAGGTCTTCAAGTGTCTTCATCTGAGATGTCCCGGAGAGTGCCGCGCGCCCATCGCGCGGTCCTGCTGTCAAACCGCGCCGCGCCCCCGCAGTTCCCGTGGCGGGGCGCCTCTCGGCGACTAGCAGCGCATCGGGTTCCCTCGCCTGTCAGAACTCCGGCATCCATGCCGAATCCGGGGTCCGGCCATGCGCCCCCGTTGCCCTTGCCAGACTTGCCTTGTCGCCGCGTCGCAGCTAACCGCAGGGGCATGGAAATGTCCCAGCACGACCGCCTCCTCATCGTCGATTTCGGCAGCCAGGTTACCCAGCTCATCGCGCGCCGCCTGCGCGAGCTGAACGTCTACTGCGAGATCCATCCCTTCCAGAACGTCACGCCCGGGCTGCTGGCGGATCTCGCCCCCAAGGCGGTGATCCTCTCCGGCGGGCCGGCCTCGGTCATCGACGAGGGCTCGCCGCGGCCCCCGCAAGAGGTCTTCGATCTCGGCGTGCCCGTGCTCGGCATCTGTTACGGCCAGCAGGTCATGATGCAGATGCTCGGCGGCCGTGTGGAACGCGGCGACGGGACGGCGGAGTTCGGCCGTGCCTACGTCGAGCGCAAGGGCGACAAGCACCCCGACCTGCTCACCGGCTGGTTCCTCGACGGGCGCGAGCAGGTCTGGATGAGCCACGGCGACCATGTCGCCGAGCTGGCCCCCGGCTTCGAGGTGCTGGGCACCTCGCCCGGCGCGCCCTTCGCCATCACGGGCGACCGCGAGCGCGACTTCTACGCGGTGCAGTTCCACCCCGAGGTGCACCACACCCCGAACGGCCGCACCCTGCTCGAGAACTTCGTCAAGCGCGCGGGCTTCGCCGGCGACTGGACCATGGCCGCCTACAAGGACGAGGCGATCCGCCTGATCCGCGAGCAGGTCGGCGACGCCAAGGTGATCTGCGGCCTCTCCGGCGGCGTCGATTCCTCCGTCGCGGCGGTGCTGATCCACGAGGCCATCGGCGACCAGCTCACCTGCGTGTTCGTGGACCACGGGCTGCTGCGGCAGAACGAGGCCGAGGAGGTGGTCTCGATGTTCCGGGACAACTACAACATCCCGCTCATCCACGCCGACGAGAGCGACCTCTTCCTCGGCGAGCTCGAGGGCGTTTCGGACCCGGAGGCCAAGCGCAAGACCATCGGCCGTCTCTTCATCGACGTCTTCCAGAAGCACGCCGACCGGATCGAGGGCGCGGCCTTCCTCGCGCAGGGCACGCTCTATCCCGACGTGATCGAGAGCGTCAGCTTCTCCGGCGGCCCGTCCGTCACCATCAAGAGCCACCACAACGTGGGCGGCCTGCCCGAGAAGATGGGCCTGAAGCTGGTGGAGCCGCTGCGCGAGCTCTTCAAGGACGAGGTGCGCGCGCTGGGCCAGGAGTTGGGCCTGCCGCAAAGCTTCATCGGCCGTCACCCCTTCCCCGGGCCCGGCCTCGCCATCCGCTGCCCCGGCGAGATCACCCGCGACAAGCTCGATATCCTGCGCAAGGCGGACTGGGTCTTCATCGACCAGATCCGCAAGCACAATCTCTACGACGAGATCTGGCAGGCCTTCGTGGCGATCCTGCCGGTCCGCACGGTCGGCGTCATGGGCGACGGGCGCACCTACGACTACGCCTGTGCCCTGCGCGCGGTGACGAGCGTCGACGGAATGACGGCGGACTACTACCCGTTTTCCCACGACTTCCTCGGCGAGACCGCGACGCGGATCATCAACGAGGTGCGCGGGATCAACCGGGTGACCTACGACATCACCTCCAAGCCCCCCGGCACCATCGAGTGGGAATAGGCCCGTGCGGGCGACCCGCCTGCTGCGTGCGCTGATCTGGCTCGGGCTGGGCTGTTTCCTCGTGGGCATGGTCGTGCCCGTCGCCTCGGCCTGGACCTCTCCCGACTGCCGGTCGATCGCACCGGAGGTGCCCTACGACCTCGCCGTGGTGCTCGCCGCCGGCGGCACGCGCGATCCGCTGCCCTCCGGAGAGAGCCGCGAGCGGATCGAGGCTGCCATCGCTCTCTACGACGCGGGCCATCTCCGGGCGATCCACATGACCGGCGACGGCGTCGCCGGGCCCGCCCATGCCGTCGCGGACCAGATGGGCCGGCTCGCGATCGAAGAGGGCCTCCCGCAAGAGATCCTGACCGTCGAGCCGGCCTCCCGCTCCACCCTCGAGAACGCCCTTTTCTCCGCCGACCGCGTCGAGGAGGCCGATCGCGTGATCCTCGTGACCACCGGCTATCACCTCTGGCGGGGTGCGATGAGCCTGGCCTGGGCCGGCACGCCTCCAGATGCCCTGTGCCATCCGAACCGCATGGGCGTCGCGACCTCGGTCACCGCCGCCGCAGAGGTTGCGGCACTGGAATCCATCAAGCTCTGGGCCAACCTCGCCCGCGCAGGCCTCTGGTCGCTGATGCAGGGCGTCGGGCTCACGCCGCCGGAGAACATGCTCCGGTGACCGAGCCCTTCCGGGCCGCCCCCACGGCGACCCGGATCGGGGCCCCTCGGGCTTGCGGAGCCTGCCGGGATGCGGCAGAGGATTTCCCGACTGACGAGGATCCCATGCAACCCGTCCCACATGCCCCGCCGCGCGACAGCGGCGCCGAGACCCTGCGCGCGAGCCTCTGGATGCTGGGGGCGGTCGTCTCCTTCACCTCCATGGCGCTCGCCGGACGGGCGGTGAGCCTCGAACTCGACACCTTCGAGATCATGACCTGGCGGTCCCTGACCGGCATCGTCATCGTGCTGGCCGTGGGCACCATGGCGGGAACCCTGCGGCAGGTGAGCACCGAGCGGCTCGGCCTGCACACGATCCGCAACATGGCGCATTTCACCGGGCAGAACCTCTGGTTCTACGCCATCGCGACGATCCCGCTCGCCCAGGTCTTCGCGCTGGAGTTCACTTCGCCAATCTGGGCCCTGCTGCTCGCGCCGCTGATCCTGTCCGAGCCGATCACCCGCCGCGCGGCCATCGTCGCGGCAATCGGCTTTGCGGGCATCCTCGTTGTCGCGCGTCCCTCGCCCGAGACGCTCTCGCCGGGACTGGTCGCCGCCGCCGGCGCGGCGCTGGGCTTCGGCCTGACAGCGGTGCTGACGCGCCGCCTCACCCGCAGCGACAGCATCACCTCGATCCTCTTCTGGCTCACGGTGATGCAGGCGGTCTTCGGACTGGTCTGCGCGGGCATCGACGGCGACATCGCCCTGCCCTCCGCCGAGGCCCTGCCCTTCGTCATCGTCGTGGGCTGTGCCGGGCTCGCCGCGCACTTCTGCCTGACCACGGCGCTCTCGCTCGCGCCCGCCAGCATCGTGATGCCCATCGACTTCCTGCGGCTGCCGCTGATCACGCTGCTCGGCATGGCGCTCTACGCCGAGATCTTCGACCCCTGGGTGCTGCTCGGCGGCGCGCTGATCTTCGCGGCGAACTACGTGAACATCGTTCTCGCCAGACGCGATGCCAAAATGTGACGGCCTCGAGAGCGTCACGAATCTGTGACGCCCCGTCATTTATTGACGCACAACCCCCCGCTGCCAAAACGTTCGGCAGGGATTGGCCCTCTCCGTTCCAATCTAGGGAAGAGATACATGCAAAAACACCTGACGGCCGCAGCGGCGCTGCTGGTCACCACCACCGCCGCGCAGGCCGGCGGGATCGACCGCGGCCGGACCGACTACGGCGTCCTGTTCGAGCCCGGCAACTACATCCAGCTCGGCGCGACCCTCGTGCAGCCCGACGTCTCCGGCGACTATCCGGCGGCCTTCGGCGGCGGCTCGACCGGCGACATGTCCGACGACTACGTCACGCCCAGCTTCGCCCTGAAGATGCAGCTGAACGACCGTCTCGGCCTCGGCCTCTTTGCCGGCCGCCCCTTCGGCGCCGACGCGACCTACTCGCAGGGTCTCTACACCGGCCTCAACGCCGAGTGGGACAGCGAGGGCATGACCGCCGTGCTGAAGTACGACGTGAACCCCAACTTCTCGGTCTACGGCGGCGCGCGCTACGTGACCTCCACCGCCGAGATCGCGATCCCCGACGCGCTGATCCGCGGCGGCTTCCAGGCGGCGGCGCAGGCCGGTAACGCCCAGGCCGGTGCGATCGCCACGCTCTCGCCCGCGGGCGCCCTCGCCTACACCGCCGAGACCGACAACGACGGCGCCACTAGCTTCGTCGGCGGCGTGGCCTACCAGCGCCCCGAGATCGCGCTACGCGTCTCGCTGACCTACGAGCAGGGCTACACCCACGAGTTCGACACCGTCGAGAACCTCGCGGGCGTGCCGACGGTCGGCCCCGGCTTCGAGTCCACCACCGAGATCGAGATGCCCGACACCTGGACGCTCGACTTCCAGACCGGTGTCGCTCCCGGCACCCTCGTCTTCGGCTCGGTCCGCTACGCCGAATGGGATGTCTGGGAAGTCCGTCCGACCGGCTACGACGCGGTCTTCAACGACAACATCACCGACTTCGACACCGCCGTGACAACCTACCAGGTCGGCGTCGGCCGCCAGATCACCGAGAACTTCTCGGGCTTCGTGCGCGCGACCTACGAGGCCTCCGACGGCAACGAGGCCAGCCGCCTCGCGCCCACGGATGGCACCAAGGGCATCGGCATCGGCGGCACCTACGCCATGGACAACTCCGAAGTGACCGTCGGCATCGAGTACCAGCAGCTCGGTGACGCGACCACCGCGGACGGCACCGAGTTCGAGGACAACAGCGCCCTCGGCGTCGGCATCACCTTCGGCCACTCCTTCTGAGCGGTCCCGTCCGAACCTGGGGCGGCGCGGGGCTGACCACCCGCGCCGCCTTTTTCGTGCCCGGCCCTCAGGGGGTCATCACGCACTTGATGCAGTCGTCCGTCTTGTCGCGGAAGGTCTTGTACATGTCCGGCGCGTCCTCGAGCGTCCCGCGATGGGTGATGAGGAAGCTCGGATCGATCTGACCCTCCTCGATCCGGCGCAACAGGTCGGGGATGTGCTTGAGAACGTGCGTCTGCCCCATCTTGAAGCTCAGCGCCTTGCCGAAGGCCGCGCCGATCGGAAACTTGTCCACCATCCCGGCGTAGACGCCCGCGAGCGATACCGTCCCCGCCTTGCGGGTGCAGAGGATCGCCTCGCGCAGGGCATGCGGACGGTCGGTCTCCTGGAAGGTCACGGTCTTGGCCTTGTCGTAGACCGTGTCGAGCACGCCCGCGCCGTGCGCCTCGAGCCCCACCGCGTCGATCACGCATTCCGGGAGACGCTCGTTCGTCTTCTCCATGAGCGCCTCGTAGGGCTTCTGCTCGGAGGAATTGATCGCGACGGCCCCCGCCTGTTCGGCCAGGCGCAGCCGCTCGGGGACCGTATCGATGGCATAGACCGTCTCGGCCCCCAGCAGCAGCGCGCTCTTGATCGCGAAGAGCCCGACGGGCCCCGCGCCCCAGACCGCCACGGTCGAGCCCTCGGTCACGTCGGCATTGAGCGCCGCCTGCCAGCCGGTCGGGAAGATGTCGGTGAGGAAGAGCAGCGAGTCGTCGGAGATATGCGAGGGCACCTTCAGGTGACCGGTATCGGCGAAGGGCACGCGCACGTATTCCGCCTGACCGCCATCGTAGCCGCCGAAGAGATGCGAGTACCCGAAGAGCCCCGCCCCGGCCTGGCCGTAGAGCTTCTCGAGCTTCTCGCCGTCGGGGTTGGAGTTGTCGCACATCGAGAAGAGCTGCCGCTCGCAGAAGTGGCAGCGCCCGCAGGTGACGTTGAAGGGAATGACCACCCGGTCGCCGACCGAGAGCCCCTTGACCTCCGGACCGGTCTCGACGATCTCGCCCATGAACTCGTGGCCGATCACGTCGCCGGTCTTCATCTCCGGCATGAAGCCGTCGTAGATGTGCAGGTCCGATCCGCAGATTGCGGTCGAGCTGACCTTCAGGATCGCGTCCCGGGGATGCTGGATCGTCGGGTCGGGCACGGTGTCGACCCGCATGTCTCCGGTGCCGTGGTAGGTGACTGCGCGCATTGGCGGAACTCCAGACTGGGCCCCGTCCCTCCCGTGCAAAAGCTCTCCCGGATGGGGATGTTCCGCCGCTTGCCGCAAGTTCCGGATTGCCGCCGCGGGACCCGCCGCGCCAGATGGCGCCCATGACACAAGCCTCCCTCTCCCCGCGCGCCTGGGCCGAGCTTCTGCTCCTCGCCCTGATCTGGGGCGCCTCGTTCCTCTCGATCCGCGTGGCGCTCTACGAGATCGGGCCGCTCTGGGTCGTGGCCTGGCGGACCGGCCTCGCGGCGCTGCTGCTCTGGGGCCTGGCGTTCGCCCGCGGCTGGTCGCTGCCCCGGGACCGCGGGACCTGGGCCGCTCTCGCCGTCATGGGGGCGCTCAACAACGCCCTGCCCTTCACGCTCATGGCCTGGGGGCAGCAGCACATCACCACGGGCCTCACCTCGATCCTGAACGCGGGCACGGCCGTCTGGGGCGTATTGCTCGCAGCGCTCGTCCTCGCCGACGAGCGTCTGACCCCGCGCCGCGCGGCCGGCGTCGGCCTGGGCTTCGCCGGGGTCGCCACGGCGATCGGTCCGGGCGAGTTGCGCAGCCTCGACCTCACCTCGCTGGCGCAGCTCGCGGTGGTGGCGGGCACGCTCTCCTACGCGCTGGCCTCGGTCTGGGCGCGGGTCCGGTTCAAGGGTCTCGCCCCTCCGGTCGCCGCCCTCGGGATGGTCACCGCCTCGGCGCTGATGATGTTGCCGACGGCCTGGATCGTCGAGGGGTCGCCGCGTCTCGCGCTCTCGGCGCAAGCCTGGGCCGCGATCCTCTGGTTCGCCGGTGCCGGCACCGCCCTGGCCTACCTGCTCTACTACCGGGTGCTCGCCATGGCGGGCAGCGGCAACACCATGCTGGTGACGCTCCTGATCCCGCCGGTGGCGATCACCCTGGGCTGGGCCGTCCTTGGCGAGGATCTCTCGCCCCGCGCCCTCATGGGCTTCGCCCTGCTGGCGGCGGGTCTTCTCCTGCTGAACCGCCGCCCCGCCCGGAAGGCCCACCCGAGGGCGACAGCCACCCCCTTCTCTTCTGGGAGATAAATATCCCGGGGAGTCCGCGGCGCAGCCGCGGACGGGGCGGAGCCCCGAAGCCGACCTGACCCGCCGGAGGCGGGACAGGGCAGATCCAGCGCGGCCCCGGAGGGGGCCGCCCAATATGATTAACAATGCGCAGGAGTTTCAGGATTACCCTGCAGCGCCAGTCACTTACCTGCGTGACCAACCGTGGTCACCGTGGCGTCAGGCCGCCTTCTTCGGCTTTTCCACCTTCTCCGCCAGGTCCCGGGCGATGGCGAAGGCGCCGCGGATCTTGTCGGCGTCGTTCTTCCAGTCGCGGCGGACGACGATCTTGTTGTCCTTCACCTTGGCGAGCCCCTTCTGGTGCTCGATGAAGTCCACGAGCCCCTGGGGCGAGGCGAACTTGTCGTTGTGGAACCGGATGGTCGCGCCGCGCGGCCCGCCGTCGAGATGGCTGATCCCGGCACGCTTGCACATGGCCTTGATGCGGACCACGAGCATCAGCGTGTTGACCTCCTTCGGCAACTCCCCGAACCGGTCGATCAGTTCGGCCGCGAAGCCCTCGAGCTCCACTTTCGTCGTCAGATCCGACAGCCGCCGGTAGAGCCCCAGCCGCACGTCGAGGTCCGGCACGTAGTCCTCGGGGATCAGCACCGGCACGCCGAGGTTGATCTGCGGCGCCCACTGCCCGTCGTCCGAGATCCCCTCGGCCTCGCCCGACTTGATCTTGCCGATCTGCTCCTCAAGCATCGACTGGTAGAGTTCGTAACCCACCTCGCGCATCTGGCCCGACTGCTCGTCGCCCAGCAGGTTGCCCGCCCCGCGGATGTCGAGGTCCTGGCTCGCAAGCGTGAACCCGGCGCCCAGCGTGTCGAGAGAGCTCAGCACCCGCAGCCGCTTCTGCGCCTGCTCGGTGAGCTTCGCCCGCGGCTTCGTCATCATGTAGGCGTAGGCGCGCGTCTTGGAGCGCCCGACCCGGCCGCGGATCTGGTAGAGCTGGGCGAGGCCGAACATGTCGGGACGCCAGACGATCATCGTGTTCGCCGTGGGGATGTCGAGCCCGCTCTCCACGATGGTCGTCGCCAGCAGCACATCGTACTTGCCGTCGTAGAAGGCGTTCATCCGGTCGTCGAGTTCGCCCGCCGCCATCGAGCCATGGGCGGTGACGTAGCTGACCTCCGGCACCTGCTCCTTCAGGAACTCCTCCATCTCGGCCATGTCCGAGATCCGCGGCACCACGAGGAAGCTCTGCCCGCCGCGGTAGCGTTCGCGCAGCAGCGCCTCTCGGGCGGTGATCGCGTCGAACTCGCTGACGTAGGTCCGGATCGCGAGCCGGTCGACCGGCGGCGTGCCGATAATTGAAAGCTCCCGCACGCCCGACAGGCTGAGCTGCAGCGTCCGCGGGATCGGCGTCGCGGTGAGGGTGAGGACGTGGACGTCGGTCCGCAGCTGCTTCAGCCGCTCCTTGTGCGTCACGCCGAAGCGCTGCTCCTCGTCGATGATGAGCAGGCCGAGGTTGCGGAAGCGGACGCCCTTGGCCAGCAGCGCGTGGGTCCCCACGACGATGTCGACGTCCCCCGAGGCCATGCCGGCCTTGGTCTCCGCCGCCTGCTTCTGGCCGACGAAGCGCGAGAGCGCGCGGACCTTGATCGGAAAGCCTCGGAAGCGCTCCTGGAAGCTCTGGGCGTGCTGCCGGGCAAGCAGCGTGGTGGGCGCGATCAGGGCGACCTGAACGCCGGACATGGCCGCGACGAAGGCCGCGCGCATGGCGACCTCGGTCTTGCCGAAGCCCACGTCGCCGCAGATCAGCCGGTCCATCGGGGTACCGGCCTCCATGTCCTCGAGCACCTGCTCGATCGCGGAGAGCTGGTCGTCGGTCTCCGAATATGGGAAGCGCGCGAGGAACTGGTCCCACATGCCCTCGGGCGGCGTCAGAACCGGCGCGGTTCTGAGCGCCCGTTCGGCCGCCACGCGGATCAGCCGCTCGGCCATCTCGCGGATGCGTTCCTTGAGGCGGGCCTTCTTGGCCTGCCAGGCGCCGCCGCCCAGCCGGTCGAGCAGACCCTCCTCGTGGCCGAACTTCGACAGCAGCTCGATGTTCTCGACCGGCAGGTAGAGCTTCGAGCCCTCCGCGTATTCCAGCAGCAAGCACTCGTGCGCCGCGCCGGCCGCGGTCACGACCTCCAGACCGAGGTATCGGCCCACGCCGTGGTCGACGTGAACCACGAGATCGCCCGGGGTCAGGCTCTGGTGCTCGGTCAGGAAGTTCTCGGCACGCCGCTTCTTCTTCGGCGCGCGGATCAGCCGGTCGCCCAGCACGTCCTGCTCGGAGATAACGGTGATCTTGCCGTCGCCGAGCGGCCCCTCGAAGCCGGATTCCAGGGCCCAGACAGCCAGATGCAGGCCGCTCTTGCCAACCCGCGTGAAGTCCGTGACGGGAATGGTCTCGGCCAGACCCTCGTCCTCGATGAGGCCGGAAAGGCGTTCGCGCGCCCCTTCGGAATACGAGGCGACGACGACCGGACCTTCTTCGAGCTTTGCGCGAAGATGATCGGCCAGGGCCCCGAAAAGGCTGATGCTTTCCTGCTGCCGCTCGGGAACGAAGTCGCGCCCCGCGCGGCCGCCCGCGTCGATGATGCCGGGGCCGGAGGCGCGCGGCAGGGGCGAGAACTGGAGCACGCGCCGATCGGAGATCGCCTCGGCCCAGGCCGCCTCGTCGAGGTAGAGCGTCTTCGGTGGCGCGGGCTTGTACACAGTGTCGTGCCGCGACTTCTCGTTCATCGCGATCCGGCGCGTCTCGTAGGCGTCGTCGATCAGCGTCCAGCGGCTGTCGCGCGCCGCGGCCGACTGGTCGTCCAGCGTGACCGAGGCGCCGGGAAGGTAGTCGAAGAGCGTCTCAAGCGTCTCGTGGAAGAAGCCCAGCCAGTGCTCCGCCCCCTGGTGTTTCCGTCCGGCGCTGACCGCCTCGTAGAGCGGGTCGTCGGTGCCCGCCGCGCCGAACTCCAGCCGGTAGTTCTGGCGGAAACGGGTGATCGCGGCGTCGTCGAGGATGACCTCGGAGACCGGTGCAAGCTCGACGGTGCTCAGCTTCTCCGTCGTGCGCTGGGTGACCGGGTCGAACCGGCGGGCGCCATCGAGGACATCGCCGAAAAGATCGAGCCGCACCGGCCCGAGTTCGCCCGGCGGGTATATGTCGATGATGCCGCCGCGCACCGCATAGTCCCCGGGCTCGGCGACGGTCGGCGACTGGCTGAAGCCCATGCGGACGAGGAAGTCCTTGAGCCCCTGCTCGTCCACGCGGCTGCCCACGTCGGCCCGGAAGGCCGAGTTCCGCAGCACGTTGCGCGCGGGGACCTTCTGGCTCGCCGAATTGACCGTGGTCAGCAGGACAAAGCGCTTGGGCATGTCGTGGACCAGCGCGGCCAGCGTCGCCATGCGCGAGGCGGAGATATCCGCGTTGGGCGAGACCCGGTCGTAGGGAAGGCAGTCCCAGCCGGGAAAGGTCAAGACCGGCAGCGAGGGCGCCCAGAAGGCGAGCGCCGCCTGCATCGCCGCCATGCGCTTGTCATCGCGCGCGACATGAATGACGGGCCCGTCGGACTTGTCGAGCTCGTTGAGGACGAGGCGCGCGTCGAAGCCCTCTGGGGCTCCGCCGACGGTGATCTGGCTGGCGTCTGACATGGGCGCTTCCCCTAAAGGCCGGGTCCGGGGTGTCAACTCCGCTCTGGCCCGCGGCGTTCGCCGGATGATCAGAAACCGTTGATCCAGTTGTGGCTGAGGTTCTGCGCCATGCCCCAGAAGGCGGTGACGAAGATCGATACCATGCCGATCACCTGCACGATCTGGCGGTGCCGCAGGAGCCGGCGGTAGAGCTCTTCGCCCTGCGGCTCGTCCCGCTCCAGACGGCGCGCAGTGGCCAGCGACAGCGCGAGGACGCCCGAGAGCGGCAGACCGATCAGGAAGAGCGCCTGGGCGAATTCCACGTCGTAGACGAAGCCGAGGATCGCCAGCGCCGTGAGCAGGAAGCAGAGGAAGCCGATCAGCACCAGCCCAGAGACCCGGCCGATGAAGAGCAGTCGCCGGACATTGATGCTGACCAACGTCTCCAGGTCCTCCTGCGCCTGCCCCCCGTGGCGCCGGGCGCGGGTGATCATGTCGAAGGGCACGCCCAGCACCCAGTGGCTGGCCGAGGACCACACGACGGCCAGCGCGATCCAGAACCAGAGGTTCGAGAACGACCGCATGTCGATGACTTCGAAGATCGTCTGGGTCCAGTCCACGGTGCCCGGCCTCGCTCCTCCCAGGGATTTTCGCCGGACCCTATCGCCGCCCCCAACGGATGCCCAGACTTGCTGGGCGCGATATTCCGTGGCACCTCGTCCTGTGACCTGAAAGGCCCGGCTGACCCTATGACACCCACCGTCGCACCCTTCCCCGCCGCCCGTCTGCGCCGCCTGCGCCGCACGCCCGCCCTGCGCGCCATGGTGCGGGAGAACGCTCTCTCCCCGTCCGATTTCATCTGGCCGGTCTTCGTGATGGAGGGCACCGACGCGGAGGAGCCGATCCCCTCGATGCCCGGCGTCTCGCGGCTGACGGTGGACCGGGTTGCCAAGGCCGCCAAGCGGGCCGAGGCCCTCGGGATCCCCGCCATCTGCATCTTTCCCTACACCCCGCAAGACGCGCGGACCGAGGACTGCGCCATGGCCTGGGACACGGACAACGTCGCGAACCGCGCGATCCGCGCGGTCAAGGAGGCGGCTCCGGGCATCGCGGTGATGACCGACATCGCGCTCGATCCCTACAACATCAACGGCCAGGACGGCTACGTCGTGGACGGCGAGGTGGTGAACGACGAGACGGTCGGGGCGCTGGTGAAGATGGCGCTCGCGCAGGCGCGCTGCGGGGCGGACATCCTGGGGCCGTCGGACATGATGGACGGACGGATCGGCGCGATGCGCGATGCGCTCGAGGCGGAGGGGCACCGCGACGTGACGATCCTCTCCTATACCGCGAAATATGCCTCGGCCTTCTACGGGCCGTTCCGCGACGCCGTGGGGGCCTCGGGCGCGCTGAAGGGCGACAAGACGACCTACCAGATGGACCCGGCCAACTCCGACGAGGCGCTGCGGCTGGTCGAGCGGGACCTCTCGGAGGGTGCGGACATGGTCATGGTGAAGCCGGGGATGCCCTACCTCGACATCTGCAGGCGCGTGAAGGACCAGTTCGGCGTGCCGACCTTCGCCTACCAGGTCTCGGGCGAATACGCGATGCTGACGGCCGCGGCGCAGAACGGCTGGCTCGACGGAGACAAGGTGATGATGGAGTCGCTCATGGGCTTCAAGCGCGCCGGATGCGACGGGATCCTGACCTACTTCGCCCCGCGCGCGGCAGAGCTTCTCGGCGCCTGACCGCCGGTCACTGCCTGCCGTCAGAGGATGGGTGACAGGCAAAGACCCGCCGCCTATACTTCGCGAAGACCGGTCGTCAACAAGGCCGGCGAGCAGACGAGGCACATCATGAGCAGTTTCACCAGACGGAGTCTTCTGGCCGGGCTGGGCGCATCGACGCTCGCCCTCGCGGCTTGCGGCAACGGCATCGGCAGCCGGAGCGGCCCGATGATCGACGCGCGCGTCGATACCACCCTCAACTTCATGCGGCAGACCTATCCCTCATCGGACGAGCTTCTGTCGAACGCGGCCGGCGTGCTGGTCATGCCGCTGGTGACGGAGGCCGGGTTCGGCGTGGGCGGCGCCTACGGCCGCGGCGCCCTTCGTGTCGGCGGCACGACGGTCGACTACTATTCCGCCGCCACGGCCTCCGCGGGCCTGCAGATCGGGGCGCAGCAGTATTCGCACGTCCTGTTCTTCATGACCGACGCGGCACTGGCGAACTTCCGGCGCAGCGACGGCTGGGTCGCGGGCGCGAATATCGAGTACGCGCTGAAGGACCAGGCGGATTCGCTCGCGGCCGAAACGCTGACCTCCCGCTCCCCGGTCATCGCGCTCGTCTTCGCCCAGGCCGGGTTGCGGGTCGGTGCGACGGTCGAAGGCACGAAGTACACGCGCATCATTCCCTGAGGCTGGTGGCCTTGGTTGCCAGACGCACCGGTGCGGTCTATGTGTAAAACATACCACATCGGAGCACGGTCATGGCCCACCGCAAGTCCACCTCGCTGACCCTCGACCGCGATCTTCTGGACGAGGCCCGGGCCCTCGGCGTGAACATCTCGCGCTCCGCCGAGGAAGGCGTCGCCGCCGCCGTCAAGGCCGAGCGCCAGCGCCGCTGGAAGGACGAGAACCGCGAAGCGATGGAAAGCATGAACCGCTGGGTCGAGGAGAACGGCGTCCCATTCAACGAGTACCGCAAGTTCGGTGTCTGAGCCCCGTATCTTTCACCAGTTCGACGTATTCCGGCAACCGGATCGGAGCTACGTCCTGAATCTCAGGAACGACGTTCTCGACGGATTACCGGTCTTGCCGGTCGCCCTGTTGGAACCGGCGGAAGGGCGGTACACAGCGATCCGCGGCCTGCAACCGGTCCTCACCGTTGGCGAGGTCAGACTGCGGCTGGCACCGCACTTCCTCGTGACGCTGGCCCTGCCGGAGGTCGGCCCGACAATCGCGAACCTCGCCCACGAGCGCGACGAGATCATCCGCGCGCTGGACCTTCTCCTGACCGGCGTCTGAGCCCTACCGGTAGTAGAGCGACCGGCCGTTGTTGAAGATCTGTACCTTCTCGGGCTCGGCCGTCAGCTTGATCTCGCGGCCGCGCATGTCCCGGTGGATGCCGAGGAGCTTCGCGATGACCGGCTGGTCGGTGCCCTGCGTCTCGAAGTAGAGCAGCGTCACCTCGCCCAGGGCCTCGGTGATGTCGACCTTGCCGGTGTAGGCGGCCTCTCCCTCCGTCGCGTGGAAGTCCTCGGGCCGGATGCCGACGTTGACCTCGAGACCCTTGTCGGCCTCCTGCGTCTTGATCGAGGAAGTGACGACACCGCCGTCCCTGAGGCGCACGGTCGTCTGCTCTCCCGTCTCGACGATCTCGCCGGGGAAGAGGTTCATGGCCGGCGAGCCAATGAACTGCGCGACGAACTCGTTCTCGGGGCGCTCGTAGAGCTCCAGCGGCGTGCCGACCTGGGCGATGCCCTTGTTGGCGAGCACGACGATCCGGGTAGCGAGCGTCATCGCCTCGACCTGGTCGTGCGTGACGTAGATCATCGTGCTGTCGGGCATCGACTCCTTGAGCTGGGCGATCTCCAACCGGGTCGCGACACGCAGCGCGGCGTCGAGGTTCGAGAGAGGCTCGTCGAAGAGGTAGACCTTCGGGTCCCGGACGATCGAGCGACCGATGGCGACACGCTGACGCTGACCGCCCGAGAGCGCCTTGGGCAGGCGGTCGAGGTAGGGTTCGAGCTGGAGGATCTTTGCGGCCTTGGTCACCGCCGCGTCGATCTCCTCCTTCGACTTCTTGGCGAGCTTGAGCGAGAAGCTCATGTTGTCGCGCACGGTCATGTGCGGGTAGAGCGCGTAGGACTGGAACACCATGGCGATGCCCCGCTGCGCGGGGGGCACGTCGTTGACGACCTGTCCATCGATCTCGAGAGTGCCGCCGGTGATCTTCTCCAGCCCCGCGATCATCCGCAGCAGCGTGGACTTGCCGCAGCCGGAGGGGCCGACGAAGACGACGAGCTCGCCGGTCTCGATGTCGAGGTTGATGTTCTTGAGCACGTCGACGGTGCCGCCGTAGGTCTTCGCGACATCCGTGAGTTTCAGATTGGCCATGGTCGTCCCTCCCTGACGTCTATAGCTGCCGCTCGGCGAGGCAGACTTGCCACGGGCCGAGCCGGACCTTGCCGTCTTCCGGCACCTCGGCGGTATCGAGTTCGGATCCGACCTGCCGCCACCGTCCCTCCGGCAGGTCGAAAAGCGCCGGCTCGCCGGAAACGTTGAAGGCGCAGTAGATCTGCACGCCGTCATGCTCGCGGCTGAAATAGAGCACGTCGCCGAGGTGACGCACCGCGCTGTGCTCGCCCTTCATCAGGGCGAAATGCTCGTGGCGCAGCGAGATGACCCGGCGGTAGTGGTGAAGCAGCGCGTCCCCGTCCTGCTCCTGCGACGCGACCGAGCGATGCAGGTGCTTGATCGAGACCGGCAGCCAGGGCTTCACCTCGGTGAAGCCGGCGTACTGGTTCGAGGGCTCCCAGGGCATCGGCGTGCGGCAACCGTCACGGCCCTTGTACTCGGGCCAGAACTCGATCCCGTAGGGATCCTGCAGGTCCTCGTAGGAGACATCGGCCTCCGGAAGGCCCAGCTCCTCGCCCTGGTAGAGGCAGACCGAGCCGCGCAGGCACATGATGAGCGTGGCGAGCATGCGGTTCTGGTCCGGTCCCAGCTGCCAGCGGCTCGTGTGGCGCATGACGTCGTGGTTCGAGAAGGCCCAGCAGGCCCAGCCGTGGCTCGCCTCCTCGTCGACGCGGTTCATCACCTCGGCGATGCGTCCGGCCGTGGGCGGATCCTTGGCCAGGAACTCGAAGGCGTAGCACATCTGCATGAGATCGTTGCCGGCCGTGTACTGGCCCATGATCTGCAGGCCGCGCTGCGCGTCGCCCACCTCTCCGACGGCGGCGGCGCCATACGGCTCCATCTCGGCCCGGAGCCGGCGCAGGAAGGCCAGGTTCTCGGGCTGGTTCTTGGAGTAGAGGTGCTCCTGGTGATTGTAGGGGTTCACCGAGGGCGCGATCGTCGAGTTCCGCAGCTCGGGCGGAAGCGGAGGATTGTCCCGCAGGTACTTGTCGTGAAAGTAGAAATTGATCACGTCGAGGCGGAAGCCATCGACCCCCCGGTCGAGCCAGAAGCGGGCGACGTCGAGCATCGCCTCCTGAACCTCGGGCTCGTGGAAGTTGAGGTCGGGCTGCGACACGAGGAAGTTGTGCAGATAATACTGCTCGCGGCGACTGTCCCACTGCCAGGCGGATCCGCCGAAAATGGACAGCCAGTTGTTCGGCGCGGTGCCGTCTGGCTTGGGATCGGCCCAGACGTACCAATTGGCACGGTCGTTGCGGCGGCTCGACCGGCTCTCGGTGAACCAGGGATGCTCGTCCGAGGTATGGGAGAGCACGAGGTCGATCATCACCCGGACGCCGAGCCCGTGCGCGGTCTCGATCACCCGGTCGAAGTCCGCGAGCGACCCGAAAAGCGGGTCGACGTCGCGGTAGTTGCTGACGTCGTAGCCGAAGTCCTTCATCGGCGAGGTGAAGAACGGCGAGATCCAGATCGCGTCCACGCCGAGCGACGCGATATAGGGCAGCCGCCGGACGATGCCGCCCAGATCGCCGACCCCGTCGCCGTTGCTGTCCTGGAACGAGCGCGGGTAGATCTGGTAGATCACCGCGCCACGCCACCAGTCGGGGTCTTTCTCGATCAGCGCGCGCGGCGCCTCGGCTACGGCCAAGCTCATGCCCTCATCCCTATTTCACGGACCCTGCGAGCAGTCCGCGGACTAGGTATTTCTGCATGGCGAAAAAGACCACAAGGGGGACGGCGATCATCACGAATGCCGCTGCGGCAAGGATGTGCCACTCGCCGCCCCGCGACCCGAGCAGGTTGGTCACGACGAAGCGCGTCATGACAGTGCTTTCGGTGTCGGCCGGCAGGAAGACAGAGGCGACCAGGAGGTCGTTCCAGGTCCAGAGGAACTGGAAGATCGCGAAGGAGGCCAGCGCCGGGAAGCTCAGCGGCAGGACGATCTTGGTGAAGATCTCGAAGTCGGTGGCCCCGTCGACCTTGGCGTTCTCGATGATATCTCGCGGCAGGCCGACCATGTAGTTCCGCAAGAGATAGATCGCGAGTGGCAAGCCGAAGCCGGTATGCGCGAGCCAGATACCGAGGAAGCTCTTCCCGATCCCGAACCAGCCGTGGATGATCGTCAGCGGCACGAAGGCGAGCTGCAGCGGGACCACGAGCAGGCCCACCACGATCGCGATGAGCAGGCCCCTGCCCGGGAAATCCATCCAGGCCAGCGCGTAGGCGGCGAAGGCTGCGATGACGATCGGGATGATCGTCGCCGGGATCGAGACCGTGAGCGTGTTGATGAAGGGCCCGAAGAGCGCTTCGTCCGAGAAGAGCATCTCGTCGAGCGAGAGCCCCTCCTCCCGCGCCTCGGCGCGTTCCGCCGTGTTCCGGTCGGTCAGGACCTCGGCGTAGTTCTCGAGAGTGACCTGAGGCGGCGCGACGAGCGCCATGGGCAGGACGAGCGGATCCTCGAAGCGTTCGGGTGAGACGGCGCTGATCGTGCCGTCGGCCTGGACCGTGATCTCTCCCCCGCCCCTCAGTTCGGCGGTCTCGCCTGGCTGGGTATTGGGGCCGCGCAGGCGGGAGGTGCCGAAGCTGTCGACGCGCTCGCGCTCCAGGATGTCAGGCGGCAGCCCTTCGGCCGCCGGTCCTTCGAAGACGTTGGCCCGGACAACCCAGCTTCCGGCCTCCTCGACCTGGTCGTCGATCGGAACGGTCACGACGTAGGTCTGCGGCGCGCCCTGCAGGGCCTGCCACCAGCCGGTCTGCGAGATCGCGTCCTGGTCGCGCAGCGAGGTGACGAAGAGACCGACCGTCGGGATGATCCAGATGAGGACCAGCAGGAAGGTCGCGATGTGGGTGGCGATGCTCAGGCCCGATTTCTGGCCGGCGATGTTGTCCATGTCCCGCTCCCCTCTCTCAGCGCAGTTCCTGCCGGGCCTGGCGGATGTTCCAGACCATGACGGGCAGCACGAGGATCATGATGACGACCGAAATGGCCGTGGCGAAGCCGTAGTTGCCGCTGTCGAAGTACTGCATCATCTGCGTCGGCAGGATCTCGAGGTTGCGGTACTGGTTCCCCATGGCGGCGACGATGTCGTAGACCTTGAGGACAAGGATGGTGATCGTCGTCCAGACCACGATGATCGTGCCGACGATCTGCGGGACCTTGATCCGGAAGAAGATCTGGAACGGGTTGGCGCCGTCGATGATCGCGGCCTCCACCGTCTCTTCCGGCACGCCGCGGAGTGCGGCGGAAAGGATGACCATGGCGAAGCCGGTCTGGATCCAGATCAGCACGACCATCAGCAGGAAGCTGTCGACGATCTGGCCGTTGATGAAGGTCACGCCCTCCTCCGCGCCGAAGAGGCCGCGGATGGCGTTGAGCACGCCGATCTCGATGTCGGGGTGGTAGACGAAGCTCCAGATCAGCGATGCGCCGACGAAGCTGATCGCCATGGGCATGAAGATCAGTGACTTGGCGAAGTTGCCCCAGGACAGCCGGTCGGTCAGCTGCGCGGCGATCAGGCCGAAGAAGGTCGATGCGGCAGGGACCACGAGGACCCAGAGCAGGTTGTTCAGAAGTGCGACCCGGAAGGTGCTGTTGAGGAAGATTTCCTCGTAGTTCCGGTACCAGCCGCCCGTGGCGACGCCCGAGGTCACCGAGAGCCAGGCCGAGTAGAAGACCGGCACCACCAGGTAGAGCCCGAGGGCGAAGATGGCCGGGAAGGTGAAGAGCCAGGGCCGGATCGCGTTGGCCTTGTTGATATTGGCCCCGATGTTCTCGCCCCGCGCGGGGAAGAAGACGTTGTCCAGCAGGTAGTTGGAGACCCAGAAGTAGGCGAACATGCCGCCCACGCCGATGATGATCGTGAGGATCCCTGACAGGATCACGGAATCGAACATGGCTGTCCCCCTCTGTCCCTCCGGGCGTGTCCCCCGGTCATGTGATCCGGCGCGCGGCCAGGTGCCGCGCGCCGGACCGGATCCAGCTTACTGGATGGCGTCCCAGGCACTCTGGATGGACTCGGCCTCGGCCTGAGCGTCTCCCGTGCGCAGGTACTCGACCATGCCGGTCCAGAAGGCACCGGCACCGATCTCCGACGGCATCAGGTCGGAGGCGTCGAAGCGGAACGAGGTGGCGTCGAGGAGGATGTCCCCCATGCCGCGCAGCGTGTCGTTCGCGTAGAGCTCGGTGTTCACGCCGCTGTGGGGCGTCAGGAAGCCCGACTGGTTCATCCAGATCTCGTGGCTGATCGGGGTCTTGAGGAACTCGATCATCGCGTGGGCCGCCTCGTTCTCGTCGGTGATGGCCCAGACCGTGCCGGCGCCGAGCACCGGGCTGCCGAGGTCTTCGCTCTCGAAAGCGGGGAAGTAGAAGAAGTCATACTCCGCGTCTTCCGGGAAGAAGGTCGGGATGAACGAGGCCTGACGGTGCATCAGGCACTCCGGCGGCAGCGTGAAGAGGCCGTCGGGCGAGTCGCGGAAGTCGGTGTTGACGACCTCGGCGCCGGACATGCCGGTGTAGTCCTCGTTCAGCGCGAACTGGCCGAAGGTCTCGATCGCGTTCACGACTTCCTCGGAATCGAAGGGAAGCTCGTTGGTCACCCACTGGTCGTAGGTCTCGAGCGACTGCGTGCGCAGCATGATGTCCTCGACCCAGTCGGTCGCCGGCCAGCCGGTCGCGTCACCGCTTCCCAGGCCGATGCACCAGGGGGTGAAGCCGTCCTCGACCGCCTGGTCGGAAAGCGCGATGAGCTCTTCCATGGTGGTCGGGATCTCGTAGCCGAGCTCTTCGAAGACCGGCGGGGAGTACCAGACGAGGGATTTCACGTCGACCTTGTAGAAGAAGCCGTTGAGGGCCTCGCCCCCGGCCTGCTCGTTCTGCGAGGTCGCGAGGTCGACCCAGGAGTCGCCCGCGGCGTAGTTCTCGGAGATCCAGCTCGCCGTCTCGTCGTCGAGCGGCGTCACGTCGCCCGCGGCGGCGAGGTCGGCCAGCAGGCCCGGCTGCGGGATGACGGCCATGTTCGGCAGGCCGCCGGTCTGCGAGGCGCGGCGGATCTCGCTCTCGAAGCTGTCGGAGCCGGAGTACTCGACATTGGCGCCGGTGGCCTCCTCGAAGTAGGCGATGACGCTGTCGACGAGGTCGCGGTCGTCGCCGATCCAGGGACCGGAAATGGTGAGGGTCTGACCGCTCAGGTCATGGGCGTCGGCAAAGCTCTGGTAGCTGTCCCAGTTGAACTCTCCTTCCCCGATGGGGAAAACGAGCTCTTGCGCGTTGGCAGAACCGGCGCAGAGAGCCACAAGGGCAGCGCCGGCAAATAGCTTGGTCTTCATTGAATGCCTCCCGGTTGTCGCACATCGTTGCGTGCGGGTCGTCATGATGCGCCAGGGCGCGCCCGGCGATCTGATCAGATGTCTGCCCAGACCGGGAGCGTTTGCCCAAAGCGCTTTGGACTTGGGGAGGGTCGCGCAAGTTCCAGAACCTGTCAATGTGCAATCTCATTTGCTGCACCGCCGCTTAATCCTTTTGCGGTCGCAGAAATCTATATCGTTTTAGAAGCCCCTTGGCACCGAAGCGGCGACGTGACTAATCTATGGGCGATTGAAAGCGCTTTGGACGCCGCCCGCCCATGAACCTCAAGCAGCTGTCGCAGACGCTGGGCCTCAGCCAGACCACGGTGAGCCGTGCGCTGAACGGCTACCCGGAGGTCAGTGCCGCGACACGCAAGCGGGTGCTCGAGGCGGCCCAGGCACACAACTACCGGCCCAACACCCGCGCCAAGGGCCTCGCCACCGGCCAGGCCATGGCGATCGGGCACGTCATACCGCTTTCGCTCAAGCACGAGATGGTCAACCCGATCTTCGGCGACTTCATCGCCGGCGCCGGCGAGACCTTCGCCGAGAGCGGCTACGAGATGGTCCTGGCGATGATCAACCCGGGCCAGGAGGCCGAGGTCTACCGCTCTCTCAAAGCGCGCGGATCGGTGGACGGCGTCGTGATCCACGGCCCGCGGATCGACGACCCGCGGATCGACCTGCTCGAAGAGGTCGGCCTGCCCTTCGTGGTGCACGGCCGGGTGACAGGACACCACCGGCCCTATTCCTGGCTCGACGTCGACAACCGGTCGGCCTTCCTGCGCGCCACGCGCTTCCTGGCGGACCTCGGCCACCGGCGGATCGCGTTGATCAACGGCCAGGAAGACATGGACTTCGCCCATCGCCGTCGGCGCGGCTACGAGCAGGCGCTGGTGGAACGGGGTCTGCCCCTCGATCCCTCGCTCTGCGCAGACGACGAGATGACCGAGGCCTTCGGCTACGAGGCCGCCAGCGCCATGCTCGCCCGGTCCGATCCTCCGACGGCCTTCGTCGTGGCCTCGCTGATCTGCACCCTCGGCGTGCGCCGGGCGATCGACGAGCGGGGCCTGACCCTCGGCCGCGACGTGAGCCTCGTCACGCACGACGACGAACTCTCCTACCTGCGCAACGGCGGCGAGGTCCCGATCTACACCGCCACCCGCTCCTCGGTCCGCGATGCCGGCCGCCGCACCGCGCGGCTGCTCATCGACCGGATCGCCACCCCCGACGCGCCGCACCGGCAGGAAC
Organism: Histidinibacterium aquaticum; assembly: GCF_008710275.1. GTDB lineage: Bacteria > Pseudomonadota > Alphaproteobacteria > Rhodobacterales > Rhodobacteraceae > Oceanicola > Oceanicola aquaticus. The sequence goes on from NZ_VYQE01000002.1 coordinate 576,443, forward strand.
TGCTCGAGGCGCAACTGGTGGTGGGGTCGTCCACCGGCCCTGCCCCGCATCTCCAAGGAACACTTGCATGAACTTCTCCCGTAACGATTTCCCCGAGGACTTCCTCTTCGGGGCCGCCACGGCCGCCTACCAGATCGAGGGCCACGCCTACGGCGGCGCGGGCTCGACCCACTGGGATACCTTCGCGGCCACGCCCGGCAACGTCATCCGGGCCGAGAATGGCGACGTGGCCTGCGACCACTACCACCGTTACGAGGAAGACCTCGACCTGCTGCGGGACGGCGGCTTCGACGCCTACCGCTTCTCGACGTCTTGGGCGCGGGTCCTGCCAGAGGGCCGCGGCGCGGTGAACGAAGAGGGTCTCGACTTCTACGACCGGGTCGTCGACGCCTGCCTGGAGCGCGGGCTGAAGCCCTTCCACACGCTCTATCACTGGGAGATGCCCTCGGCGCTCGCCGACCTCGGCGGATGGACGAACCCGGACGTGGCGGACTGGTTCGCCGATTACGTCGAGATCATCCAGAAGCGGATCGGCGACCGGACCCATGCCGTCGCCACCATCAACGAGCCCTGGTGCGTCGCCTTCCTCTCCCATTTCCTCGGCCACCATGCGCCCGGCCTCCGGGACATCCGCGCCACCGCGCGCGCCATGCACCACGTCTGCAAGGGCCACGGGAAGGCGATGACCCGGCTGCGCGAGCTGGGCGCGCAGAACTGCGGAATCGTGCTTAACTTCGACCATACGACCCCGGCCGACGACAGCCCCGGCGCGGCGAAGGCCGCGGACCTGCAGGACGGGATCTTCAATCGCTGGTTCATCGAGGCGATCACCAAGGGCACCTACCCGGACATCGTGCTCGAGGGGCTCGGCCCGCACATGCCCAAGGGCTGGGACGAGGACATGAAGGAGATCTCGCAGCCGATGGACTGGCTCGGGGTCAACTACTACACCCGCCACTTCGCCAAGCCTGACCCGGAGGCGCCCTGGCCCGCCATCGCGCCGGCCGAGGGCGACCTGCCGCGCACCCAGATGGGTTGGGAGATTTATCCCGAAGGGCTCACCGACTTTCTCGTGCGGATGTCGCGCGACTACGTCGGCGACATGCCGATCTACGTCACCGAGAACGGGATGGCCTGGGACGACCGGGTCGAGAACGGTGCGATCTATGACCCCGAGCGGACGGATTTCGTCGAGCGTCATATCCTCGCGGCGAAAGCCGCGCTCGACCAGGGCGCCAACGTGAAGGGCTTCTTCTACTGGTCGCTGATGGACAACTACGAATGGGCCTTCGGCTACGAGAAGCGGTTCGGAATGGTCCACGTGGACTTCGACAGCTTGAAGCGCACGCCGAAGGCGTCCTATCACGCGCTCAAATCCGCTCTCGCCCGCTGAGGTCCCATGACGCATCCGCCGAACACCCTTTCGCTCGTGGCCGATATCGGCGGGACCAACACGCGCGTCGCGTTGGCCCGCGGGCGCGAGGTGCTGCCCGAGACCGTGCGGCGCTACCGCAACGCGGAGTTTCCCGGGCTGGAGACCGTGCTGCGGCGCTTCATCCAGGACGAGGATGACGTCGATTGCACCGCCGCCTGCGTGGCGGTCGCGGGCCCGGTGCGCGACGGCCGCGCCTCGCTCACCAACCTCGACTGGACCATCGACGGCGCCACCCTCGCCCGCGCCACCCGGGCCGAGACCGTGGCGATCCTGAACGACCTTCAGGCGCAGGGACATGCGCTGGGGCATATCGCGCCGGGTAACATCCGCACTCTGGTCGATGGTCCGGCCGCGCGGCCGCACGAAACGAAGCTCGTGATCGGCGTCGGCACCGGCTTCAACGCCGCCCCCGTCTTCGAGACACCCCGCGGGCGCCTGGTCTCCCCGTCGGAGAGCGGTCACGCCAACCTGCCGATCCGGACCGAGGCGGAGCTGCGGCTCTGCCAGTACGTCAGCACGGCTCATGGCTTCCCGGCGGTCGAGGACGTTCTCTCGGGCCGGGGGCTGGAGCGGGTCTACGCCTGGCTCGGCGAGGAGGCCGGCGATCCGCGCGAGCTGTCCGCGGCCGGCATCATGGAGGCCTGCGACAGCGGGAAGGACCCGCGTGCCGTGGAGGCCGCCCGTCACTTTGCCAGGATCCTCGGGACGGTCTGCGGCAACCTCGCCCTGATCCAGCTGCCCTTCGGCGGCGTGTATCTCGTGGGCGGCGTCGCGCGGGCCTTCGCGCCTCACCTGGAGGCCTACGGGTTCGACGACGCCTTCCGGGACAAGGGACGGTTCGCCGGATTCATGAGCAACTTCGGTGTCTTCGTCGTCGAGGACGACTACGCGGCGCTCACGGGCTCTGCCGCGCATCTGGTGGAGCTTCGCGGCTGATCTCGACCCGGCCCGCCGACAGCTGATCGGTCACGGCGCGGGTCAGGTCGGTCAGCGAGAAGGGCTTTGGCAGGAAGACCGAGTTCGCGACCTGCGACTGGTTCTCGGCGACGGCATCTTCCGCGTAACCCGACACGAAGACGACACGGGTCTGCGGGCGGTCCTGCAGGGCCTCCCGGACCCAGGTCGGCCCGTCCTTGCCCGGCATGATAACATCGGTCACGAAGATGTCGATGCGCAGGTCGGGGTTCTCGAGCAGGTCGAGCGCGGCCTCCGCGCTGTCTGCCTCGAGCACGGTGAACCCGCGAAGCCGGAGCGCGCGAGAGGCGAAGGCGCGGACCGGAGCCTCGTCCTCGACCAGAAGCACGACGCCTTCGGTGACCTCGTCCTCCGGCGCGGGGAGCGCGGGCATCTGGCCGTCGGGACGATGGCCGAGCGTGGCGGCCGGCTCTTCGTCCCGCGCCGGGAAGTAAAGGGTGAAGGTGGTCCCGAGGTCCGGCGCGCTGTCGGCGAAGATATAGCCGCCTGTCTGCTTCACGATGCCGTAGGCCGTCGAGAGGCCGAGACCCGTCCCCTCTCCCAGCCGCTTGGTCGTGAAGAAGGGCTCGAAGATCTTCGCGAGCGCCTCCTCCGACATGCCCCTGCCCTCGTCGATGACGCGGACCGCCACCCAGTCGCCTTCGGGGACCGTCGTGCGATCCCGACGGAGGGGCTCGGAGAGGTGAAGGCTCTCGGTCTCGATGCGGATCTCGCCGCCAGTCGGCATAGCGTCGCGGGCATTGACGACGAGGTTCATCATGACCTGCTCCAGTTGCCGCTTGTCGGCGCGGATGCAGCGCAGGTTCGGGTCATGGGAGAGCGTGAGCGTGATGCGCTCGCCGACCAGCCGGTTGAGCAGGTGCGTCAGGTCCGAGAGCGTGTCGCGGAGGTCCAACGCCGAGAGCCGCAACGTCTGCTTGCGCGAGAAAGCGAGCAGCTGGCCGACGAGGCTGGCCGCGCGGTTCGCGTTCTGATGGATCTGAACGAGGTCGCCGTAGTCGGGATCGCTCTCGTCGTGGCGCAGCAGCAGCAGGTCGCAGTGGCCCGAGATCGCGGTCAGGAGGTTGTTGAAGTCATGCGCGACACCGCCTGCGAGCTGCCCGATCGCCTGCATCTTCTGGCTCTGGACGAACTGGGCCTCGAGCGACTTGAAGTCGGTCACGTCCCGCAGAACGGCGATGAGATGCGGCTCGTGCCCCGCATCCTCGCCGACGCGATTGAGCGCCACCTGGACGAAGGTATCCTCGTTGCAGCCGATCACGCGCAGGAATTCCGGGGCAACCCTGCCCTGCCCCTCGCTCGCCTCGCGCAGCCATTGTCCGACCGGACGACCCAGCCCGTCGAAAATCTCGCCCAGCCGACGGGGCGAGGCGGGGCCGAGCTTCAGGAGTTGGCGCGCCTGCCTGTTCGCCTCCAGGACCTCGCCCTCGGACGAGAGCCTGAGGAGCGGGACCGGAAGGTCTTCGATCGCGTCCCAACCGGGGGCCTCCACCCGCTTGATGCCGTCGCCGGGCAGCAGGTAGATCTCGCGGCGGCCGCCCTTTGTCGTCACCTCTCCCACGAGGCGATGCATCGGACCGTCCTGACCGCGCACCTCGTGGATGCGCCCGCTCACCAGCGGCAGGTCCGTGAAGACGGCATTGAGCGACTTGACCCGGCCGCCCGTCAGCTCGCGGAAGGCCGCGTTCATGTAGAGGATCGTTCCGCTCGGGCCCGCGGTGAGCATCGGCAGACCGAGGGTCTCCAGGCTCTGGGCCGTGCCGCCGCGTTCCGACTCCTCTTCCAGCCGCCATAGGAAGATCTCGCGGTCGAGGCGCTGGACGGCCAGCCGGACCGTGGCGCGTCGCGTCATGATCTCCTCGAGGGCGTGACCCTCGGCATGAGCGCGGCTCTGGAGACGGAACAGGACGGCCCCGGGATTGGCGAAGATGTCGGTCAGCACGAATCCCAGCGACCGCGTGAAGGGATCGCCGAAGCGCTCGTGGGCGGCGGCATTGCGCGCGGCGATCTCGCCCTCGCCCGTCGTCACGAAGGCCACGGCGGGATCGTTCTCGATCAGCTGGGTCGCCGCGCCGATCAGGACGCGGCGGCGCCTGCTGGTCCGCGCCCGAACGAACATGAGTCCGAAGCCGGCCAGGGCGCTGATCCCCGCGGCGGCGCGCAGCGCCACGACCTGGACCGGATCGGAGGCGATGAGGCTGCCGGCGATGGCCCCGCAGGCGACCATCAGGATTGCCCAGGCCCGAACGTCGGTCAGCGAATTGCGCGGCTGCGCCGCTGGTCTAGCTATCGCGGATTGCGTCACCCCGCCTGCCCCTCAGACTTGATCGCTTACTCATTACCCCGGGTCGTTTAAGGCGGGATTAACAGCGACGTCAGAATACGCGGGGGCGTTCCGGAGGCAAAGACCCAAGGGCTTCACGCCCGCGCCAGGATCGCCAGGAAGAACCCGTCTCCGGTCTCGGACGGCTCGATCCGCAGCCGCTCGCGCTCGACCCAGCCGGGCGTCCGCGCGAGGAAAGCCGCGATGCGGTCCTCGTTCTCTTCCTTCAGGATGGAGCAGGTGGCGTAGGCCAGGTGCCCGTCGCGCGCCACGAGCCCTGCCGCCGCGTCGAGCACGTCGTCCTGCATCGCCGAAAGCTCGGCGAGCCGCGCGGGCGTGAGCCGCCATTTCGCCTCCGGGTCGCGCCGCCAAGTCCCGCTGCCGGAACAGGGCGCGTCACAGAAGACGAGATCGTATTGCCGGGCGGTGTCGAGCGTCCCGGGAGTCGCGGTGGGCACGCCGATCCCGGCCCGGGCCGCACGTTCGGGCAGATCTGCCATACGGGCCGCGGCGATGTCGTGGGCGAGGATCGCGGCATCGGTCAGGTCCGCGAAAGCCAAGGACTTTCCGCCCGCACCCGCACAGTAGTCCAGAACACTCCTGCCGGCGTAGGGCACAAGCCGGTGGACCACGGCCTGGGACGAGGCGTCCTGGACCTCCGCCAGCCCTTCCGACAGCGCGGAGGAGCGCGCCACGCGACGGGGGTTCGAGGTGACGCTCACGGCGGTTGCGACCTCGGGATGCGGTTCCGCCTCGATCCCCTCGCGGAGCAGGCTCTCGACCAAGGTGTCGCGATCCGTTCGCCGCAGGTTGACGCGCAGGTGCATCGGCGCACGGCGGCGCAGGACGTCACAGACGGCCTCCGTCCTTTCTCCGAAGGCCTCCTCGAGCCGTGGAAGGAGCCAGTCGGGCATGTCCGCGGCCTCGTTCCGCGATGGCTCCCGGCCCGCCGCACGCTCGGCCTCGGTGAGCGGTTCGGGTGCGTGGCCCGTGCCGGAAAAAATCTCGGTCAGCTGTCCGCCTGTCGACCGCACCAGGCCGATCACGAGGCCCCGGCCGGTCTCGGCACCGCCCCGGGCGGCGAAACTCCGGCGGCAGCGGAGGGCGTCGAAGACGATATCGCGGACGGCGGCACGGTCCTTGGACCCTGCGTAGCGGGCGCCGCGCGCCCAGCCCTGGTAGGCGGGCTCGATCGGAGACCCGGCCAGCCAGCTGTCGAGGATGCCGATGGCGGCGGCATGGCGCGCGGCGGGGGTCACGGCTTGGCGCTCCGGCCTCAGGCCATCCGGTAGTTCGGCGACTCCCGGGTGATCTGCACGTCGTGGACGTGGCCCTCGGCGAACCCGGCGCCGGTGATTTTCACGAACTGGCAGTTGTGGCGCATCTCTTCGACGGTGGCGCAGCCGGTGTAGCCCATCGCGGCCCGCAGACCGCCGACGAGCTGGTGGATCACGGCCTGCGCGGTCCCCTTGTAGGGCACCTGCCCCTCGATCCCCTCGGGCACCAGCTTGTCGCTCGCGGCGTCCTTCTGGAAGTAGCGGTCGGCCGAGCCCCGCGCCATCGCGCCGAGCGAGCCCATGCCGCGGTAGGACTTGTAGGAGCGGCCCTGGTAGAGAATGACCTCGCCCGGGCTCTCGTCGGTGCCGGCGATCATCGAGCCGACCATGGCGCAGGAGGCGCCGGCGGCGATGGCCTTGGCGAAATCGCCGGAGAACTTGATGCCGCCGTCGGCGATGACGGGCGTGTCGCCCGCGGCCTCGGCGCACTGCATGATGGCCGTGAGCTGCGGCATGCCCACTCCCGCGACGACGCGCGTGGTGCAGATGGAGCCGGGGCCGATGCCGACCTTCACAGCGTCGGCCCCCGCGTCGATGAGCGCGCGCGTGGCCTCCGCCGTCGCCACGTTGCCGGCCACGACCTGCACCTCGTTCGAGAGGGTCTTGGCCCGCTCGACGGCCCGGGCGACGCCCTCGGAATGGCCGTGGGCCGTGTCGATGACGATCATGTCGACGCCCGCATCGACGAGCGCGGCGGAGCGTTCGTAGCCCGCGTCGCCCACCGTGGTCGCCGCCGCGACGCGCAGTCGGCCAAGCCGGTCCTTGCAGGCCTCGGGGTTCAGAACCGCCTGCTCGGTGTCCTTGAGCGTCAACAGGCCGGTGAGCTTGCCGTCCTTGTCGGTGACCAGCAGCTTCTCGATCCGGCGGGCCTTCATCAGGCTGCGCGCCTCCTCGAGATCCGCGGGTTCTTCGAGGATCGCCAGCCGGTCGGAGGTCATCATGACGTGGACCGGCGTGTTGTCGTCCTGCGCGAAGCGCATGTCGCGGTTGGTCACGATACCCACGACGCGGCCGCCTTCGCCCACCACGGGGAAGCCCGTTACGCGATAGCGCTCCATCAGGCGGCGCGCATCGCCGAGCGTCTGGTCGGGCGTGAGCGTGATGGGCTTGTAGACGATGCCGGAGACGAAGCGCTTCACGCGGCGGACCTCGTCGGCCTGGACGTCGATATCGAGGTTGCGGTGAATGACCCCCATGCCGCCGGACTGCGCCATGGCGATGGCCATGCGCGCCTCGGTCACCGTGTCCATCGCCGAGCTGAGAAGCGGGATGTTGAGCGCGATGTCGCGGGTCACGCGGGTGCGGATGTCGGCGGTGTTCGGCAGAACCGAAGACGCCTGGGGCACCAGCAGCACATCGTCGAAGGTGAGCGCCTCGCGAATCTCCATCTGCCTCTCCTCGGGATGGTGTCGTTTGGCGCGTCCCTATTGCACGCCCTTGCCCCGAGGCAAACCCCTAGCAGCGCACCACTCGGTGAGTTCAGGCCGCGGCGCGGACGGTTTCCTGCAGGGCGCGGGCGGACCGGCGCGCATCGGCCGCCCCGAGGGCCCGGCCGCAGAGCGCGTCGAAGGCCTCCCCGTCGGGCCAGTGCGAGGCGATCTTCACTCTCAGGTAGTTGCGCAGGATATCCTGGGCCAGCGCATCCTCTCCGTCCGCGAGGACCTTGGCGCAGACCGCGTTGACGAGGTCCTGCCCACCCGGCCCTTCGGAAACCTCGGACAGCCGCGCCATCAGCGTCGCGCGGCACCATCCTGGAAGCGCCGCGAGAGGTCCCGATCCGGCCGCGGCGAGCTGGACGCGCAGCAGCGGTCCGGGTCCGCCGAAGATGCGCCGTGCTGCGACCGTCAGGCCGAGGTGACGCGAAAGCGCGCCGACACCCGGGGGACCGAGCGCCGCGAGCCGGCGGGCGTGGTGGACGTAGGGCCGCGCATTGCCGCGGTCGGCCTCGACCCAGTCCCGAAAGGCGCGGTCCAGGGCTTCGGGGTCCCGGGTCGCGCAGGCCCGGGCGTGGTAGGCCGCCTCGGCCAGGCAGGGGACCGTGACGATCTCCAGGTCGTGCCGGTCCAGCGCCTGCTCGATGTCGCGGGTCCAGCTCTGGGCCAGCGCCCGGCCGGCTTCGCCCGCCTCGGCCTCGGCGCGCAGGATCGCCGCCGCCATGGCGCGGCAGTGGAGCGCGGTCAGGGCGGGCTCGCCCGTCTCGGCGGCCCGCGCATGGGGCGCGAGCGCCTCCGGCAGATCGCCGAGGTTCTCGGCCTCGCGTACCCGAGCAGTGGCCGCGTCCATCGCGACGTCGTAGAGACGCTGTCCGTCGGTGGCGTCCGAGGGGCCGTTCGACAGGAGCGCGAGGCAGCGGGCCAGCAGGCTCCAGCGCTCGCGCTCCATGAGATCCTGGACGATCTCCCGCAACTCGCGGACATCGGCGGCCTCGGGCGGGCGTGCGACACGTCGACCCGGAAAGGCCACGCGCCCGCGCATCGCCTCCACTCTCCGGCGCAGAGGCTCGCGGGGGCCGCGAACCGCCAGGACGAGAGCTGCGAATATGAAGAGCAGGCCAGAGGCGAAAAGTGCCACGGGCGGGCTCAGGGTCAGATCGGGCATTCTAAACGCTCCCGACTAAATATCGGTTAACAGTCGGCTCAGACCGCGGCTCGGATGGGGCAAAGCTGGGGCGGTCGCGTGACATGCGGGCGCGCGACGCCGCAAACGGGCCGCGGCGCGACGCCTCGCGGCCTTTCGCCCGGCGGGCCGATGGGTATGGTGCGCCCGACCCCTTTCGGGAATAAGGCCTGCCCCATGTCCGAGGATCCGCTCGTCATCTTCACGCCCTCCGGCAAGCGCGGGCGGGTGCCCGCCGGCACGCCGGTGCTGACCGCCGCGCGGCAGCTCGGCGTCGATCTCGATTCCGTCTGCGGCGGGCGCGGCATCTGCTCCAAGTGCCAGGTCGCCCCCGCCTACGGCCAGTTCTCCAAGCACGGGGTCACCGTCGCCGAGGATGCGCTCGGTCCCTGGAACGCGGTCGAGCAGCGCTACCACGACAAGCGCGGCCTCGCCGCCGGGCGGCGGCTGGGCTGCCAGGCCACCATCGAGCGCGACGTGGTGATCGACGTGCCGCCCGAAAGCCAGGTGCACCGCCAGGTGGTCCGCAAGGCAGCGGCCGTCCGGGCGGTCACGATGGATCCGGCCACGCGGCTCGTCATGGTGGACGTGGCCGAGCCCGACATGCATTCGCCCACGGGGGACTTCGAGCGCCTGCGACGCGCGCTCCTGGACCAGTGGGAGATCGGCGAGGTCACCGCCGACCTGCCGATCCTGTCCCGCCTCCAGCCCGTACTGCGCAAGGGCGAATGGCGGGTGACGCTCGCGCTCCACCAGCCGCGTGAGGGGGCGCCCGCCCGGATCACCGAGATCTGGCCGGGCTTTTTCGAGGGGCCGCTCTACGGGCTGGCCATCGATCTCGGCTCCACCACGATCGCCGCGCATCTGACCGATCTCGTCACCGGCGGGGTCACCGCCAGCGCCGGGGTGATGAACCCGCAGATCCGCTTCGGCGAAGACCTTATGAGCCGGGTGTCCTACTCGATGATGAACGAGGGCGGCGCGGGCGAGATGACCCGGGCGGTGCGCGAGGCGCTCGATCGGCTCTCGGTCGAGATCGCCACCGAGGGCAAGATCGACCCGGGCCAGATCGTGGAGGCGGTCTTCGTCTGCAACCCGGTCATGCATCACCTGCTGCTGGGCATCGACCCGGTGGAGCTCGGCCAGGCCCCCTTCGCCCTTGCCACTTCGGACTCGGTCGAGATTGCCGCCGCCGAACTCGGCCTCACCTCGGTCGCGCCGGGCGCGCGGGCCTACGTCCTGCCCTGCATCGCCGGTCATGTCGGCGCGGACGCGGCCGCCGTGGCGCTCTCGGAAGAACCCGAGGCGAGCGAGGACCTCGTACTCATCGTCGACGTGGGGACCAATGCCGAGATCCTGCTGGGCGACCGGAACCGGGTGCTCGCCTGCTCCTCGCCCACGGGTCCGGCCTTCGAGGGCGCCCAGATCAGCGCGGGCCAGCGCGCCGCCCCCGGCGCCATCGAGCGGGTGCGGATCGATCCCGAGACGAAGGAACCGCGGTTCAAGGTCATCGGCTGCGACCTCTGGTCCGACGAGCCCGGTTTCGACGAGGCGACCGCCGCCACGGGGATCACGGGCATCTGCGGCTCGGGCATCATCGAGGCCGTGGCCGAGATGCGCATGGCGGGCCTGCTCGACACCTCCGGCCTGATCGGCGGTGCCGAGGCCACGGGCACGCCGCGTTCCGTCGCGGAGGGCCGGACGCATGCCTACCTCCTGCACGACGCCACCGAGTCGGGCGGCCCGCGCATCACCGTCACCCAGGGCGACATCCGGGCGATCCAGCTCGCGAAGTCGGCCCTCTACGCCGGGGCGCGCCTGCTCATGGACGAGCGCGGAGTCGACGAGGTGGACCGCGTGGTGCTTGCAGGAGCGTTCGGCGCGCATATTTCGCCCCAGCACGCCATGGTCCTGGGGATGATCCCGGACGTGGCGCTCGACAAGGTGACCTCGGCCGGAAACGCCGCCGGGACCGGCGCGCGGATCGCGCTCTGCTCCCGCGCCGCCCGGGCAAAGATCGAGGCACAGGTTCGCAGGATCACCAAGGTCGAGACGGCGATCGAGCCGCGCTTCCAGGAGCATTTCGTCGCCGCGAACGCCATCCCGCACGCCACGGCGCCCTACCCCCACCTGCGCGCCGCGGTGCCGCTTCCGGAGCTTTCCTTCAACGTGGGCGGCGGCGGTGAGTCCGGCGGACGGCGGAGGCGCCGCCGCTCGGGCTGAGCGTCCCGCAACCGATTGCACCTCCCGCCCAGAAGCCTAGTGTGCCCACCGAAAGGCACTGGTTTTGGACACTCCCGAATTCTTCTGGCTCGCCGCAATCGCGGCGGCCTTCTTCGTCGGCGGCAGCAAGGGCGGCCTGCCGATGATCGCGCTCCTGAGCGTTCCCACGATGTCGCTGGTCATGCCGCCGATGCAGGGGGCCGCGCTGCTGCTGCCGGTCTACCTCGTGAGCGACGTCTACGGCATCTGGATCTACCGTCACGCCTATTCCAAGCGGAACCTGGCGATCCTGATACCCGCCGGCGCGCTCGGCGTGCTCGCGGGCTACCTGCTGGCGGGCCAGATCGACGAGGACGCGGTCCGGATCGTCATCGGAGTTGTGGGGCTCACGTTCCTGGCCATGCGCATGTGGACGCGCTTCAGCGGCACGTCGAAGCCCAAGCCGGCGGACGTTCCCCGCGGCATCTTCTGGGGCACGATCTCGGGCTTCACCAGCTTCGTGAGCCATGCGGGCGGACCGGCCTTCCAGCTCTACGCCCTGCCCCAGCAGCTGCCGAAACTGACCTTTGCCGGCACCTCCACCATCCTCTTCGCGGCGATCAACCTCATCAAGGTGCCGCCCTACCTCGCCCTCGGCCTGATGGAGGTCCGCGACCTGCAGACAGTCGCCCTGCTGTCGCCCGTCGCCATTCTCGGGGCCTGGGTCGGCTACCGCATCACGCGGATCCTGCCCGAGCGGGTCTTCTTCCTCATCGTCGAGCTCGCGCTCTTCGCGATCTCGGTGAACCTCATCCGGGCGGGCGTCATGGGGCTCTGACCCCGCGGATTGCCCTGAAGTCGCGCGTCGACGAGTCCCGGGCTGACATGCCCGGAGTCTGTTGACGCAGGTCAAGGTCCGGGCGGCGGCTTGGCGATAGTCCCTGCGAGACAACGCGGGGACGGCGCCGATGGCTACGAAGGACGAGGTCGAGACGGTACTTGGACGGGCCGGTCGCGGGCGCCGCCGTAAGAGAGGCGTCTACGTCCTCGCGGCGCTACTGATCGTCGGCGCGGTGGTCTGGGCGGTCGTCTCCTTCACCAACCGCTCCGGGCCCGAATGGATCGCGGAACCGGTCGCGCGGACGGATATCGTCGCGACGGTCACGGCCACCGGCTACGTCCAGCCCACCAACCAGGTCGAGATCTCGAGCGAACTCTCGGGCGTCGTCGACGAGGTGCTCGTCGACGACGCGGACACCGTGGAAGAGGGCGAAGTCCTGATGCGGCTCGACCGCCGCCGGTTCGCGGCCGCCGTCAAGCAGGGCCAGGCGCAGATCGCCGCGGCCGAGGCGGCGGTCGACGAGGCCAGGGCGATCCTCGACGAGGCGGAACTCGCGCTGAGCCGCACGACCACGCTTCTCGACCGCGGCACGGCCTCCATCGAGCAGCACGTCTCGGCGAGCACGCAAAGGGACCGCGCCGCAGCCTCGCTCGCAAGCGCGGAGGCCCGGCTGAGCCTGGCGGAGGCCGAGCTCGACATCGCCGAGACGGACCTGGAGCGGACCTGCATCTGTTCGCCCATCGACGGTGTCGTCCTTGAGCGGAGCGTCGAGCCGGGGCAGATCGTCGCCGCGTCGCTTCAATCCCCGGTTCTCTTCACAATCGCCGAGGATCTCTCCCGAATGGAGCTCGACATCGACGTGGACGAGTCCGACATCGGTCGCGTCGAAGTGGGACAGAGCGCGACCTTCGTCGTCGACGCCTTCGACGACAGGGAGTTTCCCGCCCGGATCTCCGAACTGGGATACATGCCCCGGACCATCGACGGAATCGTCACCTACCGTGCCGTCCTGGCCATCGACAACGAGGACCGGCTGCTCCGGCCCGGCATGACGGCGACCGCTCGTATCGTGACCTCGGAGGTCGGGGACGCGCTCGCCGTTCCGAATGCGGCGCTCCGCTTCACTCCGCCCGTGGACGTCATACCCGAGCCGACCGAGATCACCGGTCGACGCGTCTGGGTCGTGGACGGAGAGACGATCCGACCCGTGCCGCTCCGGACCGGCCTGAGCGACGGCGAGGTGACCGAGGTCCTGGAGGGCGACCTGTCGGAGGAGGATTCCGTCGTGGTCGACATGGGGGCGAGATGAGCGCGGCGCCCGTCATCGAGCTTCGGGGCATCACGAAGGTCTTCGGCCGGGCCGCGGCCACGGTCCATGCCCTGAAGGGCGTGGACCTGTCCATCGCATCCGGCGAGTTCGTCTCGATCATGGGCCCGTCCGGGTCGGGCAAGTCCACGCTCATGAACATCACCGGCCTCCTCGATCAGCCGACCGCCGGGCACTACCTCTTCGGAGGCGCCGAGGTCGGCGACCTCAGCCGCGACGAACGCGCGCTCCTTCGGCGGCATTTCCTCGGCTTCGTGTTCCAGGGGTACAACCTCCTCCCCCGCACCTCGGCGCTAGAGAACGTGGAGCTGCCCCTCATCTACCAGGGACGCCCCGCCGCGGAACGGCACGAGGCCGCCATGGCGGCGCTGACCCGGGTTGGCCTTGCCGGGCGCGAGAGCCACCGGCCCTCCGAGCTCTCGGGCGGACAGCAACAGCGCGTCGCTATCGCCCGCGCCATCGTCGCCCGGCCCGACGTCCTGCTGGCGGACGAGCCTACCGGCAACCTCGACACCGCCCGGAGCCGCGAGATCATGGACCTGCTCCAGGAGTTGAACGAGACCGAGGGGCTGACCATCGTCATGGTCACCCACGACCCGAAGATGGCCGCCTGCTCCCGGCGCATCGTTACCGTGGTCGACGGGCTGATCTCGGACGATGCGACCGTCGGCGAGGCCGCGTGATGCGCTTCCTGCTCGAAACCGCCCGTCTCGCCGTCCGCTCGATCCTGCGGAACGTGCTGCGGTCGGCGCTGACCGTCCTCGGCATCGTCATCGGCGTGGCGGCGGTGATCGGCATGGTCGGGATCGGCCAGGGCACCACGGCGGAGGTCACGGGCCAGGTCTCCGACCTCGGGTCGGACCTACTCGTGGTTCACCCCGGCAGCATCATGACCGGGGGGCAGCTCGCGCCCCTCTTCGACGAGGCGGACTTCCTCGCCATCGTCGACCAGATCAACGGCATCGAGGCCGAGCCCCTCGTCGCGCGCAGCGGATCGGCCGTCTTCGGCGGGGAAAGCACCGCGACGACGATCGAGGGCGCGGACAACGGTGCCATCGACATTCTCGGCTACGACCTCGCGCAGGGTCGCGTCTTTGCGGAAACCGAAATGCGCTCGGGGGCACCGGTCTGCGTCATCGGCTCGACCGTCCGGGAGGAGCTCTTCGGAGTCGGAAACCCGATCGGGGAGACGATCCGCGTGCGCCAGCTCGCCTGCGAGGTGGTAGGCCTGCTGGTCTCGAAGGGGGCCACACTCGGCCAGGACGACGACAACGTCGTATTCCTTCCGGTGCGGACGATGCAGCGCCGTGTCGCGGGCAGCCGCGACATCGACGCGATCCTCGTCACGGTGAACGATCCGCAGCGGATGGGACGGGTCGAGACGGAGATCGAGGCCCTGATGCGCGAGCGGCGCGGGATAGGACCGCTCGAGGAGGACGATTTCGACGTGGCAGACATGGCCGAGGTCGCCTCGATGGTCTCCGACATCACCGGCATCCTCACGGGTCTACTCGCGGCGCTCGCCGCGATCAGCCTGCTGGTCGGCGGCATCGGCATCATGAACATCATGCTGGTCTCGGTGACCGAGCGGACGCGAGAGATCGGGATCCGCCTCGCCGTGGGAGCCACGGGCGGACAGGTCCTGCTGCAGTTCCTCGTCGAGGCGGTCTTCCTCTCGGCCATCGGCGGCGCGGTCGGGATCCTGCTCGGCCTGGGCCTTGCCTGGCTGGTGACGGGACTGCTCTCCGTCACCTTCATCGTCGACCCCGTGATCATCGCGGTCGCGTTTCTCTTCGCGGCCTTCGTCGGGGTGCTCTTCGGATACTTCCCCGCGCGCCGCGCCGCCCGGCTGGACCCGATCGAGGCGCTGAGGCACCAGTAGGCCGAAGGCGCTGCTCAGCCCTGTTCGCGCATTCGCAGGGCGTCCGCGGTGGTCAGCACCTTGCCGGCATAGCCCCATGAGCCGCTCGCCACCTCGTGGATCCGGACCGAGGTCCCGCCCTTGATGGTCGCGCCCGCGACCGAGCCGAAGGCCTCCGTGACGCGCGTGATGATCTCTGCCTTCTCGGTGTCGGAGAAGACGCCTTCGAGGACCTGGATGTCGATGGACGGCATGAAAGGCTCCCTCGTTCTCGGTGCACGAAAAGCCCGCCGCCGGGGGCGGCGGGACTGATTGACCCGGATGACCCGATACCGAACGCGCTACGCCCGGAAGGATCGCGGATCGCCGGCCCTCTGTCGAGACATCCGGACTAGAGACGGCTCACCCGAGGCGGACCGTCGCCCCGGCGCTCGAGCAGCAGGTCGGTGACCGCCCAGACCAGTGCGTCGACCCGGTCCGGAGAGCCGCTGCCGTGGAAGCCGGTCTCGGAAAACTCCGCCATCTGGTCCTCGAGCTTCGGGAAGGTGCCGAGGTGCGAGACCCGTCCCTGCTCGTAGAGTGCGGAGACCGGGAGGGCGCGGTCGGCCTTGCCTCTCGTCGCGGTGGCCATGCGCACGGGCACGCCGGGGTCGACCTGGTGGATGGCGTGGCGCACGAGGTCGCCGCCCTGGTTGACCTCCGCCACGATCCGCCCTGCCCTGTGCCGCGTCCAGGCGGCGACGGCAGCGCGCGCCCAGGCCTCCGAGCCGGTATTGGGCACGCTCGCGTCCTCCAGCACCCAGGCCCGCCAGTCCTTCGGATCGCCATGGCAGGTGGCGCCGACCACGACGATGCCGACCTCGTCCTTGCCGTGCCTGGCAGAGACCGCCGGGTCCACGCCCACGACGATCCTGTCGAGGGGCGGCACCTGCCGCACGACGGCCTCCTCCAGCCGCCGCGCGGGCCAGAGCGCGCGCTCGATGTCGGGCAGGAACAGACCGTCCAGCTCCTGCTTCGCCCGGGCGCCCGGGTAGGCGGCACGCAGCTCCGAAATGTAGGAGGGCGCGAGATTCGCGGCATTCGCCTCGGTCGGGGCGTGGGTCTGCACGGTCGTGTCGCGGTCGAGAATCTTGCGCAGCGTCCGGCCGCGGCGGGGCGTGGTGGTCACGCAGACCCGGGGGGCCCGCCCCAGCCGCAGGGTGAACTGGAGCATCGCCCAGGCCTCCTCGACCTTGGGCCACTTGGCGAGCTCGTCGACCCAGGCGGCGTCGAATTGGGGCCCGCGGAGGGACTCCGGGTCGTGGGCCGAGAAGAGTTGCGCTTCCGCCCCGTTGGGCCAGCGGAGGAGGCGGCGGGTTGCAATCCAGTCCGGCCGACGGTCGGGCGGACAGCAGGCGAGTATGCCGCTGTCGCCCATGACCATGACCTCGCGCGCCTGGTCGAGTGTCTCGCCCACGAGCGCCACCCGCCGCGCCCGGCCCGGATCGGTGCGGCGCGGGCCCTCGACCATGGAGCGCACCCACTCGGCGCCTGCACGCGTTTTGCCCGCACCGCGCCCGCCGAGGATCACCCAGGCGCGCCAATCGCCCGGCGGCGGGCGCTGGTGGTCCAGCGCCCAGAAGTCCCACAGCCAGGGCAGCGCCGCGAGCGCGTGCTCATCCAGCCCCTCCATCAGCAGGTCCTGCGCCGAGCGCTCCACGGAGCTGATCCAGCCGGCGCTCGACCTCGGCACGGGCGGCGTCGAGGTCGTAGTCGCCGGGACGCAGGGTTCGGGAGCGGTTGGCATGCCAGTCATGGTACTGTCCTTCGATCTCTTCCGCGCGCTTGAGCGCGCTCTGCAATTCGGAGGCCTTGAGCGTTAATGGTTTAAGCGCGGAGCCCTTCTGCGCCTCCACCTGCTCCAGCAGGTCGGCCAGCGTCTCCGTCAGGCTTTCGAGGAGCGTCCGGCTGCGCCGGATCAACCGCGAGAAGGCCTTCGCGTCCGGCGGAAGTCTCTCGTCCGAATGGTCAGTCATGTTGAAAATCAGTCTGTAAAAAGGTGGATCCGTCCGAGATCCGTCGCGCCGCCCCGCGCCGGGGAAAGCCCCGGCCACATTGCAGCCCGCGTCAGCGAAGGGGCGGAGTTATGCCCCTGTCCCTCGCAAAAGTCAATGAAATCTAAACGTTAGAGCCGAATACGAAGGTTAACCCGTTGCTAACCTCCGCTTAACCCTCCGGCCCCGAACGGGTAATTCCGACCGCCCCCACCGAACGGTGCCGGACAGGCGCAGCGCAACGGCCCGTCAGTTGGACTGCTGCTGCTCGGCCTCGATCTCGCGCCAGCGGGCGACGTTGCGGTTGTGCTCTTCCAGCGTCTCGGCGAAGGCGTGACCGCCGGTGCCGTCCGCGACGAAAAACACGTAATCCGTGTTGTCGGGGTTGAGCGCCGCCTCGATCGCCGCCCGCCCGGGATTGGCGATGGGCGTCTGCGGGAGGCCGTCGATGACGTAGGTGTTCCAGGGGTTCGCGTCGCGCAGCTCGCTCTGGCGCAGCCCGCGGCCCAGCACGCCCTGTCCCTCCGTCACACCGTAGATGACCGTCGGGTCCGTCTGCAGACGCATCCCACGCTCCAGGCGGTTGACGAAGACCGAGGCCACCTGCCCGCGCTCCTCGGCGATGGCGGTTTCCTTCTCGACGATGGAGGCCATGATCAGAGCCTCCTCGATGCTCTCGTAGGGCAGACCATCGGCTCGGGCGGCCCATTCCTCCTGCAGGATGGCCTCCTGCCGGTCGCGCATCTCGGCCACCAGCGCCTCGGCGCTGTCGCCGGGCTCGAAAGCGTAGGAGTCCGGGGCGAGCCAGCCTTCCTCGGGGATCTCGGCGATCTCGCCATCGAGCGCCTCGATGGCATTGAGCGCCTGGACGATCTGCCAGGAGGTGACGCCCTCCGCCAGCGCGAGGCGGTACTGGGTGTCGGGCTCCTCGCGAATGCGCGTGTATTCCTCCGGCGCCTCTTCGGCGGTGGGGTCGAACCGGGCCAGCTCCTCGAAGGTCTCGGTCTCCGGGTCCAGCTCACGCACCTCCACCCGCTGCGAGTTCACGCCCACGCGGTAGACGATCTCGGTGCCGCAGGTGCTGAGGCCCGCGCCGGTGATCTCGTCGATGATCTGCGCCATGGAGGCCCGCTCCGGCACGAGAAAGCTGCCCGCCTTGAGCTGGCTCGACTTCTCGGAATACTCGGCGCCCATGCGGAAGATCGTGGGCGAGCTGATCGCACCCTGCTCCGCGAGCTTCTCGCTCACGCGCCACATGTTCGAGCCGCTCTCGACCTGCAGGCAGATGGCGTTGGCCAGCGGGCCTTCGCCCTCGTATTCTTCCTGCCCCCAGAGGATCACCCCCGCGGCGAGGAAGATCACCACGATGAAGAAGGTCAGCGCGTTCGACGCGATGCTGCGCCACATGGGATTACACTCCGCCGAAGAGAACGCTCGCGTTGGTGCCGCCGAAGCCGAAGGAGTTGGACAGCGCGAACTCGATCTCGCGCGGCCGCTTCTCGTTGGCGGCAAGGTCGACGGCGCTTTCCACCGCGGGATCGTCGAGGTTGATCGTGGGCGGGGCGACCTGGTCGCGGATCGCGAGGATCGAGAAGATCGCCTCGATCGCGCCGGCCGCGCCCAGCAGGTGCCCGGTCATCGACTTGGTCGAGGACATGGTCACGTTGCCAGCGGCATTGCCCAGCATCCGCTCGACAGCGCCGAGCTCGACGGTGTCGGCCATTGTCGAGGTGCCGTGGGCGTTGATGTAGTCGATGTCGGCGGGCTGCAGGCCCGCGTCCTCGAGCGCCATGCGCATGGAGCGCTCTCCACCCTCGCCGTCCTCGCTGGGCGCGGTGATGTGGTAGGCGTCGCCCGAGAGGCCATAGCCCTTCACCTCGGCATAGATCTTGGCGCCCCGCGCCTTGGCGTGCTCGTAGTCCTCGAGCACGAGCATGCCCGCGCCCTCGCCCATGACGAAGCCGTCGCGGTCCTTGTCGTAGGGACGGCTCGCCGCCTGCGGGTCGTCGGGACGCTTGGTCGAGAGCGCCTTACAGGCGTTGAAGCCCGCGATGCCGATCTCGCAGATCGCCGCCTCGGCGCCGCCCGCGATCATCACGTCGGCCCGGCCGGACTTGATGAGCTGGGCCGCGTCGCCGATCGCATGCGCGCCGGTCGAACAGGCGGTGACCACGGCGTGGTTCGGCCCCTTGAAGCCGTACTTGATGGCGATCTGGCCCGAGATCAGGTTGATCAGCGCGCCGGGGACAAAGAACGGAGAGACCCGGCGGGGGCCCTTTTCTTTCATCATGACGGCGGTATCGGCGATGGAATTCAGCCCGCCTATGCCGGAGCCGGTCAGCACGCCGGTGCGCAGCAGGCTCTCCTCGTCGTCGGGAGTCCAGCCGGCATCCTTCACGGCCTGCGCCGCGGCGGCCATGGCGAAGACGATGAAGGTGTCGACCTTCCGCTGCTCCTTGGGCTCCATGTAGGCGGCGGCGTCGAAGGTGCCGTCGCTGCCGTCGCCGAGGGGAACCTCGCAAGCGTATGTGGTCGCAAAACCCTCGGGATCGAACCGGGTGATCGGCCCTGCGCCGGACTTCCCGTCGAGGATCCGGCTCCAGCTCGCCTCAACACCGTCGGCCAGTGGGGTCACGAGCCCCAGGCCGGTCACTACTACTCGCCGCATGCTCGCCCCCGTCTTTCAGCGCATTCTTGAGGCTCCTGATAATCCGCGGGGGCCTTCGGGGGCAAGAGCGGGCTGGCCCGATGGGCGCGGCTCCGCCTTCAGGGTTTCGTCATCCACGGGCCGGAGCGGGAGCCCTGAACGAGAAACGGCGCCCCGAGGGGCGCCGCCTGAAAACTCCGCCGAGGCGGAAAGGACTTACTGTGCGTCCTTGATGAACTTGACCGCGTCGCCGAAGGTCTGGATCGTTTCGGCGGCGTCGTCGGGGATCTCGATGCCGAACTCCTCCTCGAAGGCCATGACCAGCTCGACGGTATCGAGCGAGTCCGCGCCCAGGTCGTCAATGAACGAGGCGTTGTCGGTCACCTTGTCTTCATCCACACCCAGGTGCTCAACAACGATCTTGCGCACGCGATCTTCGACGTCGCTCATGTCCAGTCCTCACAGTCCAAATTGGGGGCGCGTCCGGCCCGTTCTTTCGTTCTCCCCGCCCCGGCCCCCGGGCGCGAGACGACGGGGCGACAGGGCCGCCCCAGCTCGATTGCGCCGCCCTATAGCAGAGATTCCCGCCTTGGCAAACGCTTTCGCAGACCTGTCGGACAGGCCTCAGACCATGGCCATTCCGCCGTTCACGTGCAGCACGGTGCCGGTCACGTAGGCCGCCTCGGGCGAGGCGAGATAGAGCACGGCGGCCGCGATCTCGTCCGACGTTCCCATGCGTCCCATGGGGATCTGGGCCAGCGTTCCCGACTTCTGATCGTCGTTGAGCTTGTCGGTCATGGCGGTCTCGATGAAGCCCGGAGCGACGCAGTTCACGGTGATCCCGCGGGTCGCGACCTCGTAGGCGATCGACTTCGACATGCCGACGAGCCCCGCCTTGGCGGCGGCGTAGTTCGCCTGCCCCGGGTTGCCCATCGTGCCGACCACGGAGGTGATGTTCACGATGCGGCCCCAGCGGGATTTCATCATGCCGCGCACCGAGGCCTTGGACAGACGCATGGCGGCGGTCAGGTTCACGTTGAGGACCGTGTTCCAGTCGTCATCCGTCATCCGCATGAAGAGCTGGTCGCGGGTGACGCCCGCATTGTTGACGAGGATGTCCAGCGCGCCGGCCACTTCGGTCACCCGCTTGGGCAGACCGTCCACCGCCTGAGCGTCGCTCAGGTCGCAGGGCAGCGCGTGGGCGCGGTCGCCGAGTTCCTTTGCCAGTTCCTCCAGCGGCGCCTCCCGGGTACCCGAGAGCACGACGGTGGCGCCGGCCCCGTGCAGGGCCCGCGCGATCGCGCCGCCAATGCCGCCCGAGGCGCCGGTCACCAGCGCGGTCTTTCCAGTCAGATCGAACACCAGTCCGTCCCCCCTTGTTTGCTTACAGGGCCTCTGCGGCCGTTTTCACCTCGTCGGGCGCGCCTACCGTACGGCAGGCGATCTCGCGGTCGATGCGACGGATCATGCCCGACAGCGCCTTGCCCGCGCCGATCTCCCAGACCTCGGTC
Source organism: Histidinibacterium aquaticum (assembly GCF_008710275.1). GTDB lineage: Bacteria > Pseudomonadota > Alphaproteobacteria > Rhodobacterales > Rhodobacteraceae > Oceanicola > Oceanicola aquaticus. The sequence goes on from NZ_VYQE01000002.1 coordinate 597,551, forward strand.
ACGCCCTGCTCGGCCATCCAACCGACGCTCTCACGCCAGCGGACGGAGCCGGTGACCTGCGCGATCAGCAGCTCGCGGATGCGGTCGGGATCGGTCACGCCCTCTGCGGTCACATTCGCGACGATCGGCACGGCGGGCGCGCGGATCTCGACCTCGGCCAGCGCCGCGGCCATTTCGCGGGCGGCGGGCTCCATCAGGGCGCTGTGGAAGGGGGCGGAGACCGGCAGCATGACGGCGCGCTTCGCGCCTTTGGTCTTGGCGATCTCGACGGCGCGCTCGACGGCGGCCTTGTCACCGGAGACCACGACCTGGCTGGGGTCGTTGTCGTTCGCCGCCTGGCAGACGCCGTCCTGGGCCGCTTCCTCCGCCACGCTCTGCGCGGTCGCGAAGTCGAGGCCCAGCAGAGCGGCCATGGCGCCCTGCCCGACCGGCACCGCGTCCTGCATCGCCCGGCCGCGAATCCGCAGGAGCCGGGCCGTGTCGCCAAGGGATAGCGCCCCGGCGGCACAGAGGGCGGAATACTCGCCGAGCGAATGGCCGGCCATGAAGGAAGCGGCCTCGGGTCCGACACCCTCGACGGCGAGCGCGGCCATCGCGGCGAGCGAGGTCGCCATGAGTGCAGGCTGGGCGTTGGCGGTGAGGGTGAGCTCGTCCTGCTCGCCCTCGAAGATCAGCGAGCTCAGTTTCTCCCCGAGCGCGTCGTCGACTTCATCGAAGACCGCCTGCGCTGCCGGGTAGGCCTGCGCGAGGTCGCGCCCCATACCGATGGTCTGGGCGCCCTGGCCCGGAAAGACGAATGCGCGCATCTCGGTCCCCGTCGTCGTGTCGCTTGCCCCCCCGCTTAGCGCGGGGCGCGGGCGGGCACAACAAACCGGGATCAGCGGCGGATGCGGGCCAGGTCGCGACCGAGCCGGTCGCGCAGGGTGTCGATCAGGGGCGACGGCCCCTCGGCCACGGGCAGCGCGGTGCCGCCCCGACGCAGGACGAGACGGGTGCCGTCCACCGTGGTCTCGACCGAGGGCCGTCCGCACTCGGCGAAGCTGAGCCGGGCGAGCAGCTCGCCTTCGCCCCCGGGATGGCGGGCGATGCGGCGCACCTCGGCGAGGCGCAGGTTGACCTGCAGCTCGATCGCGGGCTCGGTCTTCTCGCGCCGGGTCAGCCCCAGCGCGCAGAACGACAGGACCGCTGCCGCCACGATCCGGGCGACGACCGGGTCGACGCCGATCCTCTCCTCGGGCATCAGCCAGAGCGCGACACCGGCCAGCGCCGCGCCGAGCGCGATCAGCTGCAGCGCCGCCCGGCGCAGAACCCTGGCCGAGCGCGGGCGACGGTCGGTGCGGATCACGTAGCCCCAGTAGGTCTCGTCCACCGCCACCGAGGTCAGGGGCGGGTCCTCCGCAGCCGGGGCGGGCGCTGTCTCGAGGGTGATCGTCATCCAGTTTGCTCCGGTTTTTTCTTTCTGCTCAGTCTGCTCCGGGCCGACCCTGGGCCCCGACAAAGGCAAAACCCGGGCGAGACCAAGGAATTGCGGGTCGCCCCTTGCCCGGATCCGCATGATCTGTATAAGGCCCCATCCTTTCCGTGATTTCGTTTTATCCGCGCAGTCTCTCGTGGGCAGGTGCGGAAAGGCCGACACCCCTGCCCTTTGAAATGCGCTTGAACAGAATGGAGTGCACATGCCGCTTTACGAGCATGTCTTCATTGCGCGTCAGGATCTCTCCAACGCGCAGGCCGAGGGCCTCATCGAACATTTCTCCCAGGTTCTCTCCGACAACGGCGGCAAGGTCGTCGACACGGAGTACTGGGGCGTCAAGACGATGGCCTACAAGATCAACAAGAACCGCAAGGGCCACTACGCCTTCCTGCGGACCGACGCGCCCGCCGCCGCCGTCCACGAGATGGAGCGCCTCATGCGTCTCCATGACGACGTGATGCGCGTGCTCACCATCAAGGTGGACGAGCACGAAGAGGGTCCCTCGATCCAGATGCAGAAGCGCGAAGAGCGCGGCGATCGCCGCCGCGAGCGCGCGTAAGCCTGAAGCAGGAGAGCTAAGTCATGGCCGCTAAGCCGTTTTTCCGCCGTCGCAAGACCGATCCCTTCGAGGGCGCCAATGCCCCGAAGATCGACTACAAGGACACCCGCACGCTGCAGCGCTACGTCTCCGAGCGCGGCAAGATCGTGCCGTCGCGCATCACCGCGGTCGGCTCCAAGAACCAGCGCAAGCTCGCCCAGGCGATCAAGCGTGCCCGGTTCCTGGCGCTGCTGCCCTATTCCGTGAAGTAAGGGGGACACCATGGACGTCATCCTTCTGGAACGCGTCGCGAAGCTCGGACAGATGGGCGAAGTCGTCTCCGTCCGCGAGGGCTACGCGCGCAACTACCTCCTGCCGCAGGGCAAGGCGCTCCGCGCGAACGAGGCCAACAAGGCCCGCTTCGAGGCCGAGAAGGCCCAGCTCGAGGCGCGCAACCTCGAGACCCGCAAGGAAGCCGAGAAGCTGTCGCAGGATCTCGACGGCCAGACCTTCATCGTGATTCGCTCCGCCTCCGACGGCGGGTCGCTTTACGGGTCGGTCTCAACCCGCGACGCGGCCGACGCCGCGAGCGAGGCCGGATTCTCGGTGGACCGCAAGCAGGTCGCCCTCTCGGCTCCGATCAAGGAGCTCGGCCTCCACGAGGTCACCGTGCACCTGCACCCCGAGGTCGAGGCGAAGATCACCCTCAACGTCGCGCGCTCGCCCGAAGAGGCCGAGCTGCAGGCGCAGGGCAAGACCATCCAGGAAGCGGCCGCCGAAGAGGAAGCCGCCGCCGAGTACGAGATCCAGGAACTCTTCGACGATATCGGCTCCGCCGGTCTCGACGACGAGGATCCCCGCGGCCCCGAGCCGCAGCAGGACAGCGAGAGCAACGAGCCGATCACCGACGACAACGAGTGATCGCGACCTGCCTCAGGCATCGACAAGGGCCGTCCTTCGGGGCGGCCCTTTCGCGTTCAGGGATCCCGCCGGCCGCTGTGCGCAATACTTCGGCGGGGCCGATCCCGAATGGCAGGCAGACTTTCGCCTGACGCAACGAGATCGCGGAAAGGGGCTTTCTGGACGGGTGACCGCGGATGCAATCTGATCGTCACAAGCGCCGCCTAAGACGGCGCAGAGTTCAGACCAACGGGGGTTCCCATGACGTTCAGCCTGACACGCCGCGGCTTTCTCGCCTCTACGGCGGGCTTCATCGCGCTCCATCCCTTCTCCGCCCGCGCCCAGGCCGGGCAGGCGCACTTGCGCCTGATGGAGACGACCGACGTGCACGTGCACATCTGGCCCTACGACTACTATGCCGACCGCGAGACCGACACGGTGGGCCTCAGCCGCACCGCCTCGATCATCGACGGGATCCGGGCCGAGAGCACCAACTCCATGCTGCTCGACAACGGGGACTTCCTGCAGGGCAACCCGATGGGCGACTACATCGCCTACGAGCGCGGGATGCCCGAGGGCTCCACTCACCCGGTCATGGACGCCTTCAACACGCTCGGCTTCGAGGGCATGACCCTCGGCAACCACGAGTTCAACTACGGGCTGGAGTTCCTGACCAAGGCCATCGCCGGGGCCAACTTCCCCGTGGTCTGCGCCAACGTGGTGACAACCATGGGCGACACGCCGACCGAGGACGAAACCCTCGTCGAACCCTACACCATCGTCGAGAAGCAGATCACCGACGGGGCCGGCGACACCTACCCGCTGCGCGTGGGCCTCATCGGCTTCGTGCCGCCGCAGATCATGCAGTGGGACCGCGGCCACCTCGAGGGCGAGGTGCAGGCCCGCGACATCGTCGAGACGGCCCGCGCCTACGTTCCGCAGATGAAGGAGGAAGGCGCCGAGATCATCATCGCCCTCGCCCACTCCGGCATCGGCCCGGCGGAGCACACCCAGGGCATGGAGAACGCCGCGATTCCGCTCGCCGGGGTCGAAGGCATCGACGCGATCTTCACCGGTCACTCGCACCTCGTCTTCCCCGGCCCCGACTACGCCGAATGGGACGGCGTCGATAACGACGCCGGCACGATCAACGGCAAGCCGGGTGTCATGGCCGGCTTCTGGGGGTCTCACATGGGTCTCGTCGACCTGATGCTGGAGCGGGACGGCGACAGCTGGCGCGTGGCCTCTCATTCGGTCGAGGCGCGGCCGATCTACACGCGCAACGAGGATGGCGAGATCGAGCCCACGGTCGAGAACTACGAGCCGGTTCTGGACACCACCGAGGAAGCGCACGAAGCCACCCTCGCCTATGTCCGCGCCGAGGTCGGCCAGACTTCCGCGCCGCTCTATTCCTACTTCGCGCTGGTGGCCGACGATCCCTCGGTCCAGATCGTCTCGAACGCCCAGACCTGGTACATCGAACAGATGATGGCGGGCACCGAGAACGAGGGGCTGCCGATCCTCTCGGCCGCCGCGCCCTTCAAGGCTGGCGGCCGCGGCGGACCGGAGTACTACACCGACGTCCCCGAGGGCCCGATCGCGATCAAGAACGTGGCCGACCTCTACCTCTACCCGAACACCGTGCGCGCGGTGAAGATCGACGGCGCGACGGTGCGGGACTGGCTGGAACGCTCGGCCGGCATGTTCAACCAGATCGAGCCCGGGGCCGAGGACGCGACGCTCCTCAATCCTGATTTCCCCTCCTACAACTTCGACGTCATGGACGGGGTGACCTACCAGATCGACCTGAGCCAGCCGTCCAAGTACGACAGCGAGGGCAATCTCGTGAACGAGGGAGCCCAGCGGATCGTCGACTTGCGTTACCAGGGCGAGCCGATCGACGACTCGCAGGAGTTCGTGGTCGCCACCAACAACTACCGCGCCTCCGGCGGCGGCAGCTTCCCCGGTGCCGACGGCTCCACCATCATCTTCGAGGGCCCGGACACCAACCGCGACGTGATCGTCCGCTACATCGTCGACAAGGGCACCATCAGCCCGGCCGCCGACGCCAACTGGACCTTCGCGCCGATGGACGGCACCAGCGTGATCTTCGAGACCGGCCCAGCGGGCGCCCAGTACTACGAGGCGGTCGAGGGCGTGGAGATAGAGCCCGCCGGCGAGAGCGAGACCGGCTTCGCCCTGTTCCGCATCCACCTGTGATCAAGGCGGGCGGGCCTGTGCCGCCCGACCCGGTCACGAAAAAGGGGCCGCCCACCGGGCCGGCCCCTTTCCCTTTCCGGCGCCGATGCGCCTAGCGGAAGGTCTCCATCCGCAGCTGCGCGTCGCAGTACTCGCCGTCGAAGGTGCCGACCCAGATGTCGATCCGGCCATTCGAGGGGCGCGTCAGGCTGATGCGCGGGTCGAGATTCCCGTTGTCGTCGTCGTCAAAGTACCAGTTGGCCGTACCGGTGTTGATCAGCAGGGCCGCGTCGCACTCGCTCACGACCGAGATTACCAGCCGGTGCCCGCCCATCTGCGACAGGTAGAAACTGAAATCGGGCTGCGTGGTGAAATAGCTTTGGCCGTACTCCAGCTGGTCGGAGCCCAGGCGCGTGTAGATGTGCGAGCAGTTCCCGAGATTGTTCTGCCCGCCGGCCACCACGTTGAAGAAGGCCGGGCTGCGGAGTTGCGGGCCGCTGGCCTGGTATTGCGACACCCCCGCGTTCGAATAGTCGGGGCAGGCCGCCGCTGCACCCGCGGACACGCCGAAGGCGGCCGCGAGGGCGAAAAGGATTGATTTCATGGAGTTCACCTGTCGTCTCGTCTCAGTGCCGGCAAACTAGCGAGACGGTCGACGCAGCGTAAGCCAAAACTTCACGGAGCCGTGAACAACCGCGGCATCTCGGCAACGAAAAGGGGCCGCGGTCTCCCGCGGCCCCGAAACAATCCGACCGTTGGGCAGGAGGATCACTCGTCCTCGAGCTTCTCCACGGCCTCCTGCAGCTCTTCCTTGGAGACTTCCTTCTCGGTCACCTGGGCCTTCTCGAAGATCAGGTCGACGACCTTGTCCTCGAAGATCGGCGCCTGGATCTGCTGGCGCATCTGCGGGTTCTGCTGGACGAACTCGAAGAACTGCCGCTCCTGGCCCGGGTACTGGCGGGCCTGCTGCATCACGGCCTGGGTCATCTCCTGGTCGGTGACCTGCACCTCGTTGCGGGTGCCGACCTCGGCGAGGAAGAGGCCCAGTTTCACGCGGCGCTCCGCCAGCTTGCGGTGCTCCTCGGTGGGCTCGATCTCGGGGTGATCGTGGCCCTGGTGGTCGGGATTTTCCTCGTGCCACAGCTGGTGCGCGATCTGCTTGGCCTCGGCCTCGACCAGGCTTTCGGGCAGCTCGAACTGGACCATGTCGTCGAGCTTGTCGAGCAGGCGGCGCTTGGCGACGGCGCGGGCCGCGCCGGAGTATTCCTGCACGAGGCGGTCGCGGATCTGGCCCTTGAGCGCCTCGAGATCCTCGGCGCCGTACTGCTTGGCCAGCTCGTCGTCGATCTCGGTCGCGGCGGGGGCCTTCACCTCCTTGACGGTGACGTCGAAGGTGACCTCCTGCCCGGCGAGATGCTCGGCCTGGTAGTCCTCGGGGAAGGTGATGTTCAGCACCTTCTCGTCACCGGCCTTCACGCCGGTCAGCTGCTCCTCGAAGCCCGGGATGAAGGAGCCGGAGCCCAGCGTCAGGGGGTAGTCCTCGGCCGCGCCGCCCTCGAAGGGCTCGCCGTCCTTCTTGCCCAGGAAGTCGATGACCACCTGGTCGCCGTCCTCGGCCTTGCCGTCCTTGGCCTCGAAGCTCTGGGCGTTCTTGGCGAGGCTTTCGAGCGCCTCGTCGACCGAGGCGTCGTCCGGCTGCACGACCATGCGCTCGAGCTCGAGGGTCGAGAAGTCGGGCTCCGGGATGTCGGGCAGCGCCTCGTACTCGATATCGACGACGACGTCGTCGCCCTCTTTCCAGTCCTCGTTGGCCATCTTCATGCTGGGCTGCTGCGCCGGGCGGTGGCCGGTCTCCTCGAGGTGGTTGGAGACGGCGCCGTCGACGGATTCCTGCATGGCCTCGCCCATGAGGCGGGGGCCGAACTGCTTCTTCAGAAGCGACATGGGAACCTTGCCCTTGCGGAAGCCCTTCATCTCCACCTCGGGCTGGGCTTCCTTGAGCTTCTCCAGAACCTTCTGATCGAGCTCCTCGGCGGTCAGGGTGATCTGGTAGCCGCGCTTCAGGCCGTCGTTCTGGGTCTCGGTGACTTGCATCTCTGTCCTCGCATGGAATTCGGGCCGCGCCGGGCCATGCCTCGCGCGGATTTCGGCGTCTTCTAGAGGCCTGTCGGAGGCGCTTCAACCCCCAACCATGCTTGGCTCCCCGCCCCCTCTTCTGGGGTCAAATATCCCGGGGAGTCCGCGCCCTCGCGGCGCGGACGGGGCAGAGCCCCCCGCCGCCCGGTCCCGCGCCCCGCGGGTCCGGGCTGATCGGGGGCGGCCGCAAGGCCGCTCCGCTGGATCGGTCACAGCTAGGAAGAGATGGTGCGGGTGAAGGGACTCGAACCCCCACGCCTTGCGGCGCTTGGACCTAAACCAAGTGCGTCTACCAGTTCCGCCACACCCGCACGCCCCCCGTGTCGCCCGAGAACCACGCCGGATCAAGAGTGTATCCGAGCCCCGGTGACCGGCGGGCGGAAGGCGGCTACCCTCTCCGCAATAAAGAGGCAGACAAGAGCAGGCGGAAAAGCCGATGAACATGAAAATCAGGGCCGGCGCCTTCCGCGTCGGCCGCCAGGGAGTCGTGCCGGAACCGGCAGGACTGACGCCCGGAACGGAGATCCTCACCCTCGACGGACCGATGCCGGTGGAGCACCTGCTTCCCGGCGACCGGATCATCACCCGCGACCTGGGGCTCTGCACCCTCGCTGGCATTCACCGGCAGGAGGCCGAGGTCTCTCCGGTCCGCGTCGCGGCGGGCTCGATCGGCTATACCCGTCCCGACGCGCCCCAGGTGGTGGGCCCCGGCACGGTGGTGCATCTGCGGGACTGGCGCGCCGAAGCGATCTTCGGCAGGCCGACGGCGCAGGTCCCGATCCTCAAGCTCGCCGACGGAGAGTTCGTGGCGCCCCTGCCCCGGCGGCGCATGGCGCTGCTCACCCTGGAGTTCGACGCGCCGCACATCGTCTACGCGGGCGGCCTCCAGGTGGTCTTCTAGGCGCCGAGGTCGCGAAAGACCCGGGGCAGCATGTCCGGTAGGTCCTCGGCCACCAGGCCGGGGCCGAAGGCCAGCGCCGCCTCGACGTGCAGCCAGGCCGCCGCCTCCGCGGCGAGATGAGCCGGGACGGTGCCCTGCCCCAGCATGCCACCGATCATCCCGGCGAGAACGTCCCCCGCCCCGGCGGTCCCCAGCCAGCGCGCGGACCGCTCGTAGGCGGAGGCCTGCAGGCTGACCGCGCCGTCCGGGCTCGCGATCACCGTGTCGGGCCCCTTGAGCAGGATCGTCGCCCCCGCACGGCGTGCCGCCTCGGCCGCTGCCTCGGGCTTCGCCATCTCCCGGGACTTCTGGCCGAGATCGGGAAAGAGGCGGGCGAACTCGCCCTCGTGCGGGGTCAGAACGCAGGCGGGATGCAGCGCGTCGAAGAGCGCCTCGGGTGCCTCGGAAAAACTCGTGAGCGCGTCGGCGTCCAGCACAGTCGCCCGCTCCGCGGCGAGCGCGGCCCGGACCAGGGCCCGCGTCCCCTCTCCCTTACCGAGGCCGGGCCCCAGCACGAGGGTCGAGAGCCGGTCGTCCTCCAGCATCTGGGACAGCGCCTCGGCGTCGCGGAGCGGCTTGAGCATGATCGCATCGAGCTGGGCGGCGTTCTCCTGCAGCGCACCCGGCGGCACCGCGAGCGTCACGAGCCCCGCGCCGATCCGCAGGGCGGCGCGAGCGGTCATCCGGGACGCCCCGCCCTTACCGGGTCCGCCGCCGAGCACCAGCACATGGCCCCGCTCGTACTTGTGTGCCGACCTGGAAAAGGCGCGGAGCGCGGCGGCGGGCCAGTCGCCGCGCCGCTCGAGCAGGCGCAACCGGTCGGGCGCGGGCATCTCGAAAGCGCCGGGCTCCGGCTCGGCGTCCAGCCCGATGTCCACCACCGCGAGCCGCCCGCAGAGTGTCGGCCCCTCGCCCAGGTAGTGCCCGCGCTTCGGCGCGTGGAAGGTCGCGGTGAGATCGGCGATCAGCCGGAAGTCCGTCTCGGCCTGTTCGGGAACGAGCACCGCTCCGCTGTCGCAGGAGAGACCCGAGGGGCAGTCGAGGGCGAGGACCGTGACCGACCCGTACCCGGGCCGGGCGCGGACCGCGTGGAACGCCTCGGCGCACTCCGCCGGGATCGGCCGGCCGAGGCCGGTGCCGAACATCGCGTCGACAAGAACCTGCGACTTCTGGCCTTGCCCCGCTGCCGACATCTCGCCCACCGGCCCGCGGTCCAGCCAGAGCGCACGCATTCCGGTGGCGTCCTCCGAGAGCTTCTCGGGATCGCCGAAGGCGAAGACCTCGACCGTCCAGCCCAGATCGGCGAGCCGACGCGCGACCACGTAACCATCGCCCCCGTTGTTGCCTGGCCCGCAGAGCACCACCGCATGTCCCGGCCTGTCGCGAAGATGAGGCCCGGCTTCGAAAAGCGCGTCAACCGCCCCGCGGCCCGCACGCTCCATCAGGGCGCGGCCCGTCACCGCGCCGGCCTCCATTGCGGCCTTCTCGACCGACTGCATCTGGGTCGCGGTCAGCAATTCGGTCATCTCGGCGCTCCTTGCGTATACATTTCGCTCAACGGCGGTGCGAGTTGCACATTTTTTCAGCGACACCCCTTGAAAGCCCCGGCGCGCCGTGGCCTCCTCGGGTGCGTCGATTGTGAGGCCTTTGCAACCGTGGTCTCACCCCTTCTAACGCCAAGGGCAGGGAGAGTCGGAGGCCATGAAAAAAATTGAGGCCATCATCAAGCCGTTCAAGCTCGACGAGGTGAAGGAGGCCCTCCAGGAGGCGGGCGTCCAGGGTCTGAGCGTCGTGGAGGTGAAGGGCTTCGGCCGCCAGAAAGGCCATACCGAACTCTATCGCGGTGCCGAGTACGTCGTCGACTTCCTGCCCAAGATCAAGATCGAGCTGGTGATCTCGGACGCTGAAGCCGAAGGCGCCATCGAGGCCATCGTGGCTGCCGCCAAGACCGACAAGATCGGCGACGGCAAGATCTTCGTCTCGGACGTCTCCGAGGCGATCCGCATCCGCACGGGCGAGACGGGCGAAGACGCCCTCTGATCCGCCCGAGGACACACAAATCTCTAGAAGGGGACTACCTGAAATGAGCAAGAGCGACGTTCTTAAACTGATCAAGGACGAGGAGTGCGAATACGTCGACATCCGCTTCACCGACCCGCGCGGCAAGCTGCAGCACGTGACGGTCATGGCGGACCAGGTCGACGAGGACTTCCTCGACGAGGGCTTCATGTTCGACGGCTCGTCGATCGCCGGCTGGAAGTCGATCGACCAGTCCGACATGAAACTGATGCCCGACACCGAGAGCGTCTACATCGACCCGTTCTACGCCGAGAAGACCGCCTGCCTTCACTGCACCGTCGTCGAGCCCGACACCGGCGAACCCTATAACCGCGATCCGCGCGGCACCGCGCAGCTGGCCGAGGCCTACCTCAAGTCCTCCGGCGTGGGCGACACCGCCTTCTTCGGCCCCGAGGCCGAGTTCTTTCTGTTCGACGACGTCCGCTACTCCATCTCGATGAACAAGGTGGCCTACGAGGTCGACGCGATCGACGCCTCGTGGAATACCGACACCGAGTACGAGGTCGGCAACACCGGCCATCGTCCCGGCATCAAGGGCGGCTACTTCCCCGTCCCGCCGGTCGATGACGGCCAGGACATCCGCTCCGAGATGCTCTCGACCATGAAGCGGATCGGGATGAAGGTCGACAAGCACCACCACGAGGTGGCCTCGTGCCAGCACGAACTCGGCCTGATCTTCTCCAGCCTCACCGACCAGGCCGACCAGCTGCAGAAGTTCAAGTACGTCATCCACAACGTGGCCCATGCCTACGGCAAGTCGGCGACCTTCATGCCGAAGCCCGTCGCGGGCGACAACGGCACCGGCATGCACGTGAACATGTCGATCTGGAAGGAGGGCAAGCCGCTCTTCGCCGGCGACAAGTACGCCGACCTCTCGGACGAGGCCCTGTGGTTCATCGGCGGCATCCTGAAGCACGCCAAGACGCTGAACGCCTTCACCAACCCCTCGACCAACTCCTACAAGCGCCTGATCCCGGGCTTCGAGGCGCCCGTCCTGCGCGCCTACTCGGCCCGCAACCGTTCGGGCTGCGTGCGGATCCCGTGGTCCGAGAGCCCGAAGGGCAAGCGCGTCGAGGCCCGCTTCCCCGATCCGTCGGCGAACCCCTACCTCTGCTTCGCGGCGCTCCTGATGGCCGGCATCGACGGCATCAAGAACAAGATCGATCCGGGCCCGTCCATGGACAAGGACCTCTACGATCTGCCGCCCGAAGAGCTCGCCGGCATTCCGACGGTCTGCTCCAGCCTCCGCGAGGCGATGGACAGCCTGGCGAACGACCACGAGTTCCTGCTGGCCGGTGACGTCTTCACCAAGGACCAGATCGAGGGCTACATGGATCTCAAGTGGGAAGAGATCTACGCCTACGAGCACTGCCCGCACCCGATGGAATTCAAGCTCTACTACAGCTGCTGATCCGGACTGCATTCCCGGTGACAGACAGGCGGGCGCCCCTCGGGGCGCCCGTTCGCGTTTCGGGGGACCGGCCAGCGGAGGGGCGGCATCGGGACCGTCCCGCAATATTCTCGCCTCCGCCACAGTCCTGCCCAAATCGGGCTTAATCTTGTTATGCGTGCACGAGTGCTTCTTGGCACAACTCGAAGTTGCCAAACCTGCCCGAGGTAGCGGATGACCCGGATCGTTCAGCCCTCCTCCCCTGCCCCGACCGACTGGATCGGCCGGGTTTCCGCGAAGCGTGCCGGGGTCTCCTCCCCCCGGCGCGCCCCCGTCGCCACCTCCCCCGACCTCAAGGTCACCGGCTTCGCCCGCAAGATCGAGGAACGCCGCCTCGCCCTTCGCCAGGTGGCGGGTCACTGGCCCGAGGCGCTCATCATCTTCGCCATCTTCGCGCTGGAGTTCGCCGGTGCCGTCGACCAGGCGGAGACGGCCAACGCCACGGCAATGGCGCCGCCGCTGCTGAGCTTGGCCGCGCGCCAATGAGACGCGGGGCGCCCCGAGAGGTGCCCGGCACCGCTCCGGCCGAACGGCCCATCAGACGTATGCGCCGCCCCGTGCCCGGCCGGGTCCTGATCTGGGCCGTCCGCCTGACCGTCGCCCTCTGGCTGCTCCTGCTGATGACGGCCGGCGTGAGCACCGCGATGGCCTCCGGCGGCGGCCAGCCCTTTTCCCACGCGATGATTCTGCTTCAGGGCGCCGGCGGCTGATCCGACCGGACGACGGTGGTGTGAATCGCGAAGAGCACCGCCTCGCTCTCCGGGAGCCGCAGAACCGTCTGCCGCTCGGACCTCAGGTAGCGCGGCTCCGCCTGCACCTTCGTCTTGGGCTCGTCCTCCCGCTGCGGCAGGAAGAGGTCCGGGACGGAGTAGCCATGCAGGTTTGCACGCCAGAGAGGTCGTCCCGGGCGCGCCGCGTCAAAAAAGCGTTGGACGCGGCGGGCGATCTCGTCGTCGTAGGGCGGCACCGGCCGGTGGATGCGGGACAGAGGCCGGCCGATCTTCTCCGCCAGGGTCCAGCCTGCCGGAAAGCAGAGGGCGGCGGCGATCAGGACATGCTCCTCGCCCCGCTTCTCGAGCAGGCAGAGGTCTTCGGCCAGGATCGCGCCGAGCTCGGGAAGGCCCGCCCCGGGGCCGAGCCTCACCGCGCGCCCGTCCGGGCACCGCACGATCTCGCCATCGACCGAGAAGCGGGGATCCTCCACGAGCGCGGCCCGGACAGTCGCCACGAGCTCGGCCACCGCCGGCTCGGCCCCTTCGGTCACGCAGAGCACCTCACCCGGCCGTTCAGCCATAAGGCGGGCGCGCTCCGCGATCTGGGCGGCGTAAGCCCCGTCGACCGTGATCCAGGACCCCTCGACCGGTGACATCTTGGGAAGCAGCCGGGCCGCGGCCTCGCGCAGCGCCTCGGGCATGTGGTCCTGCAGGATCACCTCTGGCCCCCTTCGGAACGAAAAAGGCCCGGCGCGGGGCCGGGCCTTTCCTGGTCGTGCATCGTCACGGGCGGTCCGCGTCAGGTGCGGGCATCGCCCACGAGCTTCCACACCGCGGGCAGGATCAGCGCCGCGAGAGCGAGCTTCATGAGATCGCCGACGATGAAGGGCGTGAGGCCCCAGGCGAGGATCGGCTCTTGCCAGCTGTAGAGCTGGCCGAGCCACAGCAGGCCGGGGACGTAGATCACGACGTTGCCCAGCAGCATCGCGCCGGCCATCCAGACGGCGGAGCGGTCCCAGCCGCGGCGGGCAAGTGCGCCGAGCAGAACGGTCGCGAGGACGTAGCCCACGAGGTAGCCCCCGGTGGAGCCCATCATGTACTCGATCCCGCTCAGTTCGGCGGTCGAGGACTGGAAGACGTCGAAGCCGAGCGCGCCGATCAGCATGTAGGCCAGGATCGTCGTCAGGCCGAGGCGGGGCCCGTAGGCCGCGCCAATGGTCAGGACGGCGAAGGTGCCGAGATTGACGGCCACCGGCGAGGGCGGCACGGGCAGCTTGATCTGGGCCGAGACGGTCAGCAGCGCGATGCCCGCCACGACGAGCGCGGCCTGCTTCGCGAGCCGGGCCGCGCCCTCCCGCGGCGCGATCGCCTCGACAAGAACCTGTTGCGATAGTGCCGTAGCCATGGGGCGCCCCTCTCCTGTTGAGCTTCGCGGTTCCCCCGTTTCTGGCCCATGCCGCAGAGCGGCACAAGCCCGCTCGGGTCACGCGCGCCGGTAGAGCGTGGTTGCCGTGTAGTCCTTCGCAGGTCCTGCGACGGTCCAGACGCTCTTCCAAAGGTGCGGGAGCTCGAAGCGGTAGAGAACGTCGTAGCGGTCGGGCGCGCAGTCGTGCCCGGCCTGCGCCTGCCCCGCTTCTCCGGGCCGGAAGTCGTGGAACGGACGGCCGTCGGAGAAGAACACGGCGATCTCCTCCCCCGTCGCGCGCCAGAGGTAGACCCGGCTGGCCTTCAGGCCCGTGTAGGGCCCCTCGGTCCAGAGCCCGGATTCCTCATAGCGCAGCCCCTCGCCGTCGCGTGTCAGCAGCGCCTCGCCCTCGAGCGCGAGCAGGGCTCCGGCCCGACGGTCCTCGACCCTGCGCGAGAGGCTCCAGCGGTCCTCGAAAGCTGACAGCACGTCCATGCGGACGGGCTAGCCGACGACGATCTGCACCGCAATCGCCCCGCCGTAAATGAGCAGGATGAGCAGGCTCTCGGTGCCGATCCGGAACGGTCCCTGCCTCTCTCTCAGGATCAGCCCCATCAGCAGGACACCGGTCATCAGCATCCCGACCGTAAGCCAGAGAAAGTCCGGTTTGCCGATCGCGTGGAAGATCGAGCCGTCGCGGTAGGCCACGTCCGAGACCGACAGGAACAGCGTGTCGAAGGTATTGCCGCCGATGATCCCGCCCATGGCGAGCTGCATCGCCCCGCGCCGCACCGCGGCCAGCGTCGTGACGAGCTCTGGCAGCGAGGTCACGACCGCGGTCATCAGCGCGCCCACGATGGTTTCCGACAGACCGAGACGCGTGACGATCTCGACCGCGGTGCGCGCCACCACCCAGCCAGCGACGCCGAGTATGAGGGCCAGCACGAGGAAGGTGCCGAAGACGCGGACCGCGTTGCGGCGCTCGGGCTGCTCGTCCGGCTCGTCTTCCCGCGTCTGCCTTGTCCTGACAGGGCGCCACATGGGCGACTCACTGGCGCGCCGCGTGGCCATGACCCCCGCGACGTAGGCGATCACCATGAGCAGCGAGACCGGGTGAACCGCCCAGAACGTGACTTCCGGAGCGGACCAGGCGGTCAGTGGCAGGGCCAGCAGCACCATCAGCAGCGCCGCCTGGAAGAGGTTTGTCACATCCGCCGCGGCGTGCTCGATATTGGCACGCCGGTAGACGATGTCGGCGATCGCGAGGAAGGCGGTCTGCGCCGCGATCCCGCCGATGCCGTTGGAGAACGCGAGCGAAGCCCGCCCGTCGAGCGCGCCCGTCACCGAAACCACCGTTCCCGAAAGCGAGGTCGCCGCGCCGAGAAGGACGCCGCCGATCACCGCCTCCCCCAGTCCGGTCAGATCCGCGATCCGATCGGCGATGCCGGTCATTCGGACGCCCAGGACACCGATCACGACGGCGGCCACGGCGAAGATGGCGAAGATCGCCGTCAGGGGAAGTGCACTGAACATCTCCGCCTAACGTGCCCCGAGGCCCGCGGGGTCCGCAACGACTGTCGGTTTGCAGGACCTGACACCATCTTGCCGCCCCCTGCCCCGGCGCTTAGGAGGGGCGCGAACGACGAGGAGAGGCCGCCTATGATCCCCCGCTATGCCCGCCCCGAGATGACCGCGATCTGGGAGCCCGCCACCAAGTTCCGCATCTGGTTCGAGATCGAGGCCCATGCCTGCGACGCCATGGCGGACCTGGGCGTGATCCCGCGCGAGAACGCCGAGGCGGTCTGGAAGGCCAAGGACGTCGAGTTCGACGTGGCGCGGATCGACGAGATCGAGGCCGTCACCCGCCACGACGTCATCGCCTTTCTCACGCACCTCTCCGAGATCGTGGGCTCCGACGCCGCGCGCTTCGTGCACCAGGGAATGACCTCGTCCGACGTGCTCGACACCACGCTCAACATCCAGCTCTGCCGGGCCGCCGACATCCTGCTGGCGGACATGGATCGCCTGCTCGCGGCGCTGAAGGCGCGCGCGCTGGAGCACAAGGATACCGTCCGCATCGGCCGCTCCCACGGCATCCACGCCGAGCCCACAACCATGGGCCTGACCTTCGCGCGCTTCTACGCCGAGATGGACCGCAACCGGAACCGGCTGGAGAAGGCTCGCTGGGAGATCGCCACCGGCGCCATCTCCGGCGCGGTCGGCACCTTCGCCAACATCGACCCGGCGGTCGAGGAGCACGTCTGCGAGAAGCTGGGCCTCCGGCCCGAGCCGATCAGCACGCAGGTCATCCCGCGCGACCGGCATGCGATGTTCTTCGCCACGCTCGGCGTGGTCGCCTCCTCGATCGAGAACGTCGCCACCGAGATCCGGCACATGCAGCGGACCGAGGTCCTGGAGGCCGAGGAGTTCTTCTCCGCCGGGCAGAAGGGTTCCAGCGCCATGCCGCACAAGCGCAACCCGGTGCTGACCGAGAACCTCACGGGCCTAGCCCGGCTCGTCCGCTCGGCCGTGACTCCAGCGCTGGAAAACGTGGCGCTCTGGCACGAGCGGGACATCTCGCACAGCTCTGTCGAGCGCGGCATCGGGCCCGACGCGACGATCCACCTCGATTTCGCGCTGAACCGCCTGGCGGGAGTGATCGAGAAGCTCGTCGTCTACCCGCAGCACATGCTCGACAACATGCACAAGTTCCGCGGGCTGGTGATGTCGCAGCGGGTTCTGCTCGCCCTCACACAGAAGGGAGTGAGCCGGGAGGATGCCTATTCCCTCGTCCAGCGGAACGCGATGAAGGTCTGGGAAGAAGGGCGCGACTTCAAGGAGGAGCTGCTCGCGGACGAGGACGTGCGCAAGGCTCTCTCCGTCGAGGAGATCGAGGAGAAGTTCGACCTCGGCTACCACACCAAGCACGTCGACACGATCTTCGCCCGTGTCTTCGGCGAAAGCTGAGGGCAGCCGGCTCCGGGCCGGCCGCCCCTAAAGGGTCACTTCGACGGGCCGTGAAGGAGCGCGGGCTCCATCCGGCGGGTCGGGCCGGCCCCGAACTTCTGAGCGGCCACGTCAGCCTTGGTTGCCGCTCTGGTCATTTCCCAGACCGGCTCGGCGGTCATCTTCATGACGGCGTATTTGTGGCCGTCCTCGGAGTTCACGTAGGGCTGCGACATCAGTTCCGCGTCGTACCCGAGGGTCTTGAGGGCGCGGAGCAGCCAGAGGTTGGACAGCGACATCAGTTCGGTCGCCCCCTCCTCCATCGCCATCTCCACGAGGCCCTGGCAGATCAGGCCCAGGCAATCGATCCGCGACTTCATGCCCTTGAGCTCCGGCGAGATCACCAGGCGGGTGCATTCCCACATGCCGCCTGTGACGATCTGCTGGTCGATCAGGTCCGACGGGATACCGCCGATCCGTCCGGACTGCGCGTCCCGCAGCATGTAGGTGGTCGCACCCCATTCGGCGTTCGTCGGAAGCGCGCGCGCACCGGCGAGAACCTGGCCCTCGTCCCCGATGACCAGTGAGTACCTCGCCCTAGGGTTGTCGTACTGGTCCATCTCGACGGTGTCGTCGTGCGGGATGGTCCATCCCAGCATGTCGACGAAGAAACGCTTCCTGAGTGCGAGGTAGTCGTAGAAAGCCGTTCCGTGGACGTGGAGCTGGCTCAGTCCGAATGTAACATGGTGCATCGTATTCCCCCAAAGGTGGCTCTGCGGCAGCATCCCGCGCATTGTCGAACTAAAGCCCACAATGACACTCTCAACCGAAGATTGTCGAATCGGAAAAGACTTCAACTATGTCAGAAAAGTTTAATCTTTCGGGCAGGGTCGCAAAGACGGCGTCGAATCGGGCAAAATCGTTGCCGGACGGTGTCTTAACTATGGCCTAAATGAGGCCGAACTCCTGCGCGCGGGTCACCGCCTGGGCGCTCGTCTGGGCCCCCAATTTGCGCTTGGCGTTCTTCAGCCGCTGCTTCACGGCACCCTCGCTGACCCCTAGATCGTGGGCAATCTGCTTCAGCCGCAACCCGTCCTTGACCATGGAGAGGGCTTCGAGCTCTGCCTGGGTGATGTTGGTGGGGGGCGCTTTTTCGTTATGCAGTCGGGTGACATAGGCCTTCAGCACCCGGATCTCCGCATCGTCGAACTCGCGGTCGGACCGGGCGAAGGTCCCGAAGGATCTCTGACCCTCGGGATTGTTGTCAAAAACACTCACTGCAAGCCCATAACGCAGGCCGAAGCTCTTGGCCTGCAGCAGGATCCGCTGCGGATCCTCGATCTGGATCTCCGACCAGCGAATCGCTCCGGTCTGCGAGTACACCCATCGGATGACCGGATCACTCAGCATGAACCTGTTCTGGGTGTAGTGATCGACCCACTCGCGCGGAAGGTTGTTGATTTCTTCCATCGGAAAAGCAAAACCAAGCCGTAGAGCGAGATAGTGCCCGACGGGTGCTACGACCTCGACATCTTCGGTGAGGATTCGCCTCTCCACGTACAACCCTTTAGTGCAGGCCTGGTCCGGATTCGCTCGACCCCGCCTCAAACCACGCTAGTAACCGTTCGAGTGCCTTGTTTATTTTATATGGATGCGGGCGCAAGTTCCGATAGGCTTAAGCAGGAGGACAAATGTCACTGGCAGCGGACATCGAACGGGATCTCGACAGACTCAGCGAGCTGAGCCCGTCCGGTTTTGCCATGGCATTTCACGTTCGGTTCACGACCCCCGCGTTCCTCTTTCAGACCTATTCCCGCAAGTGGCTCGACATCTACAGCCAGGAAGGCCTGGTGATGCGCGACCCGATCGTGAACTTCGGATTCGCGAAGACAGGGGCGAAGCGCTGGTCCGAACTGACGGAGCCGGATCCCGATAACGTCATGGGACGGGCCAAGGATTTCGACATGAACTACGGCGTGGCCGTGGGCATCGACGAGGACGGCAGCCGGTCCCTCGCCGGTCTCGCCCGCCCTGACCGGGAGTTCACGGACGCCGAGATCGAGGAGATCGAGGAGCTCGTCCGGTCGCTACATCATGCGACACTCGACAACGGCAGCCTCGCCCCGGAAGCGGCCAAGCAGCTCAAGCTGATGTCGGTGCGCTTCACGCATCCCTCGCGGGAGAAGGATTGACGCAACGTCATATCCTCCTATCCTCGTTGCCGTGAGCAAGGAGGAGTCCGCCATGAAGACCGCCTTCACCGTTTTCGTCCTCGCCCTTTTGCCCGGCCTGGCTGCCGCCCAGTGCGGCGGTCATGACAGGCAGGCCATGAGCTGTGCCGAGGGCTCGATCTACGACGCCGAAACCGGAACCTGCGAGCCCGTCACCACGAGCTGACCCGGGCTCCCGCGGCTAACGCTTTCTTCACCACCGCTCGGATAGACCGGGCGAGCGGTAAAGGTGCGGATGGAATGCGATCGCGGGAGCTGCAGCAGACTGGCGGCGCCGGGCCCGACCCGGCTGGAGTGCGTCGCCGAAAGGCGGCCCTGATCGTTCAGATCGCCTCGGCCGAGGGGCACAAGCTGCCGCTCGACCGACTCTCCGACGAAGCGCAGATGTCGCTCGCCCGTGAAATCGCCCAGATGCCCGCCGTGGACCGCGAGACGCTCGAACAGGTCGCGGGCGAATTCAGTGCGGAGCTCGAGCGGATCGGTCTCACCGCCCCCTCCTCCATGGAAGAGGCGCTGACACTCCTCGACGGCCAGATCAGCCCCCGCGCCGCCGCGGCGCTCCGCGAAGAGCATGAGCGCATGACCGGCGCGGATCCCTGGCCCCGCGTCCTCGCCCTGCCGCCCGAGGATCTCAAGCCGATAATGGAAAGCGAGAGCACCGAGGTCTCCGCGGTCGTCCTCTCCAAGCTCCCTGTCGCCAAGGCGGCGGAGCTTCTCGGTCGCCTGCCCGGTGAGCTGGCCCGCCGCATCACCTACGCCGTCTCCCGGACGAAGGACGTCTCGCCCGGCGCCGTCTACCGCATCGGCCTCGCCCTGGCGGAGACCTATGGCCGGCCACCCTCGACGGCCTTCACCGAGAAGCCGGGTCGTCGTCTCGGGGCCATCCTGAACTCGAGCGGTGCACAGACCCGGGACGAGGTTCTCGACTCCCTAAGGTCCGAGGACCCCGAGTTTGCCGAGGAGGTGCGCAAGGCGATCTTCACCTTTCACGACCTGCCCCGGCGCCTGCGGAAAGAGGATCTGGCCAAGGTCATCCGGCTGGTCGACGGTGTCGATCTCACCACCGCCCTCGCCGCCGGACTCGCGGAGGGAGGCGACGGCCAGATCGCCGCAGATTTCGTCCTCGACAGCATTTCGCAGCGCATGGCCGCGCAACTCCGGGACGAGATCGCCGAACGCGGTCGCGTGAAGAAATCCGAGGCGGAGACGGCCCAGACGAACATGATCACATCGATCCGGGAGGCGGCTGACATGGGAGAAATCACGCTGGTTTCCGAGGACGAGGAGGAGGACTGAGGCGCGTCTCTGGCCAAGCCATGGGCCCTCGTCTATGGCTCCGGCGATGGACGACACCCCCCTTACAAGACGGATCGCGCACAGGACCGGATTCTTGGCCTTCAAGACGATCCTCGCGGTGCTCAACCGCCTTCCCTACGCCTGGAGGGTTCATGGTATGGGATGGCTCGCCACGAGGGTCATCGGGCCACTGGCCGGCTACAGGCGCCGGGCGCTCACCAACCTCGAGATGGTCTGGCCCGGGATGCCCGGGCCGGAGCGGCGGCGGTTGGCGGACGAGACGCTGGACAACTTCGGCCGGACCGTCATCGAGAATTTCTGCCACGCCGATTTCGCCGCTCACCTCGCCCGGACGGGAACGCGGGTCGAGGGGCCGGGATTGCCTGCCCTCGACGCGGCCCGCGCCGAGGGGCGGCCGGTCCTCTTCGCCGCGGCGCACTTCGGCAACCACGAGGCCCCGCGCCACGCCTTCGCCGCCCAGGGCACGGCGGTCGGCGGCATCTACCGGCCCCTGTCGAACCCCTACATCGACCGGGACTATCGCGAGACGCTGAACGCCATCGGGGCGGAGACCTTCCCACAGGGTCGCGAGGGCACGGCGCGCTTCGCCCGCTACCTGCGCAACGGCGGCTGGGGCATCCTCTACTATGACATCCACCAGCCGCGCGGCGACAAGCTGGAGTTCATGGGCCTGCCCGCCCGAACCTCCACTTCCGCCGCGAAGCTTGCGCTCAAGCACGGCGCGGCGCTGGTGCCAGTCTTCGCGGTTCGCCAGCCGGACGGGCTAAGCTTCCGTGTGATCGTGGAAGAGCCGATCGCCCCCGGCGATCCGATGGAAATGACCGAGGCCCTTCACGCGCGCCTCGAGGCCCGCATCGCCGAAACGCCGGCGCAGTGGATGTGGATTCACCGCCGCTGGAAGAGCCACCAGAAAGCCCAGGCGCGCAGCCGCACGCTCTCGAGTTGAGCCTACTCGACGTCGGCGGCGGCCAGGATCGCCCCGTGGCCGGGCCGCTGGAGGATCACCGCCATGGGCGACTCGCCCCGCGGAACCTCGGCCTCGAAGGGCTCGGCGCCGTCCCACTGACCGATCGCCTCCCAGGAGGTGACAATATTGGCATAGTCGATGGTCCGCCCGGCGTTCTCGCCGCGGTGAATCTCGACCGTCTCGATGGGGTCGAACCGCGCGACCTGGACGACAAGCGGTCCGGCGTCGCCCTCGGCGCGGACGTGCACGGTGTCGCCCTCGACCCGCAGGTCCAGCTCGACCCCGGTCTCGACCTCGGAATGCGTGTCGATCAGCGTCGCGATCTCCATCGGACGGGTGCCGACCACGTGGTCCGTGCCGCCGACGATCATCTGCGGGGTATAGACGATCCGCTCGCCCGCCGCCCGGGCGTAGCCTTTCTGGCGCTGGGTGAAGGCCGGCTCGGCAAAGCTGTCCTCCCAGCCGATGTAGTCCCAGTAGTCCACGTGCAGCGCCAGAGCGATCACGTCGTCCCGGCCGGCCAGCTCGCGCAGCATAGCGTCCGCGGGCGGGCAGGACGAGCAGCCCTGCGAGGTGAAGAGCTCGATGACGACCTTCTCCTGCTCGGCGCCTGCACCGGTGGCGGAGAGCGAAAGACCGAGGATCGCGGAGATGAGGGCGGAGCGCATGTTTCTTCCTTGCTGCCTGCGGCCGAGACCTAACCCGCTGCCGCACCGCCCGCCAATCAACCCTGTGGGAGAAGTTGTGACAGCGGCGGATTGGCCACGTTCCAGGACATATGCGCCGGGCGCCCTGCCCCGCCACCCCGGAAGCGGGGTGGAGTGCGGTAGATCGTCACTTTGTGTGCAATAGTATACAATGGGCTCTTGATTGGAAGCCTTGCCTTTGGCAGGAGGAGGCCAACGTCTCTCCTACATCCTCACGGAGGTCTTCTCATGCCCATCAAGGTCGGTCACGACAGCGCAAAGACGCGCAAGACGCTCACCTCGGGCGACCAGTCGGTCGCCTACTACTCGATCCCCGCCGCCGAAGAGGCCGGTCTCGGGACCTTCTCCCGCCTGCCCGCCGCGCTCAAGGTCGTGCTGGAGAACATGCTGCGCTACGAGGACGGCAAGACCGTCACCACCGACGACATCAAGGCCTTCTCCGAGTGGGCCGACAAGGGCGGCAAGAACCCCCGCGAGATCGCCTACCGCCCGGCCCGCGTGCTGATGCAGGACTTCACCGGCGTTCCGGCCGTGGTCGACCTCGCCGCCATGCGCGACGGCATCAAGGAGCTCGGCGGCGACGCCCAGCAGATCAACCCGCTGAACCCCGTCGACCTCGTGATCGACCACTCCGTGATGATCGACGAGTTCGGCAACCCCCGCGCCTTCCAGATGAACGTGGACCGCGAGTACGAGCGCAACATCGAGCGCTATACCTTCCTCAAGTGGGGCCAGAAGGCCTTCAACAACTTCCGCGTCGTGCCACCGGGCACCGGCATCTGCCACCAGGTGAACCTCGAGTACCTCGGCCAGACCGTATGGACCGACGAAGACCAGAACGGCGATCAGGTGGCCTACCCCGACACCCTCGTCGGCACCGACAGCCACACCACCATGATCAACGGCCTGGCCGTCCTCGGCTGGGGCGTCGGCGGGATCGAGGCCGAAGCGGCGATGCTAGGCCAGCCGATCTCGATGCTGATCCCCGAGGTCATCGGTTTCAAGCTGACCGGCGCGATGAAGGAAGGCACGACGGCCACGGACCTCGTGCTCAAGGTCGTGCAGATGCTCCGCGAGAAGGGCGTCGTCGGCAAGTTCGTCGAATTCTATGGCGACGGGCTGGACAACGTGCCGCTCGCGGACCGTGCCACCATCGGCAACATGGCGCCCGAGTACGGCGCGACCTGCGGCTTCTTCCCGGTCGATGCCGAGACGCTCAAGTATCTCGAGCTCACCGGCCGCGACAAGGACCGCATCGCCCTGGTCGAGGCCTATGCCAAGGAGAACGGCATGTGGCGCGAGCCGGGCTACGAGCCGGTCTATACCGACACGCTCGAGCTCGACATGTCCGATGTCGTCCCCGCGATCTCCGGTCCCAAGCGCCCGCAGGACCACATCGCCCTGACCGAGGCGGCGAAATCCTTCCGCGCCTACGTCAAGGGCCAGCGCGACGGCGAGGATGTCTCGGCGAACGCCGAGGGCCGCTGGGAAGGTGAAGGCGGCCAGCCCGAGCCGGTCGACATCCCCGGCGACGAGGGCCACCACAAGCGCGGCTTCGTGCCGACCGAGGACGGTCACTACCAGCTGCACGACGGCTCCATCGTGATCTCCTCGATCACCTCCTGCACCAACACCTCGAACCCCTACGTCATGATCGGCGCGGGTCTCGTGGCCAAGAAGGCGCGGGAGAAGGGCCTGAACCGCAAGCCCTGGGTGAAGACCTCACTCGCGCCCGGCAGCCAGGTCGTCTCGGCCTATCTCGAGGCGAGCAACCTGCAGGACGACCTCGACGCCATCGGCTTCAACCTGGTGGGCTACGGCTGCACCACCTGCATCGGCAACTCCGGTCCGCTGGCGCCCGAGATCTCGAAGTGCATCAACGACAACGACCTGATCGGCGTCTCGGTGCTCTCGGGCAACCGCAACTTCGAGGGACGGATTTCGCCTGACGTCCGCGCCAACTACCTCGCCTCGCCGCCGCTCGTGGTGGCCTACGCGCTGGTGGGCGACATGAACGTCGACATCTGGACCGAGCCGCTCGGCCAGGACCAGCAGGGCAACGATGTCTACCTGAAGGACATCTGGCCGACCCAGAAGGAGATCGCCGACCTCGTCGAGCAGACGGTGACGCGCGAGAGCTTCCAGGAGAAATACGCCGACGTCTTCAAGGGCGACGAGAAGTGGCAGGCGGTGGAGACCACCGACAGCGAGACCTACGACTGGCCGCCCTCCTCCACCTACGTCCAGAACCCGCCCTACTTCCAGGGCATGTCCAAGGAGCCCGGCACGATCTCCAGCATCGAGGGCGCGCGCGTCCTCGCGATCCTCGGCGACATGGTCACTACCGACCACATCTCGCCCGCGGGCTCGTTCAAGGAGACGACGCCGGCCGGCAAGTACCTCGTCGATCGCCAGGTCCCGCCGCGGGAGTTCAACTCCTACGGCTCGCGCCGGGGCAACCACGAGGTCATGATGCGCGGCACCTTCGCCAACATCCGCATCAAGAACGAGATGCTGGACGGGGTCGAGGGCGGCTACACCCTCGGGCCCGACGGCGAGCAGACCACGATCTTCGACGCGGCCATGGCCTACCAGGAGCAGGGCACGCCACTGGTCGTCTTCGGCGGCGAGCAGTACGGCGCGGGCTCCTCGCGCGACTGGGCCGCGAAGGGCACCAACCTGCTGGGCGTGAAGGCCGTGATCGCCGAGAACTTCGAGCGCATCCACCGCTCGAACCTCGTGGGCATGGGCGTCATCCCCTTCGAGTTCATCGGAGAGGACCGCAAGTCGCTCGGCCTCAAGGGCGACGAGCAGGTCTCGATCAAGGGACTGGAAGACGTGAAGCCCCAGGACGAGGTCGACTGCACCATCACCTACGGCGACGGCTCCACCAAGGAGATCAAGCTCAAGTGCCGGATCGATACGGCCATCGAGAAGGAATACGTCGAGCACGGCGGCGTGCTGCACTACGTGCTGCGCGACCTCGCGAGCCGCAAGGCGGTCGCCGCGGAGTGATCTCCCTGTCCTGAACGAGGAAAGGCGCGTCCCCACGGGGCGCGCCTTTTCGTTTGCGCCGCCTCCGGCGTCGCCCAAGCGGGGGCTTTGCCCCCGTCGCCCTGCGGGCGACTCCCCCAAGGGTATTTCCGGCTAGATGAAGGGTCAGGTCTCGCCTTCCCAGAGGCCGTGTTCGCGGTGCCAGGCTTCGAGGGACTTGTCTGGGTATCGGGGATACGTCTCGTCCCCGGGTCCCTCTTCCACGGTCACCCAGTCCGGCTTGAAGTCGAGCATGAGGCGGACGCGGGCGGGTGGCCGCGGGAGGGCGCTGTCGATGGCCGAGGCGAAGGGATGGACCAGCTCGGGCCAGGAGGGCGCGTAGACCCAGAGCGCGGTGCCGCAGCCGGTGCAGAAGCTTCGCTCCCCCTCGCTCACCTCGCAGCGGCCCTCGTCGTCCATGATCTCCGCGCTGAAGGCGCCGATGCTCTCGCGGCCCTCGACCTCGAGCGTCTCCGCCAGGCCCTCGATGTTGATCGCGTAGCCGCCGCCCCCGCCGGTCTTGCGGCAGATAGAGCAGTAGCAGCGCTGGTAGGGCACCGGCGCGCGGCTCTGGACGGTGAAGCGGACGGCGCCGCAGCGGCAGCTTCCATGAAGGGTGCGGGGCATGTCGGGGCTCCTTTCGAGCCCCAACGCGCCCCGCCGCCCGCGCGGTTCCTAGCCCTCGGGATCGGGCAGCGGAGGCAGGGTCCGCAGGTAGGCCACGACCGCCTGCACGTCCTCGTCGGTCATGTTGGCGAAGTGGCCGTAGGGCATGGGCGGCATCATCGGCGTGCCGTCGGGACGGACCCCCTGCGTGATCATCTGCGCGAGGTCCTCGTCCGACCAGTCGGCAAGGCCGTCCTCGGGGTGGGTGGTCAGGTTCGAGGCCACGGAGACGCCCCAGGGGCCGTGGAACTCGTAGCCGCCCGCGCCCCAGTGGGTGTCGAACATCGGGCCCATCTCTCCGAAGGTGGTGTGGCACTCCATGCAGTGCGCCACCGGGCCGGCCAGGTATTCGCCATACTCGGCCGTCGGTCCCTCCTGCGGATGCGCCACCGTCTCGATCGGCGGACCGTAGGCCGGCGGCAGCGGCATGTTGTAGGTGCTGTCCCCCGCATCGTTCTCGACCGCCGGGACGGTGCGCAGGTACATCACCATGCTCATCACGTCGTCGTCCGAGAGCCCCCGGTAGAGCACGATGGGCATGGGCGGCCCGATCACCGAGCCGTCCGGGCGGATGCCCTCGCGGATGGCCCGGGCGAGCTCGGCGTCGGACCAGTCGGCGACCGCGCCGCCCGGCGTGATGTTGTCGGCGATGGCGGTGAAGGCGGGCGTCTCCTCCACGAGCCGGCCGGCGAGCGCCTGGTCCATGAGCGGCCCCTCCGGGCCGAGCGGCGTGTGGCAGTTGCCGCAGCCCGCGGGGCCCTCGACCAGGTAGCGGCCGCGCTCCAGCGTCGGTTCGGCCCGGGCGCCCCAGGCCGCGAGCCCGGCAGCGGTGAATGCCGCCGCGAATACGATACGTGACATGTGAGTCTCTCCTCCCTTACCCTGCGTCAGAATGACACAGCTCCGGGAGGGCTCAAACGGAAATCGCGCGGCTCAGCTGCCGCCGGCGGCAGGGTCCTCGCCCAGGGCGGCCTCGAGTTCGGGCGCGAACCTCTGCTCGTAGTCGGAGCCCACGAGGGGGCCGGCGAAGCGGAAGAGCACGGTGCCGTCGCCGTCGACGATGAAGGTCTCGGGCGGTGCGGTCACGCCCCAGTCGATGGCCGTGCGCCCGCGCGGATCGAAGGGGACGGCGGCGAAGGGATTGCCCTCGTTCCCGAGGTAGTCGAGCGCGTTGTCTTCCTGGTCGCGGAAGTTCACGCCGACGATGTCGATCCCCTCGTCGGCCAGCGCCTGCAACTGCGGATGCTCGGCCCGGCAGGGCGGGCACCAGGAGGCCCAGAAGTTCACCAGCGTGACCTCGCCAGAGCGCAGCATCTCCGGCTCGAAGGCGGCGTAGCCCGGCAGGGCCTCTTCCGTGATGGCGGGTGCCTCCTGCCCGACACGGGTCGAGGGAAGGTCATCGGACCGGTCACGGAACATGCCGCCGAGAAAGAGACCGGCGATGCCCGCGAAGATCGCGGGCGGGAGGAGAACGAGCGGAGAGATCCTAGCCATGGTCGCGTTCCACCTCCTGGAGTTCGCGCTTCACCCGGCGGCCGCGGCGGAGGGACAGCGCCACGATGCCGGCGAGCAGCAGCAGCGAGATCGCATAGGCCGAGAGCACCTCGGCGGCATAGTTGCCCAGTTCCGGCATCAGGCCCGCGCCTCCCGTGTCCCGGCGCGGCGCGACCGTGCCAGCAGCGCCCGCATACGGCGGACCCGGATCTCGGTCTGGGTCCGGTAGAGGACCAGCGCGATGAAGAGCAAGACGAACCCCGCGATCGAGAGCAACAGCGGGAAGTAGAAGACGTCGGCCACGTTCTCTTCCGCGTCGAGCGAGAGCGAGGCCCCCTGGTGCAGGCCCTGGTTCCAGAAGAGCACGGCATACCGCGAGAGCACCGCGAAGACCGAGCCCACGATGCAGAGCACCGAGGTGAGGTCCGCCGCGGTATCGGGGTCCTCGATGGCCTCCCAGAGAGCGACGTAGCCCAGGTAGAACAGGAAGAGGATCAGGAACGACGTGAGCCGCGGGTCCCAGGCCCAGAAGGTCCCCCACATGGGCTGGCCCCAGATCGCCCCGGTCACCAGCGCCATGAGCGTCATGGTGATGCCCACGGGCGCCGCCGCGCGCGCCGCGAGGGCCGAGACGTGGTGCCGCCGGATCAGCCAGATCAGCGAGGCCACCAGCATCATCACCCAGGCGTTGATCGCCATCATCGCCGAGGGGACGTGCAGGTAGATGATCTTGACGGTCGATCCCTGCCGGTAGTCGTCCGGCGTGAAGAAGAAGCCCCAGATCAACGCGCCCACGATCGCCGCGCCCGCGAGGCCGAAGGCCCACGGGATCAGCGGCGTCGTCGTCGCGATGAACTTCTTGGGGTTGGCGTATTCCCAGATCGACATATGCCGTATCTAGCCGTCGCCGGGGGCCCGCTCAATGGCCTCACCGCAGATTGACGCGCAATGCCGCAGCCGTGGCGAAGGGCAGCAGCGCCAGCGCGCCGAAGGTGATCCCGCCCATGAGCATGAGCGGCGTGCCCGCCCCCTGCCCCTCCGCCCCGCGGCGCACCGCCTCGGCCCCGTAGATCAGGGTGGGCACGTAGAGCGGCAGCACCAGCAGCGACATCAGAAGCCCGCCCCTCCGCAGGCCCACCGTGAGCGCCGCGCCGAAGGTGCCGATCATCGAGAGCGCGGGCGTCCCGAGAGCCAGTGTCGCCAGCAGCCAGGGATAGGCCGGCGGCGCGAGGTTCAGCAGAAAGCCCAGCACCGGGGCCGCGAGCGTCAGCGGCAGGCCGGTCGTGATCCAGTGGGCGACGGCCTTGACCAGCGCCACGCCCTCCAGCGGCAGCGGCGAGGTGGCGATCAGCGCCAGCGCCCCGTCCTCCCAGTCGAGCGCGAAGATGCGGTCGAGCGAGAGCAGCGCGGCCAGCAGCGCCGCGACCCAGAGGATGCCCGGCGCGATGAGGGTCAGGGTCTGCGCCCCTGGGCCTACGCCGAAGGGCACCAGGACGATGACGATCAGGAAGAAGGCGAGGCCGAGGCCGAAGCCGCCCCCGGCCCGGACCGCCAGCCGCAGGTCTCGCAGAAGAAGTGCCGTCACAGAAAGGCCTCGTCGGCTCCGCCGGAAGCTTCGGGCGACGCTGCGAACGGGGTCAGATCCATCTCCGGCGCCTCGAGCCCGAGGTCGATATGCGTGGCGATGACGGCCGCGCCGCCTTTTGCGAGGTGCCGGTCGCGGAGGAAGTCCGCGAAAAGCGTCACGGAGAAGCGGTCGAGCGACACCGTCGGCTCGTCGAGAAAGAGCACCGGCTTGCCGGTCACGCCGAGCCGCGCGAGCCCCGTCCGCCGCTTCTGCCCGGCCGAGAGCGTGCCCGCGTGGCGCGTGCGGAGGGCGGTGAGATCGAAGGCCTCGTAGAGGTCTTCGGGGACCTCCTGCCCGTGGACGCGGGCCCAGAACGCCAGGTTTTCCTCAACCGTGAGCTGCGCCTTGATCCCGTCGGCGTGCGAGGCATAGGCGCCGGCCCCCTCCTCCATGAGGGTCTCGCCCGAGATCGGCGGCTGCAGCCCGGCGAGCGCCCGCAGCAGGGTCGTCTTGCCGATGCCGTTGGGCCCGCGCAGCACCAGCGCCTCCCCCGGGCCGAGCGAGAAGCTCACCCCCTGGAGGATCGGAACGCCGCCCCGGGCGACGGAGAGATCGCGGACTTCGAGCATGGGCCGGGAGTAGACCAAGGCAGGGCCGGAGGGAAGCGGCCGTAGGGTGGGCTTCCAGCCCACCCCGCGCCTCACACCGGCAGCAACGCCACCGCGACCCGGCGCCCCTCGGCGAGAAGCACGTTGTAGCTGCGCGCGGCGGGGCCGGAGGCCATGACCTCGACCCCGATGCCGGCGTCTTCCAACTCTTCGCGGAGCCTCCGCGGCAGGTGCGCGATCTCTTGCCCGGTGCCCACGAGGATCACGTCGACCTCCGGCTTGAGATCCAGCAGGGCCGCACCGTCCTCGTAGCCGCCCCAGCCGGTCACCCCGCGGGGCGAGACCAGGACGGCGCCCTCGATGGCCTCTCCGCCGATCCGGAAAAAGCCCGAACCGTAGCCGTCGATCGGCTTGGCGTCGGTATAGACGACCTCGTTCATGCGCATGGCTCTACCTCCGGCAAGGGACCTCGGCCCGCGCCCGATAGCCTAGGGCGCGGGGCAGCCCCGGTCAAAAACCGGGCCCTCAGGCCTCGCTGTCGATCTGTGTCCCGGCCTTCGGCGTCTGGCTTTCCTTCGACCAATCGCGCTTCACGCCAAGCACCACGAGCACGGTCGAGGCCACGAAGATCGAGGAATAGGTGCCGACGATCACGCCCCAGATCATCGCGAAGACGAAGCCGCGGATCACGTCGCCGCCCAGCACGAAGAGCGAGATGAGCGCCAGCAGCGTGGTCAGCGAGGTCATGAAGGTCCGGCTCAGCGTCTCGTTGATCGAGAGGTTCATCACCTCCCGAAGCGACTTCGACTTGTAGCGGCGCAGGTTCTCCCGGACCCGGTCGAAGACGACCACGGTGTCGTTCAGCGAGTAGCCGACGATGGTCAGCAGCGCCGCGATGATCGCGAGGTCGAAGCGGATCTGCAGCTCCGAGAAGATGCCCAGCGTCAGCACCACGTCGTGCACCAGCGCCAGCACCGCGCCGAGGGCGAACTGCCATTCGAACCGCAGCCAGATGTAGATCAGCACCGCCCCGATCGCGAGCAGCACCGCGAGGATCGCCGTCTGGATCAGCTCGCCGGAGACCGTGGGCCCGACCGACTCGACCGCGGTGAACTCGATGTCCGGCGCGACCTCCTGCAGGACGGTGCGGACCTCCTCGATGGTTTCGGCCGTCACCGATTCCATCCCCTCCTGCGCCTGGATGGCGATGGAGACGACGTTCTCGTCGGGCCCGAAGGTCGGGTCGAAGACCTCGGTGATCGTGATGTCGCCCAGTTCCAGCGGCTGCAGCGCCGAGCGGTAGGCGCCGACGTCGATGGGCTCGGAGGACTCGGCGCGGATGGTCGTGCCGCCGGCGAAGTCGATGCCGTAGTTCAGCCCCTGCACCACGAAGGAGATGAACGCCACCACCACAAGCACGCCCGAAATGCCGAGCCAGAGCCGCGCCCGAGAGAAGAAGTCCCAGGAGGTGTCTTGGGGCAGGAGTCTCAGTCGCATCTCAGACCTCGATCGTTTTCGGACGGCGCCGGTCGTACCAGATCACGATCATCACCCGCGTCACGAAGAGCG
Source organism: Histidinibacterium aquaticum (assembly GCF_008710275.1). Taxonomy (GTDB): domain Bacteria; phylum Pseudomonadota; class Alphaproteobacteria; order Rhodobacterales; family Rhodobacteraceae; genus Oceanicola; species Oceanicola aquaticus. Next base: position 628,490 of record NZ_VYQE01000002.1, read on the forward strand.
CGGTGAAGACCGAGGTCAGGATCCCGAGACCCAGGGTGATCGCGAAGCCGCGCACCGGGCCCGAACCCATGGCGAAGAGGATGACCGCCGTCATGAAGGTGGTGATGTTGGCGTCGACGATCGCCGAGAGCGCCTTCTCGTAGCCCTGCGCGATGGCGCGCGAGGGCCCCTTGGCCGATTTCAGCTCTTCTCGGATTCGCTCGAAGACCAGCACGTTGGCGTCGACCGCCATACCGATGGTCAGCACGATCCCCGCGATACCCGGCAGCGTCAGCGTGGCGCCGATGAGCGAGAGCAGTCCGAAGATGAGCCCCACGTTGATGAGCAGCGCGATGTCGGCGAAGACACCGAAGAGACCGTAGCTCAGCACCATGAAGATCATGACCGCCGCGAAGGCGACGATACAGGCCACCGTGCCCGCGTCGATGCTGTCCTGCCCGAGTTCCGGGCCGATGGTCCGCTCCTCGAGGAAGGTCAGCTCGGCCGGCAGTGCGCCCGCCCGCAGCAGCACGGCGAGATCGGTCGATTCCTCGACCGTGAAGTCGCCGGTGATGATGCCGTTGCCGCCCCGGATCGCCTCGTTGATGCGCGGGGCCGAGATCACCTCGTCGTCGAGGACGATCGCGAAGGGCGCGCCCACGTTGGCAGCGGTGTAGTCGCCGAAGGCGCGCGCGCCCTGCGGGTTGAAACGGAAGTTCACCGCCGGGCGGTTGTTCTGGTCGAAGGTCGGCTGCGCATCCACCAGGTCCTCGCCCGAAACGACGGGCGCCTGCTCCACCAGCGCATAGGCCTCGTCCCCCTGGCTGGGGAAGGGCAGCAGCTCTTCGCCCGACCCCACGTCCGTATCGGCCTCGGCAAAGGCCTGCACGACGGGCCGGAAGGTCAGCTGGGCCGTCGTGCCGATGATGTCCTTGAGCTCCTGCGCCGAGCCGACGCCGGGCACCTGGATCAGGATCCGGTCCTCCCCTTGCCGCTGGATCGAGGGCTCGCGCGTGCCGACCTCGTCGATCCGGCGGCGGATGATCTCCAGCGCCTGCCGCACTGTGCGGTCATCGAGCGCGACCTGCTCGGCCTCAGAGAGGCGCACCGTCAGCACCTGCCCGTCCGCGCTGACGGCGAGGTCCATGGCCCCTGCCCCGGTCAGGCTCACGACCGGGCGGGCAAGGCCGCGAACAATCTCCAGCGCCCGGTCGACGCCGTCGGCCTCGGAGATGCGGACTCGGAGCACGTCGGGCTCCGACTGTTCCCGCGTCACGAAACCGACCGTGTCGCGCTCCGCCGCAAGGGCGTCACGCACCTCGGGCCAGAGCGAATCCATCCGCCGCTCGTAGACGTCCTCGACCTGGACCTCGGCGAGCAGATGCGCGCCGCCGCGCAGGTCGAGGCCGAGGTTCACGAGCCCGTCCGGCAGGAACGAGGGCCAGCGGCCTTCCTGGGCCTGCAGTTCCTCGTTGGTCAGGCCAGACTCGATCGCCTGCGCGGCATCGTTGGAGACCTCGACCCGCGAATAGAAAAGGTTTGGGAGCGCCAGCAGCAGTCCGACGGCGACCACCGCCCAGATCAGGATCCGCCGCCAGAGGGGGATGTAGAGCATCGGGAGAACTCCAGACGGGGCCGCGGCCGCGCCGCGCGCCCCAGCGTCACGTCACTTCGCGGGTTCGGTCTTGTTGACCACCTGCGCGATGGTCGAGCGCACCACGCGGACGGTGACGCCCTGCGCGAGCTCAACCTCGATCTCGTTGTCTTCCTTGACCTTGGAGACCTTCCCGATGAGGCCGCCCTGGGTCACCACCTGGTCGCCCCGGCGAAGCGCCTTCACCATCTCCTGGTGCTGCTTCACCTTCTTCTGCTGCGGGCGGATCAGCAGGAAGTACATGATCGCGAAGATCAGAATAAGCGGGACGAACTGCGCGAGCGCGCTGCCACCTTCCATGAGGCCTCCTGGTCTCTTGTCTCGTCTGTTTAGGCCCCTGGGCCCCTGTCTGGCCGCCATATGGACATAAGCGCGCCCGGGTGCAACTCGCCAGCCGTCTCCGCGCGCGAACGCCGCGGTCGCACGAGTGGCTTCAGGTCGACCTCGCCGGACGCGTCGCAGGTCGAGGGTTGCGGGGCGCCGGCCCGTTGCGTCGTGTTGCGCCGATCAGGCGCGTTCCGGTTTTTCCCGTATTTTCAATGTCATGGCCCGGCGTCCAAATTTGGACGCCGGGACGGGCCCTCTCGGACGACCCCCTTTCCCCCGGCGAGCCGATGGGGCATATCCGCTCCGAACGCGAGGGAATGGGAGAGACCCATGCACGATATCAGAGCCATCCGAGAGAACCCGGCCGCCTTCGACGCCGCCCTCTCCCGCCGCGGGCTCGATCCGGTCTCTCCCGAGATCCTCGCCCTCGACGAGGCCCGCCGCGCCAAGATTACCGCCGCCGAGGAAGCCCAGGCCGAGGCCAACCGCGCCGCCAAGGAGATCGGCAGGGCCAAGGCATCGGGTGACGAGGAGGCCTTCGAACGGCTGCGGACCGAGGTCGCCTCGAAGAAGGCCGAGATCGCCCGCCTCCAGGACGAGGCCAAGGAAGAGGACCGCAAGCTCACCGACCTGCTGATGGGCCTGCCCAACCTTCCGCAGGACAGCGTGCCCGACGGCGAGGACGAGGACGACAACCTCGAGATCCGCCGCTGGGGCAGCCCCCGCAACTTCGCCTTCGATCCGAAGGAGCACTACGAGATCGCCGCGGTTCAGGACCGCATGGACTTCGAGACCGCCGCCAAGCTCTCCGGCTCGCGCTTCGTGCTGCTCTCCGGCGCCGTGGCCCGCCTGCACCGGGCGCTCGCGCAGTTCATGCTCGACACCCACGTCGAGGAGCACGGCCTGACCGAGACCATCACCCCCGTGCTGGTGCGCGAGGAGATGATGTACGGCACGGGTCAGCTGCCGAAGTTCGGCGAGGACAGCTACAAGACCACCAACGGCTGGTGGCTGATCCCGACGGCAGAGGTGACGCTGACAAACATCGTCAACGGCCTGACCGTCGAAGAAGGCTACCTCCCCCGCCGCTACGTGGCCCACACCCAGTGCTTCCGTTCCGAGGCCGGCAGCGCCGGCCGCGATACGTCCGGAATGCTTCGCCAGCACCAGTTCGAGAAGGTGGAGATGGTCTCGGTCACCCGGCCCGAGGACAGCGACGCCGAGCACGAGCGGATGACCGGCTGCGCTGAAGCGATCCTGCAGAAGCTCGACCTGCCCTACCGCACGGTCGTACTCTGCACCGGCGACATGGGTGCGGGCGCGCGCAAGACCCATGATATCGAGGTCTGGCTGCCCGGGCAGAACACCTACCGCGAGATCAGCTCGGTCTCGACCACCGGCGACTACCAGGCGCGCCGGATGAACGCGCGCTACAAGCCCGCCTCCGGCGGCAAGCCGCAGTTCCTCCACACGCTGAACGGCTCCGGCCTCGCCGTGGGCCGGGCGCTGATCGCCGTGCTGGAGAACGGCCAGGAAGAGGATGGCTCGGTCACCCTGCCCGAGGTCCTGCATCCCTATCTTGGCGGGCGCACGCGCCTGACGGCGGATGGCCAGCTCGCCTGAACCGGGCACGCCCGAGGCCTGGGCCGCGGCACGCCCGCCGCGCCCCTCCTCGGGCGATCCCGAGGTCGTCTTCGCGATCCCGCTGATCAGCAAGGCACGCGCCTACGACTGGGCCACCGTCTGCCACCGGCTGGCCGAGACACTCGGGAGCCTGCGGGCGCAGAGTTCCCACCGCTGGCGCGCCTTCATCTGCTGCCAGGACCGGCCGGAAGGGATTTCCTGGGACGAACAGGTCACCTTCCTGCCCTTCGAGATCGTGGACGAGGTGAGCGCGGAGACCGTCACCCGCTTCGACAACCACGCCAAGAAGGAACGGATCTTCGCCCACCTGGCGGAGACGCATGGCGGGGACGGCTACCTCTTCCAGCTCGACGCCGACGATCTACTCCACCCGGGCCTCGTCGAGCACATCGTCACCGACGACAATGGCGCGGGCTACTGGATCGAGGAAGGCTACATGCTCGACCTCCGGACCGGGGCGCTGGCCTACATGGGGCCCAAGAGCCTACGGCACCCCTTCGCCCATACCTTCATCCGGGAGTGCGGCTCTTCCTCCGCCCTGCGGTTCGACTTCCGGGACGGCGAGGAGACGCTCACGCCGATCCGCGACCGGGGCAAACACGCCGAGGTGCCCGAGCGCATGGCGCGCTACGGCTACCGGATGACCCCTGTGCCCTTCCCCGCGGCGCTCTATCTCGTCGGCCACGGCGAAAACATGCGCCAGCGCCGGGGCAAGCTCGGCGCGAAGGAAAGCTACCTTCGCCGCAACCGCCTCCGCGCCGCGCGGGCGCGCGAGGTGCGCAACGAATTCGGGCTGACGGAGTTGCCCCTGTCATGAGATCCACCCTCCTCGCCTGGGCGACGCTGATCCTGTCGGTGACCTTCGCCGCGGCGCCACTCTTTTCGTCCTTCGCCGGCTTCGACGGCGCGCAACTGCCCGAGCCGCAGGACAGCCCGCCCATCGAGCCCGCGGGCTATGCCTTCTCGATCTGGATCCTGATCTACATCTGGCTCGTGCTGTCTGCCGCCTTCGGCCTGCGCACACGCCGCGACGATCCGGCCTGGACCGCGCCGCGGGCCTGGCTCTCGCTCTCGCTTCTGATCGGCACGCCCTGGCTCTGGGTCGCCAACCAATCGGCGATCTGGGCCACCGTCATGATCGTCGCCATGGCGGTCACGGCCGTGATGGCGCTGAAAGCGGCGCCCTGGTTCGACCGCTGGATGCTGCGGGTGCCGGTGGGCATCTACGCCGGTTGGCTGACCGCCGCGTCCTTCGTGTCGCTGGGCTCCACCCTGGCGGGCTACGGAATCCTCGGGCCGGTCCCCGTGGCCTTCATCGGTCTCGCCTCGGCCGTGGGCGTGGCCGCCTTCGTGCAGGACTGGCTCGGGACGGCGCCGGAATACGGCCTGACCGTCGTCTGGGCCCTGGTCGCGATCATGGTGCAGAACGGAGAGGCGCAGCTGGCCCTCACCATCCTCGCCGCGGTGGGTATCCTGATCGTCGGCTTCCTCGCCTGGCGCAACCGGCACAGGCCCCCGATCGAGGCGTGACGCTCAGGACCCCTTCGGCGAGGGTTTCCCGAGGTGCTTGCGCAGGCGCGAGGGCGTCGATTTCTTCCTGTTCTTGAAGGGGTTCTGCTCCCCCTGCCCGCGCATCCAGAGACGGATCGGCGTGCCCGGCATGTCGAAATCCTCGCGCAGCCCGTTCACGAGGTATCGCGAGTAGCTTTCCGGGATCTTGTCCGGCGAGGAGCACATGACCACGAAGCCCGGCGGCCGGGTCTTGGCCTGGGTCGCGTAGCGCAGCTTGATCCGGCGCCCGCCCGGGGCCGGCGGCGGATGCGCCTCGACCATCTCGCCCAGCCAGCGGTTGAGCTGGGCCGTGGTGACGCGCCGGTTCCAGACCTCATGGGCCTTGACGATCGCGGCGTGAAGGCGGTCGAGCCCCCGCCCGGTCATGGCCGAGACAGTGACCAGCGGCGCGCCCTTGAGCTGCGGCAGCAGTCGCTCGAACTCGGCCTTGAGGTCGCGCAGCTTCTCCTGCTTCTCGGTCTCGAGGTCCCACTTGTTCACGGCCACGACCACCGCACGCCCCTCGCGCTCGGCAAGGTCGGCGATGCGGAGGTCCTGCTGCTCGAAGGGGATCCCGGCGTCGAGCAGGACGACGACCACTTCGGCGAACTTCACCGCGCGGAGGCCATCGGCGACGGAGAGCTTCTCGAGCTTGTCCTGCACCTTGGCCTTCTTGCGCATACCCGCCGTGTCGAAGAGCCGGACCGGCGTGCCCTCCCAGTCGAGGGTGAGCGAGATCGAGTCGCGGGTGATCCCGGCCTCGGGGCCCGTCAGAAGGCGCTCCTCACCGAGGATGCGGTTGATGAGCGTCGACTTGCCCGCGTTTGGACGGCCGACGACGGCCACCTGCAGGGGCCGCGCCCGTGTCGGCGTCCAGTCCGGGAGCTCGACCTCGTCGTCCTCGATGTCCACGTCGGTGCGCGGCGCGTCCTCGACGGCCTGCTCCTGGTGGGCATCGGCCAGCGGAATCAGCGCCTGCAGCAGGTCCGCCATCCCCTCGCCGTGCTCGGCAGAGAGCGCCAGCGGCTCGCCCAGGCCCAGCGAGTAGGCTTCGAGCAGCCCGCTCTCGCCTGCCCGGCCCTCGGCCTTGTTGGCGGCGAGGAGGACGTGCGCGGATTTCTTGCGCAGGATCTCGGCGAAGACCTCGTCGGTCGGCGTGACGCCGGTCCGCGCGTCGATCACGAAAAGACAGACATCGGCCATCTCGACCGCGCGCTCGGTCAGGCGGCGCATGCGCCCCTGCAGGCTCTCGTCCGTGGCCTCTTCCAGGCCGGCGGTATCGATGACCGTGAATCGCAGGTCGCCGAGGCGGGCCTCGCCCTCTCGCAGGTCGCGGGTCACGCCCGGCTGATCGTCGACGAGCGCGAGCCGCTTGCCGACAAGCCGGTTGAAGAGGGTGGACTTGCCCACGTTGGGGCGGCCGACGATGGCCAGTGTGAAGCTCATGGGGACCTCCGAAGACGCGCCCGATACACCGGGTACGCCTTAACGGAAAGCCAGAAGTTGTCCCTCGGCGGAGACGACGTAGAGCGTGCCGCCCGCGACGACGGGATTCGTCGTGGCTCCGCCGGGCAAGGCGCTCTCGGCCATCAACTCGCCCGAGCGGGGATCGTACTGGCGCAGAGCGCCGTCTGAGGAGGCGACGATCAACCGGCCGCCGGCAAGCACGGGCCCATAGTGAGCCGTCACCGAGGTGTCCCGGCCCGCGCCAAAGAGGCCCCTGCGCTGCGGCTGCTGGGGCAGCTGGCGGCGCCACACGACCCGGCCGGTCGCGGCGTCGAGCCGGACGAGCTGACCGATGTCGTTGACCAGGTAGACCGCATTGCCGACCGGCCGCATCGGGCCGACCGCGCCCTCGTCCGCGCTCCAGATCCGCTCGCCGTCAGCCAGGGAGAAGGCCGCGACCTGTCCCGAGAAGTTGCCTGCGTAGACCCGTCCACCCGCGATCACGGGGTCGGCCGCGATATCGGAGACGTTGGACTGTGCCGTGCCGGCCCGTTCGCCCACGACGAAGCTGCGCCACCGCTCCCGCCCGCCGAGGGCGAAGAGCGCCACGACCTCTCCGGCGGAGGTGGGGAAGACGGCGGTATTGTCGCCCACCGCGGGGCCGGAACCGCCGCCGAAGCCGGAGGGGGACGAGATGCCGGAGCGGGTCCAGCGGATGCGGCCCGTCTGCCGGTCGAGCGCCCAGGCCCGCCCGTCGCGCGCGGCGACGTAGAGCAGACCGCCCTCCACCGTCGGCGCGGCACTGCCGGAGGCGCCGAGATCCTGCGTCCAGAGAATGCCGCCCGAGCTGGCGTCGACCGCGTGGACCTGGCCGAAGCCGGTCGAGGCGTAGAGAACGCCGTCGCCGTAGGCGAGACCGCCGCCCGACGCCTCGTTCGACGCTTCCAGCGAGCGGCGCAGGTCGGACTGCCAAAGTAGGTCGCCCGCGTTGCTGACCGCGCTGACCGTCGCACGGGCATCCATTGCGAAGATCGTCGACCCTGCGACGACGGGATCGGCGGTGATCCGGGCACGGCGGCTGTCTCCCGCGCCGATGGGTGTCGCGAAGGCGAGGTTCAGCGCGCCCGGCAGCGCCGGGTGGGCCAGGAAGTGGCGCGCGTTGCCGCCCCTGTGGGTCCAGCTCGCGTTGGCCTGGACCGCCGGCAGGGTGACCGGAAGGGCCTGGCCGATGTCCGGCTGTACGCCGCCGACCGCCTCGCGCTGGCCCGGAAGCCGCACGTCGGGCTGGCTGCAGGCCGCCACCAGGGCGAGCGCGCCCAGCATGATCCAGATCGGTCTTGCGGCCATGTCTCGGTGCCCCCTGCGCCCTCGGTCCGTCAGTCCTGAACGATGGGCGGAGCCTCCACGGCCTCCCCCAGTTCGCCCCCGAGGGCCACAATCAGGCTCGTGGCCCGGTCACGCAAGCCCTGGGTCACCTCGGCATCGCCGATGATGGACCGCAGGGCCTCGAGCGCGGTTTCGGTCTCCCCGGCGGCGATGAGCGCCAGCGCCCGCTGTTCCTGGGCGACCAGCCGGAACGGAGCGCCGGGCGCGGTCAGCGGCTCGAGCGCCGAGGCCCGCTCGGCCGGATCGAGGCTGTCGTCGATCATCAGCGCCTTGAGACTGGCGAGATCACGGTAGATCGGGGAGACATCGCCGTCGGTGGACAGGGCATTGAGCGTCTCGACGGCGGCCCGGGTCTCTCCGGCCTCGACCTGGGCGGAGGCCGTCAGGAAGCGCGTCACCGCGGCGGCGGGCCCCTCGGGCTCGACCTGGGCCAGGGCCTCTGCCCGGGCCTCGGCCTCGTTCGCCTCCAAAGCGGTGAGCAGCGCATCGCCACGCGCCTGCGCCTCGGCCTGCGACCGGGACTGCGACCACTGCTGCCAGGCCGTGCCGCCGACGATCAGAAGGACGACCAGAAGGGCGATCCAGCCGTACTTGCGGAAATAGCCGTAGAGCCGGTCGCGGCGGACCTCTTCGCTCACCTCGTCGATGAAGCTCTCGTTGTTGCTCACCGCACCTCCCCGGACGCCCTTCGGGGGCCTGTCCTCGTTGTCCGGCGCCTCTTACCCTCAAGCACCGTCGGGGGACAAGCCCCGCCCCTGTTGCTGCATGTGCACACCGAGGCGCCGCTGCGGCGCGTCATATGCCTTTTCTCAAGGCTCTTTCCCCTCGACAGTGGCTTGCGTCCCGGCTTCGCGGTATGAATCTGAGCAGCAAAGCTTGCGCTGGGGAATGCAATCTCTATGTCAGCGGCATCTCTACTGAACCGACCGGTTCAGTCCTCCGTAGTAACCAGGGCTGGCGAATAAGAGGCGCATCACATGCGGATCCTGTCAATTCTGACCGCCGCCCTCGTGACGGGAGCGCTCTACCTGCTCATCATCGAGCGGGACATCCTGTTTGCCGTCGCCCAGGTCGAGACCACAGAGGACACCGCCGAAGAGGCCGACCCGGCCTCCGGGGAGACGACGGAGGCCGCCGCCCCCGATGACGACGAAGAGGGCGTCGCCGTCGTCGCCCTGCGCAGCAGCGCCGAGACGATCGACAGCGCGGTCGTGCTGCGCGGCCGCACCGAGGCCGCCCGTCAGGTTGAGGTCCGCTCCGAACTCTCCGGTCTCGTGATCTCCGACCCACAGCGCAAGGGCGCCTTCGTCGAAGAGGGTGACGTGCTTTGTGAGCTCGATGCCGGGACGCGCGAGGCCCAGCTGGAAGAGGCCGAGGGACGGCTGGAAGAGGCCCGCGCCCGTCTGCCCGAGGCGGAAGCCCGGGTGCCCGCCGCGGAGGCTTCTCTCGCCGAGGCGGAAGCCCGCAAAGCCGAGGCCCAGTCCCGTGTTTCCGAGGCGCGCGCGCGACTGAACGAGGCACAGATCAACGCGAATGCCGCGACCCAGCTCTCCGAGGGTGGATTCGCCTCCGACACGCGGGTCGCCAACGCCGATGCGGCGCTCGAATCCGCCCGCGCCGCCGTGTCCTCCGCCGAGGCTTCGCTCAAGGCGTCCGACGCCCAGATCATCTCTGCCGAAGCCGGTGTTGAGGGTGCGATTGCCTCGGTCGAGAGCGCGCGTGCCGGGATCCAGTCTGCCCGCGCGGCCGTCGCCTCGGCCGAACAGGCCATCGAGCAGCTGACCATGGAGGCGCCTTTCGCCGGCCTGATGGAGACCGACGCCGCCGAGATCGGCACCCTGCTCCAGCCCGGCGGCCTCTGCGCCACCGTCATCCAGCTCGATCCGATCAAGGTGGTGGGCTTCGTCCCGGAAGCCGAGGTCGGCAAGGTCGAGACCGGCGCGCACGCCGGCGCACGGCTCGCCTCGGGGCGCGAGGTGTCTGGCCAGGTGACCTTCCTGTCGCGGTCCGCCGACGAGACGACCCGCACCTTCCGCGTCGAGATCACGGTCGATAACGAGGACCTTACCATCAGCGACGGACAGACCGCCGACATCCTGATCCAGGCCTCCGGCCAGTCCGCGCACCTCCTGCCGCAGTCGGCCCTTACCCTCGACGACGAGGGCACGCTTGGCGTTCGCACGGTCCGCGAGGACGACACGGCGGGCTTCACGCCGGTCACGATCATCCGCGACACGGTGGAGGGCGTCTGGGTCGCCGGCCTGCCCGAGACGGCGGAGATCATCGTCGTGGGCCAGGAATACGTCACCGAGGGCACGCCCATCCGGCCCAGTTTCCGCGATGAGCCGCTGGAGAGCACCGCAGGCGCCGATGGCCCGGACGGGGACGTCATCGTCGAGGACCTGGCCCCGGAAACGCCTGACGAGGGAGTGGACGGATGACCGGTATCGTCGACTGGGCTGCGTCGCGGGCGCGGATGATCCTCGCCTTCATCGCCGTCTCTCTCCTGGCGGGCGGCTATGCCTACGTCGGCCTGCCCAAGGAGGGCGAGCCCGACATCGAGATCCCGGCGCTCTTCATCTCTGTTCCTTTCCCCGGCATCTCCGCCGAGGATTCCGAGACGCTGCTGGTGCGCCCGATGGAGACCGAGCTGTCGGATCTCGACGGGCTGAAGACCATGAGCAGCACCGCCGCCGAGGGCTATGCCGGTGTCGCGCTGGAGTTCGAGTTCGGCTGGGACAAGACCGCGATCATGGCCGATGTCCGCGAGGCCATGTCCAACGCCGAGGCGAGCTTTCCCGCCGGTGCGGACCAGTACTCGATCAACGAGATCAACTTCTCCGAATTCCCCATCGTGATCGTCAGCCTCACCGGCGACGTCCCCGAGCGCACCCTGCTGCGCGCCGCGAAGGACCTTCAGGACCGGATCGAAGGGCTGGATGCCGTGCTCGAGGCAGGCATCGCCGGGCAGCGCGACGAGATGGTCGAGGTGGTCATCGATCCGCTCAAGCTCGAGGCCTACAACGTCACCGCCGGCGAGCTGATCAACGTGGTCACCAACAACAACCTGCTGGTGGCGGCGGGCGAGGTGGAGACCGCTTCGGGCGCCTTCTCGGTCAAGATCCCGTCCAGCTTCGACGAGCCTTCGGACATCTACGACCTGCCGGTGAAGACGAACGGCGACCGCGTGATCACCTTGGGCGATCTCGCGACCATTCATCTGACCTTCGAGGACCGCGCCGGAACCGCGCGTTTCAACGGGACGAACACGGTCGCGCTGCAGGTGGTCAAGCGCAAGGGCTTCAACCTGATCGACACCGTCGACCTGGTGAAGGAGACGATCGCCGCGGAAGAGGCGACCTGGCCCGATCCTCTGCGGACGGCCATCACCGTCAGCACGTCCAACGACCAGTCGCGCTACGTGGCCTCCATGGTGAGCCAACTCGAGGGTTCGGTCCTGACTGCGGTCGCGCTGGTGATGATCGTCGTACTCGCGGCCCTCGGGCCGAGGCCGGCGCTGCTCGTCGGCTTCGCGATTCCGACCTCCTTCCTGCTTTGCTTCGTGCTGCTGGGCACGCTCGGCATCACCATTTCGAACATCGTGATGTTCGGCCTGATCCTCGCGGTCGGGATGCTGGTCGACGGCGCGATCGTCGTGGTCGAATACGCAGACAAGCGCATCTCCGAGGGCTCCGGTCCGATGTCGGCATATACCGAGGCCGCCAAGCGGATGTTCTGGCCCATCGTCTCCTCGACGGCGACGACGCTCTGCGCCTTCCTGCCCATGCTCTTCTGGCCCGGTGTCGCGGGCGAGTTTATGGGGATGCTGCCCACCACGCTGATCTTCGTGCTCTCCGCCTCGCTGATCGTGGCCCTGATCTACCTTCCCGTCATGGGCGGCGTGACCGGCCGGCTCACCCGGAACTTCGAGCGCACCGCCGGACTGCTGAAGCGGACCCTGCCCTGGGTGGTTCGCGCGGCGCTGGTGCCCGTGGCGATGTTCGCCGTGTTCGCCGGCGCGATGCTGATGCTGAACCCCGGCTACTTCACCGGCGCCGCCCGGCAGACGACCGGCCTGATGGACAGCCTGCCCGGCATCCTGCTCTTCCTCGCCGGCGCGGCGGCGACCTCGATCACCCTCTCGGCCGCCAAGATCCAGCGCCGTGAGAAGCCGATCCGGGCCGGTTACCGCCGTTCGCCCTTCGGCTATTTCATCGCCGCGATCGCGAACAACCCGATAATGCCGCTCGTGACCATCGGGGCGGTGATCGCCTTCGTCGTATTCACGTTCAGCTACTACGGCGCGAACAACAACGGCACCGAGTTCTTCGTCGAGAGCGAACCGGAACAGGGCACCGTCTACGTCCGCGCGCGCGGCAACCTCAGCCTCGCGGAGAAGGACGAGCTCGTGCGCCAGGCCGAGGAGATCGTGATGGCCCACCCGGGCGTCACGAACGTCTTCTCCTTCGCGGGCGACGGCGGCCTCAACACGGATGCGAGCGGTTCTTCCGTCCCCGGTGACACCGTCGGCCAGGTGCAGTTCGAGACGATCCCCTGGGAAGATCGCGCCGACCGTCCCGACCTCGACGGCGACGTCATCATCGACGAGCTGAACAAGGACCTCGAAGAAATCCCCGGCATCCAGGCGGAAATCCTGGCCCTGGCGCAGGGACCGGGATCCGGCAAACCCGTGCACCTGCGACTCATGGGCGACGACTGGGAAGACCTGCGTGAGGCCACAGCCATCGCCCGTGAGCGCTTCGAGGAAACGACCGGCTTGACCCAGATCGAGGACACGCTGCCCCTCCCCGGCATCGACTGGCAGATCAATGTGGACGTCGAGAAGGCCGGCCGCTTCGGGGCCGACGTGGCAACCGTCGGCGCGATGGTCCAGCTCGTCACCAACGGCGTGATGCTCGACACCATGCGGGTCGACAGCTCCGACGAGGAGATCGAGATCCGCGTGCGGCTGCCGGAAGAGGACCGCGTGCTCTCCACGCTAGACACCCTGCGCGTGCGAACCAGCAATGGCCTCGTGCCGCTGTCGAACTTCGTGACGCGGGAGCCGGTGGCGAAGCTCGCCCAGATCGACCGGGTCGACCAGACCCGCCACTTCGACGTGAAGGCCGACGTTGCCGCGGGCCTCGTGCGCGTGGTGGTCGACGACGCCGACCTGATCGAGGCGCCGGCTGCCATGGATGCCGGCACCGGCCAGACGCTCGCCTTCGCGCGCCTCCTGTCCTCGGACGTGCGCGAGCAGCAGGGCGGCGGCGCCGTTCTCGAGAGCCCCTCCGGCGACCGCCTGCAGATCATGTCGCTGGAGAACGGCACGACGACCGAGGAGCTCCGCGCCCGGGTCGAGGAGGGCACCGCCCGCACCGTGCCGGTTAATCCGACCGAGCGGATCGCCGATCTGACCAGCTGGCTCGAGACCTCTCCCCTGCCCGCTTCCGTCGACTGGGAGTGGACCGGCGACCAGGAAGAGCAACAGGAGAGCATGCAGTTCCTCGGCACCGCCTTCGGCGGAGCGCTGGCGCTGATGTTCATCATCCTGCTGGCGCAGTTCAACTCGTTCTACAACTCCGTGCTGGTCCTCGTGGCCGTGGTCCTCTCCACGTCCGGCGTCCTGTGGGGGATGCTGCTGATGGACCAGACCTTCTCGGTGATCATGACCGGCACCGGGATCGTCGCCCTGGCGGGCATCGTCGTGAACAACAACATCGTACTCATCGACACCTACCAGGAGTACGAGAGCTACATGCCGCGGACCGAGGCGATCATCCGCACGGCGGAGGACCGTATCCGGCCGGTGCTGCTCACCACGATCACGACCATGGCGGGCCTGGCGCCGATGATGTTCGGGTTGAGCCTCGACTTCGTTCAGGGCGGCTACACCATCGACAGCCCGACGGCGCTTTGGTGGAAGCAGTTGGCGACCGCCGTGGTCTTCGGTCTCGGCCTCGCGACGGTGCTGACGCTGGTGGTCACGCCCTCGCTGCTGGCTGTGCGGGTCTGGACCGTGAGCTACGTCCGCTGGCTGGGACGGGCCTTCGCCCGGATCTCCTTCGGACGGGGCAGCCGCTGGGCCCGGGACTGGGCGCTCGCCACCGAGGCCCGCCGCATCCGCCACCCCGAGATCGTGTGGGATGACGAGAGCCTCGGCGTGCCGCGCCGAGACCCGGTGCTGCCCCTCCGCGCGGCGGAGTAGTCGACCCGTTCAGAAATGCTGTTCATGACAAGGGCCGCCCTCAGGCAGCCCTTCTCGTGTCAGGCGACCGGGTCGCCCTGCGCCCGGATGCGCGGCAGCATCACCGTCGTCAGCGTCAGCGCGATGACCGAGCAGAGCGCGATGGCGCCCACCATCGGCAGCGCCGTCCCGTCGAAGAAGGGGCTCGCGGCGGTCACCATGAGGCCGCCCGTCACCATCTGCAGTGTGCCGCCGAGCGAGGAGGCGAGCCCCGCGATGGAGCCGTGCGGATCGAGCGCCGCGACCATGGTCGTGGGCACGACTAGCCCCAGGAAAGCGTTCGCGCAGAACAGCAGCCCGATGATCAGCGGCAGGCTGGCGTGGCCGGCGGCCACCAGAGCGAAGAGCAGCAGGTTGAAGGCCGCGTAGCAGGTGACCGCGACCCGGATGAGCGGCAGCGTCCCGAAGCGCTCACCCAGCGGCGCGGCGGCTTGGCTCATCCCGAAGAAGCCGATGGCGTTGACCGCGAAGGCCAGGCTGAACCCTGTGGGCGAGAGACCGAACTGGCCGGTATAGACGAAGCTCGCCGAGGACAGGAAGACGAAGAAGCTGGCAAAGCCGAAGGCCGCGATCATGGTGAGGCCCACGAAGGTCGGATCGGTCAGCAGGATCCGCGCGCCCGCCAGCAGCGACCGCGCCCGGATCGGCGTGCGCTTCTCCTCCGGCAGGGTCTCCTTCAGCGCGAAGGTCGTGAGCAGCAGGCTCAGAACGACGGCGCCGCAGAGGACCCAGAACATCAGCCGCCAGCTCCCGATCTGCATGAGACCCGCGCCCGCGAGCGGCGCCAGCATCGGCGAGACCGAGATCACCAGCATCACCATCGCCATGAGACGCGTGGCCTTGGGGCCTGTCTCGATGTCGCGGATGATCGCTCGCGGCGTCACCATGACCACCGCCGCGCCCACGCCCTGCAGCGCGCGGAAACCTGTCAGTGCGCCGATCGTGGGCGCCAGGGCGCAGCCGACCGAGGCCACGGCGAAGATGCCGAGGCCCGCGAAGATCGGCGCCTTGCGCCCGAAACGGTCACTGAGCGGCCCCCAGGCGAGCTGCGAGAGCCCGAAGCAGGCGAAATAGGCGGTGAGCGTCGTCTGGACGTGGGTCTCGGTCACCTGCAGGTCCTGTGCGATGAGCGGCAGGGCCGGCAGGTACATGTCGATGGCAAAGGGACCGACGGCGGCGAGAAGGCCCAGGACGAGGGCCGTGCGAAAAAGGGGCATGAACGTCTCCCGGTTCGGCACCGCCGCGCCGCC
Organism: Histidinibacterium aquaticum; assembly: GCF_008710275.1. Classification (GTDB taxonomy): domain Bacteria; phylum Pseudomonadota; class Alphaproteobacteria; order Rhodobacterales; family Rhodobacteraceae; genus Oceanicola; species Oceanicola aquaticus. The sequence continues at coordinate 643,974 of NZ_VYQE01000002.1, forward strand.
GGACGACCAGAGCATCCGGCTGCGGAGCGGTGATGAAAAGGTATCGAGGCTGCGCTACTCCTCTCGGCCGGTCTTGGCCATGACCTTTTCGGCCCTCGGGCCTGCGCACTGGCGCACGGAACCGGGCAGACGGACGTTCAAGGAGAAGGTGGCGCACCCGAAAGGATTCGAACCTTTGGCCTCTGCCTTCGGAGGGCAGCGCTCTATCCAGCTGAGCTACGGGTGCCTGTGCCGCTCCTTAGCAGCGGGGGGAGGCACTCGCAACGGGTTTCGCGGGAGACCGGACGTCCAAATTTGGACGGGGGCCCAAGCCAATGAAATCGCTCGCAAATTGTGTTAACGCGGCTTCAGTGGAGGTGGCAACGACGCGGTCCGAAAATCGCGTCACGCCGCGCACGCGGCCTGGGCAAGGGCCTTGGAAGGTCCTTGTGCCTCAGGCGAAAAGGTCGTGGCAGAGCTCCAGTGCCTCCACCAGCGTGTCGACCTCCTGCTCGGTATTGTAGAGGCCGAAGCTCGCCCGGCAGGTCGCGGTCAGGCCAAGGTGATCCATCAACGGCCCCGCGCAGTGGTGACCGGCCCGTACGGCAACGCCCTTCTTGTCGAGCACGGTGGAGATGTCGTGGGCATGGGCCGCCCCCTCCAGCGTGAAGGAAAAGATCGCGGCCTTGTCCGGCGCCGTCCCCTGCACGGTCAGCCAGTTCAGGCCGGCGAGCCGCTCTACCGCGTAGTCGCGCAGACGATCCTCGTGGGCGGCGATCTCGGACATGCCGAGACCCATCATGTACTCCAGCGCGACGCCCAGGCCGATGGTCTGGACGATGCCGGGCGTGCCGGCCTCGAACTTCATCGGCGGGTCGTTGTAGAGGACCGTCTCCTTGGAGACCTCGCGGATCATGTCGCCGCCGCCCATGAAGGGGCGCATCTCCGCCATTCGTTCCTGCCGGACCCAGATCGCGCCGGAGCCGGAGGGGCCGTAGAGCTTGTGGCCGGTGATCGCGTAGAAATCGACGCCGAGGTCGGAAAGATCCACCGGCATGTGCACCGCGGCCTGTGACCCGTCGACCAGCACCGGCACGCCCTTCGCGCGCGCGCCGGCGGCGATCGCCTTCACGTCGACCTTGGTGCCCAGCACGTTGGACAGGTGCGTGACCGCCACGAGCTTCGTCCGGGGGCCGATGGCGTCGATCACCTTCTGCGGGTCGAGGCTCCCGTCGGCCTCGGTGTCGACCCAGACCAGCTTCACACCCTGCCGCTCGCGCAGGAAGTGCCAGGGCACGATGTTGGCGTGGTGCTCCATGACGGAGAGGACGATCTCGTCGCCCTCTTCCATCCGGGGCGCCGCCCAACCGTAGGCGACCATGTTGATTCCCTCGGTGGTGCCGGAGTTGAGAACGATCTCGTTCTCGGAAGGTGCGTTGAGAAAGCGCGCGACCGTGCCGCGGACGGCTTCGTATTTCTCCGTCGCGAGGTTCGACAGGTAGTGCAGCCCCCGGTGGACGTTGGCGTATTCCTCGGAATAGGCGCGCGTGATCGCGTCGATCACCACCCGGGGTTTCTGCGCCGAGGCACCATTGTCGAGGTAGACCAGCGGCTTGTCGTTCACTGTCCGCGAAAGGATCGGGAAATCGGCACGGATCCGGTCGATGTCGTACATCTTGCCTCCTCAGACGCCGGCGCCGATGACCGCGAGGAGCGTGGAGAGTCCCACCCCCACGCCGAGCAGGGCGGCGACGAGCGTCAGAACCGCGCGGCCGAGGGACTCGAACCGCTGCGCTTCGTTGATGAAATGGACGAGCACCCAGAGCGCGATGCCCACCGAGACGATGGCGGCATAGGCTCCGAGCGCGGGAAGGGCGATCGCCAGCACGACCTGCGCCGCCTGTAGGACGACCAGCAGGAACTGCAGCCAGACCATGAGGGCCAGCGTATCCTCGAGACGGCCTTCGCCGCCGAGCATCAGCCCGGTGTAGTGCAACGCGAAGACCGTGATGACGAGCGATCCGCCGAGAATGGTCGCATAGGTGAGCGGCGTGAGCACGATCCGCTCCGGCGCCTCGGGCGGCGGGGGCGGCAGGAGAACCGAGAAAACGGCGACCAGCAGCACCGAGATCAGCGTGACGAGCACGAGGCCCATCCAGAGCACCTCGCGGCTGTAGCCCTGCCCGATGATGAACCGCGCCACCTCGCGGGGCTGGCGCACGGTCTCCATCAGGAGCCGCGCGAGGGACCCGGCGGAAGAGGTCATGGCCGCTCGGCCTCCGACAGGCTCAGCGTCCAGATGAGCGCGAATCCCGCGAGCCAGAGCGCTCCGGTGAAGGTCGCGGGCGCGCCCGGCCCCAGCATGCCGCGCGCCAGGCCGTAGAGCAGCGCAAGGGGCGCGGACGCAAGCAGGGACCAGAAGAGCGCGAGCCGGGCGGAGTACCAGCTGCCCTGCCCGCCCGCGGCACGAGCCACGATATGGCTCACCGCGGCCAGCCCGTAGAGCAGCAGCGGCAGCACCATGAGCGCCCCGAAGAAGGCATAGGCCGCGAGCTGCGTGAACTCGGCCCCCTGCTGGCCCGGCAGGGTCTCGACGCCCTCGGAAACGCGCACCAGCAGCGGCAGGCGCGCGATGAAGAGCAGCAGGCAGGCGGTGAGGAGGAAGGCCACGGCCCGATCCTCTCGCTTGCCCTGCGCGAGCAGGTCGCGCATGACGGCGCGCGGACCTTGCCAGGTCCGCACGATATCCGTCGTCACCGCCATCAGCCGGCGGCCCTGTCCCGCCGGCGCTCGAGCCACCCGGCGAGCCGTTCGCGCAGCTCCTCGGCATAGGCCTCGTTCTCGATCTCCTCCAGCGCCTCGGCCACGAAGGCCAGCGTCAGCAGGTTCTCAGCCTCCGCCTTGGCCATGCCGCGGGCCCGCAGGTAGTAGAGCGCGTCGGCGTCGATGGCGCCCGAAGTCGACCCGTGGGAGCAGGCCACGTCGTCGGCGTAGATCTCCAGCTCGGGCTTGGCCTGGAAGGTGCTGTCGTCGTCGAGCAGGAGCGACTGGCTGATCTGGTAGCCGTCGGTCTTCTGCGCGCCCTGCTTCACCAGGATCTTGCCCTGGAAAACGCCGGTGGCGCCGTTCCGCAGCACGTTCTTGAAGACCTGCCGGCTCTCGCAGTTCACCGCGTCGTGGGTCACGAAGACCGTCGCGTCGTGATGGAAGTCGCGCCCGTCGCCGAGGCAGGCCCCTGCGATGTGGCAGACCGCCTCGTCGCCGGTGAGCTCGACGTAGGCCTCGTTGCGGGTCATCACGCCGTTGACCGTGAGGGTGAAGGTCTTGAAGGTGCTCTCGCGCCCGAGACGGGCGAAAGTGCCGGTCACGGCGCGCCGCTCGTGGTCGCGGCCCTGGGCGCGGACCAGGTGGAAAGCGCCGGTGTCGGCGACGTCCACTTCGAGACCCTTGGAAAAGCGCGCGGCGGCCGGCCCGTTTTCCAGGATCGTCAGCTCCGCGCCCTCTTCCACCTTCACGCAGTGGTGGAGGATCGCATCCGAACGCTCTGATTTATGCAGATAAACCAGGCTCACGGGCTTCGAGGGCTTGCCGGTGACGCGAATGACCACCCCGTCGGTCGCGAAGGCCGTGTTGAAGGCTGCGAGGGGCCGGTCGACCTTCTCGTGGCTCGCGCCCTCGATCTTGCCGTAGAGGTCGCGGACCCAGTGGATGTCCTTGGCCATGGCCTCGGAGAGGCGCTCGATCTCGATCCCCTCCAGCGAGAGGTCGTCGGAGGCCTCCGGGTCGAAGACACCGTCGACGAAGACGACCTTCAGCCGGTCGACACCGTCGAAGAGCGGCGGCTCGCCGGTCTCGAAGACCGAGGCCTGCGGAGGCTCCTCGGCGGTGAGCGAGGTCGGGTCGGTGAACTTCCAATACTCGTCGCGCCGATGCGGCAGGCCCATGCTGCGCACGCGCTCCAGCGCCGCCTCGCGGGCCTCCCGGGCCCATGCGCCGCTCTCGGGGAGCGTCAGGCCGGCGAGCCGGGCCTCGGTCGCCTCGGCCTTCTGCTGCTTGATCGCTGCCTTCGCCATCAGGCCACCTCGTTCAGGATGTCGCCGTACCCGTTTTCCTCGACCTCGAGCGCGAGTTCGGGACCGCCGGTCTTCACGATCCGGCCGTCGGACATGATGTGCACGACGTCCGGTTTGATGTGGTTCAGCAGGCGCTGGTAGTGGGTGATGACGAGGAAGCCGCGGCCCTCGTCGCGCAGCGCGTTCACGCCGTCGGAGACCAGCTTCATCGCGTCCACGTCGAGGCCGGAGTCGGTCTCGTCCAGGATACACATCTTCGGCTCGAGCACGGCCATCTGCAGGATCTCGTTGCGCTTCTTCTCACCGCCGGAGAAGCCGACGTTGACCGCGCGCTTGAGCATCTCGGGCTCGATCTGCAGGTTCTTGGCCTTCTCGCGGATCAGCTTGAGGAAGTCGGCCGAGGAGATTTCCTCCTGCCCGCGCGCCTTCCGCTGGGAGTTCAGCGCCGTGCGCAGGAAGGTCATGTTGCCCACGCCGGGGATCTCGACGGGGTACTGGAACGCGAGGAAGAGACCCGCGGCGGCGCGCTCTTCCGGCTCCATGTCGAGGATGTCCTCGCCCAGCAGCGACGCGGAACCCTCGGTCACCTCGTAGCCCTCGCGGCCCGAGAGAACGTAGCTCAGGGTCGATTTGCCCGAGCCGTTGGGCCCCATGATCGCGTGCACCTTGCCCGCCTCGACGTGCAGGTCGACGCCCTTGAGGATCTGTTTGTCCTCTTCCTCCAGTTTGACCTTCAGTCCCTTGATATCGAGCATGTTTCTCTCCTTGGCCCTTCGCGGCGAGGGGCCCTATTCCGGTTGCTGTATCAGCCCGATCACCTCGAGCAATTCATCGTTGCGGATCTGCCGGGGCGTGACCTCGAAGCGCGCCATGCGGCCCCGCGTCTCGACCCGCTCCGCGTAGTCCTCGCAGACGTGGTAGTGTTCGCGCTCAACGTAATCATCGAAGAGCACCGTCAAAGGCCGTTTCGCCCGAAAGACGCAGGCCAGCAGGCAGCCGACCCGGAAGCGGCCGTCGATCAGGACGACGTCCGGCTGGATCGCCTCGGGCCCGTCCCAGACCGCCAGCGGGTAGCGGGCGAACTCGGCGTGCCGGACGTAGTTGCGCGGCCTGCCCCAGGCCTTGGTCGGACCGATCCCGACGTGGACGATCTCCGGCCGGCTCCGGCCCGGGTTGCTCTCGAACCAGGCGCGCATCATCCGGGCCCAGGCCCAGTCGTTCTCGACCGAGCGGATGGTCTTGCCTGGCATCTCCGAGGCCAGGACCGTCGAGCCGCCCGAGCCGTATTCCAGGATCACGGAGGCGGCCTCGTAGGTGTCCCGGAGCCAGTCGGCCTCCGCCTCCGGCATGGTGAGCATCGGACGCTCCGGCATCTCCACGGGACGCGGATCGGTGGTCGCAGCATCGGTCATTGCCGCGCCCTCTGTCGGGGCGTCAGGGTCGAAACGTAGTCATCCGCCGCCTGTCCCGTCACTTCTCCCCGCCGCTCCAGCTCGGAGAGCGCCAGCAGGGTCACGTCGGGGCTGTCGAAAACCGTATCCGCGCAGAGCGCGAGGTGACACAGCGCGTCTCCGTCCATCTCGGCGGGGGTCCGGTCCGCCCGGAGGTAGACCGCGTCGCCGTCGAGCAGCTGGCTCGTCATGGCGGGACGGCGGACCTTGTCCTCGTGGGCATGTGGCATCATCACCGACTTGGTGAAGAGGAACTTGTGCAGCGTGAAGCCCGCGTCGCGCAGGATCACGTCCAGGTCGCCGAAGACCGGCTCGTCCTCGTAGATTCGGTGGAATCGAACCTCGGTCACGACGGCGACGGTATCGGCCAGCGCGGTGCCGCCGGTCTCGACCACCTCTCCCTCGGCGCCCTGCAGGTCCATCTTCAGAAGATCGATCGACGGCAGGCTGTCCACGTCGTCGAGCGCCGTGGTCTCGAGCGGGACGATCCGGATCGGCCGCTTCGGCGACATCCACTTGCGCTTGCCGATCCGGTCGAGCGAGGCCTCGTCGAAGGCATGCAGAGAGGTGAAGCCGGAGTTCGGGTGGATCCTAAGCTCTCGCGCGCCGGGCCGGCCGATGGCGACGGGATAGTAGGTCTCTCCCGCCCGGTCCTCGGCGGTCAGTGCCTCGTAGGCCTCCGGGTGAGGCTCGAAGCCGTGAACTTCGGCAAGACCGGCCTCCAGGAGCGGCGCGTAGGGCGCCTCCCCCAGGGGGTTCGCGCCTACGTCGCAGACACGCAGGCGGCGGGACGGCGAAAGATGCCGTGCCAGCGCGGCGAGCCGCGCTCCCGTGTCCGCCTGCGGCGCCATGTGATCCTCAGCCCACCGAGCCTTCGAGGGAGATCGCGACGAGCTGTTGAGCTTCCATCGCGAATTCCATCGGCAGCGCCTGAAGCACTTCCTTGGCGAAGCCGTTGACGATGAGCGCCACGGCTTCTTCCTCGTCCATGCCGCGCTGCTGGCAGTAGAACATCTGGTCCTCGTCGACCTTGGAGGTCGTGGCCTCGTGCTCCACCCGGCTCGAGTTGTTCTTCACCTCGATGTAGGGGACCGTGTGCGCCCCGCACTTGTCACCGATCAGCAGCGAGTCGCACTGGGTGAAGTTGCGGCTATCCTTGGCCTTGGGATGCATCGAGACGAGGCCGCGGTAGGTGTTCTGCGCGTGCCCGGCGCTGATCCCCTTGGACACGATGCGCGACTTGGTGCGCTTGCCCAGGTGGATCATCTTGGTGCCGGTATCGGCCTGCTGCCAGTTGTTGGTGATGGCGATCGAGTAGAACTCGCCCTGGCTGTCGTCGCCCCGCAGGATGCAGGAGGGATACTTCCAGGTCACCGAGGAGCCAGTCTCGACCTGGGTCCACATGACCTTCGCCCGGTCGCCCCGGCAGTCGGCGCGCTTGGTGACGAAGTTGTAGATGCCGCCCTTGCCGTTCTCGTCACCGGGGTACCAGTTCTGGACAGTCGAGTATTTCACCTCGGCGTCTTCCTCGGCGATGATCTCCACCACCGCGGCGTGCAGCTGGGCGGTGTCGCGCTGGGGCGCGGTGCAGCCTTCCAGGTAGCTGACGTAGGAACCCTTGTCGGCGATGATCAGCGTCCGCTCGAACTGGCCGGTGTTCTCGGCATTGATCCGGAAATAGGTCGACAGCTCCATCGGGCAGCGCACCCCCGGCGGGACGTAGACGAAGGACCCGTCGGAGAAGACCGCCGAGTTGAGGCCAGCGAAGAAATTGTCGCCCTGCGGCACGACGGAGCCCAGGTACTTCTTCACCAGCTCGGGATGCTCGCGGATCGCCTCTGAGATCGAGCAGAAGATGACGCCCGCCTTCTCGAGTTCCTTCTGGAAGGTCGTACCCACGCTGACGCTGTCGAAGACGGCGTCCACGGCGACCTTGCGCGGCTCGGTGGCGTCGGGCGCCTCGCCCGCGGCACGGGTCGAGTTGTCCTCGGGCGTGGCCACCTCTCCTGCGCCCTCGACGCCGGCGAGAACCTCCTGCTCCTTCAGCGGGATACCCAGCTTGTTGTAGGTCTCGAGCAGCTTGGGATCGACCTCGTCCAGCGACTTCGGCTTGGTCTCGAAGGACTTGGGGCGCGCGTAGTAATACTGGTCCTGAAAGTCGATCTGGGGGTACTCGACCATGGCCCAGTCGGGCTCTTCCATCTTCAGCCAGCGGGCATAGGCCTGCAGACGCCACTCAGTCATCCATTCGGGCTCGTCGTTCTTGGCCGAGATCAGGCGGACGATGTCCTCGGACAGGCCCTTGGGGGCGTAGTCCATCTCGACGTCCGTCTCCCAGCCGTACTTGTACTTGCCGGAAAGCGCGCGGACGGCCTCGACCGTTTCCTCGTCGACGCCTTCCTTGACCTCGGGGGTCTGTGCCTTGGGGACATTGTCCAGTGCGGTCATGTCTCGTCCTCTCTCACGCCGCGCGGGCGCGTTGCTTCTGTCTGGCGCGGGACCAGGCCTCCGCGAAGGCCAGGACCTGATCCTCTGTCGTGTCGGGCCCGATGGAGACGCGGATCGCGCACCCCGCCTCGGCCCTGTCGTATCCCATCGCGGCGAGCACCCGGTTCTCGCGCACCTTGCCCGAGGAACAGGCGCTGCCCGCGCTGACGGCGAACCCCGCGAGGTCCATGGCCATCACCTGCGTCTCGCCCTTCCAGCCCGGAGTCAGCATCAGGCTGGTGTTGGGCAGACGACGCGCCGCGTTCCCGACAAAAATAGTCTCTGGGCTGGCGGCCACAATGGCCTTTTCTAGAATATTTCTAATCTCGGCCACTCTGTCCCATGTCCCGGCGGCCAGATCCCGCTGTGCGGCCTCCGCCGCCGCGGCCATGCCGGCGATCCCGATGACGTTCTCGGTCCCCGAGCGGCGTCCCATCTCCTGGCCGCCGCCCCTGCTCCGAGCGGAGAGGTCGTACCCCTCCGGAATCACCAGGAGACCGGCGCCCTTGGGCCCGCCGAACTTGTGGGCGGAGAGGAAGATCATTCCGACGCCCGCCCAGCCGTAGGCGAAGGGCAGCCGGCCGAAGCCCTGGGTAATGTCGCTGACGGCCAGGCCCTGCGGCAGGTCCTGCACCACGCCGGTTTCGGAATTGGCGAGCTGGAGCGTGGCGTCTTCGGGCTCCGCGACCTCAACCCGGCCGTCGGTCGCGACGGGCAGGACCGGATCGCACCAGGCGTGAACCGCGTCGTGCTCGATGCGGGCGCCCCGCAGCTCGCGACCGCCAAGGGCCAGCGCCGCCGCCTCGGTCGCGCCGGAGACGAAGACGAGATCGGCCCCGGAGGACGCGCCGAGAGCCTCGGCCAGCTGTCCCCGCGCACGTTCGATCAGGCCCTTGGCAGCACGACCCTCGGCATGGACCGAGGAGGGATTGCCCACCACGTCCATCGCCTCGGCCATGGCGGCGCGCGCCTCGGGCCGGAGCGGCGAGGTGGCGTTCCAGTCGAGATACACCCGCCCGGTCACGCGTCTCTCCCCGTCAGGAAGACGCCGGAGAAAAGCTCAGGACGCCTCATCGACCACCTCGAAGAGGTTCGGGACCGCCGGACAGGGTGCGAGATCGTTCGCCACGACGTCCGACAGCCGGGTCTGGTGGAGGAAAACGTAGACATGGGCCGAGAGGCCCTCCCACAGGCGGTTCGTGAGAGACTGCGCCTGGGAGCCCGAGGCCCCGCCGGACGCGCCGGCGCCCTTGTGCATGGCCGAGACCGTCTCGTCGACTGCGCCCAGGATGTCCGAGACGCGGATCTCGGAGGAGGGCCGCGCGAGGCGGTAGCCGCCGCCGGGGCCGCGCACGCTCTCGACCAGCCCGGCGCGGCGAAGCTTCACGAAGAGCTGCTCCAGGTAGGCCAGCGACACCGCCTGGCGGCGCGAGATCGCACTGAGCGAAACCAGATCGCCCTCGGGCTGGAGCGCGAGATCGGCAAGCGCGACCATGGCGTAGCGCCCCTTGGTGCTGAGTTTCATCGCTCCACCCCTTCGTCATGCGCGCCTTCGACCGTCCCGGCATTGACGCAGACGGTTGGCATCGCTACTTGCTCTCCGGCCCCGGATCCGGGGCTGGAATAGTTTAGAATTCTTCTAAGGTGTACGGGCGAAATCGTCAAGATTGCCCGGCCCTCATGAAAGGCGGAACATGCCCGAGGTTATCTTCCCCGGCCCCGAGGGCCGGCTCGAAGGCCGCTACCACCCGCAGAAGGACCGCGATGCTCCGATCGCGATCATCCTGCATCCCCACCCCCAGTTCGGGGGCACGATGAACAACCGGGTGGTCTACAACCTCCACTACGCCTTCTATAACATCGGCTTCACGGTGCTGCGGTTCAATTTCCGCGGCGTGGGCCGCAGCCAGGGCGAGTACGACCAGGGCGTGGGCGAGCTCTCCGATGCGGCTTCGGCGCTCGACTACCTCCAGTCCATGAACGCCAACGCCAAGCACTGCTGGGTCGCGGGCTTCTCCTTCGGGGCGTGGATCGGGATGCAGCTGCTGATGCGGCGGCCCGAGATCACCGGCTTCATCTCCGTGAGCCCGCCGGCGAACATGTACGACTTCTCCTTCCTCGCGCCCTGCCCCTCGTCGGGCCTGATCATCAACGGGGGCGCAGACCGTGTCGCGCCGCCGCAGGACACGACGAACCTGGTGGGCAAGCTGAAGGACCAGAAGGGCATCACCATCACCCACGAGACCATCCCCGGCGCGGGCCACTTCTTCGAGGACCCGCACATGGAGACGATGATCGACACCGTGGGCGGATACGTCCGCCGCCGCCTCACCGAGACGACGCGCTAGGCCCGGCGGCCCGGACAGGACTTGAACGCCGGCCCGGGCTCGGGAACACTCGCCCTGACGACAGGAAATGCCGAAAGGGCGACATGAGCATCACCGAGGACCTGGCCGACCGGCTGGCGAAGGACACGATCGACGCGATGGACCGGCTCGGGGACGACCGTCTCTTCGAAGAAGTGGCCCGGACCATCGGCGCGACGTCGCCCACCACCGAAGAGGCCTTCCGCACGGCAATGCGCGTACGCATCGCCGAACGCCGGGCGCGCAGTTTCCTCGAAGAAAAGCTCGCCGGGGCCGGCAAGGGAGGCTGACGTTCATGGCCGCGCCGCAGGAGGCCGATCTGCTACTGGTGCCGCTCCTCGACGGGAGCCGCGCGCTGGTACAGGTCGCCGGACTGGAGCGCGGCACGATGAACCTGGCGCTCACGCTTGCACGAGCGACCGAGCCACGGCCCGTCCGGGCCGAGGAGATCATCGCCCTCCTGCTCTGCTCAGAACGTCCGGTCCGCGAAGGGCACTGGCCGGTCATCGGCTATGAGCGCATTCCGCGCCTTCCGCCGCTCGCCGCCCATTCCACGCCGCAGGATCCCGGCGTGATCGAGGCCTTCCTCAACGCCTGTCACGGGCTCTACCCCTGGGACGGCTTCCCGCAGCCCGATTTCTTCACCGGGCTGCTGGCCCCCGGCATCGGCATTCCCGATACGCGGCGCATGGCGGCGGAGTTCCCGCAAGGCGGACAGGACAGCCCGACCGTCTAGAAGATCGTCGCGCGCGCCGGTATAGCCGGGCCCATGACCGATCGCCTCGCCGACCAGATCCGTTTTCTCACAGCCGCCGACAGGCTCAAGGGCGTCACCCGCGCCAACGTGCTGATGGACGGCTCGCGGCACGAGAATACTGCCGAGCATTCCTGGCACCTCGCGCTCTGGGCCATGGTCTTCGCCGACCTCGCCCCGGGGACGGACCCCGACCGGACCGTCGCGCTGTGCCTCGTGCACGACCTGGTGGAGATCTACGCGGGCGACCATCCGGCGCATCTCGAGCACGACCCGCTGGAGGTTTCAGCGCGGGAGTCCGAGGCCGCCGACCGCCTCTTCCCGCTCCTGCCCGAGGACCAGGCACGGCGTTTCCGCGAGCTCTGGGAAGAGTTCGAGACGGCCTCCACCCCAGAGGCCCGGGCGGCCCGGCGGCTCGATACCGCCCAGCCGGTCTTGCAGGAACTCTCGAATCCCACGCAGTCGGCGGGCGACCGGGACGCCACGCGGGCGATCCTGACCACGGGCCGCGCCGCGGTGCTGGCCGACGACTGGCCGGAGCTGCACCGCCACGCGATGGCGCTCCTCGACCGTACCGGCGCCCTGCCCGAGCCCGTGTTCGCCGCGCGGCTTCGGTTCCTGGCCGAGGCGGATCGGCTGAAATCCGTGCTGCGGGCCACCACCATCTTCGACGGCAGCCGGCCGGAGAACTCGGCCGAGCACTCCTGGCACCTCGCCCTCTTCGCGCTGCTCTTGGCGGAGCACGGAACCGGCGCGCCCGACCCGGCGCGGGCGGCCCGGATGCTGGTGCTGCACGATCTCGTCGAGATCGACGCGGGAGACACCCCTCTGCACGGCGGGCACGATGCGGCCGCCCAGGCCGCCAAGGAACAGGCCGCCGCCGACCGGATCTTCGGCCTTCTGCCCCCCGGCGAGGGTGCCGCCCTGCGGGCGCTCTGGGAGGAGTTCGAGGCGGCGGAGACGGCCGACGCCGTCTTCGCCAAGGCGGTCGACCGCGTGCAACCGGTGCTCGCCAACCTCGAAACGGGGGGCGGCACCTGGACCAGCTACAAGGTCGACCGCGACGCGCTGGAGCGGCGGGTGGGCACGCCCGTCCGCCGCGGTGCGCCCGCCCTCTGGGCCGGTCTCACGCCGCGGATCGACGACTGGTTCGGACCCGCCACGCCCGCCTGAGCCCGATTTCGTATACGAAGGTATGCAGACCTTCCGTGCCGCCCCCGAATGAGCTACACGGCCCCCAATTCCCGATTCACGCCACGCGAGGACCCGATATGAGCAAGATCAAGGTAGAGAACCCCGTCGTCGAGCTCGACGGCGACGAGATGACCCGGATCATCTGGGACTTCATCAAGAAGAAGCTGATCCTGCCCTACCTGGACATCGACCTGCTCTACTACGACCTCGGCATCGAGGCCCGGGACGAGACCGACGACCAGATCACGGTCGACGCGGCCCACAAGATCCGCGAGGTCGGCGTCGGCGTGAAATGCGCCACGATCACACCCGACGAGGCGCGGGTCGAGGAGTTCGGGCTGAAGCGCATGTACCGCTCGCCCAACGGCACCATCCGCAACATCCTCGGCGGCGTCATCTTCCGCCAGCCGATCATCTGCCGCAACGTGCCGCGCCTGGTGCCGGGCTGGACCAAGCCCATCGTCGTCGGCCGCCACGCCTTCGGTGACCAGTACCGCGCCACGGACTTCCGCTTTCCCGGCAAGGGCACCGTCACCATCAAGTTCGAGGGCGAGGACGGCGAGGTCATCGAGCACGAGGTCTTCCAGGCGCCGGGTCCCGGCGTGACCATGGCGATGTACAACCTCGACGAGTCGATCCGCGACTTCGCCCGCGCCTCGATGAACTACGGCCTGATGATGGGCTGGCCGGTCTACCTCTCGACCAAGAACACGATCCTCAAGGCCTATGACGGCCGCTTCAAGGACCTCTTCCAGGAGGTCTACGAGCAGGAGTTCGAGGAAGAGTTCAAGAAGAACAAGATCTGGTACGAGCACCGCCTGATCGACGACATGGTCGCGGCCTCGCTCAAGTGGTCGGGCGGCTACGTCTGGGCCTGCAAGAACTACGACGGCGACGTGCAGTCCGACACCGTGGCCCAGGGCTTCGGCTCGCTGGGTCTGATGACCTCGCAACTGATGACGCCCGACGGCAAGATCGTCGAGGCCGAGGCGGCGCACGGCACAGTCACCCGCCACTACCGCCAGCACCAGAAGGGCGAGCAGACCTCGACCAATTCCATCGCCTCGATCTACGCCTGGACCGGCGGGCTCAAGCACCGCGCCCAGCTCGACAGCAACGAGGAGCTGCGCATCTTCGCGGAGACGCTGGAGAAGGTGATCGTCGATACGGTCGAGTCCGGCTACATGACCAAGGACCTCGCCCTGCTGGTCGGCCCCGACCAGAAGTGGCTCACCACCATGGGCTTCCTCGAAAAGGTCGACGAGAACCTCGACAAGGCGCTGAACAAGGCGCTCGGCTGAGGCCTTCGACCAGCGCGCGAGATCGGCGGGGCCCTTCGGGGCCCCGTTTTCGTCTGCAGGGGTGACGCGCGTGACCTATTTCGAACGATCACGAGCGACGACGGCCTCTACGTGGTAGGAGCTGACCCTTAACCGCGAAGGCTGAGCGCCTCTTATCCGGGCAATGGCACCGAGAAGCGCCGGCTGCAGCCGCGTCGCGCGTTGACCCGGGCGACCGGGCGGCACAAGTCTCGGTCATGCCATCCTATATCCAGATCCCGGACGAATTCCGGCAGTCCCACACGGTCGCCGAAGACGTCCAGGGGCTCGCCATCGGCCTGCTCTCCGCCGCCGTCGGCCTCACTTTCCTCACGCACCTCGGGTTCCTGACCGGGCAGACGGCGGGGCTCGCGCTCATCATCTCCTACCTCTCCGGCTGGTCTTTCGGGGTGGTCTTCTTCCTGGTGAACCTGCCGTTCTACGCGCTCGCCTGGAAACGGCTGGGGCCGGAGTTCACGCTGAAGTCCCTCGCCTGCGTGGCGATCCTCTCGGTCCTCGTCGACCTCATGCCGCTGGGGCTGACCTTCGAGACGCTGAACCCGGTGCTCGGCACCGTGATCTTCGGCGTGCTCACCGGCTTCGGCCTCCTCGGCGTCTTCCGCCACAAGGCCTCGCTCGGCGGTCTGGGCGTCGTCGCGCTGCTGGCGCAGGATCATCTCGGCATCCGCGCGGGCTACGTCCAGCTGGCGGTCGACGTCGCCCTATTTGCCGTGGCGTTCTTCCTGTTCCCCACGGGCGTGGTGCTCTATTCGCTCTTCGGCGCGGTGATCCTGAACGGCGTGATCGCCTTCAACCACCGCCGAGACCGTTACATCGCCGAGTGAGCCTCAGAGTACGCCATGACGACCGAGACCCAAGACACCGCGCCCGCGGCCCAGCATACCGCCCTGGAGGACGCACAGGGCTTCTTCGCGGGCACCATGCTCTGCGCCTTCGGGCTGCAGATGCTCACCGCCATGGGGCTGGTGACCGGTCAGACGGCGGGCCTCGCGGTGATCCTCTCCTACGTGACGGGCCTGTCGTTCGGCGTGCTTTTCTTCCTGGTGAATCTGCCCTTCTACGTGCTCGCCCTGCGGCGGATGGGCCTGACCTTCACGCTGAAGACCTTCGGTTGCGTGGCAGCGCTATCGGTCTTTTCCGAGATCATGGCCCGGCTGGTGGTCTTCGAGCGCCTCGACCCCTGGCTCGGCGCCGTTGTCTTCGGCCTGATGACCGGAACGGGCCTGCTCATCCTCTTTCGTCACGGCGGCTCGCTGGGCGGCGTCGGCATCCTCGCGCTCTACGTCCAGGACCGCTTCGGCTGGCGCGCGGGCTGGGTGCAGCTCGGTTTCGACCTCTGCCTCTTTGCGGCGGCCTTCGCTGTGATCCCGCCGCTCATGGTCGTGCAGTCCCTGGTCGGCGCGGTGGTCATCAACCTGGTCATCGCGGTCAACCACCGCCGAGACCGCTACGTGGCGACTTGAGCCTTCCGGCACGGAGGGCTAGGCGGACGTCATGGCATACGTCTACCTCGTCTTCGCGATCCTGACCGAGACCATCGGCACCACTGCCCTGCAGGCGAGCCAGCAGTTCACGCGGCTCTGGCCCTCGGTCATCGTGGCGGTGGCATACGGCGCGTCCTTCTACCTGATGGCGCTGGCGCTGAAGACCATGCCGGTGGGCATCGTCTACGCGATCTGGTCGGGGCTCGGCATCGTCTTCATCGCCGCCATCGGCTTCGTGATCTTCGGCCAGAGGCTGGATGCTGCGGCGGTCGCGGGGATCGCGCTCATCATGGCGGGGATCCTCGTGATCCACCTCTTCTCCGGGTCCGCGCGCCACTAGGACGCAGCGGCGCGAGCGGAGCGCAGGGCGCCGCACCCCCTAGCCTTCGCAGTCGCAGCATAGTATGGGGCGCGCAACTCTTCCCCAAGGACATCTCCATGGAACTTCGCAACATCGCGATCATCGCGCATGTCGACCACGGCAAGACGACGCTGGTCGACGAACTCCTCAAGCAGTCCGGCGCCTTCCGCGAGAACCAGCAGGTTTCGGAACGGGCGATGGACAGCAACGACCTCGAACGCGAGCGGGGCATCACCATCCTCGCCAAGGCGACCTCGGTCGAATGGAACGGCACGCGCATCAACATCGTCGACACTCCGGGCCACGCCGACTTCGGCGGCGAGGTCGAGCGGATCCTGTCGATGGTCGACGGCGTGGTGCTGCTCGTGGACGCGGCCGAAGGCCCGATGCCGCAGACCAAGTTCGTGACGTCCAAGGCGCTGGCCCTCGGCCTGCGGCCCATCGTCGTGCTGAATAAGGTCGACAAGCCGGACGCCGAGCCCGACCGCGCGCTCGACGAGGTTTTCGATCTCTTCGCCGCGCTGGAGGCCGACGACGACCAGCTCGACTTCCCACATCTCTATGCCTCCGGCCGCTCCGGCTGGGCCGACACTGAGCTCGACGGGCCGCGTAAGGATCTCTCGGCGCTCTTCGACCTGGTGGTCGAGCACGTCCCCTCGCCCAAGCAGGCGGCGCAGGCGGACCAGCCCTTCCGGATGCTGGCCACGACGCTCAGCGCCGATCCCTTCCTGGGCCGCATCCTCACCGGCCGGGTCGAGAGCGGCACCCTGCCCCACGGAGCCACGATCAAGGCGCTCTCGCGCACCGGCGAGCGGGTGGAGCAGTTCCGCGTCTCCAAGATCCTCGCCTTCCGGGGTCTCGCGCAGCAGCCCATCGACGAGGCGGTGGCGGGCGACATCGTGAGCCTGGCGGGCATGTCCAAGGCCACCGTCGCAGACACGCTCTGCGATACGGCGGTTGACCTGCCGATCCCCTCGCAGCCCATCGACCCGCCGACGATCTCGGTCACCTTCGGCATCAACGACAGCCCGCTGGCGGGCCGTGACGGCAAGAAGGTGCAGTCCCGCGTGATCCGCGAGCGGCTGATGAAGGAAGCCGAATCGAACGTCGCCATCGAGGTCGCCGATACTCCAGGCGGTGAGGCCTTCGACGTCTCGGGCCGCGGCGAACTGCAGATGGGCGTGCTCATCGAGAACATGCGCCGCGAGGGCTTCGAGCTCGCGATCTCCCGCCCCCGCGTGATCTTTCGCGAGGAGAACGGCCAGCGGCTGGAGCCCGTCGAGGAAGTCACCATCGACGTCGACGACGAGTATTCCGGCGCGGTCATCGAGAAGCTCACCGGTCCCCGCAAGGGTGACCTCGTGGAGATGAAGCCCGGCGGCGCCGGCAAGACCCGCATCGTCGCCCATGTCCCGTCGCGCGGGCTCATCGGCTATCACGGCGAGTTCCTGACCGACACGCGCGGCTCTGGCGTGCTGAACCGCATGTTCCACGGCTGGACGCCCCACAAGGGCCCGATCTCCGGCCGCCGCCAGGGCGTGCTGGTCTCCATGGAGAATGGCGTTTCCGTGGCCTATGCCCTGTGGAACCTCGAGGAGCGCGGCAAGATGTTCATCGGCGCGCAGGAGCAGGTCTACGAGGGCATGATCATCGGCGAACATGCCCGCGACAACGATCTCGAGGTGAACCCGCTCAAGGGCAAGAAGCTGACCAACGTGCGGGCCTCCGGGACCGACGATGCCGTGCGCCTGACGCCTCCGGTGCAGCTCTCTCTCGAAGAGGCCATCGCCTACATCGACGACGACGAGCTCGTCGAGGTCACGCCTAACGCTATCCGGCTGCGCAAGCGCTTCCTCGACCCGCACGAGCGCAAGCGGCAGGCCAAGGCCGCGAGCTGATCCATCAAGCGAACCCGGCGGCGAGCCCCGAAAGGAGCATCGCCGCCGCGACCGGCGTCCAGAGCCGGCGCTCGGGCCGCCGGCATAGCGGCGAGACCCGCTTTGATCACCCCGAAGGTCACGGATGGAGGTCCGCGGTGACCACATCCCCCACGACGATCTCACCGGGAGCAACGACCTCTGCGCACCAGCCGCCATGCCCACGCATGGCGTTGTAGCCGCCCCTCCCCAGCGCCACTTCCATCCGCGAACAGGGCGCGCAGGGCGCGGTGATCCGCAGGACCACCTCGCCGATGCGCAGCCCGTGCTCGCGCAGTGCGGTCAGGTTGATGCCCGAAATGACAAGGTTCCGGCGCAGGGTCTCCGGCTCAACCGCCTCCAGCCCCGCCAGCGCCGCAATGACCGGCAGATGCTCCGCCTGGATCAGCGTGACCGCCCGCTTGCCGGACCGGGCGTGGTCGCCCTCGAGCCCCGCCGGACCGACACGACCCGACCGGACAGCCTCCAGCCCCGCCTTCCGCTCGGGCCGCAGGCCAATCCAGTCCAGCCGCCCCGCCCCGGCGAATGTCTCGCGGAGCCGGGCGAGATCGCTCACTCGATCTCTTCGACGATGCAGAGCTCCCGCTCCGCCGCGCCCTTGGCGTAGCTGAGGGCCTCCTGGTAGGCGTCGGAGTGGTAGCAGTCATGCGCCGCATTCAGGCTCGGAAACCGCGCGACGACATTGCGCGGCCGGTTCGGACCTTCCAGCTGTTCGTGCGTCCCGCCCCGGGCGAGGAAGACACCGCCGTGCGCGGCGATGGCGTCGGTCGCGCGGGCGGCATACTGGCCATAGGCCTCCTCGTCGGTGACCTTCACATGGGCGATCCAGAGAGCGGTCGGCATCAGCTGTCCTCCAGTACCTTCGAAGCGGCGGCGATCGCGGCTTCGGCATTCGTGGCATCCTTGGCCCCGCCCTGGGCGAGGTCGGGTCGCCCACCGCCGCCCTTGCCGCCGAGCTCGGTGACCGCCGCGCGGACGAGGTCGACCGCCGAGACGCGCCCGGTCAGGTCATCGGTCACGCCCGCGGCGACCGCCGTCTTGCCCTCGGCTTCGGCGATGAGCAGAACGGCGCCCGAACCGAGACCCTCCTTCAGCCCATCGATGATCGAGGGCAAATCCTTGCCCGTGACGCCCGAGAGAACCTGGGCGGCGAACTTCATTCCCGCCACCTCGCGCGCCTCGGGACTCGGTGTGCCGCCGCCGCCCATGGCCGCCTGACGCCGCAGCTGGGCGATCTCGTTCTGCAGGCTGCGACGCTCGTCCAGAAGCGCCTTCACCCGCGAGGCCAGATCGGGCCCGTAGGCCTTCACCAGAGCTTCGACCTCGCCCAGAGTGACGTCCCGTCGGCGCAGCTCGGCCATGGCGGCTTCGCCCGTCAGCGCCTCGATCCGGCGGACGCCCGCGGAGGAGGCCGCCTCGGAGGTGAGCGCGAAGAGACCGATGTCCCCCGTCCTGCTGACATGCGTGCCGCCGCAGAGCTCGATCGAGTAGGTCTCGCCGTCCGGCCCCTTGCCCGTGGGCGCGCGGCCCATGGAAATGACCCGCACCTCGTCGCCGTATTTCTCGCCGAAGAGCGCCTGCGCCCCGATGGCGCGCGCGTCGTCGGGCGTCATGATCCGGGTGGTCACCGGGGTGTTCTGCCGGATCATCGCGTTCACCTCGCGCTCGACCGCGGCGATCTCTTCGGCGCTCAGCGCTTTCTGGTGCGAGAAGTCGAAACGCAGCCTGTCCGGCGCGTTGAGAGAGCCCCGCTGCGCGACATGCTCGCCCAGGTGCTGGCGCAGGGCCTCGTGCAGCAGGTGCGTGGCGGAGTGGTTCGCCCGGATGTGCCCGCGGCGCTCGTGATCCACCTCGAGCCGCGCGCCCTGGCCCGAGGCGATCTCGCCCTCGGTGACCTCGGCGAAGTGGATGTGGAGCCCGGCGACCTTGCGGCAGTCGGTGACCCGCGCCACGCCCGTCTCGGTGACCAGCGTGCCCGTGTCGCCGACCTGGCCGCCGGCCTCGGCGTAGAAGGGCGTCTGGTTCAGCACGATCTGCACCGTGTCACCGGCCCTGGCGCTCTCGCTCCGGTCCGAGCCGCTGACCACGGCCTGCACCTGCCCCTCGGCGGTCTCCGTATCGTAGCCCAGGAACTCCGTCGGGCCGGTCTCGTCGACGATGTCGAACCAGACGGCCTGGTCGGCCTGTTCCCCGGTCCCCGCCCAGGCGGCGCGGGCCTTGCGCTTCTGCTCCTCCATCGAGGCGTCGAAGCCCGGCAGGTCCACTCCAATCCCACGGTCGCGCAGGGCGTCCTGGGTGAGATCGAGCGGGAAGCCGAAGGTGTCATAGAGCTTGAAGGCGGTCTCGCCCGGCAGCGGCTTGCCCTCGGGCAGGTCGCGCACCTCCTCGTCCAACAACTTGAGCCCGCGGTCGAGCGTCTGGCGGAAGCGCACCTCCTCGGCCTCGAAGGTTTCCTCGATCACCCCCTGCCGCTCGCGCAGCTCGGGATAGTGACCGCCCATCTGACCCACGAGCGCCGGGACCAGCCGGTGCATCAGCGGGTCCTTCGCGCCGAGCAGATGCGCGTGGCGCATGGCGCGCCGCATGATCCGGCGCAGCACGTAGCCGCGCCCCTCGTTCGAGGGCAGAACTCCCTCGGCCACGAGGAACGCGGTGGAACGCAGGTGGTCGGCGATGACCCGGTGGTGGACGATGTGCGCCTCGTCCGTGCCGGTGGAGGTGCCGTGGGCCGAGGCCTCCACCAGCGCCTTCATCAGGTCGGTCTCGAAGACGTTGTTGGTCCCCTGCAGCAGCGAGCTGATCCGCTCCAGACCCATGCCGGTATCGATCGACTGGGCATCGAGCTCGCGCCGCGTGCCGTCCTCGAACTGCTCGAACTGCATGAAGACGAGGTTCCAGATCTCGATGAACCGGTCGCCATCCTCTTCCGGGCTGCCGGGAGGACCACCCCAGATGTGTTCGCCGTGATCGAAGAAGATCTCGGTGCAGGGGCCGCAGGGACCCGTATTGCCCATCTGCCAGAAGTTGTCGTCGGTGGCGATCCGGATGATCCGGTCGTCCGGCACGCCGACCTTGCGCCAGATCTCCGCGGCTTCCTCGTCGGTGTGGAAGATGGTCACCAGCAGCCGCTCGGCGGGGATGTCGAGCTCCTTCGTCACCATCTCCCAGGCAAACGGGATGGCGGCCTCCTTGAAGTAGTCGCCGAAGGAGAAGTTGCCCAGCATCTCGAAGAAGGTCAGGTGCCGCGCGGTATAGCCCACGTTGTCGAGGTCGTTGTGCTTGCCCCCGGCGCGAACGCACTTCTGGCTGGTGGTCGCGCGGGTGTAGTCGCGGTGCTCGACGCCGGTGAAGAGGTTCTTGAACTGGACCATGCCCGAGTTCGTGAACATCAGCGTCGGGTCGTTGCGCGGCACGAGGGGCGAGCTGTCGACCACCTCGTGTCCCTGCCGGGCGAAGTAGTCGAGGAAGGTCGAGCGGATATCGGCGAGGCTGGTCATCGGGGCCCTGCAGTTCGGAAGGTGGGTCGGACCGCGTTTAGCCCCCGGCCCCGCGCCTGTCCACAGCGCGCCGCGCGAGCGCTCCCACGGAGAGGCCGTCCATTCGCCGGGCCGGCTCTTCGAACTCGGGCCGAAGTCGCACGCGATCGGACTGAAAGAGACCGGAAGCCGACCTGGAAAGCACTGATCGACCGCTAGCCGGTGGACTGAACGCCTGAACCGGTCAGCATCCACACGGTACAGGCCACCCCCGGCATCCCGCGGGGGCGAGGCATCATATGAACAACCGGAGGGCTGAGGATCCTTACCGTCCCTGCGCCAGAGACCTCTCCCCACGCGACACGCCCCTGCGAACTCGACCGGCTCCGTGAGCCCCTCACCCTCTTCTGGGCTGAAATATCCCGGGGAGTCCGCGGCACCGCCGCGGACGGGGCAGAGCCCCGAAACCGCCCGGCGTCGCCGGAGGCGATGCCGGGCTCATGCAGCGCGGCCGCAGGCCGCACCACTACCTGGACCTACATCTCGACGAGGTCGTCCCCGTCGTCGCCGCCTTCGCTCATGTGGAAGTCGAGCCCGTGGGCGGCGCGGATCTTGTCCTCGATCTGCAGGGCCACCTCGCGATTCTCCTTCAGGAAGGACTTCGCGTTCTCACGGCCCTGGCCGATCCGCTCGTCGCCGTAGGAGAACCAGGAGCCGGACTTCTCCACGACACCCGCCTTCACGCCGAGGTCGAGAAGCTCGCCGGTCTTGGAGATCCCCTCACCGTACATGATGTCGAATTCGACCTGCTTGAACGGCGGCGCGACCTTGTTCTTCACCACCTTCACGCGGGTCTGGTTGCCCACGACCTCGTCGCGGTCCTTGATCGCGCCGATGCGGCGGATGTCGAGACGGACGGAGCTGTAGAACTTGAGCGCGTTGCCGCCCGTGGTCGTCTCCGGCGAGCCGAACATGACGCCGATCTTCATCCGGATCTGGTTGATGAAGACCACCATGCAGTTCGACCGGGAGATCGAGCCGGTGAGCTTGCGCATCGCCTGGGACATGAGGCGTGCGTGCACGCCGACGGAGGAATCCCCCATGTCGCCTTCGAGCTCGCTCTTCGGCGTCAGCGCCGCGACCGAATCGACGACGACCATGGAGACCGCGCCCGAGCGCACGAGCGTATCGGTGATCTCCAGCGCCTGTTCGCCGGTGTCTGGCTGCGAGATCAGCAGCTCGTCGAGGTTCACGCCGAGCTTGCGGGCGTACTGCGGATCGAGCGCGTGCTCCGCGTCGACGAACGCGCAGACGCCGCCCTTCTTCTGCTCCTCGGCGACGCAATGCAGCGTCAGCGTGGTCTTGCCCGAGGATTCGGGGCCATAGATCTCCACGATCCGGCCCTTGGGGAGCCCGCCGATCCCGAGCGCGATGTCGAGACCGAGCGACCCGGTCGAGGTCGCCTCGATGTCGTTGAGCTTGTTGTCGCCGCCGAGCTTCATAATCGAGCCCTTGCCGAACTGCCGTTCGATCTGGGCCAGGGCGCTGTCCAGCGCCTTCTGCTTGTCGGCCTGTTTCTTGTCGTCTTTCATCGCGAGAAGATCTGCCGTTGCCATGGTTCGGCTCCTTATTTCATGCGCGCCGGGGCGCGGCAATGACTGCGTCGTTCGCCTCTTGTTCTCCCCGACGTAATGAGACCAAACCGCGAACATTTCAAGATGAATCTTCGTCGGCTCCCCTTTTGACCGAACAGTGTTAAGGAGAGATTGACCGAGCTGGCGGGGTAAACGGAGAGGTGCAGATGCTTGTTTTCTGGAAGGAAAAGCTCGTCTTCCTGGCCGTTCCCAAGACCGGCACCACGGCTCTCGAAGGCGCGCTCGCGCCGCATGCCTCCATGGTCATCCGCGACCCGCCCGAGCTGAAGCATTCGGCGGTCTACCGCTATCGCCGCTGGCTGGAGCCCTTCTTCGAAAAGGCCGGCCGGCAGAGCATGGAGACGATGGCCGTGGTCCGCCATCCGGTCGACTGGCTCAAGAGCTGGTACAAGTACCGGCACCGCCCGGCCCTGGAGGGGCATCGCAACTCCACGCGCGGCATGGACTTCGACACCTTCGTCTCGGACTACTGCCGCGACACCCGGCCCGCCCATGCCGCGGTGGGCAGCCAGGCGAAGTTCCTGCTCGGCAAGGACGGCGCCCTCGGCGTCGATCACCTCTTCCGCTACGAGGAGCCGGAGCCGCTGATGGACTTCCTCGAGGCGCGCCTCGGAGTGCGTCCGGAGACCAAGCGCCTGAACGTCTCCCCCGCCATGGAGCTCGAGCTCGCTCCCGGGGTCGAGGAGCGCCTGCGACGGAAGTGTCCGGAGGAGTTCCGCGTCTGGGAAATGGGCGCGACGCGCGGCTAGTGGACCGTGTTCGACCGTCCGGCAGCGACCAGCTCGCGCGGAAAGTCGGCCCAGCTGTCAAATACGGGGAACTCGCGCCAGGCCGAGACATCCTCGCCCTGCATGTGCGAGCCACCCGCGTAGAGCGCCACCCGCATCCCCGCGGCGAGCCCCGCCGCCATGCCGGGACCGCTGTCCTCGACGACGAGGGTCCGGTTGGGCCTCGCGCCCATCCGGCGCGCCGCGTGCAGGAAGAGATCCGGCGCGGGCTTGCCGCGCTTGACCTCGCTGGTGGTGAAGACCTTGCCCCGGAAGAAGGGCTGGAGACCGGTGAGCATCAGGGTCCGGGCGACCCGGGCCGGGCTGGCGGTGCTGGTCACGCAGGCCGGCACGTTCAGCCGCGACAGCACTCCCATGAGTCCGGGAGTGACCTTCAGCTCGGTTTCGTAGCGCTCAAGCAGACGGGCCCGGTAGAGATCCTCGAACTCCGGCGGCAGAGGCTTGCCGGTCGAGGCCTCCACGGCGCCGATGACACCGGGAATGCTGCGGCCGAAACTGACCTCGCGTACCCACTGTGGCGTGACCTGGATTCCCAGCTTGGCCAGTTCCTCGGTGAGGACGGCCGCGCCCAGACCCTCGCTATCTACGAGGACACCATCGCAATCGAAAATGACAAGCTCAGTACGCATTAACAGCCCGTTCGGGGTTTGCCTTCTCTACGGCGTCCCCGTTTTTCTCTTCAACAGGCCTAAATGGTCAGGTCCGTGGCCCCGATTTGGTCTTTCGGAGCAGAGACGGGGGCCAAAACAAGGCCCCCGACTCACCCGAATCGCTGATTCGGTCAGGCCCAGTCGCGGCAGACGTACTTGAGCTCCATGAACTCCTGCATCCCGAGTCGCGCGCCCTCGCGTCCGAGGCCGGACTGCTTGGTGCCGCCGAAGGGGATCGGCGCACCGGTGACCTTGGTGCGGTTCACTGCGACCATGCCGTATTCCAGCGCCCGGCTCAGCCGATAGATCGCCCGCGGGTCGAGGCAGTGGACATAGGCCACGAGTCCGTACTCGGTGTCGTTGGCGCGTTCGATCACCTCCTCCTCGCTGTCGAAGGGGGTGAGCGCGGCGACGGGGCCGAAGGTCTCTTCCTGCATGATCGCCGCCTCGTCGGGGACGTCGGTCAGCACGGTCGGCTGGTAGAAGAGCGGGCCCAGCTCGTGGCGCGCGCCGCCGCAGGCCAGAGTCGCACCCTTCTCGAGCGCGTCAGCGACATGCTCTTCCTGCTTCTTCACGGCCTTCTCGTTCATCAGCGGACCGATATCCGGGTCCTGCATCCCGAAGCCCACTTTCAGCTTCTGCACCGCCTCGGTGAAGCGGCGGCTGAACTCGGGATAGATGGAGCGGGCGACGTAGATGCGGTTGGCGCCCAGGCAGTCCTGTCCGGAGGTCGCGAACTTGGCCTTGATCGTCTCGTCCACCGCCTCGTCGAGATCGGCGTCGGGCATGACGATGACGGGCGCGTGGCCGCCCAGCTCCATGATCAGTTTCTTCACCGTCGGAGCACTGTCGCGGTAGAGCATCCGACCGACCTCGGTGGAGCCGGTGAAGGACAGCGCGCGGACGTGGCGCGAGGCGGTCCAGGGCGGCACGACGGTCGAGGCCTTGCCGGTGATGACGTTGAAGACGCCCGCCGGGATCCCCGCGCGGTCCGCGAGCTCGGCCAGCGCGGTCGCGGAGAAAGGCGTCTCGGACGACGGGTGCGCGAGAACGGTGCAGCCCGCCGCAAGCGCCGCCGCGGCCTTGCGGGTAAGCATGGCGGAGGGGAAGTTC
Source organism: Histidinibacterium aquaticum (assembly GCF_008710275.1). Classification (GTDB taxonomy): domain Bacteria; phylum Pseudomonadota; class Alphaproteobacteria; order Rhodobacterales; family Rhodobacteraceae; genus Oceanicola; species Oceanicola aquaticus. The sequence continues at coordinate 669,082 of NZ_VYQE01000002.1, forward strand.
CAGGGCGTGATGAGCGCCACGACCCCCATGGGCTCGAGCCAGAGCTCGACCTCGGCATCGGGAAGGTGGCTCGTCACCCCTTCCACGTTGGGGCGCTTGGCCTCCTCGGCGTAGTACTCGACGAAGCTCGCGGCATAGTCGATCTCGCCCCGGGCCTCCGACAGCGGCTTGCCCTGCTCGGCCACCATGAGGCGGGCGAGATCCTCCTTGTGCTGGATCATCAGCTCGTACCAGCGGCGCAGGCAGTCCGAGCGCTCCTGCGGCAGACGATGCGACCATCCCTTGAAGGCCGTGCGGGCGTGGCCGATGGCCGCCTCGCTCTCCTCGGCAGAGAGGCTGGCGACGGGGCCGACGGGACTGCCGTCGGAGGGATCGGTCACGTCGAGGGTCTCGCCGCTCTGGGCGGAGACCCATTGGCCGTTCACATGGGCCTCTCCGCGCATGAGCTTGGGATCGTCGAGGGTCGGCGTCGTCATGGGCACCTCCGGAAGAAATCGGTATGTCGGGTTGAGCGGACCCTACCCGGCCCCGCGCCGGATTCCGAGCCCCCGCCCGCTCAGGCCCGCCGCAGACCCTTGGCATAGCGCCGGTGAAAGCCGGCGTAGCCCGCTTCGGTCTCCGCGAGGTGCGGTCGCGCGAGCCTGTGCAGGTCCGGCAGACGGTGGAAGGGCACTGACGGATAGGCGTGATGCTCCGCGTGGTAGGGCATGTTCCAGGCCAGGAACCGCACGGCCCGGTTGGTGAATGTGGTCCGCGAGTTCTCCAGCATGTTCGCCACGAAAGCGCATCGCCCGTGCTCCGCCAGCAGGTAGAGCCGCAGCACCGGCTGACCGAGCATGAGCGGGAAGAGCCAGCCCCAGATCAGCACCGCACTTCCCGCCACAACGCTCCCCAGGAACAGGACGCCGTATAGCCCGAGCATCCACCGCGCCTCGCGCCTCACCTCCGCGACCCGGGCCTTCGGCACGAAGTCCCCGGGATCGCCGCCCGTCGCCGTCCGCCACAGCGTCCGCGACTGCCCGGCCCAGACAGGCAGACCGGAGAGGTGCCGGAGGTACTCCCACGGCGTCTCCGGCTTGGGTTCGGCCAGCTCGGGATCCTTCCCGGGGATCTGCGTGTAGCGGTGATGCGCGAAGTGGAAGTACCGGAACCATGTCGCTGGCAGGAAGAGCACCGCCCCGCAGATCCGTCCCACCCAGAGGTTCAGCGCCTCGGACCGGAACGGTGTCCTGTGGCTCGTCTCGTGCAGCAGCGTGAAGAGGAAGACCAGCAAGACCCCCTGCACCGGGACCAGGGCCCACCAAAGCGGGACGGGCAGGAGGATCCCGGCGGTGACAAGCCCGATGGCGCCCCAGTGCCCGGCGAGATGCCAAAGGCCCGCCGCGTCCGAGGTCCGGGTCAGCTCGGTCCGGGTCTCGGCCGGGAGAGCGGCCACGAAATCCTTGTGATCCATGTCTTCCACCCCTTCCTCAGGTCGAGACGAAGTGCACCTCGCCGCGTTCGATCACCGCCGCGGTCAGCCGGTCCGTGGCATAGGCCCCGGTGTCGACCGCCACGCGCCCGGGGACGGAATGGGCCCCGTCCACGATCACATGCCCGTGCACGACCCAGAGCCCGTCCACCCTGTGCCGCCGCCCGAAATCGGGATGCCCCCAGAGCAGATCACTGTCGACCTGTGCCTCCGGCGATGTCTTGGGGTCCAGCCCCGCGTGCGCCACGACGACATTGCCGCTCCGATGCCAGAGTGGCCTCTCCCGAAGCCAGGCCTCCGTCTCCCCCAGCGCCTCGCGCAGCTCCCGCGCCATCTTCGTCCGACCCTCCGTGCCGCCACCGAGGACGCCTGCTCCCAGCCCGAAGCTCGCCAGCGTCTCCAGCCCGCCATTGCGCAACCAGAGCCGGGCCGCCTCCGGATCGTCCAGAGCCGCGAGCATCATGTCCTCGTGATTGCCCGTCAGGCAGGTCACCGTCCCGCGCCGGTCGAGCTCTCGCAGCCGCCGCAGGACGCCGGCGGAGTCCGGCCCCCGGTCGACGTAGTCGCCCACGAAAACCAGCGGCGCTTCGAGGTCCAGCCTGGCCAGGAGACTATCGAGAAGGTCCGTCCGCCCGTGGATGTCGCCCACGACCTGCAACCGGCCCTCGGGCTCCGGGGGCGGAAACACGGGCGCTTCGCGCCCCAGCAGGCGGTTCAAGAGCCTCATCGGACCGCCGCGCCGCGGACTGCCGCAGGATAATCGCCGGTCATTCCGCCGTCTCCCGCTCGTCCGCGTCGAGATCCGCCCACCACGCGGCGTAGGAGCTGTTTCGCGGATGCCGACCGCCCTCGTCCGGCGCGCCGTCCGACCACCAGACCGGCCCGCGCTCTCCCAGCCGGCGCTTGGCGGCGTCCACGCGCTCGCGCGCCGCGCGGGTCTCCGCCTCGCCCTCAGCCGCGCCGACCGCGCGCCGGGCCGACATGAGCTCGCGAACCGCCGCCTGCCGCTCTTCCTCCGGGAGCCCCGGGTCGCTCTTCCGCCAGAGCCTCGCACGAGCCACGAAATAGCGGCCATCCGGCGTCTCGGGATATCTCACGCCGCCTCCCCGGTCTCCGAGGCCTGGCGGGTCCAGAGCTGCGCATAGCGTCCGCCGCGCGCGAGCAGCGCCTCGTGGGTCCCTTCCTCGACTACCTGCCCGTCCTCCAGGACGACGATCCGGTCGGCATCGGCCACCGTCGACAGCCGGTGCGCGATCGTGATGACCGTCCGCCCGCGCGCCATTGCCCGGAGCTCGGCCTGGATCTCGCGCTCGGTCTCGGTGTCGAGCGCGCTCGTCGCCTCGTCGAGCAGCAGAATCGGCGGATCCTTGAGCAGCGTCCGGGCGATACCCACGCGCTGCTTCTCGCCGCCCGAGAGCTTCAGCCCCCGCTCGCCGACCTGCGTGTCGTAGCCGCGTGGCAGGCTCTCGATGAAATCGTGCACCCGCGCCGCCTTGGCCGCCGCCTCGACCTCGGCGCGGCTCGCGTCATCCCGGCCGTAGGCGATGTTGTAGTAGATCGTGTCGTTGAAGAGCACGGTGTCCTGGGGGACCACGCCGACCTGCGCATGCAGGCTCTCCTGCGTGACGTCGCGCAGGTCCTGTCCGTCGATGGTCAGCCGACCGCCGGTCACGTCGTAGAAGCGGAAGAGCAGCCGCCCGATGGTCGACTTGCCAGACCCGGTGGAGCCCACCAGGGCCACGGTCTGCCCGCCCGGCACGTCGATGTCGATGCCCTTGAGGATCGGCCGCTCCGGCTCGTAGCCGAACTCCACGCCCTCCAGCCGCAGGTGTCCTTCCGTGACCCGCAGCGGACGCGCGCCCGGTTTGTCCTGCACCTCGGGCGGCTGCTCGAGCAGGTCGAACATGTCGCCCATGTCGATCAGCGCCTGCCGGATCTCGCGGTAGACGGTGCCGAGGAAATTCAGCGGCATGGTGATCTGGATCATGTAGGCGTTGACCATGACGAAATCGCCCACCGTCATCGCGCCGGAGCTCACTCCCACGGCGGCCATGACCATGACGATCACCAGCCCGGCGGTGATGATCAGCGACTGCCCGAAGTTCAGGAAAGCCAGCGAGTAGGAAGTGGTGAGCGCCGCCTCCACGTATTGCCGCAGGGCGCCGTCGTAGCGGTCGGTCTCGCGTTGTTCGGCGCCGAAATACTTCACCGTCTCGAAGTTGAGCAGGCTGTCGATGGCCTTCTGGTTGGCGTCGGTGTCCTGGTCGTTCATCCGCTTGCGGATCCGCACGCGCCACTCGGTCACCTTGAAGGTGAAGAGGATGTAGAGCGCGATGACCCCCGCGACCGTCACCAGGTACCAGATGTCGAAAAGGAAGAAGAGCACCACCGCGATCATCAGCAGCTCCAGCAGGAGCGGACCGATGGAAAAGAGCAGGAAGCGCAGCAGGAACTCCACGCCCTTCACGCCGCGCTCGATGACCCGGGAGAGACCGCCGGTCTTGCGCGTGAGGTGATAGCGCAGGCTCATGCGATGGATATGGGCGAAGGTCTCGAGCGCCAGCTGGCGCAGGGCGCGCTGGCCGACGCGGGCGAAGATCACGTCGCGCAGCTGCTGGAAGCCCACGTTGAGAAGGCGCGCGCCGCCGTAGGCCACCGTCAGCCCGACCGCCCCCGCGGCGAGGTACCAGACGCTGCCCTCCCCCGCGAGGGAGTCCACCGCGCCCTTGTAGAGAAGAGGCGTGCCGACCGCGATGAGCTTGGCGAGGACCAGCACCGAGAGGGCCAGGACCACCCGCCGCTTCACCCAGGTCTCCCCCGGCGGCCAGAGGTAGGGCGCGACCTTGCGGATCACCCGCAGCCCGCTCACGCGGTGACTGGCATCGAGATTGCGGGCGGTCTTGGGCAGGCGGCGCATGGCTCCGACATAATCCCCGCCGCAGCCGATTGGAACGCCTTCCGCGCGGCGCGCCTAGTCGCCGTCCGACCGGTACCGCCCCGGACCCGGCGGATCCCGATCAGCCAACAGGGCTCCGGCTCCGTCCCCCCCTCCCCTTCATCTAGCTCCAAATACCTCATACCCGGCCCGACGCATCCGGACCGTCAGCGCAGGAGCATGCCGCCCAACCTCCCGCGCCCCCGCGACGCGCGCCAGCGCGGCGCAACCAGCCCAAGATTAATCTCGAATTGACCTTATTTTCCCACGACTTACCGCACCGTCCAAATTTGGACGGTCAGCCGTCCTCGCCCTCCGGCAGCCGGAAGACCTGGCCGGGATAGATGAGGTCGGGGTCGCGGATCAGGTCCCGGTTCGCCTCGAAGACGCGGACATAGGAGAAGCCCGAGCCGTAGCGCTCCTCGGCGATGGCCCAGAGCGTGTTGCCGGGCTGGACAGTCCGGACGGCGACCGAGAAATCGGCCCGGGAGGTCTCGTCGGCCATGACCTGCGCCAGGGTCTCCGGCGCCTCGCGAAGGAAGGGCGTCTCGATCCGGCTGACCACCTCGCCCCCGGCGCTGACCTCGTCCACGCGGAGCGTGTAGACCCCGGTGTCGATCTCGGGCAGGTCCGAGCGCCAGCGGCCATCCTCGGTGATCCGGGAGGTCGTGACGGGGCGGTTGTCGATGTAGATCCGGACGTATCCGCCGTCCTCGTCGCGATCTCCGCCCCGGCCGGAGAGGACCACCTCGCCCTCCGGATCGTAGGCGATGCTATCGAGCGAGACGTTGGTCGCGACCTCGGGCGGCGCGTCGGGCGCGCCCGACTGCAGCACCCTCACCCCCTCGCTGTCGGCCATGAGCACCGAGGGTGCCCGGGGACTGTCGGAGCCGGTCGCCGGCCCCGCGGCTCCGCCCGGCATCTCGGGCGCCTCCGCCACGCTGCCGGGGCTTCCGATCTCGCCGGCGCGCGCCGTCACGTCGGGAGCGGGGGCCGGGTCCGCGGGCCCGGGCGCCGGCTCGGCCGCCTCCGCGGAGGCCAGCTCGGTCGCCTCGCCGGCAGTCGGCTCGTCACCACTCTCCGGCAGGCCGGGTGCATCTCCCGCATCCGGGCCCGAGGCGAGCGCCGGGGCGGACGATCCGGTGTCGGGGGCGCTGTCGGTCCCTTCGAAAGGGTCCAGGTCAGACGCTTCGGCCGTCTCCGGCGGACGCGGATCGGAGGGAACCTCGGGCGCGGCGCCCGGATCGGGTCCTTCCGCGACCTCAGGAGCATCGGCTTCGGTCGACGGGGCCGAGGCATTTGCGGTTCCTGCTGACGATGAAGTCGGTCCGGAGGTTTCCCCCGTCCCGGTTTCGGCACCGGCGAGCCCCGCGGTGACCGATGCCTGTTCGGAGGACGCCGCGCCAATCTCGGCCGTCATGGCGGAGGACGGGGCCGACGATCCCGCGGCGGCGGCTGTATCGTCTGTCGCGGTTGCACCACTCGAGGGCGCAGCTGAGGCGGTCGGGTCCTGCGCTGCGCTCGAAGTCGGAACGGAGGTTTCCTGCTCCGCATCGGGTGCGAGCGCCGCCATCTCGCGGCCCGGTTCGGTCTCTGGCGCGTCGGCCATTTCGGCGACATCGCCAAAGGGCGAGACGATGACCGTCTCCTCCGAGCGGCTGTTCCGGCCCTCGGGATCGGCCACGAGCGAAAGGCTCCGCGGCTGCGAGGAGGCAGGGATATCGACGAAGGCCACGAAACGGCCGGAAGCATCGGCCTCGGTCCGGACCGTTTCACCGCCGTCGAGAATGACCGCGACGGGTTCGGAGGGTTCGGCGATCCCGGCGACGATGCCTGTCCCGTCCGGCTCGATCCGGACCACGTCGAAACGCGGGGCGCGGCGGGCGACGGGGTCCGTCTCGTTCCCGGCCCCGGTCGCAGGCGGTTCGGCCGCCGCCGCCATCTCGCGGGGTTCGCTCTCCGCAGTGGTCTCCGTTTCAGGGGACGGCCCGGTCGTGGCCGGCACCTCGGGGGCCGTCGCTACCTCTGGCTCCTGCGGGGTCTCGGAGCCACCGGCGGCCTCCGCGACATCCGGCTCGGACCCGCTCTCCGGCTGGATCTCCGCCACGTCCTCGGCAGTCCCCTCGGAGGCTTGGATGTCGTCCGACGGCACCGCCGCTATCTGCGACGAGCCGGTCTCAGGGGCGTCGGCCGGGTCCGGAGCGTCGTCGGTCAGGAGTCCGCGATCGTACGCGATCAGGATCGCGCCGAAAACGACAGCGCCGCCGAATGCGACGCGGAGCAATGTCCCCACAGACGTGGCCATTGGCAGCGGCAGCCTTATCCCCGTTTACTCCGGAGCGGAGTAGCCGCGCGGGAGTTGAGCGACAATAGCAGGACCGATATGGACGGTCAAAAGACACATCGACTGACGCAGAAGGAGCACGCCGATGCCCGACCTCTCGCAATCGGTCTGCATCTATTGCGGCTCACGGATGGGCGGACGCCCCGCCTACGCCGAGGCCGCCCGCGCCACCGGCGAGATGCTGGCCCGGAACGGCTGGCAGCTGGTCTACGGCGCCGGGGACGTGGGCCTCATGGGCGAGGTCGCCCGCGCGGCGGCCGACGGCGGCGGGCGCACCTTCGGCGTGATCCCCGCTCACCTTTTGGCCCGCGAGATCGGCCGCCGGGGCCTCGACCGTTTCGTGGTCACCGAGACCATGCACGAACGCAAGAAGGTCATGTTCATGAACGCCGACGCCATTGCCCTGCTGCCGGGCGGCGCCGGCTCGCTCGACGAACTCTTCGAGGTGCTCACCTGGCGCCAGCTCGGGCTGCACGGCAAGTCGATCTACCTCGTGGACATCGAGGGCTACTGGCAGCCGGTCCTCGACCTTCTGGACCACGTCATCTCGGAGGGTTTCGCGGGCCAGGAGCTTCGCGATTACGTGACGCTCGTGCCCGGAGTGGAGGCCCTGGAGGCGGCCCTGCGCGCCGACCTGTCCTGAGCGAGCGCCGAGGCGGAGTAGACCGCCAGCGCCAGCCAGACGCCCGGAAAGGCGATGGCGTGCCAGCGGGTCACCGGCTCCAGGAAGACCAGCGTGGCGCAGGCGAACTGTAGCGTCGGGTTGAGGTACTGCACGAGACCCACGGTCGAGAGCCGCGCCCGCTTGGCGGCGTAGCTGAACAGGATCAGCGGCGTCGCGGTCAGCGGCCCGGAGGCGGCGAGCCAGAGGTGGGTCACCGCATCCGGCGAGGTGCCGGCCCAGACGATCCAGGCGATCCCGATGGGGGACAGCAGCAGGACCTCCGCCGTCACCGAAACCACGGGCCCGGCGGGGAGCTGCTTCTTGAGGATACCGTAGACGGCGAACGTCCCGGCCAGCGCCAGCGAGATCCAGGGCGGCACGCCAAGTCCCGCCGTCAGCGTCGCAACCGCCGCCGCGGCCAGGGCGACCGCGGCCCATTGTGCGCCGCTCAGGCGCTCGCCGAAGATGAGCCGGCCGAAGAGCACGGCGGTCAGCGGGAAGATGTAGTAGCCGAGCGAGGCTTCGAGGGCCCGGTCGGAGTGAACGGCGAAGATGAAGCCGAACCAGTTGCAGCCGATGGCGAAGCCCGAGGCGAAGATCAGGAGCGCTCGCCGTGGCGTCGAGAGGGCCTCACCCAGCACGCGGAGGCGGCCCTGCAAGGCGAGGACGCCGGCGAAAAAGACGAAAGACCAGAGAGTGCGATAGGCCAGCACCTCGCCCGGGGGGATGTGGTCGAGCTGCTTGTAGAAGAGCGGGGACAGGCCCCAGATGGTGCAGGCGGCGATCATCGCCGCGATGCCGCGCTTGGCTTCGGTCATGCCGCCTTGAGACACGGCCGCGCGGCCGGCGCAAGGCCCGCCAGGCGAAAAGACGCCCCCGAGCGGGGGCGCCTCCGTGAAACCGGGCCTGCAGTCAGGCCGCCAGTTCTTCCTTCACGATGCGCTCGATCTCGTCCACCGGATGGTTGGTGAGGGTCTTGGGCACCTCGCCCACGACCTTCGAAGAGACCTCCTTGTGGAGCTTGTCGCGCATCTCGCCGAGAATCTTCGGCGCGGCCACGAGCACGATGCGCTTGTAGGCCCCCTTGTGCGCGAGGCTGTAGAGCATGTCCGCCATGTCGTCGGCGAAGCGCTCCTTGGCGAGCTCATGCCAGTCCGTGTCGTCCAGCGCCGAGAGCTGCTGAACGCCGGTATCCTGCATCCGGCCGGGCTTGTTCGCCGACTGGTCGTAGTCCTTCGGGTTCTCCTGCTCCTCCTTCGTGACGAGCTCGAAGTTGGGGTCCTCGCCGTCCGTCAGGTTCTTGAGGAACAGCGCCTTCTCGCCGTCGGCCACGAGGATCCAGGTGTCCTTGGTCAGTTTCGTCATGGCTCAGCTCCCGTCCTCGGAACCGGTGCCGTGATGGCCGCCGAGATTGCCGTCTCCGGCTTCGTCGCCCTTGGTCACGCGGCTGGCGCCGGCGCCTTTCTCTGCCTGCTTCTTCTCGTCGCGGGTGGCGACGTCGCGTTCGAGATCGCCCTGGGCGCGGCCGGAATGCTCGGGTGCGGGGGTGCCTTCGGTGAACTCCTCGGTCTCCTTGCGACCGTCGTTGGAGCGATAGCGCTCTGCCATGCTCGGCCTCCTTCCATCAGTGTTCGAAGAAGAAACCGTCGCGGACGGGGCGCGGTTCCGGCGCTCGCCGGGTCAGGCATGGACACCGGCAGACGGATCAGTCCGGCGTGAAAATGAAAGCGGCCCGGAACAGCGACGCCTGTTCCGGGCCGGACATGGTCGGTGCGATTATCGCTGTGCCGGACGGCGCTCAGCCGGCCTCGGTGCCGGTCTCGGGCTCCGCCTCGCTGCCATCCTCCGCGGGCACCCGCAGGACGCGGATATCGTCGATCAGCAGCGAATTCGGGGAGGCATCGTCGAAGTAGGTGCCCTGGTCGGTGGTGCGCGCCCGGGTCCGCAGTTGGATCGCGTCGAAGCCGCCCGGCGCCCGGAAAGTCATGGCCGTGGGCTCCGGGGTGGTCTCGAAGGACCCTTCTCCGAGAATGCCGCCGTTCGACATGAGCCGGAACTCCCCGTCGCGCGGACCGGTATTGCCGTTTCCGACGAGCAGGCTGACCGCCTTCATGGCGCCGCCATCCTCGAGCCGGATTACCGTGTAGCCGTTGTCGGACCCGTTCGGGTACCAGCTATAGAGGCCGTCGATGCCACCCGGGTTGAACTCGGTCGCGATCAGACCCTTGGTCTCGCCCGCCTGCTCCACCACGATCCCGGCCTCGGTATAGATCCCTGCGTCCAGCACCATGTCGAGGGGCGGCGGCAGTGTCGTCGTGCTGTCCGTGGTGGTGGTGTCGGTGGTCGTGGTGTCGGTTGTCGTGCTGTCGGTCGTCGTCGTGTCCGTCGTGGAGGTCGCGGCAAGAAGCGCCAGCGCCGCCTCGTGTTCCTCCTCGAGCACGGGGAGGATCTCTTCGAAGCTGTTCCGGGCGGAGGCCGTTTCGCCGATCGTGTCGCCGGGTGCGACGCTCTGCGAGACCGCGACACCGGGCAGCGCGACGGCGGTCGTGGCAAGGAAAAGGGCCAGGGGGCCGATGGGTCGTTTCATCTCGTCCGCTCCGTCTGTTCGGATCCTTTGGCGCAGCCTAGAGCGGCAAGGTGGCGGCATCGCGGTGGATTTGTGGCGATCGCGGGCCCGCCGGACACGAAAAAGGCCCCGCCAGGCGGGGCCCCTTCCGGATCGGATTTCGCGAAAGCTTACATGCGGCTCGCGACGTTTTCCCAGTTGACCAGGTTCTCGAGGAAGTTGTCGAGATAGGCCGGGCGCTTGTTGCGGAAGTCGATGTAGTAGGAGTGCTCCCACACGTCGACGCCGAGCAGCGCGGTCTGGTCGAAGCAGAGCGGGTTCACGCCGTTCTCGGTCTTGGTGACCTTGAGCGAACCGTCGGTGTCCTTCACCAGCCAGGCCCAGCCCGAGCCGAACTGACCGGCGCCCGCCGCCTTGAACTCGTCCTTGAACTTGTCGACCGAGCCGAAGGCCTCGGTCAGCGCGCTTTCCAGCTCGCCGGGCATCTTGCTCTGGCCGGGGCCCATCATTTCCCAGAACTGGTTGTGGTTCCAGTACTGCGAGGCGTTGTTGAAGATGCCGTTCTGGGCCACGGCCTTCGGGTCGTATGTGCCCTTGATGATCTCTTCGACGGACTTGCCTTCCCACTCGGTGCCGGCGATGGCCTTGTTACCGTTGTCCACGTAGGCCTTGTGGTGAATGTCGTGGTGGAACTCGAGCGTCTCCTTGCTCATCCCCTGCCCGGCGAGCGCATCGTGGGCGTAGGGAAGGTCGGGAAGTTCGAAAGCCATTGGGTGTCCCCCTTGTCGATTGAGTGAAAGTCGGCGTCCCCGGACAGAAAGCACGCCGGGGGCCGGGGTCAAGCACGTTTGTCAAACGACATGGCGGAGGTCGAGGTTCCATGACGCACAGGGGGCTGTGCGGCCGCCTTGGCGTTCCGCCCTCCCGTCTCTATTGTGCCGCAAGCGCGCGCCGGGGCGCCCAATTGACGTCAGAATGGCGCAATAGGGCCTTTCCGGACAGAAGAACCGGGGACAGGCCGAACGGCCGGGGAGCAGGAATGAGCCCGAGGCACCGCTACACGATCCTGTCGATGATGAAGGACGAGGGGCACAGTCTCGTCGAGTGGGTCGCCTACCACCGGCACATCGGCTTCGACAACATCGTCGTCTATACCAACGACTGCTCGGACGGCACGGACGCCATGCTCGAGCGGCTGCAGGAGATGGGCTGGGTCCAACACTTCCGCAACGAGGTGCCCGAGGGCAAGAAGCCCCAGCCCAATGCGTTGACGCTCGCGGGCGACAACCCCGAGGTCACCGACAGCGAGTGGATCCTCGTCATGGACGCGGACGAGTTCCTCTCGATCAAATGCGGCCGCGGCTGGATCACCGATCTCGTGGAGAGGATCCCGCCAGAGGCGCAGGCCATGGCGATCACCTGGCGCTTCTTCGGCTCTTCCGGCCTGACCGAGTGGAATCCGGGCCTCGTGATCGAGAACTACACGAAAGGCGCGCCGGACAAGTTCAAGAAGGGCTGGGGCGTCAAGACGCTCTTCAGGCCCTACCGGGACATGAAGTTCGGCATCCACCGCCCGAGCATCCGCAAGGCCAAGCAGGACCCGGCGAACGCGAAGTTCCTCTTCGAGCAGCTCTGGGTGAACGGCTCGGGCGAGCCGATGCCCGACGAGTTCTCGCTCTCGGGATGGCGGTCGACCAAGCCAACGTTGGGCTACAAGCTGGCGGAGATGAACCACTACGCGGTCAAGAGCTACGAGTCCTACTTGTTGCGGCGGCTCCGCGGCAACGTGAACAACAAGGAGGACAAGTACAACGCGGCCTATTTCGCCCTCTTCGACCGCAACGAGCTCGAGGCGACGAATGCCCTGCGCCACGCCAAACCGGTCAAGAAGAAGATGGCCAAGATCCTCTCGGACCCGGTGATGCGCAAGCTGCAGGACGAGGCGCTGGCCTACCATGCGGCGCGGGTCGAACGGCTGCGCGCGACGGGCGAGTACGATCGGTGGCTGGCCGAGTTGAAGGACGCCTCGGAGACCTCCATCGACGAGCTCGACGAGGTCCTCTTCATCCAGCACCTGCCGAAGAAATGGCAGGAGAAGGTGAAGGAACTCCAGGCCCAGGGCGTGCCGGACAAGACCATCGCCCGGATGATCGCCTCGACCCAGACGGCGAAGAAGGGAGAGACACGCTCGGCCCTTCTGGAGACCGCGGGCGTCAAGGCGCGGGAGCCCGCCGAGAAGGACCGGCCGGAAGAGCGCGAGGCGGCCTCGGAGGCGGCCCTGACGCTGGACAATCCCTTCGAGGGCACGCCGGAGGCGAAGGCGCTCGGTGTCCCGTCCCTCAGGCCCGGCGCCCCGAAGCCGCCCGCGGCGGAGACACCAAAGACGGCAGAGGTCTCTCTGGACGCGCCTGCACCACCCCTAGGGCGCATCCTCGACGAGGTGACCGTCTCCAGCAACCGCGACCCGCGCGACCCGCTCAAGCGCGCCGGGACGGAGGACGCGGAATGAGAAAGATCGTCGTCGCCACGATGAAGAACGAAGGGCCGTACCTGCTGGAGTGGCTGGCCTACCACCGGTCGATCGGCTTCGACGGTTTCGTCATCTTCTCCAACGACTGTACCGACGGGACGAACCTGATCCTCAACCGGCTCGACCAGATGGGCGTCGTCCGGCACTTCGACAATCCGCTCGGCCCCCGCATGGACCCGCAGCGGGCCGCCTACTCGCGGGCAGGCAAGATGACCTGGGTCCGCGAGAGCGACTGGGTGCTTGTGGCCGACGCCGACGAGTTCCTGAACGTGCATGTCGGAGAGCGGCGCGTCGACGACCTCATCGCCGCCACGCCGGGGGCCGACGCGATCTCCGTCAACTGGCGGCTCATGGGCTCCGACGGCCAGGCGCATGCCGATTTCGACGCGCTCGTCACCGAGCGGTACCGCAAGGGGTCGAGCTTCGAGAAGCCGGAGAACGGTCTGGTCTGGGGCTTCAAGACTCTGTTCCGGCCGCAGAAGTTCGACTTCTTCGGGGTGCACCGCCCCAAGTGGCAGAAGGACAAGGAGCTGACGCCCGGCATGGTCCGCTGGGTCAACGGCGACGGCGCCGAGCTGGGCGAGCACATCCTGCACAAGGGCTGGCGGTCCAACGCCGAGACGGTGGGCTACTCGCTGGCGCAGATGAACCACTACGCGATCAAGAGCCGCGAAGATTTCCTGCTCAAGCGCCTGCGCGGCACGGCCAACAGCAAGAACAAGGACCGGATCGATATGGAGTACTGGGACAAGTACGACATCAACACGGTCCCCGACGCCTCGATCCCCACCGAGGGGATCCGTCCCGTCCTCGACGAGTGGATGAAGGACAGCGACCTCGCCGCACTGGTCCGCGCCTGCCACGACTGCGCGCGGCGCGTACTCGATTACCAGCTGAAGGTCGCGGACTTCCGGACCTTCATCGACACCGGCGTCTTCCCCCGAGACCAGAAGGAGCCCGCGGCGTGAGCAGTGGCGCGCGCTTTCTGGGGATCGGGACGCACCACAAGACGGGGACGGTCTGGATGCGCCGGACCTTCCGCCGCTACGCGGATGCCGCCGGCATTCCGGTCGTCCGGCTGAACGGGCCGGACAAGCTGTCCGAGCTTCCGACAAAGGGGCCGGCGCTCTGCGTCAACTGGTCCTCGGAGTTCCCCCGGGCCTTCTTCGACCACCCCGGGGCCCGCGCGATCCACGTCATCCGAGACCCTCGCGACGTGCTGCTCTCGGGCCAGCGCTACCACCTCACGGCGAAAACCGGGAACGAGAAGTGGCTCGGCAAACCACTCAAGGAGTTGCAGGGCCGGACCTACCAGGAGGCCATCCGCGCCCTGCCCGACCGGGTCTCGCAGCTGCTTTTCGAGATGCGCGGCAAGCATGCGCGGACAGTGACCGAGATGCTGTCATGGCCCTACGGCCACCCGCACGCGGTGGACCTCCGCTACGAGGACCTGATCGAGGATACGGACTGCGCCGTCTTCCGCGCGGCAATTGAGCGTGCCGCAGTCGTCGGGTTCGACACCGACGGGTTGGTCGAGGAGTACTGGCGGCACGCCCTCTTCGGCGGCCAGTCGGACGCAGGTGCGCGCCGGGGCCTCGTGGCCGCGCACGTCAAGTCGGGCCGTGCCGGTCAGTGGCGCGACGCCCTGCCCCGCGAGGTCGCGGAGATCTATGCCGAGGACTACGGTCCCGCCCTGGTTCAACTGGGCTACGCCGAGGACGACAGCTGGGTCGACCTCTGCCGCCCCGAAGCGGAAATCGCCGCCTGACGTCAGGCCGGGTGGAAGCCGACCGGCCCGCCCTCCGCTGCGACCTCCAGCAGCCGTTGCACGTAGTCGGCGACGGACCGGAAGCACACCAGGTCGACCTGCCCCTCTCCCGGCATCCAAAGCGCCGCGGCAACCTGCGCGAGCCGGGTCCGGCGGATACGTCCGGGCCCGAAGGTTGCGGGCGAAAGGTCTGCCGGGGTCAATTTCTGCAGCGTATCGCGCAGCCCGGAGCCCTCGAGGCGGAAGAGCGCCCGCGCGTCCGAGACATCGACCGCGAGGTGGTGGGAGCCCGCGAGCGCCGATCCCAGCGTCTCGAGCGCCTGGCCGACCTCTTCCTGCGGCAGGAGGATCAGCACCTCGTCGGGCGACATCCAGAGCAGGCCCTTGTCGCCGGAGACGATGGCGTGCCCCGCCTCGGGAAAATCCCCGCCGGAGAGACCGGTGCAGGCGGAGCGAAGCGCATCGTCCGAAAGGTCGCCCCGGAGCGAGATCATGCCCCGGTCGGTCAGGCGGGTGACGGTCAGCTCAGACATTCTGTTTCTCCCCGTCGGGATCGAAGAAGACCGGGCTCACGATCTTCGCGGCGACGGTGGTGCCGTCGACCTTGTTGAACTCGATCACCTCACCCATGCGATCCGGCCCGTGAAGGACGAGGCCCATGGCGATCCCGCGGTCGAGGGTCGGCGAGTGGTAGGTCGAGGTGACGCGGCCCTGCGTGTTGCGCTGTCCGTTGGCGTTCGTGCCCTCTGCCACGGCGTAGCTTCCGTCCGGGATCACCGAGCCGTCGGTCGTCTCGAGCCCCACCAGCTTCCAGCGGCCGGGATCGGTCATGTGCGACCGGTCCTGCGCCCGCTTGCCGATGTAGTCGTCCTTCTTCTTCGAGATCGCCCAGTCGAGGCCGAGGTCCTGCGGGATCACCGTGCCGTCGGTTTCGTCCCCGATCATGATGAAGCCCTTCTCTGCGCGCATGATGTGCAACGCCTCGGTGCCGTAGGGCATGACCCCGAATTCTGCGCCGGCCTCCAGCAGCGCGTCCCAGAGCGCCCGGCCCTGGCCCGCGGGCGTCGCCACCTCGAAGGAAAGCTCGCCGGAAAAAGAGATGCGGAAGACGCGGACGGGGAAGCCGCCGAGGGTTCCGTCCTGCCAATCCATGAACTTGAAGGTATCGGCGGAAAGGTCCATGCCGCCGAGCTTTTCCAGGACGGCGCGCGATTTCGGCCCCACGACGCCGATCTGGGCCCACTGCTCGGTGACGTTGGCGGTGTAGACCTTCCAATCCCACCACTCGGTCTGGAGGAACTCCTCCATGTGCGCATGGATCCGGTCGGCGCCGCCCGTCGTCGTGTGGCAGAGCCAGGTCTCCTCGTCGATCCGGGCCACGACGCCATCGTCGGAGAGGAAGCCGTTCTCGGAGCACATCAGACCGTAGCGGCAGCGGCCCGGCTTCAGGGTGCTCATCATGTTGGTGTAGAGCATGTCCATGAACCGGCCCGCGTCCGGACCCTTCACGATGATCTTCCCGAGCGTCGAAGCATCAAGCAGACCAAGCCCTTGGCGCGTGTTCTTCACCTCCCGCGCGACCGCTTCCTCGTGGCTTTCGCCCTGCCGCGGGAAGCAGTAGGGCCGCCGCCAGTGACCCACCGGTTCCCAGTAGGCGCCCTGGGCTTCGTGCCAGTCGTGGATCGGTGTCTTCCGGATCGGCTGGAACAGCTCGCCCCGCGCCTCGCCCGCGATGGAGCCCATGGAGATCGGCGTGTAGGGCGGGCGGAAGGTCGTTGTCCCGACCTGGGGAATATCTTCACCCAATGCCTGAGCAAGGGTCGCGAGGCCGTTGATGTTGCTGAGCTTTCCCTGGTCGGTCGCCATCCCGAGCGTGGTGTAGCGCTTGGTATGCTCGACGCTCTCGTAGCCCTCCTGCGCGGCGAGCTGGACGTCGGTCACCTTCACGTCGTTCTGGTAGTCGAGCCACATCTTGCGACGCAGTTCCAGCTTGGCGCCCTGCGGCATCATCCAGACCGGGAGCATCGCGCCCTCGTCCGGGTCCTCGGCCGCCGGTACCGCGCCCGCCTCACCCGACAAACGCTCGAGCGCCGCCTGGGCATCGGACAGGATCTCGCCAGTGCGGAGGTGGCCGTTGGCCGCGCCGATGCAGGTCACCGCCGCCCCGCCGTCCGCGCCGAGCGGAGGTCGGTCCGGGTCGGGCCGGAAGAAGGCCCGTTCGGCGTCCCAGATGAGCTTGCCACCGGTGTGCGACCAGAGGTGGACCACCGGGGACCAGCCGCCGGACATGGCGACGCAGTCGCAGGGGATTTCTTGAAGAACCGAGCCCTCACCGGCCTGCGCGCAGATGGCCACGCCCTCGACCTGCTTGCCGCCCTTCACCTTGGCGATGCCCTTGCCTGTAAGGACCGGCAGCCCGAGCTCCCGGGCCCGGGTGACCAGCGCTCCCTCGGGCGCGGGCCGCGCATCGACGATGGCGGCAACCTGAAGCCCCGCCTCGTGGATTGCGAGGGCGGTACGGTAGGCGTCGTCGTTGTTGGTCACGACGACGGTGCGGTCGCCGGGGGAGACCGCCCAGTCGGTGATGTAGTCGCGCACCGCCGAGGCGAGCATCACGCCGGGGATGTCGTTGCCAGCGAAGGAGAGCGGGCGTTCCAGCGCGCCGGTGGCGACCACGGTGTGTTCGGTGCGGATGCGCCAGAGCCGGTGACGGGGACCCTCGGTTTCGGAGAGGTGGTCGGTGAGCCGCTCGTAGGCGGTGACATAGCCGTGGTCGTAGACGCCCGCGCCCATGCAGCGGGTGCGCAGCGTAACGTTCTCCATGTGTTCAAGGGCTTGGACCGCAGACTTCACCCACTCATCCGCAGATGTGCCGTCAATTCGCGCCCCGTCGGTCACGGCACGCCCGCCCCAGTGGGCGGTCTGCTCGACCAGCAGAACGCGCTTGCCGGCGCGGCCCGCCTGTAGAGCCGCCTGGAGACCGGCGATCCCGCCGCCGACGACCAGCAGATCGACGTGGGCGTAGAAGTGCTCGTAGGTATCCGGGTCCGCGTCTTTCGGCGCCTTCCCGAGACCGGCGGACTGGCGAATGAACGGCTCGTAGACATGCTTCCAGAACGAGCGCGGATGCATGAACATCTTGTAGTAGAAGCCCGCGGGCAGGAAACGCGAAAGTGCCGCGTTGATCGCGCCGACGTCGAAGTCGAGGCTGGGCCAGTGGTTCTGCGAGGTGGCCGAGAGCCCGGCGTAGAGCTCCTGCGTCGTGGCGCGCTGGTTGGGCTCAAACCGCGGCCCCTTGCCGAGGTTGACCAGGGCGTTCGGCTCTTCCGCGCCGGAGGCGACGATCCCGCGAGGGCGGTGATACTTGAAGGACCGCCCCACGAGGCTCTGCCCCGCGCCGAGGAGCGCGGAGGCCAGTGTGTCGCCGGCAAAGCCGCGCATCCGCCTGCCGTTGAACGTGAACTCCACCGGGCGCTTGCGGTCGATCAGGCGCCCGCCGGTGGCCAGTCTCGTGCTCATCCCCTGCCCTCGCCGTTCTGAATAAGGCCGTGTTTCCGGGTGGCTCTGCCGCGACAAACGCTCATGCCAGGTCTCTCCAGGTCCAGCCCGGACGGCGCTGGGAAATGTGATCGAGAAGGTCCTGCGGCGGCCGCATCGTCTGCGCCGGATAGGTCCCGAAGACCTCCAGCGTCACCGTGCAGCGCGCGGCGTTGAACCACTTTCCGCAGCCGTAGGCGTGACGCCAGCGCTCGAAGTGGACGCCGCGAGGGTTCTCGCGGATGAAGAGGTAGCCCTCGAAGGCCTCGTCGGAACTCTCGACGCTCTGCCGCTCGATATGGGCCTCTCCGCCGGGCGAGAGCTCGGTTTCGTCGGCCCGCTCCCCGCAGCAGGGACAGGTGAAGATCAGCATGGGGAGAGGCCTCCGCGCGCAAAGGCACCGCCCACGCGCTGGAACGCGGGGACGGTGCCGGTGGGACCGGGTGCGCGAGTCGAGGCGCGCAGGCTAGTTCTGGGGATCGCCCTCGGGAGCGGTCGGGTCGTCTTCGGGGGCAGCGATGTCGGAGTCGTCGACCGGGTCGATGCTGTCCTCCATGGCCTCCTCGACAGGCTCGGCGCTGGACTCGGCAGCCTCGTCGATGGCCGTGCCGGGCTCGGTTGCGGCGTCCTCGATGCGGTTGTCGAAGCTTTCGCCGGTGGGCGCATCCTCGACCTCGTCCGCGGTCTCGGCCAGAGCGGAGTCACTGTCGGTCGCCTCGGGCTCGTCGATCTCGACCTCCTCGACGGGCTCCGGTCCGCCGCCGAGAAGGACCCAGAGAAGAACTGCGATGACGGCGACGATGATGGCGCCGATGACGATGCGGCCGGTGCTATTCCCGCCGCTGCGATTGGGATCTTGGGACATGTGGCGTTCCCCTGGTCAATGTGAATTGCCAAGGGAACGAGCCGATCGCAGGCCCGGTTCCTAGTCGGTGAGGTCTTCGATCGGGCCTTCCGCGGGTTCGCTGAGACGGTTGTCGACGTCTGGCGAAGCGTCGCCTTCACCGGCCTCTGCCGGTCCGGGATCTCCGTCGGTCGTGTCCGCGTCGATGAAAAACCAAGCCACCGCGCCGAGCGCGACGACCAGGACCAGAATGTAAATCTGTCGCACGAGGCCCTCCTGCTTGCCTGGACCCGCTGAAACGGGCCCAGGCTGCAGAGGTTCCTGTTAGTCCTCGACTTCTTCGGCGACTTCGCCGTCAGCCTCTTCGGCGACCTCGCCGTCAGAGACGCCCTCGACCTCTCCGGCCTCGATCTCGGTGTCGGTGGTGGTCGCCTCGACGGCTTCTTCGCCGAGTTCGATGACGCCGATGAGGATGAGGACGATGATGATGACGATGATGCCGACGACGGCGAGGATGATATTACGAAGCACGGGATTCCCTCCATGTGAAATGACACCATCACAACACCGCGAGGCGCGCCCGCGTTCCCTGCCGGGCTCAAGACGGGCTGAACCGCGCTCAATGTGCAACTCCCGCGGCCACGCTTTCGTCGATGAACCGGCCTTCGCGGAAGCGGTCGAGTGAGAAGGAATCGGCCAGCGAAGAGGTCCCCTTCGCCATGAGTTCGGCCATGGCCCAGCCGGATCCCGGGATGGCCTTGAAGCCGCCCGTACCCCAACCGCAGTTGATGAAAACGTTCTCGACCGGTGTCTTCGAGATGATCGGCGATCGGTCCCCGGTCATGTCGACGATGCCGCCCCACCAGCGCAGCATCTTGAGCCGCGAAATTACCGGGAAGGTCTCCACCAGCGCGCGCACCGTCTCCTCGGCGTGGTGGAACGAGCCGCGTTGGGTGTAGTTGTTGTAGCCGTCCGCGCCGCCGCCGATGACCATTTCGCCCTTGTCGGACTGGCTCATGTAGCCGTGGACGGTATTCGCCATGACGACCACGTCCATGCACGGCTTGATCGGCTCCGAGACGAGCGCCTGCAGGGCGACGCTCTCGATCGGCAGGCGGAAGCCCGCCATGTCGGCGAGGTGGCCCGAGTGTCCTGCGACGACGATGCCGAGCTTATCGCAGTCGATGGGACCCTTGGTCGTGTCGACGCCCGCGACCTTGCCGCCCTCACGGCGGATCCCGGTGACTTCACACTTCTGGATGATGTCCATGCCCATGTCGGAACATGCCCGGGCATAGCCCCAGGCCACCGCGTCGTGCCGTGCCGTGCCGGCACGAGGCTGCCAAAGCGCCCCCAGCACCGGGTAGCGCGGACCGTCGATGCGGATGATCGGGCAGAGCTCCTTCACCCGCTCCGGCCCGATGAACTCCGTGTCCACGCCCTGCAGGGCGTTTGCATGGGCCGTGCGCTGGTAGCCGCGGATCTCGTGCTGGGTCTGGGCCAGCATCATCACGCCGCGCGGGCTGAACATGACGTTCATGTTCAGGTCCTGGCTCATGGTCTCGTAGAGGCTGCGCGACTTCTCGTAGATCGCGGCGGAAGGATCCTGGAGGTAGTTCGAGCGGATGATCGTGGTGTTGCGGCCTGTGTTGCCGCCGCCGAGCCAGCCCTTTTCGATCACCGCGACGTTGGTGATGCCGTGGTTCTTGCCGAGCCAGTAAGCGGTCGCGAGACCGTGCCCGCCCGCGCCGACGATGACCACGTCGTATTTCCGCTTCGGCTCGGGTGAGCGCCAGGCCCGCTCCCAACCGGAGTGAAAGCGCATGGCCTCCCGGGCGAGTGCGAAGGCGGAATAGCGTTGCATCTGGCCGAATCCCCCGTGTCCTGCCGCCGAACGGCTTCCCGTGGGGATGAACCCTTGGCGGCCGATCCGGTGGACTGTCAACGGCACAAGTCCGCGAGAATGCGACATGCGCCGGAGACGCGCGGTCGCAGGGGCTTTTCGCTGTGGACCGGGGCCTTTATGTCGGTTCCGGAACGGAGCACCGGGACCCTCATGATCTTCTTCCTCATCTGCGCCGCCGCGGCCCTTCTCGTGGCCGGATCGCTCGTCCTGCCACTCCTGCGGGGCGGGGCCGAGGGCGACACCCGGTCCGAGGTCGCGATCTACCGCGCGCAGCTCGAGGAGATCGACCGCGATATCGCGCGCGGTGTGCTCGACGGCGAAGAGGCCGAGCGCACCCGGACGGAGATCGCCCGTCGGCTGCTCGCCGCGGACCGGGCGCAGGCCGAGGCCGGCGGCGACGCGCCCCGTCGCGCGACGCGCGTGGCGGCCGGGCTGACAGGCCTTGCCATCGTGGCCGTCGCGGGCGGGCTCTACGCCTGGCTCGGGGCGGCCGACCTCTCGGGCCCCTACCCCGACATTCCCCGCGCCGCCCGAATTGCCCAAGCCGAGGAAATGCGCGAGTCCCGCCCCAGCCAGGCCGCACTGGAAGCCGCCGCGCCGGAGATAGCCGCCGACACCAGCGACGCCCCGGAAGACTACCTCGAAATGGTCGCGCAACTGCGCGAGATCGTCCCGACGCGGCCCGACGACCTGCAGGGCTGGGAGCTCCTGGCCCGGCACGAGGCCGCTCTCGGCAATTACGCCGCCGCAGCCAGGGCGCAGGAGCGAGTCATAGCGCTCATGGGAGAGGAAGCCACCGTCGAGGACCAAGTTCGCCTGCTCGACCTCATGGTCGCCGCGACCGCCGGCGTGGTCTCTCCCGAGGCCGAGGCCCTGACCGATGTCATTCTCGCCTCCGACGACGAGAACCTGGCCGCGCGCTACTACGTTGGCCTCCTCTACGCCCAGACGGACCGGCCCGACGTCGCCTTCCGCATCTGGCGCGACGTCATCACCGAGGGACCGACCGAGAACCCCTACGTCCGGCTCTCTCGCGGCCAGATCGAGGAGGCCGCCTTCCGCGCCGGGGAGGAATTCCAGCTGCCGCCCGAGGTCGAGAGCGTGCCCGGCCCGAGCCAGGAGGACATGGAGGCGGCCGCCGAGATGGACCCCGAGGCGCGGCAGGAGATGATCGAGGGTATGGTCGCCCGTCTCGAGGGGCGCCTCGCCAGCCAGGGCGGCACCGCCGAGGACTGGGCCCGGCTGATCTCCGCCAAGGGCGTCCTCGGCGAAACCGAGCAGGCTCAGGCCATCCTCGACGAGGCGCGCGGCGTCTTCGAAGAGAGCGAAGAGGCCCTCGCGCTCATCGAACGAGCGGCCGAAGGCGCGGGGCTCGAATGATCTGCGAAAGCGCGGAGGATTTCGCCGCCGCCCTGCCCCCACTCGGCGCGGTCATGGGCCTCGACCTGGGCACGAAGACCATCGGTGTCGCCGTCTCGGACGGTATGCGCTCTGTCGCCACCCCGCTGGAAACCGTGAAGCGGAAGAAATTCACGGCCGATGCCGCCCGCCTGCTGGAAATCGCCACCGGCCGGCAGGTGACCGGCTTCGTCCTCGGCCTGCCGCGCAACATGGACGGGAGCGAGGGACCGCGATGCCAGTCGACACGCGCCTTCGCCCGCAACCTGTCCGGCCTCACGGACCTCCCCATCGGCTTCTGGGACGAGCGCCTTTCGACCGTTGCCGCCGAGCGGGCCCTGCTTGAGGCGGATACGTCGCGAAAACGTCGCGCCGAGGTCATCGATCATGTCGCCGCCTCTGTAATATTGCAGGGACTGCTCGACCGTCTCGGGCACCTGAGGAACGCAACGTGAGCAAACCCGACACCTCGGACAAGGTCTGGTCCCGCGCGGAGATCGAGAGCCCCTGCATCAAGGTCTGCGTCGTCCACCCGGAGGCGCGGCTCTGCACCGGGTGCCTGCGCACGCTCGACGAGATCGCGGAATGGTCGCGCATGACCTCCGACCAGCGTCAGGCGGTGATGGAAGAGCTCCCCTCCCGCGCCGGCCGGCTGAAGGTGCGGCGCGGCGGTCGCGCCGCGCGGCTCAAGCGCTAGCCGGCCAGCGCGCTCCGGATCATGTTGAGCGCGACGAGGATCAGAAACACCCCGAAGACCCGCTTGAGCCGCTGCGCATCGGTCCGATGCGCGAGCGCCGCGCCCATTGGCGCCGTGATCAGCGTCATCGCGATGACGAGACCGAAAGCGACGAGATTGACCGAGCCGACGGTGAGCGGCGGCCGCACGGCCTCCGGCATCGGCACCACGAGAAAGCCCAGAACCGACGGGACGGCGATCAGCACGCCGAAGCCCGCCGCCGTCGCCACCGCGCGGTGGATCGGGACGCCGTAGAGGCTCATGACCGGCACGCCGAAACTGCCGCCACCGATCCCCATCAGGACGGAGAGAAAACCGATGACCGGCGACATCACGGCGCGCAGCACGCCGACGGGCATGACCGGTCCGAGCCGCCAGGTGGACTTGCCCAAGGTCATGTAGAGGCCCACGACAACCGCAAGCGTCCCGAAAATGGCCTGAAGCCAGTCCGAACGCAGGCTGGAGGCGACGAGAACGCCGACCACCGCGCCAATGGCGATTCCCGGTGCCCAGCCCTTGAGGATGGACCAGTCGACGGCACCCTTCCGGTTGTGCGCCGCGACGGAGCGCAGCGAGGTCACGATGATCGTCGCGAGCGAGGTCGCCAGGCACATCCGCATGAGTTCGGGACTGTCGTAGCCGAGCACGGCGAAGGCGTAGAAGAACGCGGGCACGAGGACGATGCCCCCGCCCACGCCCAGCAGGCCCGCGAGCACACCGGCGAATGCGCCGATCACCAGCAGCATCGCTCCCATCGCGATCAACAGTCCCATGTCAGGCATCTCTTCCCTCCCCGTTCGTCCCGCCCCTCTTTGCCCAGCGGCGCGGCGGCTGCAATGGCTCGCAAAAAAGGCGGCGCCCGCAAGGAGCGCCGCCGAAAAATGGTTCGTCGGTGCGACCCGGCTCAGACCAGGTCGAAGCGGTCCGCTTCCATCACCTTGACCCAGGCCGACACGAAGTCGGCCGCGAACTTCTCCGAGGAGTCGTCCTGGGCATAGACCTCGGCCAGCGCCCGCAGCTGCGAGTTGGAGCCGAAGACGAGGTCGACGCGCGAGGCGGTCCACTTGACCTCGTCGGTCGTCCGGTCACGGCCCTCGAAGAGCTGCTGGCTGTCGTCGACCGCCTTCCACGCGACTTGCATGTCGAGGAGGTTGCGGAAGAAGTCGTTGGTTAGCTGACCGGGACGGTGGGTGAAGACGCCGTGCTTCTCGCCGTTGTAGTTGGCGCCGAGCGCCCGCATCCCCCCGACGAGGACGGTCATTTCCGGCGCGGTCAGCGTCAGGAGTTGCGCCCGGTCGATCAGCAGTTCCTCGGTCGGAACGGTGTAGTTCACCTTGAGGTAGTTGCGGAATCCGTCCGCCTGGGGCTCCAGCACTTCGAAGCTCTCGACGTCGGTCATCTCCTGGCTGGCGTCGGTCCGGCCAGGCGTAAAGGGCACGGCCAGGTCGTGACCGGCGTCCTTCGCCGCCTTCTCGACCGCAGCCGAACCACCGAGCACGATCAGGTCGGCCAGCGAGATCTTCTTGCCGCCGCTCTGAGCCGCGTTGAACTCCGACTGGATGCCTTCCAGCGTGTCGAGCACGCGGGCCAGCTGCTCCGGCTGGTTCACTTCCCACTCGCGCATCGGCGCAAGGCGGATGCGCGCACCGTTCGCGCCGCCGCGCTTGTCCGAACCGCGGAAGGTCGCGGCGGAGGACCAGGCGGTGTAGACGAGCTCCTGGATCGTCAGACCACTGTCGAGGATCTTCGCCTTGAGAGCGTCGATATCGGCCGCATTGACCAGCTCATGATCGACCGCCGGCACCGGGTCCTGCCAAAGCAGGTCCTCCTGCGGCACTTCCGGGCCGAGGTAGCGGACCTTGGGACCCATGTCGCGGTGGGTCAGCTTGAACCAGGCGCGGGCGAAGGCATCGGCGAACTCCTCGGGGTTCTGGTGGAACCGCTTGGAGATCTCGGCATAGGGCCCGTGCACCTTCAGAGCGATGTCGGTGGTCGCCATCATCGGCTTCACGCGCTCGTCCGACCCGTCGACCTGAGGCGCGAAGTCCTCGTCCTTGAGGTCTTTCGGTGTCCACTGCCAAGCGCCGGCGGGGCTCTTGGTCAGCTCCCACTCGTAGCCGAAGAGCAGGTCGAAGTAGGACATGTCCCATTGCGTCGGCGTCGGCGTCCACGGACCTTCAAGGCCGGAGGTGATCGTGTGCTTGCCGCGGCCGGTCTCGTGGGTGGAGGTCCATCCCAGGCCCTGCTCTGCGATGTCGGCGCCTTCGGGCTCGTGCCCGACGAGAGAAGCGTCGCCAGCCCCGTGGGTCTTGCCGAAGGTATGGCCGCCCGCGATCAGCGCGACGGTTTCCTCGTCGTTCATCGCCATCCGGCCGAAGGTCTCGCGGATGTCATGCGCCGAGGCCTCGGGATCGGGCTTGCCGTCCGGACCTTCCGGGTTGACGTAGATGAGGCCCATCTGGACCGCCGCGAGCGGGTTCTCGAGGGCACGGCCTTCGGAGTACCGGCTGCCGGGCTTGTCGGAGGTGGCGAGCCACTCTTCCTCGGTGCCCCAGTAGATATCCTCTTCGGGCTCCCAGATGTCCTCGCGGCCGCCGCCGAAGCCGAAGGTCTTGAAGCCCATCGACTCGAGCGCGACGTTGCCCGTCAGGATCATTAGGTCGGCCCAGGAGATGGCATTGCCGTACTTTTGCTTGATCGGCCACAGCAGACGGCGCGCCTTGTCGAGGTTCGCGTTGTCCGGCCAGGAATTCAGCGGCGCGAACCGCTGCGTGCCGGAGGTCGAACCGCCCCGACCGTCACCGGTCCGATAGGTGCCGGCGGAGTGCCAGGCCATCCGGATGAAGAAGGGACCGTAGTGACCGTAGTCGGCGGGCCACCAGTCCTTGCTGTCCGTCATCAGCGCCCGCAGGTCGGCTTTCACCGCGCCGAGGTCCAGGGCCTTGAAGGCGCTGGCGTAGTCGAAGTCCAGGCCCATCGGGTCGGACAGCGGAGAATTCTGGTGCAGAATCTTGAGGTTAAGCTGGTTCGGCCACCACTCGCGGTTCGACCGCCCGCGGTTCGTGGCGTGCATCACCGGGCACTTGGCCATGTTGCCTGCGTCGTTTCCGTCCATCTCGAGCCCTCCGGAGGTTGTCATCGAGGCCAGCCGCACCGAGCGGAGACCCCTTTTCGGGCGCCTGCATACAAGGCCGCGCCGATAGAGGAAAGTTGCATCTCCTGATTGCGTCCATAAGATCGCCTTATGAACAACCTGACCATCAAGCAGCTTCGCTATTTCGAGGCCCTCGCGCGGGAGCGGCACTTCGGCCGTGCGGCCGAGGCGAGCGCCATTTCCCAGCCCGCGCTCTCCATGCAGATCAAGGAGTTGGAAACCTCGCTCGGCACGCCGCTCTTCGAGCGGGGGGCGCGGCAGGTCCGTCTGACCCGCTTCGGAGAGGATTTCGCCCTCCGCGTCCGCGACATCCTCATCGCCGTGGACGAACTGGCCGATCTTGCCCGCGCGACGGGGGACCGGTTGCAAGGGCGGCTGCGGCTCGGAGTGATTCCGACGATCGCGCCCTACCTCCTCCCGCGCCTGCTGCCCGACCTTCAGGCGGCACACGAGGGGCTCGACATCCACGTCCGCGAGACGCTCACCCCGCGCCTGATCGACGAGATCTCCGACGGCCGGCTCGACATGGCCATCGTCGCGCTGCCGGTCAACGAGCCCGCGCTGACGGAAGTGGCCCTGGGAACCGAACCCTTCGTGCTGGTCCGGCCGATGGAGGAGTCCGACGCCCCCGTCCCCGGCCCCGCGAGCCTCGCCTCCCACAGGCTTCTGCTCCTGGAAGAGGGTCACTGCTTCCGCGACCAGGCGCTCTCGTTCTGCTCCCTGCCCGGCGCGCCGAAGGACGGCCTCGACGGCAGTTCTCTCTCGACGCTCGTGCAGATGGTGGGCGCGGGGCTGGGCATCACGCTCATCCCCGAGATGGCGATCCCCGTCGAGGTCGAACGCGCGCGCGTCTCGATCGCGCGCTTCTCGGCACCCGAACCGTCGCGGACCATCGGGATGATCTGGAGACGGTCGAGCCCGCTCGTCCACCAGTTCCAGGAGGTGGTGGAGGTCGTTCGGCAATCGCTCGAGACGGTCGGAACCGAGGCGTCCTGACGGGACCGATTGTGATGTTCCCGGCCCTCGGCTACCCCTCGGCTGTTAACGGGAGGATACCATGAAGAGTTCGCTGGAGATCTTCGATCTCGAAACCGGCGCCTGCAGCGTCGTGCTCACCACCGACCGGCTGATCGAGGCGCCGAACTGGGCGCCTTCCGGCGACCACCTGGTCGTCAACGGAGACGGACGGCTCTTCCGCGTGCCTCTCTCACGGCCGGAGCTGCAGGAGATCGACACCGGCTTCGCCGACCGCTGCAACAACGACCATGGGCTCTCGCCGGACGGGGGCACCCTCGTCATCTCGCACCATGTCGAGGACGGCAGCTGCATCTTCACCCTCCCGGCCGAGGGCGGGGAGCCGACACGGATCACCGAGAAGACCCCCTCCTACTGGCACGGCTGGTCGCCGGATGGCCGCACCCTCGCCTACTGCGCGAAACGGGACGGGACCTTCGCCATTCACACGATACCAGTCGGAGGCGGCGAAGAAACGCGCCTGACCGACGAAGAAGGCCACGCCGACGGGCCCGACTATACGCCCGAAGGCGACTGGATCTGGTTCAACTCGACCCGCGGCGGGACCATGCAGCTCTGGCGGATGCGGCCCGACGGCAGCGAGCAGGAGCAGATGACCGACGACGAACGGATCAACTGGTTCCCGCACCCGCGGCCGACCGGGCCTGAGGTCCTCTACGTCTCCTACGAGGGCGGGACCGAGGGCCATCCGCGCGACCATGAAGTCGAGCTGCGCCTCCTCGATCCGCGCGACGGCACCATCCGAACTCTGGAGCCGGTCTTCGGGGGACAGGGCACGATCAACGTACCCTGCTGGGAGCCCGGCGGACGCCGCTTCGCCTTCGTGCGCTACGCGCGGCCCTGAGGCCGCTCAGACGAGGTTGCGCGGCACGGCGACGGCCCAGTCGGTGTCGCGCACCAGTTCCTCCCCGGCCCAGGCCTGCATCCGCGCCTCGATCCGGAAAGAACCCGCGTCACCCTGCAGGCGCGTGGTCGTGATGGTCTTCACCGACCAGTCGCCGCGGCTCATCTCGTGCTCCCAAATCACCTCGCCCTCGGCCGAGGCCGGATCGTCAGGCAGAACCGAGTAGCGCTCGTAGCCTTCCGAGGAGTGGTAGAAGTCCTGGCGGTTGATGCGGATGCCGCCTTCGTGCACGCGCACCTCGGTCGTGACGCGGCCGGTGTCACGGTCCTCGCTCAGCTGCCACTCGGCTCCGGGCGGCACGGCAACGGCAATTTCGAGCGGCTCCGCTGCGCGGGGCGGCTGGAACTCCGGCACGGCAAGGCCGTCATCCGACCTGACCGGCAGATCGAGCACTGTCTGCCCCGGCAGCACGGTCAGCGTCACCGGTTCCGGCGTCGGCCAGGCGATGGGGAAATAGCTGGACGACAGCGAGAGCCGAAGGCGGTGCCCGGCCCGGAAAGTCTGGGCGACGTGCTTGAAGGGCACCTCGATCGTGTAGTCCCGGCCGGGTTCGAGCGGCTGCGGATCGGCGTGGCCGTCGCGGTGCGTGAGATTGAGAAGCCCGTAGCTGACGCGCGTTCCCGCCCCATCCGGCGCCACGTCGACCAGCCGCGCGGCGATCTGGGCGACCGGCTTGTCCGCCCGCAGGGTGACCCTGAGCTTCGCGTCTCCCGCGATCTCGAGCGGTGTTTCGAGCGGGGCGGTCTCGAAGACCAGGCTCCCGGCGTCGTCGCGCCTCTGGTCCGTGGGCTGGTCGCCGGGCAGCGCGTAGGAGCACCATTTGCCGCCATGCCCCCCGACCCAAAGGGGCGAGTTGAGCGTCATGGGCGCGTCCGGCGCACCCGCCTCCTCGGAGAGCGAACCGTCGGATCCCAGGCGGTACTCCGTCCGCGTGATGTTCGGCGACGGCCAGGCGAGCTCGGTGATCCAGCGCCCGTCCCGGTGCTCGTAATGGCTGCGCGGCGGAGCATGGTCCTGCATGTAGAGCCGTAGCGGCGGCTCGTCGGCAATCCCGGTGTCCTCGCCCTTCAGCCACTGGTCCCACCAGCGCGTCTCCTCGGTGAGCCAGTCGATCGCGGGCCCCGGCTCGCCCAGGTGCGGGTAGCGATGCGACCACGGTCCGACGATGCCCTTCGCGGGTCCCTTGAGGTTCTCGACCAGCCGGAAGACCGACCGGCAGTAGCCGTCGGCCCAGCCGCTCACGGCATAGACCGGTACTTCGATGTCGGAGAAGTCCTCGCAGACCGAGCCGTGCTGCCAGAACTCGTCGCGCGTCTGGTGGCTCATCCAGGTTTCGAGCCAGAGGCCGGACTCGTCGAGCCGCTTCTCCCAGAGCTCGCGCCAGCGGTTGCCGACATGGGCCGGGTCCGGCGGAAGGGTGTTGATGCCGAACATGACCGAGGCCCAGGACAGCTGATCGCAGAGCAGCGTGCCGCCCATGTAATGGATGTCGTCGGCGTAGCGGTCGTCGGTCGAGCAGATGGTGACGACCGCCTTCAGGGCCGGCGGCCGGAGTGCGGCGATCTGCAACCCGTTGAAGCCGCCCCAGGAGATCCCGACGATGCCGACGCCCCCGTCGCACCAGGACTGGTCCGCGATCCAGGCGATCGTGTCGCAGCCGTCCTGCAGCTCGATCTCCGTGTACTCGTCGGTCATGACGCCTTCGGACTCGCCCGTCCCGCGCAGATCGACGCGCACGTAGGCGTAACCGCGGGCCGCGAGCCAGGGGGCGCGGGCATGGTCACGCTCCAGCGTCTTGTCGTTCTTCCGGTAGGGAATGTACTCGAAGATCGCCGGGACCGGGTGGTCCTCGGCGTCGACCGGCATCCAGATGCGGGCGGCGAGCCGCGTGCCGTCCGGCATCGCGATCTCGACATGTTCGAGTTCCCGCACCGGGCGGGGAAGATCCGTATCGATGATCATGGGGCGCTCGACAGTTTCAGGCGGGGACAGAACCGTCAGGGCTTATCGCGGGCGAACGCCGGGAAGTCCAGCGCGTCGCCCCCCGCCCTACTCCACGATGTCGGTAAACTCGTAGTTGAGCCGCTTCATGACCTGCTCGTAGTTCCAGAGCAGCTTGGACTGCTTGCTCGCGCCCATCCAGACGGAGGCCACGGCATAGCTGTAGGCGTCCTGCTCCGGCAGTTCGGACAGCGTCATGCCGCGCGTCACGTAGGAGCTGATCCTCGTGCCCTCGACCTGCTCCGCCGCAACCTCGATCTCGGCCCGGGACGGCGCGCGCGAGACGGTCGCGTCGTTGAAGAACACCCGGTAGAAGAACTCCGCCGCCACCGTCTCCGGCCCCTCGCCCTTCGGCATGTCGGGCTTGCGACCGAGCCCGAGGTCAATCGTGACCTGCTGGTGGCTGCAGCCGTCGACCATCTCGAAGAGGTCGCAGTGGGACTGGGCGATGCGGGTGTTGATCTCCAGCAGCCAGATCTTGTTCTGAACCTCGTCCCAGTAATACTCGATGTTGAAGCCCGCGTTGTCGTAGCCGATGTGGCTCATGATCGTGCGGGTGATCTCGTTCATCTTGTCCTGGATCTGCCGCGGCAGAGTCGAGGGATAGAGGTAGTAGAAGAAGCTCAGAACCTGCGGGTAGCGGATCGAGTCGACGGTGCCGTAGGGCACGACCTCGCCATTGTGGACATAGCCCTCGACGGTGCATTGCCGGCCGCCGATGACCTGCTCGGCCATGCAGTAGTGCCCCTCCACCTGCTTCACGTCCTCCGGCAGATCGGCCTGGTTCAGAACGTGATCGAAGGGCTCGCCGATGGAGCGGATCTCGGCCCGCAGCTTCTCGGTGGCGTAGTCGAAGTCCTCGGGGGAATCGATGCGGAAGCCCAGCCGGGACCCGGAGGACTTGATCGGCTTGACGAAGAAGGGAAAGCGCAGGTCGGCCTCGCCGATCTTGGAAAGCGCCTCGTCGTCGAAGGGATCGAAGGCGGTGAACTTCGGAATGTGCTCCGGGATCGACTCGGCCATCACCTTGCGCGACCAGTACTTGTGCTCGCACTTCAGAAGCGCCTCCAGCGAGGCCTGCGGCGTACCATACTTCTTGCAGAGGATCGGCAGCATGGTCGAGACGGGGAAGTCGATGTAGCCGACGATCGCGTCGATGGAGCCGTCGAAGGCATCGAGCTTGGCTTCGGCCTCGGCCAGCATCGCGGGAATGTCGAAGTCCTGCGTCTCGGACACCTGGGCCGGCGTCAGCAGCTGGTGAAACTCGACGTCCTCGACGCCCCGCAGCCGCTTCAGTCGCGCGGCATTCAGGTCGTTCAGGCCGACGACGAACACGTTCTTGGTCATTTTGTCTTATCTCCCTGTTTCTACGCGGAACGCGCAGCCCGGCCGGTCGGATCCGGCCGGGCGCTCCGATGGTCGCGTCTCAGGCCCGCGCGATGTCGGCCTGGGTGGGGAAGCTGCGGCCCTTGAGCCGCTCGGTCGTGCCCTCGATGTCGTCCACGAGCAGCAGGAGGAAGTCGCCGGCGACAGCCTCGCCGATGGCCCGGTCGACCGCATCACGCTCCGCCATGATCGTCTCGACCCGGGCATCCGTCCCGGCGGACTGGGCCCCCCGGTGGATCAGGCCCGCCGTCTCGCCGGTCTCACGGCCCCGCGCGTCGGTCTCGTAGACGTAGACGGTATCGCACATCCGGGCGAGCTGGGCGCCGAGCGCCTCGAGGTCCTCGTCGCGCCGGTTGCCCGGCGCCGTCGCCACGGCGATCTTGCGCTGCCGCGCGAGTCCGTCGACCAGCGGCTTCAGCGCCTCCAGCGCGGGCACGTTGTGGCCGTAGTCGATCAGGCACTTCACCCCGTCCGCCTCGAAATAGTTCGTGCGGCCCGGCATCTGCGCCGGCGTGGGGTGGAAGGTCAGCAGACCCGCACGGATGTCGTCGATCTCGACGCCATGGGCCAGCGCCGCCGCGGCGGCCGCCATGGCGTTCTGCACATTGAACGGCGCGTGTCCCTCGAAGGCGATGGGCACGTCGTTCACCTCGACGATCTCCACCGTGACCTTGCCACGCAGCAGGACGATCCAGCCGTTCCGAACGGTCAGGACCATGCCCATGCTGGCAAGGTGTTCGGCGATGTCGGGATTGTCAGGGTTCATCGTGAAGTAGATGATCTCGCCCCGCGCCCAGTAGGTGCCGTGCTCCATGACCATGGGATCGTCGGCGTTAAGGACGCAGTAGCCCCCCTCGCCCTTCCGCTTGGTCGAATCGACGACCACCGTCTTGCACCGCGCGAGTTCTTCCAGCGTGTGGATGTCACGCTCGCCCAGGTGGTCGGAGGCGATGTTGAGCAGAACGCCCACGTCGCACTCGTCGAAACCGAGGCCCCGGCGCATGATCCCTCCCCGCGCGACCTCGAGCACGGCGTGCTCGACCGTCGGCTCGCGGAGGACCGCCTGCGCGGCGGCCGGACCGGAGTAGTCGCCCCGGAGGATGACGTTGTTGTCGATCTCGACCGTCCCAGTGCAGCCCATGCCGACCGAGTTGCCGGCCTGCCGCAGGATATGCGTGGTCAGGCGGGTCGTCGTGGTTTTCCCGTTGGTGCCGGTGATCGCGGTGATCGGGATCCGGCCGTCGTCCGTCGGATCGGGGAAGAGCATGTCGACCACATGCTGTCCGACAGGACGCGGCGTGCCGTGGGTCGGCGACATGTGCATGCGGAAGCCCGGGCCCGCGTTCACCTCGACGACGCCGGCCGACTGCTCGTCGAGCGGCACCGAGAGCGTCTCGGCGAGAAGGTCGATGCCGATCACGTCGAGCCCCACGAGGCGACCGATCCGCTCCATGGCGAACTTGACCTCGGGGTGAACCTCGTCCGTCAGGTCCGTAGCCGTGCCGCCGGTGGAGATGTTCGCCGTCGACTTGAGAAAGGCGATCTCGCCCTCGGGCAGCACGGTCTCGGTGGTGTACCCCGCCTGTTCGAGCATCCGGTGCGTCTGCTCGTCCACCACGATCTGGGTCAGCAGGTTCTCGTGGCCCACGCCGCGGCGCGGGTCCTCGTTCTCGATGTCGATCAGCTGCTGGATCGTCTTCTCGCCGTCCCCGGTCACATGGGCCGGCCGGCGTCGGGCGGCGGCGACGAGCTTGCCGCCGATCACCAGCATCCGGTGATCCTCGCCCTTAATGTAGGTCTCCACGATGACGCCGGCATAGTCGTCCCGCGCACGAGCCACGGCGGCTTCGTAGCCGGACTTCAGGTCCTCCTCCGAGGCGATGTCGGTGGTCACGCCCCGGCCGTGGTTGCCCGAAAGCGGCTTGGTCACGACCGGCCAGCCGATCCACTGGGCGGCCTCCAGCGCCTCGTCGTAGGAATAGCAGACCGCGCCCCGCGGGACGGGCACGCCCGCATCCTCGAGGATCTGCTTAGTCCATTCCTTATCGTCGGCGATGGAGTGGCCGATAATGCCGGAGGCATCCGTCACCGTGGCCTGGAAGCGGCGCTGCTTGATCCCGTGGCCGAGCTGCGTGTAGCTCGTGCCCTCGGTCAGGTTGTAGGCGGGAATGTTGCGCGTCTTCGCGGCATTGACGATCGATCCGGTCGATGGGCCGAGCGCATTGGCGTCGCGCACTTCCTTCAAGCGATCGATGATCGGCTCGAGCTCGACCGTCTCGCCGTCATAGAGCTTCTGGACGATTTCCACGGCCGCCTCGCCCGCGGCGAGGCCCGTCGCCTCGTCCCGGTACCGGTAGACGACGTTGTAGATGCCCTTGTCGTAGCTATCGACCGTCTTGCCGTAACCGACCGAGAACCCGATCAGGTTCTGCAGTTCGATAGCCACATGTTCGACCATGTGGCCGGCATAAGTGCCGTTGCGAACCCGCTGAAGGAACCCGCCGGGCTCCCCCACCGAGCAGCGGTGATCGTGTATCGTCGGGATCAGGTCTTCGAGATTTTCAGCGATGCCCGGCACCTGATCGCTTGGCCGGTCTTCCAGTTCCTCGATAGCGAGCCGCATGTAGATCGCTTGGTAGCGGCTGTAGTAGTTCGGCCCACGCAGCGCGCGGTGTTCAAGTATATTCAATCCTCTGCTCCAGGCTTTTGGCCCTGAGCTCTTCGGGTCCCAGGACCCGCCGGTCCGTCAGGCTGTATCCGTACCCGTGGACCAGCGCGTGCATTATGACGTTGTGGACGCTGACCGCCTCACCGTCTGCGAGATCAAAGACATTCGATCCGGTTATCTGCGAACTGTCAACGAGGATGACGTGTCCCGGTCCGAAGGCACGGATGAGATCGCCTTCGAACTGGACCGCGGCGTCCTCTCCGAGGCCGACGCCCAGGTATTCGGGATTGGTCGCGCCCACTTCCATCAGGCGCGAGAACCGGCCGCGTTCGAGGAAGTGGGTGTCGATGATCACGCCGTCGACGAACCCGAAGCCCGCACTCATCTTGACGGCGCCCTTGCGCAGGCTGTCATCGGCCGGGCCGCCGTAGACCATCGTGCCCGACTGGCAGGCCGCGCCCGCGCTCGTCCCGGCGATCGTGGCGCCCTCCTCATGTCTGCGGCGCATCATCTCGAGTGCCGGCGAGGCGCCCAGGATGTTCGTCAGCCGCATCTGGTCGCCGCCGGAGATGAAGATTACGTCGGACCGCTCGATCATCTCGATGTACTTGGACGCGTTGGCGTCCTTCCGTTCGCGGATCCGGATATCCAGGACCTCCCCCGCGCCGATGCCGTCGAAGGCCTCCTTGTAGCCCCCGAAGACGTCATCCGGGATGCTGCTTGCCGTGGTGATCACCCCCACGACCGGCTGGTCGGCGGGCGAGAGCGAGAGAACGTTGCGCAGAATGCTCGCGCGTGAGGTCTTGTCCTCCGCGCCGCCGATCGCGATCAGCGGGCCCGTGGTGTCGACCTTTCTGGACATGTTCATCGATTGCACTCCGTTCCCCCGTCGAGGGCTACATATTGTGGTCTACCTTAGCACCTCCCCAGCTTTAGGACAGCGCGTATCGCAGGGAATTGACGGCAAGATGCCGGGACGTCACAGCAAGTGCCGCGCTGGCAGGCAGAAATCAGGACCGATGCCGCCAAAGACAACCGAAGAGACCTTCAGGATTGGTGAACGATGACCGAGACATACAGCCTCGCGATCCACGGCGGCGCCGGGGTGCTGCCGCGGGAGAGCATGACGCCCGAGCGGGAGGCGGCCTGCCACGCCGCCCTCGCCCGCGTTCTGGAAGCCGGCGAAGCCGTCCTGCGCGAGGGCGGAACGGCTCTGGACGCGGTGACCGTGGCCGTGCAGGCGCTCGAAGACGAACCGCTGTTCAACGCGGGCCACGGCGCCGTCTTCACGCGTGACGGCCACCACGAGATGGACGCCGCGATCATGGACGGCCGCGACCGCTCTGCCGGAGCCGTGGCGGGGATCATGGGCCCCCGGCACCCCATCCTCGCCGCTCGCGCGGTCATGGAGACGACCGACCATGTCCTCATGTCGGGCGAAGGCGCGCTCTCGGTTGCCCGGGAGGCCGGCCTGGCCTTCGAGGAGGAGAGCTATTTCTTCACGCAGGAGCGCTGGGACGCCCTCCAGCGGACGCTCGAGATGGAGCGCGCGGGCGTGCTGGACGACGACCCGTCTCGCCGTCACGGCACGGTGGGCGCAGTGGCGCGGGACAGGAACGGGCACGTCGCGGCCGCGACGTCGACGGGCGGCATGACCGCCAAACGGACCGGCCGCGTGGGCGACAGCCCCGTGATCGGCGCCGGGACCTTCGCCCGGGACGAAACCTGCGCGATCTCGGCCACCGGCGATGGTGAGGCCTTCCTGAGGCTCTCGGTCGCGCACGAGATCGATGCCCGGATGCGGCTTGCCGGAGAGACGCTCGCGCAGGCCGCTGAGCGCGTCGTCATGACCGACCTCACGGAAATCGGCGGCTCCGGCGGCCTCGTGGCGGTCGGCCGCGACGGCACGGTCTCCCTGCCCTTCAACTGCGAGGGGATGTACCGCGGCTGGGCGGTCGAGGGCTCCGGGCGCGAGACGGCGATCTACTGACCGCCGTCCCGGACAATCAGTCCGCGCCCTTCACCTCGAGCCGGGCATCCGGGTCGGGGTGGAAGACCCGCTGCAGAAGATAGGCCGCGACCGCCAGCCCGATGCCGATCAGGTCAGTGAGCCAACCGCCCTCGATCATGAAGAGCGCCGCCGCGATGAGCGCCGCCCGGTTGAACCAGGCTGCCCGCGCGCCGAGGAACCAGCCCTGCACGCCCGAGGATAGCAGGAACACCCCCAGCGTCGCCGTCAGGCCGGCGCGGAGGATCTCCAGCGCGCCTCCCTGCATCAGGATCGCCGAGTTGTAGAAGAACATGAAGGGCACGATGAAGGCCGCGATGCCGATCTTGAAGGAGGCGACCGAGGTCTCCATCGGGTTCGCCCCCGAGATGCCTGCCGCCGCGTAGGAGGCCAGCGCCACCGGCGGCGTGATGGCTGACAGCACCGCGAAGTAGAAGACGAAGAAGTGCGCTGTGAGCGTCGGAATTCCCAACTCCACGAGACCCGGCGCCACGACCGAGGCGGCGACGGCATAGGCCGCCGTTGTCGGCATCCCCATCCCCAGCAGGATCGCGATGCACATGGCGAAGAAGAGCGCGAGCAGCTGGCTGACGCCCGCGAGGCCCAGCAGCAGGTTGGAGAACCGTGCGCCGACCCCCGTGAGGGAGATCACGCCCACGATGATGCCAGCACAGGCGCAGACCGCGATGATCTGGATCGACATGATCCCCGCGAGCTCGAAGGCCTTCACGATCGAGGGCAGCCCCATCCGGTAGGGCGTGAGCCAGCTCACCACGGCTGCCGAAACCGTCGCCAGCGTGCCGGCGCGGATCACCGAGTAGCCCATGAAGAGCGCCGCGATCAGGATGATGATCGGCAGGAAGAGGAAGGCCCGTTTGGCCATGGCCTTCACTGCCGGAAGCTCGTCGTCGCGCATCCCGCGCATGCCGAGCTTGGCCGCCTCGAAGTCCACCATGAAGTAGACCGAGACGAAGTAGAGCACCGCCGGGATGATCGCCGCGATGGCGATCTCGGTGTAGGGAATGCCCGTGATCTCGGCCATGATGAAGGCGCCGGCGCCCATGATCGGCGGCATGATCTGACCGCCGGTGGAGGCGGCGGCCTCGACCGCGCCGGAGGTCTGCTTCTTGTAGCCGACCTTCTTCATCAGCGGGATGGTGAGAGAGCCCGTGGCGACCACGTTGCCCGCCGAGGTCCCGTTGATCATACCCATGAGGCCCGAGGCGAAGATCGCCACCTTGGCCGGGCCCCCGCGCGCGCGCCCGGCGACGGCGAAGGCGAAGTTGACGAAGTAGTCGCCCACCTTCGAGGCCTGCAGGAAGGCCGCGAAGATGATGAAGAGGATGATGTAGGTCGAGGAGACGGCCGTCGTCGGGCCGAGGATCCCCGCGTCTGTGTAGACCTGGCTGAAGAACCGCTTCCAGCTGATCGCTGGCGAGTTCAGGAAGCCCGGCAGATACTGCCCGAGGAAGACGTAGGCGAGGAAGATCGTCGCGATGATGACCAGCGCGAGACCGGCCACGCGCCGCGTCAGCTCCATGATGAGCAGCGTGCCGGCCGTGGCCGCGATCGAGATACCGACGGGCGCGAAGGGCGTCCCGGTCGAGTTGCGCATCAGCGTGCCGTAGATCGTGATGAGATAGGTCGCGACCGCGATGCCGCAGACGCCGAGCAGGATGTCGACCGAGGCCACCCGGTCGCGTCTGCGCTTCTGCACCCAGGACAGCAGGATGCCCCCGACCGTCGCCACCATGAGCGGGACGCCGTAGAGCCAGACTTCCCGGAAACGGATGGTCTCGTCGATACCGGTCCAGGTCATGCCCCCGGCGATCTGGAAGGCGAACCAGATCGAGACGCCCAGCGAGAAGAGCGCGGGCACCATGAGGGCGACACCGATCCAACCGAACATCGGCGTGTCGCGCGTCTCCTGCTCCTCGTCGAAGCTGTGCGCGGCGAAGAGGATGAAACCAAGGAACAGCGCGCCCGCCACGTGGACGATGCGGAAGTTCCAGGTTTCCATCGGGAAGGTCGGCAGGAAGGGAAGCTCGATGCCCGTCCAGTCTTCGATGGAAACGCCGTTGAGCGCCGCCATGTGGAAGGCCGCGTAGATCGCGGCGAGCCCGCTCACGGCGTAGAAGCGCCAGCCCTCGTAGAGCCTGCGGTTGGACTCGATGGCCTCGTCGTCGACACCGTCGGCGATGGCGAGATCCATCGGATCGGCCGTCTTCGGATCCTTGTCCTCGGCGGTCATGGCGCCCCCTCCCTTTTTGTCCCGGCGGGCGGTATAGCCGCAGCCCCTCTTGCGGCATAGGCCGCGCCCCTCTCCGGGGGCGCGACCCTTTGTCCATCAGGACGACCCGATTACGAGTCGCTGCTGTAGATCATGTCGTCGGAAATGTCCGCGCCGGCATTCTCCTCGAACCAGGCGGCGGCACCGGGGTGCCAGGGCAGAACTTGGTTCTTGTCCCAGTTCTCGGGAATGGTGGACTCGGCGGCACGGTGGATGTTCACCATCCGCTCGTTGTCCGACATGACCACGTCCACGACGGCGTTGACGAAGCTGTCGGGCAGGCTGCAGTCCGCGATGGCGAAGTTCCACATGGAGACCGAGCGCGCGCCCTCTTCCAGCGTGGAATAGGTGTCGGCCGAGATCTCGAACTCGGAGACCGGGAACTCCTCGAGCAGCTGGGCCTGCTCCTCCTCGGTGAACTCGATGATGTTCACGTCGGTCTGCACTTCAAGCTGGCTGACCGCCGGCACCGGCACGCCGGCCGCGAAGGCGATCACGTCGAGAAGGCCGTCCTGCAGCTGGCCGCCGAGGTCGGACCAACCGCCGTTGCGGCGCTCGTAGTTCACGCCGAGCGTGTCCATCATCCGCGGGAAGTAGGTGTCCGAGGTGGAGCCCGCCGGGCCGAAGCCGATGCGTGCGCCGTCGGGGATGTCGGAGATCGACTCGATGCCCGAGGAGCTCAGCGCCGTCACGGAGAAGGGCGTCTGGTACATCGGGAAGATCGCGCAGGCGTTGGTCATCTCGAGGCCCGGAGCGATCGGGTTCTCGCCGGCCAGCGACTCCGCCGCGGGACCCATGGTGGTCATGCCGAAGGCGGCATCGCCGGTGTGCACCAGCGCCATGTTCTGCATCGGGCCGCCGGTGACTTCGCCGCCGCCGGAGAGACCCAGCTCGTCGGCGACCAGGTTCGCCCAGCCGGAGCCGTAGGCGAAGTAGGTGCCGCCCTGGCTCGCGGTACCGACGGTGAAGCTCTCGGGCCAACCCTCGCGGTCGCCGTCCTGGGCGAAGGCCGGGGTCGCGCCGGCCGCGACGAGCGCGGCGGTCTTGATCAGCGTCTTCATGTGGATAGTCCTCCCATAACGCGTGTCTTGGTGCAGGACCGATAGGAGAGGTCGGGAAAGCCGACTGTCAACCGCAAAGGCCCTGTGCCCTGCCGCAGATCCCGGCCACGGCGCTCCCGTTTCTCGACCTGCCCACCGTGCGCGAGTTCTGCCGGACGTCTCTGCCCGCCTGCCGATGGCCCTCCACTGGACAGAGGGAACTCGGCCGATATATCCGCTTTCGGAACGACGCCCGGAGGACAGCCTCATGGAAGACGTCAAGACCCGCCCGAAGACGACCACCCGCACGAAGCCGGAACGTCCGCCGCTCTGGAAGGTCATCCTGCTCAACGACGACTTCACGCCGCGCGACTTCGTGGTGGCCGTGCTGCGCGCGGTGTTCCGCATGTCCGAGAGCGAGGCGATGGGCGTCATGCTGACCGCCCACCGCAAGGGCTCCTGCGTCATCGCCGTCTACACGCAGGAGGTCGCGGAGACGAAGTGCGAGCAGGCCAACGACTGGGGCCGCCGCACAGGCTACCCGCTCGCCTTCACGACCGAGAAGGACGCCTGACCTCAGTCGAGGTCGCGCAGCACGCCGCGCAACACCTCGCCGATCCGGTCGATGTGGCTCTTTTCGATGATGAGCGGCGGCGACATGGCGATGATATCGCCCGTCGTGCGGATCAGAAGCCCCTCGTCGAACGCCCGCAGGAAAGCCTGGAAGGCCCGCTGTGTCGGCGCACCCTCGATCGGCTCCAGTTCGATGGCGCCGATCAGGCCCATGTTCCGGATATCGATGACATGCGGCAGGTCCCGCAACCCGTGCAGCATATCCTCCCAGTAGGGCGCGAGTTCCGCCGCCCGCTCGAAGAGGCCCTCCTCGCGGTAGGTCTCCAGCGTCGCGAGACCGGCCGCCGCGGCGATCGGGTTTCCCGAGTAGGTATAGCCGTGGAAGAGCTCGATCAGGTGCTCGGGCCCGTGCATGAAGGCGTCGTGGATCTCGGGCGTGGTAAAGACGGCGCCCATCGGGATGACCCCGTTCGTGAGCCCCTTCGCGGTCACCATGAGATCCGGCTTCACGCCGAAGTACTCCGCGGCGAAGGAGGCGCCCAGGCGGCCGAAGCCGGTGATCACCTCGTCGAAGATCAGCAGGATGCCGTGCTTGGAGGTGATCTCGCGCAGACGCTCCAGGTAGCCCTTCGGCGGCAGTAGGACGCCGGTCGAGCCCGCCATCGGCTCCACGATCACCGCGGCGATGGTCTCCGGTCCGTGCAGCGCGCAGATCCGCTCCAGCTCGTCGGCGAGATGCGCCCCGTGCTCGGGCTGACCGCGGCTGAAGCCATTCTCCTTGAGGTGGGTATGCGGCAGGTGATCGACGCCCGGCAGCGTCCCGAAGGTGCGGCGGTTGTTGACGATCCCGCCCACCGAGATCCCGCCGAAGTTCACCCCGTGATAGCCCCGCTCGCGCCCGATGAGCCGCGTCCGCTGCCCCTCGCCCCGCGCCCGATGATAGGCCAGCGCGATCTTCAGGGCGGTCTCCACGCTTTCCGATCCGGAGTTGGTGTAGAAGACATGCCCCATGTGCTCGGGCGCCATTTGGATCAGCCGGTTCGCCAGCTCGAAGGCCTTGGGATGCCCCATCTGGAAGGCCGGCGCGTAGTCGAGCTCGGCGACCTGGCTCTGCACGGCCTCGACGATCTTCGGCCGCTTGTGCCCCGCGTTGCAGCACCAGAGACCGGCGGTCCCGTCCAGCACCTCGCGCCCGTCCTGCGTGCGGTAGTGCATCCCCTCGGCGGAGACGAACATCCGCGGCGCGGACTTGAACTGCCGGTTCGCCGTGAAGGGCATCCAGAAGGCGGACAGGTCGTTGGGCTGGTGCACGTTCATCGGGCATCTCCGGGTCAGGGTCTGGGACCGAAGCTATACGCGGTCGGGGGCGCTCCGCAATCGCGCTCAGCCGCCGAAGTAGACCGCGGCGACCTCGCCCCGCAGCGCCTCTCCGGTCGCGGCGATCATGTGCCCCTCGCGGAGCCGCGGCACATAGGCCGTCCCGTCCGTCAGGGCGGCGACGCCGCCCGCCTCGGCGAGGGCCAGCGCACCTGCCGCATGATCCCAGGGCTTGAGCATCGCCGCGAGGGCGAAGTCTCCGCCCCCCAGCACGAGCTGCCGGTACTCGTGGCAGGAGCACCGCAGGCTCCCCGCCCGGCCCGTCCGGACCATGCCCCCGGCGATCCGGTCCCTGTCCGCTTCTCCGAACAGGAAGAGCGGCACGAACCCCTGCGCCTCGCCGAGGCCCGGAGCGGGCCCGACCTGCAACCGCACCGGCGCCTCCCCGGCGCGGCACATCCACGTTCCACCGCCCCGCCGCGTCAGGACCCAGTCGTCGAAGACCGGGTCGTAGAGCAGGCCGAAGACGGTCTCCCCGTCCTCCACCACCGCGAGGATCACGCCGAAGGTCGCGAGCCCGTGGGCGAAGTTCCAGGTCCCGTCGATCGGATCGACCACGACGACGCGCCCCGGCGCATCGAGCCTGTCGAGAACCGAAGGGTCGGAAGCCACCGCCTCCTCGCCCACGACGGCCGCGCCCGGCATCACCCGCCCGATCCCATCGGCCAGTGCCGCCTCCGATGCGAGATCGGCGGCGGTCACCAGGTCGTCCGGGCGCCCCTTGGCCCGGATCTCCGTCGCGTCGAGCCGCCGGAACCGCGGAAGGATCTCCCGCGACGCCACCTCCCGCACGAGCCCGACGAGACCCTCCTCCTCGGCCCGCGACAGGCTCACGCCCGGAGTTCCAGTTCCACCGGCGCAAGCCCCTCGATCCGCCCCAGGAGGCGGTCGCCCGGCCCGACCGCCCCGACACCGGAGGGCGTGCCGGTCATCACCAGGTCCCCCGGCCCCAGGTCGTAGAGCCCGGCCAGGTGCGCGAGGCAGCGGTCCACCGGATGGATCATCTCCGAGACCCGGCCCCTTTGCCGCCGCTCGCCGCCCACCTCGAGCGTGATCTCCTGCTCGGCCGGCGCCCAGTCCGTGGCGGGCGTCAGCGGCCCGATCACCGCGCCGCCCTCCACGTCCTTCGCGGCGTCCCAGGGCAGCCGCCCCTCCTTGGCCTGCGCCTGCAGGTCCCGTCGGGTCATGTCGAGCCCGGTGGCCCAGCCCCAGACCGCGCCTCCCTCTCCCAGCGCCGCGACCAGTTCCACCTCGTGGTGGTAGTCGGCCGTGCCCTTCGGATAGGCCAGCACGGCGCCGCTCCGCGCGAGGGCCTTGACCGACTTGGTGAAGAACCACGGCGCCTCGGTCACTCGGTTGCCCATCTCGGCCGCGTGGGCCGCGTAGTTCCGCCCGATGCAGAAGATGCGCCGCACCGCGTAGAGCGCCCCGATCCGCAGGACGGGAAGCGCCGCGGGCGGCTCCGGCTCGAAGATGTATTCGGTCATTCTCGCTCCCTGCAGGCCGGCCTCCCGGCCCTTCCTTCATCTAGCCCCAAGTACCCTCGGGGGAGACCGCGGCCTCGCCGCGGACGGGGGCAGCGCCCCCTGGCCGCCCGGCAACCGCCGCAGGCGGTTCCGGGCAAGACCAGCGCGGCCCGCAGGGCCGCACCACAAGGTCACGCTCTCACCGATCGCCGAGCCCGAGCGGCGCGTGCCGGTTCACGTCCTTGTAGAGCAGGTAGCGGAACGGGCCCGGCCCGCCGGCGTAGCAGGCCTGCGGGCAGAAGGCGCGCAGCCACATGTAATCGCCGGCCTCGACCTCGACCCAGTCCCGGTTCAGCCGGTAGACCGCCTTGCCCTGCAGCACGTAGAGCCCGTGCTCCATCACGTGCGTCTCCATGAAGGGGATGACCGCGCCCGGCTCCAGCGTGACGATCGTGACATGCATGTCGTGGCGCAGGTCGTCGGGATCGACGAAGCGCGTCGTCACCCAGCGCCCGTCCGTCCCCGGCATCGGGACCTGCTCGGCCTCCGCGTCCGAGGAGATCACCGGCTCCGGCGCGCCCAGCCCCTCGGCAGGCACGTAGCGCTTGCGGATCCAGTGAAAGCCCAGTTTCGCCTGGCTCGCCCGGTTCCGCAGGCTCCAGCGGGTCCCCGCCGGCAGGTAGGCGTAGCCGCCCGGTC
The DNA here is from genome assembly GCF_008710275.1 of Histidinibacterium aquaticum. GTDB lineage: Bacteria > Pseudomonadota > Alphaproteobacteria > Rhodobacterales > Rhodobacteraceae > Oceanicola > Oceanicola aquaticus. The sequence continues at coordinate 712,382 of NZ_VYQE01000002.1, forward strand.
CCAGGACATGGACCGCCCGGCCGATCTTCAGCTCGGCCTCGCCCGTGGTGACGAAGAGCACCGCCTCGGCCCCGCCGTCCGCCTCCGGCTTCTCCGAGCCTCCGCCGGGCGCCACGTCCATGACGTAGTGGGAGAAGGTCTCCGAAAATCCCGACATCGGCCGGGCGATCACCCAGAGCCGGGTGCCCTCCCAGTGCGGCAGGCGGCTCGCCGTTATGTCGCGCATCGTCCCGCGCGGCAGGACGGCATAGGCCTCGGTGAAGACCGCCCGGTCGGTCAGGAGCTGCTCCTGCGGGGGATGCCCGCCGAGATGGGAGTAGTAGCTGCGTGTCATGCCGGATCTCATGGCCCATCGCGCGGCGAAGGGCAACGCGCCACTGCCCTTTCGCCCGCCGCCCCATGGTCTATAGGCTCTGGCACGGAAGAACGGGAGGACCACCATGACCGCGACGGCCGATCAGCTCATCGACCAGCTCACCCTCGAAGAGCAGGTCTCCCTGCTCTCGGGCGAGGATTTCTGGTCGCTCCCGGCCGTCCCCCGGCTCGGCATCGGCAAGCTCCGCGTGACCGACGGCCCCAACGGCGCGCGCGGCTCAGGCTCGCTCATCGGCGGCGTCACCGCGGCGGCCTTCCCCGTGGGCATCGCCATCGGCGCGACCTGGGACCCGGCCCTCGCCCGCGAGATCGGCTCGGCCATTGCCGAGGAGGTCCGCTCCAAGGGGGCGCATGTCTCGCTGGCGCCCACCGTCAACATCCATCGCTCCGTCACCAATGGCCGCAACTTCGAGTGCTATTCCGAGGATCCCGCGCTCGCGTCGGCCCTCGCGGTGGGCTACATCCGCGGCCTGCAATCGCAAGGCGTTGCCGCCACCATCAAGCACTTCGCCGGCAACGAGAGCGAGATCGAGCGGACGACCATCGACTCGGTCATCCCCGAGCGCGCCCTGCGCGAGATCTACCTCCGCCCCTTCGAGGCCGCCGTGAAGGAGGCCGGGACCTGGGCGGTCATGTCCTCCTACAACAAGCTCAACGGCACCTATGCCGCCGAGAACCGCTGGCTGCTGACCACGGTGCTGCGCGGAGACTGGGGCTTCGACGGCGTCGTCATGTCCGACTGGTTCGGCTCCCGCACCACCGCGCCCACCGTCAACGCCGGGCTCGATCTCGAGATGCCCGGCCCCACACGCGACCGGGGGGCGAAGCTGCTTGCCGCGGTGGAGACCGGCGAGGTCGCCCGCGCGACCGTCCGGCAGAGGGCCCTCAACGTCCTCCGGCTGATGGAGCGCACCGGGGCCCTAGAGGATAGGGGCTCCTTCGAGGAGCGCGCCGAGGACCGCCCCGCGCATCGCGCCCTCATCCGCCGGGCCGGGGCGGCAGGATGCGTCCTGCTGAAGAACGAGGGCCTCCTGCCTCTGCCCGCCGAGCCCGGCCGCCTCGCGGTCATCGGGCCCAACGCACGCACGGCCCGGATCATGGGTGGCGGCTCGGCCCAGCTCAATCCGCACTACAGCGTCTCCCCCTGGGAGGGGCTGGCGGCCCGGCTCGGGGAGGCGCGCCTCGACTACGCTCCCGGTTGCGACAACCACCGCTGGGAGCCGCTTCTTCGGACCGCCCTCACCGCCGAATACTTCGACAACACCGAGCTCTCCGGCGCGCCCGTCCACGAGGAAGAGCTGGACGAGGCCCAGGCCTTCTGGGTGCCGCCCATCGCCGGGGGCAAGGTCACGCCCGGCGCCTTCTCCGCCCGTCTGACCGGCACCTTCACCGCGGAGAGTTCCGGCCTGCACCGCTTCGGGCTTCATTCCGCCGGCTACAGCCGCCTCTACGCCGACGGTGCGCTCGTCGTCGACGCCTGGTCCAACTGGCAGAAGGGACGCACCTTCTTCGAGGAGGGCTGCGACGAGGTCACCGGGGACCTCGAGCTGGAGCGCGGGCAGACCGTCGAGATCACCATCGAGTTCGCCGCCCGCCCCGGCGACAACCTCCACCTCTCGGCCTTCCGCGCGGGCATCGGCCGCCCCCTGGGCGACGCCGAGATCTCCGCCGCCGCCGAGGCCGCCCGCGCTGCCGACACGGCGCTCGTCTTCGTCGGCCGCTCCGGCGAATGGGATACCGAGGGCTCCGACCTCGAGGACATTGCCCTGCCCGGCCGCCAGGACGAGCTCGTCGCCGCCGTCGCCCGGGCCAACCCGCGCACCGTCGTCGTCCTGCAGACCGGCGGCCCGGTGGAAATGCCCTGGGCAGGCGACGTCGCCGCGATCCTGCAGGCCTGGTACCCCGGCCAGGAGGCAGGCAGCGCGATCGCCGACGTGCTCTTCGGCGACGCCGAGCCCGGGGGCCGCCTGCCCCAGAGCTTCCCGGTCCGCTGGTCCGACAATCCGACCGCAAGCGACGACCCCGAGGTCTACCCCGGCAAGGACGGCCAGGTGCGTTACGCCGAGGGCCTCTTCATCGGCTACCGCCACTACGAGGCAAAGGGCATCGCCCCCCTCTACCCCTTCGGCCACGGCCTCTCCTACAGCACCTTCGCGCTCTCCGGCCTGACCGCCGAAACCGCGACCGGCGGCGCCATGGCCCGCATCACCGTGGAGAACACCGGCCCGCGGCACGGCACGACCGTGGTTCAGCTCTACGTCGCCCCGCCGGAGATGGCGGAGCGTCCGCTCAAGACCCTCGAAGCCTTCGCGAAGCTCGACCTCGCCCCCGGCGAGCGCCGTGAGATCCACCTGACACTCCCGCCCCGCGCCTTCGCCCGCTTCGACGGGGACGCACAGGGCTGGATCATCGACCCGGGCCGATACCGCCTGATGGCGGGCCTTTCCGCCACCGACATCCACGAAACCATGGAAATCGAGATGCAGGCGGCGACCCTCCCTCTCTGATGCCCTCTTCTGGGCGGAAATATCCCGGGGGAGATCGCGGCCCCGGGCCGCGATCGGGGGCGGAGCCCCCGCACCGCCCGGCCTCGCCGCAGGCGGGGCCGGGCTGATATAGCGCGGCCGCCAGGCCGCACCGCATCCTCAGAGAGTGACGGCCTGCCCGGTCTCCGCGCTCGTCTGTGCCGCGAGGCCGATTTCCACGGCGCGCGCACCGTCCTGCCAGGTGACGTCCACTTCGCCCTGCCCGCGCACCACCGCGAGGAAGCGCTGGTGCTGGAAGAAGGTCGAGCCGTTGTGGTCACCGGCCTCGAGCAGCGCCGGATCGACGGGGATCTGGCTCTCGATGGGGCCCTTCGGCGCCCGCGGACTCTGGATCAGGCGCGGCACCGGGGCGGGTCCCAGCTTGGACGGCCAGAACCGGCCGGGCCCCGGCACATGGCATTCGATCTTGCCGCGCGGCCCCACGGCGCTGATCTCCTCCTGGTAGCGCGAGCCCTCGGCGAACATGCAGAGCTCCAGCATCGCCCGCGCGCCGCCGGCGAAGTCGAGAATGACGTAGCCGTTGTCCCAGACGTCGGGCACCCGGCCCGAATAGAGCTCGTCGCGGTGGTTCAGCGTCTGCCCGGCGCTCGCCATGACACGCACCGGCTCGTCCTTCAGGATCAGGCGCATGAGGTCGAAGAAGTGACAGCACTTCTCAACCAGCGTCCCGCCGGTATTGGCGTTGAACCGGTTCCAGTTGCCGATCTTGGGCAGGAAGGGAAAGCGGTGCTCGCGGATGCTGAGCATCGAGATCCCGCCCGTTGCGTGGTCGGCCTGGTCCACGAGCGCGGCGATGGGCGGCATGTAGCGGTACTCCATCGCGACCCAGAGCGCGGGCAGCGCGGCAGCGATCTCGGGCAGAGCGGCGCGATCCTCGGGATCGGTGAAGAGCGGCTTCTCGCAGAGCACGGGCAGTGGCCGGCGCGCGGCGATGGCGCGGAGCTGGTCGACGTGCAGGTGGTTGGGGCTGACGATCACCAGCGCATCGAGCCCCTCGAAGGCCAGCAGCGCGTCGAAGCTGTCGCAGACCGCCGTCTCCTCCCGGGTCAGCGCCGCCGCGCTTTCGGCCAGCTCCCGGACCGGATCGTAGACCGCGGCCACCCGGGCGCCCTGCAGCAGCATGATATTCTGGATATGCTCGCGGCCCATCATGCCGCATCCGATGATCCCGTAGTTGACGACGTCCATCCCTATGCCTTTCCCATGCGCGACACGTAGCGGCAGCGGGCCGCGTCGTACCAGGTGCGCGAGGCCTCGACCCGGGCGCCGTCCTGCGCCCGGCTCAGCCGCTCCACGTAGCCGCAAGTCTCTCCGGGCCTCAGCCCGGACCGTTCCGGCGCCCAGTCCGGGGCGGGCGCGAGGCCCACCTCGTCCGCGACCGCCGTGATCGTGATCCCCAGTGCCCTGCGGTAATGCAGGTAGAGCGATTCCGACAGGTCCCCGGCCTCGAGCCGCGGGGCCCGCGAGGCGCAGAGCCAGATTTCCTCGAGAGCCACCGGCGTCCCGTCCAGCGAGCGCAGTCGCCGGATCCGGTGCGCCTCTGGCCCTTCGCCGAACTCCGGCAGGTCCGAGGGCTTCGCGAGCCGGGTGACGTCCAGAACCGCCGCCGTGGGCAGGCCGCCGCCGCCCGGCCGCTCCAGCCGGAAGAATCCGTAGACCGAGGCCGGCGCGTCCTGCGCGCGGATGTAGTTGCCGGACCCCTGGATGCGCCGCAGGAGCCCCGCCTCCGCCAGCCGGTCCAGCGCCTTGCGCAGGGTGCCCACCGAGACCCCGAGCTCGGCCGCGTACTCCCGCTCCGGCGGCAGCCGCGTCCCGTCCGCGAGGCGTCCGGCGGCGATGTCGCGGATCAGCATTTCCGCGATCTGGACATATCTGGGAAGCGAGGGGCCATCCATGGCGCTGCCGTCCGATTCAGAATTGATACATCATTGATGCATGTCAAACCCCGTGCTACGCAACCTTTGTGGTTAGCGCAAGCAAGAGGGAATCGATGACCGTCGTACCCGTGACATCCGCCGATCTCGATGCAGCCGAGGTCTCGTGGTTCGCCGCCCTGTGTTCCGACGACTACCGGAAGCTCGGCGTGCCGGAGGGCGACCTGCGCTCGTCCTTCGAACATTGCCGCGACATCACCCTGACGGCGGAGAAGCAGGGCTTCCGCAACATTCTCTGCCCCTCCTCGTACCAGGTCGGCCAGGACACGCTCTCATTCGTCGCCGGCATGGCGCCCCTGACCGAGAGCATCAACATGCTGGGCGCGATCCGCTGCGGCGAGATGCAGCCGATCATGCTGGCGCGCACCGTCGCCACGCTGGACCACATGCTCAAGGGTCGGCTGACTCTCAACGTCATTTCCTCTGACTTCCCCGGCGAGAAGGCCGACAGCGCCTACCGCTACCAGCGCTCGCGCGAAGTGGTGGAGATCCTCAAGCAGGCCTGGACGCAGGACGAGATCAACTACACCGGCGAAATCTATGATTTCAAAGGTCTTTGGACCGATCCCGCCAAGCCCTACCAGCAGAACGGCGGCCCGCTGCTCTACTTCGGCGGCTACAGCCCCCACGCGCTGGAGCTTTGCGGCCAGCACTGCGACGTCTACCTGATGTGGCCCGAGCCCGAGGAACAGCTCGCGCAGCGCATGAAGGACGTCCATCAGGTTGCTGAAAAGTATGGAAGAACGCTGGACTACGGCCTGCGCGTTCATACCATTGTCCGCGACACCGAGGCCGAGGCCAAGGAATATGCCGAGTACCTGGTGAGCGAACTCGACGACGAGCTGGGCACGCTGATCCGCGAGCGCGCGCACGACGCCTCCTCGCTCGGTGTCAGCCACCAGGCCCGTGCCCGCGAACTCGCCGACCAGTACGGCTATGTCGAGCCGCACCTCTGGACCGGCGTCGGCCGCGCCCGCTCGGGCTGCGGGGCGGCGCTCGTGGGCTCGACCGACCAGGTCCTCAGCAAGATCGAAAACTACAAGAAGATGGGCATCCGCGCCTTCATCTTCTCGGGCTATCCCCATATCGACGAGGCCGAGCATTTCGGGAGCCGCGTGCTTCCGGAGTTGAAAACCTGCTCGCTGCCCCATGTCTACGACCGGGTGCCCTCGGGCACGCCCGTCACCCCTCTCGGTAACGGAGAACGCAAGTAAATGAACCGCGTGCGGATCACCGACGACCTCGACTTTTCCCGCATCGTCTACGGCATGTGGCGGCTGGGCGACGACAGTGACACCAGCCCCGAGACCGTGCGCGACAAGATCGCGGGCTGTCTCGACCAGGGCATCACCACCATGGACCAGGCCGACATCTACGGCGGTTACATGGCGGAGGAGATTCTCGGCAACGCGCTCACGCCCGAGCTGCGCAACCGGATCGAGGTCGTGACCAAGTGCGACATCGTGATCGACGCGGGCCGCCACGCCGGTGCCCGGGTCAAGCACTACGACACCTCGCGGGCCCATATCGAAGGCTCGGTCGACGCCTCGCTGAGGCTCATGGGCCTCGATGCCATCGACCTGCTGCTGATCCACCGGCCCGACCCTCTGATGGACCACCACGAGACCGGGCGCGCGCTCGACGATCTGGTCCGTGCCGGCAAGGTCCGCGCCGTGGGCGTGTCGAACTTCCGGCCCTGGGACTGGGAGCTGCTGCAGTCGGCGATGGAGACCTCTCTGGTGACCAACCAGATCGAGCTGAGCCTCGCCGCGCACGAGCCCTTCACCAACGGCGACCTGGCCTTCCACCAGCGCCACGGTCACCCGATCATGGCCTGGTCGCCCCTCGGCGGCGGCAGCCTGATGACCGGTGACGGGCCCGTCGCCACCATTCTCGACCGCGTGGCGGGAGAGCAAGGCGTCGACCGTGCCGCGGTCGCGACGGCCTGGCTGCTCGCTCATCCCGCCGGCATCCTGCCCGTCATGGGCACCAACAACATCAACCGCATCAAGAGCTTGTCGGACGCCCTGAAGGTGGACATGGACCGCCAGACCTGGTTCCAGCTCTACGAAGCTGCACTGGGGCGCGAGGTCGCCTGATGGACGGAGGGCTGCACGCGATGGCCGATATCGACCCAACCGTGGATGCCCGCGCCTTTCGCGATGCCCTCGGCTCCTTCGCGACCGGGGTGACCGTCGTGACCGCCCGGGGCGAGGAGGGCCCCGTCGGGATCACGGCCAACAGCTTCGCCAGCGTCAGCCTCGATCCGCCGCTCGTGCTCTGGTCGCCGGCCAAGCAGTCAAGCCGCTTCCCCGCCTTCCGGGCGGCGGAACACTACGCGATCCATGTTCTTGGCGCCCACCAGCAGGGCATCTGCGACGGCTTCGTCCGCGCGCGCGATGCCTTCGAGGGTACCGACTGGACCGAGAGCCCGGAGGGCGTTCCGCTCCTGCCCGGCTGCCTCGCGCGCTTCGAGTGCCGATTGGAGGCGGCACACGACGCGGGCGATCACGTCATACTCGTGGGGCGCGTCCTGCGCGCGGCCCACGGGACCGGCGAGCCGCTCCTGTTCCAGGGCGGCCGCTTCGCACAGTTCGGGGGTTGATCCCGCCCCCACGGCGATAAACGCTGAAGTTTCACGGGACGACGCCGGCACGCCGGCGCGGGATCAGGGAGGAGGCCCATGCGGGCGTTGTTGGGAGTGCTGTGGCCGCTCGAGCGGCTGAACAGCGGCCTCTTGGCCGTCGGGCGGATCATTGCCGTGATCGCCCTCGCGGTCATGGTCTGCCTGATCCTGGGTCAGGTCTTCTTCCGTTACGTGCTGAACGACGCGCCCAACTGGACCGAGGAGGGCGCGCGCTTCGGGATGATCTGGCTCGTCGGCCTCATGGCCCCGCTTGCCTATCGCCAGGGGGGCTTCGTCGCCATCGACATGCTGGAACGCGCCCTGCCCGGCCGCGCCGCCGGTCTGCTGACCCTGGTGCTTCTTGCGATCTCGGCCTGGGTGCTGCTGATCCTCTGGGACAAGGGTCTCAACAACCACGTCGACAGCCTGTCGGGCCGAGGATGCTCGTCCAGCCTGCGCTGGCCCTTCGGGATCGAGATAGGCAAATGCGGCAACCGGTTTCAGAACAGCTACCAGTACGCGGGGCTCTGGGTCGGGGTGAACCTGCTGATCCTTGTGAACGTCGAGCTCATCCTGCGCCAGATCGTGACGCTGCTGGGCGGCGGCGACAAGCTGCGCGACCTCACAACCACCGACATGGCCGGAGCCGAGTGAGATGCTGATCTGGTTCCTGCCCCTCTTCCTGGTGCTGATCCTGGTGGGCCTGCCCGTCGTCTTCGCCCTTCTGGCGGCGCCCTTCGCGCTGCTCGTGGCCGACGACCAGGCGCGCCAGCTCTCGGTGCTCTACCGCAACCTCTACACCGGCATGGACAGCTTCCCGCTGATGGCGCTGCCCTTCTTCATGCTGGCCGGCGAGATCATGAACCGGGGCGGCATCACGACCCGGCTCGTGGAGTTCAGCCAGGCCTTCATGGGCCACCTCCGCGGCGGCCTCGCCCACGTCAACATCCTGAGCTCCATGCTCTTCGCCGGTCTCTCGGGTTCGGCGGTGGCGGATACCTCCGCACTCGGCTCGACACTGATCCCGGCGATGGAGAAGAACGGCTACACCCGCCGCTTCGCCGCCGCGGTGACGGCGGCCTCCTCGGTCATCGGGCCGATCATCCCGCCCTCGGGCATCATGATCATCTACGCCTACGTCATGGGCGAGAGCGTCGCCGCGCTCTTCCTCGCGGGCATCGTGCCGGGCGTCATGGTCGGTGCGGGACTGATGGTCATGGTCCGGCTGCTCGCAGACCGATACGACCTGCCGAAGGCCGAGCGCATCGTCCACGCGAACCAGCAGATCAGCGGCCTAGAGTACTGGGTGAGCTTCGTGCTGCTGCGGCTCAATCTCGGCGGCCTGCTGACGGTGATCCTGAACGCCGCCCTGCCCGACAGCATCAACCCCTGGATCAACTTCGCCGTGGCGCTGCTGGTCGCGCACATGCTGCTGCTGGCCTATCGCAAGCGGGTGAGCCACGACTTCCGCGTCATCTGCAAGAAGGCGGTCGCCCCCCTGCAGACACCGATCATCATCCTCGGCGGCATCCTGATCGGCGTCTTCACCCCGACCGAGGCCTCCGCCATCGCCGTCGCCTACGCGCTCATCGTGAGCTTCTTCGTCCTGCGCTCCATGCGCCTGCGCGACCTGACGGGCGTTCTCAGCCGCTCGGCGCTTGCGACTTCCGCCGTGCTGCTGCTCGTGGGCGCGGCGGTGAGCTTCAAGACGGTCGTCTCGCTGTCCTACGCGCCGCAGATCCTCACGGACGCGATCCTCGGCCTTTCCGAGAACCCGCTGATCCTGCTCTTCCTGATCAACGTGCTGCTCTTCGTCGTCGGCATGTTCCTCGACGCGGGACCCGCGATCATCATTCTCGGCCCGATCCTCGGTCCCATCTTCACCGAGCTCGGCGTGCACCCGGTCCACTTCGCCATCATCATGTCGGTGAACCTGACTGTCGGTCTCGCGACGCCGCCCATGGGGCTGGTACTCTTCGTGGCCTCGACGGTCAGTCGCGAGAAGGTGGAGACCATCGCCAAGGCGATCCTGCCCTTCCTCGCGGTGGAGATCTTCGTGATCTTCCTCGTCACCTACTTCCCCGCCTTTTCCATGACGATCCCGCGTCTCACCGGGTTCGTCCAATGACCACCAGCAACAGGGAGAGAAACATGCTGAACGGTCTCAAGACGGCGGCGCTCGCCGCGCTCGTCGCGGGCAGCGCGAGCCTCGCCACCGCGCAGGAATACACGCTGCGCGCCACCGCCAACTCCAACGAGAACGACGAGGACTACGACGGTCTCGTGGTCTTCAAGAACTACGTCGAACAGGCCTCCAACGGCGCCATCGAGGTCGAACTCTTCATCGGCACCCAGCTCTGCTCCACCGGCGCGGAGTGCCTCGAGGGCGTCTCCGAAGGCTCGATCGACATCTACATCTCCACCTCCGGCGGCGCGGCGGGGATCTTCCCCTACGTGCAGGTTCTCGACCTGCCCTACGTCATGACCTCCGACCGCGTGGCCGAGGCCGTGCTCTCCGGTGACTTCGTCCGCACCATGCGCGACATGGCGCTTGAGGACTCCGGCGACACCGTGCGGCTCATGACCATCGGCAACACTGGCGGCTGGCGCAACTTCGCCAACACCCAGGGCACGGTGGAAGTCCCCTCCGACCTCGAAGGCATGAAGATCCGCACCGTGGTCGCCGACCTGCCGCAGGAGCTGGTCTCGACCCTGGGCGCCTCGCCCACGCCGATCCCGTGGCCCGAGCTCTTCACCTCGCTGCAGACCGGCGTGGTCGAAGGCTCGAAGAACGGCATCACCGACATCATGGGCATGAAGTTCCCCGATGCGGGCCTGCAGTACCTCACGCTCGACGGCCACGCCTACATGGGCGCCCTGTGGTGGATGAACAACGAGACGTTCATGTCCATGCCCGAGGACCTGCGCCGCGTCGTCGTGGACGGCTTCTACCAGCTCCAGCAGGCCACTTTCGCCTCGCCGAAGCGCAAGTCGATCCAGGCCTACCAGGACTTTGCCGAGGCCGGCGGTGAGATCTACGTGCCCACGCCAGAGCAGATGCAGACCTGGGCCGAGGCCGCAGCTCCCGTTCAGGACTGGTTCCGCGAGAACGTCGACGGCGGCCCGGAGATTCTCGACGCCATGCTCGCCGCGGTCGAAGAGGCCGAGGCCGACATGGAAAGCGACTACGAGGCCGACCTCAACTGATCCCCGGCTCCGGCCGGATCGCGGGCGCCCCTCGGGGCGCCCGTTCTCGTTTCCGGGAAATGACGGCCCCGGGATTTGCCTTCCGCCGCCCTCATGACGCCACGAAGTCGCGGCAGGCTCCCGTGCCATGACCCCACTGCGTCCCCTCGCCCTGCTCTTGGCCGCCGGCCTCGCCACCTCGGCGCCGGCCGCCGCGCAGGACCTGCGCAGCGCCTTCTATTCCCTGCCCCGTGCGGACCGCATCGCCCTGCAGGAAGCCCTGGGGGAAACCGACCTATACGCGGCGACGATCGACGGGCTCTGGGGGCCGTCCACCGCCGAGGCCGTGGAGGCGGCGCAGGACAGCCTCGCCTGGCCCGGTTACCTGCGCCGCGCCCGGGACGAGGGCGAGACCAACGAGATCGCGATCCTGCTCGACTACGCGCGCTCGCGACGCCTCGCCGCGAGCCTGCCGACACTCCGCTGATCGCTCCTAGCGGAAGGGATACATCCAGACGCGGTAGTCCTCGACCAGCCGCTCCGCCCGCGCCCGTTCCTCGTCGGTGAGCCGCGGCGTGATCTGCTCCAGCGAGTCCAGCGCGTCCTCGTCCCCGCCGATGGCAGAGAGGGCGTACCAGAGGTAGGCCCGCACCATGTCCGGCGCGGGGATGCCCCGGCCCACCTCGTAGTACCAGCCCAGGCCGGACTGCGCCCCTGGATGGCCCTTCATCGAGGAGCGCAGGTACCAGTCGAAGGCCCGCTCGTCGTCGCGCTCCACGCCGAGGCCCATGGCATACATCACGCCGATCAATTCCTCGGCGTCGGCGTTGCCCGACCGGGCGAGCGGCCGAAAGACCTCCATCGCCGCGTCGAAGTCGCCCGCCTCCATCAGGTCCCGCCCCTCCTCGACCGTCGGAGTCTGCGCCATCGAAGGGGTTGAGCCCAGGGCCCAAACTGCCACAATCGCCGAAAGGCCCAGGGGGAGGAGGTGCCGGAATGAAGCTGTCATGGGCGGTCTCCTTGGCAATCGTCTTCGCGGCGCCGCTTTCCGCCGACCCGCTCGGGCCGGAGGATTTCATCGCGGTCGACCCGGCGCAAGCGGAGCTCGGGCAGCTGCTCTTCTACGACAAGATTCTCTCGGGCAACCGCAACATCTCCTGCGGGACCTGCCACCACCACGAGTTCGGCGGCAGCGACGGCCTGTCCCTCGGGATCGGCGAAGGTGGCGAGGGTCTCGGCCCCGCGCGCAGGCCCGGCACCGGCGACGCGGCGATCCCGAAGCGCATCCCGCGCAATGCCTCGGCGCTCTGGAACCTCGGCCACGCCTCCGTCGACACCCTCTTTCACGATGGCCGCCTCTCGGTCTCCGACCGCTTCGGGAACGGCTTCGACAGCCCGGCAGAGGAATGGCTGCCCGAGGGCCTCGACCACGTTCTCGCGGCTCAGGCGCTCTTCCCCATGACCTCGCAGTTCGAGATGGCGGGCAACCCCGGCGAGAACGAGATTGCCGTGCTGATCCATGACCGGATCGACCGGGCCTGGCCGGTGCTGGCGAAGCGGGTGCGGACGATCCCCGAATACGGAGAAATGTTCGTCAAGGCCTTCGACCATATCGACCGCGCCGACGAAGTGACCATCGTCGAGATCGGCAACGCCCTGGGCGCCTTCATCGCCTCCGAGTGGCAGAGCTACGACAGCCCCTACGACGCCTGGTTAGCGGAGGGCACGGCCCTGCCCGAGGCCGCGGAGCGCGGACGGCAGCTCTTCTTCGGCTCCGCCCGCTGCGCGACCTGTCACTCCGGCCCGCTCTTCACCGACCAGGACTTCCATGCGCTCGGCCTCCCCGCCTTCGGCCCCGGCCGGACCCGGCGCTTCGATCCCATGCCCCGCGACGTGGGCCGCATGGGGGAGACCGACCGGCTGGAGGATGCCTATGCCTTCCGCACGCCTTCGCTCCGCAACGTCGCGCTGACCGCGCCCTACGGGCACAACGGGGCCTATCCGACGCTCGAGGAGATGATCCGTCACCACAGCGACCCGGAAACGGGCCGGGACCGGTGGCGCCCCGAGATGGCGAAACTGCCCGAAGTGCCTTGGCTCGCCGCCGGAGACTTCGCGATCCGCGAGGACCGGTTCGAGATGGCCCGACAGGCACGCGCCGTGGAGCTGCGGGGCCTCGCCCTCAGCGCGACCGAGATCTCCGACCTAGTCGCTTTTCTCGAAGCCCTGACCGGTGAAACGGCGCAGGACCGCCCCCTCGGCGTCCCCGACCGCGTCCCGAGCGGCCTCCCCGTCGACCGCCCGTAGGGTGGGTTTCCAACCCACCGCCTCCCAACCGAAGCCGCCGCCCCGTAGGGTGGGTTTCCAACCCACCACCGTCACCAAAGCTGCCGCCTACGGCCGCCAGAGCAGCCCGAGATCGGCCACGTTGGTCCCGGTCGGCCCGGTGATCAGCAGATCGCCCGAGGCCTTCAGCGCGTGGTAGCTGTCGTTGCGTGCGAGCGCCTCCTCCGGATCCACGCCTGCCGCGCGCATCCGGTCGAGCGATCCGGCATCGACGATGCCACCGGCGGCATCCGTGGGCCCGTCGATCCCGTCACTGCCGCCGCAGAGACAGACCCAGCCCTCGGGCCAACGCCGTGCCTCGGCAAGCAGCGCGATCCGCAGGGCAAGCTCCTGGCTGCGTCCGCCGAGACCGTCGCCCTTGCCCAGTTTGACCGTGGGCTCCCCGCCCCAGAGCAGCAGGCCGCGCCCCGACCGGGCGACGATGCGCCCCGCCACATCGGCAACGTCGCCCAGCAGAGGCGCCCCGAAGGTCTGAGAGCCGGGGGCGGCCGTCTGCATCCGTTCGAGGCTCATGGCATTCGAACCGATGAGCCGGTTCTCGACCTCGATCGGCCCGGGGGCCGGATGGTCGGCGGTCAGATGCGCCCGCACCGTCTCCGGCATGTCGTCCCAGATGCCGAGCCGTTCCAGCAGCCGCTTCGCTTCGCCGGCGGTGCCGAGCGCCGGCGCCGTGGGACCGGAGCCGATGGCCGAGATATCGTCGCCGATGACATCCGAAAGAATGAGCGCGGTGACCTCCGCTGGCATCGCCCGCCGCACCAACCCGCCGCCCTTCAGACGCGACAGGTTCTGGCGAACGAGGTTCAGCCCCTCGATGGAGGCGCCCGATCCCAGCAGCGCAACCGTCGCCGCGCGCTTGTCCTCGAGGCTCACGCCTTCGACCGGCCGCGTGACCAGCGCCGAGGCACCGCCCGAGAGCAGGACCAGCAGCCGCTCGCCCGCGCCGAGCGCACCCAGCCGCTCCCAGATGCGCTCACCGGCCGCGAGGCTCCGCGCGCCCGGAACGGGGTGGTCGGCCCGCAGGATCTCCGCGCCCCCGGGCGCCGGGGCCCCGTCGGTCGTCACGACCAGCGTCTCGGTTCCGGGAAACTGCTCGAGCGCCGCTTCGGCCATGCGGCCCGCGGCCTTGCCGAGCGCCAGCACGAGGTCGGGCGCGCTCTTGGGCAGGGCGGCCGTGACGGCGGCCCTAGGATCCGCCGCCGCCACGCCGAGTTCATAAAGCGCGGTCACCCCCGCGCGGGGATCGGGCCACATGGCGCCCCCCTTGCTCGAATTCTGCCCCGGCGCGAAGTCGCACCGGGGCAAGGCCAGTCCTCAGAGGTAGCGGTTGACCAGGTTCTCCAGCCGCTCCTGCCGTCCCGAACGCGGCTCGGGCTCCAGCCCCTCCGCCTCGACACGCGCCGCGGCGCTCTCCAAGTCGCCGGCCAGCATTTCCTTGGCCGGACCGGTCTCCCAGCCCGCGTAGCGGTCGTTGCGGGCCTCTTCCAGCTTGCCGTCTTCCAGCATCGCCGCGGCGGCCTTGAGGCCCTGGGCGCAGACGTCCATGCCGCCCACATGCGCGAGGATGAGGTCCTCGGCGTCCAGCGACTGGCGGCGCAGCTTCGCGTCGAAGTTCGTCCCCCCGGACGAGAAGCCGCCCGCCTTGAGGATCTCGTAGTAGGCCAGCGCCACCTCTGGCACGTTGTTCGGGAACTGGTCGGTGTCCCAGCCGGACTGGTAGTCGTTCCGGTTCATGTCGATCGACCCGAAGATCCCCAGCGCCCGCGCCAGGTGGATCTCGTGCTCGAAGCTGTGGCCGGCGAGGATCGCGTGGCCCTGCTCGATGTTCACCTTCACCTCGGTCTCGAGGCCGAAGTCCTTGAGGAAGGAATAGACTGTCGCGACGTCGAAGTCGTACTGGTGCTTCGTCGGCTCCTGCGGCTTGGGCTCGATCAGGATCTGACCCGGGAAGCCGATCTTCTTGGCGTAGTCCACGACCATCTGCAGGAAGCGTCCGGCCTGCTCGCGCTCACGGCCCATGTCGGTGTTGAGCAGCGTCTCGTAGCCCTCGCGGCCGCCCCAGAGGACGTAGTTCTGCCCGCCGAGCTTGTGGGTGGCGTCCATGCAGGCTTTCACCGAGGCCGCGGCATAGGCGAAGACATCCGGATCGGGGTTCGTCGCGGCACCCGACATCCAGCGGCGGTGGCCGAACATGTTGGCCGTGCCCCAGAGCAGGCCCACGCCGGTCTCTTCCATCTTCTCGCCGAAGTAGTCGGTGATCTCCTCCAGTCGCTTGCGGCTCTCGGCGAAGCTGTCGCCCTCGGGCCGGACGTCGGCGTCGTGCCAGCAGAAGTAGGGCACGCCCAGGATCTCGAACATCTCGAAGGCGGCGTCGGCCTTCACCTTGGCGTTGGCGTAGTCGTCCTGCGGATGCCAGGGACGCAGGAAGGTCTGGCCGCCGAAGGGATCGCCGCCCTCCCAGGCGAAGGAGTGCCAGTAGGCCACCGCGAAGCGCAGGTGCTCCTTGAGCGTCTTGCCCATGACCACTTCGTCGGGGTTGTAGTGGCGGAAGGCGAACTCGTTGTCGGTCTCGGGACCCTCGTAGCGGATCGGTTCGATACCCTGGAAGAAATCGGTCATTGTTACAGTCCTTTTACGGCCCGGTAGGCCTCCTGGTAGCGGGAGTGCGCCTCGGCGAAGTCCTCGACGAGGGCGGGATCGGGGTCGACGGTGCGGGCGATCTCGGGCGGAGTGGCGATCTCCACCCCGGCCCCTTCGGCCGCCATGAGTCCCAGGCGGGCCGCCCCGAAGGCGCCGCCGTAGTCGCCCGAGACGGGCAGTTCCACCGGCAGGCCGAGCGCGGTGGCGATGGCCTGGACCCAATAGTCCGAGCGCGAGCCGCCGCCCACGGCGATCAGCCGCTCTATCCGGGTGCCGGTGGCCGAGAGCGCGACGAAGCTGTCGCGGATCGCGAAGGTCACGCCCTCGAGCACTGCGCGGGTCAGCGCGGCGCGGTCCGAGGCATGGTCGAGATGCAGGAAATGCCCGCGCACATGCGCGTCGTTGTGCGGCGTCCGCTCGCCGCCGAGATAGGGCAGGAAGAGCGTCCGACTGGGGGCCCGGAGCGGCCCGAGGTCGCCCGTCAGGGCGGAGGAGGGCTCGCCCACGAGCTTCGAATACCAGTTCAGCGCATCCGCCGCCGCCAGGATCACCCCCATCTGGTGCCAGGTCCCCGGCAGCGCGTGGCAGAAGGTATGCACCGCCGTCGCAGGGTCGGGCTGGTAGGCGTCGGAGGCCGCGAAGAGCACGCCCGAGGTGCCGAGCGAAACGAAAGCCTCGCCCGCCCGCACCACGCCGGTGCCGACGCCGGAGGCCGCGTTGTCGCCGCCGCCGCCCGCGACCGTAACCGAGCTCATGCCCCAGGTCGAGGCGAGATCGGCGCGCAGGTGGCCGGAAACCTCCGAGCCCTCGACGAGCCGCGGCATGGTCTCGCGTCCGAGGTCCGTGGCCGCAAGCAGCTTGTCCGACCAGTCGCGCGCCCCGGTGTCGAGCCAGGCGGTGCCCGCCGCGTCTGACATCTCCGCGACATGCTCCCCAGTGAGCCAGAGCCTGAGGTAGTCCTTCGGCAGCAGCACCTTCGCGACCTTGGCGAAGGTCTCGGGCTCGTGCCGTTTCACCCAGGCGAGCTTGGGCGCGGTGAAGCCCGGAAAGACGATGTTGCCGGTGATCTCGCGGAAGCCCTCCATCGCGTCGAGGGTCGCGGCTTCCTCCGCCGAGCGGGTGTCGTTCCACAGGATGCAGGGCCGGAGCGGCCGGTCGGAGGCGTCGAGCAGCGTGGCGCCGTGCATCTGTCCCGAGAGGCCGATGCCGCGCACGCCGGACAGGTCCGTCTTGGCCGCGAGCGCGCCCATCGCGCTTTCGCAGGCGGCGATCCAGTCCGCCGGATCCTGCTCGGACCAGCTGTCGTGCGGGCGCGAGACCTCCAGCGGCGCGCTGGCCTCGGCCACCACGGCCTGGTCGGCGTCGATCAGGATGGCCTTGAGCCCCGAGGTGCCGAGATCGAGTCCGATATACATTAACTGCGCTCCTCCCTGCGGGGGCCGTGGCCCCCCTGCGTGCCGGGGCATTCGGCGGCTGTGCTGCGGTGCATGGTGGTCCTCCCGGCTTCCGCCAGCGGGGCTTCCGTCCCGCCGGCCTGTCGATGCCGGCGAGACCATTGCCTCTTTGCCGGCGACTGTCAAAAGACCTTCTGCCGTTTTTCTCCCGCCTCTCCAAGGGCCTCCGTCGCTCTTTCCGTGGCCTCCCCGCCGGCCCGAAATGTTTGACGAATCCTCATCGCAGGACTAGAACAGAACAAGAACATTCAGCAGGAAGGAGACCCGGTGTCGTGCGATCAGCCCCCGCTCAAAACCTCTGCCGATCTTCTGCGCGACCGGGCCGCCGACCGCCCCGTCGCCACCCTGTCGGAGGTCTTTTCCGAAACCGCCGCCGACGGGGCGGTCACCGGGTTCACCCTGGCCAATCTCGATCCCGCGCATGGACCGCTGCTCTGGATCATGGACCGGATCACGCGCAAGGAATGCGGCATCCCCTACCTCGCGGGCTTCCCGCGCGAGTGGGAGGTGATCCGCGTGGATGTCTCGCGCCCGGTGGACGTGCTCTGGTCGGCCGAACAGGGCCTGGGCACTCCCGCGCTCGGCGGCGTGATCGCCGAGGTCTGGGGCGATCCGCCCGTGCTGGACTTCACCGCCACCAAGCGGCTCGCCCTGCGGGCCGAGGCGAACGGCGTGCCCTGCTGGCTCCTGCGCCGCGCGGCGCAGCCCGCCCTCAGCGCCGCGCGGGAGCGGTGGCGCGTCTCCTCCCTGCCCTCGGGCAACCACCCTTGGGATTCCCGCGCCCCCGGCCAGCCCCACTGGAAGGTGGAGCTCTTCCGCTCCCGCTTCCGCGCGCCCGGCACCTGGGTGGCCCGCTATGACGCCGAACGTCATCACATGGATCTCGACCCGCCCGTGGCGCAGGTCCGGACTCCCGATGCCGCCGCGGTCTGACGCCCGCCCCCGTAGGGTGGGTTTCCAACCCGCCGCACCCCGCACCGCGACCTCCAATCGTAGGGTGGGTTTCCAACCCACCCCGTACCGAAAACCACGGGGCCGGCCCCGACCCGCCCCCCTCACCGAAAGCTCCAAGTGATGCGCACAGAGGACAAGCTGCCGGTCCTCGCGTCGCACCGGCCCACCACTCCAGACCCGCGCGCCCAGGCCGGGGGGAGCGCCCCGGAGACGCCTGCCTCCGGTTTCCACAATGATTCCAGAGATTTAATCGCCCGTCCAAATTTGGACGCCTCTCCCGGGAGGCCCCTTCCCCTCCTCCCCGAGCCTTCCGGCGAGCGGGATCCCCTCGCCCGGCGGATCACCTGCCTGCACCTGCCCCGCTTCTCGATCGAACGCTGGCTGAGGATCATGGACCGGCAGGGAGAGCCGGTCTCCGACACCCTTCCCGCGGCCCTCGCGGTGGAGGGCCGGCACGGCGCGGTGATCCACGCCACCACCCGCGCCGCCGAGGCGGCCGGTATCCGCCGCGGCGCCCGCGTGGTCGACATGCGCGCCCTCTGCCCGGACCTGCGGGTGGATTACGCCGATCTCCAGGGCGACAGGATGATGCTCCAACGCCTCATGCTCTGGGCCCGGCGCTGGTGTCCCTGGACCGCCCTCGACGGCGCTGCCGGCCTGGTCATGGACACCACCGGCTCCGATCACCTCTGCGGCGGCGAAGGGCCGATGCTGCGCGACATGGAAGAGCGGCTCTCCCACCTCGGCCTCTCCGCCGATCTCGCCACCGCCCCCACCCACGGCGCCGCCTGGGCGCTCTCCCGGCTGGGGGGCGTGCGCGAGACCTGCCCGCCCGAGCGGCTCGCCGAGCGCATGGCGCCCCTGCCCGTCCGCGCCCTTCGCCTCGACGGCGACACGGTGCTCCTGCTCCAGCGGCTGGGCCTCAAGACGGTGGGCGACCTGGCCGCGGTCCCCCGCCTCTCCCTCGCCCGCCGCTTCGCCCGGGCCGAGCTCGAGCGGAACCCCCTGTTGCGCCTCGACCAGATGATGGGCCGCAGGGCGGAGCCGGTGGAGGCGCCCGAGGATCCCCCCCGCTTCGCGGTGGAAAGCCGCCTGCCCGAGCCGGTCGAGGATCCCGCCCCCCACCTGCCCGCCCTGACCGCCGCGCTCTGCGCCCGGCTCGAGGCGGCGGGCTTCGGCGCCCGCCGGGTCGTTCTGACCGTCTACCGCACCGACGGCGCCGTGAGCCGGGTGGAGGTCGCCATGGCCCGCGCCAGCCGCGAGGCCGCCCATATCCTCCGCCTCTTTGAAGGCAAGCTGGAGGGCATCGACCCGGGCTTCGGCTTCGACCAGATCGCCCTCGGCGCGACCGTGGCGGAAGAACTGCCGCGCGTGCAGGCCCGGCTCGACGGGACCGGCGGCGAGGGCACCGAGATCGCCCGCCTGACCGACCGGCTCGCCGCGCGCCACGGGGGCCGCACCGTGAGCCGCCCCCGCCTGCGCGAGAGCCACAAACCCGAACGGCGCGAGCTCTGGACAGCGGCCCTGGGTCCCGCCGGCCGCCCGGCGCGGCCCGCGGCCCAACCCAGGCCCCTGCGCCTGCTGGAGCCGCCCGAGGAGGTGGCGGTCCTCTACGCCGTGCCCGAGGGACCGCCCGCCCAGTTCGTCTGGCGCCGCCGCACCCACCGGGTGATGCGCTACGCCGGCCCCGAACGGATCGCCCCCGAATGGTGGCGCGACCGCCCCGAGACCCGCCTGCGCGACTATTACCGGGTGGAGGACCAGGGCGGCCGGCGCATCTGGCTCTACCGGGACGGGGTCCTCACCGACGGCTTCGGCCGCGATCCTAACTGGTTCATCCACGGGGTTCACGGATGAGCAGAGCCCCCGAAAGGAGCGCCTCCGGCGCGCTGGACAAGCCCGGGCCTCTCCTCACGGAGAGTCCCGGGCGGCAGGGGGGCGCTGCCCCCCGTCCGCGCGGGACGCGCGGACTCCCCCCGGGATATTTCCCCCCAGAAGAGGGGCGGAAACGGTCAGGCACCCCGGCCGCGCGAGGCGAACCGGGGTGCCGTCTCCTGGGGCGGTCATCGGCGTCCCCGCCTGTACCGCTCATCGAGGGTGCCCCGACAAGGTTAAGAAAGTCTTTCTTCTGGGCGAAAATATCCCGGGGTCCGGGGCAGCGCCCCGGCTGCGCGGGAATCGCCGCAGGCGATCCCGGGCTGATCCTGCGTGCGCCGCAGGCGCACTCCGCATGGTGAGAGGCCCGTGCCCGAGACCGATCATCAGCATCCCAGGCGGCGGGTGCCCGAGGAGAGCGTTTCCGGCGCCAATCCCAGGGCGCCCTTCGTGGAGCTCGGCCTCGCCTCCTGCTTTTCCTTCCTGCGGGGGGCCTCGGATGCCGTAGACTTCGCGCTGGAAGCGCGCGAGCTGGGCTACGACGCGCTGGGGATCGCCGATCTCAACACCTTCGCCGGTGTCGTGCGGCTGCATACCGAGGCCACCACCGCGCAGATCCGTCCCGTCATCGGCACCCGGCTCGCCCTCGTCACGGGCGAGGTCTTCCTCGCCTATCCCACCGACCGCGAGGCCTACGGCCGGCTCTCGCGGCTGATCTCCAAGGGTCGTCGCGAGGATCCGCAGGGCGGCTGGCAGGAGAAGGGGCTCTGCGAGATCACCCTCGAGGACCTGGCGCGCGAGAGCGAGGGCGTCGTGCTCATCGCCGTGCCGCCCGAGGACCTTGGCGCCTTCGCCCGGGCCCTGCCCCGGCTCGCGCGGCGACTGCCCGCCCTGGGTTACCTCGCCGCGGCCCACCTCTACCGCGGCGACGACCGGGCCCGGATCAACCGGCTCGACGCCCTGGCCGGCCGGCACGGGTTGCGGATCCTCGCGACCAACGACGTGCTCTACCACGCCCCCGACCGGCGACCGCTGCAGGACATCATGACCTGCATCCGGGAGAAGACTACGGTGGCGGAGGCCGGCTTCCTCCTGGAGAAGAACGCCGAGCGGCATCTCAAGTCGCCGCAGGAGATGGTGCGGCTCTTCGACGAGTGGCCCCATGCCATCCAGGCCGCCCGCGCCGTGGCCGATGCCTGCCGCTTCTCGCTCACCGAGCTCGCCTACGAGTATCCGCGCGAGGTCATCCCGCTCGAGATGACGCCCCAGGCCCGGCTGGAAGAGCTCACCTGGGAGGGTGCCGCGCGGCGCTATCCCGACGGCGTGCCGGAAGAGACGCGGGCGGTGCTGGAGAAGGAGCTCGCGATGATCGGGCGGCTCGACATCGCCCGCTACTTCCTGACCATCCACGACATCATCCGCTTCGCCCGCGACGAATGCGACCCGCCCATCCTCTGCCAGGGGCGCGGTTCGGCCGCCAATTCCGCGGTCTGCTACGTGCTGGGCATCACCGCCGTGGACCCTGCGCGGCACCAGCTGCTCTTCGAGCGCTTCATCTCGGAAGAGCGCAAGGAGCCGCCCGACATCGACGTCGACTTCGAACACGAACGGCGCGAGGAGGTGATCCAGCACATCTACCAGAAGTACGGCCGTCACCGGGCCGGGCTCTGCGCCACGGTGATCCACTACCGGCCCCGCAGCGCGGTGCGCGAGGTGGGCAAGGTCATGGGCCTCTCGGAGGACGTGACCGGGGCGCTCGCCCGCACCGTCTGGGGCGCCTGGGGCAAGGAGGTCGGCGCCGAGCATGTGGCCGAGGCGGGGCTCGATCTTTCCGATCCGGTGCTGCGCAAGACGATCATCCTCGCCCGCCAGCTCGTGGGCATGCCGCGGCATCTCAGCCAGCACGTGGGGGGCTTCATCCTGACCGAGCGGCCGTTGACCGAGACCGTGCCCATCGGCAACGGCGCCATGCCCGACCGCTCCTTCATCGAGTGGGACAAGGACGACATCGACGCGCTCGGCATCCTAAAGGTCGACATCCTCGCGCTGGGGATGCTCACCTGCATCCGCAAGGGCTTCGACCTGATCGCGGCGCACTACGGCCAGCGCTGGACCCTGGCCAGCGTTCCGCAGGAGGACCCCCGGGTCTACGACATGCTCTGCAAGGGTGACTCCGTGGGCGTCTTCCAGGTCGAGAGCCGGGCCCAGATGAACATGCTGCCCCGCCTGCGGCCGCGGCAGTTCTACGATCTGGTCATCGAGGTCGCCATCGTCCGGCCCGGGCCGATCCAGGGGGACATGGTGCATCCCTACCTGCGCCGGCGCTCGGGAGAGGAGCGGGTGGAGTATCCTTCGCCTGCGCCGCCGCACGATCCGCAGGAGCTCAAGTCGATCCTCGGCCGGACCCTCGGCGTGCCGATCTTCCAGGAGCAGGCGATGAAGATCGCCATCGAGGCGGCGGAGTTTTCCCCGGCCGAGGCCAACGAGCTGCGCAAGGCCATGGCGACCTTCCGCTCGAAGGGCACCATCGGCCAGCTGGAGGACAAGATGGTCGGCCGCATGGTGCGCCGCGGCTACGAGGAGGACTTCGCCCGCCGCTGCTTCGACCAGATCAAGGGCTTCGGCGAATACGGCTTCCCCGAGAGCCACGCGGCGAGCTTCGCGCTGCTGGTCTACGTCTCGGCCTGGATGAAGTGCCACTACCCGGACGTCTTCTGCGCGGCGCTGCTGAACTCACAGCCAATGGGCTTCTACGCGCCGGCGCAGATCGTCCGGGACGCGCGGGAGCACGGGGTGACGGTGCGGCCGCCGGACGTGAATTTCTCGGACTGGGACTGCGGGCTGGAGCCCATGGCGATGGGCTACGGGGCCCTTCGCAAGACTATGCGGAGCGAAGCGCCCTCCGACGTCCGAAAGGCGCTTCCCTCCTCCGGCGCTCCGGCCGTGCCGCCTGCGGCAGGGGCCGTGCCCGACCGCCCCCCGCGGTCGGGCACGGCCCCCGGTCTTGAAGAGGCGTCCGGCGACACCACCCGGCTCCCGATGGAGCCGGAGGACGCCGGCACGCCTCCCTTTGCCGTCCGCCTCGGCCTGCGCCAGATCGGCGGGATGCGTGCGGAGATGGCCCGGCGTCTCTCCGAGGCGCGGGACGCCCCCTACCGCGACCTCAAGTCTTTGCAGGAGCGCGCGGGTCTGACCGCGCCGGTCATCCGACGGCTGGCCGAGGCCGACGCCATGCGCTCGATGTTCCTCGACCGCCGCCAGGCGCTCTGGGAGGCCAGGGGCCTGCGCGACGCCCCCGACCTGCCGCTCTTCCGGCAGACCCGGGACGAGGGCGAGGAGCGGCAGGTGCCCCTGCCCGCCATGCCGGTCTGCGAGCAGGTGGTCGCCGACTACCAGACGCTGCGGCTCAGCCTGAAGGCCCATCCCATGGCCTTCCTGCGCAAGTCGCTCCACCGCCAGGGCTACCTGCACATGCGCGGGCTGGAGGACAGCCGTCCCTGGCAGCGGGTCAAGCTCGCCGGGCTGGTGCTGATCCGCCAGCGGCCGGGCAGCGCCAAGGGCGTCTGCTTCGTCACGCTGGAGGACGAGACCGGCGTCGCCAACCTGGTGATCTGGCCCAAGGTGCTGGAGCAGTACCGCAAGGTGGTCATGCAGTCGCGCCTGCTGGTGGTGCATGGATACGTCCAGCGCGACGTGGAGATCGTGCACGTCGTGGCCGAACGGCTGGAAGACCGGTCCGACGCCCTCCTCCGGCTCGCGCCCGAGGGTCTCTCTCCCGCCCTGTCCCGCGCCGACGAGGTGAACCGCCCGGTGGAGGGCCGGGTTCGCGGGCCGTCCCACAGCCACCCCAGGGACGTGCGGATCATCCCCAAGAGCCGCGACTTCCACTGACGGGCAGCCGCCAAGTGCGTCACGGCTCTTGATCTAAAGTGGACTTGAGAAACTACACCCGATTCCCGACGCACCAATGGAGATCGGAGCAATGTTGGGAACCTCATCGGGGACCGCCCCCGGAACAGCGAACGCCCTGCGCCGCGACGGCTTCGGCTGGAGCCAGGACGGCGAGATACTGGTCCCGCTGCCCGCCGAGAGGTCGCCCTCCCTCGCCCGCCGAAAGTGGCGAGCGTTGAAGCGGCTAGTCGGAACGAACCCGACGGACGAGGCCTACATCCGCACCACGACCTTCCCGGTCGCCGACCGGCTGCGCAGGAGGTCCAGCGCCTCTCCCGCCCGGTCGAGCGGGAGCACATGACTGACGTGCGGACGGAGCCGGCCCTCCGCGTACCACGCGAAACAGGTCTCCAGGCTCTCCCGGAGGACATCGGGCGCGAAGTCGAGATAGCCGCCCCAGTAGACCCCCGCGACCGAGACGTTCTTGACCAGCAGGTGGTTCGCCCGGATCTCCGGCACCGTCCCGCTCGCGAAACCGATCAGCAGGATCCGGGCTTCTGGTCGGCAGGCCGAGAGCGCGGCGCGGAAGAGCTCACCGCCCACGGCGTCATAGACCACGTCCACGCCCTCGGCCTTCAGCCGGGATTTGATCTCGGGATCCTCGCTATCGAAGACCTCGGCCGCACCAGCAGCCCGCGCGACCTCCGCCTTGTCCGGACCGCGCGCCACCGCCAGCACCCGGGCGCCGAGCGCCGCGCCGATCTCCACCGCCGTCAGACCGACGCCCCCGGCCGCGCCGAGAACCAGCAGCGTCTCGCCCGCCGCGAGACGGCCCCGCCGGGTAAGCGCGAGGTGCGAGGTGCCGTAGGCGATCTGGAAGCCCGCCGCGACCTCGGACGGCATGTCGTCAGGCACGGCCACGCAGCGGTCGGCCGGGAAAATCCCCGCCTCCGCCAGCCCGCCCTGCCCGGCATAGACCGCGACGCGTGTCCCGAGCCCCGGCACTTCGACGCCCGCGCCGAGCGCCTCCACCCGGCCGCAGAGCTCGAGGCCCAGGGTAAAGGGCACCTCGGGCGTGGCCTGATAGGTCCCGCGGGCGAGCAGGAGGTCCGCGTGATTGAGACCGCAGGCCTCTATGCGAAGACGAACCTCCCCGTGTTCGGGCTCGCCCGGCTCGACCTCGGCGAGCACCGGCGCCCCGTCATGGCTCAGAACGCGGAGCGCCTTCATCTCTGGGTTGGGTCGACGATTGACGCCCTCGGGCAGGAAAATACCGGCTCAGTTAACATTTGACGTAGGGTCTTCGGCACCTTGGCCATTTCGCCTGTCCTTTAGGTTAGGTGGCCCCGCACAACCGTTGCGTGTCTCGCCCCTCATACTGTTGGGTGTGCGATGAAACGAGGGATTAGAAAGCAATCTTCCGAATGCCGCCCCGATGGAACGGTCCGTGGAAGATTTGGTCAAGAGTCTTAGGAGCCACGCATGAAACACCCGGTTGACGAATATGTCGGCAAGCGCATTCGCCATCGGCGCTGGATGACGGGAACCACCCAGCAGCAACTGGCCGACAAAGTCGGGATCAAGTTTCAGCAGATCCAGAAGTACGAAACCGGCATGAACCGCGTCAGCGCCTCCCGGCTCTGGGACATCGCGCACGCCATGGGCGTCTCGGTCTCCTTTTTCTTCGAGGGGCTGGACGGCGAGGTCGCTCCGAAGGAAGCCTCCACGCCCGGCGATCTGCTCAGCGACCGCGAGGCGCTTGAACTGCTCCGCTCCTACTACGCCATTCCCGAGAACCAGCGCCGCCAGCTCTTCGAACTGGCCCGGGTTCTTTCCGAGGCCGCCTGATCCGGGTTGACCGCTCCGCCCCGCGCGGGCTACCGGCGGCCTGAAGGGCCCCGGTCGCCCTTCCAGCAGGACGGAGCGGCGGTGCCAGGTCGACATTCACTCAGCGAAGACGACAGCGCCGCGGTCATTGCCGCGGCGCGCGCATGTGCGGAGGCCGCCAGGCCCCAGACGCTGCGCCATTTCCGCCGCACCGCCCTGACCACCGAGAACAAGGACGGCCAGGGGTTCGACCCGGTCACCGAGGCAGACCGCGCCGCCGAACTGGCGATGCGCGACGTGCTGGCGCGACTGCGGCCCGACGACGCCATCCTCGGCGAGGAATACGGCCGCAGCAGCGGGTCCAGCGGACTGACCTGGGTGCTCGACCCCATCGACGGCACGCGTGGCTTCATCAGCGGGACGCCCACCTGGGGGGTCCTTATTGCCGCCTCCGACGCCCACGGCCCGCTTTTCGGCATCATTGACCAGCCCTTCATCGGCGAGCGGTTCGAGGGCGGGCTCGGTCTCGCACGGTCCGAGGGCCCCGGGGGCGAGATCCCGCTCGGAACGCGCCCGACACGGACGCTCGCAGAGGCCACGCTCTTTACCACTTTCCCTGAGGTGGGCAGCGAGGCGGAAGCCCGCGCCTTCATGGCCGTCGCGAACCGCGCCCGCCTCACCCGCTACGGTATGGACTGCTACGCCTACGCCCTGCTCGCGCTCGGGCAGGTCGACCTCGTGATCGAGGCCGGACTGCAGCCCTACGACATCCACGCGCCGATCGCCGTGGTCGAGGCGGCGGGCGGACTGGTGACGGACTGGACCGGCGGCCCGGCAGTGGACGGCGGTCGGGTTATCGCCGCCGCGAACCCGACGCTCCACGCCGAGGCGCTGGCCGTCCTCGGAGAGGCGCTTGGCGACTGAGCGACTGATCCGCGGCGGCTACGTCCTCACCATGGACGGGCCGGAGGGCGCGGAGCCCGAAGGCGTCATGGACATCCGCATCCGGGACGGGGAGATCGTCGAGCTTGGCGAGGCGCTCGAGCCCGGCGCGGCCCGGGTCGAGGATGCCACCGGCTGTGTCGTCACGCCGGGCCTCGTCAATACGCACCATCACCTCTTCCAGTCGCTGACCCGGGCCGTGCCCGGCGCGCAGGACGCGACGCTCTTCGAGTGGCTGCAGACGCTCTACCCGATCTGGGCGCGCTTCGGGCCGGAGGAGATTTTCACCTCGACCCAGCTCGGTCTTTGCGAACTCGCGCTCTCGGGCTGCAGCATGACCTCGGACCACCTCTACCTCTATCCCAATGGCGCGCGGCTCGACGACAGCATCGCCGCCGCGGTGGAGGTCGGGCTGCGCTTCCATCCGACGCGGGGCGCCATGTCCATCGGCGAGAGCGCGGGCGGGCTGCCTCCGGACAGCCTTGTGGAGGATGAGCGCGCGATCCTGGAGGACTGCATCCGCGTGGTCGACGCCTTTCACGACGCCTCGCCCGCCTCGATGCTGAGGGTGGGTATCGCCCCCTGCTCGCCCTTCTCGGTCAGCCGCGAACTGATGCGCGACGCGGCGCTGCTTGCACGCGACAAGGGCGTCATGTTGCACACGCACCTCGCGGAGAACGACGAGGACGTCGCCTATTCGCTGGAGACCTTCGGTTGCCGCCCCGGCGACTACGCCCGCGACCTGGGCTGGGTGGGCCCCGACGTCTGGCACGCGCATTGCGTGAAGCTGGACGAGACCGAGATCGACCTCTTTGCGGCGACGCGGACTGGCGTCGCCCACTGCCCCTGCTCGAATTGCCGCCTGGGCTCGGGCATCGCTCCGGTGCGGGCCATGCTGGACGCCGGCGTGCGCGTCGGGCTGGGCGTGGACGGCTCGGCCTCCAGCGACCAGGCCGACATGTTGGCCGAGGCGCGCATGGCGATGCTTCTGCAGCGGGTGAGTCGCGGCGCGGAGGCGATGTCATCGCGTGAAATTGTCCGCCTTGCGACCCGCATCGGCGCGGATGTGCTCGGGCGCGGAGGCGAATGCGGCCGGATTTCGCCGGGCTATCGCGCCGACATTGCGGTCTGGGACGTGGGCGGGCACGAGAGTGCCGGCAGCTGGGACCCGGCTGCCCTCGTTCTGGCCGGTCCCCGCCGTGTTCGCGACCTCTTTGTGGAGGGCCGCGCCGTCGTTTCCGAATTCGAGATGGTTACCGTTCAACTCGCTCAAATCGTTTCCAATTCGAGAAAACTTGTCCGAACGCTTGCCTCCTGATTGGCCGAGGTCGGTCATCTTCTACTCATAAAGTCTCGGTCAAATCGGATCAGGAAAACACCTGGGAATACGTAATGACTCTGTACAAGCTTACCGCGCTTCTCGCCCTCCCGCTTGTCGCCGCCTGTGGCGGTGGCAGCGGCTCCGGCGGCGGGTCCACGATCACGCCGCCCAGCGACATCGCCCAAGTGGCGGGCGACCAGATCGACCTGCCCGACCGGATCACCAGCGTCGAGCGCACCGAGTTCGGCATGGTACTGAACGACGCCCGGACCGGCGGCCTGCGTGAAGTGCGGGCCGATCAGCGGCTCAACACCGCCGCCCAAGACTATACCGGCGAGATCGAGCGCAGCGGCCGCCGCATCATCGACGGCGACAACCTTCACGTCGGCACTGACGGCCGGACTGTCGGCGACCGGGTGACGGCCGCGGGCTACGACTTCGACTGGGTCGGCGAAAACATCGCCCAGGGCTACACCAACAGCGAAGACGTCGTGGACGCCTGGCTCGCGAGCAAGCAGGGCCACCGCGAAGTCGTCCTTTCGCCGCGTGCCGAGGACTTCGGCATCGGTCGGACCGAAACGACCTGGGTGCTCATCATGGGCGCCGAGAACTGAGATCGGGCGAGCTTTCGCCGATCCTGCAATGGCTCCCGCGCAGGTTGCTGCCGGCGGGAGCCACTTTCGCATAAGGCGACTAGCCGCAAAGGTCGGGGTTTTCTAGGAGACCGGTATGCGCAGTATCCTTTCGCTTATCTCCGCGGCTCTCGTCGCCGGGTGCGCCGCGACCACCGACGCTCCGACCGCGACGCCGGCCCGGTCCGAAACGCTCAGCACGAGCTCTTCCCCGACCCTTTCGGGCTACCGCAACGCGGCCGGGCTGCCCGCCCTGCGCTCCTCCCCCCGCCTCGCACGCGCGGCACAGGTGCAGGCCGACTACATGGCCCGGACGGGCCGGTTCAGTCACGCTGGCGCAGGCGGCAGCCGCGTCGCCTCCCGCGTCAGTGCCCAGAACTACTGCTATACGGCCGCCGCCGAGAACATCGCCTACGGCCAGCCGTCGGAGGCCCACGCCCTCACCGGCTGGATGAACTCGCCCAGCCACCGCCGGCACATCCTGAACCCCATGTTCACCGAGGTCGGCCTCGGCAATAGGAACGGCTTCTGGGTCATGGTGCTCGGCCGGCCCTGCTGACGCGACCCCGCGCTTGCCGCGCCACCGGTGCGGCAATAGAACGGGCCAAAGCCTTGGGGGGCAATTGGGCCGGTTCGACCGATATCTTCTGAGTCAGCTGCTGACGCTCTTCGGCTTCTTCAGTCTCGTGCTGATCCTGCTCTACTGGGTCAACCGGGCGGTCGTGCTGTTCGACGAGCTGGTGGGCGACGGTCAGACCCTGCTGGTCTTTCTCGAGTTCTCGGCGCTGTCCCTTCCGGGCATCATCCGTATCGTCATGCCGCTCGCGGCCTTCGTCGCGGCGCTCTACGTCACGAACCGGCTTGCGAGCGAGAGCGAGCTGGTGGTCGTTCAGGCCAGCGGATTCTCCCCCTACCGCATCGCCCGCCCGGTGGTCGTCTTCGGCCTGATCGTGACCGTTCTGACGGGCATCCTGACCCATATCCTCTATCCCGCCGCCTCCGAGGAACTCGCGGCGAGAGAAAGCGAGATCGCGCGCAACATCACGGCCCGCCTGCTGACGGAGGGCCAGTTCCTGACGCCAACCGACGGGCTAACCGTCTACATCCGCGACATCACCGAGTCCGGCGAGCTGCAGGACATCTTTCTCGCGGACAGCCGCGACGCCGACAGCCAGGTCATCTACACCGCCTCGAGCGCCTACCTCGTCCGCTCGGAGCGAGGCCCTCACCTCGTGATGATCGACGGGCTCGCCCAGACCCTGCGCACTTCGGACCAGAGGCTCTACACCACCCGCTTCGAGGATTTCACCTACGACATCAGCCGTCTCATGCCCGCGGACACGACCCCCCGCCTCCGGGCGCGCTACCTGCCGAGCTGGGAACTCTGGCCGCCGACGCAGGAGGTTGCGGATGCCACCGGCGACACGATCGCGGAGCTGCGCGTGACATTTCATGACCGGATCAGCCAGTCGCTGATGGCGCTCACCGGCGCGGTCCTGGGGATGTCGGCGCTGCTCGTCGGGTCCTTCAGCCGGTTCGGGGTCTGGAAGCAGGTCGTCGTGGCGATCCTGCTCATCGTCTTCATCAACGCGATGGAGACGGTGGCCACGCAGGTGACGGAGAGCACGCCCGAACTCTGGCCCGTCTCCTACCTGCCGGCCGCCTCCGGGCTGCTGATCGGGTTCCTGCTGCTCACGCTCTCGGCCCATCCCGAATGGCTGAGGCGACGGCCCAGGGCGGCGCAGGCATGATCCTGCATCGCTACTTCGCCCGGCGCTACGCGCGCAGCTTCCTCACGGTCACGGGGGTCTTCTTCGTTCTCGTGAGCCTCGCCGACATGATCGAGCAGGCGCGCGAACACGGCGACGAGGCCGGGGCCGGCTTTCGCGACATCCTCGCGCTGACGTTGCTGAATGCCCCACAGGCACTCTACGAACTGCTGCCTCTCCTGGTGATCCTCGCCACCATCGCCCTCTTCCTGGCGCTCGCCCGGTCCTCCGAGCTCGTGGTCTCGCGCGCGGCGGGCCGGTCCGCCCTGCATACTCTTGTCGCGCCGGTCGCCGTCATCTTCGCCATCGGCCTGCTCGCGCTGGCCATCCTGAACCCGCTCGCTGCCGCTACCTCCCGCGCCTACGAGGCGCGCGTGACCTCACTTGAGGACCGGGGCGCGAGCATCCTCGCGGTGGACGAGGGTGGCCTCTGGCTGCGCCAGGGCGGGCCCGACGGCCAGTCCGTGATCCGCGCCGAGCGCGCCAATCTCGACGGCACCCGGCTCTCCGGCGTGACCTTCCTGACCTTCACGGAGGAGGGCCGCCCGCTCCGCCGCATCGACGCCCTGCGCGCCGAACTGGGCGACGGCGCCTGGGAACTCACCGAGGCGAAGTCCTGGCCGCTGGGCCAGGCCGAGGTGCCGGAAGCCGAGGCCGAAGTCTCTCCCACCATGGAAATCCCCTCCACCCTCACCGCCGCACAGATCCGAGACAGCTTCGGTGAACCCGCGGCGATCCCGATCTGGGAGCTGCCGGGGTTCATCAACCGACTTCAGGCCGCCGGCTTTTCGGCTCGGCGGCACTCGGTCTACTTCCACACCCAGCTCGCGCTACCCGCCTTCCTGACCGCGATGCTCCTGATCGGCGCGGCCTTCACCCTGCGCCAGCACCGCGGCAGCCGGACCGGGGCCCTCGTCCTCGCGGCCATCTGCCTCAGCTTCGGGCTCTACTTCGTGCGCAACTTCGCACAAGTCCTTGGCGAGAGCGGTCAGATCCCGGTGCTCCTCGCCGCCTGGGCGCCGCCTCTTGCGGGGATCGCGCTCAGCCTCGCGATGCTGCTCCACACGGAGGACGGCTGATGCGCTGGCTATTACTGCTACTTCTCCTGCTTCCCGGCCTCGCCCGGGCCCAGGGCGCGGCCTCGCTCGTGGCCGACACGGTGACCGTCACGCCGGACAACCGCCTGGTTGCCGAGGGCAACGTCGAGGCCTTCTACGACGGCACGAGGCTCTCGGCGACGCAGGTGGCCTATGACGAGGCGACCGACCGTCTCACCATCATCGGACCGATCTTCATCGAGACTCCCGAGGGCGACATCTTCACCGCCAAACGGGCCGACCTTGACCCGCAACTGGAGAACGGCATCCTGCGTGGCGCCCGGCTGGTGCTCGACCGCCAGTTGCAGCTTGCCGCCAACCGGATCGACCGGGTCGGCGGCCGCTACACCCAGCTCTACCGCACTTCCGCCACGGCCTGCCGGGTCTGTGGAGGCCGAGAGCCCCTCTGGGAACTCCGGGCCGAACGCGTCGTGCTGGACGAGGTCGAGGACCAGCTCTGGTTCGAGAACACACAGCTGCGCATCGGTGGGCTGCCTGTGGCCTGGCTTCCGGTGGTGCGCCTGCCGGGACCGGGGGTCGAGCGGGCGACCGGTCTGCTGGTCCCCTCGATCCGCCAGACGGACCGCCTCGGCACCGGCATCCGCCTGCCCTACTTCGTCGTGCTCTCCCCCAGCCGGGACCTTACGCTCACCCCCTACCTCTCGCCGCAGACGCGGACGCTCGAGATCCTCTACCGGCAGGCCTACCTGCGCGGCGATCTCTCGGTCGAGGGCGCGATCACGCAGGACACGATCCGCGACAACAGCATCCGCTCCTATGTCTTCGCGGATGCCTCCTTCGCCTATCCCGGCAACTGGCGGCTCGAGGGTCAGCTTCGCAGCGTCTCGGACGAGGCCTACCTCGTGGATTACGACTATTCCGACCGTGACCGGCTCGACAGCTTCCTCGAGATCAGCCGGATCCGCGAAAACGACCGCCTGTCCTTCGGCCTGACCGTCGTCGAGAGCCTGCGCGCAGGCGACCGAAATGCCGAACTCCCCTCGATCCTGCCCGGGGCCTCCTACTCTCGCGTCCTGCGCTATCCGGGCCTGCCCGGCCGCCTGACCGTGGGGGCGAGCGCCGACGCGGCCATCCGCGAATCGAATGAGCCCAGCGTTGGCCGGGACACCGGACGGCTGAGCGGCCGTATCGCGTGGCAGGTGAACCGCGTCGTCGGACCGGGGCTGGTGACGGAGGCTGCCGTCGGCCTTCGCGCAGATGCCTACCTGGTCGAGAACGATCCGGCATTCGACGGCACGATCACGCGAACCCTCCCCTATGCCCGGGCCGAGCTGCGCTGGCCGCTCCAGCGGACCGGCGCGACAGGCGTCGTACAGATCGTGGAGCCGGTCGTCGCGCTGGCCTGGTCCGACCTGCGCGGCGGACCCGTCCCCAACGAGGACAGCCAGGTCGTGGAACTCGACGAGGCCAACCTCCTCTCCTTCTCCCGCTTCCCGGGCGAGGACGCGCGGGAGACCGGCTGGCGGGCCGCGGGCGCGCTGCGCTACCAGCTGACCGCGCCCTCGGGCTTTGCGATGCGCGGGACGCTCGGCCGCCTCGTCCGTGAAGAGGCCGATCCCCGCTTCTCCGACGGGACCGGCCTGGAGGGAACGACCTCGGACTGGCTCCTGAGCTGGGGGCTGGACCTTCCCTCGGGCCTCACCCTCAACGGCCGGGGGCTCTTTGACGACGGCTTCGACTTCTCCCGCTCCGAGGCCCGCCTGGGATGGGACTCCGATCGCATCGACATCGCCGCCACCTACGTCCAGCTCGACGCGGCCCCCGACGAAGGCCGGCCCGACCCGGTGGCCGAATGGACGCTGGATGCCGCCTACCGGGTAAACCAGGTCTGGACCGTCTCGGGAGAGGCCCGCTACGACCTTTCCGCCGACGAGCCCCAGTCGGGAGAGCTCGGGCTGGAGTACCGCAACGAATGCGTGACGGTCGGTCTTTCGGTCTCGCGCCGCTTCACCTCGTCCACTACCCTTGAGCCGGAGACCGACTACGGGCTAAGCGTCGCATTCAACGGCTTTTCCGTCGACGCCCCCGCAGGCCCCATTCGGCGCACATGCCGAAACTGAAGAGGACTGACCCCGCACCATGACGCCGCTTCGCATTCTCGCCGCCTGCATCGCCCTCTGGACCCCGGCGCTTCCCGCGCTCGCCCAGTCGCAGTTCTCCCCGGTCATCACCGTCAACGGGGACGCGGTGACGGCCTATGAGCTGCAGCAGCGCATCCGGCTGCTGGAGCTCTTCGAGACGCCCGGCGATCTGCCCGAGCTGGCGCGCGAACAGCTGATAGAGGACCGGCTGAAGCTGCAGGAGCTGCGCCGCGCGGGCCTGCGCATCACCGAAGAGGCGCTGGCCGGCGAGCTCGAGAATTTCGCCGCGCGCACCGATCTGCCCTACGAGCAGTTCCTCGGCCTCCTTGCCCAGAACGGCATCGCCGAGGAGACCCTGCGCGACTTCGTCGAGGTCGGCGTGAGCTGGCGCGACTACATCCGTTCCCGCTACCAGAGCCAGGTCAACGTGACCGACCGCGACGTCGACTTCGCGGTCGCCGACCTCGGCGGGACCGGCTCGCAGATCGAGGTCCTGCTCTCCGAGATCATCATCCCGGCCCCGCCGCCGCGTGCGGCCGAGGCAAACGCCATCGCCGCGCGGATCTCGAACTACACCACCACCTCCGCCTTCGAGGCGGCGGCCCGGGAATACTCGGCCCTGCCCTCGCGGGAGCGCGGCGGGCGGCTCGACTGGGTGCCGATCGACAACTACCCCGCCCAGATCCGCCAGATCCTGCTCGACCTGACGCCCGGCGAAGTCACGCAGCCGCTGCCGATCCAGAACGGCGTTGCGCTCTTCCAGCTCCGCGCCGTGCGCGAGGTGCGGGACACCGTGCCGCCCCCGGCCCTGATCGACTACGCGCTGCTCTACCTGCCCGGCGGCGGAACGGAGGCGGGTCTTGCCGAGGCCGCCCGCATTGATGCCCGGGTCGACACCTGCGACGACCTCTACGGGGTCGCCCGCGGCCTGCCCGAGGAGCAACTGGTCCGGGAAGAGCTTCCGCCCGCCCAGATTCCGCGGGACATCGCGCTCGAACTCGCCAAGCTCGACTTCAACGAGGCGAGCTATGCCCTGTCGCGCGGCGACACGCGCCTTTTCCTGATGCTCTGCAGCCGCACGCCCGAGGTCGAGGGCGGTCTCGACCGCGAGGCGGTCGCAAGCTCCCTGCGGTCCCAGCGGCTCTCCAGCTACGCCGACCGCCTCCTGGCCGAGCTTGAGGCCGCGGCTACGATCCGCGGCGCGCAATGACCATCGCCCTCACCTGCGGCGAGCCCGCGGGGATCGGGCCTGAACTCGCACCGCTGGCCTGGGCGATGCTCCGCGACGAGCTGACCTTCCTCTGGATCGGCGATCCGGGGCACCTGCCGCCGGGCACGCTCTGGGAGGAGGCGACGCCGGAAACGGCCCCCGACATCATGCCCCGCGCCCTGCCCGTGCTGCCGCGCGACTTCGTCGTGCCACGCAAGCCCGGCCAGCCGCAGGCCCTCCATGCGCCGCACGTTGTCGAGGCCATCGACGAGGGCGTGCATCTGGTCCGCTCGGGCCGCTGCTCGGCGCTTTGTACGCTGCCGATCCACAAGCAGGCCCTGATCGAGGGGGCGGGTTTCGCCTACCCCGGCCACACGGAGTACCTCGCTTCGCTGGCGGGCGCCGACCGCGCGGTGATGATGCTGGCCTGCCCGGAACTTCGCGTGGTCCCTGCCACCATCCATATCCCGCTGCACGAGGTCCCGGAGGCGCTGACCGCCCGGCTTCTGACGGACACCATCCTGATCACGCACGCAGCGATGATCCGCGACTTCGGCGTGAGCCGCCCCCGCATCGCCGTGGCCGGACTCAACCCGCATGCCGGAGAAGGCGGCAAGATCGGCACCGAGGAAATCGAGCTGATCGCCCCCACGCTCGAGGCGCTGCGCGTCCAGGGGCTCGACATCGCGGGCCCGCTCTCCGCCGACACGATGTTCCACGCCGCCGCCCGCGCCCGGTACGACGTGGCGATCTGCGGCTACCACGACCAGGCGCTCATCCCGATCAAGACCATCGACTTCTCGGGCGGCGTGAACGTCACGCTGGGCCTGCCCTTCATCCGCACCTCCCCCGACCACGGCACCGCCTTCGATATCGCGGGCACCGGTCAGGGCGACCCGACCTCGACCCTCGCCGCGCTGCGCATGGCGCGGGACATGGCGCAGGCCCGGACCGCGGCGTGAGCGGCATCGACGAACTGCCGCCGCTGCGCGAGGTCATCGCCCGTCACGGCCTTTCCGCCCGCAAGGCGCTGGGGCAGAACTTCCTGCTCGACCTCAACCTGACCGCCAAGATCGCGCGACAGGCCGGCGACCTGACGCAGGCCGACGTCCTCGAAATCGGCCCCGGCCCGGGCGGCCTGACCCGCGGGCTCCTCGCCTCGGGCGCCCGCCATGTCGTCGCCGTGGAGAAAGACCCGCGCTGCCTCCCCGCGCTCCAGGAGATCGCCGAGGCCTATCCCGGCCGGCTCACGGTCCTGCAGGGCGACGCGCTGGAGGTGGACGCCTTCGCCCACCTCACGCCCCCGGTGAAGATCGCGGCGAACCTGCCATACAACGTGGGCACGGAGCTGCTGATCCGCTGGCTCACGCCCGAGACTTGGCCTCCCCGCTGGCAGACGCTCACCCTCATGTTCCAGCGAGAGGTGGCGCAGCGCATCGTGGCCCGGCCCGGCGACAAGGCCTATGGACGTCTCGCGATCCTGTCGCAGTGGCGCGCTGACCCACGGATCGTCATGGACCTGCCGCCCGGCGCCTTCACGCCGCCGCCCAAGGTCTCCTCCGCCGTGGTGCACATCGAGGCCCTGCCAGAGCCGCGCTACCCGGCCGACCCGGCGGTGCTGTCGCGCGTCGTCGCCGCGGCCTTCAACCAGCGCCGCAAGATGCTCCGGGCCTCCCTGCGCGGCCTTGCGCCGGATATCGAGGACCGGCTGCGCGAGGCGGGGATCGCCCCGACCGACCGGGCCGAGCAGATCGAGATCGAACGCTTCTGCGCCCTCGCCCGTCTCCTGCAGGCCTCCTGAAACGAAAAGCGGCGCCCGAAGGCGCCGCCGTCAAACCGATTGGCTGCGGATCACTCCGCCGCGGCCTGGGTGTTATCCTGGCCACCATCGCCCTTGTTGTCC
Organism: Histidinibacterium aquaticum; assembly: GCF_008710275.1. GTDB lineage: Bacteria > Pseudomonadota > Alphaproteobacteria > Rhodobacterales > Rhodobacteraceae > Oceanicola > Oceanicola aquaticus. The sequence continues at coordinate 749,012 of NZ_VYQE01000002.1, forward strand.
TGCCCGCCGTCATCCTTCTTGGACTCGTCGGGCTTCTTGCGGGAGCGCGAGCGGCGCGGCTTCGACGGCTGATCCTCGCCCTTCTGCTCGTTCTTCTGCTCGGGCGTCTCGACCAGCGTGCTGTCGTCCTTGCCGCCGTCGTTCGAGGACGGATCCGCGGCAGCCTCTTCCTGCGCCTTCAGACGCTCGGCCCGCTCGCGGTCCCGCTCCGCCTGGCGCTCGCGGTTCTGCTGTTCCTGCTGCTCGCGCTGCTTGTCGATCTCGCGCTGCGCCTCGGCCAGCATCCGGGTGTAGTGCTCGGCGTGCTGGGCATAGTTCTCGGCATCGACGTGATCGCCCGCCAGCGACGCATCCCGGTACAGCTGGTTGTACTTGTCGATGATCTGCTGAGGCGTGCCACGCACCTTGCCGTCGGGGCCGGAACTGTCGAACACGCGGTTGACGATATTGCCGCCGGACGGCCGGTTGCGGTTCTTGTTCCCGCGCGAGCGTGACTTGGATGATCTCATGAAAGGTCCGTTTCGCCTGTCTCTGGCTGTGATCGTCGCCGCCGCGGTCTCTTGCGGCTCACGTCATCCGTCAGGGTGATGTTTCGGCGACTGCTCGGGGAGGGCCAGCGCGGCCCGCGTCCCGTCTTATCTCTGACTAAACATGCGCTTCGGGCGCTTTCAAGTGCCTTTCAGGGGCGAAACGCGCATTTTCCTGTGCACAGGGCAATTTATGCGGCTCCCGCGACACGTTTCCCGACGACAACCCTGTCGCGGCCGTCGAGGTCCTGCACGATGCGAACTTCGCCGAGCCCCGCCTCCGCCATCATCGCCGCGACCTCAGCCCCCTGCGCCGCACCGATTTCTACCATCGCCCGCCCGCCGGGGGCGAGCCGCGCAGGCAATTCGGGAAGAATCTGGCGGTAAGCCTCGAGCCCGTCATCTCCGCCCACAAGCGCGCCCGGCGGCTCGTGGTCACGCACTTCCGGCTCGAGCCCGGACCAGTCGGCGCGGGTGATATAGGGCGGGTTCGAAACGATAAGGTCGAAGCCGCCGAAGCCCGGCTCCAGTGCCTTCTCAAGTGGCGTGAACCAGGAGCCCTTGAGCAGCACCGCCCGATCCTCGAGCCGCATCGCGTTGCGGTTCCACCAGGCCACCTCGAAGGCCGCGTCGGAAAGCTCGACACCGATGCCCCAGACCTCGTCGCGCCCCATCTCCGCCATTTCCGCGAGCAGGGTCAGCAGGATGCACCCCGAGCCCGTGCCCAGATCGAGCACATGGCCGAAGGGCTCGGCCAGGGCCGCCTCGATCAGCGTCTCGGTCTCCGGCCTCGGGTCGAGGACGTCGGGCGTCACGATGAAACTGCGCCCGTAGAACTGCCGCCGCCCGGTGAGATGGGATACGGGCTCGCGCCTCAGCCGGCGGTCGACCAGCGCCCCGAAGGCCCGCTCGGTCTCCTCCTCGATGGGTTCGGCCAGCATCAGCGTCAGCCGGTCCGGCGGCACCCGCAGGACATGCGCCAGAAGCTTGCGCGCGTCGCGCCCGGGGTCCGGCAGACCGGCCGCGTCGAGGCGCTGCGTGGCGCGCGCCAGGACATCGCGCGCGGGTGTCACCCCTCCATCTCCGCGAGCTGCCGGGCCTGGGTCTCCGAGATCAGCGCATCGATCGTCTCGTCGAGGTCGCCCCCGAGGATCTCGGACAGCTTGTAGAGCGTGAGCCCGATCCGGTGGTCCGTCATCCGCCCCTGCGGGAAGTTGTAGGTCCGGATCCGTTCCGACCGGTCACCCGATCCCACTTGCGCCTTGCGCGCGGCCGAGCGTTCGTCCGAGGCCTTCTGCCGCTCCATGTCGAAGAGCCGCGTCTTGAGCACCTGCAGCGCGATCTCGCGGTTGCGGTGCTGGGACTTTTCCGAGGAGGTCACGACGATCCCCGTGGGAATATGCGTGATGCGCACCGCGGAGTCGGTGGTGTTGACGTGCTGCCCACCCGCACCGCTCGCGCGCATCGTGTCGATCCGCAGGTCGTTGGGCGCGATCTCGATGTCCACGTCCTCGGCCTCTGGCAGCACCGCGACGGTCGCGGCGGAGGTATGGATGCGCCCGCCGGATTCCGTCTCGGGGACGCGCTGGACGCGGTGCACACCGGATTCGTACTTGAGCCGGGCGAAGACCCCCTCCCCGGCCACGCGCACGACGGCCTCCTTCACGCCGCCGATCTCGGTCGCCTGTTCCTCGAGGACCTCGAATTTCCAGCCCTTCCGCTCGGCGTAGCGCGCGTACATGCGCAGCAGGTCTCCGGCGAAGAGGGCCGCCTCCTCGCCGCCCGTGCCGGGCCTTATCTCGATGAGGGCGGGCCGCGCATCGGCGCTGTCCCTCGGCAGGAGGGCGACCCGCAGCGCCTGCTCCGCCTCCGGCAGTTCGTCCTTGACCCGCTCGAGCTCTTCCTCGGCCAGTTCGCGCATCTCGGGGTCCGAGAGCATCGCCTCGGCCTCGGCCCGCTCGGCCTCGAGCGCGCGCCAGGCCTCGATCCGTTCGACCACCGGTTTCAGTTCGGAGTACTCGCGGGCAAGCGCCACCATCTCGGCCCCCGGCGCCCCTTCGGCCATCTTGGCCTCGAGGAACTGGTAACGGGACGTGATCTGGGCGAGCGTATCGGAGGGGATCATCGCGGTGAGGTCTCAGGTTCCCGGACCGCGGTCAATGCTCTCGCGCAACCGAGCGAGCCAGTCCTCGGCCCGGGCCCGGTTCACCCCCATGTCGCCCTGCCCGAAACGCAGCCGGGCGAGGATGGCGATCTCCGTCCCCTCCTGCCCGGCATGCGCCGCGACTGTCGTGTAGTCGGGAAAGCCCATGATGCGCGAACGGGTCTCGTAGGTGATCCTTCCGGACTCCACGCTGCCTGCGAGCCGCTCCGTCCGCGGCGTGGCCAGCGCGATCTCGTCCAGCGCGGCGAGGACCTCCTCGGGGGATGCCTCGAAGACCGGCGGCGCGTCATCGCCGCCCGGCGCGATCTTCCAGCCGCCCTCACCGGGGGACGGCGTGGCGAAAGGGTCGGTATGCCAGCGCTCGGCATCGGTCGGCGCGAGGCGGACCCAGGCCATGAGCCCCGCCACGGCAAGCAGAACGAGCGTGAGAAGAAGCCTGATCATGTCTATCCTTCAGATGGTTGCGACGCGTCGTTCAGGCGATCTCGGCCCGGGACCAGAGGGCGAGGCAGCAGAGCTCCAGCGCGACATGGGCCCCCGCGACCGCCGTGATGCCGCCTGAATCGTAGGGCGGAGAGACCTCCATGACATCCCCGCCCTTCAGATCGATCCCCGCAAGGTCCCGCAGAACGGCGGCCGCCTGCCACGAAGCCAACCCGCCCCAGACCGGCGTCCCGGTCCCGGGCGCGAAGGCCGGATCGAGCGCGTCGATGTCGAAGGTCAGGTAACAGGGTGCGCCGCCCACGACCTCCTTGATTTGCGCAGCCGCCCAATCCGCACTCCGCTCGTGGACCCGCCGCGCGTCGATCTGGTGCACCCCGAGCGTGTCCTCGCAAACCGTCCGGATCCCGATCTGCACCGACCGGGACGGCTCCACGAGACCAAGCTTCACCGCCTTGTACATGAAGGTGCCGTGGTCGATCCGGCCCATGTCGTCGTCCGCCCAGAGGTCGGAATGCGCGTCGAACTGGATCACCGACATCGGTCCGTACTTCGCCGCGAAGGCCTTGAGCAGCGGCAGCGTGACGAAGTGGTCGCCGCCCAGCGTCACGAGCGGCGCCCCGCCCGCGATCAGCCCCGCCGCATGCGCCTCGATCCGACCCGGTGTTTCGGGCACGTTGGCATAGTCGAAGGCCACGTCGCCCGCGTCCACGATCCGGAAATCGAGCGGCTGGAAGCCCCACCCGTGCGGCGGATCATAGGGCAGCAGCGCGGAGGCCTCCCGGATCGCCCGTGGCCCGAAGCGCGTGCCGGGCCGGTTCGTGACCGCCTGGTCGAAGGGCACACCGGTCACGACCAGGTCGGCCCCGGTCACGTCCTTCGTATAACGCCGCCGCAGGAAGGACGTCGCGCCGCCGAAGGTGTTCTCGTGCGCAGCGCCTTCACCCTTGCCGGTGAAGGCCAGATCGACCTGTGTCTTGGCATCTTCCAGCGCCATTCCGGCTCCTCTCACCCGTGCCGCGCCACTCTTTCCCGCCCGGCTCCCGGGCGCAACGCCCCACCCGAAGAACGCCATTGCGCCCGTCCGCCGGGGCGGTAGCCTCCGCCCATGACCGACACCGCCTCCTCCGACGCCCTTGTCCACGACCCCAAGGGCGGCCTCCCCCGTCTCATCGAGATCATGCGGCGCCTGCGCGACCCCGAGACAGGCTGCCCCTGGGACCTCGAGCAGGATTTCTCCACCATCGCGCCCTACACGATCGAGGAAGCCTACGAGGTTGCCGACGCCATCGACCGCGAAGCCTGGGGCGAGTTGCGCGGAGAACTCGGAGATCTCCTCTTTCAATCGGTCTTCCATGCCCAGATGGCCTCCGAGCGCGGGCTCTTCGACATCCATCAGGTCGCCGACACAATGTCGGACAAGATGGTCGCCCGGCATCCTCACGTATTCGGCGAGGAGAGCCGCGAGAAATCCGCCGAACAGCAGACCCGCGACTGGGAAGCCGTGAAGGCCGCCGAACGCGCCGCCCGCGACGAGACCCGAACGCTCGACGGCGTGGCGCTCGGACTGCCGGCCCTGCTGCGCGCGGTGAAGCTCCAGAAGCGCGCCGCGCGGGTGGGCTTCGACTGGCCCGAAACGGACCAGGTGCTCGACAAGGCCGCCGAGGAGATGCGCGAGCTGGTCGAGGCGCGCGACACCCTCGGTCCCGACGAGGTCGAGGAGGAAATGGGCGATCTCCTCTTTGTCATGGCGAACCTCGCGCGGCACCTCGGCGTGGAGCCGGAGGCGGCCCTGCGCCGGGCGAACGCGAAATTCACGCGTCGTTTCAACGCGGTGGAAGACGCTCTTGCCGCGAAAGGCCGCACCCCGCATCAAAGCGACCTCGCCGAAATGGATGCCCTCTGGGATGCCGCCAAGGCAGCCGAAAAGAAGTCCGACTAACTCTATCAAGTATTGACCCGAGCAAAACACTCGGGGATAGAGGCCCCCGACGAAAACCACGTTCGGGAGGATCCCAATGACCCTGCGCACGACCCTGCTCGCCACCGCCGCCTCCGCCGTCGCGATGCCCGCGCTGGCCGAAGTGAACATCTACACCACCCGCCAGCCCGAGCTGATCCAGCCGGTGATGGAGGCCTTCACCGAGGAGACCGGTATCGAGGTCAACCTCGCCTACATCGAGGAAGGCATCGTCGAGCGCCTCCAGGCCGAGAGCGAACGCTCCCCTGCCGACCTGGTGATGACCGTCGACATCGCCAACCTGAAGCAGATCGCCGACGCGGGCGTGCTTCAGCCGGTCGAGAACGAGACGCTCATGGAAGCCGTTCCCGAGAGCCTGCGCTCGGACGAGAACCTCTGGTTCGGCCTGACGACCCGCGCCCGCATCGTCTACGCCTCGAAAGAGCGCGTCGAGGACGGCGAGGTGACCACCTACGAGGATCTCGCCTCCGACACCTGGGAAGGCCGCATCTGCACCCGCTCGGGCACCCACAACTACAACCTCGCCCTGCTCTCCGCCGTGATCGAGCACCACGGCGAGGAATACGCCCGCCAATGGGCGGCCGACGTGAAGGACAACCTCGCCCGCCGTCCGCAGGGCAACGATCGCGCGCAGGTCCGCGCCATCTGGGCCGGTGAATGCGACATCAGCCTCGGGAACACCTACTACATGGGCCTGATGCTCCGGAACGAAGAGCAGCAGGAGTGGGCCGACTCCGTGCGCATCGTCTTCCCCGAGTTCGAGGAGGGCGGCACGCACGTCAACATCTCAGGGGTCGGTCTCACCCAGTCCGCGCCGAACGAGGAAGAGGCGATCCAGCTGATGGAATACCTCGTCTCCCCCGGCGCGCAGGAGATCTATGCCGAGGTCAACAACGAGTACCCGGTACTCGAGAGCGCCGAGCCCTCCGATCTCGTGGCGAGCTGGGGCGAGTTCACGCCGGACGACGTGAACCTGGCCGATCTCGCCGACCACCGCGCCACCGCGCTGCGGATCATGGAAGAGGTCGACTTCGACGGCTGAGGCCACAGGCAACCAGCAAGGGGGTGTCCGGAAACGGGCACCCCTTTTTCGTTTCTGGTGCCGCTAGACCGGCTACTTGCGTTGTTGGAAGCGGCTCCGGCCCGGGTTATCTCGGCTCTCATGCCAGACTGCATCCTCTTCGCCTATCCGCTCGACGGCGACCCGCCGCGCCGCCTGACCGAATCCCACGAGATCGCGCAGGGCCTTGCCGCGCCGGAGCCGGTCTGGATCCACATGGCCTTCGACGATCCCGGCACGGCGCCCTGGATCGAGGAGAACCTCGCCTATCTCCCCGAAGCCGCGCGCGAGGCGCTGCTCGCCGGCGAGACGCGGCCGCGCGCCAACGTGGTAGGCGATGGCGTGCTGGTCATTCTCCGCGGGGTGAACCTCAATCCGGGGGCCGAGCCCGAGGACATGGTCTCGGTCCGGCTCTGGGTCGAGGACGGTCGCATCATCTCGATCTCGCGCCGCCCGCTGGTGAGCATCTCGGAGCTGTCCGACGAGATCGCCGCGGGGCTCGGGCCGCGGCGGGCGGGAGATCTGCTCTGCGCCCTGATCGACCGGATCAACGCGCGGATCGACGACTACCTCACCACGCTCGACGAAGAGGGGACTCGGCTCGAGGCCGAGGTCCTGCGCGAGCCCGACAAGACGCTGCGTGCCCGGGTGACCGATATGCGCGGAGAACTGGTCGACGTTCGCCGGTTCATGCTGCCGCAACGCGAGGCGGTCGGCCGCCTCTCCCGGGGCGGAGCCGCCGTGCTGACCGAGGAGGACACGGGGCGGCTCGGCGAGGATCACGACCGGCTCCAGCGCGCGGTCGAGGAAGCGGAATCACTGCGGGACCGGATGGTCGTCGTCTCCGACGAACTGACCACCGCGCTCTCGGACCGGTTGAACCGCAACCTCTACCTGCTCTCGATGATCTCCGCGATTTTCCTGCCCCTCGGCGTGTTGACCGGTCTCATGGGGATCAACCTCGCCGGGATGCCGGGCGCCGAGTGGCCGCCCGCCTTCTGGGTCTTTACCGGGCTGCTGGTGGTGATCGTGATCCTGCAGGTCGCCGTGCTGCGCGCCTTGAAATGGCTTTGACCGTCGGCGGACGCAGGCCGGGCTCAATCCCGGCCAAATACATTAAATTACAATGACTTAACTAACCGTCCAATTTTGGACGCTATGATGCCTCGGCCTTTTCCTCGAGCTCGAGCCACTCCTCCTCTGCCGCCGAAAGCCGGGCCTGCCGCTCCTCCAGCGCCTCGGTCGCCTTGCGGAACTTGACCGGTTCGCGGCTGAAGAGCTCTGGATCGGCCAGCAGGGCCTCCAGCTTGGAAATCTCCGCGCCGATCCGGTCGATCACCCCGGGCAGCTCCTCCAGCCTGTGCCGCTCGGTGAAGCTCAGGCCGCCCTTCGCCGGTTTGGCGGGCGCGGGCTTCGCCGCCGGTTTCGCCGCGGGCTTGGCCGGCTCCTTCGCAGCCTTGCCTGTCGAGCCGGAGGCCTCCCCGCGCTGAGCCTGCATGTCGGTCCAGCCGCCGGCATAGATCGTCGTCCGCCCGTTCCCCTCCATCGCGACGGAGGTCGTGGCGACTCTGTCCAGGAAGTCCCGGTCGTGGCTCACGAGAAGCACGGTCCCGTCGTAGTCCCCCAGCAGGTCCTGCAGCAGGTCGAGCGTCTCGATGTCGAGATCGTTGGTCGGCTCGTCGAGCACCAGCAGGTTCGATTCCCGCGCCATGATCCGTGCGAGCAGCAGCCGCGCCCGCTCTCCGCCCGAGAGCGACCGGACCGGCGCCCGCGCCTGTGCCTCGTCGAAGAGGAAATCCTTGAGGTAGCCCACGACGTGCCTCGGGGTGCCACGGACCATCACCTGGTCGGCCTGCCCGGAGACGCGCATCTCCGCGTCGCCCGTCAGGTTCTCCCAGAGGGAGGCCTCCGGATCGAGCTTCGCCCGTGCCTGGTCGAAGACCGCGATCTGCAGGTTGGTGCCGTGACGGACAGAACCCGCGTCCGGCTCCACCTCGCCCAGAAGCATCTTGATGAGGGTCGTCTTGCCGACGCCGTTCGGCCCCACGAAGGCGACCCGGTCCCCGCGCTGGACGGTCAGGTCGAAGCCCGAGACGATCGGCTTGCCCTCGTAGGTCTTGGCGAGCCCCTCGGCGACGATGACCTTCTTGCCCGACTTCGGCCCCTCGTCGAGCGCCATGGCCGCCGCGCCCTGGCGCCGGATCATCGCGGCACGCTCGGCGCGGAGGTCCTGGAGCGCGCGAAGCCGGCCCTGGTTGCGCTTGCGCCGTGCGGAGATGCCCTCGACCGCCCAGCGACCCTCGGCCTTGATCCGGCGGTCCATCTTGTGGCGCTGCTGATCCTCTTCGTCCCAGAGCTTGTCGCGCCAGTCCTCGAAGGCCTCGAAACCCCGCTCCTGGCGGCGCACCTGTCCGCGGTCGATCCAGAGCGTCGCGCGAGTCAGGGCCCGGAGAAAGGCGCGGTCGTGCGAGATGACAATGAAGGCTGCGCGAGTCTGGCGTAGCTCTCGCTCAAGCCACTGCACCGCCTCGATATCGAGGTGGTTCGTGGGCTCGTCCAGAAGCATGAGGTCCGGGGCCTCGGCCATGAGCTTGGCGAGTGCGGCCCGCCGCCGCTCGCCGCCGGAGGCATGCTCGACGGGACGCTCCGGGTCGAACTTCAGGCCCTCGGCCACCGCCTCCACGCGCCAGGCCTCGGAGGGGTCGAGCCCGCTGGCGGCATAGTCGCCCAGCGTCGCGCAGCCCTCCATGCCGGGCTCCTGCTCCATGTAGCCGACTGACGTCCCGGGCGAGGTCACGACTTCGCCGGTGTCGGGCTCCACGAGCCCGCCCATGACCCGCATGAGCGTCGACTTGCCCGAGCCGTTGCGGCCGACGAGCGCCACCCGGTCGCCGGGCTGCACCACGAGCGAGAGGTCTGTGAAGACGGGATTTCCCCCGAAAGTGAGGGAGAGATCCGTGAGCTGAAGGAGAGGAGGCGTGGCCATGCGCGCGACTTAGGCAATGGCGCGGGCCGCGGCAAGCCACGCGATCGATGCCGGCCGCCCTACCCCTCCGGCCCGGCGTAGGCCCCGGCCGTATCGGGGAACATCGCCTTGATGATCTTCATGTGGCTGATGTCGACCGTCGCATCCATGTGCAGGAAGATCGCGGCATCCCGGAAGAGCTTCTCGACGCCGTTCTCCAGCATCGCGCCGTGACCGCCGTGCAGCTCCAGCATGTGCTGGGCAACCTTCATGATCTCTTCCGAAGCATAGACCTTGGCCATGTTGCAGAGGATGTCGGCATCAGCGTGCCGCTCGTCGACTGCCCTGGACGCCCGCTCGACGAGCGAGCGAACCGCCTCGATGCGCGTCGCCATGTCGGCGAGCCGGATGGCGACGGCCTGGTGCTTGATGAGGATGCGGCCGCCCTGGACGTGCTGCTGCACGAAGTCGGAGGTCCGCTCGAAACAGGCGACGCCGACCCCGAGGTTCTTTGCCGCCTGGATGATCTTGCCGGCGCGGAAATACTTTCCGGCGCCCCCCATGGCGGCGTCTCTGACCAGCAGGTGTTTCGCCGGAAGGCGGCAGTCCTCGAGAAGCAGTTCCCCGTTGTTCATGAAACGGCAGCCGACGGTCTCGTTGCACTTGGTGATCGTCAGACCGGGCCAGTCGCGCGGAACGATGAAGCTTGAGGTGCCCTGCAGCATTCCCTTCGTGCGGTCGGTGTTGGCGTAGATGACGTAGAGGCTCGCGTCGTAGCCGTTCGAGATGTAATGCTTGCGTCCGTTCAGCACCCACTCGTCGCCGTCCTGCACCGCGGTCGTCTGCATCGCGGCCTCGGGGACATTGTAGGGCAGCCAGCGGTCGGACGCGCCGCGCGGCTCGGTCAGGGCGTGGGCCAGGAGGAACTGCGGGTCTGCGCGCAGGCGGGGGAACCACTCGTTGAGCATCTCTTTCGAGGCCAGCTCACGCAGCAGGATCGCGACTTTCCAGTTCTGCACCAGCTTGTCGGCCAGGCCCGAGTCGCCGCGGGCGACCTCCTCGGCGATCAGCGCGAAGGTGCGCACCTCGGTCTCCTCGTCGAGGTCGAACCCGCCGAACTCCTCGGGCACGCCGAGGGTCCGGACCCCGATCTCTTCGGCGCCCTCGAGAATCGAGGCCGGCAGACGCTCGCCGGGGCTCATGTCCCATTCCTTGCGCCAGTTCTGCCGGATGAAGGGCGTCACGACGTCGTCGACGAAGGCCCTGCAGCTGTCGCGCATGAGACGCTGCTCTTCGGTCAACGACCCGTCGTCTGCGTAGATCATGTGTATCCTCCCAGTGTCGGTCAGCGGGGTCCCTGGTCCGCCGACCCGTTTTCGGTCTCGATCATCGAAAGTGCCGCCGTGAGCAGGCGGTCCAGGTCTTCGAGCTGCTCCTCCCCGAGCGGTTCGAGTACCTCGTGCAGGTGCGAAACGTGGGCCGCGATGGCGGCATCGGCCTTTTCCAGCCCGGCTTCGGTCAGCTGGACAGAAACGGCGCGGCGGTCGTCCGGGTCGGGCGCCCGTTCGACCAGGCCGAGCTTCTCGACCCGGTCGATGCGGTTGGTGACGGCGCCGGAGGTCAGCAACGATTCGCGGATGATGCTGCTGGGCCGCATGCGGTAGGGCGCGCCCTGCCGACGCAGCGTGACGATCAGGCTGAAGGCCTCCCAGCTCAGCCCCTCCTCGTCCAGCCAGGCCTTGGTGCGCTGGGATAGCGCCCCGGAAAGCCTCAGGATCCGGGCGAAGACGCCGATCGGTCCGGCGTCGAAGTCGGGCCGCTCGCGCCGCCATTCGCGCACGATGTGGCTCACTGAATCTTCGGTGGTCGGGTCTGTCACTCGGAACCTCAATCTTGATTATCTTGACATTAAGATAAACGCCCCTCTAACGTCCAGTCAGAGGACATGAAGGGGAGGAGAGATGGACCGCAGCTATGTCAAGGGCGACTGGCAGCAGGGACGCGCATTCTCCCCTGCCGTTGTAACCACGGGCGCCCAGAAAATCATATGGCTGGCCGGCCATGGCGCCCCGCGTGCCGACGATGGTACCCCCCTGAAGGGCGACTTCGAGGCTCAGTGCCGACAATGCTTCCTCAACCTCGAGCGCACGCTCGAACGGGCCGGCGGCACGCTGCGCGATATCGTGACAATGACCGTTTTCGTCACCGACGTCCGCTACACGACGCCAATGACCGAGATCCGGACCGAGATCTTCGGCGACGATTTCCCGGCAAGCGCCGCGATCACGGTGACCGGCTTCGCCGATCCGCTCATGCTGATCGAAATCCAGGGGATTGCCGTGGTCGAGTGAGACCCGTCCCGGCGGCCCCGCCATCGCCCGAGAGGAGTGCGGGCGGCAACAGAGAGGGAATGCTCATGTCGACCCCATACGGACTGGCAGCCGCTGCGCTGCTCGCCGCCGCGGCCCCCGCCGCCGCGCAGGACATCACCACGCTGAAGATCCTGACGCCCGTTCCGCGCACCGCGTCCTGGTACCCGGTGCTGGCCGGCGAGGCTCTCGGCTACTTCGAGGAGGCCGGCATCGAGCTGGAACTCGTGCCGGGCGGTGATCTTCCCGCGACCTCGTTCCTCGACAACGGCACGGTGGACATAGCCAGCCTCGACGCGCCACAGGTCGTGCAGGCCCAGGCGCGCGGCCTGGACATCGACGTGGTCTACGAGGTCATGCACGGCGCCGTCGAAGGCATCTACATCCTGGAGGACAGCGAAGCGCAGAGCGTCGCGGACCTCGAAGGCACGACCGTCGGGATCGTCGGCGAGAGCGACCGCGCCCTGCTCGTCACCGCCCTGGACATCGGCGGCGTGCCGCTCGACTCGGTCGAGATCGTCGTCCTGGGCGAAAGCGCCCCGCTCCTTGCCAACTCCCTCGACGGAGGTCAGGTGGCGGCCATCGTGGGCGGACCCTCGGACCTCGTTTCGCTCCGGTCGCAGGACCTGGCAATCCGCAACATCCTGCCGGACGAGATCGGCGACCTGCCCGCCAACTCCTTCGCCATGGACGCCGAGCGCATCGAGGAGCTGCGCCCCATGATGGAGGGCTTCTTCGAGGCCTGGGCCAAGAGCGTCTATGCCGCCGAGGCCGACCCCGAGGCCGTCGCCGCGATGGCCAAGGAAGCGGTCCCGGCCGACTGGGTTCGCGAGGAGCTCGGCACCCTGCTCCTCGACCTGGGCATGTCGCTGCACGTTCCGGATAACGGGATCTACGGCGAGCTCCGCAGCGACGTCTGGACCAATCTCCAGGAAGACCTGATGGCCGCGGGCGAGATCGAGGAGATGGTCGACAACGAGAGCTTCCTCAACGACGACTTCATCGAAGCCGCCAACAGCTTCGACAAGGAGGAAGTCCAGGCCGACATCGAAGCCTGGCGCGCCGAGCACATGTAGCGCCCCTGCCCGGGCGCGTGCGGGAACGCGGTCTCTCGTCGAGGGGCCGCGTTTTCGCGTTTCAGAGCCATCCCAATGGATTATTCAGACCGGATAAAACCGGCTTTGACAGCCTCCCTTTCCGCGTCTCTGCTGACCGCGAGACCTGCCGCTCCCGCCGGACCGGCACGATCAGTTTCAGGGAGGAACCATGAAGGCAGCGCTGTTCGTCGGCGGCTGGGAAGGACACCGGCCGACCGACTTTTCCGACTGGTGCCGTGACCTGCTTACAGCCGAGGGGGTGGAGGTCGTCGTGCACGACACTCTCGAGCCGCTGGCCAGCCCAGAGGAGATGCGGGACGTGGACGTGATCGTGCCGATCTGGTCCTCGGCGCGCTCGTCTCACCAGCCCGAGTTCGGCAACATGACGAAGGAGCAGGAGGACGGGCTGCTGGAGCTCGTGGGTTCCGGCTGCGGCATCGCCGGGTGGCACGGCCACATGGGCGATGCCTTCCGCGACCACCCGACCTACCACTTCATGATCGGGGGACAGTTCGTGGGGCACCCGCCCGGCTGGCCCGACAACCCAATCCCCTCCGACGACTTCGTCGACTACGACGTGACGATCACCAAGCCGGATCATCCGCTCGTCGAGGGCATCGGCAGCTTCCGCCTCAAGTCCGAGCAGTACTACATGCTGGTCGACCCGTCGAACGAGGTCCTGGCCACCACCACCTTCTCGGGCGAGCACCTCTGGTGGATCGAGGGCACGGTGATTCCCGTCGTCTGGACCCGCCGCTGGGACAAGGGCCGTGTCTTCTACTGTTCGATCGGCCACACGGTCGAGGACCTTCAGGTACCCCAGGTGACCGAGATCATCCGCCGCGGAATCCTCTGGGCCGGGGGCCGCTAGACGTCCGCCAGAACCGCTCTGCACGAGGAAACGAAGGTCTTCGCTGGTCAGTCGACGAAGCGAGCGCCGTGCAAACGTGTGCATAGATTTGCGTCGGCTCGCGAAGCCGTGAAGGACTTTCCTAGGGCGCGGTTGACAGGGCCCGGCGATTTGTTCCAGCCTTCTCTATGCAAACGTTTGCTCGCCGACTGCCGAATTTCGGCGGGGATCGGGCGACCGTTTGAGAGGATGCCGCAGGGAGAGGAGGCCCGGCGGGATCCGGTACCAAGGGGGCCGCAAGTTCGTGCGCCGCCCCCGCCAACGGGAGGAAACGAATGACAACCTACAGATCCAGGATCTCGCTGTCGGTGAGCGCTCTGGCCCTCGCCGCGATGATGCCGGCAGGCCTTGCGGCCCAGGAGCGGCAGACCATCGTCCACGGCGCCGACGAGGAACCGGCGACGCTCGACCCCGCGGCGGTCGAACCGGGCGAAGGCGGCGAATCCATCATCTTTCACGTCTACGAGCGCCTGCTGACGGTCGGGCCCGACTCGCCAGAGCTGATGCCCTCGCTCGCCACCGAGGTGCCGAGCCTCGAAAACGGTCTCATCTCCGAGGACGGACTGACCTACACCTTCCCGCTCCGCGAGGGCGTGACCTTCCACGACGGCACCGAGTTCACCGCGGACGACGTGAAGTATTCCTGGGACCGCGTGATGGAGCTGAACCTGCCCGGCTCCGCGGCCGATATCCTCGCCGACAAGATCGCCGAGACCCGGGTGGTCGACGACTACACCTTCGAGGTAACACTGAACGAGGTCGACGCGAGCTTCCTCTATTCGTCGGTCCTGCCGATGACCGCCTCCATCGTCAGCCAGGACGCCGTCGAGGCCAACGGCGGCATCGAGGCCGCCGACGAGTATCTCTCCGGCGAAATGGTCGGAACGGGCCCCTACACTTTCGGCACCTGGAACCGGACCGAGAACCTCTCGCTCGAGGTGAACGAGGATTACTGGGGCGAGATGGCGAACGACAACGTCCGCCTGGAACTCGGCGTCGATCCGGACGTGCGCGTGCTGGGCCTGCGGGCCGGCGAGTTCGACACCATCGAAACCGACCCGACCTACGTGCCGGACTTCGGCGATGCGGAGGGCGTGAACGTCTACTCCGAGGGTCTTCTGCTGGAGCCGCTGCATATCGGCTTCAACATGAACGTGCCGGAGGGCAACCTGCCCGAGGGCGACACGATCCCGACGGATTTCTTCACCGACGTCCGCATCCGCCAGGCCTTCAACCACGCGTTCAACTACTCGGCGTTCCTGAACGGCGCCCTCGGCGGCTTCGGCGAGGTGAACCCGCACTACGTGCCCATCGGCGTCTTCGGCTATGACCCCGAGGCCCCCGTCTACAACGAGCAGAACCTCGAGGAGGCCGAACGTCTCTTCAAGGAGGCCGGCGTCTGGGACGAGGGCTTCACGGTGACCGTGGTGGTCGAGAGCGGCTCGCTCTTCGAGATCCAGTGCCTGATCCTGAAGGACAGCATCGAGGCGATGAATCCCGACATGCGGATCAACGTGCTGGGCGTGGCCGAGGCGGTCTTCGACGAGGCGCTCGCGACCTCGCCGGTGAACTACGCCATGTGGGCCAAGAACGGCGACCCGGCGGCCGATCCCATCGACTACCTGCTGACCTACGCCCACCCCGACGGGGAATGGGGCGAGGCGCACGGCTTCCGCCAGGGCTACGAGAACCCCGACGAGATCGCCTCGATGATCGAGGAAGCCGCGGTGGAACTCGACCGCGAGCGGCGCGCCGAAATCATCGGCGAGCTGCAGCGCGTTCTCTACGAGGACCCGATGTGGATCATCGGCGCCCAGGAAGGCGCGGTGACGGCCTATCGCGACCGCATCGACGGCATGGTGATCCAGCCGCTCTGGCCGCGTCCGTCGATCAACTTCGCGATCCTCGACAAGACGTCCGAGTGACGTCTCCGGGGGACGGCTGCCTCCCCGGCCGTCCCCCGCCCTGACCTGCCCCCCGCACGCACGCCCGACCGCTTCCGGAGGAGCCATGCAGCTTCGCGATTACATCATTCGACGACTTATCATCCTGCCGTTCCTCGTGTTCGGCGTTTCGGTCGTCGTCTTCACCCTGACGCGGATCGGTGGCTCGCCCATCGGCGTCTATCTCAGCCACGAGATGTCGGCCGCGGAGGTGCAGCAGCTCGAAGAGCGCTTTCACCTGAACGAGCCACTCTACGTCCAGTACTTCTACTGGGCACGCGGCGCCCTGCAGGGGGACTTCGGCTATTCCGGCGTGGCCTCGGCCCCGGTCAGCCAGGTCTTCTGGCCCAAGCTGGCGGCCACTCTCGAGCTTTCGGTGGTCTCCGCCGCGGTGGCCGTTATGCTGGGGCTCTGGCTCGGCGTCTTCGCGGGTGTCCGCCGCAACAGGTGGCAGGACCACGTGACCCGCGTCGTCGCAGTATCGGGGGCCTCGCTTCCCCTCTTTTGGTTCGGGATCGTCTTGCTCATCATCTTTTGGGCCAACCTCGGCTGGTTCCCGGTCGGGCGCAGCGACGCCGACATCTGGGCCTCCATGCCCCACCCGACCGGCCTCTACATGCTCGACTCGATACTGGCAGGCAGCTGGCGAGGGTTCGTGGATGCCGTCTGGCACCTGATCCTGCCGGCGATCACGCTGGGCTTCGGTGCGGTCGCGATCATCACCCGGATGATGCGCTCGGCGCTCGTGGAGGAGCTCCAGCAGGAATACGTCGACGCCGCGCGGGCCAAGGGCCTGCCGGAGCGCCTCGTGCTGAACCGCCATGCCCGCCGCAACGCCCTGGTGCCAACGGTCACGGTGATCGGCCTGACCATCGCCTTCCTGATGCAGGGCGCCATCGCGGCCGAGATCATCTTCCGCTGGCCCGGCCTCGGGCGCTGGATGGCCTCCGCCGTCGTCCGCGGCGACCAGGCGACGATCATGACCTACGTGCTCTTCACCTCGGTCCTGTTCCTCTTCGCCAACCTCGTCGTCGACATCATCTACGCCAAGCTCGACCCGCGCGTCCGGCTGGGAGACTGACCAAATGACCCAGATCGACACCCCCGCCAAACCGCTCGACCCGCTGCGGCACGACACGGCCTTCACGGTCCGCCTGCGCCGCTACCGCGAGATCTCGGGCACCATCCTGTCGAACCCCACCACCGTGATCGGGCTGTTCTTCATCATCGCGCTGCTCTGCATGGCGATCTTCGCCCCGCTGCTCGCGCCGCCGAACGTGCCCGATCCCTACCAGATGCCCCGAGACTGGGGCGCCGTGCGGAGCCCGCCGGGCACGCCCGGCCACCCGCTTGGCACGACCAACCAGGGCGGCGACGTCCTCTACGGCGTGATCTGGGGCAGCCGGACCTCGCTGCAGCTCTCGCTGATCGTGGTCTCGGTGACGGTGGTCATCGGCGTCTGCATCGGCAGCCTCGCCGGTCTCGTCGGCGGCTGGCTGGACGAGGCGCTGATGCGCGTGGTCGACATCTTCCTGTCGATCCCCGAGCTGATCTTCGCCCTCGCCGTGGCAGCCATCCTCGGCCCGAGCTTCACCAACATCATCCTGTCGCTCTGTATCGTCTTCTGGGTGAAATACGCCCGGATCATGCGGGCGCAGATCATCCTGATCCGGCAGGCCGACTACGTGCAGGCCGCCCGGGTGATCGGGGATACGCGGTTCAACATCTTCCGCCGCGACATCCTGCCCAACGCGATCACGCCGATCGCGGTGCAGGCGACGCTCGACATGGGCAACATCGTCCTGGTGGGCGCGACGCTCTCCTTCATCGGTCTCAGCGAAAGCGGGATCGCCGAGTGGGGCGTGCTCGTCTCCGAAGGCCAGGCCGGCATCGCCTCGGGCCGCTGGTGGGCCTCCACCTTCCCGGGCCTGATGATCTTCATCTGGGCCCTTGCCTTCAACCTCGTGGGCGACGGCCTGCGCGACGCCCTCGATCCGAAGACGGAGGACAAGCGATGAACGCCATGAACACGGTGACCCCCGCCCCCCGGATCGCGGAGGTGAAGGGGCTCAAGGTCCACTTCCAGTCCAAGCAGGGTCGCGTCCACGCGGTCGACGGCGTCGACTTCGACATCCGCGACGGCGAGATGCTGGGCCTCGTGGGCGAGACGGGATGCGGCAAGTCGGTCACCGGCCGCTGCTTCCTGGACCTCGTCCCGCAGCCGCCCGCCGATATCGCGGGAGGCCGGGTGCTCTTCCGGCCCAGGGGCGGCAAGGCCTGCCCCGACTGCTCCGGCAAGGGCTGCGAGACCTGCGGCGGGACGGGGGCCGAGACACTCGACCTGCTGAACATCCCCGCCAAGAAGATGCGCCAGATCCGCGGCGAGAAGATCGCGATGATCTTCCAGGACCCGGGCAAGGCGCTGAACCCGACGCTGACCATTGGGGCGCAGCTCTCCGAAGTCTTCCTGCAGCACAAGAGCCACGAACTGCTGGAGGCCGCTGGCGTGGGTGAAGGCGACCGCGGCTGGGTCGCGGGGTCTCTCCGGCGGCAGGCCAACCAGCGGGAGGGCAGCTTCGATCGCTGGGCCCGGCGCTTTCCGCCCCTCAAGGGGCCGTCGCGGCGCCTGCAGAAGGCCCTCGACGAGAAGGTGGCCGCGGCACTGGCGGAGACGCAGATCCCCAACCCGCGCCGGGTGATGACCAGCTATCCGCACGAGCTTTCGGGCGGGATGCGGCAGCGGGTGATGATCGCCCAGTCGCTCGCCTGCGACCCGGACCTGATCATCGCGGATGAGCCCACGACCGCGCTCGACGTGACGATCCAGGCGCGGATCCTCGATCTCATCAAGATGCTGCAGGCCAAGCGCCGGACGAGCGTGCTCTACATCAGCCACGACCTCTCGCTGGTGCGGAAGGTCTGCGACCGCGTCGCGGTGATGTACGCCGGGCGGATCGCCGAGGTCGGCACGGTCTCGCAGGTCTTCACCGATCCGCGGCACCCCTACACGCAGGGCCTGCTCAACGCAGTGCCGCGCGCCGGAACCCGCCGGGGCCACCTGGCCTCCATTCCCGGCACGGTGCCCGAACTCGTGGACCCGCCACCGGCCTGCCGCTTCGTCGACCGCTGCCCCAAGGCCATGGCCCAGTGCCGCGGCGCCGACCCGCAGCTTCTGCCCGTGACCGAGGGCCATGACGTGGCCTGCTTCCTCGAGCACCCGCGCGAGGACACGGCCCCCGAGACGCCCCGACTGGAGACGGCATGATGACCATGCAGAACCCCATGACCGAGATCGCCACGTCGAAGAAGGCGGGCGACACCCTGCTAAGCGTGCGCAACCTCAAGAAGCACTTTCCGATCAAGGACGGCGTGCTGCAGAGCACCGTCGGCCACGTCAAGGCGGTGGACGACGTGAGCTTCGACATCCGCCGGGGCGAGACCGTGGGTCTCGTCGGCGAGTCCGGCTGCGGCAAGACCACCCTCTCGCAATGTGTCGCCGGGCTCATGGAGCCGACGAGCGGCGAGGTCCTGTTCGACACGGGGCGCGGAGGAACGCTGGGCCCCGAGGACCGGATCGACCGGATGTCGGGCAAGCAGAAGGCGAAGTACCGGCGCAACGTGCAGATGGTCTTCCAGGACAACTTCGCCTCGCTCAACCCGCGCAACCTGGTCGTCGATATCGTCGGTCGTCCCCTGCGGGTGCACGGCGAGGCCTCTGGCGGGCTCCTGACGGAGCGTGTCGTCGAGCTGCTGGAGCAGGTGGGCCTCGGCCGCCAGCACCTATACCGCTACCCGCACCAGTTCTCGGGCGGTCAGCGGCAGCGTATCTCCATCGCCCGGGCCCTGGCGCTCGACCCGGACCTGATCGTCCTGGACGAGCCCACGAGTGCGCTCGACGTGTCGGTGCAGGCGCAGATCCTGAACCTGCTGGGCGACCTGCAGCAGCAGCGGCACCTGGCCTATCTCTTCGTGACCCACGACCTCTCGGTCGTGCGGCACATGGCCGACCGGACGGTGACCATGTACCTCGGGCGAGTGGTCGAACACGGGCCGACCGAGACGATCTTCCGCGACGCGCAGCATCCCTACACCAAGGCGCTGCTGGCGGCGAAGCCGGACCTCGACGACGACCCCGACGCGCCCATCGCGACGCTGGAGGGCACGATCCCCGACCCGGCACGGCCACCCAAGGCCTGCCGCTTCCACACCCGCTGCCCGGTGGCGACGCCGGACTGCGGCTGGGAGGTGGACGACATCGTGCGCCTGCTCGAAAGCGACGACACGCTCTTCGAGCGGCTCTCCGGCGTCAGCCGGAAGAGCGAGCTCGAGGCCGAACTCGCCTTCGAGACCGAGGAGGCCGCCTGCAAGCTCTGGGAGGTTCTGCGGTCCGACCGGGTGCCGGAAGCCATGCGCGAGGCAACCGAGATCCTCGACGTGAAGGGCTCCAAGCTGAACGTGCGCTTCCGCGACAGCGACGAGATCGGATTGCGTGCCCTGGGTTCGGGCCACGAGGCGGCTTGTGTCCACGCGGGACGCCTGAGCTGAACCGAAACGGCTCCAGCCCCCGTTGGCTGGAGCCGCCAAGCTGGCGTTCCTCCGGCGGGGGGTCGGCTACATCACCGCGCCGATCTGCCAGGGCACGAACTCGTAGTCGCCGAGCCCGAGATCCTCGCTCTTGGTGCGCCGGCCGGACGCGGTCTCCACGATGGCCTCGAGGATCTCGGCGCCCTTGTCGTCCAGCGAGACACCGCCACTGACGATGTCTCCGCAGTTGATGTCCATGTCGTCGGGCATGGCGGCGAAGAGGCGGTCGTTCGTGGCCACCTTGATCGTCGGGGCGGGCTTCGAGCCGAAGGCGGAGCCCCGTCCGGTGGTGAAGACGACCACCTGAGCGCCGCCCGCGATCTGGCCGGTCACCGAGACCGGATCGTAGCCGGGCGTATCCATGAAAACGAAGCCCGGCGTCTTCACCTTCTCGCCGTAGGCCAAGACGTCGCGCAGCGGGGTCGAGCCGCCCTTCGCGGCGGCGCCGAGGGATTTTTCGAGGATCGTGGTCAAGCCTCCGGCCTTGTTGCCAGGACTCGGATTGTTGTCCATCGAGCCACCGTTCATCTCGGTGTATCGCTCCCACCACCGGATACGTTCGATCAGCCGCTCCGCGACCTGCGGGCTTTCCGCCCGTCGCAGAAGCAGTTGCTCGGCGCCGTAGATCTCCGGCGTCTCGGCGAGCATCGCGGTCCCGCCGAGGCCGACGAGGAGATCGGCTGCGCGTCCCAAC
Organism: Histidinibacterium aquaticum; assembly: GCF_008710275.1. Lineage (GTDB taxonomy): Bacteria > Pseudomonadota > Alphaproteobacteria > Rhodobacterales > Rhodobacteraceae > Oceanicola > Oceanicola aquaticus. Next base: position 769,747 of record NZ_VYQE01000002.1, read on the forward strand.
GCGGGGTTCGCCGTAATCCCGGAATATCCATCCGAGCCGCCGCACTGCAGCGCCACCGTCAGCGCCGAGAGCGGCTGCGGGGTCCGCCGCGCCTTGTCGACCTCTGGGAGCAGCGCCCGCACCTCCTCCACGATCCGCGCGACCGTCGCATGGGTGCCGCCCGTGTCCTGGATCGTCAGTCCGTGAAAGCGCTCCTTCCCGGTGCCCTCGAACATCTGGCGCATCCGGGCGATCTGCATGACCTCGCATCCTAGCCCGACGAAGATCGCCGCACCCACGTTCGGGTGTGTGGCGTGGCCCCAGAGAACGCGCTGCAGGTTTTCCCAACCCGGCCCCTCGGACGCCATGCCGCAACCCGTTCCGTGGGCGAAGGCAACGACTCCGTCGACGTTCGGATAGTCGGCGAGCATGCCGGACCGCGTGATCTCGTCGGCTGCCTGCCGGATGACGGTGGCGGAGCAGTTCACCGTGGCGCAGAGCGCGATCATGTTCCGGGTGCCGACGCGACCGTCCTCGCGGGCATAGCCCTCGAAGGTTCTTGGCGGGAGGTCGGGGATGGCGGCGCGCGCCGCCTCGAGGTCCGCCCCGATCGCGTAGTCCTGGTCGTGCGCGCCGATCGCGCAGTTGTGGCTGTGAACGTGCGCACCCTCCGGGACCTCCTCGGTGGCATAGCCGATCACCTGCCCGAACTTCCGGATCGGCGCCCCCCGGGCAATCGTCCGGCGTGCCACCTTGTGGCCGGGCTGGACCGGCGCGGCGAGCGGCGTGCCTCGCCCGAGCGGTCGATCTCCCTCGGCGGCCTTGGTCGTCAGGATCGCCACGTCGTCGGCGTCATCGAGAACAATGGGCTCGCTCATGTCTCCCTCCGATGGGACAAACCCGCGATCACGCCGCGAAGTTCGGCCAGTCCGCGCATCCTCCCGATCAGAGGATAGCCCGGGTGCGTGTCACGCCCAACGTCGGCGAGGAGAGCATGTCCGTGATCCGCACGGAAGGGGATCGAAGCATCTTTGCGCCCCGTCTCCCGACGGCGGGCCTCCTCGTCGAGAAGGGCGGCGATGACGCCGGGCATGTCGGTATCGCCCTCGAGATGCGCCGCCTCCTGGAACGAGCCGTCGGCCTCTTTCGCCACGTTGCGCAGGTGCGCGAAATGGATGCGGTCCGCGAAGCGGGCCGCGATTGCGGGCGGATCGTTCCGGGGGTGGGCCCCGAGCGAGCCGGTGCAGAGGGTCAGCCCGTTGGCGCGTTCCGGACGCATGTCCAAAATGGCGGCGATATCGCTCTCGGTCGATACGACTCTCGGGAGGCCCAGCAAGGGGCGCGGCGGGTCGTCCGGATGCACGCAGAGACGGACGCCGAGTTCCTCTGCCGTCGGCACGACTTCGTCGAGGAAGCGTTGGAAGGCGGCACGCAGATCGTCGGCGGTCACGCCCTGCCAGGGGGCCAGAGCTTCCCGGAGCCCCTCGATATCGTAGCGCGCATAGGCCCCCGGGAGACCGGCCATGATCGCGCTCAACAGTCGGTGCTGTTCAGCCTCGTCGGCCTTCTCCGCCAACGCGTCGGCCTCGGCGAGGACTGCAGGCGCGTAGTCGCTGCCGGTGTCCCGACGCAGCATGTGGCATTCGAAGAAGGCCATCTCGACTTCGGAGAACCGCAAGGCGTGCCCGCCAGGCTCCAGTGGCGCGTCGAGCCGGGTGCGGGTCCAGTCGAGCAACGGCATGAAGTTGTAGCAGACCGTGCGGACGCCCTCCGCCGCGACGTTGGCGAGCGACTGCCGATAATTGGCGAAGAGCGGGGCAAGGTCCCCCTGCCCGCGCTTGATCTCCTCATGCACCGGCAGGCTCTCGACGACGTCCCAGGTCAGACCGCCGGGGGCGGCCCGGATGGCGCGGCAGCGCTCGGCAATCGCCTCCCGCGACCAGACCTCGCCATAGGGAATATCGTGAAGCGCGGTGACGATCCCGCGCGCGCCCGTCTGCGCGATTTCGCCGAGGGTGATGTCGTCCGGCGGACCGAACCAGCGCCAGGTTTCCTTCATGCGACGTAGGCCTCGACCGCCCGCTGTGCGCCCTTTTCCTGAAGGGTCTCGTAGGCATCGACGACCGCCTCCCGAAAGGCCGCGTCACCTGCGAGATCGATGCCGAAGATCTCGCGGAATCCGAGAAGAGCGTCGACCTTGTCCGCCGCGGACTCAGCACCGTCGGAGGCGCACTTCAGCCGGTCGGCCATGGGGTCTCTCACGTCGATGGGTTGGCCCCGCTCGTCCATGCCGCCCACGTATCGCATCCAGGCCGCGACCGCGAGGCAGAGCCCGGCGGGGACCCTCCCCGCCGAACGCGCGTCCCGGACCGTGCCCAGGATCCGCTGGGGGAGCTTCTGACTGCCGTCCATCGCGATCTGCCAGGTCAGATGCCTGATCTGCGGGTTGCGGTACCGCTCCATCAGCGCCGCCGTGTAACGCGCGAGGTCCTCACCCTCGGGCTGAGGCACCGTCGGGACGATTTCCTCGGCCCAGAGTTTCTCGCAAAGACGGGCGAAGGGCGGATCGGCGACCGCGTCCGCGATCGTTTCGTGGCGCGCGAGATAACCTAGATAGGCGAGCGTGGAATGCGTCCCGTTGAGGCACCGGAGCTTCATGGTCTCGTGCGCTTCGACATCGCGCACCATCTGCGCGCCGGCGGCGGCCCAGTCCGGACGCCCAGCGACGAAGCGGTCCTCGATGACCCACTGCTTGAAAGGTTCGTGCTGCACGCACGCCGGGTCGCGGTAACCCTCTGTCTCTTCCAGCCGCGCGACGACATCCTCGGTCGTCGCAGGGGTGATCCGGTCGACCATGGTGGCCGGAAAGGGAACCTCGCGCTCGATCCAGTCGGCAAGTTCCTCGTCGCGGAGCCGTGCCATGGCGATCACCACGCGACGTGCGAGGTGGCCGTTGGAAGGAAGGTTGTCGCAGGAAAGCACGGTGAACGGCCCCTGCCCGGTCGCCCTTCGCCGCGCCAGCGCCTCGACGAGGAAGCCCAGGGCGGACCTAGGAGAGTCCGGCTCTGCGAGGTCGTGGAGAATATCCGGATGCTCGGGATCGAGTTCCCCGCTCGACGGGAAGTGGCAGTAGCCTTTCTCCGTGATCGTCAGCGAGACGATCCGGGTCGACGGGTCGGTCATTCGGTCGAGAACCGCCCCGGGGTCTTCGGGTGCGACGAGAACCTCCACGATCGAGCCGATGACCCGGGCTCGCGGCCCTTCGGGCATCAGGGAGATCGACGTATAGGCCCCGCCCTGCGGCTCCAGCTGATCCCGGGCGGTCGCGCTGCGCAGGCTGACCGCCACGATGCCCCAGTCGCCGCCGGAGGCCGCCATGGCATCCTCGGTATAGACGGCGTTGAATGCGCGGAAGAAGGCCCCCGGCCCGAGGTGGACGATACCGGGCGCCGGTGCAGGGCCGCGGCGTGACAGTCTCGGACTATCGGGCAAGCCAGCCTCCATCCACGTTCAGGATCGCACCGGTGACGTAGCCCGCCGCGGCCGTGCAGAGGAATGCGACGGCGCCGCCGATATCCTCGGGGTCGCCCCAGCGGCCGGCGGGAATGCGCCCGAGGATCTCGGCGGATCGCTTGGGGTCGTTGCGCAGCGCCTCCGTGTTGTTGGTGGCGATGTAGCCCGGGGCAACGGCGTTCACGGTGATCCCCTGCCCGGCCCACTCGTTCGCCAGCACCTTGGTCAGACCGGCTACGCCATGCTTGGATGCCGTATAGCCAGGCACGCGGATGCCGCCCTGAAAGCTCAACAGCGAAGCGATGTTCACGATCGTGCCCCCGGTGCCGCGCGCGATGGCCGCTTTCGCGAAGGCTTGGGAAAGCAGGAAGACCGCCTTGAGATTGACGTCCATGACGTCGTCCCAATCGGCCTCGGTGTAGTCGACCGAGTCCTCGCGGCGGATGATCCCGGCATTGTTCACGAGGATGTCGAGCGGGCCCGCCTCGGCGAGCCGCGCCGCCGCCGCGACGGGGTCGGAGAGATCGAGTGTCATCGCCTCGGCCCTGCCGCCCGCGGCCTCGATGGCTGCGACCGTCTCGGCGCAGGAGGAGCGCCCCGCGGCCACGACATGCGCGCCACGCTCCGCAAGGCTCTCGGCAATGGCCCGGCCGATCCCGGTATTGGCCCCGGTGACGAGGGCGCGCCTGCCGTCGATGCGGAACCGGTCGCTCATCTGAGATCCTCCATGGGCACCATGTCCATGTCGGTGAAGTCGACATTGTCGCCGGCCATCGCCCAGCAGAAGGTGTAGGAGCCTGTGCCAGCGCCGGAATGGATCGACCAGGGCGGGGAGATCACTGCCTCCTCGTTCGACATGACGATGTGCCGGGTCTCGTGCGGCTGCCCCATGAAATGGAAGACCCGCGTGTCGCCCATGTCGAAATAGAGGTAGGCCTCCATCCGGCGGTCGTGCAGGTGAGCGGGCATCGTGTTCCAGAGCGAGCCCTCGGCGAACTGCGTGTAGCCCATCAGCAGCTGGCAGCTCTCGGCGACTTCGGGGTGCAGGAATTGCATGATGACGCGTTCGTTCGCCGCCTCGCGGGTCCCGAGCTCCACCCTGCGTGCCTCCTCCTTGGTGATCAACCGGGAGGGACAACTGCGATGTGCCGGAGCGGAAAGGATGTAGAAGCGGCCCTTGCCGGAAAAGGTCACGGCGCCGGAGCCCAGGCCGAGATAAAGGACTTCGCCCTTGTCGACCTGGTGGGTCTTCCCGTCCGCGGTGACGGTTCCGCTCTCGCCGATATTGAGAATGCCCATTTCCCGCCGGTCAAGGATCGAGGCGGTCCCCGTCTGCGGCACCTCGTCCAGCGTGAGGTCCTTGCCGTCGGGGACCGCGCTGCCGAGGATCAGGCGGTCGTAGTGCGAGTAGACCAGCTTCACCTTTCCTTTCTCGAAGAGCCCCGAGACGTGGAACTGGTCGCGCAGGCCCTGGGTATCGAGCGTCTTGGTCGTCGCGGGATCGATGGCGTAGCGGGTTTCGGCGTCTGTCGTCATGGGACCTCTCAGAGAAAATCGTCGCGTCTGGGGGCGAAGGTGTCGATCAGGCGGCCGGGCTCGAAGCACCTGCAGCCATGCTCGACGTCGCCGGGGATGACAAAGCTGTCGCCCGCACCGACTTCGAAGGAGTCGCCGCCGACCGTGAACCGGAAGCGGCCGCTCTCGACGAAGGTCGCCTGAACATGCGGATGGCTGTGCGGCGCGCCCTCGGCCCCCGCCTCGAAGGTGAAGGCGACGACCATCATTTCCGGCGCCTCGGACAGGACCTGCCGGGTCACGCCCGGCGCCGGTGTGACGGGGGGGTAGCTCTTCAGCATCTTCGCCTCATCGAAACAGTCCCGGCAGCCAGAGCGACAGCGCGGGCACGTAGGTGACAAGCATGAGCGTTGCGACGGCCGCGCCGTAGAACGGCCAGATCGTCCGGATCGCGGTGCCCACCGAGAGCCGGCCCACTGCGCAGCCGACGAACAGGACCGCGCCCACCGGCGGCGTGCACAGGCCGATCCCGAGGTTCAGGATCAGGATGATCCCGAAGTGGACCGGGTCGACGCCGTAGGCGGTCGCGACGGGCAGGAAGATCGGCGTGGTGATGACGATGAGCGGGCTCATGTCCATGAAGGTGCCGAGCAGCAGCAGCACCAGGTTGAGCATGAGCAGGATGATGATCGGGTTCTCGGAGACCCCCTTCATCGCCTCGACGAGTTCCGCGGGGACGCGCAGGTAGGCCAGGAGCCAGCCGAAGGCCGCTGCCGAGCCGATCACCAGGAGGACCATGGAGGCGGTGCGCACCGCGCCGAGTGTCGCGGCCACGAACTCGGACCAGGGCAGCGAGCGGTATACGAGGATCGTCACGAGGATCGCGTAGACCACCGCGATGCAGGAGCTCTCGGAGGCGGTGAAGACACCCGAACGCACACCGCCAAAGATGATCGCGACCAGGATCAGGCCCGGGGTGGCGCTGATGAGAAGGCCGACGACGGCCCGGCCGCCGGGAAAGCGCTCGGTCTCGTAACCGCGGTGCCGCGCGACGAACCAGGCCACGACCATCAGCGAGATCGCGAGGATCAGACCGGGCAGGATGCCGGCCGTGAAGAGGTCTGCGATCGAGATGCGTCCTCCGGCCGAGATCGAGTAGATGATGAGGTTGTGCGAAGGCGGCAGCATGAGCGCGATAATCGAGGAGACCACCGTGATGTTCACCGCGTAGTCCCGCCCGTAGCCGCGTTCCTCCATCTGCGGGATCATCAGCCCGCCGATGGCCGAGGCATCCGCCGCCGCCGACCCGGAGATGCCGCCGAAGAGCACGGAGGCGGTGATATTCACCTGCCCAAGTCCGCCCCTGAGGTGGCCTACCGCGGCTCCGGCCAGCGCAACCAGCCGTCGGGCGATATCCCCCCGCACCATCAGCTCGCCCGCGTAGATGAAGAACGGGATCGCCATCAGCGCGAAGACGGAGATGCCAGAATTCAGCCGCTGGAAGACGACCACCGGCGGCAGGCCGATATAGGCGATCGTCGCGAAGGACGAGACGCCCAGGCAGAAGGCGACCGGCGTGCCGATGAGAAGAAGCACCGCGAAGGTGCCGAAGAGAACCCAGAGTTCCAAAGCTCAGTCCCCGTCCATGCCCTGTTCGCCGAAGCGCGCGGTGTGCAGGCCGACCACGCGGCGCAAGAGCCGCTCGACCGAAAAGAGGGTCATCAGGACGCCTCCGGTGACCAGCGCGAAGAAGGACACTGCGCCGGAGATGCCGAGGTTGGGGATCGTGGTGTCCCAGGCGTTCGCGGCGAGGACCGTGCCGTAGTAGATCATGCCGCAGGCGAAGGCGATTACGACGAGGTCCGAGACCGAGTGGAGCACCGATTTCGCCTTCGGACCCAGCAGGTAGAGCAGGACGTCGAAGCTCAGGTGATTGCCCTCCCGGATGCCGACCGCGGCACCCAGCAGGATGAAGAAGCCCATGAGCAGGACCGAGCTGGTCTCGGTCCAGGTCGGCGTGTCGTTCAGCACGAAGCGGCCCCAGACCTGCCAGGCGATGAAGGCGGTCATCAGAACGAGACCGGTCCCCGCCAGCCAGAGCGAGACAAGACTGACGATGCGGAGCACCGCCGAGAGATTTCGGACGAAGGACTGCACGTTTGCCTGCCTTTGGACTTGTGGAGGCGGCCGCCCTCGCGGACGGCCGCCAAGGTCAGGTTGCGATCACTCGACGGCGCGGATGCGGTCGACGAGCTCGCGCAGGGCGTCGGACGTCACGTGCGTCTCGTAGACCGGGTCCATCGCTTCGATGAACGGGGTCTTGTCGATCTCGCGCACGATCTGCACGCCGGCGTCCTCGATGATCTGCTCGGAGGCGGCCTCGCGCTCGGCCCAGAGCTCGCGCATGACCGGAACGCTGTCCTGAGCCGCCTGCCGGACCATCTCCTGGTCCTCGGCCGAGAGCTGGTCCCAGGACTGCTTCGACATCACGAGGACCTCGGGCACGATCAGGTGCTGGTCGAGCGTGTAGTAGGGTGCGACCTCGTAGTGACCGGAGCTCTCGAAGGAGGGCCAGTTGTTCTCGGCCCCGTCGATGACGCCGGTCTGGATCGAGGAATAGACCTCGCCGTAGGGCATGGGCGTGGCGTTGCCGCCGAGGGCGTCGACCATGTCCACAAAGACGTCCGACTGCATGACACGGAACTTCATGCCCTCGAGATCGTCGATGCTCTCGATCGGCTTCTGGCTGTTGTAGAAGCTGCGCGACCCGGAGTCGTAGTAGGCCAGGCCCACGAGATCGTGGTTCTGGAATTCGTCGAGGATCTCCTGCCCGATCTCGCCGTCGACCACCTGGTGCATGTGCTCGGTGGAGCGGAAGATGTAGGGCAGCGAGAAGACCTTGGTCTCCTCGATGATGTTGTTGAACGGCCCGAGGCTCACGCGGTTCATGTCGATCACGCCGAGCTGCGTCTGCTCGATCGTGTCCTTCTCCTCGCCCAGCTGGGCGGAATGGAAGACCTCGACGCAGATGCGCCCGTCGGAGCGTTCCTGCAGCAGTTCCCCCATGTGCTTGACCGCTTCGACGGTCGGATAGCCGTCGGGGTGGGTATCCGACGACCGGAAGGTCACTTCGCAGTCCTGCGCCGCCGCGGCGCCCGCGAAGGCCACGCTGGCGAGCAGCGCTCCAATCAAGGTTTTCGTCATTTTCATCTCTCTCCTCCCTGAGATGGATGGCTCAGAGGCCGTAGGCCTCCTTGGCGAGCCGATAGGTGAGGTCGTGAGCGACCTCGTAGGCCTCGCTCTCCCTCAGTCTCCCTGTCCTGACGAGCGTCGCGAGGTAGGCGCAGTCCGACCGCCGCGCGACGTCGTGGCGCGCGGGGATCGAGCAGAAGGCCCGGGTGTCGTCGTTGAACCCGGCCGTGTTATAGAAACCGCAGGTTTCGGTCGTGGCCTCCCGGAACCGCTTGATCCCCTCGTAGCTGTCGAAGAACCACCAGGGCGGACCCAGCTTCAACGCGGGAAAGGCCCCGGCGAGCGGGGCGAGTTCGCGGCCGTAGACCGTCTCGTCCAGCGTGAAGAGGATGACGGTCAGGTCCGGTTCCATCCCGACGGCGTCGAGCAGCGGCTTGAGCGCTCCGACATAGTCCGTGCGCATCGGGATATCGAAACCCTTGTCGCGGCCATGGGCGGCGAAGACGGGGCCGGAGTGATTCCGCCAGGACCCAGCATGGATCTGGAGCGTGAGTCCGTCGTCGAGACTCATCCGCGCCATCTCGGTCAACATGTGCCCGCGAAAGGCATCCGCCTCCTCGGAGGTGCAATCCCCGGAAAGCGCCTTGGCGAAGAGTTCGGCCGCGGCCTCCTGCGGGAGGTCCTCGGTTCGGGCAGTCGGGTGGCCGTGATCGGAGGCCGTGGCGCCGCCCACCTCCTTGAAGTAAGCGCGGCGCTTGCGATGGGCGGCGAGGTAGCCGTCCCAGGTCGTCGCATCCTCGCCGGTGATCTCGCCGAATCGCACCACGTTGTCCGCAAAGCCCTCGAACTCCGGATCAACCACGGAGTCGGGCCGATAGGTGGTGACGATGCGGCCGGCCCACCCGCTGTCGCGGATCGCCTTGTGGTGCGCGAGATCGTCGAGAGCGCTTTCGGTGGTGGCGAGGACTTCGACGCCGAAACGCTCGAAGAGGGCCCGGGGACGGAAATCGTCCTGCCCGAGCTTCGCGTCGATGTGCTCGTAGTATTCGTCGGCGTTCGCGGCCGACAGCGGCTCATACAGCCCGAAGACATGCTCGAACGAATGGTCGAGCCACATCCCGGAGGGCGTGCCGCGGAACAGGTGACAGTTGGATGCGAAGGTCCGCCAGATCTTGCGCGGATCGGTCTCCGTCTCTCCCCCGTCCGCGCGGGGGACACCGAGGTCCGTCATGGCGATGCCCTGGCTGACCAGCATCCGGAAAACGTAGTGATCCGGCACGACGAAGAGCTCGGCGGGGTTCGGAAAGCGGTCGTTCTCCGCGAACCAGCGCGGGTCGCAATGGCCATGCGGGCTGATGATCGGCAGATCCGCCACGCTCCGGTAGAGCGACCGCGCGAGGTCCCGCGTTTCGCGCTCCATCGGAAAGAGTCTGTCCGGATCTGTCAGCGGCATCGGCCCCTCCCCTGGCGGCGTCACTGATGCTCTAATATGCTAGTAAGTCTGTTGTGTCAAAGCCCGTCTCCGGGTACATCCTGAAATCAAGCAAAAGCCAGACAGGCAGACAGATGACGGACCTTGCCATCGAGCCGATCCGCTCCGGATCTCCTCCCACCACGACCGATCAGGTGTTCGACACGCTCTATGCCGCCGTCGTCTCGCTCCGGCTTTCCCCCGGCTCGAAGGTCTCGGAGGCCGAGATCGCGAAGCAGCTCGATGTCTCGCGCCAGCCGGTGCGTGACGCCTTCTTCCGGTTGTCGAACCTCGGGTTCCTCTCCATCCGACCGCAGCGCGCCACGCTGATCACCAAGATATCGGCGCAGGCGGTCTTCGACGCGGCCTTCGTACGAACCGCGATCGAAGTCGAATGCACCCGCCTCGCCGTGGAACGCCGGAGCCCGGCGGACGTGGCGCGACTACGCGCCCATCTCGACGACCAGACGAAGGCGATCGAGACCTCCGATCCACGGGCCTTTCACGGATTGGACGAGGACTTTCACCTCACCCTCTGCCGGATCGCCGGCCACGAACACGCCTGGCACCTCGTCCTCGACCACAAGGCGCACATGGACCGTGTCCGGTTCCTGACGCTTTCCGCCGACCGGCAGCGCGAGGTCCTTCAAGAGCACACGGCGCTCGTGGACGCCATCGAGGCCGGCGATTCCGACCACTCAGAGACGCTGCTGCGGGCGCATCTCGGCACGATCCGGACCGACCTGCCGAAGGTTCAAGCCGCATACCCCGACTACTTCCAGGACGACGCTCTGTGAACCGACTGCTCTGCATCGGCGAATGCATGATCGAGTTCGCCCCCGCCGAAGGCGGCCTGTTCGCCAAGGGCTACGCGGGCGACACCTTCAACACAGCCTGGTACGCGGCGCGAACGGGCGGTGAGACTGTCGACGTCTCCTATCTGACGGCTGTCGGTGACGACCCGGTCTCCGACTCCATGCTGGACTTCATGAGCACCTCGGGTGTCCGGCCGATCGCGGCCCGGCGCGCAGGTGGGACAGTCGGCCTCTATCTGATTTCGCTAAGGGACGGCGAGCGGAGCTTTTCCTATTGGCGCAGCGCCTCCGCCGCGCGCACGCTGGCGGATGATCTCGAGGCCCTGCCCGACCTCGCCCCCGGCGATATCGCCTACTTCTCCGGGATCACGCTCGCGATCCTGCCGCCCGGGAGCCGCGCCCGGCTCCTTTCCGTTTTGGCCGCGGCGCGTGCCAAGGGAATACGCGTCGCCTTCGACCCCAACCTCAGGCCCCGACTCTGGCCTGACACCGAGACGATGTGCACCGCCATCGCCGAGGGCGCGCGCGTCGCCGACATCGCCCTGCCCTCCTTCGAGGACGAAGCCGACCATTTCGGCGACGGCTCTCCGGAGGCGACCGCCGAGCGCTATGCCCGGGCCGGGGCGAGCGTCGTGGCGGTCAAGAACGGTCCGGGCGACATGCTGCTGCGCGAGGGCACCCGGACCTCGACGCTGCAGCCGACGGCGGTGTCCGAGGTCGTCGACACGACGGCCGCGGGGGACAGCTTCAACGCCGCGTTTCTCGTGGGCCTCCTCAACGGCGAGCAGGCCGCGGAAGCGGCCGACGCAGGAGCCCGTCTCGCCGCCCGCGTCATCGGCGCGCGGGGCGCACTGGTCGAGCTCTGACGGACCTCGACAGGGGCCGGCTTGTTCCTGATCTAGGTCAACGACAGGACTGGCCGGGAGCTTAGCCTCCCCCTCGATCCAAGAGGGAGACTCCGATGTCGGACAACGTGATCTGGTTCGAAGACCTGAAGCGCGGCGATGTTGCCAGCGTGGGCGGGAAGAATTCATCGCTGGGCGAGATGGTCAGCACCCTGGCCGACAAGGGGATCGCCGTTCCCACCGGCTTTGCCACCACGGCGGACGCCTACCGGGCCTTCATCGCCGCGAACGATCTGGAGACCCGCATCGCCGAGACGATGAAGTCGCTCGACGCCCACGACATCACGCTCGCGGAGGCGGGCAAGCGCGTGCGCGAGATGATCACCGAGGGCCGCTGGCCGCAGGACCTGCTCGACGACATCAAGTCGGCCTATGCGGAGATGGATCGCCGGACCGGCCGGACCGACAGCTCGGTGGCCGTCCGGTCGTCCGCGACGGCCGAAGACCTCCCTGACGCCAGCTTCGCCGGCCAGCAGGAGACCTTCTTGAACGTGGAGGGACCCCGCGCCCTGCTCGCGGCCTGCAAGCGGTGCTACGCTTCGCTCTTTACCGACCGGGCGATCTCTTACCGCGAGGCCAAGGGCTTCGACCACATGGCGGTGGCGCTCTCTGTGGGCGTGCAGCAGATGGTGCGCTCCGACATCGGCGGATCGGGCGTGATGTTCTCGCTCGACACCGAATCCGGCTTCGACAAGGTCGTCCTGATCAACGCGGCCTGGGGCCTGGGCGAGAACGTCGTGCAGGGCGCGGTCACGCCGGACGAATACATGGTCTACAAGCCCTTCCTCGATCGCGACGGCCTGTCGCCGATCGTCGAACGCGCACTCGGCGCCAAGGAAATCAAGATGATCTACGCCTCGGGCGGAGAGGCCACGAAGAACGTGAAGACCTCGAAAGCCGAGCGCGGCCGCTTCGTGCTGTCGGAAGAGGAAATCTGCGATCTCGCGCGCATGGCCGTCACCATCGAGGATCACTACGGCTGTCCGATGGACATGGAATGGGCGCGCGACGGGGAGAGCGGCAAGCTCTACATCGTCCAGGCCCGCCCCGAGACCGTGCAGTCCCGCGCCGAGGCCGGCAAGATCATGAGCTACCGGATCGGCAAGACCGGCAAGCGGCTGCTCACCGGCCTATCGGTCGGCGGCGCGGTGGTCGCGGGCAAGGTCTGCCTGATCGAACACGCCTCCGACATCGACCGCTTCGTGGACGGCGCTGTTCTCGTCACCGGGACGACCGACCCCGACTGGGTGCCGATCATGAAGCGCGCCTCGGCCATCGTCACGGACCACGGCGGCAGGACGTCCCACGCCGCCATCGTCAGCCGCGAGCTCGGCCTGCCCGCAATCGTCGGCACGGGCGAGGCGACGCACCTGCTCCACGACGACCAGGAGATCACGGTCTCCTGCTGCGAAGGCGAGGAAGGCTACGTCTACGAGGGCACGGCGGAGTACGAGGCCGAGGAGATCGACCCGGGCGAGATCCCGGAGACCCGCACCGGCGTGATGTTCAACATGGCCAACCCCGCCGCGGCCTCGCGCTGGTGGCGGATGCCGGCGGATGGCGTCGGGCTGGCCCGCATGGAATTCGTGGTCAACAACGCGATCAAGGTCCACCCACTCGCGCTCACCCGTTTCGACGAGGTCGAGGACGAGGCGGCGCGCGAGGAGATCGAGCGCCTGACGCGCGGCTACGAGACCAAGCCTGACTACTTCGTCGAAACGCTCTCGCTGGGTCTCGCCCGGATCGCCGCCGTGCACTATCCGAACCCGGTCATCGTGCGGATGTCGGATTTCAAGACGAACGAATACGCCGCTCTCCTCGGCGGCGCTCAGTTCGAGCCGAAGGAAGAGAACCCGATGATCGGCTGGCGCGGCGCCTCGCGCTACTACTCCGAGGCCTACCGCGACGGTTTCGCCTTGGAATGCCGCGCGATCAAGGACCTGCGCGAGAGGAAGGGCTTCGACAACGTCGTGATGATGATCCCCTTCTGCCGGTCGCCGGAGGAGGCGGACAAGGTCCTGCAGGTCATGGATGAGAACGGCCTGAAGCGCGGCGAGAACGGCCTGAAGGTCTACGTCATGTGCGAGGTACCGACGAACGTGATCCTTGCCGAGGAGTTCGCCAAGCGTTTCGACGGCTTCTCCATCGGCTCCAACGACCTGACGCAGCTCACCCTCGGGGTCGACCGGGACAACGAACAGCTCTCGCATGTCTTCCGCGAGCGTGACCCGGCCGTCCAGTGGATGATCCGGGAGGTGATCCAGCGGGCTCACGCCGCCGGGGCCAAGGTCGGGTTCTGCGGCCAGGCACCCTCGAACGACCCGGACTTCGCCCGGCTCCTGGTCGATTATGGCATCGATACGATCTCGGTCACACCGGATGCCTTCAGAGACGTGAAGCGGAACGTGGCAGACGCCGAGAGCGGCAAGTAACCCGGATCCGCCCGCCGCGCGCTAGGCCGCGCGGCGGGCGGCCAGGACCGTGATCCAGGGACCGGCAATCTCGAACAGCACAGTGCTCGCGACGGCGATCGTCAGGATCGTCTCCGCGTAGACGGGAAAGGCCTCGCCCGCGACGAGCGCCATGCCGATGGCGATCCCCGCCTGCGGCAAGAGCGCCGGGCCGTACCAATGCGCCTCGCGCTTCGGCACACCGCAGAGACGCGCCCCGATCCACCCCCCGGCCCAGCGGCCCAGGATGCGAAGGACGACGTAGGCCACGCCGGTCAGGCCTGCCGCGCCGAGGGCCGAGGGATCGAAGCTCGCCCCGGCGAGGATGAAGAACAGGATGATGAAGGGCCACTCGATGTGCTCGATCTCGTGGAAGGCGCGCGTATGGTGCTCCGCGAGGCTCGCCACGATGGCCCCCGCCGTCATCGCGGCAAGCAGGTAGGAGACATTCATCCAGAGCGCGAGACCGGCGGTGAGGAAGACGAGCCCCAGCGCCTCGATCCGCAGCGGATCGCCGTCGCTCAACCGGCCCGTCAGGTAGGCGGCCGGCAGACCGATGCCAGCCCCCAGCGCCAGGGCGCCGCCGATCTCCCACAGGGCTTCCGCGACGACGCCCTCCTCGGTGGTATGCCCCCCGAAAGCGAGAGCGAGGGCCATGAGAACGCCGAAGGTGATGATGCCCCAGGCATCGTCGACAGCCACGATCCCCCTAAGCCGATCCGTGAACGGCCCCTGCGCCCCGCCCTGCCGGAGCGCGTCGTCGGTCGCCGCAGGGTCGGTCGCGGTCGCGATACCACCCAGGAGCAGGGCAACCGCCAGCGGAACGCCGAGCGCGAGCAGGCCCAGCGTGATCGCCAGGACCGTCGCCAGGACGACCCCGAGCGAAATGCCGAGGATCGGCCCGCCGTTCGCCCGCAGCGTCTCGGGGGTCAGGCTGCCGCCCAGCAGAAAGGCCACCATGGTCAGGGCGGCGACAGAGAGCGGCTCGTAGAGACCGGTGACCTCTTCCGGGAGGATGTCGAACCCGGTCTGTCCCACCGCCATCCCGCAGATGAGCAGGATGGTCACGCGCGGCAGCTGCGTCCGCCGACCGACATAATCGGCCACGAGCCCGGCGAAGAACAGACCGCCGAGCCCGACGAGCAATGGTGCGAGCGTCACTGGTTACGGCCGGGCAATCTCGGGGACGGGGCGTCCGCTGGCCGTCGCGAGATCGACGATCGAGTCGTGCAGCGCCTGCAGCGTGTAGTGCGGGTTGTGCGCGTAGCCGCCCGGGTCCTTCGTGACGAACTGGAAGTTGTAGGCGGCTGCCAGTAGCCGCGGCGTCCAGGCGCCATAGGCGTTCGGGAAGACCGCCTCGTCGTCCCCGATCGTTCCGTCGGCGTTCGTGTCTGTGAAGAAGTATGGATAGGCGTCTGCGTAGCCGATGGGTGCTCCGGCCACGCCCTCGGCGTAGGCCATGATCTCCGCCTCCAGCATCTCGCGCAGGCTGGCGATCTCTGCGGCAATGCCCTCGGAGGTGTCGCCGTCGCCGTCATAGTCCCGGGCGTCGACGCTGAGCCGGATGTCTCGTGGCTCGCTACCCTCGTGACAGGTTGCGCAGCTCTCGGCCGCGATCTCGAGCGTGTGCGGGTCGTGACAGGCAATGCAGGTGTCCGCCCCGTCGACGTGATCGAAGCGGCCGACGTATTCACGGCCCATGTACTCGTAGAGCCCCTTCACCTCGGTCCCGAAATTGGTCGCGGCCGCCGCGGCGTAGTGCGGGTTCTGAAAGGCGAGTTCGGCGCTCGGCGCGTCAGGATCGAGGTCGCCGAACCGCTCGACGAGCGCCGGCCCAGAGGACCGGCCCTGGTGGCAGGTCATGCAGGTGGCCGAATTGGCGAGCGGCGGTACCGAGATGCCCGAGGGAAAGGTGATCTGCGAGATGCCCTCTACCCCCGGTGTATGGCAGGTGTCGCAGTCCACCACCCCACCGGGCTCGATCGAGGCGTCGACGCTTCCGGCCGCGGACCCGTCGAGTCCATGAAAGTCCCGGAAGCCGGCGCCGGAGTGGCAGACCGCGCACTCTGCCGGGATCTCGCCTTCCCCGTTCCAATGAGCAAAGGCCTCCGCCGCCGCGTCGGCATGCGCGGATCGAACCCAGTCCTGCACGATCTGCTCTGCATCGGTCTGGGCCGCCCCCGGCGACGCGAGGATGGCAAGAAGAGTAAATGCGGCTCCGGTGCGGATCATGTCGGGCTCCCTGTCGAGTGGCGGACCCGTCGACTTTGCCTGACCCAGCGAAAGCCACTTTGATTCACGTCAATGTAGAGTCGGCCGGATGACGGTGTGGTGGCCCCGGGAAGCAATGGGGACCGACTCGACCGTGTTCAACATGACCGGCTACGACCTCCGCGCGCTCGGCGCGCCGCCCGGCGACGGCCGGCCATGTCGGCCGCCGACCCGCGTGGGGCTGGTGGGATCGGATTACCCCGGCCTTCGGCTGAAGCCGTGTGTCGAGGCGGGAGACCGCGTGCGGATCGGCGATCCCGTCCTCAGGGACGGCAGAACCGAGGATCTCGTGATAACCGCGCCGGTCTCGGGGGTCGTCGAGGAAATCGCGATCGGGGCGCGCCGCAGCGTGCGCCTCGCGGTCATCCGGATCGAGGGAGAGGTCCGCAGGACGTTCGATCCGGCCGGGGCACAGGACGAGGACGGACTTCGCACGCTGATGCGTGAGTCCGGGCTCTGGTCCGCCCTTCTGCGGCGTCCCTTCGGCCGTGTGCCCGTGCCGGACGAGCGTCCGGCGGCCATCCTCGTTCCGGCGATGACGACCGAGCCCGGCGCCGCCGATCCGCGCCCGGCCATCGAGGGGGCCCGCGAGGATTTTCATCGGGGTCTTACCGCGCTCACCCGGCTGACCGACGGCCTGGTCCACGTGGCCCAGGCACCGGGGTCGCAGCTTTCACCGGCCCACGAGCGGATCCGACCCGCCGTGTTCCGCGGCGGGCATCCGGTCGGCCTTCCCGGCCTGCAGATAGAGCGGCTCTGCCCGCCGAGCCTCGATCGTCCCGTCTGGCAGATCGGTCACCTCGATGTCATCGACCTGGGCCGCCTCCTGGCCGACGGCAGTCCGCCGAAAGGGCTACGGCAGGTCGCCCTTGGCGGGGAGAAAGCCTCTGACGCCCGGGTCGTGGCCCTGCCCCCTGGCGCGGACCTCGAGGAACTCGCACTGACCGAAAGCGAGCCCGGCCCGCACAGGTGTCTTTCCGGGTCGCCGCTCTCGGGCACGGAGAGCCGCTTCCTCCGCCGGAGGCACCTGCAGGCCTCGTTCGTGGTGCGCTCCGATCGCCCTGCCCCGCCTCGCCATGTATTCGGCCCGGCCAAGGTCCCGGCGCTCGTGCCCCATGCCGCCCTATCGCGGGCGCTGGGACGCGACCTGCCCGCCATCCCCCTCCTACGCGCCCTCAGTGTGGGCGACACGGAGACGGCCGCGAGCCTCGGGGCGCTGAGCCTGTTGGAAGAAGACATGGCCCTCGCCACCTATCTCTCGGGCGCGACGGAGGATTTCGGCGCCTGCCTCCGCCGGATCCTCGACAAGCTGGAAACGGGATCATGAGGCGCGGACTCTGGACCCGGGAACTGGTGGGCTGGATCCTCGCCGCCGCCCTGCTGCCTGTCGCCGCCACGGTGCTCGCCGTCGATGGCGGTCCGGCGGCGATCCGGATGGGCGCGGCCTTCGTGACGGCGGCGTTCTGGGCGGGGCTCTTCCGGGCCATCCACGGCGTCCCGCTCTCTCCCACGCCGCTGGTCCTCGCGGTCTCGGTGGCCCTGCTGGCCCCGCTGGGCCTCACCGCGCTTCAAATCGCGCTCGGGGTGAGCTTCGGGATCGTGCTGGCCGAACTCGTCTTCGGCGGTTGGGGCCGGAATATCATCGGAGCCCCCGCCGTCGCGCTCGCGCTGCTCTACCTGTCACATCCCGGCGCAGCGCCTCCGGCATCTGAGACGGCGGTCGCGCTGGCCGGCTGGTGCGCGGCGCTCCTGTTGTTGGCCACGGGCGTTCTGTCCATGTCGGTTCTTTTGTCGGGTGCCGTCGGGGTGGCCCTGGTCACCGTGTCTCTCGGCCTGCCACTGTCCCCGCTTCCCATCGCGGGCGGCGTCGTCTTCGCGGCCGTCTTCCTGCTGGGCGACCCGGTCGCCGCCCCGACGTCCGTCCCTGCCCGGATCGTCTACGGTGCGATCGCCGGATCGCTGGCGGCCCTGCTCGCCGGACCGACAGGTCTCATGGGCGCCGGCCCTCCGCTCGTCTTTGCCGTCCTCTTGGCCCAGGTCTTTGCCCCGGCCTTCGATCACGCCGCCTTGTCCCTGAACCGTCTTGCAAGGGAGCGCCGCCGTGCCTGACCTCAATCCGATCACTGCCTGGCGGAGAATGCTCGCCGCCCCGAACGACAGCCGCGGGAAGATGCTGGCCATGGCGTTCCTGGTCTCCGCAGCCTCGGCCCTTGCCGTCTCCAGCGCGGCGGTGCTCCTCGGTCCCCGGCTCGACTCGAACCGGGCGGCCGAGCGGCAGGCCCGTCTCGAGGCGCTCCTCGCCGACCTGCCGGCGCTCGCCGACCTTCTCGCCGAGACCGGGGCCGACGGGCTCGACATCGTCGTGGCCGACCTGGAGACCGGTACCCGCGCCGACGTCGATCCATCGGCCTTCGACCCGGAGGCTCTCGACGAGGAGCAGATCAGCGCCCTGCCGCCCGAGGAGGACATCGCGGGCATCGGGACGCGGCCCGACCTCGCGCAATTCTACGTCGCGCGTGACGGCTCCGACATCGCGGCCGTCATCCTCCCGGTCTACGGCCAGGGCTACCAGTCGGTCATCCGGGGCTACCTCGCGCTCGAGGGCGACCTGAACACCGTCGCGGGCCTCACGATCACCGAACAGGGCGAGACGCCGGGCCTCGGCGCAAACATCGAAAGTCCCTCATGGCAGGCCCAATGGCCGGGCACACAGCTCCTGGGTCCGGATGGCGAGATCCGCGTCGCGGTCGTCCGGGGGGGAGCGCAAAACGAGTACGAAGTCGACGCGATCACCGGCGCGACGCGGACCTCTAACGGCGTGCAGAACATGGTCCGCTTCTGGATCGGTCCCGAGGGCTTCGGGCCCGTTCTCGACGCGCTTGGCGAGGGACGGCTATGACGAGCTCTCTCTCGCATATCACCGGGCCGATCCTGCGCGATAACCCCGTCACCGTGCAGATCCTGGGTATCTGCTCGGCCCTCGCGGTGACGACCTCGATGACCACCGCGGCGACCATGTGCGTGGCCCTGACCGGCGTGCTCGTCGCGGCCTCCGGAGTGATCTCGCTCATCCGGAGGCACATCCCCGGACAGATCCGGCTGATCCTGCAGATCACGATCATCGCCGCGCTGGTGATCGTCGCGGACCTCCTGTTGCAGGCCTACGCCTTCGCGATCAGCGAAAGGTTGTCCATCTTCGTTTCTCTGATCGTGACGAACTGTATCGTCCTGGGCCGGGCCGAAGCCTTCGCCATGTCGCACCCGCCGTTCCCCTCGATGCTCGATGCGCTCGGAAACGGGCTCGGCTATTCTGCCGTTCTCCTGATCGTGGCCTTCGCGCGGGAGCTCTTCGGCCAGGGCACGCTCTTCGGCGCGACGGTCTTCCAGACGGTCACGGATGGTGGATGGTACGAGCCCTGGAGCTTCATGCTGCTCGCTCCCTCGGCCTTCGTTCTGCTGGGACTGCTCGTCTGGGCGATCAGGGCCTGGCAGACGGCGCAGGCCGAGCCGGACCCGACCCCGGTCCGCGCCGAAGGAGAGACCCCATGACCGAGCTTTTCCTTCGCGCCGTCTTCGCGGACAATCTGATCCTCTCGTTCTTCCTGGGCGTCTGCACATTCCTCGCGGTGTCCAAGCGGGTCGAGACCGCCGTCGGACTCGGGCTGGCGATCACGGCGATCCTCACGGTTACCGTCCCGGTGAACCAGCTGATCTTCACGCACCTGCTCAAGCCCGGCGCGTGGGACTGGCTCGGCGCCGACATCGACCTGACGTTCCTGCGGCTCATCGCCTTCATCGGCGTCATCGCGGCGATGGTGCAGGTCCTGGAAATGACACTCGACCGCTTCGTGCCCCGGCTCTACGCGGCGCTCGGCATCTACCTCCCGCTCATTACCGTGAACTGCGCGATCCTCGGCGGCAGCCTCTTCATGGCGGAGCGGAGCTACGACTTCACCGAGTCCATCGTCTTCGGCTTCGGCAGCGGCGTCGGCTGGGCGCTCGCCATCATCGCGCTCGCTGCGATCCGCGAGCGGCTGGCCTACGCGGACGTTCCCGCCGGCCTGCGCGGGCTGGGGATCACCTTCATCGTCACGGGCCTCATGTCCATGGGGTTCACGGCCTTCGGGAGCATCGCCGGACAATGATCGAGATCTTCCTTGCCACCCTCCTGATGGTCGTGCTGATCCTTGCCCTAGCCCTCATCGTGCTTACCGCTCGGAACGTGCTGCAGCCAGCGCGCCCGGTGACCGTCCGCGTGAACGGCCGAACCGAGATCGAGGGCGTGACCGGCCAGAAGCTGCTCGACTTCCTCAAGGTCGGCGGCATCCCCATGCCGTCGGGCTGCGCGGGCGCCGGGACATGCGGGCTCTGCCGCGCCGAGGTCGAGGGGGCGGGCCCGCCGCTGCCGACGGAGACGAGCCTGCTGGGGCGTGCGGCGATCGCGGAGGGCGAGCGGCTGACCTGCCAGGTCATGGTACGCGGCCCCCTCTCTGTCCGGGTGCCCGAGGACATACTCTCGGCTGAGACCTTCGAGTGCGAGGTCGTCTCGAACCGCGCGCTTGCGCCCCTGATCAAGGAGCTCGTCCTGAAGGTGCCCGAGACCACCTCCTTCAACTTCACCGCGGGCGAATTCGCGCAGTTGACGGCGCCGGCCTACACTCTGGATTTCGCGGAAATCGACGCCGGCGACCATGCCGCGGCCTGGGAGAAACGGGGGCTGCGCAAGCTCTCCGCGCGAAGCGGAGAAACGGTGACCCGCGCCTACTCCATCGCGAACCGCCCGGAGGACGAGGGGCTGCTCGTCTTCAACATCCGCCTGGCCCTGCCGCCGCCGCACCGGCCGGAGCTGCCTCCCGGCGTGGTGTCCAGCTATCTCTTCGGACTCGAACAGGGCGACAGGCTGGAGGTCGCCGGACCTTACGGCACCTTCCGCGTCCGGGACAGCGACCGCGAGATCGTTCTCATCGGCGGCGGTGTCGGAATGGCGCCCCTCCGGGCCATCGCGCACGACCAGCTCTCACGGAATCCGGAACGTCGCCTTTCCTACTGGTATGGCGCCCGGAGCCTTGAAGATCTCTTCTACGACGAGGAGTTCAGGGCGCTCGACAAGGCTCACGACACCTTCTCCTGGACGGTCGCCCTCTCCGATCCGGCACCCGACGACAAGTGGACCGGAGAGACCGGCTTCATCCACGAGGTCGTTCTCGAGAAATACCTGTCGACCCATCCGGCACCCGAGAACTGCGACTACTACCTCTGCGGCCCGCCCCTGATGATGCGCGCCGTCACCGCCATGCTCGACGACCTCGGCGTCGAACCTGAAACCGTCTTCTTCGATGACTTCGCGAGTTGAGATCATGTCGATGAACCGCCGCCGCTTCCTGATGCTCACCGCCGCCGCCCTGGCGCCCCTGCCCGCATTGGCCGGCACGACGGTTATGGGCGGGCACGCCTTCGGGTCCTACTGGCGTGCCCTCGTTCCGGAGAATGCCGGAGAGGAGCGCGTTCAGGCACTCATCGCGGGCGTGATCGCGAAGACGGATCGCCTAATGTCGCCCTGGCGGGCAGACAGCGAAATCACCCGGTTCAATCACGCGGGATCCGGGCGCGTCAGCCTCTCGCCGGAGACGCACTCTGTCCTCCAGGCCTCCCTCTCCGTCGCCCGACGAACGCGCGGGGCGTTCGACCCCACGGTGGGACCCCTCGTCGCGCGCTACGGGTTCGGCCCGGTGCGCGAGGGCCAGGCGGGACGCTGGGAGGATCTGGAGCCGCTGGCAGCCGAAGGCGTGAAGACGCGCTCCGACCTGACGCTCGACCTCTGCGGCATCGCGAAGGGGCACGCTCTCGACAACATGGTCGCGGCGCTGGACGCCGGCGGCCTGACCGATTTCGTGATCGAACTGGGAGGAGAGGTCGCGGCGCGGGGCCGTCATCCCGATGGACGGCCCTGGCAGGTCGCCGTCGACGGCGGGGGCGGTCCCTCCCTCATCGTCGCACCGGGAGAACTCGCCCTCGCCACCTCCGGCCTCGGCGAGCAGGGCTACGAGATCGGCGGCCGCCGCATCGGCCATATCATCGATCCCGCGCAGGGACGGCCGGCCGAGGACAGCCTGCGCGCGGTCACGGTGCTCTGCCCGACAGCAACCGAGGCGGACGGCCTCGCAACGGCGTTCTTCGCCATGGGCCGGGCCCGGGCGACCGAGCTTGCCCTCCGCGAAGGCATCCCGGCAATCTTCTCGCTGCCCGGAGGAGGTGTCGAGACGACCGGCGGCGCGGAGGACTTCGTCATCGGGGAGACTCCGGCATGATCGGGACTCTTGTCGCCACGCTCACCATCTTCGCGCTCGCCGTCGGGGGGCTCGCCCTCGGCGGTCTCAAGGGCCGGCCAGCGCTTCGCGGCAGCTGCGGCGGCGTCTCCTGCGAAGCCTGCGAGACCTGCCCCAAGAGACGCACCCAATGAGATATCGCCCGAGCATCGACCGCTACATGACGCGCGAGCCGGTGACCCTCTCGCCGGAAATGGAGCTGACCCGCGCGACGGGTCTTTTCGTCTCGCGCGGCATCTCGGGCGCCCCGGTGACAGACGATGCCGGCCGCATCCTCGGCATGCTCACGGTGAAGGACTGCTTCCGCGCCATCCTTCACGCGAGCTATCATCAGGACCTCGGCGGCACAGTCTCCGACTACATGACAGCCCCGGTCGAGACGCTCGAGGCCGACCTCGACATCGTGGCGGCGGCGCGCCGCTTCATGGATCAGCCCTACCGGCGCTTCCCGGTCATGTCCGAAGGACGGCTCGTCGGGATCCTCACCCGCAAGGACCTGCTGAAGGGGCTCCACGACGAGTTCTCGGAGTAGACGGGCTCGCGCTCACCGGACCATCTGCCGCGTCAGCCGATCCGCCAGCCGGACCGACAGCGCGGTGATCATCAGGGTCGGGTTCGCGTGGCCGCTGGTCGGGAAGACAGAGGCGCCCGCGACGAAGAGGTTGCAGACACCGTGCACCTGGCAGTCCGCATCGACCACCCCGAGCCGCGGATCCGCTGACATGCGCGTCGTCCCGGAGGCATGTGCCATGTCGATGATCGTGGCCTCGTCGAGCCGGTTCTCCACGACCCATGGTTCAAGGTGCGGCACGGGGAGACCGGACCGCCCGAAGGTCTCCGTCATCAGCGTTCCGACCCGGGCGAGCGTACGACGCTCCAGTTCGCCCACCACCCATCGGGCGAGTGGGAGCGGGACCCCGTGGCGATCGGTGCTGTGGGAGAGCGTGATCCGGTTCTCCGGCTCGGGGACCTGCTCGGACACGACCTGGATGTCGAGGCCCGTCAGCTTGTGCGGCACTCCCCCGGTCAGGTACTCCTCCGCCGCCACGTCCGGCCGAAACCGGACCACCTGATCGATGGCGAAGCGCGACAGGCGCCGGGGCATGTAGCGCGACTGGAGCGCGAGCCGCCCGAGTCCGCGCGCGACCAGACCGGGTGAACGCAGGATCGCCCGCGCGTCGTCGTTGAGGCTTTCGCTCCGCCGCGAGAGCAACCGCTTGGCGGCGTCCCAGGGATCGTCCTCCGCGCGCTCGCCGGGCATGAAACCGGCACAGTTCAGCAGTCCCTCCGCCTCCTGTACGGCAGCGGTCGGTGCAAGACCTCGCATGTACATCGTGACCCCGGTCGGGGTCCTGAGACCGAAGAACCCGAAGAGCTCGGCCATGCGCTGGATGTCCGTCCCGGAGAATCCGCCGACGACGGCGCAGGGATGATCCATGAGATGGCGCCCGACCACGTCGTACCCGTTGCCGAGGCCCGCCGGATGTGCCGGGCTCCGGGAGGCGAGCAGCAGCCTCGCGTTCTCGATGGCGCTGGCAGCCAGGACGACGGTGCGGGCGCTCACTCTTCTCCGGCGCCCGTCCCGGGCGGCCACTTCGACGCCCTCGACCCGGCTGCCGTCTTCGGATGCGGTGATCGCTGTGACCGTGGCCCCGGTCAGGATCCGGCAGGGCACCGGCGCATCGTTCAGGAACTCGCGGCCGGCGTTGAGGATCGTCATCGGGTCGATCCGGGAGCGGGCGAACTGCCAGAAGAAGGATCGGAAGCTAGCCTCGTCCGGACGAGGCACCGGGCAGTCGCGGCCCATTTTTCCCCAGAGCGCGTCGTCGTAGCAGTTGGGTCCGAGATTCAGGACCCCGGCGGCCCGGTCGAGCGCATCGTCCAGATCGGCCCTCGCGATCGGCCAACCGCTGTTCGCGACCCACGGGCGCGTGCGGAAGTCGATGTCGTCGAAGGCGGCCGACTTCCCGGCCCAGGCCGCCGTCGAGCCGCCGATCCCGCGACAGCGCACGCCGTATTGCTGGTGGGACGCCTCCCAGAACTCCGTCAGCGCGGAATGGTACTCCGCGCGACGGGCGACTTCCGCCTCGGTCCACGTGTCGTCCGAGATCTCGACGCCGTTGAGCTCTTCCGCGTCGCGTGTCTCCTCTATGTCGCCGCTTTCGAGAATGACGATGTCGAGCTTTCTCCCGTCCAGCCCGCGCGCCACCGTAAGGCCCGCGGGCCCGGCGCCAACGATGAGGACATCGCAGTCCAGCTTGTCCTCCGCTCCGAGGGTCGAGAGATCGATGACCCGGACCCCGGCGTCGCCGATCCCGTTCACCGCACGACCCTCCGGGAAGGGCCCCCGATCGAGCCGCGACACTAGGGCTCTCCCATATGGTCCTGCCGGATCTGCTCGAACCCTAGGGCCGTGCGGCGGAACCGTGCGTCCGCCCCGGTTAGCGCGAGATTGGCCCGGAGCTTGCGGAGCTTTCGGGCGACGCGATGGGCCAGCAGCCGCGCCCGCCCAGACGCAGTGAATTCGGAATCCGGACCTATTGAATTTGAACTGGGCGAAAACCGCTCGATGACGGGGAACGGGAACAGGGCGTAGATCGGCAAGCCGGTCTTCCAGAACTCGTCGAAGGCGAG
This sequence comes from Histidinibacterium aquaticum, assembly GCF_008710275.1. GTDB lineage: Bacteria > Pseudomonadota > Alphaproteobacteria > Rhodobacterales > Rhodobacteraceae > Oceanicola > Oceanicola aquaticus. The sequence goes on from NZ_VYQE01000002.1 coordinate 794,818, forward strand.
GTCCACCGAGGTTGCTATCCGCCGGCAGGCCCGCGCGATCCGGCGCGCGCCCTCCCGGGAGAGGATGTAAGCCTGCAGGCCGGACGGGCTCGATCGGTACCGGATGATCGACCGGTTGAAGAGATAGCTGAGCTGCACCGAGGGGGCCGCGTACATCCCGAACAGCCGGAGGTAGTGGAGCCCCCTGTCGGCACAGAAGTCGAGGACCGGCGCCAGAGGCAGAGCCGTGTCGAGGATCACATCGTCCTCGAAAACCAGCAGGTAGTCGCTGTCGCTCTTCTCGAGGAAGTCCGTCACCACGGTGTAGTGGCTCGACCATATCGCGAGTTCCGGCTCGGACAGAGGTCTGCCGAAAGTGCTCTCGACGAAGTTCGCGTCGTATTCGAGCTCGGGATGACGCAGCTCGGTGTGGGCATCGAAAAAGGACCAGTCGGACTTGATATCCTTGAACTGCTCCGCGATCTTGCCGCGTCGCTCCGTCGAGGTGGCGAGACTGATGACGACGACGTCCAGGTTTGCGGCCCTCGTTGCCTGGGTCACGGCATCGCCCTGGTCACCGGTCCGGCCGTCGAGCATCTCCCGTCACTCCGCGGCGAGTGGCCGGGGCGCCGGAACCCGGGTCGACAGCGCGTTCTTCAGGACGGACCTGCGCATCCGCATGACGGGCATGGGGAACTGCGCGCCGAGCGCCACCCGGCAGGTCCGGCGAAGGATGTCCAGCGTCCGGTCGTAGTCCTCGATCCGGTACTCAATCTCCCTGTTGGCCCATTGATAGGGGTTCATCCGGGGGTGAAAGGACCGCTTGGACAGGATCGCGTCCCAGTTCGTGAAGACATGGCGGTCGGTCTCGATGAGCCGCTCGACACCGCGGTTCTGTCCGAAGGCTTCGGCGTCGCCGGCGCTGTCGAAGAGCACGGTCATGCCGACGGCGTTCTCCGGGTCGTTATGCGGCGACAGACGGCATCCGGAGGCCCCCTCAAAGGCCTCCGCCATCATGGCATGACGCCGTTTCAGGCGCCGCAGCAGGGGGTCGAGTTTCTTCAGCTGGGCATAGAGGACCGCTCCGGTCAGCTCGGAGACCCGCATGTTGCTGTGCGAGAAGTAGGGCTCGGTCGATGCTTCGAGCCCCCGGATGAAATTGCCGGGGTCGTGGAACATCAGGGCGCGGCCATGGATGCGATCCACGTTCGTCAGGACCGCGCCGCCTTCTCCCGCGGTGATGTTCTTGTAGTGGTTGAAGCTGAAGGCCCCGGCGTCGCCGATCGTCCCGACCCTACGGCCCTTGTAGCTGACGCCGATTGCCTGACAGGCGTCCTCCACCACGAGAAGGCCGTGCCGGCGGGCGACGGCCATGATCGCGTCCATGTCACAGACGACATTCAGCATGTGAACCGGCAGGATCGCCTTGGTGTAGGGCGTGATCTGCCGCTCCAGCTCGATCGGGTCCATGGTCAGGCTCTCGTCGACGTTGACGAGCACGGGCACCGCACCAACCGCGAGCGGTGCGATTGCGGTCGAGACCCAAGTGTAGGCAGGGACCAGCACCTCGTCCCCAGGGCCGACACCCGCGGCCGCCAGCGCCGTGATCAGGGCGTTCGTTCCGCTGTTGACCGCCAGGACATGCCGAACGTCGAGCATTTTCGCGAGCTCGGCCTCGAAGCGCGGAGTGTAGCCCTTGTCACCCTGGGCGTAGCGGAGAAGCTGACCCCGGGCGATGACGCGACCGAGCGCGGCTGCCTCGCTGAATCCCACTCTTGGCATGGTCACTCCTGGCTTGGGCGGGCACGGCCGCACCGTTTCGATACAGTATCAGACTGGCGGCTGAACGTGACAGGATTTGCCGACCGGGTTGGAGGCCAGGCAGGGCCTCGGACCGCCTACACTCCGACGGCTCAACCGAACTCCTGTCGGGCTCGGCTGTCCAAGCGTCGCGGCGGTTTTGCCCGGAGACGCGACAATTCCGGCCGCACGGCGGAGATTGTCCCTCGGTCTGAAAGCGGCGCGGCTCATAGGAGCGGTGCGATTCGGGACCACAGGATCTCACCGGCCACGGCCCAGGTCAGGTCTGCGGCGCGAGCGGTGCCCCGCGCCACGAGTTCGTTGGTGTGCCCGTCGTCCTCGATGACCGCGCTCACGGCGGCGGCCCAAGCATCGGCGTTGAGCGGCGGCACGATGACCGCGCCGTCGCGACAGACCTCCGGCATGGCCCCTCCACGCGCCACCACGGCGGCAGTTCCACACTGCATCGCTTCCACGGGAGGCATCCCGAACCCCTCCGTTTCCGAAGCGAAGAGGAAGACGCGGGCGGCCTCATAGAGGGCCCGAAGCTCCCCGTCCGAGACCCCTCCGGCGAAGATCGCTTGCGGGGGAGGCTCCCAACCACGCGCCATGAACTGCTCCGCCGTCACGCGGCCGACGATGACCAGCGGGACATCGGCGAGCTCAGGGGCTCGGAACGCGCTGAAGAGCGTGCGCAGGTTCTTGTAGCTCTGCGTCGAGCCGATCGTCAGCGCGAAGCGCCGCCCCTGCAGTGAGAGCCGGTCGATGATCGAAGGCGTTGGCTGAGTTCGCAGGATATGATCGGTGCCGTTGGGCACTACGAAGATCTTATCCAGGGTTCCGATGCCACGATCCGCGAGACAGTGCCGCGAGTGCTCGGAAACCGTGAGGATCGCCCTCGCCCGCCGCCCGATGATCGGCCACATCGCGCGATATCCGGCAGCTTGCCTCCTGCTATAGTCGCCCGGGTGATCCAGCGTCTGGGTGTCGTGGATCATGACCACGCTATTGGGATGCAGAACCGGTGCGAGGTTGCAGAAGTTGACGAGAAGATCCCGTCGCGCGATCGCGGGAAGCGCCAGCATCTCCCAGGCCTGCCCTCCGCCCAGAGGACCCCGGCGAATTTCGGGCACCACGCCGGCCGCCGCGACCTCCTCCGCATCCTGCACGCCAGGACTCACGACCCGGCAGTCGGCCACGCCCGCAGAACGGAGGATCAACTCCGACGTGAAATTCAGGGCGGACCGGTGCACGCCGCCGGCCGTCAGCGAGCCTCCGAGGAACTTGCCGTTGACGGTGATCCCGGGACGAGCCCGTCTGGTGCCCTTCACCGGTGAGGGACGTGGCACAAATTCGGCGTCGGGCTGATCTTGCCGAGAGATCGTGGCGCGTAGGGCCGATCCCGAGAGTTCGGCGGTCGTCGATGTCATTTCGTCATCCTCAACTGGCCTCGGCCAGGATTGACCAACCGAACCGTGGTTGGCGTCAAGCGGCTCCGCGCTGAAGGAGTACGATACGAACCGTGCGCGCCAGGATAACCAGGTCCATCCAGATGGTTGCGGAGCGAACATAGAGAAGATCGAGCGCGACCCGTTCCTCGTAGGTCGTCTCACTGCGACCGCTGACCTGCCACAGGCCGGTCAGGCCGGGACGAACCGATGTCACCGCTTCGAAGTCCGCGCCGTACTGGCTCACTTCGGAGAGTGTGACGGGTCTCGGACCCACGAGCGACATCTCTCCACGAAGAACGTTGAAGAGTTGAGGCAGCTCATCGAGGCTCGTCCGTCTCAGGAAGTTCCCGAGCGCCGTCACCCGGTGATCGCGGTCGAACTTGTAGTTCGCCTGCCACTCGCTCCGGGCGATGGGGTCGCTCCGCAGGACTTCCTCGAGCATTTCAGCCGAATCCGGATGCATCGTCCGGAACTTGAGGCAGTCGAAGTGAGCGCCCCCTGTTCCGACCCTGCGGTGGGCGTAGATGACGGGACCGCCTTCGGTCAGTCGGATCAGGAACGCGATCAACGCCATCACCGGAGCCAGCAGCACCAGCGCCACGCTGGCGAGAGCCACATCCAATATTCGCTTGGAAACAGATATCTCATAGCGGCCCGCCGGGCGCTGAACCGATGGCGCGCCGGCGGCCCATCCATTCTGGCGGGTTAGATCGATGGTCGTCCCAAGTCGCATGGCAGCAGTCTCGTTCTGAGTCTGACGGGCGTCGTAATCTCGCCATTTTTCAAGCTCTTGAGTGCCATGATTTCGCCACACAGATTAGGCCGCAACGGCGAAACAATCTGTTCGCACTCTCCTAGAGTCAGCGAAAGAAGCGCAGTGCGCCCGCGCATTGATCAGTTCAAGGAACTGTGAAGAGCCGCGTCTGCCGCTCAGCGGGCCCGGTCTGGCGAAGACAGGATTCTTCGCGGGTCTGCGCGCCCAGCGAGTATGTCCCGAATGCCGGCCCAATTGCCCTTCAGCCTGCCGCGCCGGTCGACCCAGGGCTCCGGACGAAGTGCCTTCAGGTGGTTCGCGACGACGTTCCGAACGACGAGCTGCGATGCAAAGCCAGCCGACAGCGTCCCCTTGCGCCACAGGTAGTAGGGATTGACCACCTGGCTGTAGCCCAAGAGGCTTCCCTTCGTCTCGCGGCCGCTCTTGGTTCCGAGGTGGACACCGGTGAATGTCTCGACTTCGACGCGCCGCCCCGCCAGCTGAGCGGCGAAGTCCACGTCTTCCTGCCAGCCGTAGACCGGGAGGGCCTCGTCGAAGCGCAGCCCTCTCATCGCCTCGGCGCGATAGGCCATGTTGCATCCATAGAGACCGAAGGTGTTACGGCATGTCCGGTCCACCATCTCATCGGTCAATGCGAAGTCGGCGTCCCAGGCCGACAGCATGTGACGCGCTTGCTCTGGCGTCAGACCGGGCCCCACGATGCCGTCTGCAATCAGCCGTCCCGTGATACCGTCGACATCCGGGTGCCGCTCGAACGAGCGCACCAGCCCCTCCAGGGCAAAGCGAGACGGAAAGAAGTCATCGTCGTAGAAGACGACGTAATCGATGTCAGGCGGGAGCCGGTCGATGGCTGCGTTCCGCTGACTGCATATCCCGGGCGGCGCGTGAACCACTTGAGAGTCGATCCGTGGGTCGAGTTCGTCCTCGAGGTCGAAATCGGCATCCGCCCGCTCGGTCACTGACAGGATGAAGGTCGTGGGAAGCAGTGTCTGAACGTTCAGATGAGGGATCATCTCCCGGATGATCTCGGGCCGTCCCTTGGAGACAACGATGACCGCGACACGGGCGGAGACGGCCGGCATGAGCGCTTTCCCTGGGGATGACGGACGAAGCTGGTTATCGAGCCGCCGGCTCGGCAGTCAATGGCCGCCGCGCGGGGACCGAGATTTGCGCCTCGCGTGGATCAATCGCCCCAGAGGTGGCCGATTGTCCACTTAGCCCGGCGTCGAGGATAGAATGTCCTATGCGCCGCCGGTGATTGGCTTAGAGACGTGTTGACCAATCTGCCGATCAAGAGACACGGACAGTCCACAAATGCTCGATGTCTCGCTTCTCAGGCCGCATGACCTTACCACGGAGCACGAGGCCGCCTGGCAAGCCGCCCGCGCGTCGGACCCCCTCTACCGTTCGCCCTTCTTCTCGCTCGGCTTCCTGAAGGCCGTCGCCGCGAACCGGGACGATGTCTGCATTGCCGTGATCTCGTCCGAAGGAGCGCAGTCGAGCTTTCTCCCGTTCCACCGAAGGGGCACCCGCGGTGCCGCCCTCGCGGCGCCGATCTCGGACTACCAGGGACCCATCGGCCTCCTACCCGAGGCGGGGGACCTCCGGGATCTCCTGAAGCAGTGCGGTCTCGACTGCTACGACTACGACCACGCGCTCGCCGATGTGCCCGAGTTGCGACGGCATGCCTTCAGTCTTACCCGCTCACCCCTCATCGACTTGGGAGATGGCTTCGACGCATGGCGCGCAGAACGGCGTCAGGCCGGGAGTGCACTGAAGACGGTCGAGCGCAAGATGCGCCGGATGGCGAAGGACCTCGGTCCCCTGACCTTCGTGGCGAACGACCCGTCTAAAGAGGCCTGGCAGACCTTCCTGTCCTGGAAGCGGGCGGCGCTCGCCGCGATGAATGTGAGCTTCATTCTCGACCGGAACTGGGCGCGGGCGGTGATCGAGACCATACGGAGCACCAACACGGAGAGCTTTGCGGGCCTGTTCTCGACGCTCTACGCCGGGGAACGGCTCGTTGCCGCCCACTTCGGGATGCGGTCGGACAGGGCCTGGCACTGGTGGTTTCCGGCCTACGATCCGGAGCTTTCGTCGTATTCTCCGGGACTTGCGCTTCTCTTTGAATGTGCGCGCCACGGCGCGGACCTGAGGCTGGCGGAACTCGACCTCGGCCGGGGCACGGAGCGCTACAAGCTCGAGTTCTCGAATGCGCACCGCGCGCTTTGCGAGGGGTCCATCGAACGGGCGTGGACGTGGTGCGGCATAACGCGCATCGCGCGGCGGCACCTACATCTGGGGATCAGCGGACGCACCCCCGAGCGATTTGTCGAATTGAATCGACGGGCGATGAACAGGCTTCTTCGGGCCGGAAAACTCTAGACGGTCGCAGGCTCAGCGCGGGTCGCTTCGGCGTAGAGGCGTATGAGATCATCCGTCCAGCTTTCGAGCGTGTTCGACAGGATGCCACCCTCGGTCCGGCATCGCTCGCTCATGGCGCGCGCCGACGCCGCGTCGAGCCGCATGAGATCGCCGATTGCCGCATCTAAGCTCACCGGATCAAAGACGTCGAATGATAGTCCGAACCCACGGCTCTCGACCTCGGCGGCCAGCAGCGCCGTGTCGGAGAGGAGCACGGGCAGACCGCTTTGCACCGCCTCCGGGATCACCAGCGCGAAGGGCTCCGGATGGTGGGACGGCATGACGAGCGCCCGCACATCCGCGGCCAGGGACCCGATCCGCTCAGGCGGCTGCCAGCCGCAGACCTCTACCTCCGGATGCTCCGCCTCGACCCAGGAGCGGAGCGCACCGTCGCCGATGAGCCGAAGCGGCGTGCCCGTCCGTGCAGCCGCTGCCACGAGGTCGACCACGCCTTTGTCCCGCTCGAGACGACCGATGTAGAGCAGGGTCAAGTTCCGCTCTGCCGGGATGCGGGAGCGGCTCAATGGCGTCACCGGGTTGCGGACTGTCCGAAGCAGCGTCTCGGGATACCCGGCCCGGGTGAACTTCGGCGCCACGTCCGGATGGATGGTGATGAGCCCGGCCCAGGGGGCGCGGCGATCGAGGCAACGGAAGAGCGTCGCGTGCCGCGAGACCCGCCAGAGCTTCTGGGCATAGGACCGCTTGTCGCAATTCGTGGCGAGACAGGACGCGCCGAGCGGGACCCGGTCGCAGACCTCCTGGCGCCTGTAGTCCATGTACATACCGTTCGGGCAGGCGAGAAACGTGTCGTGCGCGTGAAAGAACGTCCGTGGCGCCACCGGAGCGAGCGCCCGGAAGATGGATGGCGAGAGGATCTGTGCCCAGCCATGGACGTGGTAGACGACTCCGGGGCCGTCTACGCGTTCGCGCACCCGGTCCAGGAGGGCCTTCGTCGCCGGATCGTAGACCCCGCGCGTGAGAGCCTCGGCCTTGGGCCGGCGAAGGAGGTCGGCTCCTCCCGCCGCTTCGATCTCGACGCCCATCGCGCGCAATTCGTCGTTCTGGCCGCTGTCGCCACAAACCAGGGTGACCGGTATCCCCCGGGCCCGGAACTGGTGGATCGAAAGCAGGGCCAGGGCCGCCGCGCCCCCGTTCGCGATACTGTGGTCGCTGATGACCACCACGCGATCAGGGTACGGTCGCGGTGTCGCTTGAGGAGCGTTCACTGGTTCGCCTCGACCTGAATGCGAAGCCGGGCGTGATCGAGGTCCGGTTCGACATTCGGTCCCACCACGATCTCGAGCAAGTCCTCTGCGGACAGATCGAGACTCGGCAGAGTTAGAAGCTCGTCATCCTGAACCTTGATCCGTCTCAGGGATCGGCCGTTCAGGGTGACCTCCAGGTCCAGACCATCGGTGCTGGACGCATCCGGCGCGATGTTGACCGAAAGTTCGACACGCTCGGCGACGGGCGAGCGGTATCGGTAGACGATCGACAGAGGCCGGTCCGCGCCCCAGGCCGAGGGAGAGGCCCAGTCCGCGCCGACCCGGACTTCGCCATCTTCCGGGATGCCGAGGTACGGGGTCCAGGGGACGCCTCCCCGCTCCTGGCCCGGCCGGACTTCCAGCGGCTGGTCCTGCGCATCGCGCCGAACGACCACCGAAAGGCCCTCGCCCTCCGAGCGATAGGGATAGGGATAGGCGAACTGGTCATAGGTGTCCGCGCGCATCCGCTGGGGGCCGAGATGCACGGTCTCGCCCAGCCGGACCGGCCCGGTGTCCGAAATGAGAACCAGCGGTTCGGTGCGTGACAGCTCCAGCTGCCCATTGATCGGGCTTCCGGTCGCGGAAGCGGCGCGGATGCCCTCGCCCAGCTCGACCTCCCGGGGGGCGCCCCAGATCACCAGGGTGTTCGGTCCGAACTGGCAGGCATAGGTGAACGCGTCCGGAGCGACATCCTCGACGGGGCGGCCCTCCATCCTGTCCCGGATATGCGCATAGGCGAGCCCCGTCTCGGTTGCCTCGCCGGTCTCCTCGATGAGGGCGATCAGCCCGTCGCCGCGCGGCGTGAAGGGGTACCAGACCGCCCGCGAGACCCCGGAAAGCGCCATCTGGCAGTACATGCGCAGGAGGTATCCCGGTGCGGCCGCCGCGTCGGTCGTCCCGAACTCGGTGATCTCGATGGGCATGGTGGCGAGTTCTGGCAACCGCCGCATCTCTGCGACCTGGCGCGCGAACTGCTCCGGCTCGGTGGTGTAGGGATGTAGGACGAAGGCATCCATGTGCTTGTGCCCGCCCTCGGCCACCACGGCCTCGATCCAGGCCAGCGGGATCGAATGCGCCGCACCGCCGAGGATCCGAACATCAGGGTTCACGTCGAGGACCGCGCGGCGTGTCACCTCAAGGAGCCGCACATAGAGCCGCGCCCGCTCTTCGAGGCTCTCAGGCCAGCCTTCCTCCTCGGGAAAACCGACGGAGTTGTACTCGTTCCCCACCTCGACGCTGTGGATGAAGGGAAATCTCTCCACGATCCGGGCATGATAGCGCGCGAAGGCCGCCTGCCCTTCCGGCGTCCGCGGCGTACGGCCGTCCTCCCAGTTGGGATGGCCGGTGTAACCGAGAAGAACCAGCCCGAAGCCGCGGTTCGACAACATGGAGGGATAGGCTTCGCGCATCGAGCCGAACTTCAGCTCGCCGTTCGCCTGCTCCACGTGATTCCAGATCACCTCGTCGCGGAACTCGGTGATGCCGATTTCGGCGCCTCCATCCAGGGCCTCTGGCTGCCAGTTCTGGCCGAAGTTGGAGCTGGCACCGAGCACCGGGCCGGTGGCGCCCTCAAGCGCCATCACCGGCGTGGTGAATAGGAGTAGCGCCGTGAATGCTCCCGTGATCCGCATCACCGCAGGTCCACATGCCGCCAGGCACGACCCCGGTCGAGAACCCGTGCACGTGTCTCGGCCAGATCCCGGGACCTGCGCGCGCTCTCCGACGTCTCGGCGCTGCGCGAGAGTCCGACGGCGAGCCCCGCCAGAATGAAGAAGATCGTACCGAGATTGGGCGTCGCCGCCGTGGGCATCGCGACGAGGACCTGCGCGAGGCAGGCGAGTTGCAGGGCGCCGATCACCTTGTTCCGCCGCTCGTCTCCGGTGGCCCTCGGCGCGGTCCCGAGCGTGTAGAGGAAGGCGAGGTAGAACCCGGTCCCGATCACCCCGATGCTGCCGAGACAGGAGACCAGCCAGTTGGAGGCCCGGACGCTGCCGAGCCCGGCACCGATCATCCAGGTATCCGCGAAATTGCGCAGTGCCTGCACGTTCCAGCTCATGCGTTCGACGCCGGAATCGCTCTCGAGTTTGTTCAGCAGCGTGTCGTCGAAGAACTCCTTGACCGTGGGCACGGTCTGGTAGCCGAGCACAGCTGCCACCAGAAGGAACCAGCCGAAGGCCAGGCCGCCGACGAGAAAGGCGGCGGTCCGGCGAGAGAGGCCGCGCCGAGCGGCATGGATCACCCACCCCGTACCGTAGAGCGCGAGCAGGGCCGCAAGTGCGACGTAGGCGCCGGAGGAGGTCGACCGCAGGGTCGAGATCGCGGCCATCGCCAGCATCGCCGTCGCCAGCGCCGACCGTTTCGAGACCATCCAGTAGTGCAGCCAGAACGCCATGAGGACGAGCGAGATCGCTCCGTAGGAGGAGGCCTCGGGCGTTCCGCCGACCATGCGCTTCATACCGGCCAGCGTCGCGGTCATGGCGATGTCGTAGTTGGCGGTCCGGATCGGCTCCATCAGGACTTCCAGCCCGACGGCGGCCGTCATCACGTCGAGCCATCCGAGGACGAAGTTTACGACGGTCGCTGCGGCTAGGGCCTTCAGGACCGCCCCCTCGTCCGGGCGCGCCCGGTAGAGCGTCGCCATGGCGAGAAAACAGGCCGCCGAGAGCAGCAGATAGACCGTCTGAGTGACGTTGCCCGACGAGGGCCGCAGAGGGATCGTGACGATCCCGTCCTCGTTGACTGCCCGCGAAAGGCTGAAGATTTCGGTCTGCCCTTCAAAGACCCGCGGGAAGAAGGCCGACGCGAGGACGCCGTAGAGCACGACGAGGAGCAGCCAGAAGCCTGGCTGAAACGGGCGGAGCGTGCCGACCATGCGGTCGATCCCCCCGCGCTGCAGGGCGGTCACCAGCAATATGGCCAGGATGGTGAACTCCAGCATCCCCACGGTGGCCCCGCCCAGCGCCGGCAGGTTGAACGCGGCGGCAGCGCCGAACGGAGCGAGTGCGACGAAGATCCAAAGACCCCGGTACGGGCCGACAGCGAAGAGACCGGCCACGGCCAGCAATGCGAGAAATGTACTGGGGACGACTTCCATCGGTCACTCCGGATGCGCCGGGCTTCAGCAATGACATACCCTTCGGCGATCGAGAGAGAAGCGCTTCTTGAGGCTTCGGCGCCTCGTAGGACGAATCGTGATTCCGCTCGGATGAGGCCGGGGCAGATTTCCCAGCAAAGACAGCTGGTTCAACAACATGCGGGGACAGCACCCACTGTTTCGGCAGACTCACCCAATCCAGACAGCGGACCCATTTTGGAAACAGTGCCGCCCTGTAGAGGCGCATTGTACCGATGGACGGTCGGAGAATCCGGCGATTCGGTGGCCATCGTTGACAGTGGCCGGGCTTTCACCGCCCAAATGTGTTCGAAGGGTGGCGAGTTGGCGGCCAGGTTAGGCAGATTTTGCGGCAGGGGCACGGTCTCGTGTCGGTTCTCGCCGAACCGCTCCCCGTTCGCCGGATACGATTGGCTGATCGGTCGGAGGCTCCGACCGGCGGCGGCGGAGTCATTGGACGATGAACCAGCGATTGACCGGAGCGGACGCCCTCAGGCTGTCCTCGGCGCGTGTGTCGCCCCGGCGTGTGCCTGACCCGGATTCCATCGACCTCCGGGCCCTGGGCCGGCTGTTTCTCAGCCGCTGGAAAACGCTTCTTGGGGTCTCCCTTCTTGCGGCGCTCGTGGTCTATGGCCTGCTGACGCTATCAGCGCCGGTCTACAGTGCCACGGCCAAGGTCCTGATCGACCCGCGCCGAACCGAGGTCCTCTCCGGATCGGACATCATCTCGACGCGGGAGCCGTCGCAGCAGGTCATCAACAGCGAGATCGCGATCCTGACCTCGAACGTCCTGATCGAGGAGGTGATCAACACGGTCGGCCCCGAGCGGATTGCCACGCTTTCCTCCGCGCCGCCCGAAGCGGCCGATACGCTGGCGATGGAGCAGCTCGTCTGGACAGTCCGCGAGAACCTCTCGGTTTGGTCGGAGGCCGACAGCTTCGTCATCGTGGTGTCTTTCACGGCCACGGACCCGGAATTGGCCGCGGAGGTCACCAACACGCTCGTCGACACGTACATCGCCCGGCAGATCGAAACTCGCAGGATGTCGCTTGGGCAGGCCGCGGTCTGGCTGGAGGAGCAGCTCGAGATCCTCGAAGACCGCATCGCCCAGAACGAGGAAACGATCTCGGTCATGCAGACCGAGAGCCTGCTGAACAACGGCAGCACGCTGGAGAACGCGACCCAGCAGATCACGACGCTCAACAACCAGCTCGTCGCCGCCCGCGCGGAGCGCGTGACCGCCGAGGCCCAGGTCCAGCAGCTCAACGAGCTGCTGGAGAAGAGTGGCCTTGAAGAAGCCTCCTCGCAGATATCGAGCCCAACTCTCGAAACACTGAGGGCGCGGGCCCGGCAGCTTCGCCAGCAGGATGCCGTCTGGGCCGAAAGCGTCGAGCCCGACCACCCCCGCCGCGCCGCGATCCTTGCCGACCTCGAACAGGTTCAGGCGGAAATCGGCGCCGAGGTCAGGAATGTCATCGCGATCCGCCGCGGTGAATACGACGTCGCCCGGATGCGCGAGCAGAGCCTCGAGGAGACCGTCGGGCGGATGGAGGAACGCATCGTGCAGATCTCGCGCGGCGACATCGATCTGCGCCAGCTCGAGCGCGAAACCGAAGCGGCGCGGCGCACACACGAAGCGATGCTCACCCGCCTGACGGAGACCCGCACGCAGGAGCGGGTCCAGAGCGCCGAGGCGACTCTCGTCGAACGCGCGACCGTCCCCGCCGGCCCTTCGGCGCCGCGGCCCAAGCTGATGGGCGCCGTCGCGGGGGCTTCGGCCTTCGCCATCTGCGTCGTCGCTCTGTTCTTCGGCGAGATGACGGTCACGACCTTCCGCACGGCGCGGGAACTCGAGGCCGAAACCGGGTTGCCGGTCCTGGCGAGCCTGCCCCTGGTGCCGGGCCGCCAGCGCAAGAACGCGTTCTCCCGGTTCGGCGCAGACCCCTATTCGGGTTACGCGGAACGCATCCGCCACCTGCGGACCATGCTCCTGATGCGGGACGAGACGGTGATCTCCACAAGCGTCTCGGTCCTCTCCTCCGTCGCGGCAGAGGGCAAGACGACGACCGCCCTGGCGCTTGCCGACATGGCCGTCCGGGCGCAGCGGTCCGCGATCGTCGTTGATTGCGACATGCGCCGGACGTCCCTTCAGGAGAACTACCACTGGGCAATGCAGCACGACTTCGCCGGCTATCTCCGGGGCACCTGCAGCCTTTCGCAGGCCATCCATAGCCCCGAGGAACTCGCCTTCGACGTCCTGACCTCGAACCGGCCGCATCCGGACCTTGCCGACGAACTGTCTTCGCTCTGGCTCCAGCCGGTGATCGAGCAGCTCAAGGAAAGCTACGACCTCGTCATCATCGACGGCCCGCCCCTGCTCGCCGTGTCGGATGCCGCGATTATCGCGAAGGCGGCCGACAAGCGGATCTATATCGTTGAGCACGAGCGCACGACGCGGAACGAAGTGCGTGACGGGCTGGCCATACTCGCCGATTTCCAGCTGCCGGTCGACGGCATGGTCCTCAACAAGGTCTCAGGCCGAGATGCCGCGGAATACCGCTATGGTTGACGTTCCGACGGCTCATAGTCCCGTTTCGCTTCTCAAGCGGCAACTGGCGGCCCACGACCCCGGCGCCGAGGAGTTCTTCACCCCGAGCCTCAATCGCCGGACGAAACCGAAAGTCGCGCTCGTCCACTACTGGCTTGTCGGAATGCGCGGCGGTGAGAAGGTCCTCGAGGCGCTCTGCCGGATGTTCCCCGAGGCCGACATTTTCACCCACGTCTACGATCCGGCGAAGGTCAGCGAGACGATCCGGCGGCACAACGTCCGCACGACCTCGATCGCCCGCCTGCCGATGGCGCGGAAGCTCTACACGAAGTACGTCTCCCGGATGCCGCGGGCCCTCGAAGAGCTCGACCTCTCCGGCTACGACCTCGTCCTGTCCTCGGAGTCCGGGCCGGCGAAAGGCGTCATCGCGCCGCCGGAGTCGCTGCACCTCTCCTATGTTCACTCGCCGATGCGGTACATCTGGGACCACTACGGCGTCTATCGCAGCACCGCCGGCCCCGTGACGCGGGCCATGATGGGCAGGCTCTCGCCAGAGCTCAGGATGTGGGACGTCGTCAGCGCGACCCGCGTCGACGGCTTCGCCGCGAACTCCAGCTTCGTTCGCCAGCGGATCCAGAAGTACTGGCGCCGACCGAGCCGCGTCATCCATCCGCCGGTCAACGTGAACGCCTTCGCTCCCGATCCCTCGACGGAACTGGGCAGCTTCTACCTGCTCGCGGGCGAGTTGACCGCGTACAAGCGCCCCGATCTCGCCATCGAGGCCTTCACCAGGCTCGGCAAACCGCTCGTCGTGATCGGCGGCCCCGACAAGGCCGGCCGCGCATTGGCCAGGAAGGCCGGGCGGAACGTGCGCTTCCTCGGGCGAGTGTCGGACGACAAGCTGCGCCGTTACTTCGCGGCGTGCCGGGCACTGATCTTCCCGGGCGAAGAGGACTTCGGGATCCTGCCGGTCGAGGTCATGGCCTCGGGACGCCCGGTGATCGCCTATGGCAAGGGCGGTGCGCTGGACACCGTTATCGACGGCGAAACCGGCATGCACTTCCACGAACAGACGGTCGATGCGCTCGTCGACGCCGTCACCCGGTTCGAGGAGGCCGGGCTGGACCGGATCGATCCGGCGCGGCTCATCGCCCATGCGCAGAGCTTCGACGAGGCGACCTTCGTCGAGAAGATGACCGACATGCTGTCGGACTACGGCATGCCCGACGTCGTGGCACCGGCCTTTCAGGGCGCATTGGCGCGCCCGTCGAGACGTGCATGATGTCCGCCCGGCACCTGTCGTCCGCCTAGTCGGAGAGCGGCCATGAAACAGTCTCTCGCCTCGCCCTTCGCCGTGGGTGTCGCTTCCCGTGTGGGCGGGCAGATCTGCGCCTTCGTCCTGATCCTGATCGCCTCGCGTTCGCTGGGGCTCGCCGAGTTCGGGGCCTACGCGATCGCCTCGGCGGTATCGGTGATCTTCATCACGCTGGTCTATACCGGCATCTACCACATCCTGCTTCGAAGCGAGGACATAGAGCGGGACCGGGACACGTTCTTCCTGCTGCAATTCGGCGTCGGGCTGGTCGGTACGAGCATAATGGCGGGGGGCGCCTTCGTTTTCGGCGATCTCGGCGAGCGCGGGACGGCCTTCGCCCTGCTCGCGCTCTCTCCCATCCCGACCCTGGCCTGCGTCAGTGCCTGGCTCGAGTCGCTCCTGGTCCGCGACGGCCGAGTCAGGACAACCTCCATCTGCGTCCTGCTCTCCGAACTCCTCGGCCTCGGCACCGCCATCTGGCTGTTCCGACAGGGCCACGGGATCGAGGCGCTGATCGCATCGCGGTTCGCCTCCATGGCCTTCATCATCACCGTCTATGCCGGGCTCGTCCGGCAAATGCCGCGGCTTCGCCTACGGCGGGCCACGGCACGGCATTCGGTCAGGGAGGCCTGGCCGCTCTGGGGGTCGGTCTCCCTCGCGATGCTCTCGAACTACGGCGCGGACCTCATTCTGGGGGCGTTTCTCAACACCGCTGCCGTCGGCGCCTACCGCGCCGGCTCGCGCATCGCCAATACCGCGGCAGACGTCGTGATCCAGCCTCTCGGGGTCATCAGCTGGGCACGCTTCGCGCGGCTCGAGACGAAAGGCGCGCCGGACCTGATCCGCGAGGCCTGGAAAGAGAACATGGCCCTCGGCTTCGCCCTGGTGGCGCCGGCGATGATCTCGCTCTGCTTCCTCGCTCCGGGCCTCGTGTCGATCCTGCTGGACCCGTCATGGGCAGCCGCCTCAGGCGTCGTGACCATCCTGGCAATGGCCCGCGCCACTGCGGCCGTCACCTTCCTGCTTGAGCCGACCCTGACCTGCCTTGGTAGGGTCCGACTGCAGTTCTTCATACGGCTCGGGGACGCGACGCTTCTGATCGCGCTGCTGCTGACCATCGGCCGGACCAGCGCCGAAAGCGCGGCCGTCGCCATTCTCGTGAAGGATTTGCTGCTGATGGCCGTGGCGCTCACTGCGATGATGCGCGTGGCCCGACTGGACTTCTCCGATCTCTTGGAAGCCACGGCTCCGGGGTTCGGCCTGACCCTCGCCTGCCTCGCGATCCTCCTCGGAGCTTCAGTCTTCCCCTCCGCCCACACTCCGTCGCTCGCCTTCGCGCTGACGGTAGCGGCGCTGGTCGTGACCTGGCTTCTCTCGGTCACGGTCCTGCTGCGGCGGCAGGTTCTGGTCCTTCCCCGGCCATGAGCCTCTACCGCCGGCGCACGTCGAAGATGACCCGGTCGCCGAGGACGTCGATATGGTGGCAGCCGATCAGGTCCTGCTGCCCTTCCGTCGTCAGATGCCTCACGCATCGCTCGCGGTAGGCGGTGGGAGACAGTTCCTCGATCTCGTTGATGTTGAGCCCGAAGCCGTAGGTGCCATGGGAGTTGTCCTGGCTCGGTCGGTAGAGCCGGCCCTCGTGGCGCACGATGCGCCCAGCTCCCCTAGCCCGACGTGAGCCGACCACGACAGGATTGAGCGGGTGAGGCGTCAGATCCTTGAGGTCCGGCCCGTCGGCGCGAAAAATGTGCAGCTCGCTACCGAAGTCGTCGAAGCTGTCGCGGCAGATGTTGGTGAAGAGCCAGACACCGTCCTCCTCGCAGAGCAGCGTGCTGTCTGCACAGGCAAGGCCCTCGAGCGCGGTGGCATGCAACTCCCACTCAAGCGGGAAGCGGGTGCACCTCCAGACCTCGAGGCGCTCGGCCGAGCCCGTCTCGGGGAGCATGAAGATCTCGCCGTGGCACCGGAAGACGAAGGGATAGGACAGGTGACGGCCGGTCTTCAGGGCCGGACCGAGCACGGTGAGCCCCGCCTCGTCAAGGCGACCGACAACGATATGTCCGAGCCCTGTCGAATAGACGAATTCTTCAAAGAAGGCGTAGACGTGGCCTTCGTGCTCCAGAAGGAAGGGGTCGGCCCAATACTGGCCGGCCGGGGCATCGAACTCCTGCGCGGCGCCGATCTCGAAGTCGAGGGGGCCGCCCCTCGCGAGGCGAAGGCAGAAGCGGCGGGGACGCCAGCCCAGGCGCGCCGCCACTGCGTTGAACGCCCGGCGGCCGATGTTGCGAGTGACGCTCGAAAGGTGGCGGGGCACCATCGTCGCCTTGGCGGGTCCGGTTGCTGGGCTCGAAGCGGCATCGGGGTCAAGCGGCAGTCCGGCCGCCGCACGAGCCAGCACGTGCTCGACGAGTTGCGCTGTCTTCTCCCTCAGGAAATCCTGGTTCCGGGCAGCGAGAAATTTCACGTCGTAAGATGCCTGGGCGATCAGCGCCCAGGCACCGTCCGAGGCGTCGAGCTTCCAGACCTCGGCGATCGAAGCAGGCCCGCCGGTCATCGGCTCGGAGAGGCCGGCATGGCGGCTCGTCGAGGACACGCGCCAGACCCCGTGCAACGATCTGTCGGCAATTTCACGGATGTCCTCCGAGTGGGACAGATCGATCACGACGTCGAAGGTTTCGTCGGGGGATAGGTCCGAGAGGCCGCAGACGGGAACCGAGGACTTCTTGGCCTCGAAAGACGGGGCGGCATGAACGCGAGGTTTCGCCAGGGTCCGACGCTCGGCCGCAAGGACCATCCGCACGGGCCAGGGCACCGTCACAGTGTCACCGCTTGATGCCTCGATCAGCCGGACAAGATCGAACCGGCGGTCCCCGCACAGGATTTCCAGCATCGGGAGCGCGCCGCCGTTCGGTTCGGACGTATCAGGCAGCACGACGCCCACGCGCAGAGCATCTCCCGGTGGCGGGGAGGCAGCCCCCGGAGCGTCTTGTTCAGCCATCTTTCTCCAGACGCTTGGTTGGCATCGTCAGGGTCGAGGTCCATTGAAGGGACCCGTCAACCGGGAGGCAACGAAAAACCGGCACGGAGCCAGCAAATCCAGTCAATGAACAGAAGGTCGTGAACGATCGGACGCGGAACGGCCATCCCCTGCGGACCGTTGGCCAGAACCTATAAACCTGTCCGGATACGCTCGAATGACCCGCCTGCCCCTCGCCCTCGTTTGCCTCTGCGCAGCCCTGCCTCCCGCCCAAGCCCAGCAGGAGCCCGGAGGCGACTGGCTGCGAGAGCTGTCGCTCGACCTCGTCAACGAAGCGAGGACAGAGGAAGGCCTGTCGGAACTGACGCTCGACGACGCCCTCGTCTCCGCCGCTCAGGGCCACGCGCAGAACATGCTTGCAGAGGATTTCTATGCTCACGTCGCGCCCGACGGCGAAACTCCGCGCGACCGCATTCTCGACGCGGGCGGCAATCCCTGGGCGCTGACCGGTGAGAACATCGCCCGCTGCGTCGGGTGCGAGACACCGCCGGATGCCGAGCGGGTCGAAGCCTTCCAGGACGGTTGGATGGACAGCCCCGAGCATCGCGAAAACATCCTCTCCCCCGGGTTCGAGAGCTATGGCTTCGCACTCGCCTCTGGAGACGGGAAGACTTACGCGGTCCAGACTTTCGCCGGGCCGGGCAGCGCGACGGGAGACGGTCTGTCGGACAACGCCGCCGAAGACTTCGCTCTGGAGACGGTCAACGAGGCCCGAACGGCCGATGGGCTCGCTCCGCTCGAGTCGAGCCAGCCCCTTTCACAGGCGGCCCGGCAGGCGCTCGAGTCTCGCCTCGAGGAAGGCGCACTGCCGCAAGACCTCTTCACATTGCTGCCGGTCGACGCCGAGGGATGGACGACTCTCTCGCTCCGCTCCGCGAGCCTCGGTGGCTCCGGGAGTGCGGTGACGGAAGAAGACATCGAGTCGATCGTCGAGTCCTGGCGGTCTGGCGCGACCGAGGCGCCCTTCGGCGGCCCGGCGGCGACGCACTTCGGTTTCGCGACGTCCGTGCAGGGCAGCGGCCGCCTCTCGGCCGTGGCAGCCTTCGGCGGTCGCGACCAGAGCCGATAGGCGATCCAGTCCGTTCCGACGGATGGACACAGGGAACGGCGTGGTGTCTTTGGCTGCATACGGAACGAGGGACACCGTGCAGCTATTCGCCCTTACCGCTCTCACAATGTGTGCCTTCGCAGCGAACTCTGTGCTCAATCGGCTCGCCGTGGCCGATGGCAGCATCGGTGCGTTGGAGTTCGCGGCCGTGCGGGTCGCCGCGGGAGCCCTGGCCCTGGGCATCATCGTGCTGCTGCGCCGACGAGGATGGCGATCCTCGACGCCATTTGCCTCGGCGGTAGCCCTCACGGGCTACATGCTCGGCTTCTCGCTCGCCTACCTGTCGATCGGGGCGGGCGCAGGGGCCCTGATCCTTTTCGGCACCGTGCAGATCACGATGTTCGTCGCCGCCCTCCGGGCCGGCGAAGACATCCCGACAGGGCGATGGGTGGGCACCGCACTTGCCTTCCTGGGACTCGTCGTCCTGGTGGGGCGTATCGATCCGACCTTCGGCCAGGTCCTCGCCATCATCTCCATGGCGGCAGCAGGCCTTGGCTGGGGAATCTACTCGCTGCTCGGGCGAGCGGAAGCCGACCCGCTCGGCGCAACCACGGTCGCCTTCGTCCTGGCCCTGCCGGTCGTCGCCGTCGCTGCTCTGGCGTCGGGGTCGGGCGCCTTCTCGGCCCGCGGCCTGGTCCTTGCGTCCCTGTCCGGCGCCCTCACCTCGGGTCTCGGCTACGCGCTTTGGTACGCGATCCTGCCCCGTCTCCAAAGAACATCGGCCGCTCTCGCTCAGTTGAGCGTGCCGGTACTCGCCGCCCTCGGCGGAGTGACGTTCATAGGGGAGCCGGTCACGCTTCATCTGACGCTCGCGACGATCCTGGTCGTTGGAGGCGTGACGCTCGGTATCAAGTCCGGCAAGGCGCGTGCCCGCCGTTGAAGCAAATCCCGCCTTCGGGTCCGGATTGAATCGAAAACACCGACCGGGCCCGCGAACATCGGCCGGATTGTCCGCGAATCGGAGTACCATTTCCGAACAATCGTCCAAGGACTGCCGCGGATGCCCGACTCCGACCGCTCGAAACCGGCCGATGTCTGCCTGATCCTCGAAGGGAGCTATCCCTTCGTGCATGGTGGTGTCTCGACCTGGACGCAGGACCTAATCGCGGGTCTGCCGGACCTGAGCTTCGAAGTCCTGGCCATCGAGTCCGGAGCGCGTCGGCGCAAACCGAAATATACCTTCCCGCCGAACGTCGTCGGCTTCTCGACGATCAGCATCGACGGAACCCGCCGCCCCGGTTCGCGGCCACCTCGCGGGGCTGCATCCGCGGGCCTGGATGCCGGCACGCTAGCCAAGACGTTCCTCGGCGGGGATCTGTCGGCATTCGCCAGGTTCGTTCAGGCTCTTTCGCCACCGGGCGCCGCCGAGCGTGTGCTGGACCGGCATGCACAGTGGACGCTGGCGCGGGACATGGTCGACGTCTTCACGCCCGGCGCCTCCTTCCTGCAGTTCTTCTACACCTGGAGCACCGTTTTCACCGGCCTGGTGCAATGCGTGTCCGCCCCCCTGCCCCGAGCCCGCTGCTACCACGCCATCACGACCGGCTTCGCGGGGCTCGTCGCGGCCCGGGCTCGCCTCCAGCAAGACGCCCGGATCATCCTGACGGAGCACGGCATCTACACCAACGAGCGCCGGATCGACCTGATGCTCTCGTCGGACCTCCACGAGAGCTTTCTGGACATGGACGAGGACAGCCAGGCGCGGCGCGATATCCGCGACCTGCTGATCGAGGTCTTCGAGAGCTTTGCCCGGCTCTGCTACGCCTCCTGCGACGATATCGTCGCCTTGAGCGGGATAGGCCAGCGAGAGCAGCGACTGTTGGGCGCGGATCCGGCAAGGACGCTCGTCATTCCGAACGGGATCGACCCCGACAGGTTCGCGACGGTCCGAAGAAAAGACCCCGGCCAACGGGTCGCCTTCATCGGGCGCGTCGTGCCGATCAAGGACGTGGAGACCTTCATCCGGGCGGCCGGGCTCGTTCGCGAGCGTCTCCCGGATGTCGAAGCGCTCGTCGTGGGGCCGACGGACGAAGATCCGGCTTACCACCGGCGCTGCGTGGCCCTGACGCGGGACCTCGGGCTGTCGGATTGCGTGACCTTCACCGGGCGCCGCAAGATCGAGGAGATCTTTGCCGAGGTCGATGTGGTCGTCCTGACAAGCCTAAGTGAATCCCAGCCGCTGATCCTCCTCGAGGCCGGGGCGGCGGGCCTTCCATGCGTCTCGACCGACGTCGGTGCGGCCCGCGAGATGCTCGAGGGCGCGGCGCGCGAGATACCACCACTCGGGCCAGGCGGCATCGTTACCGGACTGCTGGACCCGGTGCAGACGGCCGATGCGATCTGCCGGCTGCTCGAGGACCCGGATCTTGCGCGTCGTTTCGGCGAGACCCAGAGACAGCGCGTCGGGACCTACTATCGGCAGATAGACACCCTCGACACCTACCGGGGCCTCTATTCCTCTGGGGTGAGGAGCGCACACTTCCGGGAGCTTGCATGGCCGGCATAGGGGTACGTCTCGACGAGCTGGCACTGACCGGTGGGCTGAGCGGCCGGATGAGCGTCTATGTCACCGGCGCCGTGCTCACGAGCGGACAGTGGCTGTTGGCGATCATCGGGATCGGCGTTCTCGGGGTGATCGCGAACCTGGTGACCGAACGAGAGGTGGTCACCGACTTCAGACTGGTGATCGTCTATGTCTTCGCCACAGCCGGGATACTGACGGGGACGTTCAGCATGGCGACCGTGCGGCAAATCTCCAACGAGCTCTACCTCGAGCGGCCGGAGGAGATCCCCGGGATCGTCTTCGGGCTGCTCTGCACGGTGTCTCTGGCAAGCGTTCCAATCGGAATAGCCCTGTTCGCCGGCTTGGCCCAAATCGACGGGCGAATGCTGCCTGCGGCGGTGATCGCGCTCGTCGCGCTAAGTCAGCTCTGGGTGTTGGCACTTGTGACGACGGCACTGGCCGAGGTGCGGACCGTGATCCTGTCCTACCTGGCCGGAACCATAGTTAGCGTGGCTCTCGCCTATCAGGCCGCCCGGACCGGTCAGGCATCGGAGATGGTCCTCGGCTACACCGCGGGGGTCGTGCTGACGGTGGTGCTCCAGATTTCCGTCTTCTTCCGGGCCTTTCCCTTTTCGGCTCCGCCGATAGCAGACTGCCTGAGAACCATCCGCGAGGGCGTCGCGGACTACCTGCCGCTCGCGCTCGGCGGCCTGTTCGCGGCCGCAGCGATCTGGGCGGACAATATCGTGCTCTGGTATTCCCGCTTCGGTGTCACCGCTCCGGTCGGACTGCGCTACGCTCCGAACTTCGACGCGGCCAAGTTCTACGGCCTGCTCTGTCTCGTGCCCGGCTTCACTGCGATCGTCTTCTTCGAGGCCCGCATCTTCGTGGGCCTGCGCCGCCACCTGGCGCGGATCATGGCGCACGCGACCCTGGCGGAAATCGACCTCCAGGAAGGCTCGTTGCGGGAGCGCATCGTCCACTCCCTGCGGCGTCTGGTTCTGACCCAGGCCGCCGTCGCTCTCCTCGTCATACTCTTAGCTCCAGGTCTCGCGTCGGCGGGCCTCCTGGCGCACCGGTCGGTCCCGATCATGCAGATGACGGCCATCGGCACCGTCTTTCACATCCTGCTCGCGGTCTGCGGCATGGTGCTGCTGTACCTCGATGCCCAGCGCGGCTTCTGTGCCGTCCAACTCGCGTTCCTGGTGTGCGTCCTCGCGGCCAGCCTCATGCCGCTTGTGCTCGGACCTCGGTACCTAGGCGTCGCCTATCCCCTCGGGGCCGCCTTCGCCGGCTCGTTCGCCCTCCGGATTACGCTATCGACACTCGACCGCCTCAACGAGCGCCTGTTCACCCCCCGCAGGACGTGAAGTCGGGAGACCGAAAGCGCTCAGACACTCCCAGCGGAACAGGCTCGGACAACCGGGAGAGGTCTCTCGATCCGTAGCTCAGAAGATACCCCCGTTTCGCGGCGCGCTCGCGGACGACCGACCTCTGCGAGGGTGTCTCGAGATACTCGATCAGAAAGACTGGAAGCCCGGCAGAGCGTGCGGCATCCAACCGCTCTAGCGACCAGTTGACCATGCCGGGCTCGTTCACCGTGCCGTCCTGCTCCACGCCGAAGTACAGGTCTTCCTTCAGCAGGCCGTCCACGGACGACAGGAACTTCGGGAAGCTCACGAGCCCCTCCGCGTTGTTCGGAATGACAAGGAACCCGGGGGACCTTCGGTGGGCGACATCGGCGAGTTCGGCAAGCAGATCGACCATCTCGGCCGGCGCGCTGGGACGCTGTGCCTGCCGCAGTTCGAAGGTATCCGAGCCATCGACCATTACGCCGTCGAAGCCCGCGTCGATGATGCGGTTGAGGAAAGCGTCGGGCCCCCGGAGAATGATGTTGCGCCATTCCGGGTCCCAGTAGCGGACGTAGAAGTGCTTGGGCCAATTGGGGTTCGGACCGAGGATCCAGGCAGGCGGACGCGTGTTCCACGCCTCCTGCCAGTAGGATCGGTAGGTCTCGATCTCCCCTACGTTGATGTAGGCAAGGACAAGACGGCGACCGCCGTCGGGCCGGGTCTGCATCCGCCTGACGTCACGCGGCGAGTAGGCGCCTTCATCCGTTCCGGTCTTGGAATAGTCGATGATGACGAGGTCTGCGGCCGACTGAGCGACCTCGTCCGGATCAGCACCTTGAAGGCCGATCGACCAACTATTCATCTCGGGGTAGCAGGAACCGGCTGGGGCCACGTTCGAAGCCTCCGTCATGCTGCAAGCGGCGCACAGCAGGCCCACTGCAAGCCTCGCGGGGAGGAGGAGTTGCTTCACTCGCTGCCAGGATACCTGCATCGTCCGCCTCATTTTACGCTACGTCAACAATAACGAGGGGGCGGCTCATTTCCAGATGTTCCTGCCGTCGGCGATCTCCGAGGCGAAGAAATTCTCAACGGTCGCCCGCATCGCCCGCTCCGGCGATCCGGCGTCCCAGCGCGCCACGCGGGCGTCGGCTTGCGTGCCCTGCCCTGCCTCGATCAGCAGGCTCGCCAGCGTGACGCGCCCCTGACGGTCGGTCAGCTGTCCCGCGTCGTCGAGGTCGGCAAGCCGAACCAGCGCGGCCCTCGTCTCTCCCGCCGCCAACTCGAGCCAGGCGAGCCGCAGGGCGAGGTCCGCGTCCAGGGAGCCAGCCTCGGCCAGCCGGGCGAGGTAGGCCCGTTCGTCCTCGTAGCGCCCTGCGCGCCGCAGAAGACTCGCCACCTCCTGTCGTTGGTATGCGGAATGTGTCACAACATCCTGCCGCAGTTGCAGGTCGAGCCATGTCTCGGGCGCTCCCGTGGCATGGGCGAAGGCGATGCGGTGACTGTCGACGAGAGCGGACGCTGGCAGAGCTTCGAGCGCGGTGGCGGCGCCTGTGATGTCCCCCATCGCCGCCGCGAGCTGATAGTCGAGAAAGTTACGGCGATGTGTCGGTGGCCCCTCAGCCGGTTCGGACCTCGCGGACAGGATTGCGGCCTCGATGTCATCATCCAGCAAGAGCAGCTCGGCATAACCCTGCCGTGACGGAACGGCGACAAGAGCCGCTCCCGCTCCGAACGCTGCGAGCCCGATGACCAAGACGGCTTTCCACATCACTCTTCTCCCGCCGGGCATGTGGCAAGGATCCGGACCGGCTCGATAGCCTTGATGGGCAGCTCGAACGTAATCTCGCCACCCTGGACCGCCACCGTGCCCGTCCAGAGCGTCCGACCATTACGGGTAGCGAGAAGGGAAAGGCTCTCCCACGGGACGTTCGTCCAGGTCATTTCTCCGTCGCCGAAGCCCTCCGCAGTCAGTTCGAACCCGCAGTCGTGCCGCTGGAGTCCGCGAACCTGCCAACTTGCTTGTTCCAGCATGACCAGCCCGTCGACCGGCTGCTCCGACAGCGCGACCAATGCGGTCGGCACCTCGGCATCGAGCGCGATATAAAGGGAGCCGTTGATCTGCCGTGCACCGAGGACGCCGCGGCTCCGAGCCAGGTCCGGAACAAGGTCGTCGGCGCCGTCGAACCGGACCGTTTGCAGCCGGCCCCGGTCGGAGACCTGCCAGAGGTTCTCCTCCAACGGTTCGACACGAACCCTGAAGAAATCATTGGCGATCGCGGCGTACTCGGACGCACGGATGGCGATGTAGTCTCCGGATCGCGCCTCTTCGAGCAGGGTCCGGAGCGCGGCGAGCCCCGCCCGGCGCTCGGCGCTGTAGGTGTGGTAGTAGAGGTTGTAGGGCTTGAGCCGTCGCGGAAATTCCGTCCTGCGTACGGTGTCGAGCAGCTGGAGCTGACCGAAATGGTCGCGCTGCCAGAGATCGGTATAGGCGGCTTCATTGGAGTTCGGCGCGTAGATCTGACGCTCTTGCCCGACGGTGCGCGCGAGCGGTGAAAGATTGGTGATCGAGGGATGCCAGGCGTCGAACCGACTGTCTCCGCCATTCATGTTCAGAACGCCCGCCTCCCGGGCCATACGCAAGGCGGCCTCGAACGGCCTCGCGTCCCCCGTCCAGAGAAAGAGCTTGGCCGGTTTGCCAGGGGGCGCGAGGCTCGTGGCGACGTCCAGGGCGCCCTTGATTTCGAGTTCAAGGTCAAAGGGGACGTGGCTGAATGCCCGCGGCGCATGCGGGTCCAGTTCCAGGCAATCGGCCATCTGGTCAGCCGACGCCGTACCGGCCAACCAGCTTCGTGTCAGTGCGCCGACGCCTTCGGACGGGGTATGGCGCGCGCCCTCTTGAAAGGTCGGCACCGGGTCCGGCGGGTCAGGGACATCGTCGAACTGCTCCCACTTGAAGGGATGGGTGTAGCCGTGCGCAGCCACCTCGACGTGATCGAGCTGGAAGATCTGGCGCGCGAGCGTCTCGGCCTCGTCATCCGAGGTGCAGGCGGGGTCCACGTCGCCGCCGACGAGGCCGATCGATACGGGCAGGTCTGAAAACGGAAGCAGGATTTCGGTCAGGAGGACTTCGGCCGACAGCCTCGGGCGGCCGTCCTCCGATGGCACGCGCGACAGGTTGTTCCAGCCGTCCCCGTCGACGTGGCTGAAAAAGATCCGCCTCCCGGAGACCGTCGTCGTATCCGGGATCGGCCGAAGCGGCAGGTCGAACGCGGCTTCGAGGACGGCGAACGGATCGATGAACCAGGCGGAGAACCAGACGGAAGCCTCGGTTTCTGGCACCACACGCTGCTCGTAACCGGAAGCGACGAAGCTGCCCGAGGGACCGACGAAGGCGACCGTGCTGGTCCGATCTCCACGGGACAGGGTAAGAAGCGGGATCACCTCGCCTTCTGTCTCGATGATCGGATAAGGCGGCAGGGTCGGATCGAGACCTGTTTCGAAATTGCTCCACTCCGAGTGAGCCTCGGCGACCAGCGTCGTATGTGTCGCGTCCACATAGCCATGATAGCGACCACCCAGCATACGCAGCATCTCTTCTGCTCCAGCCTCACCTCCCAAATCTGCACCCTGCTCACTGAAGACCGCGAAGCGCCGGCCCGACTCCATCTCGCGCCGCACCCAGGCGCTGTAGGCTTCCGGGTTCGGGACGGCTTCGTCGAACCAGGTCGCCACGTACCGGATACCCCCCGGTGCGAAAGGCTCCGGGAGGCCGGTGGCCACGTCATGGTAGACAAGCTGAAGTCCAAGGTGATTGGCCGGAAATTCGAGAAACTCGTGGATCGCCGTTTCGTCCGGCGCCGCAGAAAATCGGCCGTCATATAGGGCCAGAACGCGGCGCAGCGGATCCGGCGGGGTCTCGGCGGCGGCACAATTATAAATTGAAATCCACGCAAGGCTTATCACCCAGGGGGTGAAACGTAAAAGGCCGCGCGCTTCCGACATTGGACATACCGATAATTTTCAGCTGTCAGATTACCTTTCCGCCCTATCCCCTGACAACGAAAATGAGAGTCCATCTTGGCGCAGTTCCCGCCGCGTGCAAAAATCGGGAAATGAGCAAGCCTGTTTCGATCACGATTGAGGCGATCGCCCTGGGAGCCGTTCTCTACGGCCTCCAGTGGTTTTTTGCCGGGACGGTCAATTTCCAGTCCTGGCCCATACATCCTTCGCTGATCATCGTTCTCGTCATCGCCGCTCAATATGGATTGATCGCGGGTGTCCTTGTTGCCGCAGCGGGGACGGCCCTCTACCTGGCGGTCGAAGTCCCCGCCCCGGATCTCTCGACGTCACGGGTCGAGTGGCTTGCGCACCATGGCGTGAGGCCGGCGGTCTGGATCGGGCTCGCCCTTCTCATCGGAGGACTAACCGACCTCGACCGATCGCGCATCGAGAGGCTGCGGGATCACCTTGGCCAAATGGAAGCCGAACTCGCAGCGGCCCTGGCGAAGCTGGATGGGTCCGAAGCCCGGTCAGCCCGAAGAAGAAGCGAACGTCAGGCCTACGAACGCCTTCATCTCGTATCGGCGGCGCATGTGCTCGACGACCTTGCGAATCCGGAAGCGGACTTCGTCGAGGCGATGGATCGCGCCGCCCGGGTCATCGCAGAGACGTCGACCTGGGCGATCGTCTCGGAGACAGCGTCCGGCCCAGCGCTACGTCTCTCTTCCCGCGGCAGCTTAGCAATTGCGGCCCTCATCACACCCGGCTCGGCCACAGCTTACGATGAGGAGCGCGTTACACGTCTTCCCCTCGGAAACGGGGACTGCCTGCTACTGATCGACGCTCTTGGCGATCTTGCCGCTGACGACAAGGCGGCGGTCCTCGATCTACTGGCGCGCGACGTAGCCCGGGCCTGGGCAGTGCAGGCGACTAACCGGATGGCGGCACAGTGATGGAGAGGTCTGGTGTATCCACGACAGGCCTGGTCATCCTTGGGCTCATCGGGATCGACGCGTTTCTGATTGCGCTGATCCTTTCATGGCATCTGCCTGTCCTGCTCGGCCTAGTCCTTAGCGAGTATGCCGCCGTCGTCGCGCTCCTCCTTCACCGACAGGTCGAGCCCGAGGAAAGAAATGTCCGGCTCGTCTGCGGCATCCTGTGGCTCTCCTTGGGTCCCTTGGGCGTGCTCGCCAGCTTCCTGCTCTTGCTGCTGTCCTTCCGCACGCCACTCGCTGATGACGAAAGGGAGGCTTGGTACCGAGAGCTGTCCGGCCGCGACGTCGGTCATCGCAAAAGACCGGTCCAGTCTGGCGTCGATGCCACCTCGCGGGCTGCGCCGGGCTCTGCCCGGACCCTGGCCGAAGTCCTGGCGGGCGGGAACCGCCCCGAGCGTCTGGATGCGCTTCTCACGATTGCGCGGCGTGGTGGAAACGAAAGCATCGAGCTGGTCCGCGTTGCGCTGGACGATACCGATCCCATGATTCGGAGCCAGGCGGCTTCTCTCGCGGTCCGCCTGCGGGCGAAAAATAATGGAGATTCAGGCAGGTTGCAATCGGGAACAATCCCATCCACCGATTCCAACTAAATCGAAATATTAGTAGTAGTAACTAAATGACCTATAACCGCTGATCGTATGATAGCCGCTTGATTGTTGACCGAAACCAGACATCGCCACAAACTGGAGATATTGGGGAATTAACCCAAGCACAAAGGGGAATTATCCCCTCCCAGCCAAGTGGAGGTGGAGGTGCGTGTTTTGGTCACCGGCGGCGCCGGATACATTGGTACGCATGTACTCGCTGTTTTGCAGATGGGAAAGCACGACATATTCGTCGCCGACGATTTCAGCAATTCTTCGCCAAGCAACCTCGAACAGGTCGTGAAGGCAAGCGGAAGGTCCGTACCATTCTTTAACGTAGATATCAGGGACACTGAGACCCTGACGAACGCGATGCTGAGCTTCAAACCCGAGATCGTCCTGCACCTCGCGGCGCTGAAAGACGCCGCCGAGTCAGTGACGATCCCGATGAAGTACATCGAGGTCAACGTCTCGGGCACGGTCTCCCTGCTTCGTGCGATGGAGGCGTCCGGGTGCGACGGCATGGTCTATTCCTCGTCCGCCGCGGTCTACGGCGAGCCCAAGTACCTGCCGCTCGATGAAGAGCATCCGTGCCAGCCAGTCTCGCCTTACGGTGAGAGCAAGTGGCTCGCGGAACGGATCGTCACGGTCTGGGCGAAGGCGCGCGAAGACCGGAAAGCGATCCTGCTCCGGTATTTCAACCCGATCGGCAAGGACCCGGCTGGCCGGATTGCCCCGATACAGCGAAACCGGACATTCAACGTGATGGACCACATCATGCGGGTCGCGAAGGGAGACCGTAAACGCATGGATATCTTCGGATCGACCTACGCCACCGCCGATGGCTCCGGCATGCGCGATTTCATCCACGTCCAGGACCTGGCCGAGGCCCATGCCGCGGCGGTCAGCAGGCTTCCGTCCGTCAGCGGAGCGGAGATCATCAACGTCGGCGCCGGCGAAGGGCACACGGTCATCGAGTTGATCGAGACCTTCGAAACGGCGACCGGACATCGCATTCGTCGACGGGTCCGGCCGCCCCGGGCCGGTGATATCGGTGCGTCCTGGTCCGACACGGGCAAGGCGGCACGGGTCCTGGGCTGGCAGGCCCGGCGCAATCTCATGGACATCTGCCGTTCGGCGACACCCGCACGGTACCGCCCAAAGAGACAAGCCCCGGCATCCAGGGCCCCAAGCGGGGAGATCGGCGCCCATCCGTGAAGCGAGAGGTCCCCGGGTCCGTCGGCCCGGGGGCAACGTTAGCTTACCATCACTGGCTTCGTCGTTTTGCCTAGGCTATCTTGACACGCGCCAAAAACGGAGGGCCGCGTGACAAGGATC
This sequence comes from Histidinibacterium aquaticum, assembly GCF_008710275.1. Lineage (GTDB taxonomy): Bacteria > Pseudomonadota > Alphaproteobacteria > Rhodobacterales > Rhodobacteraceae > Oceanicola > Oceanicola aquaticus. The sequence goes on from NZ_VYQE01000002.1 coordinate 824,403, forward strand.
AGGAACATGGAAGAGTTCGCCTCCGTCAGCGGGATCTCGCGGCCGACGATTTCCAAGTACTTCAACGACCCGAACAGCGTTCGGCAGTCCACGCGCGCGAGGATCGAGGAGGCCCTCGACCGGCACGACTACCGCCCGAACATCTACGCGATCAACCAGAACCGCCGTCTCACGAAGAACATCGGGATCGTGGTCCCCTATTCGACCGACCCCTTCTTCGCCGAGATCGCCCGTTACATCGAGAGGCAGTGCGTCGAGGCCGGGTTCTCTCCCACGCTGCTCAGCCCCCACGGCCAGGTCGAGCTCGAGAACGAGATCATGGAGACGCTCCGTTCGATGAAGCCGGCCGGCGTCCTCTTCGCCCCGCTCGGGCGAGCCTCCGACAAGGCGGAGCTCGAGCGCTTCTGCAAGGACGTCCCCACGGTGCTCTTCGACAGCAACGTCGAGAATGTCGGTCGCGCGCTCGTCGCCTCGGACAACGAGCACTTCACCTCGCAGATGGTTGATTACCTTTGCCGAACTGGAGCACCGCCGGTCCTCTTCGAGATGTCCACGCCTCCGAACCCGAACTCGAACAAGCGCCGCAACGGCTATCTCGGCGCCATGAGGCACCTGGGGCACGAGCCGCACGTCATCAGCGTGCCCGGCGAAGGGTGGAACTTCGAGGAGATCGGGTATCGCGAAGGGCTTCGCGTCCTCTCGGCGCCGCCGGAGGGAAGATCGATCCTCTGCAGCAACGACCGCCTCGCCATCGGGCTTCTCGCCGCGGCCTACGAACTCGGACTGAGTGTGGGACATGGTGCCGAGGCAGACCTGCGCGTGGCGGGCATGGACGACCATCCGTTCTCGCGCTTCACCTGCCCGCCCCTGACGACCATTTCGCAGGACTACGCCGCGATCTCGGAGAAGGGCGTCGAGCTGCTGCTCGATGCGATCGATACAGATGCTCCCGCCGGCTCGGCCCGGACCGACATCCTGTTCGAGGGCCGGCTGGTCATGCGCAAGTCGGCCTGACGCCAACATTTACGCGCGTAAAATTTTTATTGACGCGAGCAAACGCTTGCCGCATGGTCGCTCCCAGGCAAATCGATGCCAGGGAGGAATATATGCATCCGAGAACCGCACTTTGTGCGGCGAGCACACTCGCGCTTATCGCCGGTGCCGCCGCAGCCCAGACCACGGTGACGATCGCCACCGTGAACAACGGCGACATGATCCGCATGCAGGGTCTGGCCGACAACTTCACCGAGCAGCACCCCGATATCGAGCTGGAGTGGGTCACCCTGGAGGAGAACGTCCTCCGGCAGCGCGTGACCCAGGACGTCGCCACCCAGGGCGGCCAGTTCGACGTCATGACCATCGGCACCTACGAGGTTCCGATCTGGGGTGAACAGGGCTGGCTCACGCCGCTGGAAGGCATGCCCGAGGGATGGAACCCCGAGGACTTCCTGCCCGCCATCGCCTCCGGCCTGACCGTCGACGGGACGCTCTACGCGGCGCCGTTCTACGGCGAGTCCTCCATGGTCATGTACCGGACCGATCTCATGGAAGAGGCCGGCCTCGAGATGCCCGAAGCCCCGACCTGGGACTTCATCGGCGAAGCCGCCGCGGCAATGACCGACAAGGACAACGAGATCTACGGCATCTGCCTGCGCGGCAAGCCCGGCTGGGGCGAGAACATGGCCTTCCTGACCGCCATGTCGAACTCCTTCGGTGCGCGCTGGTTCGACGAGAACTGGCAGCCGCAGTTCGATACCGATGCCTGGGCCCAGACCCTCGACACCTACCTCGAGCTGGTGACGAACTACGGCCCGCCGGGCGCCGCGTCGAACGGCTTCAACGAAAACCTCGCCCTCTTCCAGCAGGGCAAGTGCGGCATGTGGATCGACGCCACTGTCGCCGCGTCCTTCGTGACCAATCCCGACGAAAGCCAGGTCGCCGACAGCGTTGGCTTCGCGCTCGCGCCCGACAACGGTCTGGGCAAGCGGGGCAACTGGCTCTGGGCCTGGTCCCTTGCCATCCCGTCGGGGACCGACGCCGAAGACGCGGCGAAGGAGTTCATCGCCTGGGCGACCGGTCAGGCCTACACCGAGCTCGTTGCCGAAAACGAAGGCTGGGCGAACGTTCCCCCGGGCACGCGGACCTCTCTCTACGAGAATGAGGAATACCTGTCGGCCGCGCCCTTCGCCGAGCGCACGCTCGAGTCGATCAACGCCGCCGATCCGCAGAACCCGACGGTCGACCCGGTTCCCTACACGGGCGTCCAGTTCGTGGCCATTCCGGAGTTCCAGGGCCTCGGCACCGCCGTGGGCCAGGTGATGTCGGCTGCTCTGGCCGGCCAGACCACGGCCGAGGAGGCCCTGGCGCAGGCTCAGACCATCGCCACGCGCGAAATGGAACGCGCCGGCTACATCGACTGAGGTCGGTCCCGCCGGGGCGGCGCAACACGCCCGCCCCGGCCCCCCTTCGCTCCAGCAGCTGATGGTGTCCCATGGCCACGCAACATTCCCGCGCCGCGGCGCGCTTCATGATCGCACCCTCGGTGATCCTGCTGCTCGCCTGGATGCTCATCCCGCTGGGCATGACGCTCTGGTTCTCGTTCCTGCGTTACAATCTCCTGATGCCGGGCGCGAACCCCTTCGTGGGCTTCGAGAACTACGCCTACTTCCTCTCCGACCCGACCTTCATCACCTCGCTCATCAACACGCTTCTGCTGGTCGGCGGCGTCCTGATCATCACGGTTGTCGGGGGCATCGGGCTCGCGGTCCTGCTGGATCAGCCGATGTGGGGAACGGGGATCGTGCGGATCATGGTGATCTCGCCTTTCTTCGTGATGCCCACCGTCTCCGCGCTGGTCTGGAAGAACATGTTCATGAACCCCGTGAACGGACTCTTCGCCTACGTGGCCGAGGTCCTCGGGGTCCCCGCCTTTGATTTCCTGACGCAAGCCCCGCTCGCCTCCATCATCGGTATCGTGTCCTGGCAGTGGCTTCCCTTCGCCACGCTGATCCTGCTGACCGCGATGCAGAGCCTCGACAGCGAGCAGCTGGAAGCAGCCGAGATGGACGGGGCCTCCGCCCTCAGCCGGTTCTGGTACATCAAGCTGCCGCACCTGGCCCGCGCGATCACCGTGGTCGTTCTGATCCAGACGATCTTTCTTCTGTCGATCTTCGCCGAGATCCTCGTGACGACGAACGGCGGACCGGGCGTGGCCTCCACCAACCTGACCTACCTGGTCTACGCCGAGAGCCTCCTGCGCTTCGACGTGGGGACCGGGAGCGCCGGTGGCGTCGTCGCCATCATCCTCGCCAACATCGTCGCCATCTTCCTGATGCGGATGATCGGCAAGAACCTGGACGCATAGGAGAGAAGACCATGGCGCGCGCCGTTTCCAACCGCCGCATGGCGATCAACACCGGAGTTGCCTGGGTCCTCGCGATCCTCATCTTCTTTCCGATCCTCTGGACGATCCTGACGAGCTTCAAGACCGAGGCGACGGCCATCGCAGACCCGCCGGTCTTCCTCGCCTTCGACTGGACACTGGAGAACTACGAGACCGTCCAGGAACGCTCGAACTACTTCCGCCACTTCATGAACTCCGTGGTCATCTCGGTCGGCTCGACTCTGATCGGGCTGCTCATCGCCATCCCGGCGGCCTGGGCCATGGCCTTCGTGCCGGGGCGGCAGACGAAGAACGTCCTGATGTGGATGCTCTCGACCAAGATGCTGCCGCCGGTCGGCGTGCTGGTGCCGCTCTACCTGATCTTCAGGGACTACGGCCTGCTCGACACGCGCATCGGCCTCGTCATCGTGCTTACGCTTATCAACCTGCCGATCATCGTCTGGATGCTCTATACCTACTTCCGCGAGATCCCCGTCGACATCCTCGAGGCCGCCCGCATGGACGGCGCCGGGCTGTCCTCCGAAGTTCTCTACATCCTGACGCCGATGGCCGTTCCCGGCATCGCTTCCACGCTGCTTCTCAACATCATTCTGGCCTGGAACGAGGCTTTCTGGACGCTGAACCTGACCGCCGCGAACGCCGCCCCCCTGACGGCCTTCATCGCGAGCTACTCCAGCCCGGAGGGACTCTTCTACGCCAAGCTGTCGGCGGCCTCGACAATGGCCATCGCACCTATCCTCGTCATGGGCTGGTTCTCGCAAAGACAGCTCGTCCGCGGCCTGACCTTCGGCGCCGTGAAATAAGGGAGACCACCAGATGGGACGCATCACGCTCGAGCGAGTGCAGAAGAAGTTCGGCGACGTCGAGGTCATCCCGCCGCTCGACCTGACCATCGAGGACGGCGAGTTCGTTGTCTTCGTCGGCCCCTCCGGCTGCGGCAAATCCACCCTGCTCCGCCTCATCGCGGGCCTCGAAGACGTCTCGGGCGGCGAGATCCGGATCGACGGCACCGCCGCGACCGACCTGCCGCCGGCCAAGCGCGGCCTTGCGATGGTCTTCCAGTCCTACGCGCTCTACCCGCACATGAGCGTCCGCAAGAACATCGCCTTCCCCCTGAAGATGGCGGGCATGGACGAGGAGGAGCGGCGGCGGCGGGTCGATCGTGCGGCCGAGGTCCTGAACCTCACCGACTACCTCGACCGGCGTCCCGGCCAGCTGTCGGGCGGCCAGCGCCAGCGGGTGGCGATCGGGCGCGCCATCGTGCGCGAGCCGGCCGCCTTCCTCTTCGATGAACCGCTCTCCAACCTCGACGCCGCGCTTCGGGTCGGGATGCGTCTCGAAATCAGCGAGCTGCACGAGCGCCTGAAGACAACGATGATCTACGTCACCCACGACCAGGTCGAGGCTATGACCATGGCGGACAAGATCGTCGTTCTGCGCGCAGGTAACATCGAGCAGGTCGGAAGCCCCATCGATCTCTACCGCCGTCCCCGAAACCTCTTCGTCGCAGGCTTCATCGGCAGTCCGAAGATGAACATTGTCGGCGGCGACCTCGCGAGCCGGCATGACGCCGCCCACATCGGAGTGCGGCCGGAGCACCTCGATATCGTCGAGGACGGCGGCACATTCAGCGGCAAGGTCACCGTGTCAGAGCACCTCGGGTCGGACACCTTCTTCCATGTCGCGGTGCCCGGTCTGGACGAGCCCATGACGGTCCGTGCCGGAGGGGAAGTCGGGCTTCGACACGGCGACACCATCCATCTCGCGCCCCAGTCCCATCAAATCCACCGGTTCGACGACAACGGACTCCGCATCGCATGAGACAGGATTTCCGCTCGGCATTTCCGGGACTGCCAGTCCCGGGTGAACGGCGATTGCTCACCGCAGGGGTGGAGACATTCCGCGTTACCCCCATGGCAGGAAGAGATCGGCGATGACGGCCGTCCCCCTCTCCACCGCGACGTTGAAGGATCTGCCCGAAGGCGTCCGCACACCGCGCTACGACCGCGGCAATCTCACGGCCGGGATGGTCCACATCGGCCTGGGCAACTTCCATCGCGCCCACCAGGCCTGGTATCTGCATCGGCTCATGGACGAGGGCCTGGCGCAGGACTGGGCCATTGTCGGAGCAGGCGTGAGGCCCTCCGATTCTGCCCAACGAGATCGCCTGCTCTCGCAGGATTGTCTCACGACGTTGATCGAACTCAGCCCGACCGAAACGTCGGCCGAGGTCATAGGCTCGATGATCGACTTCCTTCCGGTCGAAGACGACAACGCCAGCCTGATCGCCAGAATGGCCGAACCCGACATCCGCATCGTGTCCCTTACGGTGACGGAAGGCGGCTACTACCGGACATCGAGCGGGCGCTTCGACAGCAGTCACGACGATATCCGCCGCGATGCAACCAATCCGGCCAGTCCATGCACTGCCTTCGGGGCGATAGTCGCGGCACTGAAGCTGCGCCGGGACGCGGGCCTGGGACCCTTCTCCTGCATGTCCTGCGACAACCTCCAAGGCAATGGCGCGATCCTGCGGGATACGGTCGTCTCCCTCGCCCGGCTCACGGACGGGGCGCTCGCGGACTGGATCGACGCAAACTGCACGTTCCCCAATTCGATGGTGGACTGCATCGTCCCTGCCACCGGACCCAAGGAGCTCGAGCTTGCCCGGAACCTCGGCATCGCCGACGCCGCCCCGGTGACCCACGAGAACTTCCGCCAGTGGGTGATCGAAGACGATTTCTGCGCGGGACGGCCCGACTGGGACCGAACGGGCGCCACGTTCTCCGATAGCGTCCATGCCTACGAGACGATGAAGATTCGGATGCTGAACGCGGGACACCAGCTCCTCGCCAACGCAGGCGAACTCCTGTCGATCGAGACGATTTCCGGCTGCATGGAGGATCCGGCGGTCCGCGCCTTCTTCGAGAAGGTCGAGCTGGACGAGATCGCCCCGTTGGTGGCGGCGGTGCCCGGGATGACCCCGGTCGAATACGCAAGGCTCATCGGGACACGCTTTGCCAACCCTGCAATCGTGGACACGACACGGCGAGTCGCTTTCGATGGCTCCTCTCGGCATACTGGGTTCGTGCATCCGACCATCCGCGACCGTCTGGAGCGCGGGCTCGACGTCGAGGGGCTGGCTCTGGCCGAGGCGCTCTGGGCCCGGATGTGCATTGGCATCCGCGAAGACGGGACCGAGATCGTGGCGAACGATCCCCATTGGGAGGCGCTTCGGGCCGCTGCCCGCGAAGCGAAGACGCGTCCCCCAGCCTGGCTGGAACAGCCGGCCTACGACGGTCTCCGGTCGAACGAAGCCTTCGCGGCCCCCTTCTGCGCCTGGCTCGAGCGGCTCGAGACGGAAGGGACACGGTCGGTTCTCACCGCCTTCGCAAGCCAGAGATAGCTTCCTGACGGGCTCGAGCCCGTCGAGTCCTCCTCACCATTCACCCAACGGGAATGCGGCTGGCGAGGCGCCTCCGCGCCTTTCCGCTCGCGCCGGATTTTCGTGATCCGCCGTTTGACAGACGGCGACCGGCTCCGTTAACCTACTAAATGGTAGATAAGGGAGGAAACCATGAACTACCTCGTCAAGGCCGCCGCCTTCGCCGCGGTGGGCTCGATCGCCGCTCCGGCCATCGCGCAGGACTACAGCTGGCAGCCCGACCGGCCGATCAACATCATCGTGCCGTGGTCCGCCGGGGGGTCGACCGACCAGGTCACCCGCGTCGTGGCGCCGATTCTCGAAGAGGCGCTCGGGACCGAGGTCGTCGTCGTGAACCAGCCTGGCGCCTCCGGTTCCACCGGCACCGCCGCTGCGCTCGATGCGCCCCGCGACGGCTACACCTGGACGGCCAACGCCATCGCCAACAACGCGACCTATGCGATCACGGGGCTGGTGGAGGACACCTCGATCGAAGACTACGAGATCTACCTGCACGTCGCGAACGTTCCGGTGGTCAGCGTCAACGCGGACTCCGAATACCAGAGCTTCGACGAACTGCTCGAAGCGATGCGGACGGGCGAAGTGACCGTAGGCACCGCGGGCGTGAACAGCTCCGGAGGCATGGCTCTCGCGGCGATCACCGAAGCGGTCGGCGGCGACCTCGAAGGCGCTCGGATGATCACCTACGACGGTGGCAACCCTGCTGTGATCGCAGCCGCTTCCGGCGAGGTCGTCGCGACGACTCAGCTGGCCGTCGAGCAGACCGAGATGATCCGCGCCGGGCGCCTGCGTCCGCTGACGGTGCTCTCGGACTCGCCGCTCGAGGTCGAGGGAATCGATCCAGTCCCGCCGATCACAGAGTTCGTGCCCGACTTCCCCGTCGCGGCCGACTACTTCGGCGTCTTCATCCCGAAGGGCGCGCCGGACGAGGTCTACGAGACGGTCGACCAGGTGTGGCAGGACCACGTCATGGATAGCGAAGAGCTCAAGGCCTACGCCAACGACCGCGGCGCCGTCTTCTCGCCGGCCTATGGCCAGGAAGCGCTCGACAAGGCGATGCCGGTGGTGATCGCAGAGGCCTGTGCCCGCGTGACCCGCGGCGAGGCGGTTATCGATCCTTCCGAGATCGGCATCGACTGCCCGGAAGAAGAATAAGTCAGGCGAAAGGGACGGGGCGCTTCAGGCGCCCCGCCCGACCTATTCCCAAGGAGTGAACCCATGCGAATGGCGCTGGCAGATCGCATTTCAGCGGTCGTCTTTCTTGCGCTTGGAATCGCGCTGTTCGTCGGCGGATGGACGATGGACCGGCTGGAGATCCGCCGCATCCATCCCGCCTCGATCCCGGGCCTTGTCCCGATGATCCTCGGCGTCCTGCTGGCGATATGCGCGGTCCTGCTGTTCCGGTCGTCCTATACCGACACCGAACGCGGCAAGGTCGGCGTGCTTGTCGGCGGCTCGTGGTCCCGTCTCGGTCTCACCGCCATTCTTTGCACCGGCTACGCCCTCGGCCTCGTCGGATGGCTCAGCTACTTCTGGGCGACGGCGATCTTCACCTTCGCCTTCGCGCTCGTCTTCTCCCTCCCGGTCGACGGAGCCCGGCGCGACCAGGCGATTGCGGTCGCCGGCTCGCTCGCGCTCGCCTTCGGGGTCGCCTTCAGCTCCTCGATCCTCTTCCGTGAACTGTTCCTCGTGAGGCTGCCGTGAGCGGATTGGCCGATCTCGCCGCGGGTCTGTCGACCCTCGCCACCCCTCAGCTGCTGTTTCATGCGGCCTGGGCGACACTGCTCGGGATCATCGTCGGGTCCTTGCCCGGGCTGACGGCGACGATGGGTGTCGCGCTGATGACCACCCTCACCTACTCGCTGGACTCCACCGCGGCGATCTTCGTGCTGATCTGCATGTACGTGGGCGCCATCTACGGCGGCTCGCGCAGCGCGATCCTGCTCAACATTCCCGGCACGCCCGCCAGCGCCGCGACCTCGCTCGACGGCTACCCGCTCGCCCGCGCCGGACGCGCCGGCTACGCGATGGGCCTGGCGACCGCGGGTTCGGCCCTCGGCACGATCGTGGGCGTCATCATGCTCGTGCTGATCGCGCCACCCCTCGCCGAGGCTGCGCTCAACTTCGGCAGCTTCGAGTTCTTCTGGCTGGCCGTCTTCGGCATCCTGATTTCCGGCCAGCTGACCGCGGACACCACACCGCTCAAGGGCTACATCGCCGGCATCCTCGGACTCGCCGTGGCGATGGTCGGATCGGAAGGCATCCATGCCCACGTCCGCTTCAACATGGGCGTGACCGACCTCAACGCCGGCATCGCGCTGATCCCCGCCATGGTCGGCGCCTTCGGCTTTGCCGAGGTTCTGACCGCGATGTGGAACCGCTCCGGCGAGATCGCCAACAAGAAGGACAAGAGCGACCGGACCCTGCCGGAGCTCATCGACCTCTGGCGCTACAAGTTCACCATCGTGCGGTCCGGCATCATCGGCACGCTCGTCGGCATCATTCCCGGCGTCGGCGAGGACATCGGCGCCTGGGCGAGCTACGCCACGGCGAAGAAGACCTCGAAGGAGCAGGAGAAGTTCGGCTCCGGCAGCTACGAGGGCCTGATTTCAGCCGAAACGGGTAACTCCGCGGTCGTGCCGGGTTCGCTGATCCCCGCCATCACCCTGGCCGTCCCGGGCTCCGCGAGCGCCGCCGTGCTGATCGCCGCCTTCTTCATCCACGGCATACGCCCCGGCCCGCTCATCATGATCGAGCAGCCGCAGTTCATCGGCCTCGTCAGCGCCATGGTGCTGATCGCGACGCTGTTCATGGCGATCTACGGGCTGACCCTGACGCGCGCCTTCGTCCAGGTGCTGCGGGTCCCCTACTCGTACCTGATGCCCGTGGTCTTCGTGCTCTGCGTCATCGGCACCTACGCGCTGAGCCAGCGAATGTTCGATATCTACATCATGGTCTTCTTCGGGCTCGTGGGCTTCCTGCTCCGACAGATGAAATACCCGATGGCGCCGCTGGTCCTCGGGATCATTCTCGGCGACCTCTTGGACAAGAGCCTCCGGCGGGGCCTCACGCTCAGCGACGGCGACCTGCTGCCCTTCTTCACAAGGCCCGTGTCCGCCGGGTTCGTGGCGATCATCGTGCTCTCGATCCTGATGAACATCGCCGCCGTGCGGCGCATCGCGATGTCGCCCGTGCGCTGGCTCGGAGACCGATTCAGTGCTTGAACTCGCGCTCTGCAATGAGCTCCTCCACGCCGAGGGGCTCAGCCTCCGGGAGCAGGCCGAAACCGCGAAGGCGCTCGGCTATGCGGGGCTGGAGCTTGCGCCTGCGACGCTGGACGACGCGCCACACGGGATGGCGGCAGAGCGCGTGGCCGAGGTGCGCGAGACGGTCGAGGCGGCCGGGATCCGGGTCACCGGGCTGCACTGGCTCCTGACCGGCTATCCGGAAGCCTCTATCACGGACCGCTCGAGGTGGGACGAAACACGTGAGGCCCTCCTCGGCCTCGTCGATCTGTGCGCAGCGCTCGGCGGCGATGTGCTCGTTCACGGCTCGCCCGGTCAGAGGGTCAGGCCACAGGGCATGGGCGACGATGCTCTGACGGCTCACCTCGCCGAGTTCTTCTCGCCCATCGCCGCGGCCTCGGAACGGGCAGGCGTGACTTACTGCATCGAACCGCTGGCCCGGACGGAAACCGAAACGATCACGACCGTCGCCGAAGGCGCGGCGCTGGTGGAGGCCGTCGGGAGCGCCGCGTTCAAGACGATGCTCGACTGCAAGGCGGCAGGGCTGCAGGAGCCTCCGGTGGCGGACCGGATCCGCGAATGGGTGCCTCGCGGCGTCATCGGTCATATCCACGCGAACGACACGAACCTCGGCGCGCCCGGGATGGGCGACGACCCCTTCCCGGAGATCATCCACGCGCTCACCGATCTCGGCTGGACGGGTCTGGTCGGCGTCGAGCCCTTCCGCACCCTGATCGACGCACGGGTGACGGCGGCTGTCGGCGCGGCGACGCTGCGGGCCTGCGAGAGGGCGGTGGCATGACCGCGCTACGACTTGTCGAGGCCCGCTGGGCGGAGCGGCCTGTCCGGATGCGGCTGCCGTTCCAGTTCGGCAGCACCGAAGTGCGCGAAACCGCCGAGGCCCATGCCAGCGTGACGATCGAAGTCGGCGGTAAGCGTGAGACCGGTCGATCCGCCCAACTCATGGTTCCGCGCTGGTTCGACAAGCGCGCCTCCATGTCGAATGCAGATACCATCGATGAGCTTCGGACCACCGTCCGAACGGCGGTCGAGAAGGCCCCGGGACTGACCGGACCGGCTGTCGCCGTATCCCGCGACCTGCGCGCCGAGGTTGCGGCCGCCCTGCCGGACGTGCCCGGGCTCGCCGCCGGCTTCGGACCGGCCCTGCTGGAGATGGCGGTCATCGATGCCCTCTGCTCGGCTGCAAAGGTGCCGTTCTGGCGAGCCGCGCGCGACGATCTCTTCGGCCTCGCCAAGGACTTGCCCTCGGACCTGAACGCCGAGGCCCTCTCGACCTCGCTCTCGCGCATCGAGGCGCCACGCAGGATCTCCCTGCGCCATACCATCGGGTTCGATGCGCCCTTGCGGGGACAGGACGTGTCAGCTGAAGCGCGTCCCGACGATCTGCCGGTCGCACTGGACGAAGTCATCGCCAGGACGGGTATCTCGGGCTTCAAGATCAAGCTGAAGGGCGATCCGGCGGCGGATCTCGCCCGCCTGCGGGACATCTCCGGCATCGTCGGCGGGTTGCCGGGACTGACGGTCACGCTCGACGCCAACGAACAATACGCGACCGATGCTTTCGCGGCCTTCCTCGACGGGCTCGAGAAGGACGCGGCGCTCGCTCCGATCCGCGCGGCGACGCGTTTCGTCGAGCAGCCTTTCCCGCGAGAGACGGCCTTGACCGAGAGGGTGTCGCCCCCCCTCCCCCTGATCATCGACGAGAGCGACGACAGCGAGGAGGCCTTTCCTCGCGCACTCGAACTCGGCTGGTCCGGCACCTCGATCAAGAGCTGCAAAGGCGTGCTCAGGGCTCTCCTGAACAAGGCGCGGGCCGAGGCCGCCGGCGCCGTGCTGTCGGGCGAGGACCTGACCTGTCAGCCAGGTCTCTGCTGGCAGCAGGACACCGCGATGATGTCGGCCTGCGGCGTGCGTGACGTGGAGCGGAACGGACATCACTTCGCCGGCGGGCTCCAGTCGACCAGCCCGGAAGAGCGGCGCCATTTCGCGGAGGCACATCCGGACATCTACCTCGTGGCGAACGATGCGACCGGGCTACGGATTCAAGAGGGCGCCATCGATATCCAGTCACTCGGTGTGTCTGGATTTGGCTGCGAAACCATAAACTTACCACCGTTGACATGAACGGACCCATAACCTACTAAACGGTAGGATAGATAGCGGAGGCGCGAATGAGACAGAAGCGAATAGGGATCATCATGCACGGCGTGACCGGCCGAATGGGCATGAACCAACACCTCATCCGCTCGGTTCTTGCGATCCGCGCCCAGGGCGGCGTAGCTCTGTCGGACGGCTCCTACCTCGTCCCCGACCCGATCATCGTCGGCCGCAATGCCGACAAGATCGAGGCGCTCGCGAAGGCCCACGGCGTCGAGCGCTACACGACCGACCTGGACGCGGCGCTGGCCAATCCCGACGACACCATCTTCTTCGACGCCGCCTCGACCCAGATGCGGCCCGGCCTTCTCCGCAAGGCGATCGACGCGGGCAAGCACGTCTACTCGGAAAAGCCGGTCAGCGAGAAGCTGGAGGACGCCGTCGCCATCGCCAAGCACGCCAAGGCCAAGGGCGTGAAGAACGGGATCGTCCATGACAAGCTCGACCTGCCCGGCCTGATCAAGCTCAAGCGCCTGCGCGACCTCGGCTTCTTCGGCAAGATCCTCAGCGTGAAGGGCGAGTTCGGGTACTGGGTCTTCACCGGCGACGACCTTCCCGCGCAGCGTCCCTCCTGGAACTATCGCGCGCAGGACGGCGGCGGCATGATCTCCGACATGCTCTGCCACTGGCGCTACGTGCTCGACAACGTCGTCGCCCCGGTGAAATCCGTGAGCTGCCTCGGCTTCACCCATATCGACAGCCGGCTGGACGAGGCCGGAGAGCGCTACAAGGCCACCGCAGACGATGCCGCCTATGCGACATTTCTGCTCGACGGACCGGACGGCGAAATCGTCGCGCACATCAATTCGAGCTGGTGCACCCGGGTCCGTCGCGACGACCTCGTGACGTTCCAGATCGACGGGACCCACGGCTCCGCCGTCGCTGGCCTGCACAAGTGCTACAGCCAGCACCGTGTGAACACGCCCAAGCCGGTCTGGAACCCGGACGAGCCGCAGCAACTCGACTTCTTTGACGACTGGGAAGAGGTCCCCGACAACACGGTCTTCGACAACGGCTTCAAGGTGCAATGGGAACAGTTCCTGCGCCACGTCGCCGAAGACGCGCCCTTCTCCTACACGCTCGAAGAGGGTGCAAAGGGCGTGCAGCTGGCGCAGGCGGGCTATGAGAGCTCGGAGAAGCGCTGCTGGGTCGACCTGGAGGATCTCGGAATATGAGCCGCACGCTGAACCTGCCCGGTGGCGCTGTCACGCTCGAGGCCGGACCCCGACCCGAAGCGGGAGGCGGCAACTGGAACCGGACCGCCTATGCCGCGGCCCATGTCGTCGTCGACCCTCTCGCCGACTACGACCCCTGGCTGGATGCGCCGCTCGACTGGGACCGCACCCTCGCCTTTCGGGAGCACCTCTGGGGCCTCGGGTTCGGCGTCGCGGAGTCGATGGACACCGCACAGCGCGGCATGGGGCTCGACTGGCCGACCTCGCTGGAGCTGATCCAGCGCTCGACCGAGCTTGCCAAGTCCGGCGGCCACCTGATCGCCAGCGGTGCGGGCACCGACCACCTGGCGCCGGGACCGGATGTGACCGTGGACGACGTCATCCGCGCCTACGAGGAGCAGTGCGAGGCGGTCGAGGCCGCCGGTTCCCGTGTGATCCTCATGGCCAGCCGCGCTCTTGCCAAGGCCGCCAGGGGCCCCGAGGACTATGCCCGGGTCTATGGCCGGGTCCTCTCCGGGCTCAATCAGCCCGCGATCCTGCACTGGCTGGGCGAGATGTTCGACCCAGCGCTCGAGGGCTACTGGGGCTCCGGCGACCACATGGAGGCGATGGAGACCGCTCTGTCCGTGATCGCCGAGAACGCCGACAAGGTCGACGGCATCAAGATCAGCCTGCTCTCCGAGGAAAAGGAGATCGCCATGCGTCGTCGCCTGCCCGAGGGCGTGGCGATGTATACCGGCGACGACTTCAACTACCCGGCGCTGATCGAGGGCGACGACCAGGGCTTCTCGCACGCGCTGCTCGGAATCTTCGACCCCATCGCGCCCGCGGCCGCGCTCGCGCTGTCGCAGCTTTCTCGTGGAGACACAGAGGCTTATCACGCGACCTTCGCGCCGACGGTTCCGCTGTCGCGGCACATCTTCAAGGCCCCCACGCGGTTCTACAAGACGGGCGTGGTCTTCATGGCCTACCTGACGGGCCACCAGGATCACTTCACCATGGTCGGCGGGCAGGAAAGCACGCGCTCGACGCAGCACCTGGCCGAGATCGTGCGGCTCGCCAACGCGGCCGGCCTTTTCACCGATCCCGACCTCGCCGCCGCCCGCGCGCGGCCGGTCTTCGCGGCGCGGGGGGTGGAGCTATGAGCGGGCTGAAACCGGGACGGCTCTCCCTCAACACCGCGACGGTGCGCGAACAGTGGACCTTGGCGCAGTGTATCGAGGGATGCCAGCGCCACGGCATCGGGGGGATCGCCCCCTGGCGCGACAAACTGCACGAGATGGGCACCACGGCCGCCGCGAAGGCGATCCGTGAAGCCGGGCTCTCGGTCTCGGGTCTCTGCCGGGGCGGATGGTTCACCGAGAGGGGCGCCATCGACCAGGCGGTGATCGACGACAACCGCCGGGCCGTCGACGAGGCTGCCGAGCTCGACGCGGCCTGTCTCGTCATGGTCGTGGGCGGCCTGCCCAAGGGCAGCAAAGACCTGCCCGGGGCCTGGGCGCTGGTCGAGGAGGGCCTGGCGAAGACCCTTGAGTATGCGCGCACGCAGGACGTCAAGGTCGCCATCGAGCCGCTACATCCCATGTACGCCGCCGACCGCGCCTGCGTGAACACCATGCGCCAGGCGCTCGATATCTGCGACCGTCTGGGCGACGGGATCGGCTGCGCCGTCGACGTCTACCACGTCTGGTGGGATTACGAGCTCGAGGCACAGCTAGAGCGTGCGGGCAAGGACCGGATCATGGCCTTTCACATTTGCGACTGGCTCGTGCCGACGCGCGATCTGCTGACGGATCGGGGCATGATGGGCGACGGCGTGATCGACATCCCCCGGATGCGCGGACTGGCCGAGGCCAACGGGTTCGACGGCCTGAACGAGGTCGAGATCTTCTCCGCCCTCGACTGGTGGACGCGGGACCCCGACGAGGTCCTCGCGACGGTGGTCGAA
Source organism: Histidinibacterium aquaticum (assembly GCF_008710275.1). Taxonomy (GTDB): domain Bacteria; phylum Pseudomonadota; class Alphaproteobacteria; order Rhodobacterales; family Rhodobacteraceae; genus Oceanicola; species Oceanicola aquaticus. The sequence goes on from NZ_VYQE01000002.1 coordinate 839,797, forward strand.
CGCGGCCGCACGGTCTGCTGACCGCGGCGCAACGCACCCCTCGGGTATTTCGATCCGGGGTCGGTTTGTATAGGTCCGGGCGGCGATCTGTGGGAAGGATGGAGCATGCCCAAAGGACTTTCGCCGATCAGGAAGGACCGGAAGCGGAATCCGGAATTCACGCGCGCCGCCATCCTGCAAGCCGCACTCGAGGAATTCAGCGAGTCCGGGCTCTCCGGAGCCCGGGTCGACCGGATCGCGGAACGCGCAGGCGTGTCAAAGCCGATGATCTACGACTACTTCGGCGACAAGAACGCGGTCTATGCCGCCGCACTGCGAGAGGCCTACATCCAGATCCGGCGGGGCGAGACCGCGCTGGAGCTCGACACCCGCGAGCCGGAAGACGCGATCCGGGCGCTCGTGCATTTCACCATGGGCCACTTCTGGAACAACCCGTGGTTCATCAAGATGCTCAACACCGAGAACTTGCTCGGCGGCGCGTCCATCCGTAAGCTCGAGGATGCCGCCGACATTCAGTCGGTCCTTCTCGAACGGGTCGGAGAGGTGCTGGAGCGGGGCCGGCGGTCCGGCGTCTTTTGCAGGGAAATCGGCGCGGTCGAGCTCTACATCTTCATCGCGTCGACCTGCTGGTTTCCAATTTCCAACATGCACACGCTGAGGACGGTCTTCGAGGCGCCCATCGGCGAGGACTGGCTGTCCCAGCATGCGGAACGGGCGGCGGACATGATCGTCGCCTATTTGCGGAACAATGGGGCTGCGCAGCCCCTCTAGGCGGCGCTCGACCGCTTCGTGGACCTGGCTACGATCCGCTCGAATGTGTCGCCAGTTCGTCGCCGAACACGCGCGACCAGCCGACCTCGATGACGGACCTCATGGCATCCTCTGCCGCCCGCTTGTTTCGCTCGGCGATGGCATCGGCGATCCTCTGGTGACCGTCGCAGATCGCGGCCTGCTGATCCGGGCGCGGGTCGGGCGAGGATTTTCTGAGAAGCGACAGCAGCGCCACGCCGACAAGCGAAACGACGGAATAGAAGAAGGCGTTGCCGGCCGCGTCGAAGACGGCCCGGTGAAACTCCAGGTCGGCCGCCGAGAAGGCGGTTTCCGTCTCTGCCGCGCGCATCGCCTCCACGCACTCGGAAATGCGCTTGATCTCCTCGTCCGTCGCCTTCTTCGCGGCAAGGCCCGCGGCGAAGGGCTCGAAGGCAAGGCGCATCTCGAAGAGCTGCTCGTAGAAGCCGCTGCTGGGCTCTCCGTCCAGATGCCAGCGCAGGACCTGGGCATCAAACATGTTCCATTCTCGCTGCGGCCGAACTCGAGTACCGACGCGGGCGCGCGCGACGACCATGCCCTTGGCGGCGAGCGTCTTCATGGCCTCGCGAAGCACGGTCCGGGATACGCCGTATGTCTCGGCCAGTTCCTCGTCGCGCGGCAGCAGCTCTCCCGGCGGCGGGTCGCCGGCGACGATCGCCCGCCCGATGCCCTCGACCACACGACCATGGCTGCCACCTCCCTGGTGCAGGCGCGGGTCGATCTGGTCGAGAAGCTGCTTCATGTCAGGTCAGGCCACCTTGTTGTCTCTGTCCAATCATCAAGAGCCCCTTCTGAAGCAAAATGAAGAGAAGCAAAAGCACACCGATGACGATCTTCGTCCACCAGCTCGAAAGCGAGCCGTCGAAGACGATGTAGGTCTGGATCAAGCCCATGGTCAGGACGCCGATCAGCGTGCCGAAGACATAGCCGGAGCCGCCGGTCAGGATCGTCCCGCCGATCACCACGGTCGCGATGGCCGTCAGTTCCGTTCCGACAGTGGCCAAGGGGTAGCCCGAGCCGGTGTAGATGGAGAAGACGATGCCCGAAAGGCCGGCCATGAAGCCCGAAAAGGCGTAGATCAGAACCGTCGTCCGGCCGACCGCGACGCCCATGAGCCGGGCCGTATGCTCGCCACCGCCCAGCGCGAATACGGAGGTCCCGAACCGCGTGCGGTGGGCGAGGAGCATGCCCGCCGCCACGCTCAAGAGCATCAGCACCCCGATGAGCGTGAATCGACCGCCGCCGGGCATCCGGTAGTAGGCGTCCTGGAGGAGGTCGTAAAAGGGATGGTCGATGGGCACGCTGTCGATGGTCAGCATGTAGGCCGCGCCGCGCGCCAGGAACATGCCGGCGAGCGTGACGATGAAAGGCGGCATTGCGAGGCCGTGGATCAACCCTCCCATCGCGGCTCCGAAGGCGGTGGTCACACCGAGCAGCAGCGCGAAGACGATGAGGGGATGCAGGCCGGTGTCCCGCAACAGGACCGCGATGAAGACGCCTGAAAAGGCGATCACCGAGCCCACCGAAAGGTCGATGCCGCCCGAGAGGATCACGACCGTCATCCCGACCGCGACGATGCCGAGATAGGCGTTGTCGGTCAGCAGGTTCCCGATCACCCGGGTCGAGAGCATCGCCGGGAACTGGAGGTAGCAGATGACGTAGGCAATCAGGAAGATTGCGATCGTCGCGTAGAGCGGAAGCGCGCGGGCGTTCATTCGACTGCCTCCTTCGTTCGGGAGATGCCCCCGGCGCCCCGCTCCCTCCGGAGCTTGCGCGAGAGCCGTGGCGAGACCTTAGGCGACTGAAGCACCAGGATGATCACCACGAGGCCGGCCTTGATCACGAGGTTGAATTCGGACGGAAAGCCCGCGAGCAGGATGCCGGTGTCGATGGTCTGGATGATCAGCGCGCCGAGGAGCGAGGCCGCGATGGAGAAGCGCCCTCCCATCAGGGAGGTCCCGCCGATCACCACGGCGAGGATCGCGTCGAGCTCCAGCCAGAGGCCCGCATTGTTGGCGTCGGCCCCCCGGATGTCCGCGGCGACGATGATCCCGGCAACGGCGGCGCAGAGCCCGGAGGCGATGTAGACAGCGACGAGAAGAACGCGCGCGTTGACCCCGGCCAGGGCGCTCGCCCCGCGGTTGATGCCGATGGACTCGATCAGCAGACCCAGTGCGGTGCGCCGGACGAGCAACCCGAAGGCCAGCCCGACGCCGATCCAGACGAGGATCGGTGTCGGGATCCCGAGGACGGCCCCGGCCCCGAAAAAGGCCAGACCTTCATGGCTGAAGGTGAGGATCCGGCCCTCGGTGATCATCTGTGCCACGCCTCGGCCGGCCACCATGAGGATCAGCGTCGCGACGATCGGTTGAATGCCGAAGACGGCGACGAGGATACCATTCCAAAGCCCGCAGAGCAGGCCGGCCCCCAGCCCCACCAGGAGGGACAGCACGAGACCGTAGTCATTGGAAATCGCCCAGGCGGACGCCGCCCCACAGATCGCCATGACGGCGCCGACGGAGAGGTCGATCCCGCGCGTCGCGATGACGAGCGTCATGCCAACGGCGAGCAGCGCGACCGGCGCGCCTCGCTTGAGGACGTCGACGGCGCTGCCGACGAAACGGCCCTCGCTCAGCTCGACCGCGAGAAAGCCGGGAAAGAAGACCGACACCAGTGCGATCAGGGCGGCGAGGGTCAACAGTTGGGGCGCGATGCGGCGCAGGCCAAGGCTCATGGCGCGGCTCCTTCCGCCGTGTCGTGCGCGGCGATGGACTTGATGATGCGGCCGGTCTCGATCTCGTCTCCGACGAGTTCCGAGACGTGCCGGCGATCGCGGACCACGATGACCCGGTCCGATGCGGCGATCAGTTCATCGAATTCCGACGAGATCAGGAGGATCGACATCCCCTGCCCCGTCAGCTCTCCGATCAGCTTGAGGATCTCGGCATGCGCACCGACGTCGATGCCGCGGGTCGGCTCGTCGAGGATCAGGAAGCGCGGGTTCATCGCAAGCCAGCGGGCCAGGACGACCTTTTGCTGGTTGCCTCCCGAGAGTTCGCCGACGGCCTTCTCGGCATCTGAGGTCCGGATATCGAGGCGGCGGATGTACTCGTCGGCCAGGGCGCGCTGCTCCTGGCGCGGGATCGGCTTGGACCAGCCGCGCCGGGCCTGTAGCGCGAGCGCGATGTTTTCGCGAATGGAGAGGTCGGCGATGATCCCGTCGGTCTTGCGGTCCTCCGGTGCATAGCCGAAGCCCTCCGCGATGGCGGCCCGCGGCGAACTCAGATCGACGGAGCCCTCGCTGTCCGTGGCCTCGCCCCGGTCCGCGGGCGTGCGACCGAAGAGGATGTCTGCCGTCTCGGTGCGGCCCGACCCGAGTAGACCGGCGAGACCGATGACTTCGCCCTCGCGCACAGCGAGGTCAAAAGGCTCGACCTTGCCGCGCCGGCCGAGACCGGTGAACCGAAGCCGTTCGGCGCCAGCCTCGCGACGGCTCCTCCGGTCCTCGGCTTCCTCCAGTTCGTGGCCGAGCATATGGTGAATGAGATCGAGCCGCTGCATCTCGGAGGTCTTGGCGGTAACGATGTGCCGGCCGTTCCGCAGCACGGTCAGACGGTCGGACAGGTCGAAGACCTGGTCGAGGAAGTGCGAGATGAAGACGATCCCGAGCCCCCTTTCCCGCAGCCCTCTGACCACATCGAACAGCGTTTCGGTCTCACGCGCGTCGAGGCTCGCGGTCGGTTCGTCCAGGATCAGCACCTTGCCGGAGAGAGCCACCGCGCGGGCGATGGCGACGATCTGCTGAACCGCGACGGAATAGGTCCCCAGCTCTCGGGAGACATTGACGTGGTCCAGCCCGTAGCCCGAGAGCATCTCCGCGGCCGCCTGGCGCATTTTCCGCCCGGAGACCATGCCGAACCGCGTCGGCTGGCGTCCGAAGGTAAGGTTCTCGGCCACGGTCAGGTTCGGCAGAAGGTTCACTTCCTGGTAGACGGTGCCGATCCCGAGCTCCTGCGCCTCATGGGTCGACGCGGGCGAAATGGGGCGTCCCTCCAGCTCGATCTCGCCGGCGTCCCGGGAATAGACCCCGGTCAGGCACTTGATGAGAGTGGACTTGCCGGCACCGTTCTCGCCCAGGAGGGCATGAACCTCGCCGGCCTCGAGGCCGAAACTCACGCCGTCGAGCGCGACGGTGCCGGGAAAGGTCTTCGTCAGCTTGCGGGTCGTGAGGAGCATGCGACGTCTCCGATTGGACGAGCGGGGCACCCGAAAGCACCCCGCTCTTCGCCTGGCCCAATGGGCCGCTCGGCTATCAGTACCCGAGGTCCTTGCGGGCCTCGTACTCGGCCATCGGATCGTCGTCCTGCGTGTAGAGCGCGGACTCCGTCTGGATGAACTTCGGCGGTTCGGTCCCGTCGTTCATGTAGGCGTCGAGCGCGTCGAAGGCCGGTCCGGCCATGTTCGGCGTGAGTTCGACGGTGGCGTTCGCGTCGCCGTCGGCCATGGCCTGAAAGATGTCCGGAACGGCGTCGATGGAGACGATCAGGATGTCGTCGCCCGGATCGATGCCCGCTTCCTTGATCGCCTGGATCGCGCCGAGGGCCATGTCATCGTTGTGAGCGTAGAGCGCGCAGATGTTCTCGCCGCCGCCCTCGGCCTGCAGGAAGCTCTCCATGACTTCCTTGCCGCCCGACCGGGTGAAGTCGCCGGTCTGGCTGCGGACGATCTCGATCTCTTTGTCGCCCTCGATCGCGTTGCGGAAGCCTGTCGCCCGGTCGATGGCAGGCGACGACCCCGTCGTACCCTGCAGTTCGACGACGCGGCACTCGCCCTCGGGCTTGTTGTCCACCAGCCACTGACCGGCCACCTCGCCCTCGTGGACGAGGTCGGAGCCCACGGCGGTCAGGTAGAGGTCTTCGGAGCTGTCGACCTGGCGGTCGAGAAGAACGACCGGGATCTCGGCCTCCTTGGCCTCTTCCAGCACGCTGTCCCAGCCGGTCGCGACCACGGGGGCGAGCAGGATCGCGTCGACGCCCTGGGCGACGAAGGACCGGATCGCGGCGATCTGGTTTTCCTGCCGCTGCTGCGCGTCCGAGAAGCGAAGGTCGATGCCACGCTCTTCGGCTTCCTGCCGGGTTACGGTGGTCTCGGCGGCGCGCCAGCCGGACTCGGATCCGATCTGCGAAAAGCCGATGGTCTGTGCGGTCGCACCTGTCGAGAGCGCAGCAATGGCTGCGCCAAGCATAAGTTTCTTCATGATTTCCTCCCTATTCGGCCGAAGCCTGCCGGAGTAAAGTCATACAGTATGATTTATTTCAAGCGAAAATCTTCACGCAACAGAATGGCTCCTCTTTCCGTCTGAAAATAAAGAAAAAACCGGGCCATTCGGGCGCTTGGACGAGAAGGCCCGACCATTGATCGGGCTTTCCGCAAGGGCCGAGCCGGTCGAAGGTGAACTCGGCATTGTGTTTCCCGCGCTCCTGCGCTTCGTTGAGAGCACATACTCAACGCAAAAGGGGAGGCACACATGTCTTCGATCAAGACGACCATCGTCGCGCTCGCGGCAGCCGCGCTCGGCACCGCAGCCAGCGCTCAGGAGCCGCAGTTCTTCCGGATCGGGACCGGCGGTACGGCCGGCACCTACTATCCGATCGGCGGTCTGATCGCGAACGCGATCTCGAGCCCGCCGGGCTCGCGCGCCTGTGACGAGGGCGGCTCCTGCGGCGTGCCGGGCCTCATCGCCACGGCCCTCTCGGCCAACGGCTCCGTCGCCAACGTGAACGCCATCGCGGGCGGCACGCTGGAATCGGGCTTTGCCCAGTCGGACGTCGCCACCTGGGCGCAGACCGGCACCGGCATCTGGGAAGACCAGCCGGCAGTCGAGGACCTCCGCGCCATCGCGAGCCTCTATCCCGAGACGATCCACCTCGTCGCCTCGGCGGATGCGGGGATCGAAAGCCCGGCGGACCTGGCCGGGAAGACCGTCTCGCTCGACGAGCCGGGCTCCGGCACGCTGGTGGACGCGCGCATCATCCTCGAGGCCTACGGCCTGTCGGAAGACGATGTCGACGCCGAGTACCTCAAGCCCGACCAAGCCGGTGAGCGGATGCGCGACGGCGCCATGGACGCATTCTTCTTCGTCGGCGGCTTCCCGGCCGGTGCGATCGCCGAACTGGCGAGCCAGGACGACATCACCATCGTGCCGATCGCCGGTGAGGAGGCCCAGGGCATCCTCGACGAGTACACCTTCTTCGCCGAGAACACCGTGCCCGGCGGCACTTACGAGGGTGTGGAAGACGACGTCACCACGCTCTCCGTCGGGGCCCAGTGGGTCACCAGCGCCGATCAGCCCGAGCAGCTGATCTACGACATCACCGCCGCGCTCTGGAACGAGAACACCCGCAAGCTTCTCGACGCAGGACACCAGAAGGGCGCCGAGATCACCGCCGAGACTGCTCTCGACGGTATCGGCATCCCGCTCCACCCGGGCGCCGAGCGCTTCTACCAGGAAGCCGGGCTCCTCGAGGCGGAGTAAGACCCTCTCGCGCGGCGCTCTAAGAGGCGCCGCGGAAGTCAACGACACCGCGGCCGGCTCCGGCCGCGGCCCCTCGCCAAGAAGGACAAGAAGACGATGAGCGAGCGCAGCCGAGCCATGACCGAAGAGGAGATGAAGGCCCTCGAGGAGGAGTTCGACTCCGAGGTCCGCTTCCGTCCCCTCCCCCCGACACTCGGCTGGGTGGTCGCCGCCACGCTCTTCGCCCTTGCCTGCTACCACTACTACACGGCGGGATACGGCATCCCCCGGGCCACGACGCACCGCGGCCTGCACATGGGCGTCACGCTGGCGCTCGTGTTCTTCACCTTCGTCGCCTTCGGCAAGCCGCGCGCCACGAAGCCGGGCCTCCTCGCCCCGCTCGGCCTGCCCATCGTCGACTGGGTCCTCGCCGCCGGCGCGCTGGTCTCCGCGCTCTACGTCCCCTGGATTTTCAACGATCTGGCCTTCCGCGTCGGTAATCCGCTGCCGATCGACGTCATCATGGGGACGATCCTGATCGTCACGCTCCTCGAAGCGACCCGCCGCGCCATGGGCTGGCCACTGCCGGTGATTGCCGTCCTCTTCATGGCCTACGCCTATTTCGGTCAGTACATGCCGGGCGTCCTGACGCACCCGGGCGCCGACTGGAGCGGGATCGTCAACCACCTCTACCTGACATCGCAGGGCATCTACGGCACCGCGCTCGGCGTCATCTCCACCTACGTTTTCCATTTCGTCCTGTTCGGCGTGATGGCGACCCGCATCGGACTGGGGCAGCTCTTCATCGACCTCGCATCGGCGCTGGCCGGACGGTTCGCCGGCGGTCCCGCCAAGGTCTCGGTCCTGTCCTCGGCGATGCTGGGGTCGATCTCCGGCTCCTCGATCGCCAACACCGTGACCACCGGCTCGCTCACCATCCCGGCCATGATCCGGATCGGCTACCCCCGCCACTTCGCCGCCGCGGTCGAGGCGGCGAGCTCCACCGGCGGGCAGATCACCCCGCCCGTCATGGGCGCCGTGGCCTTCCTGATGATCGAGTATCTCGGCGTTCCGCTGACGACGATCCTGACCGCCGCCCTCGTGCCGGCCTTCATGCACTTCTTCGGTGTGCTCGTTCAGGTCCACCTCGAGGCTCGCCGCCGCGGTCTGCGCGGGCTGACCAAAGACGAGCTTCCGGTGGCCTGGGCCGTCTTCAAGGCAGGCTGGCTGACCACACTTCCCCTCTTCGTGCTCGTGGCGATCCTGCTGTCCGGCAAGACGCCCTACCTCGCCGCCTTCTGGGGCATCACCGCCTGTATCGGCGTCCTCGCGATCCAGAGCCTCGTGGACCACGGCACCAACCTTCGCGCTGCCGCAACCGAATTCGTGAAGGGCGTCTGGGACGGCTTCGTGCTGGGCGCGAAGTACTCGCTTTCGGTCACCGCCGCGGCCGCGCTCGTGGGCGTGATCATCGGCGTCGTCACGCTGACGGGCGTGGGCTTCAAGATCGCCTACATGGTGACCTCCGTCGCGGGACAGTGGGCCGAGTCCGTCAGCGCCGGTCTCGCGTTCCTGCCGTTCGACGTGATGTCGGTCCCCTCGCTGACACTGCTCTTCACGCTGATCATGACGGCCATCGTCTGTGTTCTCATGGGCTGCGGCATCCCCACGACCGCGAACTACCTGATCATGATCGCGGTCGCCGCTCCGATCCTGGGACTGCTCGGCGTGCAGCCCATCGTGGCGCACTTCTTCGTCTTCTACTTCGGCGTTCTGGCGGACATCACGCCGCCTGTCGCCTTGGCCGCCTATGCCGCGGCGGGGATCGCCGACGCCAACGCCTTCAAGGCGGGTAACACCGCGTTCCGCCTCGGGATGGGCAAGGCGCTGGTACCCTTCGTCTTCGTCTTCTCCCCGTCGATGCTTCTGGTGACCGAGGGCTTCACCTGGTCGGAGTTCTTCCTGTCGACCTTCGGCGCGATGGCCGGCATCTGGATGCTCTCCTCGGTCTTCGCCGGCTGGCTCTTCGCTCCGCTGCGCGGCTACGAGCGCGTGCTGCTCACGATCTCCGCCCTGCTTCTGGTGGTACCGAGCCTGTGGCCCACGGTGATCGGCATCCTGCTGGTTCTGCCCGCGGTGCTCCGCCAGCTCCCCATGATCGGGAAGTCGGTGAGCTACCGCGAGTCGACCTGAACCGGATAACGTGGTGACGCGCTAGCGGTGCTTCCGGCGAAATCGCTGGGCGAGCCAGCGCCGCATCCGGATGACGCTTGACGACACGGCCGGGCGCAGGATCGGGACGTCGACGGCCAGCAGCAGAAGGCCAAGCGGAAGCATCCAGAGACCGAGAAACGGCAGGATCGACAGGAGCCCGCCCAACACCAGCATGAGTGCGATAGGCAGGCGAACGATGAACCAGCGATCCCTGAGCAGGAAGTGAAGCGGCTTGCGCAAAGCCGGGGCCCTGCGTTCCAGCGCCCAGATCTGGCGCAAGAGTCGCTTCTTGTCCCTGCTCTCAGGCACTGGCTGCTGGACCAATCTCATCATCATCACTCCGACCGAGACATGGACACCAAAGGACCGGATTACCAGTCTCCACGTTTGTGTGGAGCCGCGGTCGTTGCGTCGGCCCGGCATACAGGTTTGACACGGCCCGCGCGCGCCCCGACGTTCTGAAGAATTGGGAGCCGCGTTGCGGCGACAAGCGACGAAGAGGGACGCGTGCCAGGCAGTTTGACCGCAATCGTGGGCGTGGCGCTCGTGGCGGCAGCCGCCTATTGCGTCTGGAGCGCGGTCTCTTCGGCCCGTACCCCACAAGGGGCGGTTGCCTGGGCGATCTTCCTGGTCGCGGCACCCTGGGTCGCAGTCCCGGCATACGCCGTGCTCGGGCAACACAAGCTGCGCCCTCACCGAATGTCTCACCGCCGGAGTCTCGCCGTCACGCAGGGCATCGGCCTGCCCTCGCCGGACGATACGGCCAGAGCGTCGGAGAGGATGCGCGTCTTCTCCAGCCTGGCGGAGCTTCCCTCCATGCCGGGCAACTCGGCTGATCTGTTGATCGACGGCGATGCGACCTTCGACACGATCTTCGAGGCGATCGACGCGGCCGAACGCTACGCCCTCGTCCAGTTCTATACGATCGAGGACGACGACTTGGGCCGAGCCTTCGCCGATCACCTCGTCGCGGCTGCCGAGCGCGGCGTGAAGGTCCGGCTGCTCTGCGACCGGGTCGGAAGCTACGGCCTGCCCGCCTCCTACCGCCGCCGGTTGCTGGACGCGGGCGTCGACTTCCCCGACCCGGCGAGCCGACGGCCGCGGAGCTCCCGCAGCCGCATCAACTTCCGCAATCACCGGAAGACAGTCATCGTCGACGGTCACTGGGCGGCCATCGGCGGGCATAACGTGGCCGATCTCTACCTGGGGAGAGACCCGCAGATGGGGCACTGGCGCGACACGCACCTCGCCCTGCGCGGTCCGATCGTGTCGCAACTGCAGCTCGGCTTCGTGCAGGACTGGCACTGGCAGACCGGCGAGGAACTGGGGGATGCCCTCGACTGGTCGCCCGAAACGGTTCCGGGTGGCGTCGACGCGGTGACGGTGCTGATGGGACCGGCCGACAAGCACGATACCGGTGCTCTCTTCTACTTTGCCGCGATCACGCGGGCACGGCGGCGGGTCTGGATCGCGACCCCCTACGTCGTACCGGATGTCGATACGCTCTCCGCATTGAAGTCCGCTGCGCTGGACGGCTGCGATGTCCGCCTGCTGATGCCTGCCCGGGTCGATCACTACCTGCCTTGGCTCGCCGCCTTCGCCTTCTTCGATGAGCTACGCGAGGCCGGGGTCCAGATTCACCGCTACAGGGAGGGGTTCCTGCACCAGAAGGTCGTGCTCGTGGATGACGACCTCACTGGGATCGGGACCGCCAACCTCGACAATCGCTCCTTCCGCCTCAATTTCGAGACCATGGTGATGATCGAGGACCCCGGCTTCGCCGCGCGGACCGAAGCGATGCTGCGACTGGACATGGAGGCGTCGGACCTGCTCGAAACGCCGCTCGCGCAGCAGCCCCTCTGGATGCAGGTCGGCGCGCGACTGGCCCGGCTCTTCGCCCCGGTGCTCTGATGGCGCTGCGAGTGGTCAGCTACAACATTCGCAAGGCGGTCGGCCTGGACTGGCGCCGCTCCCCGGCCCGTGTCCTGCGCGTGCTGAATGAGCTCGACCCCGATGTCGCCCTGCTGCAGGAAGCTGACAAGCGCCTTGGCGCGCGGCCCACCGCCCTGCCCCGCGAGATGATCGCCCGGGAGACATCGCTGGAGGTCGTCGATCTCGCCGTAGGCAGAGGCGGGATCGGCTGGCATGGGAATGCCGTGCTCGTCCGAAGGAGCCTCCCGATCGAAGGCCGGATGAGGCTGGAGCTTCCCGGTCTGGAGCCCCGCGGCGCGGTTCTCGTCCGGGTCGCTGGGCTCTGGATCGTCGGAACCCATCTCGGGCTCCTGCGGCGCTGGCGGCACCTGCAGATGGCGACGATCCTGAGGCATCTGGGGCCGATGACGAAGAATGCCCTTGTGGCCGGAGACTTCAACGAATGGTCCCCCGCTCGCGGCTTCGAGCCTTGGGAAGACAGGCTGCATGTCGTCGCCCCGGGGCCCTCGTTCCACGCCTCGCGCCCGGTCGCCTCTCTCGACCGCTTCGCACACGGCAACGCCGTGCGCATCCTGGACCACGGGGTCGCCGAACGCAGCCTGGCAGGGGTGGCCTCCGATCACCTGCCGGTCTGGGCGAGCGTCGAACCGGCCCAGGCAATCCCGGACAGCGAAGACAAGTGAAACAGTCCTTCGGCCCGTGATCCCCTAGAATTGCTGTGAGAACGAGACCTGGACCGTCCGGGTCTCGTCGTAGTCCTCTTGCAGGCGTACATGCGCCAGCGAGATGTCGAGCCGGCCGATCCCCGTCGCGATCCGGACCGTCACCCCGGCCGAACCCCTCAGGCTGAAGTCGTCGTCGACCGGTGAGGCCCCGCCCGGGCCGCCGCCCGTGTCGTCGAGGCCCCAGAGGCTCCCGGCATCGAAGAACACGCCGGGAGCGATGCGGTCCGTGTCGGGAAGGGCATTGGGGAACCACCCCGTGGTCCGGGCCGCCACGAAACGATTGCCGCCGAGAGCCGGTTCACGCCCAACGGCGAGGTCCCGCGGCCCGAAGCCGGCGAGTTCGAAGCCGCGGATCGAGCCCGACCCCAGGATAAACCTGTCGCCTATGGAGGATGTGCCGCCCCGGCTGTCGATCGCGCCGGCACGAAGCGTCTGGTTGAGGATGACGTCCCCTCCAAGCAGACGCTGCGTGTAGGCCAGCCCGCCGGTAATCTTGAGGTATCCTTCGTCCGCATCGTCCCTCTTTCCCAGCTCGAGGCCCAGGTCGAGCCTGACCGACTGCCCGCTTTCTGGATCCCGCAGCACGTAGTCCAGCTCCCCGCCGACCGCCACGCGGTCGCTGGTCCCCGCGTCCGCCTCGATCAACGCCGAAGCGTTCGGCGCGACATCGTAGATCCGGTCCCGCGACACCAGCAGGTAGCTCGTGGCATCGAGGTCGTCCGTAAGTGTCCAACCAAGCCCGGCCCGGGCGGAGTTTGCGCTGACGTCGAAGGCGAAGTTGTCGTTGGCCGATTGCTGGCGGGACTCGATCAGCAGGGAGAGACGCGGCTGGGTTCCGAACAGGTCGTCGCTCCGCGTCAGAAGGCGATAGCGCGTGTCGTTCTCGTCGGCTTCGACCGCAAATTGCAGGTGCTGGTCCCGTCCGAGAAACCGCGTCGTCTCGATCCCGAGTCCCACAATGGGACCTCGTTCGCTGTTGTAAGCGAGACGCCCGCTGACCCGGCCGATCGGTTCGCCCAGGCCGGTCTCGAAAACATCGGCATCGGCAGTCGAGGCCGCATCTTCGTCCTGCGCGAGTGTCGCCACCGGCGCAGTCAGTGCCGTGGCGCAGACCAAAGCCAGGCGCCGGAAGCGCTGAAAAAAGTTACCCATGTCCCATCCCCCGTCGTGTCGCGGGGGTATCAGCACGGCCACGGGGCCGGAGGCGCTGCCCCGCAACGGTCCCCTTACGCCGATGGTTGCGGGATGCCGGCCGTCGGGTCAAGCTGCGGCCATGAATTCCTTGACCCCCGATGCAGCGGCGGCATTGACGCGGCTTCGCGATACCGCGGAAGCCTACGACCGATCCTGGTCCTTTTCCCTGGAGGGAGCGGTCGAACGGCGGATGCTGTTCTTCTTCCCCGCCTCGCGGAACGCGACGCGCCGGATCGCCCGCGCGGCCACGTCGCTGGGTATGCCCGAGACAGCCGTCCGGCGCTGGACGGAGACCGCCCGCGACGCGGATGCCCTCGGGCTCGGCATGACTGACACCCGCGGATCGGTTCGGCTCTACACGCAGTTCTGGGACCAGATGGTGGAGCGGGTCCAAGCCGGAGACCTGTCGCCCTTCCCCGTCTACCGCGGGACCAAGGCCCTCCCGGACGGCAGCCTGCGCGACGACGCCTACCTTTGCGAGCCAATGGCCCCAACGGACCGCATACTCCCGCCGCTGCTGGAGACCTGTGCCGCCTTCGGCCTGGACGAGCTTGCCGTCGCGCGCGCATTCCGGGCCATCGAGGGCGCTGATTGCATATTTACCCGCACGAGAGGAGCGGGGCGCGACTCCTGGCTCGTGACGGTGCGCCGGGCCCATCTCGACCGGGAGGCGCTCGCGTCAGCGCTCGAGGCATGGCCTTTGGCCGAAGCCGCGCCGGACCTCCGCGAGGCCGCCCGGAGCGAGCCCCTGCTCCACGTCGCAGGGGGTACCGATCCGATAAAGGGGCGCTTCCTCAGCTTCTATTTTGAAACCGGCGCCGATGAAGTGTCGCGTCTGGCCGGGCTCTAGCCACCGGCGAGGCGGCAGCTCGCTCCGGAGGGGATCGCGAGGTCGGAGTTGTCGATCTCCGCGATCACCGAGAACGTATTGCTGGACGCGTCGATGAAGGGGTCGGTCGACCGCACCGTCGCGATAACCTCGTCCCCTGTCAGGTCGACCTCAAGCGGCAGGTCCTCTCCAGCCTGGATCTCGCCGTAGGCCTCGGTCGGGAAGACCAGTTCGACCTCCAGCGTGCCGAGATCGATCAGCCGCAGAACGGGCTCGGCACCGATGCGTTCGGCCTCCGATACGAAAACCTCCGCCACGACACCCGGGAAAGGAGCCGTCAGCCGGGCCTGCTCGATCTGGATGCGGGCGCGCTCAGCCGCAGCCTCGGCCAGCGCGAGCTCGGTCCGCATCGTCTCCATCTCCTCGCCCGGGATGATGTTGCTGCTCTCGAACCGGGCGGCGCGGCCAATACGCGCCTCCGCCGCCTCTCGCCGGATCTCGGCCTGCTGCAGATCGGCCCGCAGCAACTCGTCGTCGAGCTGCATCAGGAGGTCGCCTTCGGCCACCAGCTGGGCCCGCTGCACCGGGAGCTCGGTCACGATGCCGGCCTGCCGGCTGCCAACGTCGCTGCTGCGCGCGGGCACCAGCAGACAGGACAGCGCATCACCACTGACCTGCGCGGCGGCGGAAAGCGGCGGCAACAGAAGGACAGGCAGAACAAGGCAGGCGGAGGCGCGGCGGGTCAGCGAAAGCAACGTCATGGGCTAGTCCTATCCGTATCCGATGGTTCTGGCGAGGTTCTGTTCCCGCAAGAGCGTTTCCCGGCGCGCCTTGCGGGCCACGGCATCGCGCCGCCGGTGAAGAGCCGCGAGGATTGGCCAGCGCAGCCCGGGGACCCGAAGGAATGCCCTTAGCGTGCGCCAGACCAGAGTCGGCGTCCCCTCCCGGATGGCGCGGTCCTCGCGAGAGAAGGCTCGTTCGTAGCTGCCGGGGTCGCCCTGGCGCCCTGCCCGACCGAAGAGCTGCCGTTCCATTCGACCCGAGACCATGAAGCTGCCGATGACGACATGAAGCCCGCCGGCCTCGCGCACCGCCGGGGCCAGCCCGATATCGGTGCCGCGCCCGGCTAGGTGGGTCGCGAGGGTGATCTGGCCGGGCTGGCCAGCCTCTGCGACGATCTCGGCCTCCTGCGCCTCCGTCAGGGCGTCGAGCACGGCCACCTCACGCCCCGCGGCGCGGAAGACCCCGGCCAGTTCCGCGACCTCGCTCACGTCGTTGAGGCCGACGAGCACGGACCGCTCTTGCGCGATGTCGCAGGCGCGGCGGACGATATGGGTCCACTTCGCGGCGCGATCGGGCAGCATCCGCCGCCCGACCGATCGCAGCCGGGGCGGCGCATGAGGCGCGATCCGCCGCACCGGCAGCCGGTAGATCGCCCAGAACTCGCCGCTGCATTCCCGTCCGGTCCCGGTCAGACCGGACAGTATCCGATACTGGCGGAAATAGGTCTGCTGGGTGATCTGCGCGACCGTGTGCATTTCCTCGGTCGGTTCGAGGCCCGCGTCGATCTCGATCAACTGGTGCAGTCCGTAGCCCCACCGGCGATCCGGCATGAGACGTCCCGTGGACTGATCGATCATCTGCACCTTGCCGTCGCGAATGACATATGCCTCACCCTCGCGAAACATGTGGATCGCAGAGAGCGCCGTTTCGGCGAGCGAGACGATGTCCTCGCTACCCGCGAGAGGGTGGCGCCATCGGCTTGCCGCATCCTCGAGCCTGTGGAGGCCGACGTCGGTCAGCCGCCAGGCTCCACGGCCGTCCCGCACGATGTCGCTCGGCGCGGCGAGGCCCGAGGCGAACCGGTGCAAGGCATGGAAGAGCTCCCCCTCCTGGACCGGCAGCGCGCCGCCCGGCTCGGACAGGATCATCGGAGTCGTCGCGTCGTCGGCGAGGACGCTGTCGATCTCGTCCACGATGGCAATGGCCTGACCCATCTGTCTCGGCACCGCGTGGGGATCGCGCGCGGTGCCCCGGCGGTCGCGCAGGTGGTCGAAGACGAAGGTCTTGTTGGCGCCGTAGACGATGTCGGCGTCGTAGGCCCTGCGCTTGTCTTGGTCCGGCATCTCCTGCGTGATGACGGCGACGCGGAGGCCGAGGCGCGCGGCGATGGGCGCGATCAGCTCGCTATCGCGCCGTGCGAGATAGTCGTTCACCGTGACCACGTGAACCGAGACCCGCGACCGCGCGGCCGCCAGCGCCGCAAGTCCTGCGGCCAGGGTCTTGCCCTCGCCGGTCCGGAGTTCGACGCAGGTCCCCTGAAGCAGCGAGATCGCACAGTCGATCTGGTTGTCTCGCAGCGCCAGTCCGGTCTCGCGCCGCATGACCTCCAGGACATGCGCGATCGCGGAGGCCCCTCCCCTCCGACGCAAGAGGCTCTCCGCACGGAAGGGCGCCGCACGGAGCGAGTCCTCGAAGGAGGCGTCGTCCAGGTCACGCAGTTCCGTCCAGACCTCCCGTACCCCGGCCTTCAGCGCAGGAGAGATCCGCGGCGGACGGATCAGCCGCCATGTCAGGTGCTCGTCCAGCATCAGCCGGGCGCGCGAGAGCCGCGGCACCTTTCGGCGGACCGGCTTGCGGCGGGACCGGGCGAAGGGCCTCAGCGCCGGCGCACGCAGTGGAAGGCGGGGCCAGAGCGCCTCAGACACGGATCACCCGCAGGAAGAGCCGACGCAGATGGAATGCGACCTGCTCGAAGGCCGTGGCATCGGGCAGGCTCAGGCGTGCCTTGACCCTGGCCCCCGACCAATCGGTCAGGTCCGTCTCCGTGGCCGCCCAGGCGACGATGGCAGCGTCGAGCGCCATCCCCGGAGCATCCGGCATCTCCGGCACCGGTCCTCCGCGCGTGGACAGGAGCTGCCGGGGGACCTGCTGCCCCGCGGCCACGACCTGCATCCGGGCAATCGGCAGGGAGAGCGTCGAGGTGTCCGGCAGCAGGAGTTCCATCCGCCTGACGTCCCCGCCGGGAAATTCCCCGGCATAGGCCGAGGGGAAGGCCAGGACGATTTCCATGCGGCCCGGCGCCTCGATGTGCCCGAGCAGATCGCCGCGCGTGAGGAAACTGCCGGAGACCGGCGGTCGCCCCCCCTGCCACCGGACGATTCCCTCGGCAGGCGCCGTCAGCTCCCGGCCCGCGTGGCGCAGTTCCGCCTCGACGAGGGAGCCGCGGGTGAGGACGAGATCGCGCTCCACCGACTGCCGCTCTTCCAGCGGCAGCCCGCCGCGGGAGAGCTTGTCTTCGAGGCTCGACTGGGTCAGCCGCAGCGACTGGACGCGTGCCTCCTGCGGGCGGTTCGCTACCGTGACGATCACGTCATTTTCCGAAACCGGCGCGCCGTCCTCGAGGGCACCTGGGAGGATCGTTCCCGCGCTGGCCATCCGAAGCTCGGTGCCGGGAGCGGGCACGACCATGCCCTGCCCCATGGCGTTGAACGGCAGCGGCACCGCGGCGCCGAAGAGGACAATCGCCCCGAGCAGGGCCCCGACGCGCAGGGCCGACCGGCGGGAGCGGTTCTGGGCGCGCGACATCCGGACTCCTTTCCTGACGAATTTTGCGAAGGGCACGATCACCCCCAGCACGACCGCCCAGAGCGCCAACAGCACGCCCAGGGCGAAGAACATCTGCGAGACGACGGCTACGATGACGATGGTCAGCGACAGCCTGTAGAGGAGCGCGAGCGATCCGTACGTCCCGAGTATCCGGGCCTCGTCGGGCGGGACCTCGAGATCGGAGCGCAGACCGAAGACGTGGACGTAGGCCCGATCCGCGAGGTACTCGGAGCTGCGCTTGGCGAGATTGGGCATCTCCAGCCAGTCCGACAGCACGAAGTAGGCGTCGAATTTCAGCAGAGGATTCCCGTTGAAGAGGACGGTCGAAACGGTTCCGATCAGCACGACGTTGAACAGGAGCGCGCGCTCGATCCCCGGCTCGATGGCCAGCCAGACGAAGAGCGCCAGCGAGGCCATCAGCAGCTCGGAGATGATCCCCGCCGCTCCCACGATCATGCGCGCCCGCTTGTCCGGAAATGCGTGGGCATCCGACGCCTCGACGTAGGGCACCGGAAAGAAGACGAGCAGCATGATCCCGAATTCGCGAACCTCGCCGCCGAAACGGTGGACCGCGTAGCCATGGGAGAGCTCGTGCAGGATCTTCATCACCGGAAAGACCAGAACCAGCAGGAGCAGGCCCGACTGCGACAGC
Organism: Histidinibacterium aquaticum; assembly: GCF_008710275.1. Taxonomy (GTDB): domain Bacteria; phylum Pseudomonadota; class Alphaproteobacteria; order Rhodobacterales; family Rhodobacteraceae; genus Oceanicola; species Oceanicola aquaticus. Next base: position 858,276 of record NZ_VYQE01000002.1, read on the forward strand.
AGCTGGCCGTCGACCGAGTTCGTCAGCGCGGAAAAATTGAGGGCCGCGGCGACGGCGCCGGACAGGAGGATCGCGCAGATCAGCGCGAAGCCGGTCCGGGTGAAGAGCCAGCCCACCAACGGGTACGTCGCCCGGATCAGCCGTGCCGGGTCGAGCAGCCTGAACTTCAGTGAGAGGGGGCTCATGGCCCGGGCCTCGGTCAGCTTGTTGCGCTTGCGCAGGCTCCGGTCGGCCAGGTGCTCGGGATTCATCTCGTGATCCGACACCACGAGCCCCGCGGATACGAGCTGCAGGATCCAGTCCATGATCTCGGACTGTCCGGAGGTCGTGCCCGGGCGTTGGCGCAGCTCCTCCCAGATCTCCTGCACGGTGCGCTCTCCGTCCAGCATCCGCCAGACCTGCTCGGCCTGGTGGTTGAGGCGCATGTGCTGCCCGGTCAGTCGGTCGGAGATCACAAGGAAGGTCTCGCCCCGAAATACCTGCATCGTGGTTCCGAGCGCCGATCGACGGCGGAACCGCTGCCCTGAAATCAGGTACCAGTCGGGGTGGCGCAGGTGGGCGACCATCGTGTCAGGTCCCGCCGGCTATCACTGCAACGCCCAGAGCCTGGTGCTGAACCAGCGCCGCAGACCGCGTGTGTATTCCGCGAGCAGAGTGCTCTCCCCGGCATCGACGCGAACGATCCCCCTCATTCCGTCCCTGAGGGCGACCTCGCCCCCCCCGTCTTCCAGTGTCATCCAGGAGGTGAAGACATTGACCCCTTCCTCCATCGAGGATTGCGAGGTCACACGCTCGAGCCTGACCGGGATCGGCGTCTCAGGGAAGGCCGAAAGCAGGAGCTGTCCGCTTGCGCCGTCGGGCAGATCGGCGACCCACCCTTCGTCGATGCGGGCCCGTACGGCGAAGCTTCCGGGCTCCGCGACCTCGAGCAGCGGCTCGCCGAGCCGCACGCGGCCGCCGACCCGCTCCCAGGCGTCTCCACCGATCACGACGGTTTCGGTATCGACGACCTGGCGCGTCTGTTCGCGCTGGTATTCGAGCAGCTCGACCCGAACATCCACCTGCTCGAGCTGGGCCGCGAGTTCTCGGAGCCGCGCAGTATCGCGGTCGGCCCGCGCGGCCTGGATCTCGGTCTCCAGCCGCGCCTGCTCCGCCTGCGCTTGCGCCAGTTCCAGCCGCAGATCGGTATCTTCCATCGCGACGATCACATCCCCCGCCGGAACGGTGTCTCCCAGCTCGAACGGCGCCTCGGCGACAAACCCGTCGAAGGGCGCCGACACGATCCGCCGATCCCGGGCCTCGACTGTCGCGTTGAACGCAGGTGCGACGCTGCTCGGAATCTGCGAGGCCGCGACGAGAACGAGCACCGCCACCAGCAAGGCGACCTTCAGCTTGAGCCCCCGTCGTCCGAATAGGGCTGCGGCAGTATCCGCCAGCCAGGTCCCGGCGCGGCGCAGCAACGAGGGGTGCGCCCGCTGCTGGATCGACATCGCGCTCTCGAGGATCGAGCCGATCAGCTCGGCCGCGGCCATGTCGGGGAGCGGCGTGATCGCGTCGTTCCAGAGGACGATAACCACCGAGCGGCAGTTGTCGCCGTCATAGAGCGGCAGGAGCATGCAGGCCCCGGCCCCCAGACGCTCCAGCGCATCGTCGAGCTGTGCGGTGTCGGGGTCGGTGTCCTGTCCCGCCTCCGCCACATGAATGCGAACTGCGCGCAGCTCCATCGCGGCCGCCGCGAGCGCCTCGAGCGCGGTTCTCTGGGCACTGTTGCGGTCCACCACCGCGCCGCCCGACAGGGCAAGGAGCGAGGGCGTGGCGACCGGGACCCGGCAGACAGCGACCAGACCGGGCTGAAAGGCGCGTTCAAGCCGGGCGATCCACTGGTGCGCGAGCTGCAGTCGATTGCGCGCCGAGGGGGCCTCCTGCAGGATCGCGCCCCCCATCTCGAGACCCTGCGCGATATCGCCCTTCTGTTGCGAGCGTTCGCGCAGCGCTGCGACCAAGAGCCAGCCGGCCTTGGCCTCCAGCTTTTCGAGGCGAGCCTGAAGGGGGCCGGGGTCAATCGGCTTGAAGCCGGCGATGAGGACGAGTTCGACCTCCGGCCCGACGCAGGCGTAGGTGGCGAGCCAGCCGTCCTGCTCCTCCGCCTCGCCGCGCGGGCGGACGGTCCCGCCGCTGTCGGGCTCCGTCGCCTGCAGGACCGGACCGGGATCGGCCAGGGGCGCTGTTCCGACGCGCGCCGCCTCGATCCAGCTCTCCCCGCCAGTCCGGAGGAAGATACTGCATCCGTGGATGCCATCGATTTCCTGAAGATGGCGCCGGGCCGCGCGGGCTACGCCGCCCGGACTTCCGGTCTTCGCACGCGAACTGCCTTGATCAAGCATGCTCCTGCTGCATCCGCCAGCCGCCTATCCGCCACGCGGGCGCAGCCGCAGCCTGCTCTCCCTCACCCTCTTCCTCGTCGGCATCGGGCGCTTCGGGCGTCTCGCCCTCCTCGACCGGTCCCTCACCGGTATCCTGGGGCTCTGTCGCCTCGGTACCGGGTGGAAGGAGGTTATCCTGCGAGGAGAGCAGGGCAAAGCCCGCCAGGCCCGGAATTACATCATCGTCATCCTCATCCGACAGCTCGCGGTCAAGGAGGCCGGGCAGATCGAAGATGAGGTCGCCGCGCGCGATGAGGCTGAGGCCGCTGATCGGCGAGGTGAGCGACACGAGGTCCTCGCCGGTGCTCGGACGGTCGTCACTCGTCCGGGTGTGGCGGTCGTTGAACAGCGTCTGGACGACCTGCGAGATCGAGTCGACATCGCTCGGGGCCATGGTCAGGAAGCTGGTGATGACCTCGTCGCCGTTCGACCGCTCGGTCAGGCGGATCCGGGCGAATTCCCCCACGGCCACGTCGTCGGACAGGTCGAGGCCGAAGCTGTCGCCCCCCACGCCGCCGAGAATGAAGTCCCGTCCCGAGCCGCCGAAGAGCGTGTCGTCTCCGCCGTCGAAGAAGTCCTCGCTCTCGATCGTGTGGTAGGTCGTCCGGTCCTTCGTCGCCCGCTGGTAGAGGCCGCCGTCGCCGGTGATCATGTCGTCGCCGCCGCGCCCGTCGATGACGTCGCCCGCGGCCCCGCCGAAGATGATGTCGCGGTCCGTGCCACCCGAGATGCTGTCGGTACCGCCGACCGATGCCTCCGTGGAGAGCGCTTCTAGGACGAGGCCGACCTCATCGCCTTCGATGACCCCGGCGTCCCCGATCAGCACCGAGAGCCGACCCGCCTCGTTGACGATCCGGTCGTTGCCCGGTCCGCCGATGACCCAGTCCTCACCCAATCCGGCGCGTAGGACATCGTCGCCGCCGGGAGCGCTGAAGCCTTGAGCCGTGAAACGCACGCCTTGCCGGGCCCTGATCTCTCCCATGTCGCCGATCAGGATGTCGTCGCCGCTCCGCGTCGAAACCGCGTCGTCGCGCTCGCCGGCGATGACCCAGTCCCGCCCGGTGCCGCCGGTGATGACGTCATCACCGCCGCGTGCGTTGCCGATGGAGAGGACGGCGCGCACTCGACCTCGTGCGTCGGTCTCGATGGCGCCGTTGTCGCCGAGGATCACCGAAGTTCCCGCCGCCTTGACGATCGTGTCACCGGATGCGCCGCCGAGGATCCAATCGTCCCCGTTCGCCGCATCGATCCTGTCAGCACCGCCTTCCGTGCCCGAGGCGACCGCCCCGATCACGCGGCCCGCCCTGAGGGTCAACTCGCCGATATCGCCGAAGACCACGTCGTCGCCGTTGCCGGAGACGACACTGTCGCCCCCCTGGCCTGCGAGGATCCAGTCTTCCCCGTCGCCCGTCGTGATCTCGTCATCGCCGCCAATCGCGGCGCTGGTGATCCTGACCTGAGCCGCGCGACCCCGGGCGTCGGTGAGAATTTCACCGGCGTCGCCGAGTACGATGTTCCGCCCCTGTCCGGCGTCGACCACGTCGCCGCCCGCGCCCGCGATGATCCAGTCGCTCGCCGTGCTGCCGGTGATCCGATCGTCGCCGCCGGTCGCCGGCTCCGTCGCGCGCATCGACGAAACGATGCCCCCGGTCCGCGCTTCGATTTCGCCGGAGTCACCCAGGATGAAGGACCGACCGGCCCGGTTGACGATCGTATCGCCGCCCATGCCGCCCAGAACCCAGTCGACACCGGAGCCTGCGTCGATCTCGTCCGCAGCGCCTGCCGCGATGTCGGCGACCGCGCGGACCGGCAGGCCGGCCTCGCCCTCGAACAGACCAGTGTCGCCGAGGATCACGTCGTTGCCCGCTCCGCTCGACACGCTGTCAGAGCCTGCGCCCGCCACGATCCAATCGCGCCCGGTTCCGGTCCGGATGATATCGGCACCGCCCTCAATGGGAGCCAGGGACCGCAGGATCGTCGAGCCGAAGACGATCTCCCCGGAGTCGCCCAGAACGACATTGTCGCCGTTCCCCGCGGAGATGACATCGCCGCCGATACCGCCGATCACCCGATCCGCGCCACTCCCGGTGGTGATCCTGTCGGAACCGCCGTCAGTGAAGGCCAGCGACCGGATCGCCTCTCCGAAAATGACTTCGCCTGAGTCGCCCAGGACCGTGTTGCTGCCGCCGCCGGCCCTGATGTCGTCAGAACCCGCTCCGCCGAAGACATGATCGGCCCCGCTCCCGGTGATGATCGTATCGGCACCACCGACCGCCGTCGCCAGCGACCGGACCGAGATCCGGGCCACGATGTCGCCGGCGTCCCCGAGGACGATGTTGTCGCCGTCTCCGGCATTCACGAAGTCAGTGCCCTGTCCGGCAAGGATCCAATCCGCTCCGCCTCCGGTGGCGATATCGTCGTCGCCGCCGATGTCCGCACTGGTCGAGCGGACCCGCGCCGCCCGGCCCTGTTCGTCGGTTAGGAGTTCACCAGAGTCGCCGAGAATGATGTTGGGGCCGTTCCCTGCCCTGATGGTATCGGCACCTTGACCCGCCAGAATCCAGTCTGCACCGCTGCCGGTCGTGATACGGTCATCGCCGCCGATCCCGGTGTTGATGGAACGGACCTGTTCGGCTCGGCCACGGCTGTCGGTGAGGATCTCACCGGAGTCGCCTAGAACGATGTTGCGGCCTGGGCCTGCGGTGATCCGGTCGCCCAGCGCTCCACCCAGGATCCAGTCGGCGAAGGCACCACCGGTGATCGTATCCGCTCCGCCCACGCCAGCGTCGACGCTGCGGACAACCTTGATCCGCCCCTGCGCATCCGCGCGGATCTCGCCCGCATCACCGACGAGGACCGACGCCGCGCCGTCGCGACCGGCGGAGGTCAGGGTGTCGCCGGATGCGCCGCCGAAGAGCCAGTTGGAGCCGGTCCCGGCGTCGATCACATCCGTGCCGCCCGGCGCGCTGTCGGCCACCGCGCGGCGGCGCAGGTTGTCCGAAGCGATCAGCAGGCCGGTGTCACCGAAGACCACGTCATCGCCGCCCCCGCTGGAGATGCTGTCGGCACCGGCGCCGGCCAGGATCCAGTCGCGGCCGTTGCCGCCGGTGACCTTGTCGTTCCCGCCTTCGGCGTTTCGGACCGTGAAGACCTCGACCACGGCGCCGAGCGCCATGAGGTGCCGGGTGCCCGACTGTTGAGTGATCTCTCCGAAATCGGCGACGACGGTGGCGCTTCCGCCGGTCCGAATGGTGTCGTCACCGGCCGCCGCCAGCGCGTCACCCGTCGCCGTGTTCAGCGCCGAGAGGTCGGCCTCGGTCACGATCGACAGCATGTCCGGCCCCGGAGCATCGTAGAAGCCGAGCGTATAGCGCAGTCCGTTGTCGCCGTAGATGTGATCGCTAGAGGAGCCGCCGTCGATCTCGTCCGCTCCGGAGCCGCCGAGCAACTGGTCTGCTCCGGCCCCGCCGAGGATCGTGTCGTTACCCGCGCCGCCGAAGGCGATGACCGCTCCCGTGGCCGCCTTGGCGTCGATCATATCGTCGCCGCTGGAGGCGAAGGACAGCGCGTCGAAGCTGCGTGCATCGGCCGCTCCGACGCCGTAGCGACGGCCATCCTGGTCGGTGTCGCCGAACAGGATGAGCCCGCGCTCCGTTCCGCCTGCGCGGCCTTTTCCGGTCAGCTGCAGCAGGTCGCCACCGCCACCGCCGTGCACGATGGTCACGGCGCCCGCGGCGGTGCTGTCGATGTCCAGCTCGTCGTCGCCGCTGCCCAGCATGACCTCGAGAAGGTCCACGTCGCTGTAGGTCAGACCAGCGCCGAAGACGGTCTTCTCGTCGTTACGGGCGGTGAAGACGATGTCGTTGGTCCCCATGCCGAGGCCCGTCAATCTCCGCTCGGTCAGGGTGCCCGTGCGGCCCGTCGTATTTCCGGCATCGAACACGAAGACCCGGTCGAGGTCGTCAGGCGACGCCTCCGCCTTGCTGACGTCCGGGAGAGCGATATCGCTTTCGTCGGGGAGCGTGATGCCGCTGCTGACGGAACGGTCGACGCCCGGCTTCACACCACCGATGAATTCGATGGGCCCACGAATGGCATCGAGCGTCTGGTCCTGCTCTCCAACGAGGACCGGAACGATGTCGAGGCCGAACGGCACATCGCCACCGATTGTCACGGTGTCGTCGCCCGCGCCGCCAATCAGCTGGGTCGCGACGCCCGCCGCGGTCCCGAGGACGAAGAAGCGGTCGTTGCCCTGCATGCCGTCGACTTCGAAGAGTTCGACCTCATTGTACTCGATTTCCCGGCCGCCGCCGTAGATGCGGTCGGCCATTATGACGTAGGTCTCGTCCGCCGCCGTGCCGAGGATGATGATCCGGTCCTGCCCGGCGCCGCCGTTGATATCGACCTTGGCGTTCGCCGCGTACTGGATCTGGTCATCCCCTTCGCCGCCATCGAGCTCGGTCACATCGGACGCGGTCAGTCCCGACCCTTGCAGCAGGAACGAACGGACGACGAAGGAGTCCTGCCCGTCCTCACCGAAAAGCTTGAGCAACCGGCCGTTGGAGTAGATGTCGAAGGAGTCGTCCCCGTCTCCGCCATAGATCTCCATGCGTTCGGACGTCCCGCGGGAGAGGAAGCCCTCGGTCGTGTGCTGAGTGCTGATCTCGTCGCCCGGCGCGACCTGGGGCGCGACCCGGTCGGTCCCGAAGAGCTGGCCTATCCGGAAATTGTCGGCGCCTTCGCCGGCGTGGATCCTTACGACGGCAGAGGTATCGTCGCTGTAGAAGAAGTCGTCGCCGCGCCGCGTGTGGATATCGATCCCGCCGTTGAGCTTCGCGTCGTAGTCGATCCGCTCGTAGGGTCCCTGCATCGGGCCGGCGACCGCATCGTTGAGCAGCGCGATGAAGTTGGCCCGCAGGAGCACATCGTCGGCCGCGCCGTCGCGGCCGTTGATCGTCAGCGTGTCGATGCCGTCCGCCACGGCACCGGTGTCGGCGATGCTCACGCGGTATCCGACCGCCGCGGAATGCCGGTTCACGACATAGCTGTCACCGCCGCCCTGGCCGTCCACGAAGAAGCGTTCGGTCCGGTTGTTGAGCGACGTCAGGGTGAAGCTGTCCGCGCCGTCACCCAGCTCCATCGTCACCCGGCCGAGGATCTCCACCGGCGTGACGGTCACGGTGTCCGCACCGTCGCCCGTCCGCGCCGCGATGTCGTCGGCCACCAGCCGTCCCTGCACGTCGAGCGTACCGCCGCCGCCTCCGAGGGCGACGTCGAGGGCCAGTGTGCCGTCGACGAGAGCTTCGCCAGCCGGATCGATCAGGAGTTCGTCACCGGCAGTCAGCCGCGCCCTGGTGGGGGTCGTGCCGTAGTTGGCCGCATCCACATCGATCGTACCCGAGACGGTGAGCTTGGTACCGGCCTCGAGCGTCAGCGCCTCCCCCGCCCCGCCGTCAGTCACGAGCACGTCGGTGACCACGTCGAGAGTCTCATCGACAGTGATAGACAAGACCTCGCCCGCACGCGCCCCGAAGGCGCCGAACCATTCCTCCGAAACCCGCAGGGTGCCCGCCGCGGAAATCTGCGCCCGGCTCACGACGTCCAATGCCAGCTGGCGGGCGTCGATCCGCAGGGCCTTGTCGGAGGCCCCGATATCGCTGGCGGCGAGCCGCAGCCTGTCGGTAGTCACCGCGGCCGCATCGTCGTTGCGGGCGTTAAGCAGCGCGCCACCGACCTGCATCGAGACCACGTTGAAGGCCGCCACGTCCTGCAGTCGCAATGTGCCCGCGGAGCTCATCCAGATGTCGTTCACCGCTCGCGCGATGACGGTGCCTGCGGGATCGGTCAGTTCGACGTCCAGCGGAGTCGCCTCTGAGCCGATGTTCACCTCGGTGCTCTCGAGCACGAGGCTCCCGGCCCGCAGGGTTTCGCCCGTCTTTCCCTGGATCGAGCCTCGGGCGAGAATGTCGGCGGTGCCGTCGACCTCGAGGGTTCCTGACAGGGCGAAGATGTCGAAGTGGCGCACGGCCATGTCGCCGCCCACCGTTCCGAGGACGCCGTCGATCGTGTCGATCTCGATGCGGTTCGTCTGCGTGCCGAAGTCGCCCCCGGTGGAGACGTTCAGGGTCGCCGTGATGATGTCACGGCTCGGCGCGGTCGCATCGTCGTCCGAGGCGTCGAGGACCGAGCCAGTCACGTCCAGGTCGACGCTGACCACGGCCTCGATGCGGCCGATGGAGAGATCGGAATCGGAGCCGAAGAAGAGCTTGCCGCCGATCTGCGCCTGCTCGATGGTCACGGCCGCGCCCGTCTGGGTGACGAAGGCGTCCCGACCGCTCTGCAGATAGATCAGAGTATCCGCCTCCAGTTCCAGTTCGAACGCATCGTCTGCCGCGCCGATCAGACCGTTCGCGGCGAGGCTGACATAGCCGGATCCCGAGACCTTCGTCTCGCCCGAGTGCATCAGGTCGCCGCTCGAAAGGAGCCGCAGGAAACCACCGACGGTCGCGCGTTCGACCTGCAGCGCATTGCCGTCCAGGCTGACGCCGGCCAGGCCGTCGGCCTGGAGATCGAGGACGACGTCGGCAGACCTCGTCGTGGAGCGCAGGTTCACGTCGTCGAAGGGCTGGGCCGAGACCCGCAGGACCGTGCGCAGATCGCGGACGATATCGCCGTTCTGCACAGTCACGGCATCGGTCACTTCGTCGAACCGGATCGCGTCGTCATCGTCGAAGGCGGCCCAGTCCGAAACGGTGTCGCCGTCGCCGTCCACGTCGGTGAGCGCCGTGAAGTCGATATCGGCGGGGGTCAGCGTGATGGAGCCGTTATCGACGCGCTCGTACATCCGATAGACGGGAACCGGAGATCCTCCGGAAAGCTCCGCGTCCGGCCAGTTCCCCCAGACGACCAACACCTGACCCTCGGCGATGGTGACCGGACTATCGGTGTCGCGGGTGGTGAAAACCATCTCCACGACCGACCAGTCGGAACCGGCGAAGTCATCCGCGCTCGGTTGCTTGTCGTCGGAGAGCGACGTTCCCTCGTAGCGATAGAGCCGATGAACGACGTCGGTGATGTCCTGGGCCTGCAACTGGCGGCGCTGCGTCTGGAGTTCTTCCCGCTTTGAGATCTCCTCGATCGTCAGACTGTCGTCGCTCGTGCCGAGCGGCACCGTCCAGTCCAGATCGACCGGCTCGGTCAGACGTCCCACGTCTCCGCCGGTCGCGTCGGCGGACCGTGCGATGATGTGGACCTCGCGCGCGGTGATGTTGCTGTTCTCGACCGCGACGGAGGCTCCGACGTTGACCGCGTTGACCTTGATCAGCGGATAGAGCTTGGACACCACGCCCGAAGAGATCGCGGCGTTGAGTTCGCCGATGTCGTCGAGCCGCGCATCGATCGCGGCATCGCGCGCGTCTCCCTCGAGATAGAGCGTCTCGATGTAGCTGGCCTTGCGCGCCTCGCCCTTAATTTTCTCGTGCAGACCGCCAAAGCGGAAATCGAGAGAGCTCTCGATACGGTCGACCAGGGACTGGCCGTAGTCCGAGCCGAGGAGCGAGGCGAAGCTGCCATCCTCGACGGCGGTCGTGACGTTCGCGCCGTTCAGCACGAGGGCCAATAGGTCGTCGTACCCGGCGGCATCCGAGGCGATAGACCCTTGGGCAGCCGCCCGGACGACATCGATGTAGTCGACAAGGTCCTGGTGCGCGACGGACCACAGCTGGGTGTGAAGTGTGCCGAAACGCAGGAGTGCGTCCTCGACGAATTCCGCGCGCTTCTCCGCGACTTCTTCAGTCGTCAGCGAGGGGTCCAGCGCGGCGACCAGGTCCTGAATGTAATCCTGGAACCCCTGCAGCGCCTCCAGTTCCGGGACGACCGCCTTGTCGGCCACCGCCTGGGTGTGGATCAGCTCGATATACTCGCGAGCCGCGGTGCCGCTTGCCAGGTCCGTGCCACGCAGCGTGGCGTGAAGGGCGCCGAAGCGGGTTTCCAGCGCGTAGCCGATCTCGCGCGACAGCTCTTCGTCGCGGGCGTCGGCGTAGGTCTCGAGGTCCTGCAGCGGCTCTTCACCTGCCGGCGCCTCCATCCAGATCCGGTCGTAGTACTCGTTGTAGAGACGGTCATCGACGACAGGCTTGTCCCAGTTCTCGGCGTGGATTTCCGAGAACTTGCTCTCGATGGCGTCCTTGATCTCGTCCAGCGTCCGGGTCTCGCCCTCGCGCGAGTGCAGGTCCTTGGCGTATTCGTCGAACCGCTCCAGGGTGCGGAGTTCCTCGGCAACCGGCCCGGACTGATCGCCCTCGGCCCTGAAGATATTGACGTATTCAAGGTAGAGCTGATGCTCTTCGCGGACTTCGGCGTCCAGCTGCGCACCGATGATCGCGCGGCCCGCATCGTCGCCCAGTCCCATCTTGGCCAGGTAGGCCTGCAGGCGGGCCTCGGTCAGGCCGTTATCGTTCTCCAGGTTGAAGTCGAGGATGGAACCGTCCTGCGCGGTCAGCACCACGATCCCCTCGGGCGACCCGATCGAGATGCCGGTGTCGCCGTCCGCGCTGGCGAAAGAGGTGTCGATCTTCTCCGGAGCCACGAGGTGCATATCCCCCGCGATCTCGGTCAGGTAGATGTCGCCCCTGGCCGCGGCCGCGACGCCGCCGTCGACCGCGCCATCGTTCGTGTCGATCCCGATCGCGCTGCCCGCCGTACCGATGGTCCCCTTGCTGGCCTGAAGCTCGACACGGTCGCCGCTGAGCAGCGCCGACGAGTTCTTCGCCGTGATCCCCTGCTGGGCAATGACCGTGACATCGCCCGCGCGGGCCTCGCCGCGCTTGATGACGGTGCGGCCGTTGTCGTTGAATTCCGAACCGACGCGGACGCGGATATCGCCGGTGTCGGCGATCACGTCCATTTCGTAGACCTCTGCCCCTTCGAGGTTGACCACGGTGATGTCGACGCCCCGACCGGCGTGGATCGCCTGCAGGCTGCCCTGGATCGAGGTTCCGTCCTCATGGCTGATCTGGCCCCAGCGCGATGGATTGCTCGCATCCTCGAGACCGTTCAGCGTGATCGTTCCGTCCGCCGAGCCGATGATGTTGCCGGCCAGGTGCATGTCGCCGACGCTGTTGATGATGATCTCGGGCGGCAGACCGTCGTTGAGGAAGCCTACGTCGATCGCGTGGTCGCCACGGACACCGACATCCCAGAACTTCTTCTCGCCGAAGGTGTTGGTCGTCTTGTTCCAGACAGTCTTCTTCTTCATGTAGCCGCCGCCGGTGGTCCAGCGTTCGACCTCGGTGGTGCTGTTCTTGAAGTCGGAGTCGTACCAGCCCTCTTCCCGGTCCGTCTTGAAGTTTTCCGGCACATCCGCCGGATCGAGCTTTACGAATTCGTCGAAGCCGGCCTTCAGGCTCCCGTCGGCCTCGAAGATATCCTCGAGAAGGTAGTCGGCCTCGGTCGGCCCGTCGTCGGTCGGAGTGAACCTGTAGACCGCCTTGTCCGGATCGTTCACGCTGCGCACGAGGTCGTTGGCGACCAGTCGCACCTCGCTGTTGCGCAGGTTGCGATAGTCCACGAAGGCCTCGACGTTGTTGCTGAACTCCGTCGAACTGGTGCCGTAGGGCGGTTCCCAGCCGGCTCCATTGCCAGAGAGCCGGTCGGCCGTGTCGATGCCCTGGCTTTCCAGGAGGCGGCTCTCATCCAGAACTTCGGTGTTCTCGGAGAAGGTCGTCCCGTCGCCGGCCGAGAAATCGAAGAAGAGATTGAAGGTCTTCACGTACTTCGTCGTGACCGTCTCGGTGATCGACGCCTGACCCTCGGTCCACGTGTAGTAGATACCCTCGGTCGGGGTGTAGACGGTGACGTCGCTGAGAGTGGCGGCATCGGAATAGACCAGCCGCCCGCTCGTCGCGTCCTTCGTCCCGGTCTGCACCGTCTTCGTCGGCGAACCGTCGTTGTAGGTATAGGTCGTTCGGACGACCGTGTCGTCACCGCCTTTGAGCGTATCGGTTATGGTGATCGTGCCCTGGCGGTCGACCGAGGCGTCGATGCCCTCGACGATCAGCTGCTCGTCGGAAAGGTTGAGAACCGTGACGTCCGGATAGCCCGCCGCGACTTTGATCTGGCCCGAGCCGGTGCTGTAGATGTCGCCGGTGATATCGATCCGACCGCCACCGAAGCGCATCGGGTCCAGGACGATGGCGTTCAGAGCCGCGTCCCAGCGCCCGCGGATCGGCAGCGACAGACCGGTTTCTGGAGATGTGAAGCTGATGGTGCTGAAGGCAGACCGATTGTCTTCGTTCACCAGCAGAGTCGTCTGGTTCGGCGGAATGAAATTCTCGTCGATCTTGATGTAGGCATCCTGAACGCCGCTCTGCAGCAGGCCGTTCACATTGACGTAGGTCGCGACGATCGAGATCGCACCGTTCGCAACGACGCTCGACGACTTGTTGAAGCGCGAGGCGTCGAGCGCCGCGAGCCAATTGTTCTGGTCAGCGCTATTCTTGCTCGTGTCCTGATCGATGATCTGTGTCTTGCGCGAGGGCAGCGTGTCGTCCGTCGTGGCGACGAGCATGTCGTTCAGACCGCCGTAGTCCCGCGGATTGCCGCCCGCGTGGTACCAATCCGTCGTGACCTGGAAATCGCCGCCGGACTCGATGTCGACCGTCTGGGCAAGGACCTGTCCGCTCACGCGGATCGCGGCGACAGCGTTGCTCAGTTCCGCGGCGCCCTCTTCGTTCACGACCGACCCGAGGATGTAGAGATCCGGTGCGACCTTCGGGATCGTCCGTTCCTGTCCCTCCGGTAGACTCTCGTTCTGGACCGCGAGGTACTCGTCCAGATCCGTGAAGTAGTCGTAGTAGCTCTGGGCGCGGGTCTGGATGCTGATGAGCAGTTTGGCCTCATCGCCCGAGCCCGAGTTGGCGGTGATGCCGGCGTCGTTGACGTAGACGTTGCCCGGCGTGAATTCGACGTAATCGCCCGATGCCGTGACCTTGCTCACGGTCGCGTCGTCGATGACGACGTCACCGATCCGGGTCATCATGTGCAGATCCGACAGGACGCGTACCTTGGGATCGGCATTCGCCCGCAGCACTCCGGCCGCCACCAGTCCCGAGTAGTTCGCCCCCGGCGCGTCGCTCTCGATGAAGATCGAGCCCGGCGACACGATGATGTCGGGGATCTGCAGGAACGCGGTTTCGAAGCTGTTCTGAAGAATGCCCTCCTCGCCCGGAGGCTCGATACCGAGATCGGCCATCTGCTGCTCGATCTGGATCAGCTGCGCCTCGTAGCGCGCCAGAGCGTCGACGTTGCCCTGGTGATCGGCGATCCAGTCGAGCACCTGCTCGTAGTGCGCGAAGAGCAGGGTCGAGAGCGACCCGACGCTGATCGTCGGCTCGGCGATGGCGTCGGGGCGCACCACGACGATCTGCTTGTCCAGGATCTCGCCAAGGAAATCGACCTCGCTGGAGCCGCGCACGGCCGCCTCCGGATCCGTGGGCTCGGCCGTGCCGAGGTCCACCCAGTCGGAGGTCGTGAAATTGGCATGGCTCATGACCACCGCGCTCGGCTCGGTGTCCGAGCCACCCACGAAGCGGTAGTAATGGCCCACTGTGCCTGTCGCCGTGTTCTCGGAGGCCTGTTCGAACAGGACGATGTCGCCGTTGAACAGATCGACCGCCATACGGGACGTGTCCATGTAACCGATGACGTATTCCGACTCTACCGCCAGGCCCTGGTCGACCTTTTCTTGCGAGGTCAGCTTGCGCGAAGTCTCACCCGGAGCGAGGCCGTCCAGCGCCCCCTTCCAGTCGCCCGAGCCGAGGATGCTCTTGGCATAGCCCACCTGGTAGAGCGTATCGGAATTCGCGCCGGCGAGCAGTTCGGCCGTCGAGTCGATCGACACCGTCCTCCGGACTCTGTCGGTGCTGTAGTCCTTGACCGGGTAGCCATACGGCGGAACGGCCACCACCGCGACGGCGCCGTCGTTGAACTCGTCGATGATCCCCCGCTCGGCCGAGAGGAACATGTTGCCGGAGCTCTTGATCACGCTGTCGCCGCGGACGTTCACCTCGGAGCTCAGCTCGTGCTTGTTCTCGATCATCGCCACGCCGATGCTGAGGCTGGCCGAGATCGCGCTGCCGTTGGCATCGCCCGACGTGAAAAGCTTGTTCGCGAAGCCGTTGGCCTTGCCGCCGTGGAGGCTGACGGTCTTGCCGAAGATGAAGCTGTCGTCGACATCGACCGCGGTCGTGCTGTTGGTGAACGACTTGGCCGTCACGCCGAAGCTGGCCGTCACGAGACCGGTCTGGAAGACCGCCGCGTCGGAGACCGCCTCGAGCCGTGCCCGCGTCTCGATCTCGACATCGCCGCTCCGGTTGACGATGCGCGCGCCCTTCATCTTGACCCGCGTATCGGCGTCGATGTCGACCTTGGAGGTCGCGACCGCGATCCCGCCCAGGCCGGAACCGGCGTTGACCTCGACTGCGTCGAAGGCGCCGTGGTCGGACAGTGCCCGGATCATCACCTTGGCCGGAGCCGTGTAGTTCCCCAGACCTTCGATCTCGACGTTGCCGAGATCGACCACCGACGAGAGCTTGTCGTCGTTGGTTCCGAGCTGCGCATTCGAGCCGAGAATGGACATCCCGAAGAGGCTCGCCGAACCGGAGGCGACGTTGTTCGTCTCCGTGTAGGCCGACGAGGGATTGTTCACGATCAGCTGCTTCTCGACGCTGTTGTTCGTGAAGATGTCGACCAGTCGCGCCCGCACGGTCGTGACGGCATCCGGTTCGCCGGCCTTGTCGTAGAACTCGACCCGCGTGTCGCCGAACGAATTGAGCGTCAGCGATGCCCCCGCCCCCGATGCGACGGCAAGAGTATTGGCGTCGGCCCCACCGTCGGCGGCCCGCTCCGCGCTCGCAGCGAGCGTGAGGAAGGTAGCCTCGATCGTGCTGCCGTCTTCGACCCGGACGGCGGCGGTCGCCGCTTCCTCGACCACGCTGACGGCCCCGACCGCGGCAAAGCCGCCGCCGCCGCCGGCCGTGGTAGCCGTGAACATGTCGACATCGACGCTCGCGCGAATGTTGACGTAGGCGCCGTCGAGCTTCGAGTTGCCCGTAATGTAGACGCCCGCGTCGATGTCCTGGCCGTGGCCCGCGAAAGTCGTGGCATGCATCGCGCCGATGGCGCCGAGGCCGGCGCTCACGCCCGTGGTTGAGGCCCTGAGGAACGCCTCGTAGCGCGCGGTCACGTCCAATTCGGAACCGGCCAGAAGCGACGCGTCCTCGACGTAGGTCTCCACCAGGCCGTTGGCGCGGGCCTTCGTGACGTTCGTCACGACGCCCACCGCACCGACCGAGACGCCCGTGCCGCCGGTCTCGGTAATGTCGAGATCGGATTTCGCGCCGATATCGATCTTGTCGGCCGAGATCGTACCGCGCTTCGCCCGGGCGACGACGGAAGAGGTATGGGTGCTGTTCATCACGGCGGCGCCGACGGCTACCGCACCCGCGGAGATGTTGACGATCTTCGAAGACATCTCGACGGACTCGCTGGCGTCCACCGTCACGGTGCCGCCGGCTTGGGCGAGCTTGGCCCGCCCGCCCAGATCGATCTCGGCCTCGACGTCATTGTCCGCCTTCAGGGTGACTTCCACACCCCCGCCCGCGGCGCCAATCCCCGCCGCCACGGCGAGGCCCAGGGCGGAGAGACCGTTCATCCAGCTTTCCTGATCAGCCGAAACCGTCACGTCGCGACCGGCGTCGATGGAGTCGCCGTCTGCCGCCGTCCCGGTGATCCGGGACTCCACGGTATTCGCCACTTCGACGCGGAGAATATTGACGTTGAGGCTGAGCGTGCCGATGCCGCCGGAGATGGCGACGCCATCCATCGTGTTGCCGCTGTCGTTGATCAGATCATTGGTCTCGACGGTGCTGTCCGACGTGGCACTGATCACCACGTCCCGGCCCGTCTCGATGGCGGAGTCCTGAACCAACGTCGCCGTCGTGACCGCGTTGTCGACGTGGATGCCGATGCCGGCCACTGCGGCTGCGCCACCAACGCCGATGGCAATCGCGACGGAACCCGCCGCGGCGTAGACGCTATGGATCTCGGTCGAGTCCGCGGTGATCAGGACGTCGCGCGCTGCGTCCAGGACGCTGCCCACGACATCGACGCGTGTCGCGTGCGTGCCGATGTCTTCACCGATGGTGCTCTCGACGATCGAGACCCCGATCGAGCCCGCCCCCGCAACCCCGCCGCCGGAGACCGCGACCGCAGCGGAGATGACGAAGGCCTTGGAGGTGGTGGTGCTCGTCGCTCCGAGCACGATGTCGCGCTTGATGTCGTCGAAGGGTCCCGGATGGGCCGGATCGCTGCTCGGGTCCGGACCGACCACACTGATCCGGGCGTTTTCGACCCTGACCTTTGTTTCGTTGGCGATCTCGTTGTCCGCCCTGGCGCCCGCACCGGCGAAGGCGAAGCCGCCGACTGCGCCGAAGGATGCGGCGATCGATGCGGCGGCGGCGATGCTCTCGGCCTCCGTTCCGTTGTTCGCCGTGACCGTGACGCGCCCCTGCCGCCCTGTTCCGGAGGTCGGGTCCTCGGGGATCCCCGCCACGACGAGCGGGCGCTCGGCAGAGGCCAGCGTGACGTCGGAGATGGTCGCGGTTGTATCGGACTGGACGTCGTTCTCTGCGATGGCGGCGCCGATGGAGATCGCGAGCCCAACCCCGCTCGGAGCCACGGCAACCGCGACCGCGGCGCCGATCGCGCGACTGTAGGCGTCGGAGGTGTCATTGGCCGTAACGGCGAGGGTGCCGACCTGAAGCATGGTCGGGCTGTCGGGCGGCGAGACGGTCCGTTCGACGCGCGCCGCCGTATCGAACCGCAACGTGTTGTAGACCCCCGAGCCCGCCGCGGCGACCGAGCCCGATACGTATGTCGAGACGGCGACCGCTGCCGCGGCCGCATCGCCCTCGCCGGAGATGTCGGCCTTGTTGGTCGCGCTCACTTCGACGTCGCCACTGGCGGTGACATAGGCGTCGCGGATCGTCGCCGTGACCGGGAAGGCGGCCAGGGTCGAGCCGTCGTCGGAGAGGTTTCCAACCCGGTTGGTCACCACCGCGCCGCCGATGCCTGCCGCGCCGGCGCCGAAGCCCGAAGCGCCGACAGATACAGCAACTGCAACGACTTGCGCGTCGATCTTCACGTCGTTCAGGGATTCAACCGTGACCGACCCGGCAGTCAGTTCCGCGATGTCCGACAACTCGGCGACGGTCCGGCCGGAAATGAGATTCCGGGCGTCGGCTCCCGCTCCGGCCAACGCCAGGGCGAAGTCCTTCGAACCCGCGACAGAGACGGCTGCGGCGACGCTGATCGCCTGGATGTTCAGTTTCTTGTCGCTGGCAGGATCGTCCGTCGAGGCGACAACCGACACCGAGCCGCTACCGACGTCGATAGCCTCATCCGCGGCGAAACCGGTGACGCGGGCGACGGTCTCGGCCCTGATCGTGTTGTTGGCGATGCCCGCAGAGACGGCGAGCGCGAGACTGAAACCGGTCGAGGCCGCCACCGAGACGGCGGCGGCTCCGACGCCGGAATAGATGTCGACAAGGTTCAGGGCCTCGACCTCGATCGCCCCCGCCGTGATCCTGTTGGTCGTGCTGTCGGCCCCATCGATCTCCGCACGGACCGAAGCCGCCCCCTCGTTGACGGCGACGGCCCCTGCCCCGGCCAGCGAAATGCCCACCGTGCTGGAGGCGGCGACGGCGACCGAGGCGGCGACAACGTCGGCGCGGATGCTCTGATCGGACCGCGCCTTGACCGAAAGCGTCCCGTCCGTGTCGACCGAGCTGTCGACGACACGCGCAACGACGTCGAAACCATCGCTTTCGCCAAGACCGGCCGGCTGCTCGTCGAGACCGGTGGTGTTGTTGACCGCCACAGCGACACCGATCGACCCGGCCCCGCCGGAGGCCCCGGTCTGCACGCCGACCGCGACCCCGACGACGACCGCGTGTATCGTCGCATTGCCAGTCGCGAGGACCGCGACGCTGTCCGCGTCGGTGATCGAGGCACCGTCGACCAGAGCATAGGTTGCCCCGCCGATCGTGTTGCCGCTTCCCGCGCCACCGCCCGCGAAGGCGATGCGGCCCCCAGCGCTGACGGCCACGGAGGCTGCCACCGAGACGGAGGTGATGTTCGCCGAGTTCGTGGCCTGCACCAGCACCTTGTTCTCGCGGTCGTCTCCGGCCGCGCCGATGACCGTACCGCCCATCCGAGCGCCCGTTTCCGTCTCGATCCGGTTGACGCCGGCTGCAAAGCCCACGGCCCCGGAAATCGAGGCGGAGACCGCAGCCGCGGCGCCGACGGCGATGGTGGTGATCGTAGTGCTGTTGTCCGCCGTGACCGCGAGATCGCCTTCGCCGGTCAGCTCGACCGTCGCCCCCTCGGCAATCTCCGCGACCGCACTGCTGTCGATCTTCGCGTAGGCGATCGTACCGCCCACCGCCACGGCGACGGCCGAACCCATCCCGACACCGACCCCCGCGCCGACGGACACCGTCGTCACCGAGCTCGAGTCGTCCGCCGCGACCTTCAGACCGGCGCTGTGGCCCGTGGCGGTGTCAGAGACGGCGTCATCGGTGCTCGACATCTTGAACGTCACGCCGTCGCCCACGCGCGAGGATACCTCCCGCTGGATAAGGGTGTAGGCCAGGTTGAAGCCGATGCCGACCATCTTCGACCCGCCGATGGCGGCGGTGATGTTCACCATCTGGGCGTTCTCGGTGACGAGCGCGTCGAGGGACGTCTCCTCAAAGACGTTGCTCGGCAGACCGTCGAAGGCCTCCGCCCGTGCGCCGCTGGCCGGTGTCCCCTCGGGCGCCTTCGCTCCGGCCTGGATCGTCGCGCTTCCGCGGATATCTGCGGTCAGGGGACCCGAGACGGATGCCGTGACCGACCGCAGGTTCGAAACCGTGCCGACAGCGACACCGACACCGCCGTAGTTCAGACCGATGCCGGCGGCGCCGGCGATCGAGGTGATGGTGCTGCTGTCCTGGGCAGTCACCACGAGGTCGTCGAGCGACCAGCTCCGGGCCGCCGCCGGGGCGACGGTGACCGAGACGTCGCCTTTCAAATCGGTCACGCCGACCGAGCCGCCGAACGCGAAGCCACCGCCGCCCGCCCCGCCGATCGCGATGGTGACGAGCTGCTGCAGAGCCCGCGCGGTGAGCGAGGTCTGGCCGTCCCCGGTCGTGAAGGTGCCATCGCTCGCAACCGATCCCGTGCGCAGGACACCGTTGACCTTGACTGCAGTCGGCGTGTTCACGAGGTTCACCCCGACGCCCGCGCCGCCGGCCCCGCCCTTGGCTCCGGCGGCAATAGCCACGGCGCCGGCGAGGGCGACGAAATCGCCTTCCTGAGACGCGATGATCCGGGTGTCCCCGTCCGCGGTCAGGCTGCTGCCGTCGTCGATCATGATCGACGCGCCCACGTCCTGCCGGTTAACCGCTGCGCTGCCGGCAAGGGCGACCTTGCGCGCGCCCGCCGCGCCGAGCGCGATGGTCAGCTGTGTCGCGTCGCCGTAGGCCGAGACGTCGATGTCGCCATCGACCGTCGCGAAGGTGCTGTCGGATATGACAACCTCCGTCCCGCGCTGCGTGCCCTGCGCATCCGGCTCGGAGTAGCCTCGCTCGGCGACGTTGACGGCGACCGCCACGCCCACCGCCGCGGAACCGAGGCTGATGGCCGCGCCGCCAGCGACGGCATTCATGTAGGTCAGGTCGAAGGCGCCGGCGGCGAGGGAATCCGTCCGCAGATCGACCGTGTCGATGTCGACCGTCGTGCTGTTGCCGAGGTAATTGACAGAAACCATCCCGACACCCGCACCGCCGCTGGTGCCCGTCGATCCGGCGATGCCGGCCGCAATCGTGTCGAACCGCGCGGCGTTGACCGCCGTCACCGAGACCGCTCCGACCTTGGCGAGCGCGTCGGCCTGGCCGACATGCGCCAGCTGGGCGCCGGTTATCGTCTCGAGCGACGAGACCGCGACCGCGACACCGACCCCGGCCTTGCCGCCGATGGAAACCGCGCCCGCGATCTGGATCTGGTAGGCTTGGTTCTTGGCGTCGATGTCCACGCCGCCGGCACCGGAAAGGGTGATCGCGTTCGTGGCGGAGCTGCCCGCGACCCGCGCGGAGGTCTTCGTCCGGCCGGCCGAGATCGTGACCGAGCCGGAGACGGCCTTGCCGCCCTGTCCCGGTGCGGCCGCAACGCCAATGGCGACGGAAATGGTCTTGGCGAGGTCCTCTGCCCGCACCGCGATACCGGCGGCTTCCAGCACGAGCGGGACATCGGTGGCGTCGATCGCCGCGCTAATCGCCCGGTCGGCGGAGACGACGTTGAAGGCGCCGGCGACCCCAGTGCCCTTGTCCTGTGTATTGACCGAGACGCCGCCCGACAGCAGGACGCGCACTCCATCGTCCTTGGCGGTGACTGAGACGTCCTGCGCCGTCAGGGTGCTGACGTTGTCTATCTTGGCTGTGACGACGTTCTTGTCCCGCAGCCCCGATGCCGCGCCGGAGATGGCGTAGCCGCCCTTGGTGCTCGTGTCGGCAACTGCTCCGCCCGCCCCGCTGAGCCCGCTCCCGGAAGCGCCCGATCCGCCGAGGCCCCCGCCGCTGCTCGATGGAGCGGCTCCGCCCGGCTCGGGCGTCCCCTTCTCGGTCACCGACGCGGTGACGGCAACGAGCACCTGCGCCCCGCCCGAGTTCGCGGAGACGTTGAGGTCGCCGCCGAGGGTGAACTTGCCCGCCGTCGCCGTGTCCGTCGGGTCATAGGACTCGCCGTAGCCGATCAGGGCCGTCGACGACCGGTCCGAGCTGTCCACGACGATTGTCACGCCGACCGAGGTCTTCTCCGACACGGAGACGGTCCCGCCAATGACGACGTTGACCAGGTTGTCCGAGGACGTGACGGAGAGGTCGTTTCCGAGCGTGATCGTCGAGCGCGAGTCCAGTTCGGCGCGCGCATGTGCGCTGACGAGGGTTACGGCGACCGAGCCCGTGGCGGAGACGCTCGACCCGCGTCCACCGCCGCCCGCAGCGGCGATAAGGAGCGAGTCCGTGCTCGCGTCGACCGACATGTCCCAGGCCTGGACTTGCACATTTCCAACATCGGCCGTCGCCGTGGTCTTCGCATTAAGGACGTTGACGCCGATGCCTATCGAATTCGAGACCTTGTCGGCATCTCCGGTCGCCGGGCGGAACGGGTTCTTTTTGAACTTCTCGCCCGTGTCCTTGTAGTGCTTCTGCAGAGCGGCCTTGATGCTCTTGTTCGTATCAGGGCCATCGTTGATCGTCCGATCACTGTCGCCGAGAGCGAAGCCGGGCACGGTGAAGTTGCCGCCGATCATGAGAACGTCGTTCTCGGTGGTCGCCTTGACCGCCAGGTTCTGACCATCGGTGCTTTCGGGCGTGGTGCCGGTTCCGCCGACATCCGGCGCAATGATGATCAACGCCCCGTCCTCGATCTTGGCGTTGGAGTCGAAGGCCTGCTCGATGTAGGCCACCGAGCCGGAGAGCCCGAGAGTCTGGCCGCGGGCGTAGGACTGCGTCCAGACATCGAAGGTCGCCGCGACGAGCCCGAAATTGTCGTCGAGCACGTTGACGAAGTTGGCGATCACCTCGGAGGCCAGGTCGCCCTTCTGGTTGACCTTGCCGAAGTTCTGCGACCCCGCGAAGTCGTAGGTCTCGAGGTCGATGCCCGCGGTAGTGACTGTCGCGCTGTAGCGGCTGCCGTCGGCCAACTCGACGACCTCGCCCTGCGCGACCGTTACGTCAGAGAGGCGGTCGGCCTGGAAGAGCACCACTTTCCAGTTCTCCGCATTCCCGAACTGGGTCTCCCCGACCTTGACGTCGGTCTGATCTCCCTGCGCCTCGTAGCGGATCCCGTCGATCTCCACCGTCTCGCCGTCCGCGACAGTCGCAATAACGTCGGTCGGGTCGGTGTAGTCGGCGGCACCGGGGGCCGTGGTCAGCTCTTCCCAGCGGCCGGGCTGCCCGGCGTAATCCTCCTGGCCGAGCTTGATGCCATCGACGTCCTCCAGCGCGCGATATGCAGTGCCGGACTCCGTCACGACGACCTGGCCCTCGGAGACGTTCTGTGTGGTCACATAGTCCGCGGAGCCGAACTCGTTGACCAGCGGTAGGATAACGGGAGCCAGCGGAATCGAGCTGAGACCGATGCGGTTGCTGCTGGTGGACTGGACGGTCACGGCATCGCCTGCACGCAGGGCCGTCGTCCCGGTCACAATGGCGTCCGCCGACACGTCGAAAAGGCCGAGGTTGAAGGCGAAGCTGAAGCCCTTGTCCTTCAGGTTGGTGGAGGTCTCGCCGGTATTTGCGTCAGTGGCGGTGCCTTCGTTCTCGGAAAGCGCAATCGCCGCCTGTTTGGGGCGCGCCGCGGCGCTCGCGATCACGTCCGTCGTACCGTAGACAGTGATGTCGGAGTCCGTACCGTCGTCGAAGCCCAGCTTCGCGGTCACCGTATCGGTGTCGAAGACGAAGCCGAGCCCGCCCGAGAACTGGAAATTCAGGTCAGGCGTGGCGTCATCGCTGAGGTAACGCTCTGCCAAACCGGTGAACTTGGAGGCGAGACCGTTATCCCCGCCGAATCCACCGTTCTTGATTTTCTGGGCCACACCTTTCTTGAAGGCGCCGGTCGGCACGAGGGAGCCCGCAAGGTCGTCGAAGATGTTGCCTGTCGAGACGCCGGTGACCGCGTTTGCGATCAGGCCGTTCGTGCCGGTCGGCAGTGCCAGTGGCCCGACGATCGAACCGATCCCTGCATCGTCCAGTACGTTGCCGAGGTTGACGATGCCGAACCGGTTGAAGGTCAGCGACAGCTTCTGGCTGGTCGCCTGAACGGTAAGATCCTCGCCGACCGTGAGACCCTCACCCGCGACGCGGGCGGTCGTGGTGTTGTTGCCCACCTCGACGGCAAGCGCCACCGAGACGAGGCTGTCGGTGTCGCCCTCGGCGTTCACCTCGGTATAGAGCCGCTCGATCGTGTCGGCCTGAACGATCAGATCGCCGTCCACGGTGCTGCCGGAGCGGGGAGTGACGACAACGGTGTTCGTGATGTTGACGATATTGGCGCCGATGGAAACGGCGACGGCCGGCAAACCGTTCGTGCCCCCGTTGGCGACCTTGGCGGTCGCCGTGGTGTCCACGAAGCTGCTCACCCTCGCGTCGCCGCTGACGTCGAGCAGGCCGTTGATGGTGATCGAGTGGTCGATCCGGGTGTTGGCGACCGAAACCCCCAGCATGAGCGCCATCGGCGAGGCGAAGCTGGCGTTGGTGGAATTCGCCTCTATCGTCAGGTTGCCGTGCTCGCCGGTGCCGGTCGTGCGCAGAACCGCATGCTCGGTGACGTCAATGGTCAGGTCGAACTGGGTGTTCGCGACCGAGAGGATCGGCGGACCCAGGCCGAGAAGGAAACCGCGGATATAGGTCACCATGTCGCTGGCGAACGCCGCGCCATTGGAGCCGAGGCTGCCGAGCCCCGCCTCCGAAGCCGCCTTGCCGAGGTTGAGCGAGATCTCGATGTTGCGCGCTTCGATTACCGTATCGGTCCCGGTGTCACCTGCACCGATTTGGACGGCGGCCTCGAGATAGGCCGGGTCGTAGACTCCGTTCTTGAACGACTGGTTCTGGAGGTTCGCGGTCACCGAGAAATCGCCGTCGATCGCGATGGTCACGCCGCGATAGATGGTCAGGTCGGTGGTCTCGATATTGAGAGACCCGGTGGAGCCGATCACGACCTGCGTGCCGTCGTCGTCGCCGAAGACGACCGTTTCACTTGCGACGGTCCAGGTCTCATCGCCGAAGTCGATATTCTCACCAAACCGCAGCATGCCCGAGCGGGAGTCGTCATACCGGGTGACCGCCACGACCTCGGCCTCGATCGGTGCGCTGCCCATGATGCGCGAGGCATTGGTGTCCGTCAGCGTCAGTGCGCCCAATGCCGTGCTGGTCACATCGGACGCCATCACCGCGTAGACGCGATCCTCGATTCCCGTCGTGCTGCTACCGGAGCCATCGACGGTCAGCGCGGCGCCTGACGCGCCGAGGTCCTCGGCGACGATGACGTCGGCGCCCTCGCCGGTCTGCACGGAATCCGTTCCGCCGCCGCTGCGATAAACGAGGTCTCCGCTGAAGCCGCTGGCATTGAAGTCGTTGTTGCCGTCGTCGCCGCGGATTCCGACGACCTCGACGTCGTCCGAAATGGCGAAGCTGTTGGCCCCGCCCCAGTCCAGAACGTGATTGCCGCCGGTGGTAGAGAGACTGCCGATCCCAGAGACGGCCGATCTGAAGATGAGATGATCGCGCCCCGCGTTGCCTGTGACGTCGACGTTGGGGGTGCCGTCGACGACAAAGATGTCGTCCCCCGAGGAGCCGATCATCGTGTCGGCCCCGCCAAGACCTTCGAATAGGACACGTAACGGGCCGGCCATGTCGGAGACCAGCGTGTCGCCACTCACGCCGCGTTCGAACCCGAGCGCGGTCAGGGTCGCCGTTCGCAGGGTAGCGGACGTCCCGCCATCACCGGCCGCACCGTCGAGGTAGATGCTCCCATCCGTTCCGGGATTATCGACCGCGATCTCGATCTGCCCCTGAACGATGCTGGCCGTGACCCCCTCCACCGCGTTGATCGCATCGAGCACGTCCTGGATGTCCACGGCATCAACGGCGATGTCGACCTCGGCATCCGGCCGTGTTCCGTCCTCGAAGACGATCTTGAACTCCGCGCCGCTGCCCAGCGGCAGGCCAAGTCCACCACGCAGCGTGGCGAGTTCGGTCGTGGCCGTCAGTTCGGCCGCGGTCAGGCCGGAAGCGTCAAGCGTGTCCGCACCGGTGGTACCCCGCAGCCGGAAGTCCTCGAAGCCGCCGACGGCCGCCTCGCCGCTGCCGAACACGATGTTCGCATCCGTCAGGGTGAGAGTGTCGCCCTCGGCCTCGAGCACGTCGAACCCTGCGCCGCCGGTGACGGTGGCCTTCGCTCCGGTCCCGCCGTTGTCGACGAAGGTGACATGGTCGTCCCCTGCCCCGAGATCCGCGGTATGGCCGTGGCCCAGCCGGACGATATCTGTGAGCCCCGAGCCGGTCAGCGTCGCCGTCCCGCTCCACCCGGAAAGATCGACGTAGGCGGCCTCGGACATGGAAGACACGAGGCGGGCATTCTCGATGCCGGTCAGGCTTTCGACCGCATCCGCGGTCGGCACCGATTTCGTGCCGGTCACCTCGGTCACGGAGACGCTGCCGGAGGCGGTCTGCCGCAGCTCCGCGGACAGGCCGTACCCCGTCACGCGGCCGCCCAGCGCGCCGGAGAATGTCAGGGCGATTTCGGTGATGCGCCCGTCACCGTCGCGCTCCAACGCCGTCGACCAGTTGCCGCGCGGGAACTGCTTCCAGCTCGACATGACGCCCTGCACGTCCGCATCCGTGGCGTCGTAGGAGAGCTTCGGTCCGTCCAACTGCAGACCGTCGTCCAGCTCCAGTCGCAGGCGGAACCAATCGTCGTCCGACCCCGCCCCGGAGACGTCGAGCGTGATGGTCTCGTCGACCGCCGTGTCGGAGGTATGGGCGAAGCTCGTGTTCGTCAGGACGTAGCGCGTCAGTCCACCGTCGGGCAGCAGGCCCGGCCCCGGCTGGAACGGGAACCGGGCCCCTTCCTGCAGAGTGTCCTCGCCGTCGCCGCCATCGAAGCTGTCGGCACCGTAGCCCCCGCTGAGCACGTCGTTTCCGATCCCCCCGATCAGGACGTCGTCGCCGCCCTGCCCCAGGAGCGTCAGGGTCAGTTCGCTGGCGCTCCGGCTCAGCGTGATGCCGCTTGCGTCGAACTCATTGGCGTCGTCGTCGCCCTCGAGAGTGATTGCCTCGACGCCCTTGAGTTCGTGGCCGACCGCTCCGCCGATGTCGAAGACGAGCAGTCCGGCGTCCTCGCGGTCGGAAACCGTCCGGTTGCCAGCGAGCCCGATACCGACATAGCCGTCGGTCCCACTGCCGCCGTCGATGGTGTCGGAGCCGAGGCTCCCGATGATCGTGTCGTCCTGGCCGGTAGCGGTGAGGATGTCGTCGCCAGCGCCACCCCGCAGGGTGACGCCGCCACCGAAGGCCGCCGCGTTGAGGGTGACGTCGCCGGTGTGGTCCGTGTCGACGAAAAGCCCTGCGTTTTCGATACCGGTGAAGGTCGTGGTGCCATCGCCGCCGGTGATCTCCGAGGCGCCGAGCGTCACCGCTCCGGTCGCGCCGAAGAGGTTCAGGCTGTCCGTCCCCTCGCCGCCGTCGACCGTGCGGCCCCCGTAGCCCTGGATTCCGAGCGTGTCGTCACCGAGACCGCCGCTCACGCTGGCCGTGGCATCGCCGCCGACCAGGACGTCGTCGAACTCCGTCCCGGTCAGGGTGACCACCGCGGCGCCGTCGAAGCTCTGGAAGCCGTCGGCCGAGTTCCGGTCGAGGCTGGCAGTGACACCCTTGCCATAGTTGGCGTAGCTGAGCGTCGCCGAGCCAGCGGCGGCAGAGCCCCGCATGATCTCGGCATAGGTGAAAGCCGTTCCGCCCACATCCAGCCGGCCGCCGTTCACCCCGTCGACATACCAGGTGTAAGCCGAGCTGAAATTCGCGATAAGGGTGTCGGGTTCGTCGTCGACCCCCTGACCCTGGAACGCCGAGAAGCCGCCTTGGAGCGTGACCGTTCCGGAGCTGGCGACCACCTGCGTGGTGCCCGTTCCGTCATCCTCCATCGAACGCACCGAGCCCGCAAAGCCGCCGACGGTGCTGCTGACGCCCGTCAAGGTGACCTCGGACCAGACGCCCAGGTCCTTGTCGCCATGCAGGATGTCCGTGCCACCGCCCGCGTTCAGCGTGGCGTCCCGATCGGTGCGCGCCAGCACGATCACGTCATCGCCAGCGCCGGTCTCGACCCTCCGCGTGTCGGCGGTCATGTAGACTTGGTCGGCTCCGCTGCCGGTCAGGAGTCCCTGGAAGCCGGACACGGACTGGAACCCGGTAACAAGGTTCTCGGCAAGGTTGACCGTTAGGTCGGTCGAGAGCGCAGACAGGTCGAGCGTGCTGTAGCTGCTGTCGGTCGGAGCCTCGGCCGCCCGCAGGGATTCAAACGACTCCAGTTCGATGCCGTCGGTCCGCAGACCGGCGTCGTAGAGGGTCAGGTTGCGCTGGCCGAGAGCGTCCTCGGTGACGACGACGTCGACGTGACTGTCGTAGTCGGCAATGAACGTGTCCTCGGCATCGCCGCCGATGATGGAGTCCACGCCGGTATAGGACTGGGTGCCCAAGGAAACGCCGTCGAGGTCGAAGTACTCGAGCGTCAGGTCCATCCCGGACCCGCGAGCGTTCAGCGTCCAGGTCGTCGTGAAGTCGGTGCCGGTCAGGACGTCGTCACCGCCACCCAGGTCGATATCCACGCCCTGCGCTGCACGAGCCTCGTCGTCGCCGCCTGTTGCCGTGTAGCGCTCGGCGCCGCGCACGTCGAAATCGAGGAGCTTGGAGTCGGTGGAATCGTAGAGCGCCAGGCGGCCGCCCTCGGCGTTGAGTCCCACGCGACCGTCGGCCTGGGCCGACATGTCAACATGCCCGCCGGCGATGCTCAGCCCCTCTGCGCCGGTGATCAGCAGATTCTGGGCGGAGGTTGCACCTTCCCGCACCAGCGATGTGCCGTTGCTACTCCACCCGAGTTGCCAGGAGGCCACCGTGTCCGGAGTGGAGATGACATCGACCGCAGCATTCAGCTCGAAGCGATCGATACCGGAGAAGCTGAGGAAGCCCTCGCGACCGCCCGGAAGGTCGATCGTCTCGTCGATCGCGCGGAGACCGTAGGACGTGTCGGGATCGGTGGCGCTGCCCTGGGGCTTGGCCTCACCCACCCGGCCCGAGACGCCGGACGAGGTCGTGTCGTCCCGATCCCCGATGGTCCAGACCAGGCCGACAGATCCATTCGGCCCCGCGATCTGATCTTCACCGCCTCCGAGGTCGACCGCGAAGGACAGACCTTCCTGCAGCGACATCACCGACTGGTCGATGAACAGCCGCTGCCCCTGCCCGTCGTCGCTGCCACCGTCCTCGGCGTTGATCCTGAAGACGTCGTAGACCTCCGTGACGTCCCCCTGCCCGTCGATGTCGACGACCCGGTTGGTGCCGTCGATCGTCCGGATACGTTTCCAGCTCAGGACGTTCGGATTGTCCTGGCTCTGGATGTCCTCCTGCGATTTCCCCTCGACGAGCTGAAGCCGAAGCTCCTTCTGATCGTTGCCCTCGTTGTCGGTGTACGCGACCTCGGTCACCCGGACGACGGCCTCGTCCACCGCGGCGATGGAGGCCGTGGCCGCTATCGGGTCCCCGCTGAGAAGGACGCGCGGCTCGAGCGTGTCGATGCCCGGGCTACGCCGTTTCAGGGCACGACGGCGAAGCGGACGCCAGAGACGAGGGGGCAATTCCTTCGGCGACGCTTCCGGACGCTCGAAACCGGGAAGGAGCCCCGTCAGCGGGGCCGGACGGCCCCCGCGGAACTCATCAGAACTGTGCTTGCCCATGTCTCTCTTTACCAAAAAGCGTCATCGTCCCGCCCCGCAGGCCGGCTAGTGAACCTCGGCCGTCTCCTCGGACGCGTCGCTGGCGTCGCCGGCCTCCTCTGACCCCGCCGGCTGCATCGCGGTCGTCGCCTTGGTGACCAGGCGCTCGACCAGCTGCATGGAGGCCAGGTGAAGCTGGATCAGCGCCAAGTCGCCCGAGCGGAAGAGCTCTACGACCTTCTCGTCCGGCAGGTCGCGCAGCTTCTCGGGGTTCACTCGCTGGAAGCCGTTGATCTGCCCGGCGCGACCGTCCTGCAGCGTGTAGTCGACGCGCGCATCCTCCAGGAGGCCAGCCTCCTTCAGGCGGTCGCAGAAGGCCTGCGTGCGGTTGAAGCTGGCCTGGTATTCCTCGGCGAAGCGCAGAACGGTATTGGTGTAGCTCGTCTCGTTGCCCTCGCTGTCGAAGAGCCGCTCGCCCACGCCATCGCGGTTCAGCCCCTCGAAACTCTCGTCGATGCAGAGCGTCAGGCGGTCCTGTCCGTCCTGCACGGCAAAGACGAAGGGATAGCGCCGGAAGAAGGCGGGCACATAGGCGCCGTCCCAGCTGCCGTCCTCCTTGACGAAGGCGCACTGATCACGGGCCGTGCCCAGAAGAGCGACCGGGATCGTCCCGGTTTCCGAGGGCGCGAAGACGATGGGCATCTCGACAGCCGCCTTGGCGAACTCGACGTCGACCAGCGGAACCGAGTTGGTGCCTTTCGCGAAGGCGAAAGACGAGGTGCGGCGCACCGCGACATCGCGGTGATCGACCCGGCTGACAGGGGTGACGCTTTCGTAGATCAACAGTTGCTTGGTCATCGTAAGGAGGCTTCCGTTCGTCTTTTCGCTAGCTGCTCAGTTGCTGCGACAGCGCGCCGACATCGAGCGCGCCGAAGAGCGTGAGCAGCTCGGCCTGGATTCTGAGGGTCCGCAGGCGCGAGGCCTGCAGCTCCACGGCGAGGATATCGACGCGCAGGCCCTGCTCGAGCAGGAGCCGGGCGTCGGCGCGGCCCGCGTCACCCGCGGCGCGGGCGCCGGCAAGCTCCTGTCGGGCTTCGTTGAGTTGTTGGCCGATGGCCGCCGTGCGGGCCTGGCTCTGCTGCGCGGCTTCCAGCAGGGCGCCGTAGCGGCGAGTGACGAGGTCGGCGGCTTCGCGGACCCGAAGGTCCTCGATCTGCACGCGCGTCTCCGCCTCGCGGATGCGCGAGCGCACGACGCCGCCTTCGTAGATCGGGACGTCCACGGAGAGCCCCAGCTCGGAGCTCTGCACGTCGCTGCCGCCACCGAAGAGCGAGCCCTCCGTCCGTTCGCGCGTGACGTCGAGCGTCAGGTTCGCGCTCGGCAGTCGTTCGCCCTTGATCTGCTCCAGGCGCTTCCGGGCCAGCGCGGCCCGGGCCCGGGCAATCTCGACCCGTGGCGACATCTGCAGCAGACGGTCGCGAGAGAAGGTGCTGGCGAAGTTGCTGATCGAGGGAATGCCGATGGAGGCCGGGACGACCACCGAGGTGACCTCGGGGCCGGTAAAGCGGTAGAGGTCGAACAGGGCGTCCGACCGACCGAGCTGCGCATCCGACAGCTCCGCCCGAGCGCCGAACGTGTCGCCGGTGGCGCGGTCGAGCAGGCGGCGGTCTGCGCGGCCCGCCTGGACCTCGAGCTCGAGTATCCGCTCCAGCTGAGTCCTCGCCCGGACGAGAACCTCGGCCTGCCGCACGTCCAAGGCCGCTTCGGCGACGGAGAGGTAACTGCCGACGAGCCGTCCGGCGATCTCCTGGCGTGCCTGTTCGGCTTCCGCTGCGACGACCGCCTGCTCGGCCTGTGCGACCGGCATGGCCCGGAACGCCGTGGCATCGTAGAGTGGCTGCGACACCTGCAGCGCGATCGATGTGGTCGGAAACTCGCTCTGCCCGGAACTGAACGTCGTGTTGTCGGCGCTGAGGATGTCCTGCTGGGTATAGGATGTCTGGAACCGCAGGCTCACCCGAGGCAGGCGTTGGGCCCTGGCCTGACGAACGACTTCTTCGGCGACCTCCCGCTCGAGGTCGAGGATCTGAAGCTGGAGCTCCTGCCCCTGCATCCGGCCGAAAGCCTCAGCCAATGTGATCTGCTGAGCGGCGCTTGAAGTCGCACCAAGAGAGAGCCACAGCGCGGCGCCTGCGGCAAAAAAGGCATTTAGACCCAAGTTCAACTGTCCCCTGAAAACCCGGAACGGTTCTTTCCGCTCCTGTCCCTTAACAGTCTTTTCACCTACGGACTGACGTTGTGTCAACCTTAGTGGCCAAGCCGTTGGGTCTACTTGCGCCATTAGTGCGCGAAGACAGGAAGCTCGACACAACCTATAGTGTCGGATGCGCGAGTTGGCGGCTCAGGGTAGTCGCGCAAAAATGTTCGCCAGGTCGATCAGGCAAGCTACGGTATTCGTTGATCGCGACACGGGCGCTCAGATCTCGGTCGGCCCCGCTCGCGGGCCGGACTGGCCGGTAGTCGGCAGCCGCCGCGACCGGGCGCTCATCAGTCCCCGTCGGTCGCGGCAAGTTTCTTGACGTTGGGTAGTTGTGCTCGATGGCGACGACCGATCGCCATCGAGCCATGCGCCCTCGTGCCCCAAGTAGATCAGAGCGTGTTGAGCGGTACCTTCAGGAAGCGCTTGCCCGTGTCGTCCGGCGGCGGAAGCTCCCCTGCCCGCATGTTGACCTGCAGCGACGGTATGATGAGGCGCGGCATGTCGAGCTGTGCGTCCCGCTCGGTGCGGAACTTGACGAACTCCTCCTTCGTCTTGCCTCCGCCCACGTGGATATTCTGCGCCTTCTCCTCGGCGACCGTCGTCTCCCACTGGATGTCGCGGCCGTTCGGCCCGTAGTCATGGCACATGAACAGCCTGGTCTCCTCCGGCAGGCTCAGCACCTTCTGGATGCTGTCATAGAGGGTGCCGGCGTCGCCGCCCGGGAAGTCCGCCCGCGCGGAGCCGCCATCTGGCATGAAGAGCGTATCCCCGACGAATGCTGCGTCGCCCATGACATGGGTCATGCATGCCGGGGTGTGGCCGGGCGTGTGAAGAGCGAGACACTTCATGCCCCCGACCAAGTAGGTGTCACCATCGTCGAAGAGCCGGTCGAACTGGCTGCCGTCGCGCTGGAATTCGGTGCCCTCGTTGAAGACCTTGCCGAAGGTGTCCTGCACGACCGTGATGTTGCGGCCGATGCCGAGCTTGCCGCCCAGTTTCTGCTGTATATAGGGGGCGGCGCTCAGGTGGTCGGCGTGGACATGCGTCTCGATCAGCCACTCGACCTTCAGCCCGTTGTCCCGCACGAAACCGATGATCTCGTCCGCGTGGTCGTAGCTGATGCGCCCAGCCGCATAGTCGATGTCCATCACGGAATCGACGATGGCACAGGCCTCGGAGCCGGGATCCTTCACGACGTAGCTAATCGTATTAGTGGCCGGGTCGAAGAACGGATGAACTTCAGGCTTCGTCCGGCGGTCGAGCGTATGGTCGAACATATTCTTTCTCCGTGTCTTGCGGGACGAGCGGCGGCCTCAGCCGGTCGGACAGGTCCGGATGCCGAAGACGCTGTAGAGCGGGCAAACCCCGACCAGAGCGGTCAGGGCGAAGACGGCGGCCACGGCGAGGGCCAGCCAGAACCACAGCCCGGACACGGCAATCGCCGTGCCGAAAACTATGAAGAGCAGAAGAGCGGCTACGGCGGCGCGCAGCACGCGATCGGTGACACCCATGTTCCGGGACATCTCATCCTCCTTCGGAATCAGTCTGCGATTACTGATTGCACGAGAAGGTCCCTCGCCTTGGTGACTTCGTCACCGAAGCCCCCCGAACGGTCATTGCCTCAGCGTTCGCCGGCCGATCTGGCCAGACGCTCGAGCCCTTCCCGGCCGGAGAGCCTGACCTCGCCGCGAGCCTGCTCGACCCAGCCGCGGCGATGAAACTCGGAGAGCGTGCGCGAGATCACCTCGCGGGCCGTCCCGAGTTCGCTGGCCAGAACCTGGTGAGTGGCATGGACCACCCCGGCCTCGTCGGCCAGTTCCAGCAGCCGCGCCGCGAGCCGGACGTCCATGCGCTGAAAGACGATGTCGTCGATCAGGGTGAAGAGGTCGGTGATCCTGCGGGAGTAGGCCTTGAATACGAATTCTCGAAAGAGCGGCGACCGCCCGGCAAGATCGTCGAAGGTTCTGCGCGGGATGGCGACGGCGCGCACGTCGGTTTCTGCCACGCCGTCGGCCGCGTAGTCCTCGAATGCCAGCATGCAGGCGGTGGTGAGCACGCAGCTTTCACCCGCGTGGACGCGGTAAAGAAACACCTCCCGCCCTGTCTCGGATTTCTGCTGGACCCTGACGGTGCCCTTGAGCAGCAGCAGGAAATTGTCCGCCGACTGGCCCGGACTGAAAATCTGCGTGCCCGCCGGTACCTCGACGACCTCGCTTCCCTCGAGGAGCTCGTCGCGAAGCTCCGGCGGAAGCGTGCTCAGTCCCTCGAACTGAGCAATCCAGTCGTGGGGCTTGGTTGCTGACTGTTTCACGTTCTCATCCTCCCGCACCCGCCGGGCAGTTTATCAAGAAGAACCGTCTCGAAAGTCTGGCACTACAATAAACCGACCTCCGGTGTCCGGAACGGTCGATCACGTGAAACGGTGGACCTTTTCAACCGGGTTGCGGCAAAGCTAGAGTTTCCGGAGTGACGCGGCGGCAGTCGTGCGGTCAAGCGTCTGTACGTCGATGCGGTCAACCAGGAGACCGGCCTCGTGAGCGAGGACAGCTATGTCTGGCAGGTCCGGGGAGAACGGACGGACGGACAGCTCGGCATCTCGGTGGTCATGCTCGGGATCCGGGAGAACTTGGATACCGTCGAGGCCACGTCCGAAGAGTTCCGTCGCCTCATCTCCGAGCGGCTGGGCGAGCCGGTGGCCCTGAGGCTGGAGATCATCCCGATCGAGGTCGTCTTCCACGAAGCCCTGCCCCCGGGCGCAGCTGCCGAGTGAGGACTCGGGTTAGCCGCCACGAGCCAAGGACGTCACATCGCCCGGGAAATGCGCTACACTCATCCCGGGATAGCTTGAGGAAAGGGACATTGGCGCAGCCCGGGGTCAACGCAAAGGACCGACTGGTCGACATCTTCGCGCGGAGCGCACTGGGGTTGGCTCTCCTGCTGCCCTACCGGGCCCGCGTGCAATTCTTCGGGTGGTTCTTCTCGGCCGTCGTCGCGCCGCTTGCGGGCTGGCGGAGGCGGATCGAGAGGAACCTGGCATACGCGATGCCAGAGCTCGACCGGGCGCAGAGGGCCGTGCTTGCGCGGAAGGTCCCCGACAACTTCGGGCGTTGCCTCATCGAGATGTACTCCGGCAAGGAGCTGCTGGAGCGCCTGGATCATGCGCCGCTTTCCGGGCCAGGTCTGGCTCCGCTCGAAGAGGCCCACCTAGCAGGCAGACCGGTCGTTCTGGTCACGGCCCACTTCGGAAGCTACGACGCCGCCCGAGCGGCGCTGGGACGGCGAGGTTTCGAAATCGCGGGCCTGTACAGGCCGATGTCCAACGCCGCGTTCAACGCGCACTACGTCGAGGCCATGTCGACCATCGGCGGGCCCCTTTTCGCCACGGACAAGCGGGGCGTGGTCGGCTTGGTGAAATACCTGAAGGCCGGCGGGAAGATCGGGATCCTGGCCGATGTCCGCACCAACAAGGCGCCCCTTCTCAGCTTCTTCGGAAAGCCGGCTCACACATCGCTGGCTGCCGCGGAATGGGCCGTCAGGTACGACGCTCTTTTCCTGCCTGTCTTCGGGGTCCGCCAGGACGACGGGCTGGGGTTCGATATATGGGTCGAAAGACCAATCGCTCTCGGCACGCCCCGGGACATGATGCAGGCCTATAATGATATCGTGGAAACGAAGGTCAGAGAGCGTCCCGAGCAATGGTTCTGGATACACAACCGCTGGAAGCTGGCATCGCGAAAGCCCAAGCGCACCGAGGACGCAGAGCCCGCATGGCGGGACGAGCAGGACATCGGCAACGGAGCCATCGGGGCAGAGTGAGCCTGCCCCAACGACGCAATTCGCCATCGGCGTCTTCCGTCATCCGCCGCGCCCGTCCTCCAGTGCGATGACGGAGCATTGACGGTAGCGCGTTAGGCCGATTCCGACGTCAGTTTTCGGTGCATCGGTTCGGTAGAGTCTTCCTGTGCCAGCGCCGGGCTCCCGACGTCGACGAGGAGCGCCATATGCCACAGGACTTTCCGGACCTTCTGGACGATCTTGCCAAGATCGAGAGCGCAGACGGCCATGCGCCCGTTTTCCGGGACCTCCGCGGCACCCTCAAGTTCGCGGTCGCACCGGCTGCTGCGCCGACGGGAAACATGCAGTTCGTCGATCTGAGGATCGACCCCAAAGGACCGACGATCAGCGGCGATCTCTTCAATGACCCGGACCGAACCGACTGGGTCATGTCCTGGCGGAGCGATGCGGTCTATACCCCGAAACAGGGCGTCACCGCGCTTGACTGGGACTTCGCGGCGACCTGCGAACCGACCTATGCGCCGAACGAGATTTCCGGCAGGCTCGCCAAGCTCTTCCTGACCGGCCGCTTCCGGAATCTCGGGCGCGCCGAAGGCCGGGCGCGGACCGTGCCGCAGGCCCGGTTCCGCCTCGCGGAGCTGGATGGGCGCCTGAAACGGCGTGACCTCTCAATCGCCGCGAACGGACCGCAGGTGTCGCACCTGCCGAGCTTCCGGCAGATCAAGTTGTTCGTGGACACGGATCCCACGCTAGCAGCCGGCGGCGGCGGCGACCTCGATCTCGTGAAGCAGGCGATCGACGAGGTGATCGGCGACCCGGCCGTCGGTAACCTCGGGAGCCTTGGCAGCAGCCTGCGCGATGAGGGGATACTCATCCGGACAGGATTTTCCACTGGTCTGGCCGATTTCGATCAGGTCGGCCTTTCCTACGTCGTGGGCAACGAGTCCGAGGTCTTTGGCGTCCTGCAAAGAGAGCCGGAGCGGCAGACCCCGTATTCGTTCTCCATCTTCCTCTCCGCGCGAACGGCCCCGGAAGACGCTGCACGTGATGTGCCCCTCGGCGTCACATTGGGTCTCGACGCCTATCCCCGCAGGTTCGGTGCTGGCCGCGCAGCCATCGTCTATCCAAGGGTCATCGCGGAGAGCCTCGTTCGGCAGGGAGCGGCGGCGAGACGAAGGCTGACACAGGCCGACGTCGATGACCTCGCATTCCGGATCCGGTTCACGATCATGCACGAACTGGGGCATCTGCTTAATCTGCCACATCCGTGGCAGCGGGACGCATTTGCCGGTGTGGGGCTGTCTGCAGAGCCCGACGCGCGGTCCTGGATGGCCTACGGCTCACTCTACCCGCTCGGCGCTCCGAACATCTATGCCCTGGAGAACATCGCGGACGAGACCACCCGCCGTGAGCGAAGGGACCGGCTCGCCCAGCAGAACCTGGGTCAGGTCAATGCACCGCTACGCGGCGCAGGCTTCACCGACGAAGAGCGGGGCCAGATCGTGCACGCGCCCTTCGATCTCGTCTCGGCGGGCGGGCGAACCTTCGTCGATGCCGAGCGACAGACCCTGACGATCCGGGAGCCAATCGCCCCGGTCCCTCGGCTCAGGCTCGCGATCGACGGCGCGACGCATGACCCGGCGATCGGCTACGAGGCGGTTTCGATGTCCCAGTTCACGTCGCAGCCGATGCAGTCGATGTTCCAGCCGCCCACCGGGTACATCGAGCTTCACGTTCACAAGACTGCCGCATCGGAAGACCTGCCCTTCAGCTTCAGCACGGGCAACTTCTTCTGGCTCGTCCGCGAGGAAAGACCGACGGTCTGGACCGACCGGCCTCCCCGGCGCGGGGTTCTATTCCAGCCGGACTACTCGGTCCTCACCGCGCCGCTCGACGGCGCGATCGAGGCGGTGAGCGCACCGAGCGAGGTCACGCTCGAGGGCGAACCGGCGTGGGAATTCCGCGTGCCGCTTCCACCGCTGTCGTCGAGCTTCCTCTTCACCTCCTTTCCCAACGCAACGCGGTTCACGACGCAAATCGCGTTCCTGCTGCCCGGCGCCCCCCTCGTCTATTCGAACCGGGTCGCACTGATCTACACGCCCGACCCCTCGCTGCAGCCCTTCGGCCCCGCGAGCCGCGAGATCTTCGACCTATTGGGCAATCCGGCCCTGCCCCTCGTGTTCGAAGCAGACCTCCTGTTCCGGGACCGGACGCCCGCCTTCATTTCCGATGAGGAGGTTCTCTTGTCGCGGCTGAGGTCGGCCCAAGCCGACGACCTTGCCAGCCTGGCGCGCGAGCAACCGGAGGCACTGGGATGGCTGGACCGGCTGATCTTCTACGCCAACGTCAGGACCCTTCTGGACGGCACCGCAGGAGATCGGGAAGGGCAGATCTTCGATCAGCTCGTCCGCTTGGGTCGGTCCGACAATCCGGCCGACCAGGTCCACACACAGATCGCCGGCGGGCAGATCAACGCGCTGTCGAAGGTCAAACCGACCGACGGCGACGTGCTCGAACGCCTCGGGCGAGTCTTGTCGAGCAGCAACTAGAGAGAAGGACAGGAAGTGATGACAAAGGTTCATGCGGTAATCTACGCCAACCGGAACACGGCATTCATCGCCACCGACGATTGGCTCCAGAACGACCAGTCCGGCATCGAGGAGCTCCCGCCCTCTGGTGGCGCGGCCCCGCCGCCGGCCGACCCGGCTCTGGTAGAGCTCCGTGATTACGCCGAGCTCGCCGCAACGAATGCGATGCTCGAGGCCGGAAACACGATCCTGCCGAACGATGCTGTCCTGCCTTTCGAGGACCGGGTTCCGAGGCTACTGCTTTTCCGTTTCGACGGCAGCACATACGTCGCACGCGGTTTCAGGAAGTGGGGCGCGGTGGCCGTTCCCGAAGACGAAGTGGACGGCATCAGGGTCTATCTTCTGGCGGGCGATAGCGAGGATGAAGGCTCCGACGGCTACATCTGGCGGAACGCGATGACCAAGGTCCTGAAGGCCGTCCGGGCCGGAGTCGGGAATGCGGCGTCGCAGGCCCTCATTGACCTCGTGCCGTTCGAAGTCGCGACCGGCTCCATCGCGCTTGCCGATGAGCCGGCGATCGGCGATGCCACCGGAAACGCCAGTGCAGCGGATTTCGGCAATGCCGCCGATGCCGGGAACTGAGCCACGCCCCGCGCCGAAGCGCTGGGAGCAGAGGACGCGCCCGCCGGACGAGACACTGGCGGCGCTCACCCCCCTCTACGACGAAATGGGCATCAGCCGGATCGCGGATCTCACCGATCTGGATCGGATTGGCATCCCCGTCGCGCAGGCAGTCCGGCCCTACGGTCTCTCGCTCTCGGTCGCCCAGGGCAAGGGGACGAGCCTCGCCGCCGCGATGGCCTCCGCCGCAATGGAAGCAGCGGAGGGATGGCATGCCGAATGCGTTGACCTCACCCGCAGGGTGGCCAGCCTGCGGGAGGCGATGCCCGGCGTCGACCCGGGCGACCTCCCTGTCAGGGGCTGCCTCGACCCCGATGTCCAACTCTCTTTCGTCGCGGGCGTGAATCTCCTCGACGGCGCGTTGGCGTGGCTTCCGAGCGACCTCGTCCACAAGGACTTCACCCGTCCCCCAGAGCATCCTGCCTTCCGCCGCTCCACCAACGGGCTAGCGTCGGGCAACACGCGCGCCGAAGCTATCGCGGCGGCCCTCCACGAAGTTGTCGAACGCGACGCGACCGCAGCATTCGAGGCCTCGGGAGAGGCTGCCCGCCGCGTGTCTCGCGTCTCGGTCGCATCTGTCGCGGATCGATCGAGGGTTTTGGCAGAGCTTATCGGACGCATCAGGTCCGCGGGGCTGCATCTTTGGCTCTATGACATGACCCATGCGCTTGGCGTGCCTGCCTATCGCGCCGACATTGCCGAGGTATCGTCGTCGGGCGATGGCGGTGCGCCGGTTCGCAGGGTTCACGCCGGGCGGGGGTGCAGCCTCTGCCCGGTCACCGCCGCAACTCGCGCCATCACCGAAGCGGCTCAGAGCCGGCTCACCGAAATCGCCGGAAGCCGCGACGACCTGGCAGCAGACGCCTATGCCCCGCCAGTGACCGGCAATCTCTTCCGCGGCCTGGCTGAAATCGCCTCAGCGCTCGAACTGCGCCCGCGTCCGTTTGACAGGGTGGATGAGAGTGGCCCGTGTGCGGAGGAAGATGTCGCGCGGCTCTGTGCGCGACTTTCTGACCACGGATATTCCCGGGTGCTTTGTGCCGACCTCAGCCGCCCGGGCTGGCCCATCCATGTCGTGCGAGTGATCGTCCCCGGCCTCGGCTTTCTCGACGGCCACCTGCCCCGGCTCGCCGGATCCAACAGGACCGCCGCCCATGCCGAATGACGTGATCGTCTTTGCTGGCCCGTCTCTCACGCCCTCCGACAGGCAAGGTGCGGATCACGTCACCTTCCGCCCCCCGGTCGGCCGAGGCGACGTCCTGCGTGCCCTTCGCTGCCGGCCCCGAGCGATCGGTGTTGTCGACGGCGTCTTCGGCGACGCGCCCGCCGTGCTCCACAAGGAACTGCTCGAGGCCATGTCCCGCGGGATTTCCGTCTGCGGCGCTGCCTCCATGGGAGCACTTCGGGCCTGCGAACTCTCGCGTTACGGCATGGTCGGGATCGGCCGCGTCTTCTCGGACTACGCCTCGGGCAGGCGGACGGCGGATGCCGACGTCGCGGTCCTGCACGGACCGGCCGCGCTGCATCACCAAGCGCTGACCGTCCCAATCGTGGAGGTGGACGAAACCGCCGAGGCGCTGCAGCAATCGGGCCACTTCTCCCTATCGG
Organism: Histidinibacterium aquaticum; assembly: GCF_008710275.1. Classification (GTDB taxonomy): domain Bacteria; phylum Pseudomonadota; class Alphaproteobacteria; order Rhodobacterales; family Rhodobacteraceae; genus Oceanicola; species Oceanicola aquaticus. Next base: position 898,155 of record NZ_VYQE01000002.1, read on the forward strand.
ACGCGGCAAAGATCAGGGACGCGGCGCGGCGCATCTTCTTTGCCGACCGGACATGGAGCCGGCTCGCCGAAATCGCTGGTCGCGAGGTAGAGGTGGCCGGGCTGGAGGCGCTGCTGCGCCGGCATCACGTCCATCGAAAAAGGCACGACGCCTGCACCCTGCTCGCCGCTATCGGCGACATCCCGGTCCCGGAGACACCGCCCCCTGCCCTGACCTTGCACTATCGGCGTCACCTCGACGCGGCCGGAGCGCCCGCCAGGATCACCAGGCGGCGCCCAGCCGCTCCAGACCGTCGATGACCCGGGCGTTGTCCTCATCCCGCCGAAGCGGAACGAGCGACAGGACCCATCGCACGGGATCACCAGTCGCGCATGGCCGCCCGCCCGCCCATTTCTCCGCGATGTCCGCATTCAAGCGTTCGAGATCGGCCGAGGCCTCGGCCAATCGTCCCAGTTGCGCGAGTGTCAGCGCCCGCCAGAAGAGCGTGCGATAGCGGGTCCGGCGCTCTCCGAAATCGAGCCAGGAAAGGGCCTGGTCGTAATCGCCCTTGAGATAGAAGAGTTCGCCGTAGTCGGTACGTTGGTAGTCGAGCTCATGCACCATCCGTTCCTGGGCCAGGTTGTAGCAGCCCTCCCCCTCCTCGTGCCGCCCGAGGTAGACGAGGGCGGTTCCGATCGAGTTGATACGATGGGCCTCGTCGGTGCCGATCTGCAGGGCAGTCTCGATCGAGCGTTCGGCCGCGGCGAAGTTCCGCCTCCACAACAAGCACCAGCCCATGGCGATATGACCATTGGCCTGCCGCGAGTCGATCGACAGCAACCGTTCCGCGAGTTCCAGCGCGCGGGCGCGGCCTTCCGCCTGCGGCAGGCCCGGCCGGGTGTAGAAGGTAGAGGTATTGTGGCTCTGGATCAGGTGCGGATACGCGGCGACAAAATCAGGATCCTTGGCCAACGCCGCCTCGAGCTCCTCCTGGACCTCGGCCATGTAGTCGCTTCCGTCGGCCTCGAAGAAGCGGAACTTGGCCCGCAGGTAGTGATCATAGGCAGTCGAAGTCTCCGGCGACCGCCCGTCAGCCATCTGTATCTCGATCCTCTCGATCGCAGCGAGGATTGCGCCCGCCGCGTGCGCGGAGTGGTCATCCATCTGTTCGACCACTCGCTCTGCCAGCAGGGTTTCCCGCATGGACCAGCAGAGCACACCGCTGCGGCGGTCCGTAAGGCGGACGATACAGAGGACGCGGTCCGCCCTCGGCTGCGCAGAGACCTCCAGCTCGAAATCCGCAGACGGTCCGGCGACCACGCTGAGCTCCGTCATCCTCTCCAGCCGGTGGCTCAGGACCTCTTCCATGTTCCGGGCAAGCTGTCCGGTCCCTGCCCCGTCATCTCCCTGCGGCACACGGAGCGTCAGAGTGGGTAGCGCCGAGGCCCGTGAAACCGGGCCGACCGGGACGCGCTGTGCGGCAGGCCCCGCTGCCTCCGACCTGTCCAGCGCCGCAGCCAGCACTTCACGCGTCTGGGCCTCGACTTCGAAACCGTCCTGTTCGAGGGCCTGCCGTAGCTTCTCGAACTCCGCCTTCGCACTCGACGGCCGGCCAAGCTGCCCCAGCGCCTCGATCAGCCGTCGCGCGGCGGGCTCATTCGTGCCATCGAGCGCCAGCACCGTAGTGGCCGCCGCCGCGATGGCATCGGCCTGCCCGCCTTGCAGCGCTCCATGCAGTAGGGCCTCACCCTTCTTCAGCTGCTCCGCACGGATGGTCCGCCTCATCTCGGCGACCCAGTCGTCGAAGACGGGCGAAACGTCGTCGAGGTCCTCCAGAAACAAGCTCTCAGCGGCGGGGTGGTATTCGTCGCCCGCGTCCCAGAGATCGAATGCCATCGACTTCGGCGCGATCGCGACCGTCTCCCGCCGGGCCGAGAGCCGTTGGAAAGCGGCGTCGCCAAGCGCCTTCCGGATCTCGTAGAGGGCCTGGCGCAGACTGGCGCGCGCCTGTTCGGTGTCGCGGTCCGACCAGAAGAGATCGGCCAGCCTGCTCCGGGAAACCGGCTTCCCGCGCTGAAAAAGAAGGTAGGCGAGCAAGGCGCGCGATTTCCGGCCACGGGGCAGCAGGAGGCGCCCGTCTGCCGTTCTGACATCGAATTGGCCGGCCAGTCGTACCGTGACGGAGTCCACGTGAGTCATGCCACCCCCGGCAAAGCGCCCACCTCGGCGGACTGCCGCTGCGGAGTATGCCCGAGAACCGACCACGGACCAAACGCGCTCGCCGCCGCACGGAAGCGCTCATCGTCAAACAAGGCCCCAGACGGTTTGACGAACTATTAACGCGGAGGGGCACGGCGCCTGACGGCCGCGTGACGCAGGGGTGCGAGTCTGCAGGTGTCTCATCAAGAGAGACGGTCGGGCCCGATGACCGGCGCGGCCAAATCCAGCAGAGAGGAAGTTGAAATGAAACGCATTCTCGTAACCACCTGTGCAGCGCTCGTTGCCGGCGCCACGTCGCTGGCAGCCGACAGCTACTTCACCATCATCGATCGCCAGGACCATCGCGGCATCATGGAGCTTGGGACCGTCGTCTCCGACCATGACGGGGTCGTGGAAATCTACGAGTCGGGCAAACTGATCGGCAAGGCCCGCGTGAAAGCCGGCACGAACCGCAACGTCCGGGTCAACGCTCCACCTCGCCGCGCGGCGCACGCAACCGCGGTGCTGCGGGCCGGAGACAAGGTTCTCGACGAAGCCCCGATCCGGATTGCCCGCCGGTAACCTGCGGCACCGGACATGGGACGGTCCTCCCCCGTCCCCCTCCGACCGTTCGCCGCGTCGGCGTCACCCAGCGCCCGGACACCCGGCTCGCACCGCGCGAGCCGGGTGCACGGCGTCAAGACAGGGGCTTACCCAGAGTGCTTCTCTGCCTAGGACGGAAACGCTGCGTCGACTATCCGCGTTGTGCGCAGGTACAGGCCTTGGACCAACAGACCGGCCGCCTCGGGCGGAACGTCAGCCAGAAAGACGACCTCGACACCGATGCGGTCGCCGCCGAGGTCGCACGGTTACACGAGGGATTTGCCGCGAAGGAGACTAGAGCTGGCGACTGACCTCAGAACGCGACGATCAGTTCTCTGCCTTTTTTGGTCAAGAGCTCGTGCGTTGTTGTGGGGTCGGGTTGGCGGCCGGACCGCGCTTTTTGGGGCGTTTTTTTGGTTGCGGGGAGAGGATTTGAACCTCTGACCTTCAGGTTATGAGCCTGACGAGCTACCGGACTGCTCCACCCCGCGCCAATTGGTGTCGATCGGAACTTC